>NZ_JAJCXB010000001.1 GCF_020564935.1 Streptomyces pinistramenti
CCGGGGTGCCGGACGCGGCCCGGCCGCTCACCGCGGTCGGCTCCTCGTACGCCTCCTCGGCGAAGAGCGAGGCGGCGCCGCGCCGGCCGTCGGACGTCTGCCCGGCGGGCGGCGGCGGCAGTACCGGCGGGATGTCGGGCAGGGCCTTGGCCACCGCGCGCCCCAGGGCGTTCGCGGCGGTCAGCAGCCCGGTGCCGGCCAGCAGCAGCCGGCCGTGCCGGTCGGTCACCAGGCGCCTGGTGTGCCCGCGCGCGCGGCCGGGCACCAGGATCCGCGGCCTGGGCGGCCCCGACGGGCTGGTCGCGAAGTCCTCGGGCAGCGGGTCGGGCAGCTCGGCCGCGACCAGCACCGGGGCGATGCCGTGCCGCGGCTCGGTGTCCCGCGCGGCCCGGAACGCCTCGCGTACCGGAGCGCCGGGATGCCGGGGGTGCACCCCTTCGGCGACGGTCACCAGCCCGTCGGGCACCCGGGCGTCGAGCTGCGCCGCGAGGACCCGCACCAGCGCCTGAGCGGTCCGGCTGTCGCCCTCGACCGCCGTGGTGGCGGGGCCGCAGGCCAGGTCGAGGAAGACGCAGCTGCGGCCGGTCGAGCCGGTCGCGACGAGCACCGGCGGGCCGTCGTCCGGATACGGCGTGACCGCCGGCAGGTCCTGGCGGCGCACCGTCCAGCGGGACGGGTCCGCGAGGTCCTCGGTCCAGGGTGCGTCCGGCGCGTCCGCCGCCGTACCGGCCAGCAGCACGGTGACCGATTCGTCGTCGACCAGCGCCGCGTACGGCCGCGGGGCGCGGTCGGCGGGGACCTGGCGGGCGGCGGCCTGCCGGGCTGCGGTCACGGCGCGTTCGGCGTCCCGCCAGCTGTGCGGGGAGCGCAGGTGTCGGGTCAGGAGGCGCAGCGCCCTGCGGTGTTCGCGCAGGGCGGCCAGGGGCGCGCCGAAGGCATGGGCGGTGGCCGCCGTCTCCCGGCGGACGGCGGCCCAGGATGCCTTCCAGCCGCCGGCCCGGCGTACCGGAATCCGGATCAGCAGGAACAGCAGCAGGAGCATCCCGAGCACGCCGAGGATGGTGAAGATGAGGTTCTGGTGGGCGTTGATGAAGGCGAACGGATCGGCGTTGCGGTTCATGCGGCGGCGCTTTCGGCGGCGGGGAGAGGGGGCGTCGCGTTCGTGGCTGTCCTCGTGGTCGTTCCCGGAAGACCGGGGGGTGGGGCGGATTGCCTCGGGGGCTTGGCGAGTTCACGTCGCATCGCGAGCAGAGCGTAATGCGTGCGCGACTTGACCGTGCCACGCGGTATCCCCATGGCCTGCGCGGCCTCGGCGCCGGAGCGGCCCATGAGGTGGACGTGGACGAGCACATCGCGGTGTTCGGGGGAGAGCCGGTGCAGCGCCTGGGTCAGGACACAGCGGTCGATGACGGTGTCGGCCATGTCCGCGCCTGCCGGGTGCAGCAGGACCTCGGTGGGCGCCGGGCCCACCGGTACGGCCCGCTCGCGGCGGTGCGCGTCCACGGCGAGATTGTGCGCCACCGTGAACAGCCAGGGCCCGAGCCGGGTTTCGCTGCCGTCCGGGGCCGCGCCCTCGCTGAGGTCGAGCCGGTCGGCGGCGAGCCAGGCGCGCAGGAACGTCTCCTGGACGATGTCCTCGGCGCGGTGCGGGTCGCCGGGCGTGAGGCGGCCCGCGTAGCGCAGCAGGGACGGGCGGTAGCGCTCGACCACGCCGCGGAGCAGTGCTTCGGTGTCGGCGGCGAGGGCCGGGGGCCCGGCGGCGCCTGGGCGGCCGCGGACTGTGCGAGGTGTGGACGGGCGAGCCGTTCGCAAAACGGGCACTCCTCCTCGGACAGGGCACGAACCGGTAGAGGGTCTTTTCCGTGCCGTCAGTACGTGTCGTTCGCCGCGGTGCGAGGGGAACTCCCTCGGCCTCGTCGGCTTTCGGACACTCCGTCGCGCTCGCGGGTCACCCGGGGTGCGCACCGGCCTCTGCGCGAGCTTGACGCACAGGCAGCCCCGGCAACCTCAAGAGACCCTCTGAACTTCTCAGAGAATACGTGAAATGGGTAATCGGGCTCCGTGCGGTTCCGGCCTCGTGACGAGCCTCCGGCCACTGCGGCCTGCCGTTCCCCGGGCCGTGTGCGGAGCGAACATCACGGGGTTCACAAGAAGTTCATCCGCGCGAAGGGGAGGCTGCCGCCGCTGACGGAGCCGCACGGCCTGGCCGGATCTCATCCCTTCGCCGCCCGTTGACGCCACTGGCACCAACTGGCCACACCGGGGCGGGCCGCTCGGGTACAACATGTCCCGCGGACCCGGGAAGCGCAGAACCGCGGGAGCTGCGGCGCCCGCCCCTGGGAGATCGGGCCGGGCAGCTGCGGCTCCCCCACCCCGCCGACCGGCCGCCTCAGTTCGTCTTCGGGAGGATCCAGCATGGCTCACGGTAGGAAGTCCGCCCTCGTCGTCGGCGTCGTGATGTGCGCCCTCGCCGCCGCCCCGGTGCCGGCCGGAGCCGTGGCCGCTCCCGCCACCACGGCGGGGTCACTGCCGAGCGAGAGCCAGTGGCTGGCCGACGTGGCGCCGGTCGCCTCGTCGCTGCACAGCTACCTGGAGCAGCGCCTCGGCGACGCCGGCAGCGCCGAACACCCCGCCGTCGTCCTGGACATCGACAACACCTCGCTGGCCACCCACTACGACGAGGGACAGCCCATCAAGGCGATCCTGGAGGCCACGCGGTACGCCCACGACCACGGTGCGGCGGTCCTCTTCGCCTCCTACCGCAGCGCGAGTTCGAAGGACTCCACCACCAGGCAGCTCACGTCGGCCGGCTACACCGTGGACGGTCTGTGCCTCAAGCCGCACGGCGACAGTCCCGGCAAGGCCGCGGTCAAGCTCGGGTGCCGGAAGACCTTCGAAGGGCAGGGGTACACGCTCGTCGCCAACGTGGGCAACCGCAGCACCGACTTCGAAGGCGGCCACTACGAGAAGGGCTTCAAGCTCCCCGACTACGACGGGGGCTTGAGCTGACGGCGCACACGCGCCACTGAGCGGGGGCGTACGGGATCCCCACCACCGAGTGCTGCCGCATCGCGCGGGAGACCGGTGTCCCGGCGCTCCGCGACCCGGCGGCGTCCCCGGCCCGCGCGCACCCGCGGCGGTCCGGGGCCGCCGCCGCGTCGGCCTCCTGGAACGCCCCCGGCGGCAGGCCGGACCCGCGCCGGCGGAACCTTTGCCCGATGGCGTGCTCATGGCAGCATGTGTCCCTCTGCGACAGCCGGTCCCGCCGGCCGGCATCGCGTTCCTGCCTGCCCGCCGCCGCGGGCCGCACCGGGAGCTGGGGACCTCTGTGGCTGCTTCGGACATGACGGCATCGCTGCGGCGCCTCGGGCTGACACCCGCGGAAGCCGACGTGTGGCTGCGGCTGCTCGACGACGGCCACCGCACCTTCGACGAACTCGCGGACCGCCTGGGCCGCCCGGCCGACGAGGTGGAACGGGCCGCCGACCGCCTCATCGAACGCGGCCTCGCCGCCACCGGCTGCCCGGACCACTCCTGCCTCGCCCCCGTGGAACCCACCCTCGCGCTCGACCAGCTCTCCCACGCGCGGGCCGCGGAACTCCAGCAGGCCCGCCTGGCGGCCGCCAACGCCTACCGCGACCACCGGCGGGCCGTGCACCGGCAGGCCACGGGTGACCTGGTCGAGGTCGTCAGCGGGCCCCGGATCGCCGACCGCATCCGCCAGTTCGAGGGCGCGGCGGAGCGCGAGATCGTCCGCTTCGACTCCCCGCCATACCACACCAGGGGCGGCGCCAACCCGCTGGAGATCCGCAACCTCGAACGCGGCGTGCGCTACCGCGTGGTGTACTCCGCCGCCGCGGTGCAGAACGGCGCCTACTACGCCGCCAACATCCAGCCGTGCATCGCGGCGGGTGAGCAGGCCCGGGTCCTGACCAGCGTCCCCGTCAAACTCACCGTCTTCGACCCGCGCCTGGCCATCGTCTCGATGTCCTCGGTCGAGACGGAGGCCAACGACTCGCTGCTGCTGGTGCACCCCTCCAGCCTGCTCTCCGCCCTCCTGGGGTTCTTCGAATCCTCCTGGCGCTCCGCGTATCCCATGCACCTCGGTGACCAGATCCCGCCCACCCTGCGCCCCACGCACCGCCGCATCCTGGAACTGCTGGGCACCGGCGTCACCGACGACACCATCGCGCAGCTGCTCGGCATCAGCCGCCGCACCCTCTCGCGCCACCTGGCTCAGCTCTACCAGCGCACCGGCGCCACCAACCGCTTCCAACTCGCCCTGCACGCCGCCCACAAGGGATGGATCTGACCCGCGGCCGCCACCCGGCGCACCCGGCACGCCACGGTCCCGCCGGTTCCCGGCCGCGCCCGCGCCCCGGCGTGAACCCGCTGGTGGAGGGCGGATGGGCCAGCCGGACCACCCCTTCGGTGGAGTAGACCTCTGGACTTATCCACCGGTCTGTCCGGCGCGCTGCCGAGCGCGTACCGTGCCGGGCATGAAGATCCTGATCTCTGAGGATCGCTACGGTGACCGGCGTTGATGGCCGGTATGCGGCGGTATATGAGTCACTGGGGACCACTGAGGACGAGCGGAACTCACTGCGACAGCTGTCGGAACTGATGTCAGCCGAGGTGGGCGTGCTGACCCGTACTTCCGAGAGGTGATCGGTCGTCACCTCGCCCTGCTGGTGCTCTATGGCCCGCCGGCGATGCGGGCGAGCACTTCGGCCGGCGGGCGGACTCCTGCATGCCACCGCCCAGCGCCCAACGCGCTGACCTACCAGCTGCTGGGGTGGCACCCGACCGGGCTCGGTCTCATCGACGACCTCGACCGCGGTCACCCTGCGGCGTCCGGGTCGCCTGAACTCGACATCTTCGCCATGCGGGCCGACTCTGTTGTGCGGAACTCCTGTTCCCCGCACAGTCGGATCATACCGCTGTTCATGCGACGTTAAGCGATCGACCTATCACCATTTCCTGGGCTCTTCAAGCGAATGTGTCCCTGATGGCTGTGTGCTCTGGGACTCTTCGGGTCATGTTCGCTCTCATAAAGGCCCGAGTCGTCGCGCACCAGCGGAAGCAGGCCGACGCCGCGATACAGGAGCTGCGCGAGGACGCCGATACTCTAGGACTCGGCCCGCCGTCCGGACCGTTGCGAGTGGCTTTGCGGATGCGGTATCACACCGGGCCTCTGTTCTTTTTGGCGATGGTTCCTATCACTGCTTGCGTGGTGTGGTTTCTACCTCGCGTGGTGAATCACCTGGCCCTGGCCGTGTTTCCTGCCTACATGCTGCGTCGGCCGTCCGGCGCCTCTTCTTCGAGTTGGCCGATTCTGATCCGTGTAGGCCGCCTTTTCCTGACGGTGGGCCTGGGGTTCCTATTCGTGCGCCGCGTAGCGGTCTTCCTCGGGTCGTTCTGCGAACTAAAAGCCGGCGTTTTTCTGCGCTTGAGTGTCTGGGCCAAGCTGATCCATCAGTGTGCAGAGATCGTTCGTGCTCCGCGCATCCGCGATGGGCACTACTTGGCGAGTGTCCACTTTGCTGTGACGAGGGTCTACGGTGCGCGGGCTATGCGGGGCACCGCGGGTTTCACCGTCTGGCGACGGCGAAAAGCTATGCGTGAGCACGCGTTCGCGGTGGCCGACGCGTTGCGGGCTGCCGAGAGCAAGCTCGATGTGGAGCCGAAGGAAGGCGCCCGGGAGATAGCCCGGTTGGCGATGAAGATCAGTATTCGGTATGCCGAGGGCCGTGTTGGCGCCCTCCTAGACGAGAGCGACCTTGCGGATGTGCGCACATCTGGTAGGCGTTTCGAAGCGGCGCAATTGGTGGTGGCTGTCGTCGGAGCAGTCATTGCTGCTCTCGGAGTCCCCGCGCTTGACCTGCCGGTGCAGGTGGCAGTCGCCGCGTCCGTGCTCGCTGTAGCGGCGGTCTACCGGAATGCCGTCTTCACGGGGTTGGGCGGTTTGGCATCCCTCTACCCGCTCCTCTTTCCGGGAAAATAGGTCAGTAGCGCAGGTGCTCCTTCTGAAGCCGTTCAAGAGCGACGGGCAGGAGTCGGTGCGCATACGGGACCAAAACGGTAGTGGGTCGGAGGTGCGGCCCTTCGGGCAGGTGCTTAAGTGCGGGCTGACGATCGACCGGGACATCAACGCCGCCCGGAACATCGCCCAGCACGCCGTCCGAGCAGACGCACCACTCGTCGCCCCTGGTAGAGGGGAGACGCAAAACGCCCGTGGAGCACCGGTAAGACCGGACGGCCGCAGGGCCGCCCGGCACGGCGCGACGAAGCGGGTAGACACCCGGCCACCCGGCCAGGTGCCACCCCAGCGGAACAATCCGCTGGCGTCCCCAACCGTGCAAAAACAGGCCATGCTCTTCTAGCCCCCGCAGGTCACGAAGGGGTCCGGCCCACGCGCACACGGGACGACCCCGACCTCGAAGCCCAGCTCACCGGCTCCGACAACTGATGGAGCGGTGGCTCCGTTCACCACTCAGCCACCAAAAGCGCTTTTGAACCGCAAGGCCCGGAGGCTTCTTGGAACAGAAGGCCTAACGAGGGGGTCAGGTGGTGGCCAGCAGCAGGTCCTCTCCGCTTGACGGGCGGAGACCGTCGGTGCGATCGGCGAAGTAGCGCTCGGCGAGCAAAGCCCCCGGTACGTGTCGCGCGTCTTCGAAGCCGGCTTCGCGGGCCAGTGCCAACACCTGGAGCGGGGTGTAGAAGCTGATGAACGGTGTTCCGGATGCTTGCGCGCCTCTCCTGCTCGTCTGGAGGCCGGGGCGGTCGGCGTCGTCAAGCAGTTCGGTCGGCAGCAGGAAGGTCATGGCGAGCGTCGAGCCGGGTGCAAGCCCGGCAATCTGGCGCAGGGTGGCCGCAGTGGCGTCCTTGGTGAGGTACATGGTGACGCCGGTGGAGACGATGACCGCCGGCCGGCTGGCATCGAAGCCAGCCGTGGCCAGCTTCTTAAGCCAGTCTTCGCGCGCCTCGAAGTCGACCGGCACCAGGTGCAGCCAGTCGGGGATGCGGTGGCCGAGTTCGTCCAGGCGGTGGCGCTTCCATGCCTGAGTGCCGGGCTGGTCGACCTCGAAGATCCGCAGGCGGGAGGCGAGCTCCGGCTTGCGCTGGGCGAAGGTGTCCAGACCGGCCCCCAGGATGACGTACTGGGTCACGCCCTGGTCGGTCTGCTCAGCGATCAGGTCGTCGATGAAACGAGCGCGGGCAACGATGGCTGCCCGGAACCCGCTGGTGGCCTGCGGGTCCATGTCCGGGCGGGCGCGCCAGTCGTCGCCGGGGGCCGCCAGCTGCAGGCCGATCTCGTCCTCGATAACATGCGGGGGCGGGTCGACCTGAAGGTGCATCGCCCGCCAGAGGGCGGTCCGCACCGCGGTGTTGTCCGGTGCCTGCATCTGCTCGTGCGCCATGGTGTTCCCCTTCGTCGCGGTCAGTTCTTGGCGGGAGCCTGGAGGCTCCACAGGCGCCCGTCCGGGTCGCGGACGGTCATCTCCTTGGTCCCGTAATGGGTGTCCTCGAATGGCGTGACGACCTCGGCGACGGGACCGGGACGGAACGCGTCTGCGCCCGGCACCTTCAGCACGATCCGCGTCTGGGGCTCTTGGTCCTTGGGAACCTCGGCGATGAACACGTAGGGACCGTCACCGTTGCGCAGCTGGCCGGAGTTGTGGTCCGTCGCGAAGTCCAGCTCGTACCCCAGCGCCTGGAAGAACTGCGCCGCCTTACCCCAGTTGTGGGTCGTCAAGAACACGGCCTCGATGCCTGCGGTCGCCATGTCAGGTCTCCTTCTCAGTCGGCTGCTGTGCGTGCCCATGAGCGTCATCGAGGTAGGCACGCAGGGCGTCAGCGACCAGCGCCGACAACGACATGCCCGACTCGATGGCGCGGTACTTGACTCGCTTGATCAGCCCGATCGGCAGGTACACGTTGAACTGCTTGACTTCCTCATCACTCACAAACTCGATGCTAGCATCCTAGCAAGCTAGGCGAAAAGTGAGTCGATGGCGTCCGGGCGTCCCACTAGGACTTGTCCGGCCGATCATGTGACTGGCTGGCGTCTGGTTCGTTGATGCGGGCATGGGGCGGGGTGATCTGAGTGATGCCGAGTGGGAACGGCTGCGGCCGTTCCTGCCGGTGAGCAACGGGCGTTGTGGTCGGTGGCGGGATCACCGGCAGGTGATCGACGGGATTTTGCACCGGGTGCGGACCGGCGTGCAGTGGCGTGACCTGCCCGAACGGTTCGGCCCGTGGAAGACGGTCCATGAACGCCATCGCCTGTGGTCGGCCGACGGAACCTGGGAACGCCTGCTCCAGCAGGTCCAGGCCAAGGCCGACGCTGCCGGGGAGGTCGACTGGGACATCTCGGTCGACTCCACCGTCGTCCGCGCGCATCAGCATGCTGCCGGCGCTCGCACCGACCCGCCGTCGGCCCCCGGCCCAAAGGGGGCCGAAGCGGCAGAACACCAGGACGAGACGCCGTGGCAGAGCCTCGTCGCCCGCCTGGTGGAGGTGGTGCGGGAGGTGAGGGCCTGGGCCGCTCGCGCGGCGGGTTCACCACCAAGCTCCACCTGAGCGCGGACGGCCGCTGCCGCCCGCTGTCCCTCATCGTCACGCCGGGACAACAGGCGGACTGTACCCAGTTCAAGCCCGTACTGGAGAAGATCCGCGTCCCTCGAACCGGGCCGGGACGGCCCCGGAAGAAGCCGGACAGCCTGGCCGCGGACAAGGCTCACAGCAACGGCCCGTGCCACGAGTACCTGCGGAGCCGGGGCATCCCTCACACGATTCCCGAGAAGACCGACAGCCAGGCCGCCCGCCTGCGCAAAGGGTCACGCGGCGGACGGCCACCCGGCTTCGACGAAGAGCGGTACAAGAAACGCAACACCGTCGAGCGGACGATCAACCGGCTGAAGAACGCCAGAGCAGTGGCCACCCGCTACGACAAACGCGGCTACGTCTACCTCGGCACCGCAACCGCCGCCGCCCTCACCATCTGGCTCCGAACCTGATCGGCCGGACAAGTCCTAGTGGACCTGCGACCCCAGCTCGGAGAAGAAGGCCACCGCGCCGTTGGCGGCGCCCAGCCCGAGGGCGGCGCCGGCGGCGACGGTGGCGCCCTTCTTGCCGCTCGATTCGGCTTGGTGGCCGCCCGTGTGGTGGCCCCAGGCCCACACGCCGAGCGAGACGGCAAGAGCACCGACCACGGCGATGATCCCGAAGAGATTGATGCTGTTGACGACGCTCTTCAGGACGGAAAGGCCGGGCAGGCCACCGCTTTTGGGGGAGATGCCGGGGTCGTAGGCGAGGTAGACGACGGCGCGGTCTGCGAGGGACATGGGTACGGTGAAACTCCTTGCGGGCACGGGGAGAAGAGAAGGCGCGGCGCCCGGGGCGCCGGGAGGCCGGCTGACCCGTGCGGCGCGAAGTCCGGGCAGGCAGCGGCGTTACAGCACGCGGCGTGCGGCCAGGACCGTCCAGTCCTTGAGCGGCGTGATCCGGACCGGCTTCGATGTGCGCGGCGCTTCGACGACGAGGCCGGCGCCGATGTACATGCCGACGTGCTCGGGGCGGGCGGCGCTGCCGCGGGCGAAGAGCAGGTCACCGGGCTGGAGCGCCTTCGTCGAGACGGACTTGCCTTCGCTGACCTGCGTGTACGTGGTGCGGGTGAGGGTGATGCCGGCGTGGGCGTACGCCTGCTGCATCAGCGAGCTGCAGTCGCAGCGGCCCATCGGGTCCGGGCCGTGCGCGTTGGTGCAGGTGCCGCCCCACTGGTAGGGCGTGCCGAGCTGGCGCAGGGCCCACGTGATGGCCGCGCGCGCCTTGGGAGCGGCGTTCTTGGGGATCGTGTACCCCTTCGGCACGCGGCCTTCGGGGATTTTCCCGTAAGCGGAGCGGTCCTGTGCCGGACCGCAGCCGGATGTCCCCGTGCCGGTGCCGGATTCCTTGCCGGGCTTGTTCTTGCCCGCGTTCGGCAGGGTGGTGGTGACGCCCTTCTGCGGCGCCTTCGCCAGGTGTTCCCACTGTGCGTACGCGTCCGGGTAGCCGGAATTCTGGACGGCCTGGGTGACGGCCATCTGCTGCCAGCCGTGCACCTTCAGCAGGTGCTTGTAGAACTGCTCGCTGGCGTAGACCGGGTCGTGGATCTGCTGGGCGGTTCCCCATCCCTGGGAGGGGCGCTGCTGGAACAGGCCCAGCGAATCGCGGTCTCCGGCCGCGAGGTTGCGCAGGCGGGATTCCTGCATCGCGGTGGCGAGCGCGACGATCTGGCCGCGTGGGGGGACATCGAGGCTGACCCCGGTGGCCACGATCGTCTGGGCGTTGGGGATCTGTTCCGTGGGCAGGGTGAGGCCCTTGATGTGCACGTCTTTGCCGGACGCACCGTCGAGGACGGCGGTCACCCGCTTGGTGACGGCGTCGGTGCTGATGCCGTCCTGGCAGTCGACGGAACCCGTGGCCTGGGCGGCTTCACTGGAGGACGCCATCACCAGGGCGGTGCCGGCGAGGGGGATCGGTGCGAGGAAGACGAGGCCGATGGCGGCGGCAAGCCACTTCAACCCGGCCCGCCCTCCGGCGGGGTGAAGCGGACGGCCGCCGACCGGTCATCGGGCAGGCGGGAGCGGGGAGATGGCATAGCGGGTCCTTCAACGTGAGGCTGCGAATCACCGGGCAGGCGTGACACGTCCCGCGGCACAGCCACGGTGCGGCGGCCGGTGGCGGAACGGGACCTGGTGGCGGGGTGGCTGCCGCTCGCACGGGTGCGGCGGGCCGGGTCTGCCGGGAGGCGGCTCGTGGGCACAGGAACGGCGGGAAGGCCATCGTGTTCTCCGGCAGTTCCAAAACAGTAGGCCACGATCCCCGGTTGAAGAAATCACCGGGCGAAATGCTTCCCATCCGGGGCGACGACACTGCCCAGCCGGGGATCGTGGCTTACTGTTTTGGTTCTCCCTCGCCCCGCCTCGCGGACCCCGGCTTCGTCATGCCCGGATCCGGTCCGCTGGCATACACGCGAGCCGGAACTCTCCCTTACCCGCACCGAACTGAGGTAACTCTTTGCCTTTTTGCCTCCACCAGGGCGACGCGCTCTCTGTCCTTTCCGGCCTGCCGGATGACTGCGTCGACTCCGTCATCACCGATCCGCCCTACAACTCCGGCGGCCGGACGGCGAAGGAGCGCACCACGCGAAGCGCCCGCCAGAAATACACATCTGCGAATGCCGGACATGCGCTGCCGGATTTCACGGGCGAGAACATGGACCAGCGCTCCTACGGCTTCTGGCTGACCCAGATCATGACCGAGGCGCACAGGCTGACGAAGACCGGCGGGACCGCGCTGCTGTTCACGGACTGGCGCCAGCTGCCGGTCACCACGGACGCGATCCAGGCGGCCGGATGGCTGTGGCGCGGTGTGCTGGCCTGGCACAAGCCCCAGGCCAGGCCCCAGAAGGGGCGGTTCACGCAGAACTGCGAGTTCATCGTCTGGGCAAGCAACGGCGCCATCGACGGATCCCGTAACCCGGTCTACCTGCCGGGGCTTTACTCGGCCTCGCAGCCGTCCGGCAAGGGCCGCCACCACATCACGCAAAAGCCGTAGAGGTGATGCGTGAGCTGACCAAGATCTGCCCGGAGAAGGGCACCGTGCTGGACTTTTGCGCGGGCTCCGGATCGACGGGAGTGGCTGCCCTGCTGGAAGGCAGGGACTTCATCGGCGTCGAGAAGACGAAGCACTACGCGGAAATCGCCGCCGACCGCCTCACGGAAACCGTGCAGCAGACCCTGTCCCAGGCGGATTTCACCCTGACCGCCTGACCTCTCCCGCCGTGCGGGCAGGCTTCCGCATTCGCCTGCCCGTACCCGGCAGGGGCTATACAGCAGCAGATCCACTGTTAGGGAAACCGGGGATTCTCAGGATCGTTGTAGCTGCCTTTCCGAGACGTGCCGCAGCTGCAAGGAGACCTTTCATGCCCGAATCCACAGAGTCCCCGGACGAGGGGGAGTTGGAGCCCGTCCGGCTGCCGGACTCCGGTCTCGAAGCCCTTGAGTCCAGCGTCCGCAGCCTCATGGACCGGGGCGCCGGCCCCGACCGGCAGCCCGACCCGTTCTCCTCTGCGCCGGGACCGTCCCCGTCCCCGTTCGCGGCGTTCGGGATGCCAGGGCCGGGGGGCCTGCCGCGCCAGCCCGCGCCGCCCGAGCCGCGCCCCATCCTGGAGCTGGAGGGCCAGGAGTACGAGGACGAGCTCGACAGCCTGACCGACTGGGTCGACGACTTCCTCATGGAGATCTACGGCGCGGAGGTCACCACCGCGGCACCCTGGTGCGCGCAGTGGCAGGAGCACGACGACGTCGTGGCCTGGCTGCATGCCCTGTGGATGGCCTACCAGCAGCACAAGGAACCCGACGCCGGCCTTGCCGGCATGCTCGTGTGGCACCGGGACTTCCTCACCCACGCCATGGCCGTCGTCCGGGCGCCGGGGGGTCCGCTGTCGGCCTGCATGACCTCCCCGGACCGGCCCGCCCACCGAGTGTTGCCCGGACCGAAGCCCTCGGTTCGCTCCGCGGCCACCGCCGGCTCCGGCGAAACGGATGAGGCCGACCCGGAGACAGGCGGGGCCGCATAGTGAGCGCCGGCAAGCCGGTGTTCGGCCTCAGCTTCGACCCGCGGGCGCTGGGCGACCTCCTGGCCGCCCCCGGCGATATCCGGGACCTGGCACTCGCCCAGCTCCAGGACATCGTCAACGCGCAGAGCTCCGGCACCAAGCTGACCGGCGACCTGTCGGGCTACCGCAAACTGCTCGTCGACGCACGCCGGGAGTGGCGCATCGTCTACGCGCAGCGGCCGGCCCCGGCAACGTCCCGGCACGCCACGGAGATCCACGTGATAGCCGTGCGGCCTCGCGCCCGCAATGACATCTACGACACGACCGCGGCACGGCTGGGAATGAACCGCCGGCCGTTGAGCGCCCGTACCCACGCCGCCAGATCCCGCTCCCCGCAGCTGATCCCGCAGCGCCCCCTGCCTCACCCCGGACCGGCGTCCCACGTCGCGTCCGGCCCCGCCCAACCTGCACCGACACCTTCGAAGGGCCGAACCCGTTGATGTACCCCTCCCTGCTTGACGCCCTCGCCGCCACCTTGCTGGACGGCGAGCCGCAGACCGAGAACCCCCGCCACCGCGCACTGCTGGACACCCACGCCGACGTGCAGGCCCTCGACCGGCAGCTCGCCGAGTGGACGGAGCGTGCTCCCAGCGACGACGACGTCGACGAACTGGACCGGATCGTCGACCTCCTGGTGGAGCGCATGGCCGCGGGAGCTGTGCTGCGGCGGCTGCTGTCCACCGGGTGCTGCTGTGCGGGCACCCGGGATGGCGCATGCCGCGAGGACCCGGACGCTTCGTCCTGCCCCGGCGACGAAGTGTTCCCGCAGTCCATCGTGCAGGCGGCTTTGTATGTCTTCGGGTGCGTCGGCAGCCCGGAGGCCCTGGCCTCCGTCGACCTTGTCGGCTGCCTGCGCGAAATACCCGGGAAGCCGGAAGGCCGCTGGGATTACGCCGAGTTGACCCCGGTCCGCCTTGCCCGGCTCATGTCCCCGCACGGCATCGCGCCCCGCAACGTCACCCACGGCGACGGGTGCCGCCTCAAGTCCTACCGGCTGCAGGACCTGCTGGCCGCGCAGGCCGGCCGTCAGAACACCCAGGGATCCTGACCGCGTATGCCCTCCCCGTCCGCTCCGCCGAATAAGGCGCTGACGGCGCTCGACCACCGCATCGAAGCGGCCGTGGGCCACAGCATCGACGAACTGTGGGAGCACCACTTCTCTGAACTTGGGGCCGTTCCCTCCCGAAGCTTCTGATCTGCGGCTCTCTGAAACCGAATCGGTGGTGCCAGAGGAATCACAGCGAGATGTTCCGGGGAGCGAGAACCGCTCCGCCCGCCGCCTTAGACCGTGTCCTATGTGGTGAGGCGGACGAGTCGCTTGTCGCAGCAGATGGCTGCGGCGGGACCGAGGAAGGCCAGGTAGTTGCGGGGATTGCGCTCATAGCGGGGGCTGAGCCTGCGGTAGCCGGTCAGCCATGACATCGTCCGCTCGATCACCCATCTGCGACGGCCCAGCCGTTCGCTGGACTCGATACCTTTGCGGGCGATCCGGACTCCGATGCGCTTGCCGCGTAACCATTTCCGCAGGTCGGACCGGTCATAGGCTTTGTCCGAATGCAGGCGCTGGGGCTTGAAGCAGCGGCCGCGGTCGGGGTCGTGTCTCGTTTGGTGACCCACCACCATGGGCTTCAGTCCTTCGCTGTCGTGGGTGTTGCCGGCCGAGACGCCGACGAGGAGGGGCAGTCCGTTCGCATCCGACAGGACGTGCATCTTGGAACCCGGCTTGCCTCGGTCCACGGGGCTCGGACTGTGTGTTCGCCCCTTTTTTCGCCCTGACGTGAGCGGTGTCGAGGACGACGCGGGTGACGTCGATGAGGCCGGCGTCATCCAGCCTGTGCAGGGCCGCTTCGTGCAGGCGGCCCCACACACAGGCTCTGGACCAGATCAGAAAGCGCCGGTGCGCGGCGGAGATCGTGGGGGCGATGTGGCGGGCGACGACTTCGCGGGCCAGTTCCGGGGCCGACCAGCGTGCCAGCGGTGTGCCGCTCTCGGGGGGCAGTTGGCAGGCCAGGGCCTTGACCTGGGCGGTCTGCAGTGGCGTGAAGCGGGGCGGGCGCCCGGAGCGCTTGCGGTCGGACAGGGCGGGCAGCCGGTGTGCGGCGAAGCGGCCGCGCCAGGTGCGCACGGTGTCCCGGTGCAGCCCCATCTCGCGGGCGATACGGGCGTTGGAACGGCCCCGGGCGGCGAGCAGGACGACCTGGGCGCGCTGGCGGATCCGGTGCTCGGTCTTGTGGCCGTAGGCCATCTTCTTCAGCCGCTCGCGCTCGTAGGCGGTCAGGGCTATCGGGCAGGCAGGGGCAACGGGCAAGGCGGCGGGCCGATCACGAGAAGTGGATCACGGCAGGCCGCATCCTGTGCGGTCCGGTGCCTGGCGGCCGGCCGGCTTGCCGCACGGCCCGTCGGCTCGCCAGGGCCGCAGCCTGAGCATCGGACCCGGTGGACCTTCCAGGACAGGGCCAGCTCACTCGTCAGGCGCGGGCGTGAACACCGATGCCCCCGGAGACGACGAGGTTGTCACCGGTGATGTAGCCAGCTGCGTCCGAGGCGAGGAAGGCCACGGCTTCGGCGATGTCTGCGGGAGCACCGGCGCGGCCGAGCGGGGTGTCCCGAGCCCAGGTGTCGATCATTTCCTGGGAGACGTCCATCTTGCTGTAGGCAGGGGTGTTGATCAGCCCTGGGCTGACGGCGTTGACGCGGATGCGGCGGGGGGCGAGTTCGAGCGCGAGGGACCGCATGAGGGGCAGCAGAGCACCCTTGGCGGCTGTCATGGCGGGGCCGATCCCTTCGCCGGCGCCCACGGTGAACACGACCGAGGCGCCCTCGTTGAGGAGCGGGAGCGCCTTTTGCAGGGTGAAGAAGTTGCCTTTGACGGTGACGTCGAACAGGGCGTCGAAGTCGGCTTCGTCGGTTGACTCGATCGGGCCGGGCCGGAAGATGCCCGCGTTGAGGAAGAGCAGGTCGAGGGAGCCGAATTGCCGGCGCGCCTGCTCCATGGCGTGGTCGATGTCCGGCAGGGAGCGTGCGTCGGCCCGGACGACCGTGTGGGTGGCGCGCTGCGTGAAGCGGCGTTGCAGTTCCGGGGGGATGACCCGGTCGTCGGTGCAGCGGACGTAGGTGCTGGGCCGTGAGCGCCAGGCCGCGGTCACGGCCGCCTGGTGGCCGGCTGCCATGACCTGGGGGACCAACTCGGTGACGTGACGCAATTGCCGGTCCGTATCGAGCCGGCCGTGGAACAGCTCGCCGGCCCGGGTCGGGTCGATCGTGGTGGTGCCGGTGATGTCACCGATCATGCACGCGCCCAGGTCGCTCGGCGGTGCCTGGGCGAGCAGCCCGAAGCTGGTCTCGCCGACATCGGGCATCATCGCGGCCAAGTACACGAGATGTGCCACCTTCCGCGGTGGGAGACCGCTGATGACGGCGCCGCCGTAGGAGTGGCCGCAGGCGATGACGGGACCGGACTCGGCGATGTCGTCCAGCGCGGCTTGGGCGGCGGCAATGTCCCCCGCCAGTGAGCCTCGGTGCAGCTCGGCGACGGCCACGGGAACGCCCTGTGCACGCAGCCCGGCGGCGACGCCGTCCCACGCTCTGCCGCTGTGCCAGGCACCGTGCACGAGGAGCACGCCCCGGGGCCCGGTCGGGGAGGTGTTCGCGCTCACTCCGGCTCACCCAGCCCCTCACGCACGGCGCGGCGGGCGCGGTGCAGCCGGGACTTCATCGCCGGTGTACTCAGCCTGAGCGCCGAGGCGACGGTCTTCCCCGGCAGTCCCTGGATGTCCCGCATGATCAGGACGCGGCGCTGATCGTCCGGCAGGGATGCGATCAAGTCGACCAGCCGCTCGATCTGTAGCCGGCCCAGAACGTCGTCCTCGGCCGAGGACACGGTCGGGTCGACGGCCGTGTCCGGGCGATGCGCGAGGCTCCGCGTGCGCCGCAAGCACTCGTTGCGGACGATCCGGAACATCCATGAGGCGAGCGCGGCGGTGGCCCTCAGGGTTCCGATCCTGCGGAACAGGACGATCATCGCCTCCTGCGCCGCGTCTTCGGCGTCCTGGCTGCTGGCACACAGCGAGAACGCAAACCGCCGGACATGTGGGTACACGCCGGAGATCAGCACTCCGATCGACGACTCGTCGCCGCGCTGTGCGGCGCTGACGAGTTGGTCACCCGGCCATGAGCTCCCGGTGAACTGGGCCACGGTCCTCCCACCTTCCTCGACTCTTCGGCCGCATGGCCGCTCAACCCCTTACGTTCAATAAGAGCCGGTGGCCGGGGCAAAGGATTCAGACGAGTTGGATCGCGGCAAGCGGAACCGTGGAAACGGTTCGCTCACAGGTCCAGGATGGTCGCTACGAGTTCGCGGCGGCTGCGGACACCGGCCTTCGCGAAGACGCTCTTCAGGTGGTCCTGCACGGTGGCTGTGGTGATATGCAGTTCCATGGCGATGGCCCGCGAAGGCAGGCCGGCGACGACCCGCTCCAGGATGTCCCGCTCGCGCGGCGTGAGCCCGTACGCGAGCAGCAGCACCTCGGCCACGTCGGCGGCCGGCGCCGGGTGCACCGTCACGGCGACGGGCGCCGGGTACGGGCCACCGCTCATCGGCGAGGCGTGGACCGAGAGCCACCGGCCCGACCGGCCACGGATCCGCCCGTAGGCCGGCAGCGCCGCGCCTCTTCCCCGCGCGGCGACCTCCAGGACCGCGATGGGCAGCTCCCACCCGGACGAGGCCAGCTCGTCCCGCCAGAGTTTCGCGGCCGGATTCTCCGAGAGCAGCCGCAAGTCCTGATCGAGCAGGAGCACACCCGCCTCGGCCGGGCCGGGAGCGGCGTCGGCGGGTGCCCGGTGGACGGCCCGGCGCAGGGCCGCACCCACCGGGGCGGACAGCCGCCGCAGAACGTCGACGTCGACCGGAGTGAAGTCGGGACGCCCACCGCCGCCGAACAGGGCGATGGCGCCCCAGCACCGGCGGTCCACCACGAAGCTCGCCCGCAGCTCGTGCCGCGCGTCGATCATCGGGAGCACGGCCCGGTAGCGGTGGCTGGACTCCGGGTCACCGCCGGTGGCCGCACCGAGCGTGCCTGCGGTCACCTCGGAGCGGGCGAGCGCCGCGAACTTCAGTACGTCGTCCACCAGGTACTCGTTGTGCGCGGCGGCTGCGGCGGCGGCCGGCGTGAGTCCGGCACTCACGTCGTCGGTGATCAGCAACGTTGCGGGGTCAATCGTGCCGAAACAGTAGGAGTCGGCCGGGACGAGCCGCGTCAGCCGCTCGGCGATCCGGCGTCGCAGCTCCCGGGAGCCGAGGTCGAGACGGCAGATCGCCTCGATGTCACGCACGGTCTCGCGCTGGGCAACCGGGGAACTCACCGGCCGAACGGTACCCCAGAAGTGTGGGAGGGCCGTATGGCTGCTCCGGTGCCTACCCTCAGTCCGGAAAAGGCAAATGCACAGGCAAATGCACAGGAGGTCACGGCATGTCCCCGTCCATGCTCACTGTCGGACTCGATCCCGCGCTGGTGGACGACTCGGCCTCGTCGCGGGCGGCGTTCCCCGAGATCGACGCCGAAGCGGTCCGGGCCGGCGTGGCCGCCGGGCGGGCCCGGCTCAAGGAACTCGGCTTCACTGTCGACGTCTGCCTGCTCGACTACGGCCGCACGGCCGAGGCGGTCTACCGCGCCGCGCTGTCCAGGAAGGACTACGACATCGTGGTGATCGGCGCCGGCATCCGGCTGGACCCGGCGCTGACCCCGCTCTTCGAGGTCCTGGTCGGCATCACTCACGAACTGGCGCCCGGTGCGAAGCTCTGTTTCAACGTGAGCCCGTCGACAACCGTCGAGGCCGTCCAGCGGTGGTGGCCCGAACGCAGGCCACTAGTCTAGGACTTGGTCCGGACTCATCCATCAATGCTGGTCAACGGCTTGAGCGTGGAGAGTGTGCTGGAACGTCCACGACCAGCAGCGTCCGGCAGCGGCGGCAGGCGCGCCGGGGCGGCAAGAGAGAGGTGCAAACGTATGGGTGCCAGTGGTGTCATCGGCGAGACAGGGACGGAAGGGTCCGACCAGGCAGAGCTGTCAGTTCCCGCGGCGGACAGGGCCGAGGGGGGCGTCCCGGGGGAGCGCCTGGTGCTCTTCACCGACGCGGTCACCGCGATCTCCATCACCCTGCTGATCCTGCCGCTGGTGGACCTCGTCCCAGAAGCCGCGTCCGCCCACGAGGGCGCCAGCGAGGTGATCACCGGTCACCTCGACCAGATCTGGAGCTTCCTGCTCAGCTTCGCGGTCATCGCGAACATCTGGCGGGAACACCACCGGACCTTCTCATCGGTCACGGAGTTCACCCGCTCCCTGATGATATGGAACATGGGGTGGCTGCTCTCCGTCGTCGTACTTCCTCTGCCGACCGAGATGCTCGGCACCTTCGGCCGCGACCGATTCGTGGCGGCGTTCTACTACTCGACCCTCCTGGCCGGCATGGTCTGCCGGTTCGCGATGCTGAGGATCCTGAAGGCCACCCCGGCACTTTTCGAGGAAGACGGCCCGGCGGTCCGCCGGAGGGCCGAGGACTTGTACACCGAGAGCTGGCTCAACATCCTCGCCCTGGTCATCGCCTTCGCCATCGCGCTCGCCGTACCCGTCCTGCAGTACTACAGCCTGCTGCTGCTCGCCGTCCTGCCGAGGCTGGCGCGTTCCCGACGGCAACGCACCGCCCGCTGACCACGGGAACCGCCGCCGCCCGGACACCAGCCTGAGCTCTGGGGACAGCCGCTCCGCAGCTCGACATGATCGCTGCTATGGCTCAAGACATCCTGCGTGGGGAGAGGCACGAGGACGCGCCGACCGCGACGGGCAGGGTCGGGCCGTGACCGTCCGTGCCGTCTTTCTGCCGATCCGCCGTGAGCCGTTCGCCCTCGATGTCGAGGTCGGGCAGCAGCCGGTCCAGCCACTTCGGAAGCCACCAGCCCGCTCGGCCGACGAGCGCGAGGACGGCGGGGACAAGCGTCATCCGGACGAGGAAGGCGTCGATGCAGACCCCCACGGCGAGGGCGAAGGCGATCGGCTTCAGCATCGTGCTGCCGCCGGGGATGAAGCTCGCGAACACCGCGAACATGATGAGGGCGGCGGCGGTGACCACGCGGGAGACATGGCGCGAACCGGCCAGGACGGCTTCCGGCGGCGCGGCGCCGTGGACGAGCGCCTCGCGGATGCGGCTGACCATGAATACCTCGTAGTCCATGGCGAGTCCGAACAGCACTGCCATCGCCAGGATGGGCAGGATGCTGACCACCGGACCGGTCTCGGCGACGCCGAGCGCGCTCGCGAGCCAGTCTCACTGGAACACGGCCACGACCGCGCCGAAGGTGGCGGCCACCGACAGCAGGAAGCCCAGACTGGCCTTCAACGGGACGATCACCGAGCGGAAAACCAGGAGCAACGGCAGCAGCGACAGGCCGACGACAACGAGCGCGAAGGGGATCAGAGAGCTCGCCAACCCGTCGGAGACGTCGATGTTCACAGCGGTCGTACCGGTCACCGAGACCTCGGCCCGTGTCTGCTTCTGCCAGGTCGGCTCACCCTTACACAGGACGTACACGATCCCGCGCAGGGCGGTCCGGTCGTCCACCGGCAACCGGCCCGGATACCGCTCACGCCGCGGCGGACGAGCCGGCAGCAGCGGAGCCACACATTCCCACAGGTCATCAGGCACAAGATCATCCGACACCCGAGAAAGTCTGCCGCCACCCCACCACGCAGCCAGCAAGATCAAGAAAGCATGTTAATGATCTGCACGCCCTTAAGTACCGCCCCCTGCGGAAACACGTCCTCGTACCGGAACTCTGCGACCGTCCTGAACGACCACTACGGAGGGGGCGGTCCACCAAGCGGGCCCGATACCAACGCCTCGGCGCACACACAGGAAGGCGCATCCATGCACCGCAGAGAATTCATCCGCCACACGTCAGCAGCCGCGGGCGTCATATCCGCAGGGGCACTGGCTACCACCGCCCTGGACGATGGCGCAGCAGTCGCCTCGACGCGGCGCACAGACGCGCTGCGCGTCCACATCGTGATTTTCGACGGTGTTGAGGAGATGGACTGCATCGGCCCGTACGAGGTCTTCTCCGCCGCAGCCATGCACAGTCCGAACGGCATCGAGGTCCGGTATGTCACGACGGGACAGCCTGGGCTGGTCCGTTGCGGATACGGCACGGGCATAGAGGTGAAGTATCGGTGGTCGCCGGAAGCGGCGGACGTGGTCATCGTGCCCGGCGGCGGCTACGCCCACCGTGAAGGTCCCGGCGTATGGGCCGAAATCGATGGCGCCACTCTCCCTCGTGCCCTCGCTGCCGCTCCCCGTGAAGGGCTGACGATCAGTTCGCTGTGTACGGGAGCGGTGATTCTGTCTGCGGCCGGCCTGACGAAGGGGCGCCCGTGCACAACACACCACGGCGCGAAAAACTATCTGAGGGAACAGGGCGGTCTCGTCAAGGACGCTCGCGTGGTCGATGACGGGGATCTTGTGACGGCCGGGGGTATCACCTCGGGTCTCGACCTGGGCTTGTGGCTGGTCAACCGCGAACTCGGGCCGGATGTGGCGACGGGCGTGGAGACGATGCTGGAGTACGAGGCGCGCGGAACCGTCTGGCGGAAGAACTGACCGAGGGCGGTCCCGCCGGGGACAGATGAAAGGACTCGGTCGAGGAAGGGTAGCGGACACCGAAGCAGGTTGGCCGCTGGCGGGACCGTCAGAGGTGATAGACGCGATCGTCGCAGCAGAAGTTGCCGACCACGCGCAACCTTGGGCGTCGTTCCACTTGGTGAGTCGGCGGTAGTTGATCAGGCTGGCGCCTACGGCGGTGAAGGTGAGGAAGTGCTCGGGTTTGCGCGCGTAGCGTCGGTGCGGGCGACGGCAGCCGGAAGGCCAGGACGTGGTGCGCTCGACCACCCGGCGGTGGCCGGCCAGCGGCTGGGAGGACTCGGTCTCGCGGCGGGCGATGCGGAGTGTGATGCCAGGTGCTCGTAGCCATCGACGCTGGGTCGTAGTCGTAGCCCTTGTCGCCGTGCAGCATCTCGGACGCCGTCGGCGCGGTCGGATTCGGTCTCGTTATCGGTGGCACGATGCTCGCACCCGTTGCCCTTCTCGCCGCGCAGACCTACGTCATGAAGAAGGCCGCGCAGTTGCCCGAGAGGATGCCGGGTTGGACCTTGTACGTCGGCCGGAACTACATCGTGACCACCGACGCCACCGGGCGTAGAGAGTTCACCTGGGACCGGCTCGCGAAGGTCACCGTCGGTGAGATCCCGCATCGGGGGGCCGTATCAGTTCACCGCGCTCTTCGTGGAGTCCGCGCAGAAATCCGTCCCGCCGAATACGCGCCGGCGGGATGGCCCCACCCGAAGCTGCTCCCTCCCGCGACCACCCAGGTCGTGAGGACATTTCCGGTCTGCGTTCTGGGACCGATGACGCATGCGCAGCGGACCGAACTGTCCGAAGCCCTCGCCCGATACGGCGGATCGCGCTGGAGCACCCCGGAACATGCTGCCGAAGAGAGCAGCAGACCTGATCGTGACGCTGCCTGAGTTGGCCGCAGTCACACAAGGGCCCGTTCCGCACTGACAAAACCCTGCGCCTCGCTGACATCTTGCTCAGTTGCTGCTCGAACTCGAATTGGAAGGGGCCATGCCGGTTCGGGCAGTATCAGGGTGTGAACAGCGCGAAGAAGGACGTTCTGGATGCGGTCGGGCCCCGTCTGCGGGAGCTGCGTCGCCGGCGGGGGATCACGCTGGCTGAGCTTGGCCAGCGGACCGGAATCAGCGAGAGCACGCTGTCTCGTCTGGAGGGCGGCAGTCGCAAGCCGACTTTGGAGCTGCTGCTGCCACTCGCTGAGGTGTACGCGGTGCCCCTCGACCATCTCGTGGGCGCGCCCCGTACGGGAGACCCGCGCATTCACCTGCGCCCGGTGACCCGGGGAGGCATGACGTTGGTGCCGCTGAGCGATCCTGGCGGCGCCCAAGCTTATAAGCTTCTCATTTCACCCACGTCCCAGAGCGAGCCGGAGCTGCAGACTCACGACGGTTTTGAGTGGCTCTATGTGCTCGCCGGACGGCTTAGGCTGCTGCTGGGCGAGCAGAGCCTGAGCCTCAAGCCGGGCGAGGCCGCGGAGTTCGACACGCACGTGCCGCACTGGATTGGCGCCGACGGCGACCAGGCCGTTGAACTTCTCATCCTGCTTGGACGCCAGGGAGAACGGGCCCACCTCCGGGTCCGCGCCACCTGACCCGGTCGCGGTAAGGGCTCAGTTCCCGCCGGGG
Organism: Streptomyces pinistramenti; assembly: GCF_020564935.1. Classification (GTDB taxonomy): domain Bacteria; phylum Actinomycetota; class Actinomycetes; order Streptomycetales; family Streptomycetaceae; genus Streptomyces; species Streptomyces pinistramenti. The sequence continues at coordinate 22,969 of NZ_JAJCXB010000001.1, forward strand.
AGGGAGCCCAGTCCGTGCGCACGGCTGCCCTGCACCCGCCGCGACACCTCGGCCTCCAGCGCCCCGCTGAACACTTCACCGTCCTTCGCCGCACGGGCGGCGGCTTCCGCGTCTGCCTTCAGCAGGTCCATGTGGATCGCGGCGGCCGCGGTGGTGCCGGCTGCTGCCGCGGCGGGAACCCCGGCCAGTACATCGCTGACGTTCCCCGCGGCCCACACGCCCTGCACTCCGGTGAACCCGGAGGCGTCCACCTGGAGCTGCTCCCCCAGGCCCATCGGGTGTTCCTGCATCGTCACGCCCAGCTCGCGCAGGAAACCCGCGCGCGCGAGGAACCGGGGGGCAACCACCAGTTGCTGGACCGCCACCACCTTTCCCGACGCCAGCCGCACGCCCACCATCTGGTCCTGGCTGTCGACCTCGAGCCCGGTGGCCTCACCGTCGACCACGCCGACACCGAGAGCAGCCAGCTGCTCCCACTGTTCGTCGGTCAGTTCCGTTGCGGTGTGCAGGAACAGCGTGACGTCCTTGGACATCTGACGGAACAACAGTGCCTGGTGAAAGTTGCCGAGCACTCCGATGACCTTGTCCCGGACTTCCCAGCCGTGGCAGTACACGCAGTGCAGCACGTCCCGCCCCCACCGTTCGGCCAGCCCTGGCACGTCCGGCAGCACATCGACCAAACCAAGCGACCTCCTCGCGCCCGAGCCGCAGTAGCTCCAGAGGAGAGATGCTCTCGCGGCCGAGCACACCATGGGCGCCAGCAGCCGGAGCATTGCGGGGCTCACCCTTGTCGATCACCAGAACCGACCGGCGCACCCGGGCCAGATTCAAAGCCCCGGAAAGGCCGGCGGTCCCACCCCCGACCACCACGACGTCCCAGGCCTGTTCACCATCTCGTATCAACTCGAACTCGCTCATGCCATCAGCGTCCGACGGCGCCACGGATGCCGCATCGGTTCATGCTGTCCTGGCAAGACGCGCTGGCTCTCGCCGCCGGGGATGGCTCGCCGATCGGCCGACGGCCCCGGACCGCGCCGAGCATCTTGCCAGTCCAGCAAGAGGATTCGTCGCCTGCGGATACGTGTGTGCAAGCTGCGTCCAGATGGTTTCGGCCCCAACTGAAAGCCGGTATCTCCAGGACTCGGTCGTGTTCCCGCATTCGTTGGGAATTCCTCCAGATCGAGCGGCATGCCGGTAGTTGAAATACTTGAGGACGCAGCAGATGGAAAATCGCCACGTCGTGATCATTCCGATCGAGATCGATGAGGAGAAGGAAGCCTCTTATCTCGCCGTATGGCAAGATGCTGCGGAGGTGATGGCGGCGCAGCCCGGTTTCATTCGGACTTACATGTTCCGCACGATCGTTCCGGGGAGCAAATTCTCTCTCGTCAACGTGGCGGAATGGGAGTCCACCCGTCACTGGGAAGAGGCAATGAATGTCTGCCCGATGATGGGACAGCAGACAGCCGTCGTCCATGCCTCGAACTACGAGGCGATCCGGACGGTCCTGCCCACGCAGAGCCTGAGTTCCGGCGACGGTCGCATGCCCGCTGACCTGTCTCCTGTTGAGGCGCGTCGCCGCGCCGAGGACGGGCAACTCACACTGGTCGATGTCCGTGGAGACGATGAATGGGCAGCGCGCCACCCGGCCGGCGCCGTCCACGCCGCGCTCAGCACATTGCCAGCGTCGCTGTCGGATCTGCCTGACGGCCCACTGGCCTTCGTCTGCCGCACAGGCAACCGCAGCGCGCAGGGCGGCGTGCAGGCGATCCGCGCGGGCCGGTCTTCCGTCTACAGCGTGGCGGGCGGCCTTGAGGCGTGGGAAGCAGCGGGGCTGCCGGTCGTCCTTCCCGGGAGCGAAAGCGCCGAGAACAACGGCGATCGCGTCGCAGATGCGGTGCGCGAGGGCTGACGAAAGCGAAACCGGCAGATAACCGTCGCATACGTCCGCCGGCATGAGGCCGGCCGGATACGCCGTCCGCCCGCAGTCTTCGGGAAATTCGCTACCGCCATTCCAGACGGTGATCGTTTGCGCAATGTCCCAGGAAATGAGAACCGCGGATATCGCGAGCGGTTCGGAGTGGCGCAACGGTTCCGGAGCTTCGGCGGCGGCTTCCCGAAACGGAATTAACCGGGTACACCAGCCCGGAGAGGATTCACGCCATGTTTTTTGTCGACACCCTGGAGTTCGAGGGGCTGGGCAACCGTAGCTATCTGGCAGGGGGTCGGCGAGCTGCGGTCGTGGTCGATCCGCCGCGGGACGTCGATCAGGTGATCGCCACCGCCGCGCGGCGAGGGGTGCGCATCGCCTACGTGGCGGAGACGCACTTGCACAACGACTACGTCACCGGCGGGCTGGAACTGGCCCGCCTCACCGGCGCCCGCTACCTCGTCCCGGTCGGGGCCCGAGTCTCCTTCCCTCGCACTCTTGTCGCGGACGGGGACGTGTCCGAGGTGGACGAGTACCTGGTGCTGCGCGCGATAGCCACCCCGGGCCACACCCCGCACCACACCTCGTACGTCCTGGAGGAGGAGGGAAGCCCGGTGGCTGCTTTCACGGGCGGCTCGCTGCTGATCGGTTCCGTGGGACGACCGGACCTGGTGGACCCGCGGCTGACCGAGCAATTGGCCCGCGCCCAGCACGCTTCCGTCCACCGGTTGGCGGCGACACTCGACGACGAGGTGCCGGTGCTGCCCACGCACGGTTTCGGCAGCTTCTGCTCCTCCTCCCAAGCCGAGGGCGATGCGAGCACGATCGGCCAGGAACGCGCCGGCAACGACGCATTCACCCTGGATGTCGACGACTTCGTGAAGCGGGTCCTGGCCGGGCTGGAGAACGTGCCCGCCTACTACACGCACATGGGCCCGGCCAACGCCGCCGGACCCGGGCCCGTCGACCTGGCCCCGCCCGAGCCCGCCGACGCCGCACAGATCGCCGAACGGCTGGCGGCGGGTGAGTGGGTGGTGGACCTGCGCAGCCGGGTCGCCTTCGCCGACGGCCATGTGGCCGGATCGTTCAACTTCGAGGGCACAGGCAAGCTGGCCATCTATCTGGCCTGGCTGATCCCGTGGGGCAAGCCGGTCACCCTGCTCGGCGACACCCCGGGGCAGATTGCCGAGGCGCAGCGGGAGCTGACCCGGGTCGGTATCGACCGCCCGGCCGCCGCCGCCACCGGTGATCCAGCCGCCTGGGTCCGTCAGGGCGAACGGCTCGCCTTTTTCCCCCGCGCCGGCTTCGCCGACCTCGCCGCTGCACACAAGCGCGGCGAGGACGTGGTGGTGCTGGATGTGCGCCGGGATTCCGAACGTGCGAACGGCTTCATCGAGGGCTCCGTGCACATTCCGCTCCACGAACTGCACGGCCGGGTCGGCGACGTGCCGGACGGCACGGTGTGGGTGCACTGCGCCGGCGGGATGCGCGCGGCGATCGCCGCTTCTCTCCTGGACGCGGCCGGACGACAGGTCGTCGCCATCGATGACAGCTTCGAAGCGGCCGCCGACGCGGGCCTGAGCCTCACCCGGTCATGAATCCCTTGCTCCACCTGCACAGAAGGCACGTGATTTGTTCCTCTACCGCCAGGCTCTTGGCTGCCTCGGCCCCGTACAGGCCCCCCGGGTCACCGGTACCGCAATGCCGTCGGCCGGCGACAGCAGACACAGTGGGCGAATAGCGTGACCGCCCTGATCCTGGCCCTGATTGCAGGAGCCGTTGTCGGCCTGATGCTCGGCGCCCTCGGCGGCGGCGGCAGCGTCCTGGCGGTGCCCGCCCTGATCTACCTGCTCGGCTTCACCCCCGCCTCAGCCACCACCGCCAGCCTGATCATCGTCACCGCCACGTCTCTGACCGCCCTGTACGCGCACGCCCGGGCCGGGCGGGTGCGGTGGAAGGCCGGAGCGGCATTCGCAGCCGCCGGGATTCTTCCGGCGGCTGTCGCTGGGGCAGCCTCCGCCCACCTGCCTCAAGCCGTCCTCACCCTCGCCTTCGCCGCCATAGCCGCCCTCTCCGCCATCAAAATGCTCCGGCCCGCTTACACCGCCCGCCCCAAAGACGGCGGTGTACGGCCGGGCAAGGCAGCCGGGGCCGGTGCCGCACTCGGCACGCTGACCGGACTGCTCGGTGTGGGCGGCGGCTTTCTCGCCGTCCCCGCCCTGGTCACCGTCCTGGCCTTCGAGATGGATGCCGCAGTCGGCACCAGCCTGCTGATCATCACGGCCAACTCACTGGCCTCCCTGGCCACTCGCTCCGGCACCGCTGCCTCGGTCGACTGGGCGCTGATCGGCCCGTTCGTCGGAACCGCGATCCTGGGCGCCTGGGACGGAAAGCGCATAGCCGTGAAGGTCTCCGCGCCCCACTTGCAGCGCATCTTCGCCGTGGTCCTGCTGGCCGTGGCCGCCTTCATGCTCGCCGACGCCGTGACGTGACAGCAGCCCAGACCGGCGACAACTTGTCCAGGCGGGCCCGCATCCGCCCGGTATCCCCGGCCGCCAATCCGCCCACCTCTCCGGTTGGCCTGGTTTGCCGAGGTATCGCCCGCGCTCTGTACCGTCATGCCGGGCCGCGCGATGGCCAGCCGGATTACAGCCAGGCGATCGAGAGGGAGATCGAGTACGCGGCCATAGCGATGGGTGTGCACCTGCAGCGGCACACCCATCCAGAAGATCTCCCGGACCAGCAGCCAGCTGCCTGACACCGGGCAGTGTTCGTTCCGTCTTTTCGATGGCACTGTCACAGCTGACGCGCTGGCGAACCCGCCTCCACCGCCGGCGACGTGGGTCGGCATGGCTCCAGCTCCGCTCGACGAACAGGTGCCAGGTTGAGCGCGCTGCACCTCTGAGGAAAGAGATCCACGTGTCCGCTGCGTTCCGTATCAAGTGCTGCCGGTGCCGCAAGAACATCCCCTTGCTCAGGACGTCTACGAACTGGACGCGGAGTGGCAACGACGTTTCCCCAGGATGGTGGGAACCCTCGCCTGCTCGCGGTGCGCCGAGAAGACACACTGGCGCTGCACCCACCCCGACGGCTCCTACAGCGACGATATCCCCGCCGCCGGAGCCCGTTGCTTCGACGCCTGGAGCCATATCTCATCTTCCGGCAGCCACCAGGCGATGGTACTGCGGTTGCCCCGCTCCGGGCTGCTCCAGGGAGCCGAGCCATACGTGCGCACCGTGGCGGCCCGCAAGTGCGCCCTGGCCGCCACGGTGCGCGAGGCCCTGCAGAAATGGGATGACAAGCGCCGACCCGCCACCGCTGGTCGGTGACCGTTGGCCTTCACCGAGAACGGGCGGCACCCTTTTCGCGGTTACTGCTCGGGGCCGGCCTTCTTGGCGCTCTCCTGCTGGTCCTGAAGCCGTTGGGCTTTGTCTTTCAGCCGTTGCCGGAGTTCCGGATCCGTAGCGCGTTCGGCAGCCTCAGCCAGATCCCGTGCCTTCTGCTCCACCTGCCTCTGCCGGGCGCGGTCACGTTCGTCCTTGAGGCCCGTGATCATTCCCGGTGAGTTGGGAAGACACTCAGCTTGAATTTTAACCTCAGGCCGGCTTGCCCGCCCCGTCTCCGCGGTATCCGCCGCCGGTTCCGTCCGGATCAGGCAGATGACGAGAGGTTCTGAAACGGCATGGGGCCATGGGGCTGTCCTGCAGGTGCTCCGTAACCTCTTCCTCCCGGGCCCGAGGTGTGTGCGGCTCCGGGCGGGTTCCGCTGGAGCGAGGAGCCGAGCGAAGTTCACAACTCAGGTTGAAGCTTCCCGGGCAGTTCCGCGACAAGGTCGCGGACGTATGCCTCATCCGTACCGGGGATCGAGAAGACCACCCGGAAGTAGAGCGGCGCAACGATCCGATCCAGAACCTGCTCCAGGGACGGGGGCGCGTCGCCGCGCTCCCGTGCCGCGTCGAGGACAGGACGGAAGCGCTCGCTGACCCTGCGCAGGCATTCACGTAGCCCGTCGTGGCGCTCGTCGACATCGGGCGCGACCTCGGCGCGGAAGAACGCGATGCCACCGGGCCGGGAGAGCTCCGTCAGTGTCCAGAGTGCCTGGTTCTCCAGGTCGGTGCGCAGGTCGCCGACGAGCGGGGGCGCGCCGGCGTCGCTGCGGTGCTTGGCGACGTCGGCCAGGAGTGCGGCGAGCGTACCCCAGCGCCGGTAGAGGGTGCTGGAGTTGATCCCCGCGCGCTGGGCCACGGCGGGGAGGGCCACCTGGTCGGCGCCGAACTCGCCCACCAGCGCGACCGCGGCGCTGTGCACGGCGGCACGGAGGTGGGTGCTGCGGCCGCCGGGCCGTTTCGTCGATGCGTCAGCGTTCACCCCTCCACCTTTAAAAAGCGCTGATCTCCCGAGGCTGCCCCCGCGAGGGCATCGGCCTGCTGCCCGGCAGGGGCACCGTCGCGGCCGACGAGACCACCGTGGCTCTCGAAGGGCGGCTGGCGGGCGACGGCGATCACTACGCGCTCCTGTGCAGCTATACCGACGACCTCTCCGATACCCCTGAGACGACGGTGCTCCTGCGCGCCGTCGACGAGCGGGATCCGCAGCCGTTCAGGGGGCTGGTGGAGGCAGCCGACCTCGCCGCCGGAACGCACACCCTGCGCGAGAGCAGGTTCACCCGGCCCGAGGAGGCCACCCAGTGGTGGGACCGGCACTGGTCCCGCCCTCGCACCGGGGTGCCGATAGCGCCGCCGCCGGCCCCAAGCCCTGCCCCCGAGCCGCCGTTCACGCCCAGCCGAAGCCGCTGACACACGGTCGCGCGAGCGCGCCCCGCACAGATGCAGGAGACGCCGGCCCGCCACCGGCCGCGCTCACGCCCGCCTCAACAGCCCTGTGCCACTGGCGACTTCACGCACCCTCGGTGGAATTCCGCCGGAATATAGCAGCACATTCCCGGTTAGCGAAACCGGGGATTCTCCGGACTCTTGAATCACCCCGCACGGCATCTGCCCGGGGCCATTCCCGCATTCCCTCACACGCCTGGAAGTACATTCCCATGCGCATATCCCGCATTGCCGCCACCGCAGCCGTGACCGCAGCCGTCGCCCTGCCCATCGCCATCGCTCCGGCCGCAAGCGCCGCCGCTCCGCAGACCGTCGCTGCTGCCTCGACCTGCCACAAGACCGGTCCGTGGACGATGCACACCACGGCGGTCCGCCTCCACAGCCGTGCCTCCGGCAAGTCCACCGTCGTCGGCATTCTCTACAAGTCGCACAAGTGGACCCACGGAAAGATCAGCGGCAGCTGGGTTTATGTCCACGACAAGACCAGCGGCGTCAGCGGCTGGGCCTCCATGTCGTATGTCTATCCCACCGTTTACACCTGCCTGCACTGACCTGCCGCCCCGGGCGGAGCCGATTTCCGCACCGCGCCTCGCGCCAACGTCCCCTGAATGAAAGGAATTCGCTGTGCCTGTAGGCGACGACGACATCATGGATGGCGACGTCGCGGCGTGATCACCGCGCATATAGAGAACCGCTTCGGCATGACGCTCGCGGAATTGCAGCAGGCCGTGGCGGATGCCCCGCATGCCCACCGCGAGGCCGCGAACGTCGTGCACTGGCACGGACTTCTGCGCGAGTCCCAGAGCGCGCTGGAGAAGGCCGAGGACGACCTCGTCGCCGCACTCGACACGCAGCCCGGCGAACTCGACGACCCGGCAATGGGCCTTGCTCACCGCGTGGACGCGGCCGTGGCCGCACGCGATGGACGGGCCCTGGTCGTCACCTATCTCCTCGCCCCGGACGCCCCCGGCAAACGGGGCCCCGGCGCCTGGCGCGGTGCCGCCCCGGCAGCCCGCCGGGGCCCGGCCCTGCAGACCAGCCAGCCCGCCCGGCCCGCATCCCCACCGGCTTCCACCCCGGTCCGGGGGGTGACACGGTGAGCGGGAGCGCCATGCCCTCCACGATGGACGGCCGGATCGAAGAAGCCTTCGGTGCTCCCGTCGGCCAGCTGTACGAGGCCGCCCAAGAGCCCGAGGCGCCAGTGGCGTTGACCAGAGCGCTGGAGCTGCGCTCCTTCCTGGCCGTGGTCGAGGCACACGTCGCCCGGGTCCGCGACCGGGTCCACCAGGCCACCGCCGCCGACGGCGACATGGACGCACTGTCCGCCGACGACCTGCGGATGGACGCCCAGTGGATGGCCGCTGCCCTCAGCGCCCGCAACGACCAGCGCACCGCCCTCGGCGAGCTGCTGCGCACCATGCCGGCTCCGGCCACGGCTGCCCGGCGCCGGCCCGCGCGGTTCACCCGGTACAAGATCCCCACCACCCTGCCCCCGGCCGCCCCGGCATCCCCGCGTGCCGGGGCGGCGCCGGCCCGCCGCCCCTGAAGGTCGCCGTTTGCCCCACACCACCTCCCAGACGATCACCGAACGCATCGAGGAGCTGTACGGAGCGCCGCTCGCCGACCTCCAGGCCCACGCCGATGCTCACCCGGGCGCCAGCATGCTGACCGCCCTCCTCGACAGCCGCACCGCACTCGAACTCGCCGAGCGCAACGTCGACTTCCAGGTCGAGCGGCTACGGCAACTGGCTGATCCGGAACGCGAGATCGGGCCGTTCGACGCCGGGCACATCCTCGACTGCGCCCGCCGGATCACCGAATCGGTCGCTGCCCGCGACGCCCACACCACGACCACGAGCGCGGTGCTGCAGAGCCTGCGCCGCACTCCCGCCCCCGAGGCCCAACCGCCCACGGCGACCGCACCCCCCGCGCCCGCGCCTACGCCGTCCGCCGTCCGTACGCGCTGACATGCCCGCCTTTTCAGGAGTTCCCCCTTGGCCACCACTGGTCTGTCCCCTGCCGCCGATGCCGATCTCGCGCGCACCGCTGAGTCGTTGAACATGCTGGCCCCGCGCTGGAGCGTGTGGGTGCTGATGACGCTGTCCGCCGGGACGATGCGCTACGGGGAGATCAAGCCCCGCCTGCCGTGGCTGCTGGACGGCCAGCTCTCCCCGCGGCTCGGCACGCTCACCGAGGCCGGGCTGGTGCGGCGCACCGAGTACAACCGGCGCCACGTCACCTACGGCCTGACCGACCGCGGCACCGAGGCTCTGCCCGTTCTGAAGACGATCGCCGCCTGGGGCGACACGTATCTGGATGAATACCTCGTCCGCAACAAGGCGACGGGGAAGCTGGAGCCCGCGAAGCCCGCCCCCGCGCAGAACATCGAGGGCGCCCTCGCGCTGCTCACCCCCCGAAACGCCCTGACGATCTTGTGGATCCTCCGGGAACGGGGGACGTCCAGCGCGCAGTCTCTGGCCCGCGTCGCCCTGCCCGGTGCGAACGGCGCCGACGTCTACCCGCGGCTGCGCCAGCTCGTCGACGACGGCCTCGTCGACAGGGCCGGCACGGCGGAGGACGTGCCGCTCTACCAGCTGTCCGCATCGGGCCAGGCACTGGCACCGGTCCTGCGGTCCGTGTCGGCGTGGGCAGCCGGACGTCCCTCGGCCGAGGCGGACGACCACCCTGTGTGGGGGCCGGATCCGGCGCCGTCCCTGTCCGCGCCGGGGACCTGGCTCACCCACCAGCCCCGCACCAGCGCCCCCCCGCCGGCGCCGGCCGCCTGGAAGGGCAGCGACCTCTTCTCGCACCCGATCCCCTCCCGGCCCCTGACCGCCACCCCCGCCGGAGGGCAGCGCCGATGACGTCCACCGACACCCTCACCCGCCGAAAGCGCGAGCCGGCCACCACCGTGCTCTCGCGCCCCGCCCTGATCCGGCTGGTCAGCGAGATCGACGACAACGGACCGGTCCAAGACCGACGGATCAGCGGCACGTTCGCCGACCTCCCCCGCCACCAGGTACGTCAGGCCCTGACCGAGGGCCAGGACCTCGGCGTGCTGCGCATCGCGAAGCGCGCCGGGAACCCCCACTACCTGCTCACACCTGCCGGAGCCGAACTGGCCGACAGCTACGACGCGATGGCCCGCTGGGCACGCACACACCACTTCCCCGACCCCCGCAGCGACTTCCTCACCCGCACCCGGGCCTGCTGCGCACTCCTGAGCAGGCCGCACGTGTCCGACGTCCTGCTCCAGGACACGACGGCGCCCGCCACCGGGGAGGGTCCGGAAGCCGTGGGGTGGGCTGCCCTGGCCGAGGGCGGCCTGGCCGAGCGGGCGGACGACGGCCGCTGGTACCTCAACGGTGCCGGACAGCAGGCGCGGGAGCCGCTCGCCGCACTCGCGAGCTGGGTGCGGCGGCACGCACCGCTCTCGACACGGACAAGAGGCGGCAGGCGGTGAGCCGGGTGAGCCCGACAGCGCTGGGCACCGCCCGGGCGGCACACACCCTGGGATCTGGCCGCAATGACCTGGGCGACCACCCCGCCGACACGCCGCTTGGCCAACTGGCCTCTCTCATCGGCGAGATGGCCGACCGGGTCGACTCCCTCCAGGAACAACTCGTCGCCAAGGCCACCTACGCGGCCGAGCAGCTGGAGCGCGTCGCCACCGGCGCCGACCGGATCCGTCCTGGTTCGACCGACGGAATCCTGCAGTACCAGGGCGTGCAGACCGACATGCTCGCCGCCCGGCGCTCAGACGCCATCCAGCACCTCAAGGCGCTGCTGGCGTCCTACCAGCACCTGACCGACGACAGGTCCGAGACCCCCGCGCCGGCCCGTACGCCGGCACCCGTCCCGGCGCCGACGCGCCAGGGCCACGGGCCTTCGGGCGGCTCCCCGCGCAGCCGCTGACCGACTACCAGGAAGCGAACGCGAACGATGCCCCGCCACACAGCCGTTGCGCACCGCGGCGCCCGGCACCGCAGGCAGAGCATCGTGCGCGGCCTCTACCTGCCCCGCAGCGCGGATGCCGCCGCCGGCAGCGTGGCCACGTACGGGATCCCGATGCTCGTGCTGGCCACCACCGACTCCCTCTCGCTGACCGGGGCCGCCTTCGCACTGGAGTGGATACCGCGCCTGGCCGCCTTCGCGGCGGTCGGATCCGTGGTCGACCGCCACGGCGCCGCCACGGTGTTCCGCCTCGCGGCCCTCGCGCGGATGCTGGTGGCCCTCGCCGCCGCCGTGGCGCTGCCCGCGCTCGGCGGCGGCCCCGGCACCACGGTCACCGTGATGGCGCTGGCAGCCGCCCTCGGCATGCTCACCCAGTGCTCCTACATCGCGGCCGAAACCCAGGGAGCGGACGCCACCCGCGCGGCGGGCGACCGCGGCCACCGCGTCCAATCGGTCCTGCTGTCGATCGACCAGGTCGCCCTCCTGGCCGGCCCGGCGCTCGGCAGCCTGCTCCTTCAACAGGCAGGCGCCAGCGGCATGCTCACCGTCCTCGCCGCCTTCTCCCTGCTCGGCGCACTCCTGACACCCCACCGCACCCCGTCGCCGAAGTTGGTGCCCGTACGGATGCGGGCCGGGTTGCGCGTGGGCTGGTCCACCCTGCGGTCCCTGCCCGCACTGGCCTGGCTGGTCGCCGGACTGGCGCTGTCCAACTTCACCATCGGTGTACTCCAGGCCGCCGCCCCCGTCATCGTCGTCGCACGCCTCGGACACTCCAACGCCTCGCTCGGGCTGGTCTGGTCGGTGGCCGCGGGCGTGACCCTGGTGGCGGTGGCGGCCTGCCGCAGGGCGATCGACCGCTTCGGCCTGTGGCCCGTCGGCGCCCTGTGCGCCACGACCGCCGCCTGCGTCTGCCTCGCCGTGGCCACCGCACACACCTACGGCACCTACCTGGTGCTCACCGCCGTCCTCATGGCCGGCGAAGGCGGACTGACCGTCGTCCTGCGCACCGTGCGCTCCCACCTCATCCCCGCCCCCGTCTACGCCAGCATCCTCGCCGTGACCGTCCTGCTGCTCCTGGCGCCCTACCCCCTGGCCGGCGCACTGGTCGCCCTCACCCCGCCCGACGCCCTGGGACACGCGATCACCGCCTGCGCCTGCCTCCAGGCTGCCGGACTCGCCGTCGCCTTCGCCCGGCTGCGCACCCGCAGCCTCGTTCTCCTGGGCCCGACCACCGTCAACTGACCGGAATCTACCCGTGACCGACTCCACCCAGATCAACGGAGACGTCTACGTCTCGCCGCGCTACCTCGCCGGACTGTCCGGACACTCCGACTGCAGTTTCGACCCTGTTGCTCACTGGCCGCACTATCACCTGGACGCCGGCCCTTGTCAGCTCGTCATCGTGTCACCGGATCACCGCATCAAGATCGGCTGGTTCGGCGATGACTACGACATCTGGCAGGTCAGCGCCGCCGCGGACGCCGTATCCCAAGCCCGGTGGTCAGCGCGCATCAACCAGAACACACCACCCGAGATCGTCCACGGCCTCACCAGCGCTCTGGCCGCCGAGTGGGACGAGGACAGCGTCAGCTTCCTCACGAACCCGTCCCTGAACTGGGCCGACGCGCTACGGCCCCTGCGCGACGCCGGCTGGGAACGCAAGCCCCTGCAGAGGGGCGTGCTGGAGATCGTCTCCCCGGACGGGTTGGCGGGCGCGAGCATCGACATCGTCAGCTCTGGCCCGCACGCCGAGCCGGTGACCCTGTGGGCTGGGCCGCCCGGCTGGGGCACCCGCGCCGAGGTCATCTTCAGCGCCCGCACCCCGAAGCATCTGATTGCGGCCACGGCCGCCGCCTTCGCCGCCCCCACCCCCGTCGCCCGCTACCGGAACGACCTGAATCCCCAGCTGGCGAAGCTCGCACACCTCACCCCCGTCCAGCCACCGAGACCCGCCACGCCCACTCCACTCGACCTGCAGCGCTCGACCGCTGCACGCCACACGCCGGCCCTCGGCACCCGCAGCGCCTCCCGCGGGAGCACGACCACGCTCCCGCCCGCTCCTGCCGGCCCCCCACCTGCACGCCACCGCTGAACTCGCCCTCCACCTCCGTGGAGCTGTTCTTTGCCCGCTCGTCCCGTCGTGCTCGTCGTCGTCGCCGATACAGATCCGGAGGAGTACCGCGGCTACTGCCTGGAGCAGGTCGCCGCCGCCTATGACGTCGTCCTGATCACCGGCTCCGAACCGACCTGGCAGCGCCCGCACCTCATCGACTACGAGGTCGCCGACCCCGGCGACCAGGCGGCGTTGTCCGCCGCCGGCCGGGCCCTTGCCGCACGCCACCCGCTGGCCGGGGTGATGACGTGGACGGAGTGGTACCTCGTCCCCGTCGCCCGCCTCGCCCGCCAGCTCGGCCTGCCCACCACCGCACCCGAGGCCATGCAGGGCTGCCGCAACAAGGCCGCCTCCCGCACCCTGTTCGCCCGGCACGGCGTCCCCTCCGCCGCCTCCGCCAGCGCGACCACCGTGGCCGAAGCGGCTGCCGCGGCCGAACGGATCGGCTATCCGGCCGTCCTCAAACCGGCCTCCCACGCGGCCAGCATCGGCGTCATCCGCGTCGACCACCGCGCCGCCCTCGACGACGCGTTCGCCTTCACCACCCGCGCCGCGGGCCGCAGCAGCGAGAACCCCCGGGTGCTGGTCGAGGAATACCTGGACGGACCGGAAGTGTCGGTGGAGTGCGTCAGCTACCGGGGCGTCACCGCCGCGGTCGCCGTCACCCGCAAGACACTCAGCGCACCCCCGCTCTTCGAGGAGATCGCGCACTCGGTCGACGCCACCGATCCGCTGCTCACCACCGTGGCGCCCGCCGCGACCGCGGCAGTTCAGGCACTGGGCATCACCGACGGGGTCAGCCATGCCGAGGTGCGGCTGGTCGACGGCCGTCCGCGGCTGATCGAGGTGAACGGGCGGATCGCCGGCGACATGATCGGACACCTCGTCCATCTCGCCACCGGCATCGACCTGCCACGCGCCGCCGCCGACATCGCCTGCGGACGCGCACCCAACCTCACCCCCACCCGCATCTCGGCAGCGGCGATCCGACTCCTGTATCCCGACACCTCGGGCACCGTGGCCGAGCTGAACCTGGACGACGCCTGGCAGCCGTGGCTGGAGCGCACCGTCTTCCAGCGCCGGCCCGGCGAGAAGGTGCTGCTGCCGCAGGACGGCGGCGACGGGTTCACCGCCCGCCTCGGCTACCTGATCACCACCGGCCCCACCGGCGCCCTCGCCCAGGCACGAGCACAGGCCGTCCAGCAGCACCTTGTCGCCGACATCACCCCCAACTGATCGCCCCGTTTGCCCTCGGCCGCCGGCAGCGCGTACGCGCGCACCTGGTCGTAATTCCGTTACACGTACTTGTACCTTATGCGGAATGGATCAAGGCTACGTTCTGCGTCATCGTCGAAATCCCTTGGCACAAGTCCGAGTTGGCGGCCGAGTGCGAGCAGGCGCGGCGGTGGCTGCAGTTCCTGGTGAACCTCGGCCGGGCCGCACCCTTCGGGGTGGCGCCGCCCAGGGGACGGGCGGTGCAGTCAGCGGGCAGATGCCAGTCACCCGTTCGTGGGGTTCCCGGCAGCAGGTTGCACGCATGACTTCTGATGCGGATGCACCCGGACGGCTGAGCGCGGCGCTAACGGTGGAGATCTTGAAGGCGTTGCGGGCGTCACCCCTTGGACCGGTTGTTCTTGAAGTTGACCGTGATCCCGCCACTGCCGCCACCGAAGTGCAGCAGCGCGACGTACAGCCCAGCGATCTCGATTCTCAGTAACCCTGCTGTACCCCTCGCGACCGCCGCCCCTGGGACTCAAAGCAGACCTCTTCCCCTCGGCTATCGCGTGGGGAAGAGGTGTCGTCGTCTCCGGACGGCTTGCCCCCGGCCTGACCTGCGAGAACGAGCGATGCCCGATTTGGGGGACTCCTATCTCCGGTCGCACCTTCGTCCCCCGCTGGAAGCAACCGTCCAGCCAACGGTTCAGCCGCCTTCCGGTGTGGCCCTCTGCCGGGCTGGGGTGCGTCGCGGCGGGGCCGGACAGGTGAACGCCGGCCCTGGGGCGCGCCTGTGCGGCCGGGCTGCCGGTTGAGGGGCTCAGCGGACGTACGGCCCGTGCAAGGGCCGCGTCTGCGAGGCACATCACGGGACGTCACAAGCAGCACATGCCGCGGCGTCCGGGCGGCGAGGCCGACCAGTCGGCCACGGAGTGGTTCGGCACCGCGTTCCACTCCACCGAGGGCATGCACCACTTGGACGTGCGCCAGTCCGGCAACGGCATCCTGATCACGTCCTCGCCTGCCGCGGTCGACGGTGTCCTGGCGGCCTGGCCGATGCGGCTGCGCAACGACGACAACGGCCAGGGGCTGGGCGAGCTGGGTGCAGCCCTCGCGGCGGGCCAGCCGCACGGTTTCTCCGTGGAGAAGGGGCCCGGCTTCGAGACCGCCCTGGTGTTCATCCCACACCATCCCGAAAAGGATGTCGGGACGCTCGCCCGGGTCCGCACCGTCAAGGCCCGGACGCCGATGGCGTCTTCGAGCGCCGCGCAGAGCGGCCGATGGAGCTGTGGGCCGAAGCCGGGGAGAACGTCCGCCGGATCGTCCCACTGCTCGGGCCTGACTCGCCGCCGGCGGATGAGCCCGAGGACTGTCAGCTGTGCCCCGGCTGCTACCGGCCCGTCCACGAGAGCTCCACCTCGCACACCCTCATCGGTGCTGGTCCGGTGCCGGTGTTCGGGCTGTGCAGGCTGTGCGCCGATGGCCGCACGCTGCGCTCACTGCGCCAGGCCGACGTGCCCATCGCCCCGCAGCCACGCCTCCGGGGACTGCGAGCACATCGACAGAATCGTCTGAGGACACGTCAAGGGCCCGAAAAGTGCGCCGCTTCGCACCGGTGCCACCGCGCACTTGTGGGACCGCCAGCCAGGTAGCGGGACCTGACGACCTCCCACGTTCACTGGTCCGGTGTTCAACAGGGCGCTCTCCAGGGGCTGTTGGGTGCCGCAGTCCAGTTCCGACCGCCCGCTGGTCACGCGCCTGGACCGGGCTGCATGGGGGCCTTCCCACCCACCCTCATGGCCGCGAGTCCCTCACGATCTCCGGCCAGCCCATCGCTTCGCACCGTATCCGGAGACACCGACAACGCCAGCAGTCATGCGGCGCCCCCTCGATCGGCATCGTGGTGGGGGCTGCAGGTCGAGTAGACCGGTCGTATAGTCCTGGGTGTCGGAACGCGACAGGCACCGGATTCCCGGAAAGGGGAAGGCATCATGGGGCGCATCAAGGTCGGCACGGAGAACAGCACCAACATCGAGCTGCACTACGAGGACAAGGGGGCCGGGCAGCCGGTCGTCCTCATCCACGGCTACCCGCTGGACGGCAACTCCTGGGAGGGGCAGGTTCCGGCGTTGCTGGCCGCGGGCCACCGGGTGATCACCTACGACCGGCGGGGCTTCGGCAAGTCCAGCCAGCCGGCCACCGGTTACGACTACGACACGTTCGCCGCCGACCTGAACACCGTGATGGAGACCCTCGACCTGCGTGACGCGGTCCTGGTCGGCTTCTCGATGGGCACCGGTGAGGTCGCCCGCTACCTGTCCGCCTACGGCTCCGGCCGGGTCGCCAAGGCCGTGTTCCTCGCATCACTGGAACCGTACCTGGCGATCACCGACGACAATCCCGACGGCGCCGCCCCGCTCTCCTTCTTCGAAGGCGTCTCCGAGGCGGTAAAGAAGGACCGCTACGCCTTCTTCACCGGCTTCTACACCGACTTCTTCAGCCTCGACGAGAACCTGGGCACCCGGGTGAGCGAGGAAGCCGTGCGCAACGCCTGGAACGTGGCGGCCGGCGCGGGCCCGATCGCCTCGGCCGCCGCCCCGCTGACCTGGCCCACTGACTTCCGGGCAGACATCCCCCGGATCGACGTCCCCGCCCTGATCGTGCACGGCACGGGCGACCGCACCCTGCCCGTCGACGCCACCGGACGCCGCTTCGCCAAAGCCCTGCCCACCGCCAAGTACGTCGAGATCGACGGCGCACCCCACGGCCTGCTCACCACCCACACCACCAAGGTCAACGAGATCCTCCTGGACTTCCTCGCCCGCTGACGCACCACACCATGCGGCACTTGCCACCAACCAGACGACCGGTCTAATGGGTGATACAATGGGAAACATGCCTATCATCCAGGGCGACACCCGCCGCAGCATCCTCGACGCCGCCCAGCGGATCATGGCCCGCAAGGGATTCTCCGCGGTGGGCATCAACGAAGTCCTCACCGCGGCCGGAGTGCCGAAGGGCTCGTTTTACCACTTCTTCGGCTCCAAGGACGCCTTCGGCGAGGCCATGATAAGGGCCTACTTCACCGACTACCTCGCCGACATGGACCGCATCCTCGCCGAGCCCGGCCTGACCTCGGCGCAGCGGCTGATGAACTACTGGCAGAACTGGCGCGAGACACAGAGCGTCGGCGAATGCCAGGGCAAGTGCCTGGCCGTTAAACTCGGCGCGGAGGTCTCCGACCTGTCGGAGGCGATGCGGATCGCCCTGAAGGAAGGCACCACCGCCGTCATCGACCGCCTGGAACGGACGATCACGGCCGGCCTCAAGGACGGATCACTCACGACCGACGTCTCCGCCCGCGACACCGCCCAGTCCCTCTATGACATGTGGCTCGGAGCAAGTGTCATGGTCAAGATCCACCGCCACCTCGGCCCCATGGACACCACGATGACGGTCACCCGTCAGCTGCTGCACCTGTAGAACCAAGAGCACAGAACCAGGTCACACCGGTACTCTTCCGCACCTCGCCGGAGTCGACCGGTCTACTCAAGAAAGAAGTGCACTCCATGAAGATCCTCATTGTTCTCACCTCGCACGACGAGCTCGGCACCACGGGCCGCAAGACCGGCTTCTGGCTGGAGGAACTCGCCGCCCCCTACTACCGCTTCAAGGATGCCGGCGCCGAAGTCGTACTCGCCTCCCCCAGGGGCGGCCGGCCGCCCCTGGACCCCAAGAGCAACGAACCCGCGTTCCAGACCGACGAGACCCGCCGCTTCGAGGCCGACCCCGACGCCATGGCCGACCTCGCCCACACCGTCCGGCTCGACACCGTCTCCGCCGACGACTTCGACACTGTCTTCTACCCCGGCGGCCACGGCCCCCTGTGGGACCTGGCCGAAGACCCCACATCCGTCCGCCTCATCGAAACCACCCTGCGCGCCGGCAAGCCCCTCGCCCTGGTCTGCCACGCCCCCGGCACCCTGCGCCACGCCACCAACCCCGACGGCACCCCCCTCGTCCGCGGCCGCAAGGTCACCGGCTTCACCAACGGCGAGGAAGCCGACGCCGGCCTCACCGACATCGTCCCCTTCCTCGTCGAGGATGAACTCAACAAGCTCGGCGCCGACTACACCAAGACCGACAACTGGCAGCCCTACGTCGTCATCGACGGCCTCCTCATCACCGGCCAGAGCCCCGCCTCCTCCGGCCCCGCCGCCGACGCCCTCCTCACCCTCCTCACCCTCGTCAACCAGGTCGACGAAGCCCGCGCATAACCCACACCCCAACCAACACCACCACACACAGACCACTGACCCCGCGGACCCACCGGCACAAGCCCAAGGGCCCGCGGGGCACACCGTTGTCCTGTCGCAGCGCATCTGGCGGATGAGGAGCTACTGACTTGCTGGGGTGGCCGGTGGTTTGAGAACGCCGGGGCTCGTAGTTCTCAAACCACCTGGCTTTTGCGGAAGTCTCGTTCGCGGTAGAGACAGAAGCGCCGGTAGAGAGGGTCCTGGGTTCCGAGGGCGGTGTAGATCCGGGCGAATCGCCGGCTCAGCTCCGCTGTCGTCGCGAGGTAGAGCTCTTTGGGGTCGATGGTGTTCGTCGGTGGGTTGAGGATCAGGTTCGTCAGCACCACGATCTCGGGGAAAGCCACGAGGTGATGGCGGTCCTCCGCTTTCAGCTCACTTCCCAAAACCGCACCGTCTTGTCGTTGCTGCCAGTGGCCAGGGCCTTGCCGTCAGGGCTGAAGTCCACCGCCCAGACGGCCTCGGTGTGGCCGGTGAGGGTATCGATGCCCTTCCTGGTCGCCACATCCCACAACCGCACGGACTTGTCCATGCTTCCGGAGGCCAGCATCTTGCCTCCCCGTCTGAACGCCACCGACATGACCTGCTTGGTGTGGCCGGTGAGGATGTCGATGCTCTTCCTGGTCGCCACGTCCCACAACCGCACGGACTTGTCGTCGCTGCCGGAGGCCAGCGTCTTGTTGTCCGGGCTGAACTCCACCGTGTTGACCACGTCGGTGTGGTCGGTGAGGGTGTCGAGGAGCCTCCTGGTCGCCACGTCCCACAACCGCACTGTCTCGTCGTTGCTGCCGGAGGCCAGCGTCTTGTTGTCCGGGCTGAATGCCACGGCGTTGACCTGCTCGGTGTGGTCGGTGAGGGTGTCGAGGAGCCTCCTGGTCGCCACGTCCCACAACCGCACTGTCTCGTCGACGCTGCCGGAGGCCAGCGTCTTGTTGTCCGGGCTGAATGCCACGGCGTTGACCTGCTCGGTGTGGTCGGTGAGGGTGTCGAGGAGCCTCCTGGTCGCCACGTCCCACAACCGCACTGTCTTGTCGGCGCTGCCGGTGGCGAGCATCCTGCCATCTGGGCTGAACGCCACCGAAATGACCCGGCCGGTGTGGTCGGTGAGGGTGTCGAGGAGGTTCCTGGTCGCCACATCGCACAACCGCACCCTTTTGTCGTTGCTGCCGGTGGCCAGGGTCTTGCCGTCCGGGCTGAACTCCACCGAAGTGACCACGCCCTGGCCGCCGAGGACCTTGGGGATCTGGGCATTTTCTTTCGCTGCGGTGTCTTCTGCCTTCTTCGCCTCGGTTTCCAACAGGGGGAATGCGGCAGCTATGCCGCTCGCCAGGACTGCTCCAAGGGCGAGGGCGGCCCGTCGAGAGATCGGATTCCGGGCGGGCCCAGATGAGTTCGAAGCTGTGTGCCTGCGGTCGCCGACGGCGTTGGCCTGCGACTCGGCCGACTGCTCCGGAGAGCCTGCTGTCCGCTGTGCTGCCGAGAGGGAAAACGAGGTGGGCTCGACCGAGCGGGTAGGTGTTCCGCCCGGGGGCCGCGGCTTCTGTGAGGAAGACGGGCGGGAGCGCGCCGTACGGGGCGGCTCGGATTTCTTCTGCGGCGGTGGCGGGCGGCGGGCGAGGGCCACGTCGCCTTCCCCGGCGAACCTCAGCTGAGGGGCGATTGTGGCGTCCTCGGTCATCCAGTGGTGCACCTGCCGGTAGACCTCAACGACGGTCAGGTGCTCGGCGGCCTTGCCGGGTTGGGCAGTGCGCAGGGCGCGGACGAGCTGGCCGGTGAAGGGGCTGGGGTGTCCGGGGCGGTCGGCGGCACGGGCGAGTTGGGTGGATCTGCTGCTGGTGAGAACGTATCGGCCCCGGCCCGCGACAGGGGCCGCGGCGGTGCCCTTGAACGCGCCGCTGTAGCAGCAGTCGAGGATGATGACCGTGCTGGACGCCGGTGAGCCCTCGATGATGTTGTTGATCTCGATGGCGCTCAGCGCAGTGGCCCGCAGACCGGCGGTACGGGTGTCATTGGCGCACAGGTAGAGGGTGCCGCGTTCGTCGAGCTGGCCGTGGCCGCTGTAGTACAGCAGCAACACGTCCCCGCGCGTGGCGGTGGTGAAAAGCTCGTCGACCTTTTCCCGAAGGTCCTGGACGCCGTGGTCGGGCAGGGCTTCGAGATCGGCGGAGTCGAATAACCCGACCTGCGGATCCGTCAGTACCTGCCTCAGCTGCGCAATGTCATCCAAGGGGCCGTCGAGGGCGGGGAGGGCGTGCGGGTCGCGAGGGAAGGTGGCGTTGCCGATCAGCAGGCCCCGGTAGCGCCGGCTCTCCGCCATCAGCTGTCCCCTGACCGGCTCCCGAGGGCCGCGGTGAGCGCTTGGAAGGACGCCTGGTCGATGTTGTCACCGGTGACGTGGAGTCGCTGCTCGGCTCCCGTGCCATCGGTCCAGGTCACGGTCAGCGTCCGGGTCTTGTCCCGGGCCAGCCAGGCCCGGAAGCACGCCACGGCGGCGGTCAGTGCGCCGGATGACCCCAACGCGAGCAGCGTTGCCTCCACGGCACCCTTCTGGCCCGGCTCCGGCACACCGCGCCGAACGACCGCCCCGACCTCTTCGCGCAGCGTCGTGTGCAACGCCGTGACCTGGTCATGCCAGGGCTGATCTTCCGGGTCGAATCGGCTGCTGCCCGGCTGCATCGTCACTTCAAGCCCTGCGGTCATGACCTCCCCCTCGCCTGCCTGCGGTAGGCAGCATATTGCTCGGGCAACCATCTCCCTGGCAAACCCGGAAAAGGGGAAGTCGCCACTCCTGGCGCCTAGTTCGCAGTACCGGTATGCCGAGATGAGCCGGAGGCGGGACACGTACCGCAAACACCTCGTATGCGCGGCCGGTGAGACTGTCCGCCGGCCCGGAACAGAAACGTCCAGCCACAGTTCATGCTGCGGTGCATTGCCGACCCGCCTGGCCCCGGCTACTCCACTCCCGCACTCAACTGGCCGACTACAACGCTCAGTCACACGTCGTCTGAACTGCTCAACCTTCGGTGCGGCAGGTCATCCTCCTGTGGGTGCTGGTCCTCGGCCCGGTGTGTTCTGCTGAGAGGAGGACGTGAGTGCAGGCTGCTATCGGGCGGTGAGGAACTCTTGGGCGCCGCGCAGCCTGGTGCGCAGCCGCTGTTGGGTCGTGCGGCTGTCGAGGCGGACGTCGAGTGCCCCGGGGAAGGGGGAGTCGGCTCGTCGGCCGGAGGGGAGGGCGGATGGATTGAGGCCGTCGCGTCGGGCGATGAGGGCGCCGAGGTCGTGGCGGCTGAGGGCGTCCGGTCCCGCGAGGTGCTGTACCCCGCTCACGTCGGACGCCGCCAGTTCCAGGAGGGCGGCGGCCAGGTCGGTGACGTGCACCGGGCAGCGGATGTCGTCGGTGAACAGCACCCCCGTCCGCATGCCGGCCGCAAGGTCGTGCACGAAACGTTCGTGTGCGGAGTGCCCGTCGCCGATGATCAGCGAGGTGCGGGCGACGGCGGAATCCAGGGTGAGGAGCCGCACGCCGGTTTCCGCTGCCGCTTTCGCGGCGCCGTAGGACGTGACGGGGTCGGGTAGGCAGCGTTCGTCGTAGGGGTCGGGCGAGCCGGAGAACACCGCGTCGCTCGACACGTGGACCAGGCGGCACCCGTGGCGCGCGGTGGCCATGCCCACGCGGATCGCCCCTTCGGCCGTGATCTCCCAATTGGCGTTGCCGCTGGACGTGTTGATGACGGTGTCGGGATCCACCTCCGCCACCAGCTCGGTGATGCGCCGGTGGTCCCGCAGATCGAGCGGACGCCACAGCACATCTGAAGCGGTGCCGGAGCTGGTGGCGAACGTCGCGACCGTCTCGTGGCCCGCTCCGGCGGCCTGACGCGTCACCTCGCTGCCCAGGAACCCGCTGCCGCCAATGACCAGGATCTTCATGACCCGACACGGTAGTGGATCCGAGCCCTCGGCATGGTCTCTACCGGACGGATATGCGTTGCCCTGGGGTAACTCCAGGTGTGGAAAGCGGACTTCAGGGACGTCGCGCTCGGCCAGGCTATGGTTCCGGGCCTCGTGAGCGTGCTGAGGTCGTCCGACGCGTTCCTGCCGCCGGGTGTGCGGCACGCGGCGTCGTGTACCGGCGTGCCGCCGCATCGCTCTGCATCGGAGTGCATGAGCCGGTCGCCGGGGCGGTCGACGGGGGAGAGGTGCTGGGCCGTCGGCGTATCGCGTTCACCGACGCGTAGCTGGATGCGGGGCTGTAACCGGACGTTTCCCGGCGAGCATGTGGCATCTGCGGTTCGCCGGCCGGGGCGATTCAGTGGCCTCCGTGGCAGTTCGCCTGGGGCAGACAGGAAAGATCCCGAAAGGACTGGCCAACGGTTGCAGGGGCATGTCAACGTAGACGTCTTCCCTTGAAACACCAGGTCAGAGAGGTGATGCCTGTGACCGTGGAGGTTTCGACTCCCGGCTTCTCCACGACCGTCGAGGCCCTGCGGCTGCACTCCTGGAAGCTGGGCCCCGGCCAGCCGACGTTGGTCATCGACCAGTTCACGGACGCCGACTTCAAGCTTGTCGTGGACGACCGGGCCGATGTCCACATCAACTCCCGTGACGGCCGCTTCTATCTCGGCTGGTTCCCGTCGGGCAGGCCCGGCACCGACGGCGAGGGATGGAAGCTCGCGGTCACCGGCACCGCGGACACCCCCGGCTACAGCGTCACGTTCGACACCGAAACCCCGGCCGAGATCGCCGCCGCCGTCGCCCGCGTCCTGGCGACCTCCCGCCCCCTGTGAGCGCTCCGCAACCCGCGCCCCTTCCTTCTGCATTGCCCTGACCGGCTGTCGACGAACACGCGAACACCGCCCGCCAGGCCAGAGGCCGCACAGCGCGGACGGATGCTCCAACTGCTGGTCGGATGCCGGCTTCGGGCTCGGCGACACCGGCCCGCACCCGCGCTCCTTCGATTCTCAGCCGCTTTCTACGCCCTCGATGCGAACGGTTCGCCCCCAGCCGTACGCGCCCCTCGGGGCACCGCCGTCTACGTCAAGGAGAATGCCTTGGAACCGGAAGTGACCGTCGGCGAGTTCATCGACCGGCTCTCCCGCTGCGACCGCGACGCCGTGCTGCGCCTGGCGATCAACCCGTTCTATCCCATGGCGCACCGCCTGGGTGACGTCCTCGTCGGACCGGACGAGTGCGGAGGCCCGGTGGTGTACATCGGGGAGAGCGCGGAGGCCGAGCAGTTCGGGCCGCTTCCGCCCGAGGTCGCCGTCGCCCTCACCTGGCACGAGCCGGTCGACGCACCCCCGCGCATGCGGCGCTCAGCACGCCGCAGCCACACCCCGTGATCCCCGTATCCCTTCATCGCCGGGAGGCGCCCCTGCACCCGCACCATTCCCTGGACCCGCATGCCCCTCAGCCTTCCGGTGCCTACTGGGTCACGCCACGTCATCTCGCGGGTGACGACGGTCTGCTGGCCGACCAGGTCAGCGTCACCCTGTCCACGCTGGGCTGGGCGGACCTGACCATCGTCCGCGGACGCCGGGAGGTCGACGAGCCGGAGGAGGTCCGGCAGGTCCTGCGCAGCACCGTCCTCCACCTGCGCCCCGATACGCTGGCCTGGGCCCAGTGGGTCCTGGCGGACGAGCCCTTCCATCTCGGCGAGCTGCCGGTGCCTGGCAGGTCTCCGCCCGCCCGCACGCCTGCGGCCCTGCGCAGTGGAAATGCGTACTTCACCGGTGGCGTGCCGCACGAGGCCCTCTCGGATTTCCTTCTCGCGCTCGACGCGCGGCCCGAGCCCGCTTCCGGTTTCGACGGGCCCGACTCGGTCCTGGCCGCGCTGGCGGGCCAGGGCTGGGTGCTCGACATCGACGCCCCGGACACCGCCGCCGCGGATCCGGGTTTCACCTCCAGCTTCACGCTGTGCTGGCTGCCGGCGCTCATCCAGGACGGCGAGCCGTCCCTCGAACCGGTGGGCTGGCAGACGTGGGCACAACCGGTGCTGGGCGCCCCCTACTTGTGGTGCGCGGCCTTCAGCGCCAGCGTCCCCCACGACCTGGTCGCCGCTTTCGCCTCCTCGCTCTCCTCACCGGTGCCGGTCCTGCGCCGTGTGCTGCCCGAGAGTGCCGAAGGCCGCCTCACCCTCACCCCGGCACCCTGACCGCCGACACCCACGCACCCACCCGTACTACCTCCGCCGCCCTGCCTGGCCTGGTGGCGGTTTCACCGGCGCACACCGTGCGTATCCCCGATCACTTGGAGGTCCTTTGCCCCTGCCCCTGATCCGGTTGTCCATCGGTCTGACGAACGGCACCGCCCACTGGGGTGTTGTCGAGGGCGGCGTGCCGTTCACCCTCTGTGCGACGCACTCGCCGGACCTGGTGCCGGTCGCGCCGAACACGGCGCACCAGATGTGCCAGAGCTGCCGCCGCGGCCGGCTGGTGCTCTCCAGCCCGCCGCATCCGGGCGCCGGGGAACCGGATGTCCGGCCCGCGGCAGGGACCGGGACGGGGGCGGTCGGGCACCGGCCGATCCCCGGCCACCTGCTCGGCTACTGCGGCAAACCCCTTGACGCAGGCCGCAGTTCGAGCCGCAAGGTGTGCGCCAACTGCCTGCGCCTCAGCGACTCCCTCGCAGCGTTCCAGCGGCGGGTGGGCCCGCTGCTCCTGCCTCCTGACGAACCGTGCCATGGCGGATCCGCCCTGCTGTGGGCGCCTCGGGCCGCGCGAACCTGGTCACGGGGCATCGCCGCGATGCGGCGACCGGCAGGGCGCTGTGCGGACAGCACCTCGCCGGGCCCAACCCGGGCGCCCAGGGGTGCGCCCCGTGCCGGCGGCACCGGGAGGAGACCGAGACTGCCCGCCTGATGTGCACCCTGTCCGCGATGCGGAAGGCCGCGAACGTCTGGGACCAGCGCCCGCTCGACGTCTACGACGACCGGGCCGGCGCCCTGCGCCCCGGCGATGCCTACACCCGGCCCGACTGCGCCGACAGGCACCATGTCGCCACCGTCGCCGAACGAGGCCGGGGCAGCCACACCGACCTCCTCGTCTACCTCCCCGGCGAAGACCGTCTGATCGAGGTCCGCATACGACGCGACCGCCTGGTCACCGTCCAACGCTCCCTCACCACAACCGAATAGCCCCCGCGAGCCAGGTGAGCATTCACCGGAGGACGTCGTAACTGCCGTGCCCGGCAGGCCGATTCGGCCTGCCGGGCACGGCGCGTTCCGGCTCCTGCTGGCGGGCGGTGGCTGGGGTGCGACGTGGGCGTCTGCGGCCGGTCGGCCAGGGTGCCGGTGTGTCCGCGGTGCATGGCAATGAGCCTCCGCCAACTTGAAGCCGAAGGCCAAAGGGCTGGTGGGACGGCCTTCCGAGGGGAGTTCGCAGCGCCGCCCATAACGAGTGTGAGTATCCCGGGAGACCGTGACATCAGCGTGAGCACCCGAGCACCGGTCATATCAGCTCTTTGACCTGCGACGTCACGCTGGCAGAGACACAAAGCGGTGCCCCTGTCCGGAGGACAGAGGCAACGGCGCATCGACCGGATCAGCGGGCGCCGCGGGCCTTGGTGAGCGCCTTGTCCACGTGGGTATCCACGATGCCCCTTACGGCTCTTGGGTATCTGGGGCGAAGGGCGCCGAATCGATCTTGCATCGGGACAGGAGGCCGCTTGGTGCCGGTCGCGCGTTACGCTCCCGAGACCGGAACAAGGGGAGGGTGCATGGCCGCACTGGTGAGCAAGCAGAGCCTGGAAGTTGACGTCGCCTACCACGGGTTCTGTTTCCAGGAGTCGGATGACTTCGCCGTTCCTGTCCCCTTCGCCGACGGTTTCGTCCAGGACCGGTTCCTCAACGGGCACGAACGGCGCATCGATCTCTACAGCGCAGGCCATACGCACACCGCGCAGGTCACGGTCGAGGTGTGGAATGCGGCCCCGGCGCCGGCTCCGTCAACGGGCTGGGAGTGTGATGCGCGGGCCGAGATCGAGACAACGAGCGGGGAGTTGGCGATCTGGGCCATGACGCTGGGGCGTGCCGATGAGGTGGTGCACCTGGCGGACGAGGGCGGGTGGTGGAACGTCCGGGTGCGCTGCACGGGCCGGGAGGCTGTGCGGCGCGTCACGGAGGCCGGAGAAGACGCCGAAGGCATCGAGCGGTACGTGATCCAGTTCTGGCCCAAGGGGCGCTGAGACTGCCCGGGGCCACCGCAAACGGCGGTGGCCCCGGCCCGTTGGTCAGTCCACCTTCACCATGAAGCCGTCGTCGGGCCCGTCGATGAGACGGTTCTTGGTGTAGAAGCCGTTCAGCAGGTTTCCCGCCGCTCCGTTGTCGGCTTTCGCCAGCGGCTGCACGGAGAAGTTGAACTTCTTGGCATCAGGGTCGTAGTCGTGAACGGCTGCGCCCTCGTAGGTTGACTGGAACGGGTACTCGTCGCATTCGCGGAGGCCGCCCTGGGTGTAGTTGTCCCCCCAGTACCGCTTGCACTGTTTAACGGATGCTTTCCAGTTGGCTGTGCGGCGCTTCGTGTCCAGCTGGAGGCGGTGGAGTGCTTCTTCCGGCGTCTGCCCCATGACATGTTTCACCGTCATGAAGGGCTTGGTGTCATCCGGCTTGGTGAACGCCTTCTTGATGTGCTGTGCGACGGCTCGCTCAGGCGCGCCGGCCTTGGTGCTGTAGTGAAGCGTGGCCAGGTAGGCGAAGGAGGCTCCTCCGCGGTTCTCCGGCTTCCCGGCTCCCGTGGAATTCCGCAGGTACTTGGCGGAGTCCCACCGAGGGGTCAGCATGACGAAGTGGCCGTCGAACGGTGCTCCCTGCCAGCCGGGCGGCATCTGCGAGGTGATCGTCGGCTGATACACGGAGGCGACGAGGTCGGCTGCTCCCGATCCGGTTCCCTGCCCGGGCGCGACCTTGGCGGTCTGGAACGAAGTGCGCGGTCGGATACCGCGTGGACAGCTCCTGCCAGCTGAGGTTGACAGGCAGCGAGCCCTTCTGTGTGATCTTCGCTCGGGCCGGCCACGTCTTGGGGAACACCGATTTGACGGTGTATTTCAGTCCCGCGGTGTTGTTCGTCTTCCGCCGGCTGCCCACCGGAGTTGAGCGCGCGGGTGACCTGGTTGAGGTTGTTGCCGACCTGGCCCAGGTGCCGGCGCGCGGCGAATAGCTCGGTCACCAGCTCGCGGTGGCCGGCGATAGCCGCGGCGGTGTTCTCACTGTCGTCGGCGGCAGCAAGGCCGGCTCTGACGAGGTAGGCGGGCAGGCTCGTGCGCGTGGAGCGCGCCGCAGTGGTCAGATGCTTCCACTCGTCGTCGTTGAGGCGGATGTTGCACATGCGGGATCGCTTGCGCTCGCGTTTGAGGGGAGAGCGCTTTCGTGGCGCTGGGGGCGTGGCACTCGTGCTGCGCTGTGGTGCTTCTTCTCCTGGCTGCGGTCCGCCCTCGGTCGCTGCCTGACGGACCTGCGCCCCCCGGTGCTGGTCCGCTCCCGACACCCCTGGGGCGGGAGATGGCCGAGCTGCCTTCCCCAACGGGGAAGAGTAGCTTGGCCGATAACTTGCTTCCACCGAGGACGCGTTCACGTCCGGCTCGCCCGGCGAATGGGGGGCAGGTTCGTTCGGGCCCGTCATCGGATGCGGGCCCTCTGCTGGAGTTCGGCTACGAGGCCGAGCAGCGCGGCGGACCCGCACAGAACCGTGACAAGGCCGTCGGGGTGATGCTGGACGAGCCACTGGCCGTTCGGGGCCGGCACGGCGGCGTGCAGCAGCCGGTAGCGGACCAGGACGTCCGCCCACGCGGCGGCCTCCTCGGCACTCGGGGCAGGGCGGGGGATACGGATGAGGGCCTCCTCGGCAGGCGGTGGGGGGGGGGGGGGGCTGGGGGGGGTATCCGGTTGCGGCCCTCCTCGGCTGGCGGGGCCCCGGGTTCGGGCCCGGCCCACCGCGCGGAACAGAGCGGTTCAGGCGCGTGAGCTGCGCTTACTCGCGGTTCAGCCGCATTCGAGGCAGTGGGTGACGTGACTGCTCAGCGCCCGTGCCATGCGCCGCCGCGTGAGATACGCGCGCTTCGTGCTGGTCTTCGCCCGGGGCGAGTTCTCGTTGCGGGCGGCGTAGTTGCGCAGGTACGCCGCCTCCCGCTCATAGTCGGCCCGTATACGTGCGAAGCGGTGGCAGGTCTTCATCGGGTGCTGCTCCTTGGGGCGTTGGGGCCGGTCTCGCGGCGCAGGCGCTCCAGGACGGGCGTCAGGTTCTCGTTGCGGATGGAGATGTTCTGGGCGCGCATGATCTGCCGCAGCTGCACCCGCGTGATGGCCTCGTTGCCGGTCGTCTCCAGCACGGCCGGCACGTGAGGCAGGACCCGGGCGACGATCTCCTCCTCCGAAACCCGTGGCCGGGACGGAGGCCGCTTGCCCCGCGCCCCTCGGGACGACCGTCCCCCGCTCCCCGTCGACCTGGCCTTGGCCCTGGGGACCGTATGGCGACGGTCCCTGTCGGTTCCGGGGACGGTGCTGGGACGGTCCCCGTTGGTGTCGGTTCCGGGGACTGTGCGGGGACCGTCCCCGTTCATGTCGGTCCCGGGGACCGTGCCTTCCCGGTCCCCGTCGCCAGGGACCGCAGCATCCAGGTCCGTTGCGGGAATGTCCGCGCTCGGCACTGAGGTGCCGGCTGCGTGTGCTGCGCTGCCCGCGTCGGCGCTGGCATCGGACTCGTCTTCCGCGCACTGGGCGGGACCGGCGGTCCCGTGCGAGGTGGGGTGCTGGTCCCCGTCATCGCGGGACTGGTCTTGGTTCCCGATTCCGGCCGAGGCGTCAGCCGGTCCCTGGCGGGGCGTTTCGGGACGGTCCCCCGCAGTCGCTCGGTCCCCGACACGGTCCCCGGACCGGTCCCCGTTCGCGGTGTGACCTGTGTGGGGACCGGAGTTGGGGACCGGGGAGAGCCAGCGGACACGGCGGCCGTCCCCAACGGGCTGGTCGGGAGTGGGGGCCGGGGTGGTGCGGTCCCCGTTGTCGACCGTCGCGGTCTGCGGGGGTGCGTGGGGGTGGTGCCGGGTGATCAGGATGCAGAGGTGGACGGCGCCGGCGAGGGCGAGCGGGGCCAGCGTGGACAGGATGCCGACGGTGACGTCGCCCAGCCGCAGACCGGCGCCGGCGGTGCTGACCATCTGGTTGAGACGGATGGCGTGCAGGGCATTGGCCCAGATGCTTGCCGCGGTGGCGGAGGCGAACAGCACCCAGACGTAGAGGCGGGCGCGCATCGGTGCGGCGCGGGTGAGGATCAGAGCGCGGACGCCGTAGGCGATGAACCCGTCGATGACGAGCGGGTAGAGGAACGTGAGCCACCCGCGGACGTGGATGGCGACGGCCATCTGCTGCAGGGCGTCGTAGCTCAGGGCGCAGCCGGCGGCGCCGAGGGCGATGATGGCCAGCCGGTCCCAGCGGCCGACGGGGGTGATGGTGAGGGGCCCGTTCGCGGGGTGGTTCATGCGGCCTTTCCGAGCTGGTCGATCAGCTCCGGGGTGTGCTCCTGGCGGTCGACGGGGACGGGCGTGTCGTGCGGGGTGCCGTCGTGCGGGCCTTGCGCGTTGCCCGTGCCCGGGGTGTTCGGGGACTGGGGGTTGCGCTTTTGTTCCTGGGGCTCGGGTTCCTGGTGGAGGGCGTATCTGTCGCGGTTGTCGATGGCCTCCCGCTCGTCGCGCAGCTGGTCGCGGGCCCAGTCGAGGTCGATCCCCAGTACGTAGGCCAGGCGTTCCGCTCTCCAGCCGCGCGAGTAGGCGTGACGGATGACCGTCTTGCGCTCCGGGGTGCTCAGATGGACATCGCGCCCTCGGAATGCCGCGTGTACGCGGTTGTGGTCGAGGCGGTCCGCGGCCTTCTTGCGCCAGGCCAGCCGCTCGGATGCGGTCAGGCCGCCCCAGATGCCCTCGGGGATCGCGTTGTCGAGCGCGTGGTTGAAGCATTCCGTGCGGACGGGACACGGCCGGCAGATCTGCCGCGCCTCGGCTATGGCCCGGTGGTCGCGGGGGGCGGGGAAGAACAGCCGGTCGGCTTCCGCGGCGTCCATGCCCTGGCACAGGCTGCGGGCGTGCCAGTTGTGGTCGGCGATGCCGTGAAGGGCCGGGGGAGGGGCGTCGTCGGTGGTGATGTAGAGCAAGGGTTCTCCGGGGTGTGCCTCGTGAGGCCGGCGGGCAGCGCGGCGCACCCGCGGGAGCGGGTGGCGGGCCAGGCGGCGGGGCAGGCAGGGCGCGGCGACGAGCGCCGCGCAGGAGGAATCGGGGACGGTCCGGCAGTCCGGCGGCGCACAAGCGGCGGCCTGGCGGGTGGTGCAGGGCCGGGCGCGGGCCGGTCAGGAAGCTGCTGGTGCGGTGGCGAGGTCGACGCGCGTGGGGTG
Organism: Streptomyces pinistramenti; assembly: GCF_020564935.1. Lineage (GTDB taxonomy): Bacteria > Actinomycetota > Actinomycetes > Streptomycetales > Streptomycetaceae > Streptomyces > Streptomyces pinistramenti. The sequence goes on from NZ_JAJCXB010000001.1 coordinate 53,697, forward strand.
GGGCGTGGCGCGGGGCGCGTTGCCCCGGGCGCGGCCATCGAGGCCGACACGCCGGCTGCGGCACGGCTCACCCGCACAGGCATGGCACCACTCGCAGCGCACGCCGAGGGTGTCGGGCTCGCCCTGGGCGACGGCGGCCTCGCGCGCGGCGCGGGCCGGACGGTAGGCGGCAAGCTCGTCCCGCACCGCCGGGGGGATGCATGACCCGATGACGCGCAGCCGAGCCTCGATGTCGGGGCGCACGCGGCCACCGGTGAGCTGCCGGTGCGTTGCGGGCGCAGCCGCTCCCGCGGCAACCGCCTGCCGGGCGCGGCGCAACTCGGCCCGCCACGAGGCGACGTCGTCCGGGTCGGCGGCGGGAGTGGGATCGGTATGCCGGCCCAGACGGTCGCGCCGGTGGGCGCGCCACTTGCGGGCGATGTCCACGGGCAGAAGCGGGAAGGGGGAGTCGAGGAGGTGTTCCCGTACCGCTGCGCGGACGTCCCAGCCGTGGCCGGTGGCCAGCGGCACTTCGGCCATCAGCTCGTGCCACTGGTCGAGTTGGTCACGGGCCTCTCGCTCGCCGGTGCGGATCATGCGGGGGTCGAGGCGGCCGATGTAGGCGAGGACGGCGGCAACTTCGTGTCGTTCCATGGGAGTTACTCCGTTCCCGTCGGGGCGTCGAGGGCGGCGAGCAGGACGGCGGTGTGCGCCTCGGCGCGGGTCATGCCGCCGGCGGGGGAGTGCCCGCCGCCGGGCAGGGCGTAGAGGCTGGGACGGCCAGGGGCCGGGCTGTGCCCCCGGGCGATCCACGCCCGCCAGTCGCCGGCCCAGGCGGCTGCTGGACGCGGAGCCCACCCCGCCCGGTACGACCGCCACTTCTCGTCGGCGGCGCCCACGCCCGTCTCGCCGAGCCGGGCGAGGTGCCCCTGCTGCCGGAGCCAGGCGCGGGTCTCGTCGTCGGGCTGCCACTCGGCGGCCGGGACGAAGGTGGGGGCACTGCTGCTGCTCTTACCGTTCACCTTCGGTTCACTACTGTTCTGGGGGTCGGATTCTGACCCTGTGCCGGGTCGGATTCCGATCCCCTCCCGGGTCGGATTCTGATCCCCCGGGCCGGATTCCGACCCCGTTGTGAAGGCGGTGGCCGGGTCGGATTACGACCCCCCCGCCGGGGCGGGTTCCGGCCCCCCTGCGGGGCGGGTCCTGCTTCCCCGCAGGAGCGGATTCCGCGGCTGGTGCGAAGGCGCCGGACGGGGCGGATGCGGGCCGCCGAAGCGCCGCGTTGCGGTCTTCCTCGGCGGCCTGCTCCGCGAGAAACCGAGCGGCGGCCGGAAGGTGGTAGTAGGTCTCTCCGCGCGGCCCTGTGCGGCCCTTGACCGGCTCCAGCTCGCCGAGAGCGGCCAGTTTGGCGAGGGAGTCCCGTACGGCGCTCCGGGACGCGTTGGCGCGCCTCATGAGGGTGGGGATCGAGGCGTACGCGAGGCAGCTCCGGTCGACACACCGGTCGGCGATCAGTGCGAGGGCGGTGCGCGCGTTGCCTTTGCTCCTGCTGTGGTCCCACACCCATTCGCGGGCTTCGTAGCTCATCGCAGACCGCCTCCGAAGCCGAACTCGGCCGAGGACAGGCGTGGGGCCGGGAGGGGGGACGGTGTGCGGGCTGCCGCGGGGGCCGGGACTTTCGGCCTTTCGCGCAGGGCCGTCGGCATGCAAAACTCTCCTGTGCAGTGAATCCGCGCCGGTGTGCCCCGTGAGAAGGGCCGGTGCGGTGGTGTGATCTCCGGCCCTGTGGGCTGGAGGGTTAATTCGCGTCCGGCGTCTGGGAGTTGCAGCTCTCAGACGCCGGACGCTTATCCGGGGCTATCCGGTCCGGCGAGATGGTGCGTCCCGCATGTCACTCCTCGGTCGATGCACGCAGGCGGGCTGCTTGCCGAGCGACCAAGAACATAGGCGGAGACCGCGAGAAGATCCATACTTAGCTCAAGGGTTCCCCACAAGTCGTCACCACCGCCAATTCGCATGTGAAATGCATCTCACGCCGTGAAGGCAACGACAGGCGGAGTCTGAGGTGTCTGGGCGGTTACCGGCAACCTCACCGGTGGCCACATGCGCGCTCCCCTCACTCCCTTTCAGGTCCGCGGGTTCCGTTGACCAGTGGGTAAGGACGATTTATGCGGCACGGAAGCCAGGCCGTCAACGTGATCGAAAACGGATTCAACGCGCGTAGACGCGGGCCTTGGAGTTGGGTTCGTGCGCGCACCCTGCCATCAATCGCCTTACCGGAGAGCACTGTTGGCGACTGCAGGGCGAAGTGGAAGCATGTTTATCGCTTGCGATTCGCCGTGAAGTGTCAGCCGAAACCGGCAAGCCGCAATTTTTTGCGTATTCGCCGATGCGCAAAAAATTTCCGCTCGTAATGTCCGGATCGCACCTGAAGGCGGAGTTCGCCGTGTCGATGCCGCGTGAAATTAAGCCGTCAGGAGGGAGCTTCGCGGAGCGGGGGCGTTGCTCCGCTAATGATCTTGATGTGCTGGTCAAGATCGAATTCGCATTACGTAAGGTCGGTGTCGCCGCTTTACCGGCAGGTTGCGATCCGATCGTCGGCCTGTCGCTCGGGGAGAAAGCAGTGACCGTGATCGCAGCAGGAGGGAATTGACGATGAGACCCTCAGGTGACGCAGCGGCTCTGCGTGCGGAACGGCCGGTGCCGCCACCCGGGCCTCTGATGGGACTCGGCGGACTGCTGTGGGCCTGGCGGGAGAGGGCGAGCGCGCGGACGGGCCGGACCATCACCCAGCAGGAGGTCGGCGAAGCGGCAGGCCGATCGCAGCGCTGGTACCAGGACGTCGAGGCCGGCCGGACGGTCCGCCTCCATCGCGCCCAGTGCGACGCGATCGGCGCGAAGTTCCTTCTCGACCACGACGAGCTGCAGGCCCTCATCCTCCTCAGCACGGGCGGCGCCATCCTGCCGGGCATCCCGGACCTCGACACCACCACCCGCCGCTCTCTCCAGCTCGTCCTGGACCAGCAGATGCCCCACCCCGCCTGGCTGCTCGATGCCATGCGGAACGTGGTCGGCTACAACGCGACGATGGCCAGCTGGCTCTCGTGGGTGACGCAGCCCGGTGCGAATCTGATGCGCTGGGCGCTGCTCAGCGAGGAGGGCAAGCGCGTCATCCTCGACTGGACGGAGCAGGCCGAGCAGTACCTCGCCATGCTCCGTTTCACCCTGTTCCAGCACCAGAAGGACCCCCAGGTCAACGCACTCGTCTCGGAGATCCTCTCCGACCCGTACCTGGCGCGGCGGTGGGAGGAGGGGACGGCTGTCTCCGAGGGGCGGGGCCCGCTGCGCTACCGCGCGTCCCTGGCGGCGCACGGCTGGCGCCCCGTCACCCTGGAATGCCAGACGCTCTTCCCGGCCGCGGCCCCCGCCTGCCGCATGGTGATCCTCGTGTGGATCGATGACGAAGACGAGAACCCGGTCGCCTGGGACGAGGGCATGGCCGGCGCCCGGGAGACAGCGCCTGGGCCGGTGGACCGCGCAGTGTGAGCCGTGCCGGTGGGCGTGCCCGGCCCGCTGCGCGGGTGGGCGTCGTCAGCTGCCGGCGACGGCCAGTCCGGGCAGCAGGAGATAGCCGCTGGTGCAGTCCACATCGTCGGTGCGGAGGCCCTGCGGGGCTTCCGCACCGCCGTGGCGCAGCTCGGTGATCAGCATGCCGGCGGCGTGGGCGACCTCGTCGACCTCCAGCACGGCGTGCTCCCACCAGCCGACGAGTTCTCGGTCCCACCCCCGCCGCCGCATCTCCTCTTCGGGGGTCGGGCCCGAGGGCTTGCGGTCGTCCACCATGACCGTCAGTCCGTCGCCGCCGCTCGCGACCCCGACCTTCCGGGTTCCGGCCGCGATGTTGAAGCCCAGATGCTCGGTGGTGGTGAACTGCTGGGGGACCTGCTCGGCGAGGCTGCGCAGGACGGCGTCCAGCGATGCCTCCAGCGTCAGCCAGTCCGCTGCCACGGTCACCGACGGCGCCGCCGGAGGCCGGGAGACCGGCTCCTGCGTTTCCACCTGCCAGACATACGGCAATCGGGTGAAGTCCAGATCACGCACGTCCACGTCGAACGCGGCGCGGTCGGCCTCCGCCAGGCGACCTGCGTCCAGTACCGCCAGCTGCAGCCCTTCGGCCCCGCTCTCCAGCACGAGAGCGCGGTCGCCGAGAAACCAGCGCACGCAGGGCCCGCGCACAGCGCCGCCGTACGACGCCGGCGCACCTATCCGGTCCCGCACCGCCGATATCGCCGCAGCCACCGCTCCCGGACCTCCAGGTATGGGAGCGGACGCGGCACCCTCGCCGGCTTGTTCGAGGCGACGGCAGGCGAGGTCTGCGGAAGCATCCAACCCGCGTGTCGTGTCATCCATGTGGACATATTGGCTGATTTTTGCTCTGAGGCAACACGGGGTGTCACCGGTATGCGGGGCGACGTTCCGAGGCGAAGGGATGAGGCGGGCCGGCTGGTGAGCGGGGGCTCGCCGGGCCCGGCGAGGCGGCGCGGTCTGCGATGAACGTGATTCGGGGAGGCCGCGGCCGGCGGTGACGGATCCGCCCGAGCCCCTGTGCCGGCCCGGTCGGCCCCGTAGCGCCCCGTTCGGCGGGTGTCGGGATCGGCGGCGCGGTCGTCCGGCGACTCCTCCTACCAACACCGTTGTGTTCGCCGTGCGCCGCGTCTGCGGCTGGAAGCCGTCCTCGTCTTGCGCCTGGGGCTGCCCTGCGACACCAGGGCACCCGGGCCCCCGGCTGCCGCACCCGCGTGCCGAGACCGCACCCGGCCAGCGCCCGTTCGCCGTGCTCTTCGGCTGCTCCGACTCACGCCTGGCCGAGCAGGACCGGGCCGAGGCCGCCGCGGTTGTCGCTGCAGCTACTGCCCGGGTGGCGGGCCGGACCGTGCTGCTGATCCCGCACCGCGGCGAGCGCTCCGACGAGGCCGCGCTGCCCGCCGACTACCGCAAGATCCCGCAGGTCGTGCGGGATGCCGATGGCCCGATCCCGGTCAGGAACTACTCCGGCAAGCAGAAATGCCACGGCCTGCTCGTGATCGCGCTCACCGACGATCGCGGCCGACTTCTCTGGGTGTCCGCAGCCCGGCCTGGACGGATCTCGGAGATCACCGTCTGCCGCCACGGCCAACTCACCGCCAAGCTCCGGGGGGGCCAAGCTCGGAGCCCTCGCCGGCCTGGGGCTCGTCGGACTCGACGACAGCGATCCCGACACCGGCCCAGCGGTGATCACCGGCTACAAGGCCGCCCGGAACCGCCCCCTGACCTGTGGGCAGAGGCTGTCCAACAAGGCCCTGGCCGCCGTCCGGGCGCCGGTCGAGCACGGCTTCGCGCACCTGAAGAACTGGCGCGCCCTCGGCAAGGTACGCACCGGCCCGTCGTGGGCGACCGCCCTGGTGCGGGCCCTGCTGGTACCGACGAACCGCGAAGTCGCCCGCTGAGCATCCGGGCCTCGCGTACACCAGACCCATGACGTGCAACTTCACGATCCGCGCCACTCACTGATGACGGCTCATCGTTCTTACCGGCGGCGAGTTCGGCGCGCACGCGACGTAATCAAAGCCGGCTCGCGGATTCCCTTGCAAGCACAGGGATCGTGAAGCCTTCCCCTCGAAGTGACCTTCGGTCGGGTGGCGGTGGCAGGGTGTTCTTTCGTGAAGATATTCGTGAAGGTCATGGTATGGATCGCCCTGCCGGTGTTCCTGCTGGCGGCATTCGGCTACGCGAAGGGAGTGCAGGTGACATGTGACGGCAAGGCCATGCATCCCGGTCAGGAGTGCGTGGATGCCGGGCAGTTCGGGATACCGGGCCCCGATGCCGATCGCAGGAGCTATGAGGATGTCAAGCGGGGGGAGGAGAAGGCACAGCAGATAGCGGGGTTCGTGACGGCCGCATCAGGGGCGGTGTTCCTGGTGTGCGCGACGGGAATGCTGATCGCGCGGCGTAGAGATGATGACGACGAGGCGCACCACGCGCTGGCCGTGACGGGCCGGTGGGCGATCCTCGCGCTGGCGGTGGGTGTGGTGTGTGTGGTGATGGCGGCCAGCGGCGGAGGCGACAGCAGCGCCTCCGGGCCTCGTGGGCGCCCGGCCTCGCCAGCTCCAGGGGCGTCCACGGCGCCGGCCGCCTCTGCCTAGAGCGCCGACCTGGTGCGCAGGAACATGTGCCTCAAGCCGCAGTCTGGGTCGGCGCTGCGTACGTCAAGGTCAAGACGTTCTCGAAACCGGCGCCTATTCGGTTGAGAAGGGCGCCCCGAGCCATCGCCGCGCGCTTTTCGAAGGGGCCTGGCTCCCTTGGGATACAACGCCACGGGAGACGCCATGACCTGCCTGAAAGTGCCCGGGCGTCCCCGCATCCTCCCCGTGCCCTCCCGGCGCACCGGCCCGGTCACGGATCGCAGGAGCGGCACAACCGCCGGCGCAGCAGAACCCAACAACGGCCCTGGCCGGCAGCTCAGACGATCTTCGCCGTGGACACCCGCCGACGACCAGCGTGAGTGTCCAACCCGTCCCTCACACCAGACCCGTGACCTGCAACTTCACGATGCACACCACTCGGTGGGCCAGGCGATGCAAGGTCCCCATGAGGGGGACTGTCACCGTGGCAGGCGGGTGTGGATGGTTTTGCCCCGTCCGGGGCCAGGGGTGATGGTCACCTTGCTGGTGAGGTGGCGGACCATGTGCCATCCGAACCCGCCGGAGCCGCCGTCGAGGTCGGGGGCGCGTTCACGCGGGTGTGCGGGGTTGAGGTCGCTGACGGCGACATCCACCGCCTCGGTGGTGGCGCTGAGGTGGAGGGTGTAGCGGCCACCGCCGTGGCGCAGGGCGTTGGTGGCGAGCTCGGAGACCACCAGGGCCAGGGACTGCGTCGTCTCGGGGTCCGGACTCGGGGTGAGGCAGTCGAGGAAGGCGCGGGCGACCTGGCGGGCGCGAAGGACGCCGGCGAGGCTGTCGTCTTCAAGGACGACAGGGGGCCTGGGGGCTGCCGTGCTGGTCGTTTTCGTGTCGTTCATGCGCTCACACCCCGCTGAGTTCGGTTGTGCCGCCGGGCTCAGCTTGTGCCCGCTGGTCCGGGCCTCAACCCCGGACGGCACTCTTCCGGGTGATGGCGCGGCAGAATTCCCGTCGCCGGTCATGCGGGAAATCTATTGCGGCGAGAGTAGACATGGCGAGGTGTCGGGGCTACTGTTTCTTTCGTAGCCAGGAAGTCGAAGAGGGCACGGCAGAGACGAACTGCCGTGTAAGCAGGTCAAGCAGTAGGCGGAACGGCAGTGGAGTGACGGGGCCGGGAGTGGTTGGGTCCTGTCACTGATTGCCGGGCCGAGCGGCCCCAGGGGCCGCGAGCAGTACCCGCGGTATCCAGCAGTACAACCAAGTAACCGAATGAGGTAAGGAGCAGGCGCCATCAGGATCGCCCGGGCGAGGAAGAAGTCCGCCCGGGTACCGCAGGCCCCGGATTGGAAGGTGGTCCCCGGTCACGCAACCGCGATCCCCGCACCTCCGCCCTCCCAGGCGGACCAGCGGAACAAGAAAGCCGGCGCAGTCAGCCGGTAGATGGTGTTGAAAGCTCGGGGCCCGGGTGCCAGTACGGCACCCGGGCCCCTCGACGCGTCCCTGAAAGAAGAGGTCTATGCCCCCTCGCAGTAACCGCCTCGCCGATAAATTCGACGACGACGACTACCCCGCCTACACCATGGGCCGGGCCGCCGAAATGCTCGGCACCACCCCCGCCTTCCTCCGCGCCCTGGGCGAGCACCGCCTGATCACCCCCCTGCGCTCCGAAGGCGGCCACCGCCGCTACTCCCGATACCAGCTCCGCATCGCCACCCGCGCCCGCGAACTCGTCGACCAGGGCACCGCCGTCGAGGCCGCCTGCCGCATCGTCATCCTCGAAGACCAACTCGAAGAAGCCCAGCGCATCAACGAGGAACTGCGCGCCCACGGCACCACCCCGTAGCGCGGTCGAGACCGGCCTGTCCGAGCCGACCGCTGCTCCGGCACGTCCTGAGCACCCCCGCCCGGCGGGCGGGGCCTGCCCGACGAGGCGGCGGGCCGGCAGGAGCGGCCCGTCCGCGGACAGCACGTTGGACAGGCGGGCCCGTCGTTTCTGCCTGCCGCCTTCGCCGAGGCTCCGGTGAAGGCGCACGCCGTGGTGGCCCTCCCCACTTCGATGGCCGCCTACGCGCGCGGGCTGTACGGGTTCCTGCGCGAGCTCGACCAGCACGGGTGCGACCTCATCATCGCGTCGCTGCCGGCGGAGGAGGGGCTGGGACTGGCGATCACCAACCGCCTCCGCCGCGCCGCGGGGCCCGGCCCACCGTGTGACCAGCACCGACGCCGTGCCCTCACTGCTTCCGGACCCGGGGCCGGGCGGATTCGTGACGGACTCGGCTGAGCGCCCACCGCTCTGGCAGACGGGCACAGCTCGTGGCTCCAGTCGCCGGTGACGACCGTTCCCCACCCCCGGGTTGATCAAGCGGCGAATCCGATGGGTTCCTCGTCCACACATACGAAGGTCCTCCGACCGCGGCGCATCATGCTGAGCAACCACGGTCGGGGCGGTCAGGACGCGGTGGGAACCGCCGCGTCAAGGCCGCGAGAGGCGACGAGCTGTGCACTGCCGTCGGCCAGCCGGTAGGACAGCCCCACCACGCCGAGGCGGCCGGCGGCCACCCGCTCGGCCAGGACGCGGGAGCGTTCCAGCAGCAGGTCCACGGTGTGCTCGATGTGCTCGGCCAGGATCTCTTCCGCTCGGTCGCGTCCAGCGGCGCGGGCTGCCAGCACGCTCGGGGTCACCCGTTCGACAACGTCACGGACGAAACCGCCGGGCACCCGGCCACCGTCGGCTGCGGCACGGGCGGCTGCGATGGCCCCGCACGAGTCGTGGCCGAGCACGACGACGAGCGGGGCGTCGAGCACGCTCACGCCGTACTCGATGGAACCGAGGACTTCTGTACCAGCCACATGCCCCGCGGTACGCACCACGAACAGGTCCCCCAGGCCGCGGTCGAAGATGATCTCGGCGGCCAGCCGGGAGTCGGAGCACCCGAACAGCACGGCGAAGGGCTGCTGGGACGGTGCGATCTCGGCGCGGCGGGTGGTGTCCTGGTTGGGGTGCTCGGGGGTGCCGGCGACGAAGCGCTGGTTACCGTCCAGCAGCAGCTCGAAGGCGACGCGGGGCGTCGGGGTCTGGATCTCGGGCATGGCCGCAGCCTACGATCCAGCACCAACCGCCGCACCGTCAGGTCCTGCCTCAGCTCGCCGGGTCGAATCGGCGTGTTGGACGGGGGCATCGTGCTGCCGAGGGCAACTCCAACTCGGGAGTGGGGATGGAAGCAACGGTCAGCTTTCGTGGGCATGGTGGCGGGGTTGAAGAGTGTTCCTGGGCGTCTGTGGCACCGGCGTTGCTGCAGACGGCTCATCCGTGGCGGACGTTCCGCTGGTACAGGGACCAGAAGGGCCTCAAATCCAGCTTCATAATCTCGGCGCCAGCTGCATGTGGATGGCATTTATGCAGCCATCGTGAGACTCACAGCTCGGAGTGTTCACTCCTCCGGTTGGTGTGAGGGGTGACCTTTCCATGCGGGGAGCGAGCGCTGGCACCTGAGACCACGAGAAGGACCGCAGCCTCGCACAGCATCTGCGGCGGTACCGCCGTGTGATCGGGCGGCGAAGAGCAGACGCGACAGCTCAAGTCGTGACTCGTAGATCACGTGGTCGCGCATCGTCGCCGACCAGTAGGTGCCCGAGTAGTGCCCCGTTGTGGCCCGGCGCGGCGCCGGTGGCGTGGGGGAGCGCGGTGTTCAGGCTCTCGGCGTACGTGCCGTGGCCGTCGCCCACCATCCGACCATCGCTGTCACCGAGCAGCACGAAGGCGGCCCCTCCGCCCCCGTTCCGGGGGTAGAGGGGCCGCCTTCGTCCGTCACGTCGGCGGAACGTCCGGTGCGGGTGCGGCGTCCGGTTTCTCCGATGTGCGCGCGGCCAAGGAGACCGTGGCCTCGGTGGAGAGGGCCGGAGGTGCCCCGCCTCGTGACTCAGCCCCGGTAGAAGACCAGCATGCTGCCCGGGTTCTGGGGATCGCGTTCGCAGTGGACGATCGTGACGTGGTGGCCCGCTCCCTGGTCCATCTGCTGCTGGGTCTCCTTGGTGAAGCAGTCCGTCGCGGCGTCGCCCTGCGTTTCAACGAAGGGGAGGTCGGCGGCCTGGGCGGCTCCGATGGCCAGGCCGGAGAAGGCCAGGATGCCGGCGGCGGCGACTGCTGCGCGCTGGAACTTGCGCATGTTTTCTCTCCTTTACGTGCGTACGTTCATTGGTGCGTGTGCGCCTCTGCGGCGCACGGGCCCGCTACTCGCGGAGCGCGGCTGGATCGGACCGGCCCCGCAGTCGGCCGGAGTCGTGTCCGGCCGCAGCGAAGCGCCGCGTCGCGCTCCAAGATCTTTTCGGACACCTGAACCCCACCACACGCTCGAATGACGCTTCAAGGGCTCAAGATCCTTTGTTACGGGGTTATCACAAGCTGGCCGGAGTCCTTGCTTTGCCCGAGCCCTGATCGCTCCTCTTTTATTAGAAGGCGTCGAAGTCTGCGGCGGCGTCGATGGCGAGTTCCTGGACCTGCCGGTGCCCGGCTCCGGCGCCGGTGGCGGTGTTGATCCGCTCGCAGGCGTCGGCGAAGCTGCTGATCGAGGACCGGGGCGCGGGTAGCGGTGAGGCCGGGCAGGGGGTGTCCTGCCCGGCCTCACCGTGTGCCTCGTGCCCGCCGCATCCCCGGGCTGCGGAGCGGCAGTCCCCAGGGCTCAGTCGGGTATCCGGGCGCTGGCTGCTCCAGTGGTCAGCGGGCGGAGCGCCGGCGTCGGAGACGCTCCAGCCTCGGCAGGACGGGGAGCAGCAGCAGGCTGTAGTACTGCAGGACGGGTACGGCGAGCGCGATGACCAACGCGATGGCCACGGCGAGGACGTTGAGGTAGCTCTCGGTATACAAACCCTCGATCCTCCGACGGCCCTCTTCGCCGTCCCCCTCGACCAGTCCCGGGGTGGTTTTCAGGATCCTCAGCATCGCCAGCCGGCACACCATGCCGGCCAGGAGGGTCGAGTAGTAGAACGCCCCCACGAACCGGTCGTGGCCGCCGAAGGCGCCGATCATCTCCGTCGGGAGGGGGAGCACGACGACGGAGAGCAACCATCCCATGTTCCATGCCGTCAGGGAGCGGGTGAGCATCGTGACCGACGAGAAGGCCCGGTGGTGCTCCCGCCAGATGTTCGCGATGACCGCGAAGCTGAGCAGGAAGCTCCAGAGCTGGCTGAGGTGACCTGTGATCACCTCGCTGGCGTCCTCGTGAGCGGACGCGACTTCTGGGACGAGGTCCACCAGCGGAAGGACCAGCAGGGTGATGGAGATCGCGGTCACCGCGTCGGTGAAGAGCACCAAGCGCTCCCCTGAGACGCCCCCCTCGACCCTGTCCGACGGAACCGACGACTCCGCCGGGTCAGCCCCTCCCGTCTCGGTCTCGTCGATGACGCCACTGGCACCCATGTGATTGCACCTCTCCTTGTCATGCCCGCCGCGCCTGTCGTCGCTACCGGACTGTGATGATCGTGTACGTTCCAGCGAACCAAGCTCACTTTAGATGAGCACAGCTCATCTGAACATACCTGTGGTCATCTTTGGTGAACCCGTATCATGTGGTCCGTGAGTACACGACAGCCGAACCGCCGCGCCGAATACGCCGAGCTGACCCGCCAGGCGATCATTGACGCGGCGCGCAGGCTCTTCGCCGAGCGCGGTTTCTTCGGGAGCAAGATCGACGAGATTGCCGAGCTCGCCCATGTGGCGCCGGGCACTGTGTATGCAGTGGGCGGCGGCAAGCAGGGGCTGCTTCGGGTCATGGTCGAAGAGTGGGCGAACTCCCCGCTGCTCAAGGAGAGCCGGGAACGCCTGCACACGCTGCAGGACTGCGACGAGATCCTGGCGCTCGTGGCGTCCGCCAGTCGCAAGGTCCGCGAGGATCACGGAGCAGTCATGCGGGTCCTGTTGAGTGCGGCCCCGCACGACGAGACGGCCGCGCAGGGCCTACGTGACTCCACGGAGCGCTACCGCAGCAGTATGGCTGCGATCGCGGCCCGCCTGGAGGAGCTGGACGGTCTCGCGGACGGCGTCGACGCTCGAAGTGCGACTGACATCCTGTGGTTCTACTTCGGCTACAACGGTTACTTCACACTCACCGAGGACAACGGCTGGACGTTGGCAGAGGCAGAACAGTGGCTGCTGATCCAGTGCAAACAGGCGCTCCTGCGGACAGTTGCATGACGGATCTAGGCCGTGTACGGAGTTGTGATCAAGGTTGTGATTCGAGGTGTCGGATCCAGAGGGGACCGGCGCATAATTCGAGTCCGGCCTGGTGGCTTTCGGGCCTTTTGTCGTAGTGGACTGCAAGGCCGCGCCAGTCCTTGATCTTGTTAATGGTGCGTTCGACGCTGTTGCGGAGCTTGTACAGGTGCTTGTCCCAGGTGACGGGCCGTCCGCCACGCGAGCCACGGTTCTTGCGGTGGGCGGCCTGATCCTTCTTTTCGGGGATGACCGCCCTGATCCCACGTTTACGCAGGTGGGAGCGATTCTTGCGGGACGAGTGCGCCTTGTCTCCGGCAACTGCGCCGGGCCGGGTACGGGGCCGGCCGACCAGGGACACGGATCTTGTTCAGGACGGGGATGGTCTGCGGACTGTCTCCGGCCTGCCCCGCAGTGATCTTGAGCGAGAGGGGCAGGCATTGCGGCACACAGGACAGGTGCGTCTTGGTGGTCAGTCCGCCGCGGGAACGTCCAAGGTCGGCGGCGGCGAGCCGGGCCCTGCGGCGACCGCGCACGTGCCGCCGTTCTTCCCGCTTCGGGTCCAGTTGCCCGTCTTGTCCCTCGCTGGTGCCCCCCTTTCCGCGGCCGCCTTCTCCACGGCGTTCAGGGTCTCGGGCTCCACGATCACCCCCGCGGCATCATGATGGACCCGGACCGTGGTCGAGTCCACACTGACCAGCGACAAGTCCACAAGACCTCGCTTCGCCGCCTCGGCGATCACCCCCTGGAACACCGCGGTGAACACCCCGGCATCCCGCCACTGCCGAAACCGGCCGTAAACGGTAGACCAGCGCCCGAACCGTTCGGGCACCTCCCGCCACTTCGCCCCGTTCCTGAACCGCCACACGACGCCCTCGAAGTGCGCCCGCAGTTCTCCGGGTACGGCCCGTACTCACCGACCGGCAGGAACGGGGAGATGAACTCCCACTCGGCATCCGAAAGTTGAGGGCGAGACATCCCACCGTTCTACTCCATGAGCCGGACCCTCAGGTCGGGGATCCACGAGATCACAACCCCACACATTAATGCGTGTCGATGGTGTCGAGGGCCTCAAGGATGCCCGTCAGTGCCGCGGAGAAGCGGTCGAGGGTGTCCTCCCGCAGCGAGACGAAGCAGCGGGTGCCCTCGAAGCGGTGGAGAGTCAGCCCCGCTTCTCGCAGGATCCGCATGTGGTGGCTCACCGTGGATGGCCCGAGGCTCACGGAAAAGTCCTCACGCTGGTGCTCGGCGCGGTCCGCCAGTACGGAGATGATCGCGAGCCGGGCCGGATCCCCCAGGGCAGAGAGCAGCCTTGCAAGCTGAACGTCCCCGAGATCGGGGTGATGCGGACTCTTCGGCATGGGGGCAAGACTACTATTTCGAAGTTCTACATTGTTCGATGTAGTCTTCCTGGCGGCACATCGACCAAGGAGGTCCCCATGGAGTTTCTCGTGCAGGTCGACGGTTCCCGCGTCTACACGCTGCCCGCCGACGAACGCGACGATCTCATCCGCCGGGAACGGGAGCGGGGCCGTCAACTGCTGGACGAGGGAGTGATCCAGCAGTTCTGGCGGATCCCGGGCCGGCGCGGCAACGTCGGCATATGGTCTGCCGTCGACGCCGACGCGCTGGAAGAGGCTCTGACCAGCCTGCCGATCTGGCCGTACGCCGACATCGAGGTCACCGCCCTGGCCACGCACCCCATGATCCGGCAACGCTGACCCGCCCGCACCGGCTGGGCGTCCGCGTCGACCCCAGCGCCGGTCGCTCCCGACGGAGAACGGGCCGGGCGGCTCATCCGGCGGGGTGTGCTGCGCGCCCAGCGACGGGTGTGCAGCGCGCCTTGCCGTGAGTGTGCGGCCCGCCCGGCCCACGGCAAGAACCGTGGCTCGCGTGGCGGACGGCCCGTCACCTGGGACAAGCACCTGTACAAGCTCCGCAACAGCGTCGAACGCACCATTAACAAGATCAAGGACTGGCGCGGCCTTGCAGTCCGCTACGACAAAAGGCCCGAAAGCTACCAGGCCGGACTCGAATTATGCGCCGGTCTCCTCTGGATCCGACACCTCGAATCACAACCTTGATCACAACTCCATACACGCCCTAGGCGCCCTGAACGCGTGGATCGCACAGCAGCGCGACGACTATGTCGCCCTCTCCACTGCGCTGTGCCTCTGCGTCTGTGCAGCCGGGCTGTTCGCAGAGCACGTGTGGCAACAGGACTACCGACGTGACCGAGTGGTCCTCGCCTACGTCGCCGTCCACCCCGGCCTGATGGCACAACAGATCGCCCACGCCCTCGGCATCCGCGAGCCGGGCATTGCCCGCGCTCTCGGCCGCCTCACCGGCGACGGCCTCCTCGCCCTGGCCGCGGACAGCGCGACGTACAGCCTCGACTCTGGCCGACCTGCTTCCTGACGCCTTCCAGCTCGGCGCTCGGCAGTGAACTCCATTCTGACTCCCACTACATAGCCGACGATCCCCGGTTAGCCAAACCGGGGATCGTCCAGACCATGGATGTAGTTCGCACCGGCTGTACTTGGCGGTGGAGTGGTGCGGGCTAGGTGATCAGTGCTGCCTGGATCCGGCAAAAGAGATAGCGGTCAGCAGTTGAGAGCCGCAGACCGAGGAACGGCAGAATTCAACATCGGTGTTGAGGCGTCGTTAAGCTAAAGGAGCTCGGTCGGCTGCTGGTGTGCGAAAGCATCAGCATTCGCGCCGTGTAAGGAAAACCCATGTCCCGAGTCGTGATGCCTTCTTATTGCCTGTGCAATAGGGATCCTGAAAATAAGCCAGCTCTGAGTTACTCGGATGACGAGGCGCTGACTGTGCCGGAAGTTGCTAGTTGGCTGAGAATCAGTAAGAACAAGGTGTTCGATCTGATTCGCGAAGCCCGTCTTGCGTCGTTCGCTATCGGCCGGAGCCGTCGTGTCCTGGCCCGAGACGTGCGTACCTTTGTTGCCCAGCAGAAGGAGAATCGAGATCGCTAAGCGCCGCCCAAACGGAGCTGGAATGGATCCGGCGAAGAGGTCTGACGGCCGCTTTGCAGCACGGGTCTATGTGCTACAGCCTGATGGGGGATTGAAGCCGAAATGGGTCTACTCGCGTTCTTGCGAGGAGTGCATTCGTAAGCGTGACGAGTTGCTCGCCAAGAAGCGTGACAATGTACCCGTCCCCGCGCGCGATGTGAAGCTGGCCGACTGGCGGGATTATTGGCTGGAGAATGTGATCCTCGTGGACCACTCGTACGCTACGTACGCTGGTTATGAGCAATGTGTTCGACTTCATCTGAAGCCTCGCCTCGGGGCGAAGAGGCTGGCCAGCCTGACCATTGCTGACGTCCGTGAATTCAGGGCTGTGATGCTTAAATCCAAGGGCGCCAGTACGGCGAAGCGCGCACTCGTGCCATTGCGGTCGGCGCTCACGGCTGCAATGAGGGAAGACCTGCTGATGCGGAACGTTGCACAGTTGGTGGACTTGCCTGACGTCGTAACAGGCGACTACGAACCCTGGCCCCATGAGGAAGCTATAGTTTTTCCGCGCTGCCCGGAAGTATTGGCTTGGAGTTGGTTTCCTTTTCGCGCTCTTGGTTGGCCTGCGTCGAGGCGGAGTGCGTGGTCTCCGGTGGTCGGGTGTCGAATTGGATAAGCGCACGCTGCTAGTGCGGCTGCAGAGTCAGAGGATCAAGGTTCCAGGTCGGGAAATCGTGGATGTAGATTACAAGCCGAAAGATGAAGGGCGGAAGAAAAATAAGGGACTTGTGGGTCTCCCTGAAGTTTTGGTAATTCCGCTCCAAGAACAGGGGGCGGCAGGAG
This sequence comes from Streptomyces pinistramenti, assembly GCF_020564935.1. Taxonomy (GTDB): domain Bacteria; phylum Actinomycetota; class Actinomycetes; order Streptomycetales; family Streptomycetaceae; genus Streptomyces; species Streptomyces pinistramenti. The sequence goes on from NZ_JAJCXB010000001.1 coordinate 69,857, forward strand.
GGGCAGCGCCTCAAGGCAGGTGCGAGATGGGTGGAGAGCGATTACGTCTTCACCGGCGACAAAGGGCAGCGGATGAATGAGGATGCCCTGGCCGGAGCCTTCAAGCGGCTGTGCGAGAAGCTGGGGCTCCGCACCATCCGGCTCCACGACCTCCGTCACGGCGCGTCGAGCCTTCTGGCCGACACTGGCACCAAACCCCATGAGACACAGGCCATCTTGGGGCGCAGCCATGTTGATACCTCGATGTGGGTCTACACCCATGCCGCCCTGCAGGCCCAGCGCGAGGCATTCGACAGAGTGGGGGCGTTGCTCGGGGCTGACGAGCCCGTTGCTGACAGCGCAGAGCGCTTCCCCTCCTCGGCGGGGAGGGGAAGCGCGCAGCTGACGGTGAAGATGCTTGTATTGGGGGTGGAGTTGGGGTCCTGACCGATGTTCTTCGGGAACTGATGTCGGCGACTGATGTCACGGCTGGCCCAGACAGCTTCTGACCTGCAAGAAGGCGGACCATCATGAAGATCCTGATCAGTGCGGACATGGAGGGCGCCACCGGCGTGACCTGGCCCGCCGACGTGCTGCCCGGCACCCCCCAGTGGGAACGCTGCCGTCACATGTTCACCTCCGACGTCAACGCGGCAATCGCCGGATTCTTCGACGGCGGCGCAGACGAAGTCCTCGTCAACGAGGCGCACTGGACGATGCGCAATCTCCTGCTGGAACAGCTCGACGAACGCGCCCAGCTGCTCACCGGCCGGCACAAGGCGCTGAGCATGGTCGAAGGCGTCCAGCACGGCGACGTCGACGGCATCGCCTTCGTCGGCTACCACACCGGCGCCGGCACCGAAGGCGTCCTCGCCCACACCTACCTCGCCAACACCCTGACCGGAGTGTGGGTCAACGGCGCCCGCGCGAGCGAGGGCCACCTCAACTCCCTCGTCGTGGCCGAGTACGGCGTCCCCGTGGTGCTGGTCACCGGCGACGACCGCACCTGCCAGGACGCCCTGACCTACGCGCCGCAGGCCCGCGGCGTGGCGGTCAAGGACTATGTCTCGCGCTATGCCGCGGTCTGCCGCCCGCCGGCCCGCACCGCGGCCGCCATCCGCGCCGCGGCCCGTGAGGCGGCGCCGCTGGCCGTCCGTCAGGAAGCGGCCCGCGGTGGCCCGTTCCGGGTGGAGATGGAGTTCGACGCCGAGCATCTGGTCGGCGCCGCCACCTGCGTGCCCGGGGTGGAGCGCAGCGGGGAGCGCCGCGTCGCCTATACGACGCAGGACATGTACGAAGGAATCCGCTGTTTCAAGGCGGTCACCACCGTCGTTTCGTCCGCAGTGGAGGAGCAGTATGGCTGAGCAGAACGGTCCGGTCGACGCGCAGGCACTCGACGAGGCCGTGCGGTTCACCTCCGACCTCATCCGCATCGACACCACCAACCGTGGCGACGGCGCGTGCCAGGAGCGCCCGGCCGCCGAGTACGTCGCCGAGCGGCTGGCCGAGGCCGGGCTCGAACCGGCCCTGCTGGAGCGCAGCAAGGGCCGCACGAACGTCGTCGCCCGGATCGAGGGCAGCGACCCGGGAGCCGACGCCCTGCTCGTGCACGGCCATCTGGACGTGGTGCCCGCCGAACCGGCGGACTGGACCGTGCACCCCTTCTCGGGCGAGGTACGCGACGGCGTGGTCTGGGGCCGCGGCGCCATCGACATGAAGAACATGGACGCGATGGTGCTCGCCACCATCCGCAGGTGGGCGCGGGCAGGCATGCGGCCGCGCCGGGACATCGTGCTGGCCTTCACCGCCGACGAAGAGGCCAGCGCCGAGGACGGCTCCGGCTTCCTCGCCGATCAGCACGCCGCACTGTTCGACGGCTGCACGGAAGGCATCAGCGAATCCGGCGCCTTCTCCTTCCACACCGACAGCGGACTCCGGCTGTACCCGGTCGCGGCGGGCGAACGCGGCACGGCGTGGCTGAAGTTGACCGCCCACGGCCGGGCCGGGCACGGCTCGAAGGTCAACCACGCCAACGCCGTCAGCCGGCTCGCCGCCGCCGTCGCCCGGATCGGCGCGCACGAGTGGCCGCTCCGCCTCACCCCGACCGTGGTCGCCGCCCTGCGCGAACTGGCCGCACTGCACGGCGAATCCGTCGACCCCGAGGCGCCCGGCTTCGATGTCGACGCCCTGCTGGCCCGGCTCGGCACGGCCGCTTCCCTGGTCGAGCCGACGGTCCGCAACAGCGCCAACCCGACGATGCTGGAGGCCGGTTACAAGGTCAACGTGATCCCGGGCAGCGCCGTCGCCCAGGTGGACGGCAGGGTCGTGCCCGGCGGCGAGGCGGAGTTCCGCGCCACCATGGACCGGCTCACCGGGCCCGACGTGAGCTGGGAGCTCCACCACGGCGAGGTCGCCCTGCAGGCCCCGGTCGACTCCCCGACGTTCGCCGGGATGCGGGCCGCGCTCGAACGCTTCGACCCCGACGGCCACGTCGTGCCGTACTGCATGTCGGGTGGCACCGACGCCAAGCAGTTCTCCCGCCTCGGCATCACCGGCTACGGTTTCTCCCCGCTCAAGCTCCCCGAGGGCTTCGACTACCAGGCGCTCTTCCACGGCGTGGACGAACGCGTGCCCGTCGACGCCCTGCACTTCGGCGTCCGCGTACTCGACCACTTCCTGCGACAGGCATAGGGCGTGACCGTGACCGGCCGCCCCGCCCCCGCGCACCCCAAGGTCCCGGCTCCGCCCGGTGAAGGAGGAACATCCCGCATGGTGACGACGGCTCCCTACGGCGCCTGGCGCTCCCCGATGGACGCCAGGACCGTCGCCGCCCACGACGGCCGCCCGGCCTTCGTCGGCATGGTCGGCGACGAGATCTGGTGGACCGCGCCGCGGCCGGCCGAGGGCGGCCGACGCGCCCTCATCCGCAGGCGCCCCGACGGCACCGAGGAGTCCGTGCTGCCCGCGCCCTGGAACGTCCGCAGCCGGGTCCTGGAATACGGCGGCCAGCCCTGGGCCGGCACGGTCACCGCCCGCGGACCGCTGGTCGTCTTCAGCGACTTCGCCGACCAGCGCCTCTACGCCTGCGAACCGGACAGCGGCGCATCCCCCCGCCCTCTCACCCCACTGTCCGCCGTCGGACGCGGACTGCGCTGGGTGGACCCGGTGCTGTGCCCCGAGCGCGGTGAGGTGTGGTGCGTCCTGGAGGAGTTCACCGGGGAGCGGCCCACCGATGTCCGCCGGGTGATCGCCGCCGTACCGCTCGACGGCTCCGCGGCCCAGGACCGTTCCGCGGTGAGGGAGTTGAGTGACGGCCGGCACCGCTTCGTCACCGGCCCGCGGATCTCGCCGGACGGCACCCGCGCGGCCTGGATCGCCTGGGACCACCCCCGGATGCCGTGGGACCACACCGTCGTGATGACCGCCGACATCACGGCCGACGGCGCCTTCCGAGGCATCCGGCCGCTGATCGGCGGATCCGGCGACCCCGGCAGCGCCGCGCCCGGCGGCGGGACCGGCGAATCGGTCGCCCAGATCGAATGGGCGGCGGACGGCTCGCTGCTGTACGTCTCCGACCTCAGCGGCTGGTGGCAACTGCGGAGCATCGACCCGGACACGGCGGCCGACGGCGCGGCCCGGGGCCGGGCCCTGTGCGCCGCCCGCGAGGAGGAGTTCGGCGGCCCGCTGTGGAACATCGGGCAGCGCTGGTTCCTGCCCCTGGAGAACGGCACGATCGCGGTGGTCCACGGCCGCGGCGCCACCACCCTGGGCATCCTCGACCCGGTCACCGGCGAACTGGTCGACGCGGTGGGCCCGTGGACGGAATGGGCACCCCACCTCGCCGTGCACGGCAGCCGGGTCGTCGGCATCGCCGCGGGCCCGCACAGCGGATACGAAATCGCCGAACTGGACACCTGCACCGGCCGCACCCGCGTCATCGCCTCCCGGCACGTCGACGTCCTGGACCCGGCCTATTACCCCAGGCCCCGGGCCCGTACGTTCACAGGCCCCGGCGGACGGGAGATCCACGCGCACCTCTACCCGCCGCACAACCCCGACCACACGGCGCCCGAGGGCGAACTGCCGCCCTACGTGATCTGGGCGCACGGCGGCCCCACCAGCCACGCCCCCCTCGTACTCGACCTGGAGATCGCCTACTTCACCTCCCGCGGCATCGGCGTCGCCGAGGTCAACTACGGCGGCTCGACCGGCTACGGCCGCGCGTACCGCGAGCGGCTGCGCGGCCAGTGGGGCGTGGTCGACGTCGAGGACTGCGCGGCCGTCGCCGGGGCACTGGCCGAGGAGGGCACCGCCGACCGCGCCCGGCTGGCGATCCGCGGCGGCAGCGCGGGCGGCTGGACCACCGCCGCCTCGCTGACCTCCACCGACCTCTACGCCTGCGGCACGATCAGCTACCCGATCCTGGACCTCGCCGGCTGGGCGACCGGCGAGACCCACGACTTCGAGTCGCAGTACCTGGAGTCGCTCATCGGCCCGCTCGCCGAGGTCCCCGAGCGCTACCGCGACCGTTCGCCGCTGCACCGCGCAGACCGGATCACCGCGCCGTTCCTGCTGCTCCAGGGCCTGGACGATGTGATCTGCCCGCCCGCGCAGTGCGAGCGGTTCCTCGCCGAGGTCGCCGGGCGCGGCGTGCCGCACGCCTACCTCTCGTTCGCCGGCGAGGGCCACGGCTTCCGCCGGGAGGCGACCTTGGTGCGCACGATCGAGGCCGAACTCGCCCTCTACACCCACACCTTCGGCATCAGCCGCCCCGATGCCGCACCCCTGGAGCTGCGCTCGTGACCGCGGCCGGACTGACCCGGCCGCCCCGGCTGCGGCCCGGCGACCGGGTCGCGGTGATCGCCCCCAGCGGCCCGCTCGCCCTCGAGCGGCTGGACGGCGGCCTCGACATCCTGCGCGGCTGGGGCCTCGACGCGGTCGCCGGACCGCACGCCGCCGGACGGCACGCCACGCTGCACCACCTCGCGGCGGATGACGCCCGGCGGGCCGCCGACCTCCAGCGCGCCTGGTGCGATCCGGAGATCGCCGCGGTGTTCGCCGCCCGCGGCGGCTACGGCGCCCAGCGGATGGTCGACCTGCTCGACTGGGACGCCATCCGGGCCGCAGCCCCCAAGCCCCTCGTCGGTTTCAGCGATGTGACGGTGCTCCAGGAGGCGTTCGCGGTGCGCGCGGGTGTCGTCTCCTTCTACGGTCCGGCCGTCGCCGGCGAGGTGTTCCTCAAGGACGAGGCGACCCGCGAGCAGCTGCGGCGCACGCTCTTCGCGCCGGAGGCGGAACGCACCCTGGCGCCCGAGGCCACCATGCCGCTGGTGCCGGGCCGGGCCCGCGGCGTCACCCTCGGCGGCTGCCTGGCGATGCTCGCCTCCGAACTGGGCACCCCGCAGGCCCGCCCCGGCGCGGCCGGCGGGCTGCTGCTCCTGGAGGACGTGGGGGAGCAGCCGTACCGCATCGACCGGGCGCTCACCCAACTGCTGCGCGCCGGCTGGCTGGACGGTGTCGCCGGCATCGTCCTCGGCTCCTGGGCCCGCTGCGGCCCGTACCCGAAGGTGCGTGAGGTGCTGGCGGACCGGCTGGGCGGCCTCGGGGTGCCGGTCGTCGAGGAGTTCGGGTTCGGGCACGGCGACCGCGCGCTGACCGTGCCGCTCGGCGTGGCCGCCACCCTGGACGCCGACGCGGGCACGCTGACGCTGGACGTACCGGCGTTGACCTGAGCCGGCGGGAGGGGCGGCGGACGCTCCGGGCGCGTCCCGTGCGTCCGCGGCACTCCTCCCACCTGGCGTAACAACCCGTGTCCGCAGCGTTGACACGGATGTTGACCAGGCCACAACATGAGCCCGGCCGTTACCGACTGGTCGGTACGACATGTCCTTGTGGAGGTCTCCGTGCCCAGCGTGTCCCGCGCAGCGTCCCGCGCCGCATCCCGCTCCGTTCTCCGCACTTCCCTGACCCTGCTGGCCACCACCGCCCTCGCCGTGCCGCTCGCGGCGGCCGCTCCGGCAGCCGCCGCCGCGCCGGCCCCGTTCACCGTCACCGCCCTGAAGCTGACGGTGCGGGCCGGCGACCGCAACTGCACCGTGGACGCGGACCTCTACCGCCCCGCCGGAGTCGACGCCGCCCACCCGGCGCCCGCCGTGCTGACCACGAACGGCTTCGGCGGCAGCAAGAACGACGGCTCCACCGCCGCCACCGCCGGCGCGTTCGCCGCCCGCGGCTATGTCGCCCTGTCCTACTCCGGGTTGGGCTTCGGCAAGAGCGGCTGCCCGATCTCCCTGGACGACCCGCAGACCGACGGCAAGGCGGCGAGCGGGCTGATCGATTTCCTCGCCGGAGCCCGTACCGCCGATGACGGCACCCGCGTCGACTACGTCACCAAGGACGCCGCCCGCGACCCCCGCGTCGGCATGATCGGTGGCTCCTACGGCGGCGCGATCCAGATGGCCACCGCCGCCGTCGACCACCGCGTCGACGCACTGGTCCCGCTCATCACCTGGAACGACCTCGCGTACTCCCTCGACCCCAACAACGCGGGCCGCACGCACGGCGTGAGCGGACCGGTGCCCGGCGCGTACAAGAAGGAGTGGACGGGCGGGTTCTTCCTGATAGGCGAGGCGCAGGGGCTGCTGAACCCGAGCCTGGACCCGTCCAGAATCGGCGGCGCGGGCTGTCTGCACTTCGTCGCCGACGCCTGCGAGACCAAGCGGCTGCTGGACTCCGGGCACTACCCCGCGGACCGCACCGCGAAGATGCTGCACTACGCGCGCAGCGTCTCCCCGGTCTCGTACCTGAAGTCGGTGAAGGCGCCGACCCTGCTCGTCCAGGGGCAGGCCGACACCCTCTTCAACCTCAACGAGGCCGCCGCCACCTACCGCACGCTCACCGCCCAGGGCACCGAGGCCAAGATGATCTGGCAGTCCTGGGGCCACAGCGGCGGCATGGACAAGCCGGCGCCCGGCGAACTCGACCTGAGCAAGGGCAACTTGGATACCAGCTACGTCGGACAGCGGATTCTCGCCTGGTTCGACCGCTACCTGCACCACAAGACCGGCACCGACACCGGCCCCGCCTTCGCCTACTACCGCGACTGGGTGACCGAAGGCCCGGCGTACGGCACCGCGCCGTCCTTCCCCGCGGGCGGCAGCCGGAAGCTGTACCTCTCCGGCGACGGCAGGCTCGTCGACAACCGCAGGAAGGTCGTCCGCGGCAGCCGCGAATACCGCAACTGGCTGGTGCCCACCAGCCATTCGGAGAGTTCGCTGGCCGGCCTGCTGAAGCTGCCGGACCCGGCGCCGTACGACATCAAGGGCACGCACCTGGACTGGACGTCCGAGCCGGTGACCGGCAAGCCGCTGGATGTGGCGGGCACCCCCAAGGTGACCCTGAAGGTCGTCTCGCCGAAGACCGAGCAGGTGCAGAACTCCCCGGACGCGGCCAACCGGCTGGTGCTGTTCGCCAAGCTCTACGACATCGCGCCGGACGGCAGCAAAACGCTGGTGCACCGGCTGGTGGCCCCGGCCAGGGTGCCCGACGCGACCCGGAAGTTCACCGTGCAGCTCCCGGGCCTCGTGCACCGCTACCAGCCGGGCCATCGGCTGCGCTTCGTCATCGCCGCGAGCGACTCCGCCTACGCGGGCAACCGCGGCATCAAGCCGGTGACGGTCACCAGCGCACCCGAGGACACCGGCGTCATCGAACTCCCCGTCATCCAGGACCGACCAGGGCGCTTCTGACGGAGATCCGTCAGAAGCGCCCTGGGCCCTGCCGCCCCGCCACCCGAAGCGGCGGGGCGGGCCGGCGGACGGTTCCCCGTCAGTCTTCGGCGACGTCGATCGCCTGTACCGGGCAGGCGCGGGTGGCCTCCCGCAGCAGCGGGTCGCCCGCGCCGTCCTCACGGCCGGGCAGCAGCGCGCTGAAGCCGTCGTCGTCCTGGGTGAACACCCCGGGCGCCGTCAGGGCGCACTGCCCGGCGCCGATACAGACGTCCTTGTCGATGGTGATCCGCATGCCGGACCCCTTTCGTCGGTCGGTTTCCCGGTAACCACCGGGCCCCCTCGGTCGGTTCTCCTGTGCTCACCAGGCCAGCGGGAGCTCCACCATGCCCTGCAAGGTGCCGCCCGGCTTGAACGGGATCTCTTCCGCAGGTGCCGCGAGCCGCAGCCCCGGTATCCGGCGGAAGAGTGAGCGGAACGCGATCTCCATCTCCGTGCGGGCGAGGTTCTGCCCCAGGCACTGGTGGATGCCGAATCCGAAGCCCACGTGGTGCCGGGCCGAACGGTCCCAGTCCAGTGCGTCCGGGTCCGCATAGGCCGACCCGTCGCGGTTGATCAGGGACGTGGCCAGCATCACGCCGTCGCCGGCCCGGATGGTCCGCCCGGCGATCTCGACGTCATCGGTCGCCACCCGCAGCATCCCGTCGGCGATCGAGAGGAACCGCAGCAGCTCCTCGACGGCGGTCGGCATCAGGCTGTCGTTGGACCTCAACTGCGCCAGCTGCTCCGGGTGTTCGAGCAGGGCGAAGGTGCCGAGCGAGATCATGTTGGCGGTCGTCTCGTGCCCGGCGATCAGCAGGATCATCGCCATCCTGACGAGTTCCTCGCGCTCCAGATCGCCGTTGTGCAGCCGCTCGGCGACCAGGTCGTCCAGCAGCCCCTCGCCCCGGTCCTTCTCCTTGCGGGCGACCAGCTCGCTGAAGTACTCCTCAAGCCGCAGCCGGGCGTCATCCGTGTCCTGCGCGCTGGGGCCGCGCAGCAACCGGCGGGACTCCTCCTCGAAGAACTCGTGGTCGGCGTAGGGCACACCGAGCAGCGCGCAGATCACCATGGAAGGCACCGGCAGCGCGAAGGCGGAGACCAGTTCGGCCGGTGGCCCCTGGGCGAGCATCCGGTCGATGAGCTCGTCGACGATCCGTTGGATCTCCGGCCGCATCGCGGCGATCCGCTTGACGCTGAAGCTCGGAATCAGCATCCGCCGCTGGGTGTTGTGCTCGGGATCGTCCACCCCGATCAGCGGCGACTTGACCCGGCGGATCCCCGCGAGCCGCTCCATCGGGATGGGGAACGCCGGGTTCTGCCGGTCCGACGAGAGCCGCGGATCGACGAGCAGCGTCCGTGCTTCGGCGTGGCCGGTTACCGCCCATACCGCACGCCCGTCGTAAAGGGTGACCTTGGCCAGCGGGCCCTGCTCGCGCAGTGGTTGGTAGGCGGTCGGCGGGTGGTAGGGACAGGTCCGGTCCTGTGGGAAGGAAACGGCTTCGGACACGAGGTGCCTCCCTGATAAAGGGCCCGGTGTGCTCGGTGGGGGGCCGGGCGGGGTCACGGGTGGGGGGATCCGGCGGTGAGGTGCTGTGGCGGTGTCCGCCTTGTCGATCTCCACTCCATGCCGAGCGCACCTCGATCGTCTACCCGCAGTTCGGCCATCTTGAGTCATCTTCGGCCACCTGCGGCATGTCCGGCCATGTACCGCCCTGTTCGGGTGGCTCGGCCCACCGGAAGGGGTACGGATCCGGCCGCGCAGCCCCCGCCCGGCACGGCACCCACCCCGCGCCCACCCCCGCTACCCTCCACCTGGCACCCGGTGCCACACTGCGCACATGGGGCAACGACACCACGACGGGGCAACGGACCAGGTCTGGGCAGCGCTCGGCGGCGCTCCGGAACTGACGCAACGCCTCGCGTACGGCGGACCGCCCGGCCTGCTGCCGGCCCGGCTGCCGGTGCGGGCACTGGCCCGCGCCACCGTCGCCGGCTGCGCACTGGCCGCGGCCGAGCTGACCGCGCTGCGCACCGGCCGGCCGCTGCCTGCCGTACAGGTCGACGAGGGTGCCGTCGCCACCGCCTTCGTCAGCGAACGCCATCTGCGGATCGACGGCCGCGCCCCCACCTCGTTCGCCCCCCTCTCCCGCTTCTGGCGCACCGCCGACGGCTGGGTGCGCACCCACGCCAACTCCCCGCACCACCGGGACCGGCTGCTGCACGCGCTCGGCCTGCCGCCGACCGCGCAACCCGCCGATGTCGAGGCCGAGTTCGCGGGCCGCAGGGCCGAGGAGATCCAGGAGACCGTGTACGCGGCGGGCGGCCTCGCGGTCGCCGCCCACAGCCCGCAGGAGTGGGCCGCACACGGACAGGGCGCCGCGGTGGCCACTCACCCGCTGCTCACCCGCCAGCCCATCGGCGGCGGCGCCCCGCCGCGCCCGCTGCCCGCCCTGGCCGGCGATCCGCTGCTGCCCGTACAGGGGCTGCGGGTGCTCGACCTGACCCGGGTGATCGCCGGGCCGGTCGCCACCCGCACCCTCGCGCTGCTCGGCGCCGATGTGCTGCGCATCGACGCGCCGCAGCTGCCGGAGAGCCAGGACGCGCACAACGACACGGGCTTCGGGAAGCGCTCGGCGGCCCTGGACCTCGGCAGCCGCTCCGGCCGGGCCGCCTTCGACGGCCTGCTGGCCGACGCGGACGTGGTCGTCACCGGCTACCGTCCCGGCTGCCTCGACCGGTTCGGCCTGGCGCCCGAAGCGCTCGCCGAACGCCGCCCGGGACTCGTCGTCGCGCGGCTCTCCGCCTGGGGCGATGACGGCCCGTGGGGCGGCCGCCGCGGCTTCGACAGCCTGGTGCAGGTGGCCACCGGAATCGCCGCCGTCGAGGCACACGAGGACGGCACCCCCGGCGCGCTGCCCGCCCAGGCACTCGACCACGGAACGGGCTACCTGCTGGCCGCCGCGGTACTCCGCTCCCTCACCGAGCAGGCCGGGAACGGCGGTTCGACGCTCACCACGCTCGCCCTCGCCCGCACCGCACGCTGGCTCCTGCACGGCCTCACGGACCCCGAGCACGGCCGCACGGATCACGCGCCGGAACACCGCGCCGCCGCGGAACCCTACGACCCCGACCGCTACCTGAGCACCGTCGACGGCCCGGCCGGACGGCTGCGCCACGCCCTGTCCCCGGTCTCGTTCGACGGCGGCCCCGGCACCTGGGCCACGCCGCCGGGACACTGCGGCGCCGACGCTCCGGTGTGGCGCTGACCGGCGGCCCCGTACGGCGGTCCGTACCGGCGGCGCGATCCGGCCCGCCCCGCCCCGCCCCGGCCCTGGTCAGCGAGGCCCTGGCCTCCGTACGATCGCCCGATGATCACCGATCGCCACCTCGCACAGGGCCCCCGGGTGGGCATCAGGCCGTTCACCGCGGACGACCGGGAAGAGTTCACGCGGCGGGCGCGGGAGAGCGCCGACGAGCACCGTCCGTGGCTGTTCCCGCCGGCCGACACCGCCGGGTACGACGCCTACCTGGAGAAGCTGCGGGAGCCGGCCCGCGAGGGCTATCTGATCTGCACGCGCGACGACGGCGCCCTGGCCGGCTACCTCACGATCAACAACATCGTGCACGGCGGTTTCCGCTGCGGCGCGATCGGCTACGGCGCGTTCGCGCACGCCGCCGGGCGCGGCCTGATGACCGAGGGCCTGCACCTCGTCCTGCGGCACGCCTTCGACGTGCTGGGCCTGCACCGTCTGGAGGCCAACATCCAGCCCGGCAACGAGCGTTCGATCGCCCTCGTTCAGCGCGCCGGATTCCGTCTGGAGGGCTTCTCGCCCGACTTCCTCTTCATCGGCGGGGCCTGGCGCGATCACGAGCGCTGGGCGATCACCAGCGAAATGGTCTGATGCCGGGGACGGTTCAGGACTGCGCCAGATAGCCGGCGAGGGCGCTGCGGCTGCGCCGGAGGCCGTCGATCCGCTCGTCCGCGGCCTTCAACTCCCGCTCCAGGGTGGCCCGCAGATCCTCACACCAGTCGAAGCCCGGGCCCTCGCCCCGGGCGCACGGCAGCACCGAACGGATCACCGCGGTGGGCAGTCCCGCCTCCAGCAGGGCACGCACCTGCCGCACCCTGACCACCGACTCCTCGTCGTAATAGCGGTAGCCGTTCGGACCGCGCCGGGTGTCCAGCAGGCCCTGCTCCTCGTAGTACCGCAGCAGCCGCGGACTGACTCCGGTACGCCGGGACAACGCGCCGATCAGCATCTGACCGCCCCCATCCGATCTTGACCTTTCCATCGATGTGAAGCTCTAACGTCGCCCCATGACCGAAACATTCCGTGCCGGCGGTCCGCAGTCGGCCGACACCCGCTCGTTCCTCTTCGTCCTCGGCAGCTCCCGCCCCGACGGCAACACCGAAACCCTCGCACGGGCCGCGGCCGGCCAGCTGCCCGCCGGTATACCGCAGCGCTGGGTGGACCTGGCGAAGCTGCCGCTGCCCGACTTCCAGGACGGACGGCACGAGACCGACACCTCGCCGGGCGGGGCGAACGAGGAGACGCTGCGGCAGGCCACCCTCGAAGCCACCGACATCGTCATCGCCTCGCCCCTGTACTGGTACACCCTCTCCGCACAGACCAAGCGCTACCTCGACTACTGGTCGGGCTGGCTGACGGTGCCCGGCGCGGACTTCAAGGAGCGGATGGCGGGCCGGACCCTGTGGGGCGTGACGGTCATGGCGGACGAGGACGAGGCCGTCGCCGACGGACTGGTGACCACCCTCCGCCACACCGCCGCGTACCTGGAGATGCGCTTCGGCGGGGTGCTGTTCGGCAACGGCTCCCGGCCCGGCCAGGTGCGGGACGACGAGCGCGCCGAGATCCGCGCCAAGACCTTCTTCCAGCAGGACGCCCCGTTCGCCCGGTTCCCCCACGACGAGACGGACGGCGGACGGTAGCCGACGGCGCCCGCCGGGCCCGGGAGGACGGCCGGTGCGGGCCGGCGGCGCACAGTGGACGCGTCGCACGCAGCGCGCGACAGTCGTGCCCGGCCGCCTTCAGCGCGGCGTCATACGCCGGCAGCATGCGCCGCCCCGCGGGCCCGTGGTTTCTCCGCTCAGGTCCGCGGCGCTCCGCCGCCCGCAGCGCCCGGAGTGTGGCCTCCCGGTCAGGCGTCCTGCCGCCGGTCGACGTACTCGAAGATCGAGCCGTCCGGGTGCCGGGCGACCAGATTGCGGCCGATGGGGGTCGCCAGCGGGCCCGCGATGATGTCCGCGCCCACCGCCTGCAGGTCCGCCACGGCCTCGTCCACGTCCTTGACCGCTATCGTCGCGGTGACCTTCCGCAGCACCGAGAGTTCCGCCTCCGGGCCGCTCATCAGGAAGAAGCAGCCGACGGCCGCCACCGCGACCCCGCCGCGCCGGAAGCGCAGGGCCTCGGCGCCGGTCAGACGTTCGTAGACGCCGATGGCCGAGTCGAGATCGCCGACGCACACGCGCAATGAGGTCCCCAGAATGTCCATACGGGGAAGCGTAGTTGAGGGTGCGGCCGACGCGCGATCAGTTGCCGGTGATCGGTCCGGCGGGGCAACGCGGGCCGCCCCGTGCCGGGTTGATCACCGCCGTCACACCCGGCACAGGATCTCGCCGTGCAGCACGGAGAACCAGCCGTCCTCCTCGGCGCCCCACGCACGCCAGGCCCGTGCGGCCGCCGCCAGCTCCTCCGGCGTGGCATGACCGCCGTCCACCGCGAGCTGTGCGTAACCCGACGAGACCGTGCGGTCCGCCCACAGCTCGCTCCACCAGCTGCGTTCCTGCGGGGTGTGGTAGCACCAGGTGCCCGTCGTCGCGGTGACGGACTCCGGGGCGAAGCCGGCCTGCCGGGCCCAGGCGTGCAGCCGGCGCCCGGCGTCCGGCTCGCCGCCGTTGGCGCGGGACACCCGCAGGTACAGCCGCAGCCAGTCGTCCATCCCCTCGATCTCCGGGTACCAGGTCATGGCCGAGTAGTCCGCATCGCGGACGGCCACGATGCCGCCGGGCTTGGTGACCCGGCGCATCTCGCGCAGGGCCTGGACCGGATCGCCCACGTGCTGGAGCACCTGGTGGGCGTGGGTCACGCAGAAGGTGTCGTCCGGGTGGTCCAGGGAGTGGACGTCGCCGGTCTCGAAATGGACGTTGGTCAGCCCCCGGCCGCGCGCCGTGGCGCGGGCCTGCTCCAGGATGTCCGGCGCGTACTCCAGGCCCGTGACGTGGCCGTCCGGTACCAGCTCCGCCAGGTCGGCGGTGATGGTGCCGGGGCCGCAGCCGATGTCCAGCACCTGCATGTGCGGGCGGATCGAACTCAGCAGGTATCCGGCCGAGTTGGCGGCGGTGCGCCAGGTGTGCGAGCGCAGTACGGACTCGTGGTGGCCGTGCGTGTAGACGGCGGTTTCCTGCGGCATGGTCGGCTCCTTCGCATCCGGCGGACCCGGCGCCGCTGCGGGCGGCGCCGGACGCGCCGGGGCCCGCACGGTCCGCGTACGGATGGCCTCGGCGCGATCAAGCACACGGTACGCCGCAATCTCGAATCATGAGAGTGGCATCTCAGGATTCGGGCAGCAGGCGGTAGACCGTCAGCGCCTCGTTCTCCTTCTCCAGGGTCAACCCGCCCGGAGACGTGGTCACTTCACCGTCGAACGCGAGATCCGTACCGTCCGGCAGGCCGTCGATCCGCAGCCTGCGCAGCCGTGCCTCGCCGAGCACGGGAGAGGAGCGCGGGGTGCCCGTCAGTGCCGCCGCCAGCAGCCGGGTGCGGGCCAGCCGTCCGCCGCGCACCACCCGCACATCGAGCACCCCGTCGGCCAGATCGTGCCGCCGTACCGGCGTCAGGCCGAGGCCGCGGTAGGTGCAGTTGCCGGCGAACAACATCCACAACTCCCGCTTGCGGCCGTCCATTTCGACGGTTACCGGCTTCGCCGTCCGCAGCACCTTCCAGGCGGCGAGCACCCCGGCCGGCCAGGCGCCGATCCGGCCCGCCCACTGCTCCCTGATCCGCACCAGCTCCGGATAGGCGCCGATGGAGAAGGTGTTGAGGAAGTACTGCCCCTCCCGGTGCGGCCCGGCCCGGAACCGCGCCAGGTCCACCGCCACCGCCTCACCGCTCTCCACCGCCCGCGCCGCATCGGCGACGCTCTCGATGCCCAGGTCGTAGGCGAAGTGGTTGTGCGTGCCGCCGGGCAGCACCACCAGCGGCAGGCCGTGCCGGACCGCGACGGCCGCCGCCGCGTTGACCGTGCCGTCGCCGCCGAGCACCCCCAGCGCACCGCCCTGCCGCGCGGCGCTCTCCGCCGCTTCCTCCAGCGCCTCGTCCAACGCCGGGGCGTCCGGCCCGCCGCAGGTCACCACCTCGGCGTGCGGCAGCGCCCCGTGCACTTCCCCGGACCGGTCGGGACGGGTGTCGCCGCGCTGGCCGGAACCCTGGTTGGCGACCACGGCCAGGCCGCGGCCGCCGGGCAGCGCAGGGGCGTCCGCGCGCGGCCTGGCCGGCGGCGCCAACTGGGCCCGGGTCGGCGCCAGTCCGCGCACCGCGAACGCCGCCCCGGCCCCCAGCGCGGCCCCCGCCAGCACGTCACCGGGATAGTGCACGCCCGTGTAGACGCGGGAGAACGCCACCGACGCGGCGACCGGCGCCAGCGCGAGCCCCCACCACTTGTTCTCGAAGGCGACGCCTGTCGCGAAGGCGACCGCCGACGCCGTGTGCCCCGAAGGGAAGGAGGAGGTGACGGGCTGACGACGCACCTGCCGTATGACGGGCACCGTGTCCAGCAGCGGCCGCGCGCGCTGCACGGAGCCCTTGCCGAGCGTGTTCACCGTCGCGGACGCCACCGCGAGGGAGGCGACGCCGCGCAGTGCGGCCCGGCGGGCGGGGCGGCCGCCGAGCGCGGCGGCGCCCGCCGCGATGCCGAGCCACAGCAGTCCGTGGTCCGCGCCACGGGTCAGGCGGGGCAGCACCTGCTGCGCGCCGGGCCACTCGCGCGAGGCGATGGTGTTGAAGAGCCGCAGGTCGAGTCGGTTCAGGAGCGTTCGCATGCGCCCTCTTGTACCCCAACCCGGCCGGAACAGGCCGGAACAGGCAGGAACCGGATGCGGCCGGCCGAGGGCCAGCGGAAATCCGGTTGCCGATCCGTCGTGCTGTGCTTGCATGCCCGGGTGATCAGGACACGGAACGACACCGACCTCGATGCCTGCGCGGCCGTCCTCGCCGACGTGCACACGCACAGCGGCTATCCGCACCACTGGCCCGCCGATCCGGTCCGCTGGCTCACCCCGGACGGGCTCACCGCCGCCTGGGTCGCCGATGACGGTGGCACCGTCCTCGGCCACGCCGCCCTGTGCGGTGACGAGGTCAGCCGCCTCTACGTCGCCCCCGCCGCCCGCGGCCAGGGCCTCGGCGGCCGCCTGCTGCGCGTCGCCCAGGACGCGGCCGCGGCCCGCGGACTGCGGCTCGTCCTGGACGTGAAGAGCACCGACCGCGCGGCCGTCGCCCTCTACGAACGGCACGGCTGGATCCGCACCGGCACCGGGCAGCAGGACTGGGGAACGGGCGAGCGCG
Organism: Streptomyces pinistramenti; assembly: GCF_020564935.1. GTDB lineage: Bacteria > Actinomycetota > Actinomycetes > Streptomycetales > Streptomycetaceae > Streptomyces > Streptomyces pinistramenti. The sequence goes on from NZ_JAJCXB010000001.1 coordinate 86,187, forward strand.
TCACGGTGCACCGGTACGAGGCACCGGCCTCGTAGAACGGGCCGCCGCCCCCGCCCGCCATCCGGCGCCCGGCCTGCCAAGCCACCCGGCCCCGCCCCCATTCCGTCGCACGCACGAGCGACCCCCATGCCCCCATACGGCCCCGCCGCCCCCGGCCGGTAGGCCGCCAGGTGCGCTCCGCTGACGTGTCGAACCGCCGCCGTCCCCGCGATCTGCCAAGGTGGGCGAGGCGTGATTCATGTGATGGGCCCACGAACACCGGCCGGGGCCCAGCCCGCCGCACCGGGCCGCGGCCGGCCGCCGTCGGCCCCCCGTCCAGCCGTCGTGCAATGTGGAGGTACGGATGCAGCGGACCGCCCCGGATCCGCGTCCGGAGCCGGACCCGCAGGCCGGCTTCCCGGTGCTGCCCGAACTCGCCGCACACCTCTCCGCCGCAGCCGGCCGCGCCGACCCGGAACCCCCGGGCGGCTCCCGCACCCTGCGCGCCTCGGCCGCCGGCTACTGGGAACGCCGCGGCCTGGCCACCGACCCGGGTCACCTCCTCGCCGCCCCCGGCGCGCCCGCCCTGCTGCTGGCCCTGTACGCGGCGGCCGACGGAGCCGTGGTGCTGCCGCGGCCCTGCGCCGAGTGGTACGCGCCGCCGGCCCGGCTGCTGGGACGGCCGGTGCACCTCGCGCCGGTGCCCGCCGAATCGGGCGGCGTGCCCGATCCGTTCGCGTTCCTGGAGACCGTGCGCAGGGCCCGCATACAGGGTGAGACGCCCCGGGTCGTGGTGCTGTCCGTCGCGGATGACCCGACCGGCACCTGCCCGGCGCCCGAGCAGCTGCACGAGGTCTGTGAGGCGGCGGCGGGCGAGGGAATGTGGGTGATCAGCGACGAATCGCGCCGCGACCTGCTGCACGATCCGCACGACACCGTGGTCCTCAGCCCTGCCGAGATGCTGCCGGACGAGGTCGTGGTGCTGACCGACCTGCGGCCCACCCTTGTCCCCGCCTCCTGGCCCGCGGCACTGGCCCGCTTCCCCGCCACCGGCCGCGGCACCGCGCTCCACGCCGCAGCCCACGACGCGCTGACCGCCCTGCACTCCCCGCTCCCCGGGCCGCTGGCCTGCGCCGTCGGCCACGCCCTCGCCGAACCCGACGCCGTACGCGCCCGCACCGCGACGGCCGCACGCGTGTACGGCACCCTCGCCGCCGCCCTCTACCGCACCCTCACGGCGGCCGGGGCGCTCTGCCGCCCGCCGCGCTCGGGCAGCCACCTCTACGCCGACCTCGACCCGCTGCGCCGCCCGCTCGCGGCCGCGGGCATCGGCGGACCGGCGGCACTGGAGCGGGAGTTGCGGGCCTGGTCGGCGCGCGGCGGGCAGCGCTTCGGGGACGATCCGGGCGCGCTGCGGGTGCGGCTCGGGGCCGAGGCGCTGCTCGGCGGCGGCCCGGAGCTGCGCCGCCGCGTCCTGGACGTGCCCGACCCGCTCGAACTGCCGCAGATCGCCGAGGCGTTGGCCGGTCTCTCGGACGCCCTGACCCGACTCACCGCACGCGGCGGCTGACCGCGCCGCTGCCCGCCCCGGCAGCCACCGCCCGCCGCCGACGTGGGCCCCCGGCTCAACCCCCTGGCTCAATCCCCCGGCTCAATCCCCTGGTTCATTCCACCGAATGGAGCCCCTCGATGACCGAACAGACCGAGCGCTCCGTCGCCGAGCGCGCGCTCGCCGAGCCGGCCGGGCCGCCCGCCGTGCCCGACGTGTCCGCCCCCGTCGAGCGGGCACCGGGCGGGAGGGGCCAGGTACCGGGCGACGCCGGGCAGGTCCGCGGCACGCTGCCCGCCGCCGCGACACCCATCGCCCCGCCGCCGCTCACCGAACCGCGCCCCCTCGGTGAACCGCGCAGCTGGCCCAGGGACTTCACCGACCGGCTGACCGCCCCCCTGCCCGGTGTCCGCGCGCTGGCCAGGATCGCCAGGGAAGGCAAGCTGCGCCCGGCTGAAGAAGCCATGCAGCAGATCCAGGACCTCCCCTTCGCGCCCGGCCCGCTGCCCCCGGCAGGACCGGACACCGTCGCCCTGACCTGGGCGGGGCACGCCAGTTGGGTCGTCAGGATCGGCGGTCTCACCGTGCTGACCGACCCCGTCTGGTCCCGCAGGATCCTCGGTACGCCGCCCCGGGTCACCCCCGTGGGAGTCCGCTGGGAGGACCTGCCGCAGGTCGACGCGGTGGTCATCAGCCACAACCACTACGACCACCTCGACGCCCCCACCCTCAAGCGCCTGCCCCGCACCACCCCGCTCCTGCTCCCCGCGGGTCTGGCGCCCTGGGCCCGCCGCCGCGGCTTCACCCAGGTCACCGAGCTGGACTGGTGGGAAGCGGTCGAACTCCCCGCGCCCGAAGGCCCCGTACGCTTCGACTTCGTGCCCGCGCACCACTGGAGCAAGCGCACCCTCGTCGACACCTGCCGCACCCTGTGGGGCGGCTGGCTGCTCACCGCACCCGACGGCCGGCGGGTGCACTTCGCGGGGGACACCGGATACGGCCACTGGTTCGAGGAGATCGGCCGCCGCTACCCCGGCATCGACCTGGCGCTGCTGCCCATCGGCGCCTACGACCCGCGCTGGATGCTGCGCCCGGTGCACACCGACCCCGAAGAGGCGGTGCGGGCCTGCCAGGACGTCGGCGCCCGGGTGCTGGCCCCGATGCACTGGTCCACGTTCCTGCTCTCCGGCGAGCCGCCGATGGAACCGCTGCACCGCGTCCGCGCCGCCTGGGCCGCCACCGGACGCCCCCGCGACGACCTCTGGGACCTGCCGGTCGGCGCCTCCCGCACGCTGCCCGCTCCCTAGGTGTATTGCCCTGTGAGGTTGGGGACGCGGGGCCGTACGCCGGTTCCGCTCGGACCGCTTCCGCTTCGATGACCGCTGACGCGGGCTGCGTCGGCAGGATGCGGTGGAGCCGGCATCCGCTGCGGGTGAGGAGACCACCGAACTCGGCGGCGGTGCGTTGACGTCCTGGAGCGCCATCGAACGACGGCAGGCGCGGCAGGCGTCCAAGGAACCCGGACATTCCGGGGCGTGCTGTTGCCGGGGAACGGACAGCTGCCGGCGATGTGCGCGTCGGCCTGGCCGGTGAGCGAGGTCATCGCGTGGTCGAAGAGACAGCTCTCGTCGGGCGTGGTGTCCAGGTGGACGAAGAGCGGAACCCCGTGGGCGGCCGCGAAGTCACGCCTCGCCGTGCTGCTGCCGGGGCCGCAGCCGCCGCCACAGTGCGGGCACCGCGCCGACCACGACGGTCAGGGCCACCGCGGCGACCACGCCTTCCCACGGCTCGCCGAACAGTGAACCGCCGGCCAACCCGATGAGCTGGTACGTCGCCGCCCACGCCAGGCACGCGGGGAGGTCGCCGCGGGCGAACGTGCGCAGCGGCATCGCCGACAGCAGACAGGCCAGCATGATCGGGATCCGGCCGGCCGGCACCAGCCGCGACAGCACCAGCACCAGCACGCCGTGCGCGCGCAGTTTCTGCTGCGCCTGCTCAAGGCGCTCCGGCGCGGACCGTGCACGCAGCCGCTCCAGCCAGCGCGATCCGCCCCGGGAGTGCGTGCCGCGGCTGCCCAGCCAGTACAGCCCCAGGTCACCCAGGAACGCCGCGAACGACGCCACGGCGAAGACGATCAACAGGGCGAACGGCGACGACTGGTGGAAGGCCACCACGGCCGCCGAGCTGACCACCGCGCCTGTCGGCACCACCGGCACCAGCGCCCCCAGTACCACCAGCAGAAAGAGCGACGGGTACCCCACCGCCTGCTGCGTCGACTCCGGTGGGACGTCCGCCATCAGTGCCACGGCCGCCGGCATCATCGCGCGACCACCGGCCGTACCGACTCGCCGTGCCCGAGCCGGTGCACCGTCACTTCCGGCGCCAGCAGCGCGACCTGACGCGCGAACTCTTCGCCGGGGGAGTGGAATTCATGCGGCCGCACCGCATCCAGGCCGATCGGCCAGTACGTGCCGTAGTGCACCGGCACGGCACTGGCGGGCGCCAGCAGCGCCACCGCCTCGGCCGCCCGCCGCGGGTTCAGGTGCCCGCTGCCCAGGAACGGCCCCCAGCCACCCACCGGCAGCAGCGCCACCTCGCACGGACCGACCGCCTCCGCCATCCCGTCGAACAGGCCGGTGTCGCCCGCGAAGTACGTCCGTACCGTGCCGCGCACGACGTAGCCGAGCGCGGGTGACCGGTGCGGCCCGTACGGCAGTCGCCGCCCGTCGTGCGCCGCGCGCACCGCCCGTACGGTCACCGTGCCCGCGCCGTCGGCGGCGCCGGCCTCCAGGACGTCCCCTGGCACGACTTCGGTGACCCGCAGTCCGCGCGCCGCGGCCACCCGCCGCAGGCCGGGCACCGCGGCACGCGCGCCGGCCGGCACCACAAGGCGCGTCCCGGGCGCGAGTCCGGCGAGCGAGGCGGGGTGCAGATGATCGGCGTGCAGATGCGACACCAGGACCAGGTCGGCCCGCGCGGCACCGGGCGGCGGCAGCGCGCCGCTGCGCCGCCGCAGATGGGCCAGCCGGCGGGTGAACAGCGGATCGGTCAGCACCCGCACCCCGGAGTCCTCGATCGTCGCGGTGGCATGTCCCCACCAGGTGACCTCCGGCACCGCTGACCTCCCGACTCGTGGCACTGCCCCTCGATCCTGCCTCATCCCGCCCGGGGTGCGGCGCGGGGGACCGGAAAGCGGGGGCGGGGTGCCGGACGGCCGTGCTGCGGACGGATATACAGGGGCATTCGGAGCAATGTCCACATAACGGGGCACAGGTCATCGACCGGTCCGTTTATGACACGCTTGGCGGGATGCCCGTGCCGCCCGGCGCGGGCCTGAGCGTGAGGTGGTAGGGCGTGCGGACGCCACGGTGGAGGACTCTCGGTGGCGCCCTGTGGCGGATGCTCGCGGTGTGGGCCGTGTCCAGCCTCACCCTGCTGCTGCTCGCCGCGGTGCTGCCCGACTTCCGCCTCCAGTCGCAAAGCGGCGACAGCTTCACCCGCACCGCCCTCACCGCGGCCCTCGGCGCCGGCGCCTTCGGCCTGCTCAGTGCTCTGGTCTGGCCGCTGCTCGTACGCGCCCTGCTGCTGGTGCCCGCCCTCGTCCTCGGCCTGCTGGTCTTCTTCCTCAACGGCTCCCTGCTGCTGCTCGCCCTCGGCCTGATCCCCGAAGGCCGTGGCCAGGCCGCACCCGAGACCGCCGTGATCGTCGCCGCCGTGATGTCCGCGACCTCATCGGCCACCTCCGGCTTCCTGGCCGTACGCAACGACGAGGCGTACCGCCGCCGACTGGTGCGGCTCGCGGGCCGGCGCGGCCGCCGGGCCGGTGCCGCCCCCGGCCCCCGCACCCCCGGCACCCTCTTCCTCCAGCTCGACGGCCTGGGGCACGACCTGCTGCGGGAGGCGACCGAGGGCGAGCGGCCGCTGATGGCGACCGTCGCCCGCTGGCGGGCCACCAGCCACCGCCTCACCCCTTGGCGCACGGACTGGTCGAGCCAGACCGGCGCCAGCCAGCTCGGCATCCTGCACGGCAGCAACGAAGACCTGCCGGCCTTCCGCTGGTACGAGAAGGAGACCGGCCAACTCGTCGTCAGCAACCGGCCCACCAGCGCCGCCGAACTCCAGCGCCGGGCCGTCGAGCGCACCGGCGACGGCGGCCTGCTCGCCTACGACGGCGCCAGCCGCGGCAACCTCTTCAGCGGCGGCGCCGACCAGGTCGCGCTGGTCATGTCGGTCGCCGCCCGCCGCGGCCGGTACAACCGCTCCCGGGCCGGCTACTTCGCGTACTTCTCCGACCCCGGCAACGCCACCCGCACCGCCGTCTCCTTCTTCGCCGAGATCTTCCGCGAGATCGCCCAGTCGCTGCGCACCCGCTTCTGCCGGGAGCTGCCGCGGGTCAAGCGCGGCGGCCTCTACCCCGTCATCCGTGCCTTCGCGACCGTCGTCGAACGCGATGTGGTGGTCGCGGCCGTCGTCGGCGACATGCTCGCCGGGCGCGCCGCCGTCTACGCGGACCTGGTCGCCTACGACGAGGTGGCGCACCACTCGGGGCCGAGCCACCGCGACACCCACCAGGTGCTGCGCAGCCTGGACCGGGCCGTCGCGCTGATCGCCAAGGCGTCCCGGCACGCCCCGCGCCCGTACCGCATCGTGCTGCTCTCGGACCACGGCCAGAGCCCCGGCGTGACCTTCCTCGATCGGTACGGGCTGCGCCTGGGCGACCTGGTGCGGGCCGGCTGCGGGCTGCCGGTGCCGCGGCGGGCGGGGCGGACCCGCAGCGGCGCCGAGGCCAGGCAGGCGGCGCGGGCCGCGCTGCACCGCCCGGAGGAGATGGACGGGCACAGCAGGTCCCAGCCGGTGGTGCTGGCCTCCGGCAACCTCGGCCTGGTGTCGTTCCCCGACATACCGGGCCGGGTCACCCGCGAGGAGCTGGACCGCAGGAATCCCGCGCTGCTCGGCACCCTCGCCAATCACCCCGGCATCGGTTTCCTGCTGGTCCGCTCGGCGGAACACGGCGCCGTGGTGCTCGGCCCGGCCGGCGCCGAGCACCATCTGGACACCGGCCGCGTCATCGGGACCGACCCGCTCGCCGCGTTCGGCGAGGGCGCCGCCGACGCGGTACGCCGCACCGACCGCTTCCCGCACGTCGCCGACATCATGGTCAACTCCGCCTACGACCCGGCGACGGGCGAGGTGCACGCCTTCGAGGAGCAGATCGGCTCGCACGGCGGTCTCGGCGGCGCGCAGGGCCATCCGTTCCTGCTGTGGCCCGAGGAGCTGTCGCCGCCGGTGCCGGACGGCGGGCCGCTGGTCGGTGCCGAGCAGGTGCACCGCGTCCTGCGCCGCTGGCTGCGCGAGGAGGACGGTCCGCAGCTGCCCCTCACCACCGGGGCGGGGCGGTTCCACGGGCAGTCCGTACTGCTGTCCCACGCGTCCGCCGCCGCGTCGCGCGCCACGGACGAGGCGAACGAACTACGGTCCGAAACGGTCAAGCCCGAAGGTTTTCCGTCGCACGACTACCCGTCACAGGACAAAAACCGCTGATTTGGGGGCGGGTGTCCATTCGCCGACGATAGGGAGTCGCTCGGCAATCCCGGGTGCACCACGCACGACGAGAGGCCCACCACGCCATGCACGACCGGCACACCCGCCGCTTCGGTCTCGGAACCGCCACCTGCCTGGTGATGGGCAACATCATCGGCGGCGGCATCTTCCTGCTGCCGGCGTCCGTGGCCCCCTTCGGCACCGTCAGCCTCGTCGCCTTCGGCGTCCTGACCCTCGGCGCCCTCGCCCTCGCCCTGGTCTTCGGCCGGCTGGCCAGGCGCCACCCCGACACCGGCGGCCCCTACGTCTACGCCCGCGAGGCGTTCGGCGACTTCGCGGGCTTCCTGTCCGCCTGGTCGTACTGGACCATGACCTGGGTCAGCAACGCGGCCCTCGCGGTCGCCGCCGTCGGCTACGTCCACGTCCTCTTCCCCGGGCACGCCTCGCGCGGCACGGACCTTGTGGTGGCCCTGGGCGCGCTGTGGCTGCCGGCCCTCGCCAACTTCGCCGGCACCCGCTACGTCGGCGCCGTCCAACTGGTCTCCACCGTCCTCAAGTTCGTCCCGCTGCTGTTCATCGCCGTCGTCGGGATGTTCTTCTTCGACCCGGACAATCTCGGCTCCTTCAACGCCGGCGGCCACAGCACCCTCGGCGGCATGTCGGCGGCCGCGGCGATCCTGCTCTACAGCTACGTCGGTGTGGAGTCCGCCGCGATGAGCGCGGGCGAGGTCCGCGACCCGGAGCGCAACGTCGGACGGGCGACCGTACTCGGCACCGTCGGCGCCGCCGTCGTCTACCTCCTGGGCACCCTCGCGGTCTTCGGCACCGTCGCCCACGACAAGCTGGTCGCCTCCAAGGCGCCGTTCTCGGACGCGGTCAACGCGATGTTCGGCGGCCAGTGGGGCGGCACCGTCATCGCGGCGGCCGCCGTCGTCTCCATCATCGGCGCGCTCAACGGCTGGACGCTGATGAGCGCCCAATCGCCGTACGCGGCCGCCAAGGACGGGCTCTTCCCCGCCGCCTTCCTCACCAAGCGGCGCGGCGTACCGACCTTCGGCGTTCTCGCCGCCGTGGTGCTGGCGAGCGCCCTCACGGTGATCAACTACCTGACGGGGACCAGCGGCGTCTTCGAGATCCTGGTGCTGATCACCACCTTCTCGGCGACCGTCCCCTACCTCCTCGCGGCCGGCGCCCAGATCTACTTCCTGCTCTCCGGACAGCGCGACAAGGTCCGCCCGGCCCGCTTCGCCCGCGACCTGACCCTCGCGCTCGCCGCCTTCGGCTTCACCTTCTGGCTCGTCGCCGGCGCCGGCTACGCCGCGATCTACCAGGGCGTGCTCTTCCTCTTCGCCGGCATCCTCGTCTACGCCTTCATGTCGGCCCGCCGGAAGGGCCGCGCCGGGGCGGAGCCGGAACCGGCCGCCGTCGAAAGCCCGTAGAACCGCCCGGCAGCCGCGGGCCGCACGGACCTCAGCCCTCCCGGCGCCCGCCGGCCCGCTCGTGCCAGCGCGCGAGAAGCCGCTCCAGCGCCTCGGCCGACGCATGGACCGCGGCCACGGAACAGCTCTCGTCCGTGACATGAGCCTGTTCCGGCTCGCCCGGCCCGTACAGCAGCACGGCAGGACCGCCCAGCTTCCCGGCGAGCACCGAGGCATCGGTGAAGTACGTGGCGCAGCACGGCTCCTGGCCGCCCGCGGCGGGCGCCGCGCCCGGCACCAGCACGCCGGTCAGCTCGCGGGCGAGAGCGTCGCCCGGGTCGGTGGCGACGCTCGGCAGGTCGAGGATCCGCTCGACGGTGACCTCCGCCGCGCCCTCCTCTGCCGCGCACTGCCGGACCACCCGGCGGATCTCGGCCACCGCATCGGCGGAACTGAAGCCCGGCACCGTGCGCACGTCGAGGGTGAGTTCGGCACGGTCGGGGACGAGGTTGGGCTGGATCCCGGCGTGGAACGTGCCGACGTTGACGGTGGCCGCACCATGGGTCGCACTGTGCGGCCAGTCGCCGTGCTCGTGGATGCGCTGCGCGGCGGCGGCCAGCTTGACCAGCGCGTTGTCGCCCAGCTCGGGCCGCGAGCCGTGCGCGCTGCGGCCGTGCGCGGTCAGCCGCAGCCACAGCGCGCCCTTGTGCCCCAGGACGACGCGGTTGGCGGTGGGCTCGGCCACCAGCAGCGCGGGGCTCGGCGCCAGCCCGTCCAGCGCCGCGGCGCCCTCGCAGCCGGTCTCCTCGCCGAAGGTGAAAACGAGCTGTACTGCCGTGCCGGGGGAGTGCGCCGCATGCCGCGTGGCGGCGCACACGATGCCCGCCACACCGGCCTTCATGTCACTGCTGCCGCGACCGCGCAGCCGGCCGCCGTGGATCTCGCCGCTCAGCGGATCGAACGACCAGCCGGACGCGTCGGCGGGCACGGTGTCCAGGTGCCCGGTCAGGGTGATCGGGGTGCCGGACCCGCGGACCGCGACGAGATTGGCGCGCCCCGCCTCCGGCTCGTCGACCCGGACGGCGAATCCGGCGTCCTCCAGGAGCGTGGCCAAAAACGCCGCGGCCGGTTTCTCGGCACCGCCCCGCGTGTCCATCCTGACGAGCTGCTGGGCGAGCGTCACGGCGTCGTACACGCGGGGTCTCCTGCCGGATGGGAGGGCGGCTGCGCAGAGCCGGGGGCGACACCATCCGACCAGATGTTGCGCACGTTGCGCAAGAGTTGTTTCGGTGGGATGCCGCGTTGTGTGGGGTTCGGAGTGCTGGACGTGCAGGGGTGCGATCCGGGATGTCGCCGGTATTTGCGCAAAGATGACGAGTGCCGGCCGGACGCAGCGGTGCGCGCGGCGTGCCAGGCTGGTAGGCGCGAGCCCACTGGTGCGGGTGCCGGAGTGAGGGAGATGAGTGCGATGGCCAAGGTGGAACCGCTCGGCGACGAGGAGATCGAGGGCCGCCTCGCGGAGCTGCCCGGATGGTCGGCGTCCGACGGCATGCTGCGGCGCAGCTACCGCTTCACCGGGCACCTACCGGCCGCCGTGATGGTCGTCCATATCGCCCGGATCCAGGACGAGTTGGACCACCATGCGGATCTCACCCTCGGCTACCACGACGTGACCGTGGCGGTGAACACGCACAGCATCGGCGGCCGGATCACCGCACTCGACTTCGGCCTGGCCCGGCGCATCGAGGCCATCGCACCCGGCCACGGGGCGAGGTGAGGGTCGCAGCTGCTCAGACGTCTCGTTCTTCGCGCCCCACCGCGGCCGGCCCGGATCCCGGAGGCGCAGCGCCCTCCGCCTCGGCGCCGGCGTCCGGCCGCGCCCCGCGCTTCCGGCCCGGCACCACCCAGCCTGCACGGGCCAGTTCGACGTTGAACTGGGCACCGGACAGCAGCGACAGGTGCGAGAACCACAGCCAGATGAGGAAGACCAGCGGCCCGGCGAGCGAACCGTAGAGGCGGTTGAAGGTGCCGACGTAGGACGCGTAGAACGTGAACGCCGCGGACGACACCAGCCACATCAGGACCGAGACCACCCCGCCCGGGACCGCCCGGCGCACCCCGCGGGAACTCGGCGGTCCCGACCGGAACAGCACCATCACCAAGACCACCGCCAACACCAGCAGCAGCGGCCACTGAAGGATGCTCCAGGTGTCCGCGCCGACCGCGCCGAGCCTCAGCGACCGGCTGACCGCCGACGCGATCGGACCGCTGATCAGCAGTGCCACCGCGCTGCTGATCAGCAGCGCCATCAGCAGCAGCGCGGTGGCGAGGATGCGCGGCGCCTTGCGCCACGGCGGCCGGTCGTCCCGCACGCGGTTCATGGCGTGCAACGCCCGCCGGAACACCGCCAGATAGCTGCACGACGACCACAGCGCGCTGACCAGCGCGCCGCTCACCAGCAGCCAGGCGGCGGTCCGCTGATGCGCCATGCCGACCAGCGCGCGCCGCAGGGTCGGGCCGGACTCGGCAGGGGCGATCGACGTGAGCTGGTTGATCAGCTGTTCGGTCGCCGCGGGGTCGGCGAGCCCGATCAGCGACACCGTCACGATCAGCGAAGGCAGCAGCGCCAGGACGGAGTAGTACGTCAGGCTCGCCGCCCAGTCCGTCACATCGTCGTTCCAGACCGACACCGGCGTACGGCGCAGCGCGGTACGGCACTGCGCCCAGCTCGGGAGCGGCGCCGCATCTGACCGCCCCGGGGCGCCGTCCCGAACGGTGTCCGGCGGCGAGGTGTCAGCGCACACGTCGGCCTCCAGGAGCCTGGGCCCGAAAGGGCAGCCCGCCGCGCAGCCGGACCCGGCCGATGCTGCGCCGGGCAGCGTCCAACGGCCCGTCGGGCACGGCACGGCTGCCCGCCGGAAGGGCCGGTTCCGGCAGCACCGCCGCACGGACGCAGGCCGCCGATCCGCACAGAGCCGGCAGCGTCCGCTTCAGCTCACGGCGCATACCGCTCCCGCCCATGTCGCATCCCTCATCTCGTATCCCCCATGTCATATCCGTCCTTCGTGTCGATGCGGGTGCCGATGTGGCGGGGGTGTGGGGTGGTCCTGGTGGCGGGGGTGTGGCGGTGGGTCACGGGATCCGGGGGCGGTAGCCGACCGGGGCGATGCGGATCACCAGACGGGGCGGGCGGACGAGGCCCAACCTGTCGCGGCGGGCGGCGAGTTCGGCGGTGAGTGCGTCGAGGGCCTCGGTGGGATCGCCGAAGGCCAGTACCGCCCGTACCACGGCCCGCCGGCCGCGCACCCGCACCCGGGCGCCCGATATGCCCGGCACCCGCAGGGCCGTATCCCGCAGCAGGGCGCCGACGCCCCGGCGGTCGAGCGAAGTCCGTACGCCCGGCAGCAGCGGTTCCCCGGCCAACTCCCGGCGTGCGCCCGGCGTGAGCGCCAGCACCACCATCGCCACCCCGGCCAGCGCGAGGGCCGAAGCGCCGCCGATCACCCACCAGTCGGTGGTGTGCACGGCGGCCGGTACGCCGCTCAACCAGTCCGGCCACGAGGGCGGTTGACCTCCGAAGGAGGCCGTGAAGCGCGGCGCGAGCAGGGCGGCGCAGCCGATCAGACCCATGAGGGCGGGCAGCACCACGGGCCCACGGCGCACCGACCTGACCCGCCGACGGCCGCGCGGCCGCCCGCCGCCCCGGCCGTCCGCACCGGCGCCCTCCGCCCCGTACGGCTTCTGCGCGGCGGCCCTCGCCGCCGCCACCTCACGACGATCCATCGCCGTCCTCCTCACGCCGCCCACCGGCCTCTCCGGCTTCATCGGCCACTCCGGCCCCGCCGGGCATTCCACCCCGTCCGACCCGCCTGCCCGCTGCCCAGCTGAAGTCAACCTCATGAGCTCGACCCGCCGGGCCCGGCCCCCGCCCACCGGCCGCTTCCCGCCCAGCGCCGCGCGCCACTCCGGGGAGACCACCCGCGAACCCGCCGAAATGCCCGGCCGGGCCCAGCGTCATGCCCGTCGGCAGGCCGGTCCCTGATGCGTTCATCGGTACGTCCCCCCCCATCGGCTCGGCGTGTCCCCGTAAGGGCACGGTACGTGCACCGTGCCGCCCGGCGCGTCCTCCCGGGGGCTGGAGATGAGCCGTCCGTCCCCTCCGGGTTCCCCGGCGGGGAACCCGGAGGGCCGGTACGCGCCCGCCTGGGCGGCGGCCGGAGCGGTGGAGTTCGCGGCCACCGCCGTGGCCCTCGCCATCGGCTCCTCGTCCGGTCCGGCGTCACGGCGCCCCCGCCTCCACGTTCGCGCCGCGGGGGCCGCGGCGCACGGACCGGTCACCCGGTGTCCGCCGGTCGTCACGCACGACAGGCGGGAAATTTTCGGCCGGAATGCCCGCCCATCCGCAGTCCGATCGGTTACGAATCTCCTGTGTGAGGATTTTTGCCCCGAGCTGTCCAAGAGGCGGCAGGGGCGACGACCGCGCACGGAGGAGAGGAGCCGATGAGTGCCAGGACCCAGCGATGCCCTGCTGGCCGTACGTGCCGGGGAGGGGGACGAAGGGGCCTTCGAGGTGCTGGTACGCCGCCACAGCGGGCTGCTCCTGAGCCTCGCCACCCGGCTGCTCGGCAGCCGTGCCGACGCGGAGGACGCCGTGCAGGAGGCGTTCGTCAGCGCCTGGCGGAGAATGCCGGAATTCCGGGGCGATGCCATGTTCTCCACCTGGATATACCGGATCGTCACCAACCGGTGCCTGAACGTGCTGCGGAGCCGCCGCCCCACCCAGGACCTCGGCTCGGTCCCCGAACCGACCGCTCCGGAGCACGCGTCATCGCCGGGGCGCGCCGCGGAATCCACCGCGGCCGTCGAGGCACTGTCCGAGGCCCTCACCGGCCTCACCCCCGAGCAGCGCGCCTGCTGGGTGCTGCGTGAACTGCACGGCCTGTCGTACGAGGAGATCGCCGAGGTCGTGGGCACCAGCCACCAGGCGGTGCGTGGCAGGGTTTTCCGCGCACGCCGCTATCTGACGGAGGTGATGGGCGCATGGCGCTAGCCGAGGACGACGACCCGACCCTGCCGTGCGGCCGCACGCTGTCGTCGGTATGGAGCCGGGCGGAGGAAGACGAGGGGGCGGCGGACGATCCGCACCTCGCCGAGTGCCCGTACTGCCGTGAGGCGCTGAGCCGCCTCGGCGTGCTGCACCGCTACGTCAGCGAGACGCGGCAGGCGGACGAGGCCGAGAGCGCGGGGGCGCATGCGGAGCGGATCGCGGAGCGCTTCACCGCGCGGGTGATGGACCTGGTCAGGACCGAACTCCGGCCCGGACGCACGCTGCCGCTCGGCGAGCCCGATGACGACGCCTGGATCACCGAGGCAGCGGCGGCGAAGGCGTTCAGAACCGCGGCGGAGCGGCTGCCCGGCGTGCACGCGGGCAGCTGCCGGGTCACCCTGACCGCTCCCGGAGGGCCGGTGAAGGTGGTCATGGAACTGGCGGCCGGTCTCACGTGGCCCGTGCCCGAACTGGCCGAGCGGGTCCGCCGGCAGATCCGGTCCGCCGCCGGGGACGGAGTCGGCATGTACGTCGCAGAGATCGATGTACGTGTCGTGGACCTGCTGGATGACACCGGGGACGACAAGGAGGAGGGCCCCGCATGAGCCGGCCGCAAGGGGATCAGTCACCACGGCATCAGCCGCAACAGCACGCACGGGTGCTGAAGGCCGCGGCCGAAGCCGCACGGGAGACGCCGGGCGTCGCCTTTCTGCGGCCCGGCCTGGGCGACCTGCTGCGTGGCGCGGTGCCGCGCAGGTCAGGCGGCGGCCCGGCGGCCGACACCCGCATGACCGGTGTACGGGCGGAGCGCCAGGACCACCCCGAACGCTGGCACCTGCGCATCCACCTCGCGGTCCGCACCGGCCACCGGGCCCTCGACGTCACCCGTGCCGTCCGGGCCCGCACCGGGACCGCCGTACGGGAAGCACTCGCCGACGGCGGCCCGGCCCCCGCGGTGAGCATCACGGTGACGGTCACCGACATCACCTGAAAACCTGCTGCTTCCCGGCGCCACAGGTCAGCAGTGCCGGTGGACGTACCCGCTCTCGTCCTTCGGGCGGACGTCGCGGTCGCGCAGGACGAGGGAGAGGGACGAGCCCCAGGACTTGCAGGCCGCGGTGAGGTCCTGCGCCCGGTACTCGATGTCGAAGACCCGGTTGTCGTAGGCCGTCGCGAACTGCTCGCACTCCTGATAGCGGCCGCATTCTTCGGTCACGGCGAAGTCGAAGCCGATACGGGCGTGTTCGCCGACCAGGTCCGTGGTGTTCTTCTGGGCGATGGCCAGGCCCTGCCGGTGGGCGCGTGCGGCGAGCAGGCGGGCGAAGGCCGCCGCGTCGTCGGCGTCGAGCAGGCCGTGCGAGCGCTGGTAGGAGTCGAGATTGTCGGGCTCCACCGCGTCGAAGCCCGCGGTGGCGCATCCGTCGATCCAGCGGCCCACCACCTCGGCCAGCGCGGCACGCCGCGATCCGGTCGAGATGTCCAGCAGGGGCTCGTCCCAGTCCTCGTCGATGACCAGGTCGCCGTCGGGCCCGCCCTTCCGCAGGAGCAGTTCCGGGTGGTGCCGCTGCCACCAGCGCACCGTCTCCTTGCCGGGCTGGGTCTGGAACGC
Source organism: Streptomyces pinistramenti (assembly GCF_020564935.1). Taxonomy (GTDB): domain Bacteria; phylum Actinomycetota; class Actinomycetes; order Streptomycetales; family Streptomycetaceae; genus Streptomyces; species Streptomyces pinistramenti. Next base: position 101,330 of record NZ_JAJCXB010000001.1, read on the forward strand.
GTTGACGTAGCAGACGTTGTAGAGACCCGGCACGGGCTTCGCGGTGCGGTCGCGGGAGACCACCCGCACATCGGGTGCGGGCCGGTAGGGGCCGCCCAGTTGGTAGTCGAACGCGGCGTGGGCCCGCGGCCGCCGTACGTCCCCGGTCGCGTCCCCGGTCGCGGCGGACGCTCCGGAGTGCGGCCCTCCGGAACCGGTGGCGGGGGTGCACCCCGCGAGGCAGGCCAGTATCAGGAGGAGCGCGGGCACGCCGCGGCGAAGGGAAGAGGACACGGCGGCTTTCGGCTTTCGGTCGGGGAGCGGATGCGGGGGCGGGACAACGGGCTGAACGTTACGGGCCGCCCCCGGATCCAGCGGCGGCAGCACCGCCCGCAGGAGCATCCGGCACCGAGTACGCCCCGCCCGCCGTCAGCCCAGGCCGCGCGCCCGCCGGAAACGGGCCAGCCCGTCCGCCAGGTCCACCAGCGGCTCCGGGTAGTCCCGCGCCGCCCGCTCCCCCGCGGCCGACGTCCACGGCCGGTGCGCGGCCGCACCCGCGAGGCCCGCCAACTCCGGTACCCAGCGCCGGACATACTCCCCGCGCGGATCGAACCGCCTGCCCTGGACGAGTGGGTTGAGAACCCGGTTGGGCCGCGTGTCGGTGCCGGTGCCCGCCATCCACTGCCAGTTCAGCTGGTTGTTGGCGAGGTCGCCGTCCACCAGCAGGTCCAGGAAGTGCCGTGCGCCCACCCGCCAGTCCACGTACAGCGTCTTCGTCAGGAACCCGGCGACCAGCATCCGTGCGCGGTTGTGCATCCAGCCCTCGTGCAGCAGCTGCCGCATCGCCGCGTCCACGACCGGGTAGCCGGTGCGGCCCTCCTGCCACGCCGCCACCTCCGCGGTGTCCTGCCGCCAACGGTCGCCCCTGGTGCGGTAGTCGGCGGTCGCCGCGTCCGGGCGCGCGGCCAGTACCTGGTGGTGGAAGTCCCGCCAGGCCAGCTGCCGTACGAAGGCCCGCGCGCCGGGATCGTCCCGGTCGGCCGCCTTGCGGACCAGTTCCACCGGCGAGAGGCAGCCGAAGTGCAGATACGGCGACAGGCGCGAGGTGGCATCGCCGGGGAGATCGTCGTGCCGGTCCTCGTAGGCGGCCAGGCCGGACCGCTGCCAGGCCCCGAAACGGCGGCGGCCGGCCGTCTCGCCGCCCTCGGGCAGTGCCGGTGACGGCATCCCGCCGGGGCACAGGCCGCCGGCCGTCGGCAGCGGATCGGAGCGCACCCCGTCCGGTACCGGAACGGTGCGCGGCGCGGGCCGTACCGTGCGCAGCCCCTCGGCCCGCCAGCGCCGGAAGTACGGGGTGAAGACGGCGAAATGGCCGCTGCCCCGGTCCGTGCCCCGCTGCCCCGCCGGCAGCACCGCGCCCGGCGGCACCGCCGTGATCACCCCGTCGTGCACCACGAGCGCACGCCGCGCCGCGGCCAGCTCAGCGCCCAGCCGCCGCTCCCTGCGCAACGCGTACGCCGAGACCCCGGCCGCGACGTGCACCTCCCCGGCCCCGGTTTCCTCGGCCACCCGGCAGGTCTCGGCGACCACTTCCCCCGTACGGATGACCAGCTGCCCGCCGCGGTCGCGGAGCCGGGCCGCCAGATCGGCCAGCGCGGCGGCGAGGAAAACGGCGCGGTTGGGCACCGTGAACCCCGCGTCCGCGACACCGGAGTCGACGACGAACAGCGGCACCACCCGGGCGGCGGAACGCAGGGCGGCGTCCAGGACGGGCTGATCGTGCACCCGCAGATCTGAACTGAACAGACAAATCGCCACATCCATGACGCATCCTTACCGCACTCCGGCCGCACTCGCGGGCCGGTACGGCGGCTCCCGCTCCGGTCACACGAAGGGGAGCCCCCGCCACGGCGAAGCGGGATCCTGGGTGAGGACCCGGTGGACGTGCAGCGCCTCGGTGTACGGGGTGCCGAACCAGCCGTTGTCGAACGCGAGCATCCGGCCGAGCGCGTACCCCGCGCCGAACTCCTCCCAGGAGCCGTAAGCCTCCCTGGCCTGCGCGCCGATCCGCGTCACGGCCTGCTCGGCCTGCGGCGGTGCGCACAGCCTGGCGCCCAGGCCCCGGCGGACGAGGTTCACGGCGTGGGCGAGGTCCAGCGCGACGAGGGACACGACCTGGCCGCCCGCGGGCAGCAACCCGTCCGTGCGGAACCGCTCTTCGTAACGGGCCGCCAGCTCGGGCACCCCGGTGTCCGCGGTTTCCGCGTCGCCTTCCGGGGCGTCTTCTTCGCCATCGGCGCGGGCGCGCAGCGCCTTCTCCGTGCCGGCCGGGACGAACTGCCCGCCGAGCAGTTGGTCAAGCCGCTGCTGCCAGGCCGCCGGATCGGTCACCGACCACTGCTCCCGCAGCGTCTGCGCGTCCGACGCATGGTCGAGGAAGACGGTGCCCAGTTCGTTCCACGGGACGCTGTGGTGCACGGCGATCGGCGCGCCGCAGGCCAGGCCGTGGGCGAGCGGCCCGTGCAGCGGCCCGGCGGTGTGCGTGCTGAGCAGGCCGCCCGGCCGGACGCCGAACCGCCCGCGGGCGTGCAGCCAGGCGGCGCGGTGCGCGCCCGTCGCGGCCAGATAGGCGGCGCACGGTGTGCCCGGGTTGACCGCGAGACACCACTTGTCGTTCGGCCAGTCCTGCGCCAGTTCCTCCACCGTGACCCGGTCGAAGAACTGCTGCGGCTGCCAGGGCGGCAGCATCCCGCGGGTCAGGACGGGGATGCACTTCCCGCCCGCCACGGGGTCGTCGTAGACCGGCAGCGGGTCCTGGCCCTGCTGCGGCACCGCCAGATACAAGTCCTCGCCCGCGACGGCGGCGAGCTGCCCGTCCCGGTCCCCACGCGCCGTTGCTTCGCACAGCCGCCGCTCGGTATCCGTCGGCGGCATCCATTCCGGAGTACCCACGAGCCCGACCTTACGGCGCCCGGCGGCACGGGCGGCGCCCGGGTGCTTGCCGAACCGGCAAGGCAAATTGCTCCCCGAAGCTCCGATGGCGCAGGCTCGGCGCCATGACCCACGACCACCACCACGACGGCTCCCGGCGGCCCGCCACTCCGCACACCCACACCCACACCCACTCGCACGACGCCTCGACGGAGATGGACTGGGAGGTACTCGGCCCGCTGCTGGAGAGCGGCGCCGAACTGCACACCCCGGTCTTCGAACAGGCCGCCGCCTGGCTGCGCGAACTGCTCACCCCGCCCGCAGCGGACGGCCGGGGCCCGGTACGCCGCATCCTCGACGTCGGCAGCGGCCCGGGTGTCACCACCTGCCTCCTGGCCCACGCCTTCCCCGAGGCCGAGGTCGTCGCGGTGGACCCCAGCGAGCCCCTGCTGGAACGCGCCCGCACCCGCGCCGGCCGCCTCGGGCTCGGCGACCGCGTCCGCACCCACATCGCCGAACTCCCGGACGGCCTGGACGCGCCGCCGGTCTCCGGTGACGGCTCCGGGTCCGGCACCCGCCCCGCCTCCGGCCCGGTCGGCGACGCCGATCTGATCTGGACGAGCAAGGCCCTGCACCACGTGGGCGACCAGCGGCGCGCGGTTTCTGCGCTCGCGCGCCACCTGCGGCCCGGCGGGCTGCTGGCCGTATCGGAAGGCGGCCTGGCCGCGCGGTCGCTGCCGCGCGACATCGGCATCGGCCGCCCCGGCCTCCAGGCCAGGCTCGAAGCGGCGAGCGAGGAGTGGTTCACGCAGATGCGGGCCGAGCTGCCCGGTGCCGTCGCCGCCGTCGAGGACTGGCCTGCACTGCTCACCGAAGCCGGCCTGCACACCCCCCGCTCCCGCAGCTTCCTGCTGGACCTGCCGGCCCCGCTGTCCGCCGACGGTCGCGCCTACGTACTCGCCGGCCTGGCTCGCACCGCCGAGATGTACGGCGAGCTGATCGACCCCGACGACCTGGCCGTCATCGACCGCCTCACCGACCCGGACGACCCGGCAGGGTTCGCCCACCGCCCCGACGCCTTCCTGCTCACCGCCCAGACCGTGCACACCGCCCGCGCGCACTGACGGGAGCCGCCCGCGAAGCCCCGCCCTCGGCCGGAGGGGGGCTTCGCGGTGTCCGTGCCGCCGATCGGGAGGCCGGGCCGCCCGGCTTCCGGTGGCGTGGCAGCCCCGGAGACCGCTGGCTAAGCTCGGTGAGGGGGCCGACGACCCGATCGATGGAGGCTCCGATGATGCTGGTGCCCGATCCGCGCGACGTGGCCCCGCGCCTCGCCACAGGCGCGTTCATCCTCAACTCCGGCCTCGGCAAACTGCACGCAGACGAGGCGACGGCCCAGGGCGTGCACGGCATGGCCTGCACGGCGTACCCGTTCCTGGAGAAGATCGAGGCCCAGAAGTTCACCAAGCTCCTGGCGTGCGCGGAACTCGCCGTCGGCGGCGCCCTGCTGGCCCCCTTCGTGCCCAGCCGCCTCGCCGGACTGGCACTCACCGGGTTCGCCGGCGGACTGGTGGGCCTCTACCTGCGCCTCCCCGGGATGCGGGAGTCCGGCAGCCTGCGGCCCACCCGGGACGGCATCCCGCTGGCCAAGGACACCTGGATGCTGGGCATCGGACTGGGCCTGCTGAGTTCCGGGGCGCGCTGGGGATGCCCGGCCGGCGCCCGGCGCGGCAGGCGGCGGTGCCGCCGCTGACGGGCGGACGCGGAGCGGGACGCGCTGGGCCATCTGGCCGTCTTCCACGGCAACCACGCGGCCCGCAGATCACCCGAATGCCGGGTGTACCTCCCCGCGGAGGGGTCGTTAACCGGACGTGACAGCAGCATGCCCCGATCACCCCGCACGATCGGGTGAACCGAGAGTGCGCCGGCCCGGAGGCCCCCGCGGAATGTCCCGCCGCCTCCGCGCCGGCCGCGACGGCGCCTGCGCGGGGCTGCTGAATCGTTCACCTGGAGCCGGTGTGCCCGACGGATACCCGTCCGGCACACCGCCGTTCACGAAGGGACCGGCGCACCGCGCCACCCGTGAACGTCCGCAGCTCACGCCCTTTGCCCTGTCCAGCCCCGGCCGTCCGTCGCCCGGCATGCCCCCGCGGCGCCTCCGCTCCTCGTCCGCCTGCTGCGCGGCGCGCGTACCGGCCAGGGTCCTATCCGAAAGACATGTCGTGCACGAGACCCAGACCTTCATCCCGGCACAGCAGACCGACGGCCACCTGCGGAACGGCGATGCCTTTCCGCACTCTGTCCGGGATGCCGGACCGCAGGTCGGTATGCCGCTCTTCGCGCCGCAGGCGGAGCCCTACGGATTCGGCAGAGTGCCCTGGGAGAGTGTCCCCGGGTGGGACGGCGAGGGTCTGGCCGTGCAGCAGGAGCCGTTCGCGGCGCCGTATCCGCCGGTTCCGGAGGCCGGGCCGGTCGTCCCGCATCCGCGCTCGCGGCGGCACCGGCCCGGCATCCACCGGGCCGACCGGACGCGGATCCGGGCATGGGCACGGATGCTCAGCTCCACGGCGGCGGCGCTCACCGCCGTGCTGATCAGCGTGCTCGGCGCCATGGTCTGCTACACCCCGCTGCGGGCCCTCGCCTCGGAAGGCGTGCCGGGCGGCCTCGCCGCGCTCTGGCCGCTGCTCATCTACGGGCCGTGGACGGTGGCCTCGCTCTCCATCCTGCGCGCCTCCGCGAACCGCCGCCGGGTCCGGCACTCCTGGTGCGTGGTCATCCTGCTCTCCGCCGTAGCGGTCGTCCTGTGCATCGCCCACGCGCGGCTCACCCTGCCCGCGGTGAGCGTCGCCGGACTGCCGCCGATCACCGTGCTGCTGTCGTTCCATCAACTGGTGCGCCAGATCGAGCCGCAGGGCCCCGGTGAGCCGACCACGGCCAAGGAGTCCGGCACCGGAAGCCACCGCAAGCCGGGCGGGGAATAGCGGGAACGACGGGCAGCAGAAACGTTCTTGGAAGACGGCGGCGATCCCAACGGCAAGGATGCGGAGCGGAGTTGACCGCAACGAGGGCAGAAACGACGGCGCCGCCGCTCCATGAGGGCGGGGCGGCGGCGCCGTGCGGCGGGACGGCCGGCTCAGGCCACGTCGAAGGTGTCCGGGTCCGGGCCCAGACGGGTGCCGTTGTCCAGGGCGGCGATGGCCGCTAGGTCGGCGTCGTCCAGCTCGAAGTCGAAGACGTCGATGTTCGCGGCGATGCGCGAAGGAGTCACCGACTTCGGGATGACGACGTTGCCGAGCTGGATGTGCCAGCGCAGCACCACCTGGGCGGGAGTCTTGCCGTGCTTCTCCGCGATCGGGGCGAGCGCCGGGTTCTCCAGGAGGCCCTTGCCCTGGCCCAGCGGCGACCAGGCTTCGGTCGCGATGTGGTGGCGGGCGTGCAGGGCGCGGGCCTGAGCCTGCGCGAACTGCGGGTGCAGCTCGATCTGGTTGACCGCGGGGACGATGGACGTCTCGCCCAGCAGCCGCTCCAGGTGGGCGGGCTGGAAGTTGGAGACGCCGATGGCCTTGGCGCGGCCGTCCGAGTAGATCTTCTCGAAGGCGCGGTAGGTGTCGACGTATGTGTCCTTGGCCGGGAGCGGCCAGTGGATGAGGTACAGGTCGACGTGGTCGAGGCCGAGCTTGGCGAGAGAGGCGTCGAAGGCGCGCAGGGTGGAGTCGTAGCCCTGCTCGGCGTTCCAGAGCTTCGTCGTGACGAACAGGTCGTCACGGGCGATGCCGGAAGTGGCGATGGCCTTCCCCGTACCCTCTTCGTTGCCGTAGACGGCGGCGGTGTCGATGCTGCGGTAGCCCGCCTCAAGGGCGTGGCCGATGGTGACGGTCGCCTCGTCGTCCGGCACCTGCCAGACGCCGAATCCGAGCTGCGGCATCGAGACGCCGTTGTTGAGCGTGATGGTGGGGACCTGGCTCACGGGGGTGCGATCCTTACGTCGGCTTTCGTGTTCGGGAACAACAACGATCATCCGCGCTCCCGCATTCCCGCGCAGGCCGACGACATGCGGGGAATCGCCGGATCCGCCGGGTTCACCTCCCCGGCAGATCAGCTCCGGTACAGCGCGTCCACCTCGACGAGGTAGGCCGCCTCGATCGCCTTGCGCTTCAGCTTCAGGGACGGCGTCAGCAGCCCGTGCTCCTCGCTGAACTGGTTGGCGAGTATCCGGAAGGTACGGATCGACTCGGCCTGCGAGACAAGGGTGTTGGCCGCGACCACCGCGCGCCGGATCTCGGTCTCCAGATCGGGGTCGCGTACCAGGTCGGTCGGCGGCATCTCCGGCTTGTCCCGCATCGTCAGCCAGTGGGTGACGGCCTCCGGGTCGAGGGTCACCAGTGCCGCGATGAACGGCCGGTCGTTGCCGACGACGATGCACTGCGCCACCAGCGGGTGCGCCCGTACCCGCTCCTCCAGGACCACCGGTGACACCGTCTTGCCTCCCGAGGTGACCAGCACCTCCTTCTTGCGGCCGGTGATCGTCAGATAGCCGTCCTCGTCCAGCTCGCCCAGGTCGCCGGTGGCGAACCAGCCGTCGTGCAGTACGGCGTCGGTGGCCTTGGTGTCGTTGAGGTAGCCGTGGAAGACCTGGCCGCCGTACAGCCAGATCTCGCCGTCATCGGCGATGTGCACGGTCGTACCGGGGATCGGTGTGCCGACCGTGCCGAAGCGGGTGCGCTCGGGCGGGTTGGCGGTGGCGGCGGCGGTGCTCTCCGTCAGGCCGTAGCCCTCGAAGATCCGCACCCCGGCGCCGGCGAAGAACAGGCCGAGCCTGCGCTCCATCGCCGAGCCGCCGGACATCGCGTGCCTGACCCGGCCGCCCATCGCCTCCCTGACCTTGCTGTAGACGAGCTTGTCGAAGAGCTGGTGCTGCATCCGCAGCGAGGCGCCGGGGCCGCCGCCGGTCCCGAACGCCTTGTGTTCCAGGGCCTCGGCGTAGCGGACCGAGACGTCGACGGCCTTGTCGAACGGGCCGAGCTTGCCCTCGGTCTCCGCCTTGCGCCGGGCCGCGGCGAAGACCTTCTCGAAGACGTACGGCACCGCGAGGATGAAGCTGGGCCGGAAGGACTGGAGGTCGGGCAGCAGCGCGCGGGCGCTCAGCTCGGGCTGGTGCCCCAGCTTGACCCGGCCGCGGATGGCCGCGACCTGGACCATCCGCCCGAAGACGTGCGCCAGCGGCAGGAAGAGCAGCGTGGATGCCTCGTCGCCCGGCTTGGAGTGGAACACCGACTCGTAGCGCTCGACGATGTTGTCGGCCTCGGCCATGAAGTTGGCGTGCGAGAGGACGCAGCCTTTGGGGCGGCCGGTGGTGCCCGAGGTGTAGATGAGCGTTGCAGTGGCGTCAGGGGTGACCGCCATCCGGTGGCGGTGCACGACGTCGTCGTCGATGTGCGCCCCGGCCGCGGTCAGTTCGGCGACCGGGTCCGCGTCGAGCTGCCACAGCTTGCGCAGCTGGGGCAGCCGGTCGATGACCGAGCCGACGGTCATCGCGTGGTCCTCGTGCTCGACCAGGCACGCCGAGACGTCCGCGTTGTGCAGCATCCAGAAGACCTGCTCGGCGGACGAGGTGGGGTAGAGCGGGACGGTCTGGGCGCCGATGGACCACAGGGCGAAGTCGAACACGGTCCACTCGTAGCGCGTACGGGACATGATGCCGACCCGGTCGCCGAAGCGGACGCCCTGGGCGAGCAGTCCCTTGGCGAGGGCGAGGACCTCGTCCCTGAACTGCCCTGCGGTGACGTCCTTCCAGTGCCCTTCGTCGTCCTTGCGCGCGAGGGCGATCCGTCCGGGATCGGTGTCGGCGTGGTCGAAGACGGCATCCGCCAGCCCGCCGACCCGGGGCGCGGTCGCCAAAGGCGGGACGGTGAACTCGCGCAATGACCCAGCTCCTCGTGGTACTCCTCACAGGGCCGCGACCGTACCCCACCGGAACGTCACGCGGGAGGTCTGTACCATGCCCCGAGCCCGGTTGCACAGTCCTTGGTCATCCGGCGAAACCGGGTCACTCCGGAGAAGACAGGACATGATCCGGTCGATTCGGTGCGGAACGATCACGACGCCGGGCCTTTATCTGCACCAAATCTCTGCACCGTTTTCGGCTCTCCGGCACGGGTTCCGGCCTCTGTGGCACGGCGCGGCGGGCGCGGTGCGACCCCAGGGAAGCCGGCGTCGCGACGGTCCGGAGCACGCAGGGCACAAGAGTTCGGGACGGCTGGAAATCGAGGGTGGGGGCAGGGTGGTTCGGGGCTTTTGCGGGGCTGTGTCCGTCGGCCCGCTCGCCTAGGGGAGGTGCAGTCGGTCGCCGCCGGCCAGGATCGCGTCGGCCAGCGCCTCGGCGGGGCCGCGCTCCGCGCCGGTGCGCCGGCCGTACAGCAGGACGAAGTCCACGCCGCCCAGTTCGGGCAGGCCGGTCCTGGACGGCAGGCGGACCAGGCCGGGCGGGATCATGCCGAGGGTGTGGGCCATCACGCCGAGACCCGCGCGGGTCGCGGCGATCAGACCGTTGAGGCTGCCGCTGGTGCAGGCGATGCGCCAGGCGCGGCCCTGCCGCTCCAGGGCGTCCAGGGCGCGGGCGCGGGTGACGGCGGGCGGCGGGAAGACGACCAGCGGTACCGGACGGTGCGGATCGAGCCGCAGCCGGTCGGTGCCCACCCACACCAGCCGGTCCCGCCACACCAGCCGCCCGCGGTCCTCCTCCGGGTTCCTTTTGGCCAGCACCAGGTCGAGCCGGCCGGCCGCCAGCAGCTTGTGCAGGGTGCCCGACAGCTCGACGGTCAGCTCCAGGTCGACCTCGGGGTGCTCGCGGCGGAACCCCTCCAGGACCTCCGGCATCCGGGTCAGCACGAAGTCCTCGGACGCGCCGAACCGCAGCCGGCCGCGCAGCCGCGTCCCCGTGAAGAAGCCGGCGGCCCGCTCGTTCGCCTCCAGGATGCTGCGGGCGAAGCCGAGCATGGCCTCACCGTCCTCGGTCAGCTCGACGCCGTGCGTATCCCGGGCGAACAGCCGCCGTCCCGCCGCCTCCTCCAGCTTGCGTACGTGCTGGCTCACGGTCGACTGCCGCAGTCCCATGCGCTGTGCGGCCTGGGTGAAGCTCAGTGTCTGCGCGACGGTCAGAAAAGTGCGTAGTTGTACGGGGTCGAACATCGGCCACCTCGATGGCGTGAAGGGCGGCGTGCCGGGCAAAGTCGCAGGCCGGGGAGACATCACTATTCACGATGACAGTGACCACGGTAAACGGGGTTCCCGATCGCCGGGGCGACCGGCAAGCTGGCGAGGGCACCGTCCATGCCCGTCCGTGACCGCTGAACAACCCGAAGTGAGATCCATGCGCCGCCCTTCGCTCTCCCTGCCCTCCTGGCTGCCCGTGGACGGCTACATCCTGGCGCTGCTCGGGACGGTCGGGCTCGCCGCCCTGCTGCCCGCGTCCGGCCCGGCCGCCACCGTCGCGGACGGCGCCTCCACCGGCGCCGTCTCGCTGCTCTTCTTCCTCTACGGAGCCCGGCTCTCCACCCGCGAGGCAATGACCGGGCTGCGCCACTGGCGGCTCCATCTGACCACCCTGGCCTGCACGTTCGTGCTCTTCCCCGTGCTCGGTCTGGCGGCCCGCGGGCTGGTGCCGTACGTCCTGCCGGCCAACCTCTACACCGGGCTGCTGTTCCTGTGCCTGGTGCCGTCCACCATCCAGTCCTCCATCGCCTTCACCTCCATCGCACGGGGCAATGTCGCGGCGGCGATCTGCGCCGGGTCGTTCTCCAGCCTCATCGGCATCGTCGTCACCCCGCTGCTCGCCGCGCTGGTGCTGGACGGTGAGGGCGCCGGCTTCTCGGCCGACTCGCTGGTCTCGATCGTCTGCCAGCTGCTGCTGCCGTTCGTGGCCGGGCAGGTGCTGCGCCGCTGGATCGGCGGCTTCATCACCCGGCACAAGAAGCTGCTCGGTTACGTCGACCGCGGCTCGATCCTGCTCGTCGTCTACAGCGCCTTCAGCGCCGGCATGGTCGGCGGCATCTGGAGCCAGGTGTCGCCGCTGCGGCTGCTGTGTCTGGTGGGTGCGCTGGCCGTGCTGCTCGCGGCGATGCTGACCGCGACGTCGTACGGATCGAAGAAGCTCGGCTTCGACCGCGAGGACCGGATCGCGATCACCTTCGCCGGGTCGAAGAAGAGCCTGGCGGCGGGGCTGCCGATGGCCAGCGTGCTGTTCGGCGCGCAGGCCGGTCTCGCGGTGCTGCCGCTGATGGTCTTTCACCAGATGCAGCTGATGGTCTGCGCGGTGCTGGCGAAGCGGTACGCGGCGCAGGCGGCGGAGGAAGCGAGGGCGCAGGAGGGCCCGGGTGCGGTGGCCGGGAGCGGCGGGCGGCCGTCGGCGGCGGAGGCCGCGGTGGGGGCCGGGAGCTGTCGGGGCTGAGAGCGGGGGAGGGGCGCCGGGCCCGGCGGACATCGCCGGGCCCGGCACCGTTCAGCGGCCCTGTACCCGGTCGAGCGGGAGCCGTAGCACCGTTGGGCCGGACGGTGCGGCGTCCGTGGTGCGCAGGCCGGTCAGCTCCTGGTCGGTCAGCGCCCTGCGGTAGACGCCGACCTCGTCGAGTGCGCCGGTGAACTGCGCCCGGCTGTCGAGCCGTTGGCCGAGGTGCACGCCGAAGACGGAGCCGCGGCTGACCGATCCCGGCACGTCGGGCACCGTCGTGGTCGCCGTGCCGTCCACGGTCAGCCGCAGCCGTCCGCCGCCGCGGCGCAGGGCGAGGTGGTGCCAGTGCCCGTCGTTGTAGGAGCTCGCGGTGGAGACCACGGCGGTGGCCGGGGGTGCCGCGCCGTCCACAGCGGTCAGCCGGCCGGTGATCCTGCCGTGCGCCGGGTCGCCGACCAGCGTGACCTGCGGCGCGGCGGCGCCGGATCCGCCCATCCACAGCAGCGGCTGCTCGCCGCGGGTGGCGTCGTAGCGGAACCAGAGGCTGCAGGTGAAGGCGTGGGTGCCCAGCGGGAGGGAGTCGCGGTACGGGAGGCGGACCGCGTCGTCGTTGCCGTCGAAGGCCAGGGCGCGGCCGAAGACGCCGTCGGTGGTCCTGGCGCCGCCCAGGACGAGGGCGCCGGGAGCGCCCGGTGCGGCGTCCCGGGTCGTCGGGTCGGGGGCGCGGCGCGGGCCGAGCCACTGCTGGGTGAAGCGGGCGAAGCGCAGTTCGTCGCGGGCGTCGGCGGCGCCGCCTTCGTAGAGGAGGCCGGTGACGTCGGGGGAGATGGCGACCAGGTCCGAGTAGCCGGACCAGTCCGTGGTGACGCGGGCGCCCCGGTCGACACCCTCCCAGGTGCGGCCCTCGTCCCAGGAGGAGCGGATGGTCATGGTGCGGCGCCGGTCGGGGTCGGCGGGTGCCGCGAGCAGCGTCCGGCTGTGGCCGCCGGTGGCGCGGGATGCCGGCAGCCGGAGCGCCGATGCCTGCACCATCGGTGTGTAGAGGTCGGGGATGGCGCGGAACGGGGCACTGAAGGTGTCGCCGCCGTCCCGGCTGACCGCGGCGGTGCGGTGGCCGAGGTCCGTGCCGTCCTGTTCGCGCCCGTTGACGTAGACCGAGCCGTCGGAGCGTTCCAGGAGGGCCATTTCGGAGGGTTTCTGGCGGAAGGTGCCGGCCGGCTGCGCGCCCTTTCCGGTCGTTGGGGTTCCCCGGGGGACGGCGCCTGCGGTGATCGGCCAGCTGTCGACGGCGCCGACCCGCCAGGTGGTGCCGCCGTCGTCGCTGTGGACGAGGGCCGCGTGGTTGGCGGTGATCCGGCCGTCCGCGTAGCTCTCGGCGTTGATGCCGACGACCAGCCGTCCCGCGTGCCGCCCCCGCGTCAGCTGGATGCCGTGCAGCGGGCCCGTCGTGTACCAGGAGTTCCACTGCGGGGGCCGGATGGCGGGGGTGAGGTCACGGGGCGTCGACCAGGTGGCGCCGTCGTCGTCGCTGTACTGGAGGTGAGGGGTGCGGTCGCAGGGGGTGGTGCAGTTGAGGCCGTCGGTGCGGCCCTTGTTGTAGGTCTCGGTGAGGAGGATGCGGCCGGTGCGGCGGTCGACGACGGGGACCGGGTTGCCGTGGGTGTCGCCGCCGCCGTCGTTGACGACCTGGAGCGGGCCCCAGGTGCGGCCCCCGTCGGTCGAGCGCTTGAGGACGAGGTCGATGTCTCCGGCGTCGCCGCAGTCGTGCACCCGTCCCTCGGCGAAGGCGAGCAGGGTGCCGCGCGCCGACTCGACGACGGCCGGTATGCGGAAGCAGGCATAGCCCTTTTCCCGGTCCGCCTTGAAGAGGACCTGCTGGTCGAAGCCGCCTGCGGGGGCGGTGACCGGGGTCGCCGCAGGGGCCGCGGACCGGCTGGGTGCGGCGTCGGCCGGAGCGGTGGGGAGGAGGGCGAGCGCCGCTGCGGTCAGTGCGGCGAAGGCGGCGGTGGCGCGCCGCCGGGGTCTGCTGCGGAGAACGGAGTGTGCACGGAGGGCTGACGTCATGGTCCGGCCTGCTTTCGAGGCGTCGGGCGTCGGTCATCAGGACGGGACATCCCACGTCCCATGTCCTGTGACGGAACGTACTGCCGCCGCTACAGCGCGACAAGGAGTGTGCGCCGGTTGGCCCGTCCCGGACCGGAATTCACCCGCGCGGACCGTGGTGGGTGCGCCGTCGGCGCCGCGCACGCCGGGCGCGTACCGCTGCCGCGCGCCCGGCGCCCGGCGAATGTCACGGCCGGAGCGCGACCTTGCCCAGGTTGCTCCGGGCCTCGACGATCGCGTGTGCCTTCGCCGCGTCGGCCGGCGGCAGTTCGGCGTGCACGGCGGCCCGCGGCCGGTCGGCTCCCGCACCTCGGTGTGGTGCCGGTCGTGCAGCTCCCGGTGCGCGGTGGAGAAGTGCCGCATCGTCAGCCCGGTGCGGGCCTCGGAGCCGGTGAGCAGGTCGTGCGGGGGGGCGCCGGAGTTGAAGAAGATCAGACGGCCGCCGTGGTCGGCGCGCCGAGTACGCGCGTGAAGTCCGCCGTGGCCGCGGATCCGGCGGCCGTCACGACGCGCGCCACGCCCCGGAGTTCGGTCGGCGGGACCGCGAGGTGACGTGGCGTGATGGTGAAATGCGCCGTATGGACGGGTGCCTGCGGAAGGTTCGTCGGGTGTCCCGGCGGTGATCCGCCGACGGAGGGGCCGCCAGCGCATTTCCGTTGGGAGCGCCAATGGATTCTCGGTAGCCTGACCCCATGGCCGACACCCCCTACGCCCCCAGTCGTATCCGTGTGCTCCCCAGTTGGCTGCTGGGCCGGGCCGCCGCCCGCGGGCACCGGCTCGTCGCCGACGCGCTGGCCGCCGAAGGGATGCGGATGATGCATCACGCCGTGCTGTCGGCCGTCGCCGAAAGCGGCCCGGTCTCGCAGGCGGACCTGGGCCGCACGCTGGGCATCGACCCCAAGGACATGGTCGCCGTCGTCAACGACCTGCAGAAGGACGGGCTGGTCACCCGCAGCCCCGATGCCAGGGACCGGCGGAAGAACGCCGTGGAGATCTCCGCCGAGGGGCGGCGCAGGCTGCGCCGCACGCAGAAGCTCGGCGACGAGGCCAACGCCGAACTGACCGCGGCCCTGACGTCGGACGAGCGCGCCCAGTTGGTCGCCCTGCTCACCCGGATCGTGCGGCCCGGGGCGGGCTGACGGTCACCCGGATCCCGGGGCGGGCCGTACGCGGGCCGGCGGCGCAGGGGGCGCGCTTCGCCGGCCGGCCCGCCGGTCCGTGCCGCGGGGGGCGTCAGGCCCGGCCGGCCGTGGCCGGCAGGGCGATCCGATGCTCGCCCGCGTACACGTTCATGGAGGTGCCGCGCAGGAAGCCGACCAGCGTCAGGCCGGTCTCGGCGGCGAGGTCGACGGCGAGCGAGGACGGGGCGGAGACCGCCGCGAGGACGGGGATGCCCGCCATCACCGCCTTCTGCGCCAGCTCGAAGGAGGCCCGTCCCGACACCATCAGCACGCTCGACGACAGCGGCAGCAGGCCCTGTTGCAGCGCCCGGCCGACGATCTTGTCCACGGCGTTGTGCCGCCCGACGTCCTCCCGCACGTCGAGCAGTTCCCCGTCCGTGCTGAACAGCGCCGCCGCGTGCAGGGCCCCGGTCCGGTCGAAGACGTGCTGGGCGGCCCGGAGCCGGTCGGGGAGGAGGCTCAGGGTCGCCGGGTCGATCCGGACCGGGGTGTCGGGGGAGGTGTCCAGTGCCCAGTGCGCCGTGGTGCGCACCGCGTCCAGGCTCGCCTTGCCGCACAGGCCGCAGGACGACGTGGTGTAGACGTTGCGCTCCAGGGTGATGTCGGGGACGGGCACACCGGGCGCCAGGCGCACGTCGACGACGTTGTAGGTGTTCGCGCCGCCCTCGGCCACCGGCAGGGGCGTCCCCTCGCTGCCGACGGCGCCCGCGCAGTAGACGATGTGTGCCAGGTCGTCGGCGGACGCCAGGACCCCCTCGCTGACGAGGAAGCCGGCGGCCAGCGCGAAGTCGTCACCCGGTGTGCGCATGGTGATGGCCAGCGGCTTGCCGCCCAGCCGGATCTCCATCGGCTCCTCGGTGACGAGGGTGTCCGGGCGGGTGGTGGTCTGCACCCCGTCGCGGATGCGGATGACGCGGCGTCGCTCGGTGACCCGTCCCATGTCTGATCAGTTCCGTCCTCACCGGCGCCGTGCGTCCGGTGCGTTCTGTGCTGCCGGCCGAAGCGGTTCCCCTGCGGAAGCCGCCGGGGCCACCGGACCGCGGTGCGGCGGGGTGGCCTCGGCCCTTGACGCTCTCATTGTCCTGTACGTACCGGGCGGGCGGTGGGTGGCGCCGTGGTGGGGCGTGTGCCGGAGCTCAGGTCGGCCGGGCAGGGCAAGCGAATATTGTCTACAGTATTCGCCCGCCGGCGGCAAGGGGGCGGCGGCAACGGGAGTGGTGAAGGGGCGGTTTCGGTCAACTCGCGTTCTCAGGAACGGAGTTCGCTTCCGCCGAAGGTCCCCGAGGTGTCGGACGCGGCCCACTGCCGTGCCAGCGCTTCCCGGTCCAGCGCCGGCCAGTCCGGTGTCTCCACAGGACCAGCCACCGGCCGAGCCGCCGGCCCAGCTCCACCATCGACCGGCCGGCCGCGCCGCGTCCGCTGCCGTACGCCGCCGGAGAACCGGGCCGCTCGCGGACGGTGCACAGCACGCGCTCCAGTGCCGCAGCGTCCTGGAGCGCCTTGACCGCGCCGGCCCCCGTGTGCGGCCGCGCGACGGTGGCCGCGTCGCCGGCCAGCAGCAGCCTTCCGGAGACGTAGTCGGGCGCGGTGAAGTCGTAGAGCGGCTGGATGAAGCGTTCCGCGGGGGGCGTCAGGCGGATCAGTCCGCCCCAGTACGGGGGCAGCAACTCGTCGGCCACTTGGTCGAGATGGGTGTGCAGTGCGTCGGAGAGCGTGCCGGGCGGCAGGCTGGTGGGGGTGTCCAGGTGGAGGCCGAGGCCCGGGGGCGGGGTGGTGTAGAGGACCCAGTTGGCGCGGTGGCCGCCCCGGCCGTCGGGGATGCGGTAGATGATGACGTGGCCGCCGGGGAAGACGGCGTAGACGCAGTCCTCCTCGGCCCAGCCGGACGGTGGCAGGCCGGGCAGGTCGAGGGTGCCGAGCAGTTCGCAGGGGACCGCGCCGCGCCAGGCCAGGTAGCCGGCGTAAGCGGGCCGGACGCCGGGGAACGCCGCCTGCCGCACCACCGAGCGGTAGCCGTCGGCGCCGATGACCAGGTCGTAGCGGCGGGTGTCGGCTTCGCCCTCGCAGCGCAGCGTGGCGCCGTCGGCCGTCGCCGCGACCTCGCGCACCGTCGTCCCGGCGCGGAACGTGACGTCCGCAGGCAGCCGCCGCCGTAACTCCCGCCAGAGCGGCCCCCAGCAGGAGGAGCGGAACGGGAACGGCAGGGCGGCGATCTCCCGGCCGAACGGGGCGCGGCCGTCCCTGACGTACCAGCGGCGGGTGGTCAGCCGGACGCATGGCATGGCGGCGTCGAGGTAGCCGGCGGCGGCCAGTTCGGCGTAGCGGTCGTCGTGGACCGCGAGGCCGACGCCGCGGTCGGCCAGCTGTCCGGCGGCCCGCTCGAAGACGGTGATCCGGCCGGCGCCCGCGCGGTGTGCGGCGAGCGCGGCCGCGCAGCCGGCGACGCTGCCGCCGACGATCGCGATGTCGGCCCCCGCCGTCGCGCATGGTTGTCGCCCCCTGCCGGGCGCCGGGAATCCGGCGCTTCCTGCCGGCGGTGCCGCCGGTCCCAATGGGGTTCATTCTCCCCGCAGTTGGCGCGGGCGCGAGGTGGCCGGGGCGGCAGATCACCGGTCGTCCTGCGCGAGGGAAGGGGAGTCGGTAGACTGTAGACGATAACCAATTGCACCACCACGCGTGAGAGCCGTGAGCGATAACCCATTGCACCGTGCTGTGCAGTTCCGTCGTCGTGCGGGCCGATGCCGTCGGTCCGCGGTCCTGTAGGTGCGCACGCTCCCGCAGGCGTCAACAGAGGGGATCTCGATGCTTTCCGCCGGACTACCGCAGGGCACCGTCCCGAAGCTCGAACGACCGGGACCGCTGCGCGAGCGCGTCTACGAAGCGCTGCTGGAACTGATCACCACCCGCGCGCTGCGCCCGGGGCAGCATCTGGTCGAGAGCGAACTCGCCGGGCATCTGGGCGTCTCACGGCAGCCGGTGCGCGAGGCGCTCCAGCGGCTGAGCACCGACGGCTGGGTCGATCTGCGGCCCGCCCAGGGCGCGTTCGTGCACGAGCCGACCGAGGAAGAGGCCGACCAGCTGCTGACGGTCCGTACGCTTCTTGAGGCCGAGGCGGCCGGGCTTGCCGCGGCCGCCACCGGGTCCGCGGGCATAGCGGAGCTGGAGGAGCTGTGCACCACCGGCGAGCGCGCGGTGCAGGACGACGACGTGGACGGTGCGGTGGTGGCCAATGCCGCCTTCCACGACAAGGTGATGGAGCTGGCAGGCAACACCGTGCTCGCCGAATTGTCCGCACAGGTCGGGAGACGGGTGCGCTGGTACTACACGCCGGTGGCCCGGCAGCGCGGCAAGCAGTCCTGGATCGAGCACCGGGAGCTGATCGCGGCCATCGCCGACCGCGACGAGGCCCGCGCCGCGGCCGTCATGCGGACGCACACCGAGCACACCCGCCGCACGTACCACGAGCGCGCGCAGACCTGACACCACGGTGGCTCCGGCGGGTCGGTCCGCTCCCCGAGACGCGGATCGGCACCGCCCCGCCCGGCGGGTAATGTGCACCCGTTCACGCACCACCGATGACGAATGGCGAGAGGCACATGAGCGAAGGGACAGCAGCGGCGGCCGGCGACGCGGCCCGCGTCGCCGACGAGGCGGCCCGGGAGCGGCTGCTCCACCTGCGCAGCAGCATCGACAACCTCGACGCCGCGCTGGTGCATCTGCTCGCCGAGCGCTTCAAGTGCACCCAGCAGGTCGGCGAGTTGAAGGCCCGGCACAGCCTGCCGCCCGCCGATCCGGCCCGCGAGGCGGCCCAGATCGAGCGGCTGCGCACCCTGGCCGCCGACGCCCGGCTCGATCCGGCCTTCGCCGAGAAGTTCCTGAACTTCATCATCAGCGAGGTCGTACGCCACCACCGGGCGATTGCCGACCGGACGCTGGAGGAGACCGGCAACCCGGAAGGCTGACCCGTACGGCATTGACGTCACAGCAGGGCCGGCACAGCAGGCGAGGCGGGCGGCGCCGATGAGACACCGTCCGCCTTCGTCATCCTGCCGGCCGCTGTCCGCCGCGGCCGGGCCGGCTCAGATCAGCTCACGGCTGATCGGCCGAGGATTGGGCAGGACCTTGCGCACCCGCGGCCTGCCCGGCTGCCGCAGCAGCAGCGCGCATCCCGCCGCCACCATGGAGACGCCGCCGGCCACCGCGTAGGCGCCGTAGTAGCCCCAGGAGTCGACCACCATCGACCCCAGGCCGCCGCCGAACAGGCCGCTGATCAGCTTGCCGCTGTAGACCAGGCCGTAGTTGCTGGCGTTGTAGTTCTCGCCGAAGTAGTCCGGGGTCAGTGCGGCGAACAGCGGGTAGAACGCGCCGCCGCCGAATCCCGAGAGGAAGGCGAAGACCAGGAAAAGCCATTGGCTGTGGAGGGTGCCCGCCCAGATCACGCCGAACTGCGCGAGCCCCAGCATGACGATGACGAACACCAGCGTGGCCTTGCGGCCCCACAGGTCGGAGAGCCAGCCGACCGCCCCTCGCCCGACGCCGTTGACGACGGACATCACGCCCATCGACGAGGCGGCCACCAGCGGCCCGAAGCCGACGTCCTCCGCGAAGTCCACCTGGAACGAGATCCCGAATATCGATACACCGGCGGTCATCACGACCGTGACCCACATCAGCGGAAGCATTCCGCTGCGGAGCGCCTCCTTGGGCGTGTACTGCTTCACCGCGGGCGGATTCTTCGCCAGGCTCGCCGCGCTCTTCCTGTTGCCGGCGAAATGATGGGGGTCTCCCCTGCTCGAACGGAGCTGAGAGCTTGAGGAAGGGTCGATATCGGCCGGCCACCAGTTCTTCGGCGGATCCTTGAAGAACCAGGCGCAGACCGCCACCACGATCAGCACGTACACGCCGATGAGATCCAACACCTCGGCGAAATTGCTGGTGTCGAACGCGTAGTTGAAGATGAAGATGAACGGCAGCGCGCCATAGGCGAATCCACCGTTGACGAATCCGGTCTTCGCGCCCCGCCGTTCCGGGAACCATTTGCCGACCATGTTGATACAGGTGGCATAGACCAGACCGGAACCGAGACCGCCGACCACGCCGAAGCCGCAGATCGCCAGGAAGACGTTGTCCAGGTGCGCGAGTGCGACGAAGCCGACGAGGCAGAGCCCCGCCCCGAGGAAGGTGGCCCGGCGGGCGGTGAGCAGACCCCGCTCACGCAGCCAGCCGGCCGGGAAGGCGACGCCCGCCTGGAAGAAGATCCAGACGCTCAGGATCCAGAAGGTGTTGCTCTGCGACCAGCCGTGCGCCTGCGACAAGGTGTCCTCGGCGGAGCCGTACGCGTACTCGGACACGCTGATCGCGATCATTGCGATCCACGGCAGGTACACCATTAATTTGCGGGAATGCCCGAGCAGGTCCCGGTCGGTTTCCCCGATCCGGTACACCCGCCCCTTGCTGTCCGTGACTTCCCGGAATGCGGCACCGCCTGCCGCATTCCGGTCGTTCGTTGTACTCATGTGGTCCCCTTGGAATCGAAAGAACTCGGTCAGCGCCCCCTGTCCGAACCTTTTTCGCGCTCCAGGAGAGCGGGGTCAGGTCAACAGCCCCGCAGCCCGCGCCCAGCGGTACTTCGCCCCGAGCGCCGCCACCGGCTTCTCGGTCGTGTACGGATACGCGACCACCCCGCGCTCGAAGAGATACGCGGCGGCCTCCTCCACCTCGGTGTCGCCGGCCAGCGACGCCACCACCGGCTTCTCGATGCCGCGCGCCCGGAACTCCTCGACCACCCGCGCCGTCAGCTTCGCGAAGACCATCGGCGGTGTGACGATGGTGTGCCAGTAGCCGAGCACCAGCGCATGGATCCGCGGATCCTCCATGCCCAGCCGGATCGTCGCCTCGTACGTCGAGGGCGGCTCACCGCCGGTGATGTCCACCGGATTGCCGGCCGCACCGAACGGCGGGATGAACTTCCGGAAGGCGGCGTCCAGATCGTCCGGTATCTCCATCAGCCGCAGCCCGTTGTCGACGATCGCGTCCGACAGCAGCACGCCGGAGCCGCCGGCGCCGGTGATCACCACGACGTTGTCGCCCTGCGGCGTGGGCAGGACCGGCAGCGCCCGCGCGTACTCCAGCATGTCGTTCAGACCCGGCGCCCGGATGACACCGGCCTGCCGCAGGACGTCGTCGTAGACCGCGTCGTCCCCGGCCAGCGCGCCGGTGTGCGAACCCGCCGCCTTCGCGCCCGCGCTCGTACGCCCCGCCTTCAGCACCACCACCGGCTTCTTGCGCACCGTCTCGCGGGCCGCTTCGACGAACGCCCGGCCGTCCTTGAGGTCTTCGAGATGCATGGCGATGCACGTGGTGTTGTCGTCCTCGCCGAAGTACGTGAGCAGATCGTCCTCGTCCACGTCGGACTTGTTGCCGAGCCCCACGATCGCCGAGACGCCGGTCCTGGTGGTCCGTGCGAAGCCCAGGATGGCCATCCCGATCCCGCCGGACTGCGAGGTCAGCGCCACCCCGCCCTTGACGTCGTACGGCGTGCAGAACGTCGCGCACAGGTCGTGCCAGGTCGAGTAGTAGCCGTAGATGTTCGGCCCCAGCAGGCGGATGCCGTACTCCTCGCCGATCGCCACGATCCGTTCCTGGAGCGCGTGTTCGCCGGTCTCGGCGAAGCCGGACGGGATCAGCACCGCGTTCGGGACGCCCTTGCGGCCGGCCTCCTCCAGGGCGGCGGGGACGAACGCCGCGGGAATCGCGAACACCGCCACATCGACCTCGCCCGGCACATCCGCCACCGACTTGTACGCCTTGCGGCCGAGGATGTCGTCGGCCTTCGGGTTCACCGGATGGATCTCTCCGCCGAAGCCGCCGTCGATGAGATTGCGCATCACCGAATTGCCGATCTTCCCGGGCTCGTTGGACGCGCCGATGACCGCCACCGACCGCGGCCGCATCAGCCGCCGCATCGCGGTCAGGATCTCCTCCTTCCCGTAGCGCCGCCGCGCCACCGGCGCCTCCTGTGCCAGCAGGATCCGCACATCGGCCGCCATCGCGCCGTCCGCGGCGGCGAACACCGGATTGAGGTCGACCTCGGCGATCTCCGGGAAATCCGCGGCCAGTTGCGAGGTGCGCACGATCAGGTCGGTCAGCGCCGCACGGTCCACCGGCGGCGCGCCCCGCACCCCGCGCAGCACCTCCGCCGCCCGGATGCCGTCCAGCATCGACGCGGCGTCGTCCGCCGACGCGGGCGCGAGCCGGAAGGTGACGTCCTTGAGCACCTCCACCAGTACCCCGCCGAGCCCGAAGGCCACGATCTTGCCGAACGTCGGGTCGGTCACCGCCCCGACGATCACCTCCTGCCCCTCGGGCACCATCTGCTGCACCTGCACCCCGCTGATCCGCGCCTCGGGGGCGTACGCCTTCGCGTTCTGCACGATGGCGCAGAACGCGCCCCGCACCTCGGCGGCCGATGCCAGTTGGACGCGCACCCCACCCGCGTCCGTCTTGTGCAGGATGTCCGGCGACACGATCTTCAGCGCCACCGGGAAGCCGATCCGGTCGGCCAGCGCCACCGCCTCGTCCGCGGTCTCCGCCAGGCCCTCCGCCGGCGTCGGGATGCCGTAAGCATCCGCGATCCGCTTGCCCTCCGGGGCGGTCAGCGCCGCCCGGCCCTCGGCCCGCGCGGCGTCCAGCACCGCCTGTACGGACTCTTTCCGATCAGCCATCAGATCACTCCGTTCGCCTTGAGCAGCCGCAGTTCCTCGCCGTCGAGTCCCAGCTCACCGGCGTACACCTCTTCGTTGTGCTCACCGAGCAGCGGAGAACGGTCGACGTCGACGGGCGAGTCGGACAGCTTCAGCGGCGAGCCGACGGTGGTGAAGCTGCCGCGCTCGGGGTGCTCGACCTGCACCACCATCTCGTTGGCGGCCAGCGAGGCGTCCTCGACGATCTCCTTCGTCGAGAGGATCGGGCCGCACGGGATGTTGTGCGCGTTCAACTGCTCCAGCACCTCCCACTTGGGCAGCGTGCTGGTCCACTCCTCGATCAGCTGGAACATCTTGGAGAGCTTGGGCAGCCGGGCCTCCGGCGTCGCCCACTCCGGGTCGGCGGCCAGCTCGGGGCGCCCGATCAGCGCGGTGAGCGGCTGCCAGCCGACCGGCTGCACGATCACATAGACGTAGTCGTTGGGCCCGCCCGGCGCGCAGCGCACCGCCCAGCCGGGCTGCCCGCCGCCGCTCGCGTTGCCGCTGCGCGGCACCTCGTCACCGAAGTCGTCGTTCGGATACTCCGCCAACGGGCCGTTCCCGAGCCTTTGTTGGTCGCGCAGCTTGACCCGGCACAGGTTCAGCACGGCGTGCTGCATCGCGACGTTCACCCGCTGGCCGCGCCCGGTGTGCTCCCGCTGGTAGAGCGCCGCGAGAATGCCGGCCACGCAGTGCACGCCGGTCCCCGAGTCGCCGATCTGCGCGCCGGTGGCCAGCGGCGGCCCGTCCTCGAAGCCGGTCGTCGCCATCGACCCGCCCATCGCCTGCGCCACCACCTCGTACGCCTTGAACTTGGTGTACGGGCCGTCGCCGAAGCCCTTGATGGAGGCGTAGACGATCCGCGGGTTGATCTCCTGGATGCGCTCCCAGGAGAAGCCCATACGGTCCACCGCGCCGGGGCCGAAGTTCTCCACCAGGACGTCGCTGCGCTTGATCAGCTCGGTGAGGATTTCCTTGCCGCGCTCGCTCTTGGTGTTGAGGGTGATGCTGCGCTTGTTGCAGTTGAGCATGGTGAAGTAGAGGGAGTCGACGTCCGGGATGTCGCGCAGTTGCTTGCGCGTGATGTCACCGGTGGTCGCCTCCAGCTTGATGACGTCCGCACCGAGCCAGGCCAGCAGCTGGGTGGCCGACGGGCCGGACTGCACATGCGTCATGTCGAGGACACGGACCCCGCTCAGGGCCTTGCCCGCCTCCGGAGTCTTGCTCATCTCCCGCTCCTTACCGGTCACTTGTACATGGTCTGGTTCATGGTTCCGGGGGCGTACGCATCCGGATCCACCCAGACGTTGATCAGCGAGGGCTTGCCCGACTGGCGGGCCCGCTCCAGCGCCGGACGGATCTGCGCGGGGTCGCGGACCTCCTCGCCGTACCCGCCGAGCATCCGCGCGAACTGGTCGTACGGGACGTCCCCGAGGGTGTTGCCGATCCGCTCGCGCGCATCGCCGTACTTGGCCTTCTGGCCGTAACGGATCTGGTTCATCGAGGAGTTGTTGCCGACGATCCCGACGAACGGCAGGTTGAAGCGGACCAGCGTCTCGAAGTCCCAGCCGGTGAGCGAGAACGCGCCGTCCCCGAAGAGCGCCACGACCTCCTTGTCGGGCCGGGCCTGCTTGGCGGCCATGACGAACGGCACGCCGACGCCGAGGGTGCCCAGCGGCCCCGGATCCATCCAGTGGCCCGGCGACTTGGGCTGGACGACCTGCCCGGAGAAGGTGACGATGTCGCCGCCGTCACCGATGTAGATCGAGTCCTCGGTCAGGAAGTCGTTGATCTCGCTGACCAGGCGGTAGGGATGGATCGGGTCGGCGTCCGAGCGCAGCTGCGGCAGCCGCTTCTCGATCGCGGTCTGCTCGGCGGCCCGCAGCTCCTCGATCCACTCCTTGCGCGGCGCGGAAGTCCCGGTCAGCTGCCCGGAGGCGGCCTGGGTGACGGCGGCGAGCACCAGACCGGCGTCGCCCAGGATTCCCAGGTCGACGTCGCGGTTCTTGCCGACGGTGCGGTAGTCCAGGTCGATCTGGACGACGGTGGCCGCGGGGGACAGCCGCTTGCCGTACCCCATCCGGAAGTCGAAGGGCGTGCCGACGATGACGATGAGGTCGGCGTTGGAGAAGGCGTAGCGGCGCGACAGCTGGAAGTGGTGCGGATCGCCGGGCGGCAGCGTGCCACGGCCGGCGCCGTTCATGTACGCGGGGACGTTCAGGGTCCGTACGAGTTCCGTCGCCGCGTCCGTCGCCCGGGTCGTCCACACCTGGCTGCCCAGCAGGATCGCCGGCCGCTCCGCGCGCACGAGCAGATCGGCGAGCTGCTGGACGGCTTCCGGGTCGCCGGCCGAGCGGGTCGACGCGCGGTAGCGGCCGGCCTGGGGGATCCGGGCATCCTCCCGCGGCACCTTCGCGTCCAGCACGTCCCGGGGGATCTCCAGGAACGAGGGCCCCGGCGCGCCGTGGTAGCACTCGCGGAAGGCCATCGAGACCATGTCGGCCGCGCGGGCGGTGTCGGGCACGGTGGCGGAGAACTTGGTGATCGGCGCCATCATCTCGACGTGCGGCAGGTCCTGCAGCGAGCCCATCTTGTGCTGGGTGTGCGCTCCTTGACCGCCGATCAGCAGCATGGGGGACTCGGCGCGGAAGGCGTTGGCGACACCGGTGACCGCGTCGGTGGTGCCGGGGCCCGCGGTGACCACGGCGCAGCCGGGCCTGCCGGTGATCCGGGCGTAGCCGTCCGCGGCATGGGCGGCGACCTGTTCATGGCGTACATCCACCACCTCGATGCCCTCGTCGACGCAGCCGTCGTAGATATCGATGATGTGGCCGCCGCAGAGGGTGTAGATGACGTCCACACCTTCGGCCTTGAGTGCTTTGGCGACCAAGTGCCCGCCGGAGATGAGGTCCTGGGCGTCCTCGGGCATGGGGCATCGCTTCCCTTCATGGGGTACCGGCCGGGCCGTCCCGGCAGATTGCATACAGTCGACGAATACTGTATGGATCCCGTTATCCCGCACCACCGCCCCGATGTCCAGAGGCGTGCGGGGTGATCGAGCCAAGAAACCTGTGAGAGCCGCACGGCATATCCGGCACGGGAACCCGGCCCCTCCAGGGCCTGTTGGCGCCGGTCGCGGAGCGCGCCCGCCTCCCGCCCGGCCCTCCCGCCCGGCCGCCGTCACGGCCCGGCCCGGCGCCCGGCGGGGCCGCCGCGGACACCGGCAGATACCTCGCCATCGGCCCGGCCGAGGGCGGAACGGACAGCGAAAAGCGGCCGAGACCCGGCCGAAAGTCATCGGGCGGGCCCTTCGCGACCGTCCGAAGCGCGGGTGCCTGGAACCTTTCCGTGCTCCTCGTCATCCGGGGCGACCGGTCCCGCCCCCGACACCGGTCAGCCGATGCCCTGCCGGTCGGGAAGCTCCGCGAACTGCCGATCGGCAGCCGTCGGCGCCGTCCGCTCCCATGCCTGCACCAGGAGCGCACGGTGGCGCCGCAGCGGATCCCGGCGGTCGGCGGGCGCGAGCGGCAACAGGTCGTCGATCCCCGCCAGCAGCCGCCGGGTGACCTGCGGAGAGCGCACCGAGCACGCCCGGATCCCGGCCGGCCCCAGATCCACCAGATCCGTCCGCCGGGAACGTTCTGCACCAGCCGCACCGCGCCCTTCCGGTCCCGGTGCCGCACCTGTCCGAGCGGCCGGTGCGCCGGCGCCGCCAGAATCTGCACGACCAGGTCCAGGTGCTGCACGGCCGTCGTCGGATCGTTCACCGCCGACGACAGGGCCCGCAGCGCGATGTCCGACAACTGCCGCAGCTCCAGCCCCAGATACTGGTGAGAGGTGCGCTCCACGCCGACCGACACCGTGTACCCCAGCGCCCGACGCGGCGGCGCTGCCCCGCCGTGCACCGCGAGCACCGGCGTCCCCGGCATCACGAAATCCCCGACCCGCGGAATCAGCCGCAACACCACCCCTGCCGCCGCGCGGCCCGCACCAGCCGCGCGACATTCACATCGCGCAGCACCCCCGCCGGCCCCTGATGTGCCACCCGCGCCGACTCGGGAACCGGCGGCCCCTCGTCCCGCCAACCGCCGGCTGCCGCGCCGGCATCCGGAACGTCTCCCGCGTGATCTGCTCCACGACCGGCCCGACCTGCATCAGCCGCAGCGTCGATGACACATACGCGATGACAGCAGGCTCAGACCGACCAGCGCCACGGTCAGCACGCTCTGCACCAGCGGCACCGTGGTGACCTGCCGTGCATGCGTCTCGCCCTCGTACGAGGCCGGCACCAGCAGCGAGAACAGGAACGTCGCCAGGAACACGGTGAGCGTCAGCTCGCTGATCCGGCTCCTGACGGAGATCCGCACCACCCGCGGCGTGAACTGCCGCTCGCCATCTGCACCGCGACCAGCGAGATGCTGAAGACCACGCCGATGAAGGCCGTCATCGCCGAGCTGACCGTTGTCACGATCGTCCTGGCGTCATCCGCGAACGAGACCAGATCCCGGACCGCGTCGTACTCCCGCCCCCGCTGCAACACCGCGATGATCTCGGCATCGAGCGCCGACGCCCCCACCGCAGCGCCACACCAGCCCCGCGGTGGGCGCGAACCAGAAGGTGTCCCGCAGATGCTCCCGCAACGGCGACAGGCCCCGGGGCCTGCGCGATGATGTCACCCTTTGCCGAATATGCCCCTTATCGCCCATGACGTGAGGCTGTGTGCCGGGTGGATACGCAGGTGAAAGGCACTCCGAAACCTTGGTATTGTTGTCTATGTCGCCGCGGGGAACGCCCCGCGAAGATCACACCTGGTCCGGGTGGCGGAATGGCAGACGCGCTAGCTTGAGGTGCTAGTGCCCTTTATCGGGCGTGGGGGTTCAAGTCCCCCCTCGGACACAACAGAGCAATCCCCACGATCTCTCGCAGATCGTGGGGATTTTTCGTTGTCACGCCCCCGGCGACGTAGGCACCGCCGCATGCCCCGCCAGGACGCCGGTGCGTTTGCGCTGGACGAACCAGTAGTAGGCGAAGCCGCCGAGTGCCACGACGCCGATGAACAGGAAGGCGCCCCAGCGCAGGTACCAGTGCTGCGGGCCGGTCGCGTTGTAGACCGCGGCCCGCGGCCAGGCGAGGTTGAGGGACATCGCGGCGCCCCACAGGACGGCGAGGATGTTGACCGGCAGTCCGAACCGGCCGAGGGAGAACTTTCCCTCGGCCGGTTTCCACTGGCCGCGCAGCCGCTTGACCAGCATCGGAGCCGTCACCATCAGATAGGCCAGGTAGATCATGATGATCGCGATGCTGGTGATCACCGAGAAGATCTGCGGCTGGTTGACGTTGATCAGCAGGATGCAGACCGCGACCAGGCCGATCACCACCGCGGGCAGCACCGGGGTCTGGAAGCGCGGGCTCACCTTGGCGAGCAGCGAGGCGGCGGGCAGGTTGTTGTCCCGGGCCATCGCGAACGCGAGGCGGATGCCCGCGGTGTGCACGGCCAGTTCGCACACGGTGATCGCGACGACCACGCACCACAGGACGACCTGCCCCACCGTCGAGCCCAGCGTCGACAGCACCACGAACTGCAGCCCGTCCACGGACAGTTGCTTGGAGTGCAGGTCCGGCACCGCCAGCAGCGCGAACAGCAGGATCAGGCCGCCGATGAGAAACGACGCGAGCAGCGCCCGCAGGATCGCCCGGGGCGCGTTGCGGCCCGGATCCTTGGACTCCTCACCGAGCGAGGACGCCGTGTCGAAGCCGTACATGACGTACGCGGAGGCCAGGGACGCGGTCAGGAACGCGCTGAAGTAGCCGAAATTCTGGCCGCTGCCCAGGCCGAAGGTCTCGGTGATCGCCGAGGGGCCGCGGGTGATGTGCGCGGCGAGGAGGATGATCAGGACGATGGCGGCGATGAGTTCGATGGCCACGCCTGCGGAGTTGATCCGTGCCATCAGCTTCACGCCGAAGGCGTTGACCAGCGTGGTGAAGGTGATGAGGACGGTGCCCAGCAGGACGGCGTTGGCCGCCGAGTCCGTCCTGCCGGTGCCGTTGCCGATGAACTGGAACCACGACGAGATCTGCGGCAGCGTCACCTGGTAGGCGAGGGCCACGGCGGACAGCGAGACCATGGTGGCGGTCAGCATCATCCACCCGCCCAGCCAGCCGACGTGCGGGCCGCCGAGCTGCTTGGCCCAGTTGTAGATCGAACCGGCCACCGGATAGCGGGCGGCCAGCTCGCAGAAGCACAGCGCGACCGTCAGCTGGCCGAGGAAGACCATCGGCCAGGACCACCAGTACGCCGGGCCGCCGTGGCTCACGCCGAAGTAGAACAGCTGGAAGGTGCCGGTGAGGATCGAGATGTAGCTGATGCCGGCGGCGAAGGTGTGGAAGTTGCCCAGGGTGCGCTTGAGTTCGGGTTTGTAGCCGAACTCGGTGAGCGAATCGTCGTCGTGGCTGCCGTCGGCGCGGGTACCGGGGCGGGGCGGGTCCTCCTCGCTCACTCGAACCACCTCTGCGGTCTGGGCGCGGTATTGCGCCACACATGCTTGGCTTCCTGGTACTCGGCGAGCCCCGCAGGCCCCAGTTCCCGCCCGATGCCCGACTGCTTCATGCCGCCCCACTCGGCCTGCGGCACGTACGGATGGAAGTCGTTGATCCAGACCGTTCCGGCGCGGATCCGGGCCGCGACCCGGTGGGCGCGCCCGCTGTCCTGCGTCCACACCGCCGCGGTCAGGCCGTACACCGTGTCGTTGGCGAGCCGGACCGCCTCGTCCTCGTCGCGGAACCGCTCGACGGTCATCACCGGCCCGAACGACTCGTCACGGATCACGGACATGTCAGGGGTGCACTCGTCGAGCACCGTCGGCAGGTAGTAGAAGCCGTCCCGCAGCGCCGGGTCGTCGGGAGCCGCCCCGCCGCACCGGAGCACGGCGCCCTCGGCCAGGCCGGCCGCCACATACGCCTCGACCTTGGTGCGGTGCGCGGCGGAGATCAGCGGGCCGGTGCGGGCGTTGTCGTCGAAGGGACCGCCGAGCCGGATGCGCCGGGCGCGGGCCACCAGCTCGTCGACGAACGCGTCGTGCAGTTCGTCCTGGACGAGCAGCCGGGCCCCCGCCGAGCAGACCTGCCCGGAGTGCAGGAAGATCGCCATCACCGCGTGGTCCACCGCGGTGTCGAACTCGGTGTCCGCGAAGACGAGGTTGGGGTTCTTGCCGCCCAGTTCGAGGGCGATCTTCTTCACGGTGGGTGCCGCGGCGGCCATGATGCGCCGCCCGGTGAGCAGCCCGCCGGTGAACGACACCATGTCCACCCGCGGGTCCTCGGTGAGCGGCGCGCCCACCACGGGCCCGGTGCCGAGCACCAGGTTGGCGGCGCCGTCCGGCAGCCCCGCCTCGGTCAGCAGCCGCATCAGGTGGATCGCGGTGTGCGGGGTCAGCTCGCTGGGCTTCAGCACGAAGGTGTTGCCTGCCGCGACGGCGGGCGCCACCTTCCAGGCGGTCTGGAGCAGCGGATAGTTCCACGGCGTGATCAGCGAGCAGACGCCGACCGGCTCGTGCCGCACCGTGCTGTCCGTCTCGGCGGCACCGGTGTCCACCACGCGGTTCGTGCCACCGGCCGCCCCGAGATTGCCGAAGTAGCGGAAGCAGTTGGCGATGTCGTCCATGTCGTAGCAGCTCTCGACCAGCCGCTTGCCGGTGTCCAGCGACTCGGCGCGGGCCAGCGCGTCCTTGTCGCGCTCCAGCAGATCGGCGACCCGCAGCAGCAGCCGCCCGCGCTCGGCCGCAGGCGTCCAGGGCCAGGGCCCGTCGTCGAAGGCGGTACGCGCCGCGGCGATGGCCGCCGCCGCGTCCTTCGCCCCGCCTTCGTCGACGGTCGCGACCAGGGTGCCGTCCGCCGGGCAGCGGATCTCGCGCACCTGCCCGTCTGCCGCTGCGGTCCAGCGACCGCCGATGAACAGGTCCGGCATGGGAGTGCCTCCGGTCTCGGTCTCGTACGCGGTGCCGGCGGCGGGCCTGGCGGCGCTGCCGACGGGACGGGGCGCGGCCGCGGCGTGCGGCGGGGGAGCGCACCCCGGTGACGCTCTCGACACCGAGCGTAGGCGCGGCGGTGCGAGTCCGCACGACACGTGCCGCCGGGCCCGGGAGCGGCGGCCCGCGCCGGTACCGGGCGGACCCGGGTGCCCGTGCGGCGGCCGCCGGGGGAGAATCGGGGCCATGTCCTCCCAGCCCGCCCGGCAGCCCGCCCGCCACCCGGTGCCCGACACCGCGGCCTATCTCGCCGGCCGCTGGAGCATCGAGCGGACCGTCCGCGATGTGCGGTCCGGCGCCGCGGGCAGCTTCCGCGGCACGGCGGAGTTCCGGCCCGACGACGCGGGTGAGGCGCTGCTGCACGTCGAGGAGGGCGAGCTGACCTGGGCCGGGGCGGTACACCCGGCGTCCCGGACGCTGCGGCTGCGGCCGCGTCCCGACGGCGGCGCCGAGGTGTCCTTCGCCGACGGCCGGCCCTTCCACGACCTGGACCTGCGCCGCGGCCGGTGGCACACCGTCCACCCCTGCGCCGCGGACCGCTACGAGGGGACCTTCACCGTTGCCGGGCCGGACGAATGGCACCTTCAGTGGCGGGTCGGCGGCCCGGCCAAGGAGCAGCTGCTGCGGTCGGTGTACCGGCGGCTGTGAGACCGGGGTCCGCGGCGGCGGGCCCGTACCGCCCGCCGCCGACGGTGCCCTCAGCTCTTCTTCACCGCCCGCAGCGCGTACAGCAGCGGGACGATCGGCTGCGACGGCGGCAGGCGCCACCAGCCGTTCTCGGACGGCACCATCGCGTCGAAGCGCTTCCAGGGCAGCAGCTCGGTCTCGCGCAGCAGCTCCACCGACAGGCCCGCCCCGACCACCGCCGAGACCACCTCACCGATGCCGTGCCGCCACTCGTAGCTGACCGTCGCCTTCTCGACCGGCGGCCCGTCCGTATACGTACCGGGGGTATCGCTCCTGAGCGGCCCGCGGCCGGACAAGTAGTCGTGGTGCAGCAGCAGTTGCTGCCTTTCGGGGTCGGGCGCGGGGCCCAGGGAGTCGAGCAGCGGGTGGAATTCCACGAGGTAGAGCGTGCCGCCGGGGCGGAGCAGCGCGCTGACGACCGAGGCCCACGCGGTGAGGTCCGGGAGGTAGCACAGCGCGCCCTTGCCGGTGTAGATCACGTCGAACCGGCGGCCGCCGAGCGCCTCCACGGCCCGGTGCACGTCGGACCGGACGAACTCCATGTCCCGGCCGCCCTCGCGGGCCAGCCGCCGGGCCTCGGCGACCGCGGCGGCGGAGAAGTCGAGCCCCACCGTGTGCGCGGCACCGCGGTCGGCGAACGCGGCCGTCTCGGTGCCCAGGTGGCACTGGAGGTGCAGCACGTCCCGCCCGCCGAGGCCGCCGAGGTCGTCCCATTCGAAGGGCGCGAACCAGTCATCGGCGGTCCTGGATCCGTCCAGTCCGTAGAACGCGCTGGCCACATGGACGGGGGTGCGCGCGTCCCAGTTGGCCTGGTTGGCGCGCACCATCTCCTCGACGGTCGGTATTCCCCCGGCGGCCGGTGCCGCCCCGCCGGTCGGCTCACTCATCTCTGTGGTCATCCGTCCCTTCTACCGGTCGGACGCGGGCCCCACCAGAGGAACGGAGCGGAGGGGCTGGTTCCGTCCCGCCGTGCGGGCGGACGGCGCCCGGGGCGTGCCGGGAGGCGCGCCGCCCTGCGTGCTCCTTGCCGGTCCCGCCCGCGCAGGCATAATCTGACCTATTAGTAAGTTAACCGAACGATAAGGGGAATGTCGTGACTGATGACGTCCGTGTCCGACTGGCCGCACTGGACTTCGCCGGCGTCACCCCCGACGAATTCGCCGGGATCGTCAAGGGGTTGAGTGCCCGGCAGATCACCGAGATCGCCACCGGCGACCTGCGGGCGCGGGTGCTCGGCGAGATCTTCGGGCGGATGGGCCGGCAGTTCCGGCCGGAAGCCGCCGGCTCGCTCAGCGCGCTGATCCGCTGGAAGATCACCGGAGAGTCCGAAGCGGTCTACGAGACGACCATCGCCGACGGCGTCTGCACGGTGCGGGAAGGCGGGTCGGCGGACCAGCCGCGGCTGACGCTGGTGATGGGCGACGCCGCGTTCCTCAAACTGGTCTCCGGCAACGGCAATCCGGTGACGATGTTCCTCAGCCGCAAGCTCAAGGCGACCGGTGACCTCGGCCTCGCCTCCGGCCTGAACCGCTACTTCGACATCCCCAAGGTCTGACGGGCGGGTACCGGACGCCTGCCCCCGTGTCCTGTCGGCCTCTCCGGTCTGCCGCACAATTGACTCCACCGCCGACCTGCAACGACCGCCATTTCGTGGGTATGTTGGGGGCTGAGCCCGGCGCGGCCGCAGGTGGTGCACCGTTGCGGCCGCGGGCCCATGCCGGTGATGCCGAAGCGACGGGAACGTATGCAATGAGCCAAGAATCAAAGCCGCTGTCCGGCGTCGTCGATGTCAGTATTCCGAGCGTGGCGCGGATGTACGACTACTACCTCGGCGGCAAGGACAACTACGCGGTCGACCGCGAGGCGTGCGGGGAACTGGACAAGGTCGTCCCCAGCACCCAGGTGCTCGCCATCAACAACCGCCGTTTCCTTCAGCGGGCGGTGCGCTGGCTCGCCCAGGAACACGGCATCCGGCAGTTCATCGACCACGGCTCAGGTCTGCCCACCCAGGACAACGTCCACCAGGTCTCCCAGGCCGTGGACCCGGAGTCCCGCGTTGTCTACGTCGACAACGACCCGATCGTCCTGGCGCACGGCCGGGCCCTGCTGGAGGAGAACCACAACACCGCCGTCATCCAGGCGGACATGCGCGACACCGACGGCATCTTCTCCAGCGCCGAGGTCCAGCGGCTCATCGACCTGGAGCAGCCGGTCGCCGCGCTGTTCGTGTCCGTGCTGCACTGCATCACGGATGAGGACGACCCCGGCGCCCTGATACGCCGGGTCGCCGACAAGCTGGCGCCCGGCAGCTTCCTGGTGGTGTGTCAGCTGGTCAGCGAGGACAAGGCGACCCGCGACTTCGTCACCGAGTTCATGCGGGTCAGCACGCAGGGACAGTGGGGCCGGGTGCGCCAGGAGCACGAACTGGCTTCCTACCTCGATGGTTTGGAGATATTGGAGCCCGGTCTGGTCGAGGTCTCCACCTGGAAGCCGGACGGGAACATCGGCCCCAAGCAGGCCACCATGGAGTGGATCGAGTACGGCGGCGTGGCCCGCAAGAACTAGCAGCCTTGAACGCACGCGGAGGGGCGGGGGCCTGCCGGGCCCCTGCCCCTCCGTATGCGCTTTCCGGCGGCTCAACTCTCCTGTTCGAGCAGCCTTTCCAGTATCGCCAGCGAGTTGCGCGGTGACTCGGCCTGAGCGCTCAGCCGGTCCATGACGGCCAGGTAGTGGTCGACGTCATCGCGCTTGTCCAGATAGAGCGCGCTGGTCAGCTGCTCCAGGTAGACGATGTCCGGCAGGTCCGGCTCCAGGAACCGCAGGATCGTGATCGGACCACCGGCGGCAGCCAGCCCGCCGAGGCTGAACGGGGCGATCTGCAGGGTGACGTTCGGCAGCTTCGACATCGTCAGGAGATGCCGCAACTGCTCGTCCATCACCTTCCGGTCGCCCAGCGGACGCCGCAGGGAAGCCTCGTCTATCACAGCCCACAGTCGTGGCGCGTGCGGAACGCTGAGCAGCTGCTGACGCTGCATCCGCAGCGCCACCCGGCGCTCGATCTCCTCGGCCGAGGCCCGCGGATGCCCGAGCTTGGTCACCGCGCGGGCGTATTCCGCGGTCTGCAGCAGGCCCGGCACGAACTGCACTTCGTACGTGCGGATGACCGAAGCCGCCTCTTCGAGGCCGATGTGGGTCTCGAACCAGCCGGGCAGCACATCGCCGTACTGATGCCACCAACCCGGCGTGCTGGTACGGCGGGCGAGCGCGAGGAAGTCGGCACGGTCCGCCTCGTCCGTGACGTTGTAGAGCGTCAGGAGATCGGCGACGTCGCGTTCCTTGCAGCTCACCCGGCCCAGTTCGAGGCGGCTGATCTTGGCGTGCGAGCCGCGGATGGCATCGCCTGCCGCCTCGCGGGTGATGTGGGCGGCCTCCCGCAGCCTGCGCAGCTGGGTGCCCAGGACGATGCGCAGAACCGTCGGCCCGCCCCGTGGGTGCTCCAGATAGTGGCGCAGAGAGGGTTCGCGGCTCGGCTGCGCGGCGATCATGCAGACTCCCCAGGGTGGTCGGGCGAACGCCCAGTGTCCCACCGCGAGATGGATACGTACAGCGGATCGACTATCCGGCCGACATATGCGTCAGTCACGGCCGATCAGATCGTCGAAATCGCCGTCCTTGGCGCCTTGGACGAAGGCCGCCATCTCCTCCCGGGTGTAGACGAGCGCGGGGCCCGTCACATGCCGGGAGTTGCGCACCGCCACCCCGCCGTCGGCAAGAACTGCCAGCTCAACGCAGTTGCCGCTGGGGTTGCTTCGGCGGCTCTTGCGCCATTCCGCGCGCTCGATACGGGTTGCCGCTATGCCGTTGGGCACCGTCTCCATCACTGCTGCTCCTTGCTGGAGGCCCCGCCTCCGACCGTTCCGTGGCCTGCGATCACGTTGGCGTGAACAAGCCCCTGTGCGGCCGTCCTTACCGATGTACTTGCAGATGCACTTGCAGCGAGGGACGGCTGACGAGGATATTAGCTGTCCTGGGCAACCCGGCCCAGCCCCCGAAAGCGCCCTTCGCGGAGATCGTGATGACGACACATCCGGCAGAGACCGTGCACGCCAGCCTGTGGGAGGAGCCGTGTGACGACCCCTGGTGGGTGCCGGGCCCCGACTCCTTCGCCGCCTGCGCGCTCAGCGTCTCGGGACGCACCGTCGCGGACGCCCGGCGGTTCACCCGGGTGACCCTCCAGGGCTGGCGCATGTGCGCCACGGTCGCCGACGACGCGGCCCTGATCGTCTCCGAACTGGTCAGCAACGCACTGCGCTACGGCATACGGAAGGCCGCCGCCGGCACCGGCGACGGCGCGCATCCGAGCCGGGTCCACCCCGCCTGGCTGGCCCTGACCCGGCAGGACGGCGGCGTGCTGTGCGCGGTGTCGGACGGCGGCGCGGCGGCGCCTGTGATAGGTACCCCCGACCCGCTGGCCGAGTCCGGGCGCGGCCTCCAGATCGTCGACCAGCTCAGCGACGCCTGGGGCTGGACGCCGCCCGACCACTCCGGCAAGACGGTCTGGGCCACCCTCTCCTCCCGCGGCTGACCGCGCCGTGGACCTGCTGGCCCTGCGCTACTTCCAGGCCGTGGCCCGCCGCGAGCACATCAGCCGCGCCGCCGAGGAACTGCGGGTGGCGCAGCCGTCGGTGAGCCGCACCATCGCCAGACTGGAGGCCGAGCTGGGCGTGCCGCTCTTCGACCGCCAGGGCCGCACCGTCCGCCTCAACCGTCACGGCGCGGCCTTCCTGCGGCGGGTCGAGCGTGCGCTGGGCGAACTCGACGACGGGCGGCGGGAGCTGGCGGACGCGGCGGGGCCGGGCCGGGGCAGCGTGGCCCTCGCCGCCGAGACCCTGCTGCCGCTCGCCGACCTGCTGGCCGGCTTCCACACCGCACACCCGGACGTCACCGTCCGCCTCCACCAGTCCACCGCCGACGTGATGAGCGAGCAACTCCGGGCCCGCGAAGTCGACTTCTGCGTCGCCTCGCAGCCGCTGTACGGACCCGGCCTCGACGTGGTGGAACTGCTGCGCGAGGAAGTGCTGCTCGCGGTGCCCGACGGGCACCCGCTGGCCGGCCGGGCGTGCGTCGCCGTCGACGAACTCGTCGACGAGCCGTTCCTCAGCACCCGGCAGGGCCACTGGCAACGTGCCCTGCTCGACCGGCTGTTCGCCGGGATCGGCTGCCGGCCGCTGATCGTCTGCGAGGGCGACGAACCGGGCGCCACCCACTCCCTGGTGGCCGCAGGGCTGGGGGTCGGCCTGCTGCCCGCGGTCTCCCGGGCCGGCGTCGCCCACGCCTCGCTGTCCCTGGTGCGGCTGGACGCACCCGACTGCGTGCGCACGCTCAGCCTGGTCCGTCGCGCGGACACCTATCTCTCGGTGGCCGCCGCGCGCTTCGCGAAACGGGCCGTCGCCCACTTCACAGCGGCGGCACAGGACGCTGCGTGAGGACGGCACACCGTAGGTCCCCGCCGGGCGGCGGCCCGTTCAGCCGTCGGCGACCGGCAGTCCGAACGCGTCCAGGATCCGCTCGGCGGCCAGCGTCGCCGTGAGGGCGCCCTCACGGACGTCCTGCTCGATTCCCGGGCTCAGCTTGCGGACCTCGGGGTGGTTCCGCAGCCGGTCGATGAGCTGTTCGCGGACCATCGTCCACGTCCAGT
Source organism: Streptomyces pinistramenti (assembly GCF_020564935.1). Classification (GTDB taxonomy): domain Bacteria; phylum Actinomycetota; class Actinomycetes; order Streptomycetales; family Streptomycetaceae; genus Streptomyces; species Streptomyces pinistramenti. The sequence goes on from NZ_JAJCXB010000001.1 coordinate 138,118, forward strand.
CCACCTGCTGCGCACGGCGCCGCTCGGCCAGCGCGCCGCTCGACTCCAGCAGCGTGCGGTGCTGCTCGATGCGCTCCCAGACCGTGTCGAGACCGGTGCCCTCGCGGGCGCTGCAGGTGAGCACCGGCGGCGTCCAGGCCGCGTCCGGCGGCTGCAACAGACGCAGCGCGCCGGACAGTTCACGGGCCGCCGCGCGCGCGTCCCGCTCGTGCGGGCCGTCCGCCTTGTTCACCGACACCAGGTCCGCCAGCTCAAGGACCCCCTTCTTGATGCCCTGGAGCTGATCGCCGGTACGGGCCAGGGTCAGCAGCAGAAAGGTGTCGACCATGTTCGCGACGGTGGTCTCGGACTGGCCGACGCCGACCGTCTCCACCAGCACGACGTCGTAGCCCGCCGCCTCCATCACGATGATGGACTCCCGGGTCGCCCGCGCCACGCCGCCCAGCGTGCCGGACGTGGGGGAGGGGCGGACGAACGCGGCCGGGTCGGTCGCCAGCCGCTCCATCCGGGTCTTGTCACCCAGGATGGAGCCGCCGGTACGGCTCGACGACGGATCGACGGCCAGCACGGCCACGCGGTGCCCCGCGCCGGTCAGTTGCGTGCCGAGCGCGTCGATGAACGTCGACTTGCCGACCCCCGGCACCCCGCTGATCCCCACCCGACGGGCCGTGCCGGAGTACGGCAGCAGCTCGACCAGCAGCCGCTGGGCCGCCGCACGGTGGTCGGCTCGGGTGGACTCCACGAGGGTGACGGCGCGTGCGATCCACGCCCTGGACCCCGCGCGTACCCCCTCGGCGTACCGCTCGACATCGATCCTCACAGGCATCGGCCGTACCGGCTCACAGCTCGTGGCCGAGGACCTGTGCCAGGTCCTTCACCAGGTCGTACGCGGCGTCCGGGATGACCGTGCCGGGCGGGAAGACCGCGGCGGCGCCCATGTCGCGCAGCGTCTGCACGTCCTGGGGCGGGATCACCCCGCCCACCACGACCGTGATGTCCTTGCGGTCCTCGGCCGCCAGCGCCTCGCGCAGCGCGGGCACCAGCGTCAGATGGCCGGCCGCCAGCGAGGACACCCCGACGATGTGCACGTCGGCCTCCACCGCCTGCCGCGCCACTTCGGCCGGGGTCTGGAACAGCGGGCCGACGTCCACGTCGAAGCCCAGGTCGGCGAAGGCGGTGGCGATCACCTTCTGGCCGCGGTCGTGGCCGTCCTGGCCCATCTTCGCCACCAGGATGCGCGGCCTGCGCCCTTCGGCGCGCTCGAACTCGGCCACCAGCTCGCGGGTGCGCTCGACACCGGATGAGGGGCCCGCTTCGTCTCGGTACACACCGGAGATCGTACGGATCTGGCCGGAGTGCCGTCCGTAGACCGACTCCAGGGCGTCCGAGATCTCGCCGACCGTCGCCATCGCGCGGGCCGCGTCCACGGCGAGCGCCAGCAGATTGCCCTCAAGTCCCTCGCCGGGCGTGGTGGCCGCGGCCGCGGACAGTGCCCGCAGCGCCTCCTGGCACGCGCCCTCGTCCCGCTCCGCGCGCAGCCGCCGCAGCTTCTCGATCTGCTGGGTGCGCACCGCGGAGTTGTCTACCTTGAGGACGTCGATCTCCTCGTCGGTCTCCACCCGGTACTTGTTGACGCCGATCAGCGCCTGCCGGCCGGAGTCGATCCGCGCCTGCGTGCGGGCCGCGGCCTCCTCCACGCGCAGCTTGGGGATGCCCGCGTCGATGGCCTTCGCCATGCCGCCGGCCGCCTCCACCTCCTCGATGTGCTGCCAGGCCCGCTGCGCCAGATCGTGGGTGAGCTTCTCGACGTACGCGCTGCCGCCCCACGGGTCGATGACCCGGCAGGTGCCCGACTCCTGCTGGAGGAAGAGCTGGGTGTTGCGGGCGATGCGGGCGGAGAAGTCGGTGGGCAGGGCGAGGGCCTCGTCGAGCGCGTTGGTGTGCAGTGACTGGGTGTGGCCCTGGGTCGCCGCCATCGCCTCCACGCACGTGCGCGTGACGTTGTTGAACACGTCCTGCGCCGTCAGCGACCAGCCCGAGGTCTGCGAATGGGTGCGCAGGGAAAGGGACTTGGGGTTCTGCGGCTCGAACTGCTGGACAAGGCGGGCCCAGAGCAGCCGGGCTGCGCGCAGCTTGGCGATCTCCATGAAGAAGTTCATGCCGATCGCCCAGAAGAACGAGAGGCGCGGGGCGAAGGAGTCCACGTCCATGCCCGCCGCCATGCCCGCGCGCAGGTACTCCACGCCGTCGGCGAGGGTGTACGCCAGCTCCAGGTCGGCCGTCGCGCCCGCCTCCTGGATGTGATAGCCGGAGATCGAGATGGAGTTGTAGCGCGGCATCTTCTGCGAGGTGTACGCGAAGATGTCGGAGATGATCCGCATCGAGGGCTGCGGCGGATAGATGTAGGTGTTGCGGACCATGAACTCCTTGAGGATGTCGTTCTGGATGGTCCCGGCCAGCTTCTCGGGCGGCACGCCCTGTTCCTCGGCGGCCACGATGTAGAGGGCGAGAACGGGCAGCACCGCGCCGTTCATCGTCATCGACACCGTCATCCTGTCCAGCGGGATGCCCTCGAAGAGCTGCCGCATGTCGTAGATCGAGTCGATCGCGACACCCGCCATGCCGACGTCGCCGGTGACCCGCGGATGGTCGCTGTCGTAGCCGCGGTGGGTGGGCAGATCGAAGGCGACGGACAGGCCCTTCTGGCCCGCCGCGAGGTTACGGCGGTAGAAGGCGTTGGACTCCTCGGCGGTGGAGAAGCCGGCGTACTGCCGGATCGTCCAGGGCTGGTTGACGTACATCGTCGGGTACGGGCCCCGCAGATACGGCGCGATCCCCGGGTAGGTGCCCAGGAAGTCCAGGCCCGCCAGGTCCGCGTCGGTGTAGAGCGGCTTGACGTCGATGCCCTCGGGTGTCCCCCAGGTCAGGTCGTCGACGCCCTTGCCGGTGGCCTGCTGCACCGCTTCGGCCCACTGCGCGGCGTCGCCCTCGGCGCCCGCATCGCCGAGGTCCACGGCGCTGAAGTCCGGGATGGCGCCCGCCTGTTGCGTCGTGCTGTCCATCACGCCACCTCCATGACATCCAGGGCCGAGGTCAGGGCCTCGACCGCATCGCAGCCCGCGAAGACGAAGGCGTCCACACCGGCCTTCCCGAATTCCTCGCGCCGCTCGCCCGGCTTGCCCGCCAGGTGCACCCGCCGCGCCCCCGCCGACTTCAGCGCGGCCGCGACACCGGCCGCCTGCTCGGCGTAGAGCGCGTCGCTCCCGCACAGGCAGGCGATCTGCGCGCCGCTGGCGGCGAACGCACCGGCGGCCGATTCCGCGTCCACCGACGGCGTCTCCTGCACCGTCTCGATCCCGCCCGCCTGGAAGAGGTTGGCGGCGAACGCCACCCGCGCGGTGTGCGCGGCCGCCGGACCCAGCGCTGCGATGAACACCTTCGGGCGCGCCCCGGTGGCCGCCAGGTGTGTATCGGAGCGGGCCCGCAGCGCCTCGTACGCATCGTCCCTGCGCACCCGCGGCAGCCCGCCGCCGGCCGGTACCGGAGCGGGCTCGCGGTGTACCGAAGGCTCCGCCAGGTGCGGGAACTCGCTGACGCCGGTGATCGGTTCGCGGCGGGTGGCGAGCCTGCGGGACCTGCGCTGCCAGGTCGCCGCACACCGGCCGGCCACCGCGCCGGACCGCAGGGCCGCGGCCTGGCCGCCCGCGCCCTCGATCTCCTGGAACCACGCCCAGGCCGCGCGGGCCAGCTCGTCCGTCAGCTTCTCGACGTACCAGGAGCCGCCCGCCGGGTCGATGACCTTCGACAGGTGCGACTCCTCAAGGAGCACCGACTGCGTGTTCCGGGCGATCCGGCGGGCGAACGCGTCCGGCACGCCGAGCGCCGCGTCGAACGGCAGCACCGTCACCGCGTCCGCGCCGCCCACCCCGGCGGAAAGACCGGCGACCGTGGTGCGCAGCATGTTCACCCACGGGTCGCGACGGGTCATCATCACCGACGAGGTGACCGCGTGCTGGCGCTGCGCGCGAGCGGCGGGCGAGGCGCCGCACACCTCGGCGACCCGCGCCCACAGCCGCCGGGCGGCGCGCAGCGTGGCGATCGTCAGGAACTGGTCGGCGGTGGCGGCGTAGCGGAACTCCAGCTGGCCGCAGGCGGCGTCGATGTCCATGCCCGCGGCGGTGAGGGCCCGCAGATAGGCGACGCCGGTGGCCAGCGAGCACCCCAGCTCCTCGGCCGCCGAGCCGCCCGCCTCGTGGTACGGCAGGGCGTCAACGGACAGCGCCCGCAGGCCGGGCGCCTGTGCCGCGCAGCGCACGGCGAGTTCCGCGGCGGCCGCCAGATGCGCGTCCAGGGCCTCGTCTCGGCCGCTGCGGGCGACGATGCCCAGCGGGTCGGCGCCGAGCGTGCCGGTCGCGGCGCCGAGCGGCACCTCCGAGGTGCCGTAGAGCCGCAGCAGTTCCTCGGCGGCCGCCGCGAAGTCCGCGCCCGCGTCCAGTGCCACCGCGGCCAGGTCCAGATAGACACCCGCAAGGGCCTCGGGGAGCGAGGCCACCGGGATGCCGTCCGCGCCGACGGTCAGCCACAGGGACGTCACGCCCATCTCCAGGTCGGCGAGTACCGAGGCGTTGGCGCGGCGCGGATCGGTGTCCGCCTGCCGCTGGCGGACGTCCCACCCGGAGGCGGTGGTCCCTTCCGGGCGGCCGGCCCGTACGAACGGCGGGAAGCCGGGGTAGCCGCCGGCCGTGCCGCCGTCTTCGGCGGTGTAGAGCGGGCGGACGCGGATGCCGTCCTGGAGGTCGGTGGCGAGGACGTCATCGGGGGCGTCCGGCGTCGGGGTGGCACCCGATTTGCGCAGCACGCCTTCGACGAGGCGCTGCCACTGCGCACGGTCGGCGTCCGGGAATGCGGCGGCCAGGGGGAGTTCGGGGGACTCGGCGGTCATGGCAGCAGGCTAGGCGAACGACCGTTAGCCGGAGCAGAGGCTCCTGCTGTGACCTTGCACTCGTTGACCTTGCGCGGGTCCGTACTCCGGGACGCGCCGGTGGGGCCCGTGCGGTGGCCGGTACGGTGGGCGCGGCACCCGACCGAGGAGCGGAATGTCCAGCACGACCCCGATGCGCCGGGTGACCGTCGCCCTCCTCGCCCTCGCCCTGCTCGCCGCCGTCGCGGTGTTCGTGCGGGCGCTGCCGGGAGCCGCCCGGCAGCGGGAAGCGGCCTGTACCGGACGCCGCGTCGCCTCCTGGTCCGCCGATGCCGCCCGGACCGGCGAGTTCGCCCGCTACGGCGACGACAGCACCCACGCCGACGCCTGGACCGGCGGCGACGGCACCCACTCGCTGCGGCTGCCCGACGGACGGACGCTGTGGTTCTTCTCCGACACCTATCTCGACCGCGTGCATCCGCCGCCGAACCCCCAGGGCGAGCCGTACTCCTGGCGCACGGCGGACCACGGCGGCACCCCCTACCTGCGGCACAACTCCGTGGTGGTGATGGACCGTTCGGGGCACATCGAACGCACCCTGACCGGCGGCGGGGCGGCTCCCGGGCCGTTCTTCCCCGACCCGCGGGGCGGCTGGCGCTGGCCGGTGGACGCGCGCGTAGAGCCGAGGACACCGGGTTCGGCCGACAAGGTCGTCCGGGTCCTGCTGTGGAACCGCGCCCCCGGCACCGGCCCGTGGGTCTTCGGACAGCCGCGCGGTACCGAGGTCGCCACCCTCTCCCTCCCCGGCCTGCGCCTGGAAGGCATCACGGAGACCGTCGGGCAGACCTCCGTCGCCGACCCGGCCCGGCGGGTCCTCTACGGCACCGCGGCGGTACGTGACGGCGGCTGGACATACGTCTTCGGCGGCGACGACCCGCCGTCCGCCCCGGGCTCCAGCGCCTACCTCGCGCGGGTGCCGGACGGGCGCCTCGCCGACCGCGCCGCCTGGCGGTTCTGGGACGGCGCGGGCTGGGCGCGGGGGCCGGGCAGCGCGGCGCCGGTACTGCGGGACGGCGGCCGGCGCGGGGTCGGCAGCTCGTTCACCGTGGTGCGCGACGGTGCCGCCTGGGTGCTGGTCACCATGGACACCGGGGGGACCGGCGCGGCCGGCCTGTCGGACATCACCAGCTACTGGGCCTGCTCGCCGCACGGCCCCTGGCACGGCCCCAACGGCCGGATCGCGCCGCCCCGCCCGCCCGGAGCCGACCCCCGGTACACCACGGTCTACAACCCGCAGGCGCACCCGGAGTTCACCGCGTCGGGCCGGCTGCTGCTCAGCTACGACGTCAACTGGCTCGGCCCGCCCGGCGTGGCGTCCGACAGCCGCCTCAACGGCAACGTCGGCCTCTACCGGCCGCGTTTCCTCCGGGTGCGCCTGGCGGCCACCGGTCCCTGACCCGCCCGCTACCCGCCGTGCCGCTCGCGCCAGGCGCGGGCCCGTTCCTCGATGTCGAAGGGCGTGAGCTGGAGCGGGGGGCCTTCGAGCGGCGTGCGCAGGGCCGCGCGGATCTTTTCGTTGACGGCCGTGAGGAGGCGCCGCAGCGCCTCCTCGGTGGGGGCGTTCGCCGCCGCCTCGTCCGCTTCCTCGGCCTCCTTGCGCAGGGCGAGCGAGGGCGGCAGGCAGGACAGGTCCTCGCGGGCCATCTTCTCCTTGACCCACCAGAGTGCGTCGTACGGCCGGCTGAGGTGCGGGAGGGGTTTGCCGACGCCGGGCAGATCGGCGAAGTCACCCCGCTCCTGGGCCTCGCGGATCTGCTTGTCGATCCAGGACTCGAAGCTGACACCGGGGGGCTTGCGCTCGGTCATCGCGTGATTCTCCCGAAGGCTCAGGGGCCGGCCGGACCTTTACTCGGCACGCGGGTGCCTGCTTTTACGGTAGCGCGCGCCTCATTCGGACGAGACCGGCGGCGAGCCCGGGGCCGGTGTCGACTGGAGCACCGGGAACGCGGTGTTGCCGCCGCAGACCATCGGGCCGACGCGGTCACCGGCGCCGGTCAGGTTCACGATGACCTCGCCCGGCGGCTTGTCGCCCGGTATCCGGGCATTGGCCGCCGTGCACACCAGCTGGCTCAGCGACGCGGTGTCCAGCTTCCGCGGCGTCACGGGCAGCTTGATGTCGACCTTTCCGGTGCCGGTCTCCGCGGTCGGCCTGCCGGAAAGCTTGGGCAGGATGCTGGACAGACCGCGCTGCCGCTCGGCGTGGTTGGGCCCGTCCAGCAGCAGGTCGATCGCCTGCTGCGGATCGACAGGTGCCTTCGCCGGACGGGTCGCCGAGCGCAGCCCCGCGGGCCCGTAGAAGAAGAGCTGGACGTCGGCGTCCGGACGGCCGGGGGCCTTCACCCCCGCGGCGGGCGTTCCGGCGTCGATGACATCGGTCGGCGCGATCCCGCAGCCGGCCAGCGTGGTCGCGGACCAGCCGGTCAGCAGCAGCCCGCCGAGCGTGATCCCTACGGCGCGCAGCGAGCGCGGCGTGCTCATGCGGTGGCCTTCTTCCCTGTGTCGTCGTGGGGTGCGGGGGCCGGGTCCGGGGTGCCTTCGCCGTCCGCTTCCTCCGCGGCCTCGGGTTCCGCGACGGCCGGCGCCGCCGGTCGCCCCGCCGCTTCCGCGTGCCGAGCCGCTGCGGTGTCCGTGTCCGCCTCCGTGCCGTTCCCCGCCCCGTCGTGCTCCTCCGTGGCGTCCGCATCCGGGGCGTCCGCGTCCGACCTGTGCAGGGGCAGTTCCACGGTGAACACCGCGCCGCCTTCGGGGGAGTTGGCCGCATGTACCGAGCCGCCGTGCAGCCGGACGTTCTCCAGCGCGATGGCCAGTCCGAGTCCGCTGCCCTCGGAGCGGGCGCGGGCCGAATCGGCTTTGTAGAAGCGGTCGAAGACGTGCGGCAGCACCTCGGGGTCGATGCCGGGGCCGCTGTCGGCGATCTCGATGCGCAGCAGGCCGTCGTCCGGGGCCGGGGCGCAGAGCCGTACGCGTACCGGCTCGCCGCCATGGTGCAGGGCGTTGCCCACGAGGTTGGCGACCGCCACGTCCAGGCGCCGCGGGTCCAGCCGGGCGCGGACGGCGGCGGGCAGGTCGGCCGTCACCCGGTCCTGCCAGGCGCGGGCCTGCAACGTCTTGCGGATGGTCTCGGCCACGTCCACCTCGTCCGGGTGCAGGGCGGCGGCCCCCGCGTCGAACCGTGAGACCTCCATCAGGTCCTCCACCATGCGCGCCAGCTTCCCGGTCTCCTGGCTGATCAGCCGCACGGCGGACGCGGTGTCCGGATCCAGCGCGTCGGCGTCCTCGTCGAGCACATCGGTGACCGCCGTCATCGCCGCCAGCGGCGTCCGCAGCTCGTGCGACACATCGGCGGCGAACCGCCGGGAGTTGGACTCCAGCCGCCGCAGCTCCGCCACGTTCTCCTCCAGCTTCGCCGCCATGTCGTTGAACGACCGGGAAAGATCGGCGAGTTCGTCGGCGCCCTTGACTTCGAGACGGGTGTCCAGCTTCCCCTCGGCGAGCCGCCCGGCCGCCAGCCGCAGCCCCCGTACGGGACGCAGCACGCCACGGGCGGCCAGCAGCGCGGGGATCACGGACAGCGCGAGCACCGGCAGCGCACCCCGCTGCGCCGCGCTCACCAGCGCATCGACGTTCGCCTCCTCGGCGTTCAGCGGCAGCTGGGCGTAGACGGACAGCGCGGACGCCCGGCCGTCGGTCTGGCGCACCGGCATGCCGATCAGCAGCCAGGGATCGCCGTTGCGGTCGACGCGCTGGAAGGCCGGCACATGGCGGGCCTCGACCGATTTGCGGAGGTCGGCGGGCACCACGACGCTGCCGCTCAGCGGGGACGCGCTGTCGTCAGGCACGCCCCGGTAGTGCACCGAGATGTCCCAGTCGCGCGACTTCCCCGACCGCTCCAGCTGTACCCGGAACGAGTCGAGGTCCGCGCGCGCGGGCGGTACCGCCAGCTCCGGGGCCAGCGAATTGATCTGCGCCCGCAGGTCGTTGACCGCGATGTCCTGGGAGCGCTGCAGGATGGCGTTGCGGGCCTCGCGGTAGGTCAGACCCGCGGTGGTCAGCGCGCTGACCGCGGCCACCAGCAGGAAGGCGACGACGAGGCGGGCCCGCAGGCCGCGCAGCAGCGAACGGGGCGGTACCAGCCTGCCGGGGCGGTTCACAGGGGGCCGAAGCGGTAACCGAAGCCGCGCACGGTCTGCACGTAGCGGGGGCTGCGCGGGGTGTCCTCTATCTTCGTCCGCAGCCGCATCACGCAGGCGTCCACCAGCCGGGCGTCACCGTGGTAGCTGTGCTCCCAGACGTGTTCGAGCAGCTGCTGGCGGCTGAAGACCTGGCCCGGTGTGGCGGACAGGAACAGCAGCAGCTTCATCTCCGACGGGGCGAGCGCCAGATCGTGGCCGCTCTTGGCGACGACCAGGCCCGCGCGGTCTATGGCCAGCTCGCCGTACGACTCGACGGGTGCGGGCCCGGTCTCGGTGGCGGCGCTGCCGTCGGCGGGCAGCGCGGTGCGCCGCAGCACCGCGCGCATCCGGGCCTCCAGGACCTCGCCGCGCGCCGGTTTGACGATGTAGTCGTCGGCGCCCGCCTCCAGGCCGAGCACCACGTCGAGGTCTTCGCCACGGGCGGTGAGCATGATGATCGGCAGCTGCCGTTCGGCGCGGATCAGCCGGCAGACCTCGAAGCCGTCCTTGCCGGGGAGCATCAGGTCCAACAGGACGATGTCCGGCCGGAATCCGGGCAGAATGTCGAGTCCTTCCTCGCCGCTGCCCGCGGCCGCCACTTCGTGGCCGCGCCGCCGTAGCGCGAGCGAGACTCCGTCCCGTACGGCGGCGTCGTCCTCGATCAGAAGTACACGTGGCATGGACCCAGTATCAATAACTTTCATGATGGATCGGTAACAGGAGCATCCTGACCGGTTTCCTGCGCATCTGTCGTGGTGCAGGGCAGCGCGTGAGTGGCAGCGCGCGCGGCCGCCGCACCGCATACGGACACGAACACAGCGCGAGGGACGGGATCGACATGGCACGGCGCTTCGGGGTTGAAGGCAGCATCATCGGAGCGGCCGCGGCGGGGGCAGTGGCGCTCGCGGTCGCAGGGGTGCTCACCTTCACACAGCTCAGCTCCGACACGGCCCAGGCGGAAGGCGTCGATACCGGCAGGCAGAAGGCCGCGCAGCCCGAGACCCGCAAGGTGGACCCGTCGATCGTGCACGCGTCGGAGCGCCCGGGGCGGAGCCTGAACATCACCATCGACGACGGACCCGATCCGGTGTGGACGCCGAAGGTCCTGGAGGTCCTGAAGAAGCACCGCGTCTCCGCGGTGTTCTGCATGATCGGTCCGCAGGCGAAGGCCCATCCGGACCTCGTCAAGCGGGTGGTCGCCGCGGGGCACCGGCTCTGCGACCACACCATCAGCCACAACACCGGCATGGACCACCGGCCGGAGAGCTACCAGGCGCAGCAGATACTCGACGCCCAGAAGATGATCGAGGACGCGGCGGGCGGCACCCGGGTCGAGTACTACCGCGCCCCCGGCGGCGCGTTCACGCCGTACAGCCGGAAGCTGGCGGCCGATCACGGGATGCGCCCGCTGGGCTGGAACATCGACAGCAAGGACTTCGAGGGCGGCAGCCTCGCGACCATCGAGTCGACGGTGCGCGACGAGCTGACGAACGGGCCGACGGTGCTCTTCCACGATGGCGGCGGCGACCGGTCGCGGACCGTCGCGGCCCTGGACCAGCTGCTCCCCGAGCTGCGGCAGCAGGGCTACGGCTTCGGCTTCCCGCAGCGCTGACCACCGGTTGGCGCTCCCCGGTGCGCGGCGCCCGGCGGCTCCCCGTGCAGCGGGGCGGCCGGGTGTCCGCGGGCGGGAGCCGGCGGCCCGCCCGTGGCGGATCATGCTGCTCCGAAGAGTTCGGCGAGCCCGCCGTCGACGTCGAGATGCGCCTGCTCCTGCCCCGCAGGTACGGCCGTGTAGGACCGGGCCAGGAAGCGCTGCACATCCGCCGTCCGCATCTGCACCATGGCGACGCCCTCGTCCGCGTGGAACTCCATCACCGTGCGCTCAGGGCCGTAGGGCCGCACTCGTACGTCGCCCCGGCCCGCGGGGGTGTGCAGCCCATCGGCCAGCAGTTCGCGGGCGAACGCCCAGTCCACCGCCGCGCCGTCGAGGGAGATCTCCGGCGGGAACGACATCCGGACCGCGAGCGGGTCGGCGGGCTGGTAATGCAGAACAGCCGGAACCGCGTGCGGGCCGGGCGCGGTCGCGATGAGACGGACCTGGACGGCTTGGTCGATGACACGGGTGGGCATCGCGGCTGCTCCCTCACGGCTGTCGGTTCATGGGCACGGCTCGCCCTGTAGGACGGTCGGGACGGGCTCGTCGTGCACGCGACAGGTGTGTGATGTGCGTCATGGGGACGAATCGACGCCGGAGGACGGGGTAACCGCAGGGGCCGGGCAACTGCCGTCACTCCGGCCCCGCCCGTCAGCCCTCCGTCGCCCGGCCCGGGTGCAGCAGGAAGGCGTCGATGATGCCCGGGGCCGCGTCCGCCGCGAAGGCCGGCGCGTCCGCCGCGGCCAGATCCGGGATGCGGTACCCCATCTCACCTGCGGCGACCGCCGCGGTCAGCGTCACCAGGCCGGCCCGGCGGGTGACCGGCGTGCTGGTGAAGGTCCAGGCCGCGATGGCGTCGCGCTCCAGCACGAGGGTGTCCCGGCTGAACGTGCCCGAGCGGACGACGAGATGACGGCCGTGCACCCCGTGCCCCAGCGTGCGGTACGCGTCCCGGGCCAGCCACAGCACGGCAGACGTGGCGACCACCGCAAAGATCCAGGCGGCGTGCAGCAGCACCGGCGCGAAGGCCAGGCCGCACCCGGCGAACGCCAGAGTGCCGGGCAGTACCACCCACAGCAGCCCGCGCAGCCGCCGCCTGCGCAGCGCGGCCCGCGGATGCCGGGCCAGGGCGGGCCGGTCGGGCCGGTCAGATCCGACGGCGGACGGCGCGGGGCGGCCGGGCACCCCCGCGTCGGCGAACTCCGCGTCGGGGAACGGCGAGCGCAGGGTGCCGCCCGCCACCCGCAGGGCGAGGGGGCGGGGTGCGGGCGGCAGTACCGCGCTGCGCTTGCGGTTCTCCTCGCGGTTGCCGAGGCCGCCCGCGACCGCCCGGACCAGTGCGCCGCCGCCGGCCCGCAGCAGCAGCGGTTCCCTGAGCAGCACGCCGCGCAGCCGGGCCCGTTCGATGGTGACCGCGCGGGTCGTGAAGAGCCCCCGCCGTATCCGCAGCGTGCGTGAATCCGCCCATTCCAGGCGGTAGTTCCACCAGTTCTCCGTGTAGAGGGCGGTCGCGCCGATCGCGCCGGCGGCGAGGACGGCGAGCAGGGCCGCGGGAATCGTCAGCCACAGCAGGCTGCTGCCGAACTCCTGGGCCGCGCGCCGGACGAAGCCGAGCTTCCAGGGCTCGATCCCGATGCCGTCCAGCACCCGGTAGACCGTGCCGACCGCGACGAAGACGCCGCCGACGACCCAGAACGTCAGCGGCGCGTACCGCAGCCACCGCAGGCTGAACCGGGCCAGGACCGGATCGCCCGCGGCCGCCTCGGTGTCCGCGCGCGCGAGCAGTTCGGCGCGCAGCCGCCTCGCCGCGGCGACCGTGAGCGCCTCCAGGGACAGCGCGCCGCCGCTTTCGGACGGACTCGCGGTGCCGGCCCGCAGGACGGTGACGCCCAGCAGGCGGTGCTGGGGCGTGGCCGTCAGGTCGACGGTGCGGATGCGGTGCAGCGGCACGCTGCGCAGCCGCCGGGTCAGCAGCCCGCTGCGCACCTCGAACGACTCATCGGTGACGCGGAACGCGGTACGGGCCCAGCGGATCAGGCCGAGCGCGGTGACGACGGCGAAGGAGACGGCGACGGCGGCCAGCGTGATCCACGCGCCGGTGGTGATCCGGCCGCCGGTGGCCAGTGCGGTCAGCCCGAGTGAGCCGAGCGGTGCGGCGAGCCAGCCGCAGTGCACCAGCAGGGTGCGCGGATCCAGCCGACGCCAGGGCACGGCGGGTGCGGGGGTACTGGGGGCGGTGCCGCTCATGTCGCGTCACCCCGGATGTCCTGCGCGGCCTTGCTGATCCGCCGGGACAGCGCCTCGGCGTCGGTGTCGGACAGCCCGGCGATGGTGATGTCGCCCGCGGTGGACGCGGTGGTGACGGTGACGGTGGCCAGTCCGTAGCGGCGCTGGAGCGGGCCGCGCAGCGTGTCGACGGTCTGCACCCGGGACAGCGGGGCGATCCGGCGCCGCTGCCGGAACCAGCCGGCCGACGCGTAGACGGCCAGGTCGCCCAGCTCCCAGGCGTGCACCGTGTACCGCCACCGCGGCATCACCAGGAGGTACGCCAGGGCGGGAAGGACGAGCACCACGAGCAGCGGCCCCAGCCAGGGCAGCGCGCCGGGGAAGAAGAGGACGGAGCACAGGGTGAGCGCCAGCGCGGTGAGCAGCAGCGGTCCGCTGAGCGTCAGCAGCGCCTGGGCCGTCCACCAGCGCCGGGCGCGCGGGTCGACACGGTGGCGCGGCGGGCGCAGCAGCGGGAGGGCGGGCCCGGTGGCGGGCGGGACGGCAGGTGGCACGGCAGGTCCCCGTTTTCAAGTCAATCGTATTGGGTAGCGGTACGTTATAACGGTACGAGCGACTTGTAAAAGCGGCCTGTCACAGCGCGGGACGCGACCGAGGGAGGGCGCGGGTGCCCAAAAAGGTGGACCACGAGACCAGGCGCAGGGAGATCTCCGAAGCACTCTGGCGGATCGCGAGCACCCGCGGCCTGGACGGCGCGAGCCTGCGCGACGTCGCGGCCGAGGCCGGCATCTCGCTCGGCAGGCTGCAGCACTACTTCCGCACCAGGGACGAGATGCTCGGCTTCGCCCTCCGGCACATCAACGAGCTGGCCGACCGGCGGATCCGCGACCGCATCGCCGGCATGGCGGCGGAGCCGACGCCGCGCGCCGTCCTGCGCGCCTGCCTGTCGGGCATGCTCCCGCTCGACGACAAGAGCCGCACCGGCACCCTCGTCGGCGCCGCCTACTTCGTTCGTGCCGTGCACGACGAAAGCCTGCGCGCCGAGGCCAGGGAAGGCATCCCCCGTCTGTGCGCCTTCTTCGCCGGCCAGCTGCGCCGTGCGGCGGAGCGCGGCGAACTGCCGCCCGGCCGGGACGCCGAGGACGAGGCGATGCTGCTGATCAGCCTCGTCGACGGGCTCTCCACCTATGTCCTGCTGGACGTCCACCCGCCCGAGAAGGCGCTCCACCTCCTCGACCTGCACCTGGCGAACCTCTTCGGCACGCCGCCACCGGACGCAACGGACTGATCAGGCCCCCGGCCCGTGACGCGGCTACGCCTCCCGCAGCAGCGCCGCCAGGTCGGCGTCGACGTCCAGATGCCGGGCCTCGTCCCCCCGGGCGACGAGCCCGTACGCCATGGCCAGGAAGCGCCGCAGATCCCGCGCGTCGAACTGGACCATCGCCAGCCCTTCGACGGTGTGCAGCTCGACCATGACGGTGCGCGGACCGCAGGGCCAGAGATGCACGTCGCCGATCCCCGCGGGCCCCCGCAGCCCCTCCGTCAGCAGCTCGCGGGCGAACGTCCACACCACCTCGGTGCCGTCCAGGGAGGCGGGCGGCGGAAACACCACCAGGACCGCGAAGGGGTCGTCCGGGTCGTAACGCAGCGCCGCGGGGATCTGCCGCGCCCGCGGCTCGGTCGCGATGAGGCGGGCCTGGACGGCGTGGTCGATGACGGTGGGCATCGCCGGCTCCCTTGCGTTCGGTGCGCTTCCTTGTCCCTTCGACCACTGGGACGTCGGCCGTGTCACGCCGGTGTGCGGCATTCCTGCGTGAGCTGCGTCACGGAGCGGTGCGCGCGGGGAGCGGGCCCGAGGGCCGCCGCTCAGTCCATCAGGCTGCCCAGGCGGCCTTCGAGTACGACCAGCAACTCGGCCAGCCCGTCGGAGAGTTCGTGCTGCCGCTGGTCGCCGATGCCGGCGAGCAGGGCCGCCTCGTAGCTCAGCTGATCGGGCAGCAGCCGGTCGATGATGCCGCGGCCCTCGTCGGTGAGGGAGAGGTGGGCGACCCGGCGGTCCCGGTCGTCGGGCCGGCGGACGATCAGCCCGCGCGCCTCCAGCTGCCGCACCCGCTTGGTGACGGCGGCGCCGGACGCAAAGGTCTCGCGGGCCACCCGGCCGGGTGTCAGCTCGCGGTCCATCCGGCGCAGGGTGCCCAGGATGTCGAACTCGGCACGGGTGAGCCCGGCCCGCCGCAGTGGGGCGTCGGCCGCCTGCTGGAGCAGCGCCGAACAGCGGTTGAGCCGCCCGATCAGCGCCATCGGGCCGGTGTCGAGCCCTGGGTGCACCTGCTGCCACTGACGCAGCACTCCCGCGACGATGTCCTCGGCCACCCGGGCTCTCCTCTCGGCCTGCCGTACGGAGCCTTCGGCCGCCGCCGTGCGTCTCACCTGTGCCGTACGTCCTCGGCTGCCGTACGCCCCCCCAATTGTGCCTGCCCGGCACGCGGGTTCCGGCACGGGTCAAGCGACCGGCACGGGCTGCGCGAGCCGCCGGGCGAGCCGCGCCAGCGTGCGGTGCCCCTGCTGTTCGGCGCGCGTGACCCGCTCCTCCGGGAGGGCGTGCTGCCACCACTCGCCGGACGCTACGTCGACGGCCTCGCGCAGCTCGGCGAGGCAGACGGCGAGCCGGTCGCGGGCCCAGCCGGTCTCCAGCCCGTCGTCCGCAGCCGGCGCGGGGTCCGACGCGAGCAGCCGTTCCGCGGCGGCCCCGGCCGCGTCGACACGGTCCAGTGCGGTGTGGATCCGGTCGGTGGCGCGGCGGTTGGTGACCAGCACGCAGCAGGCCAGGCCCACCACGGCGCCGACCAGGGTGTCGATCCAGCGGTCGGCGACCAGTGTGCGGGCCGGCAGCGGATTGCCGAACTCGGTGAGCAGCAGCGCCATGGGCGTCACACAGACCGAGCCGAGCCAGTAGTTGCGGGTGATCCACGCCTCGGCCCCGAGCTGGAAGGTCAGGGCGAGGCCGATCATCGTCAGATGGCCGGTGTGGATCAGCGGCAGCAGCGCGGTGAACAGCAGCAGCCCGAGCAGATTGCCGAGGGTGCGTTGCAGTGCACGCTGCCAGGACAGGGTGGTGTTGGCCTGGAAGACCGAGGCCGCGGTCACCACCGCCCAGTACGGATGCCCGACGCCGAGCGCCATCGAGGCCCAGCCCGCCAGCGCGCAGCCCGCCGCGACCCGCAGGCCGACCGGCAGCAGCACAGACCCGGGCGCGAGCGCGGCCGCCAGGGCACGGAACCCGCGCGGCCGTCCGGGCGCGGGCCGCCGCGGCCCGTCCGGGCGGGTCAGGTCCAGGTCCGCGGTCTCCGTGACGACGCCGTCGAGTTCCGCGCGCTGGGCCGTCGAGAGCGGCACGTCGGGGAGCGGCCCGCCGCCGCGGACCTCGCGCGCCCAGCCGCCGAACAGCTCCGCCTCGGCGGCCGCCGCGCCGCCCGGACCTGCCGGGCCTTCCAGGGCCGATTCGGCACGGATGAGCAGCCGTTCGAGACCGGTCCGTGCGGCGGCCTTCGCGGGGGTGCGGGCGGGCACGAGGAAGAGGGTGTGCCAGGCGGCGTTCACGGCGCCCGCGGTCGCCTGCCGTGCGCCTGCCGCGGCCGGTCCGCCGCCGGGATCCGTGCGCAGCAGCGCCGCCGCTGCCTCCAGGGCGCGGGCGGTGGCGATGCGCTCGGGGCCGTGCGGCCGGATCAGCGCGGGCGCCATGCACACCAGCCAGGCCAGCGCGCCGGCCGCCAGCGCCAGTGCCAGGTGCAGCGGTAGCTGCCCTGCCTGCTGAGGGACGAAGAAGGCCGATGCCGCGATGAAGGTGAAGATGAGGTTGCCCGGCGGGCCGATCCGCGTCGCGTCGCAGACCATCTTGTGGACCGCGGCGAGCAGCGAGGCCGGCACCACCAGCAGGGCGGTGGAGGTGATCAGGGACGCGGCCGTCAGGGCGGCGCCGAGGCTCGCGACCATGCCGGCCACGACCCACGGCAGGGTGCGGGCCCGCGCCGCGTACGGCAGGCCGTGCCCGTACAGGGCGCACATCGCGCCGGCCGAGGTGTAGAGGACCAGATCCATCCGGCCCAGCGCGAACAGCGTCAGGTCGGGGACGGCCATCGCGACGACCGCGCTGAGCGCGGGCTTGTGCCAGATGTCGACGGGCCTGCGCAGCCGTACGGTGCTGCGGATCGGCAGCGGCCGGGCACGCACACCGCCTCCCGGCGCGTGTGTGATCCGCGTCCTCGTCGGTCTGGCATGCTTTCCCATGCTTAAACGTTAACAGGTGTTTTACCTGTAAAAAGAATCGGCTGCGGCGGGCACCTCTCCGTCCGTCGCCGCGAGGACCCGGGCCCGGCAGGCCGACGGCGTGCCCCAGGCCGACCGCAGCGCCCGCGCCTTGCGGATCCACAGGGACAGGTCCAGCTCCTCCGTGTAGCCGACCGCGCCGTGCAGCTGGAGCGCGGCCCGCGCCGCCCCGTACGCCGCCTCGCCCGCGGCGGCCTTCGCCGCGGCCACGTCGCGCGTCGCCGTCCCGTCCGCGGCCCGCGCCAGCGCCACCGCCCCCGCGAACACCAGGGGCCGGGCGAACTCCAGGGCCAGCAGCGCATCGGACAGCCGGTGCTTGACCGCCTGGAACGAGCCGACCGGCACGCCGAACTGGATGCGCTGCCGTACGTAATCCACCGTGTCGGCGAGCAGGCGGCAGCCGGTGCCCAGGGCCTGGGCCGCGGTCAGCAGGGCCGCCGCATCGGCTGCCGCGGCGGCGGCCGCCGCGACCCCGGGGCCGTGCGCCAGCAGCGCGCCGTCATCGGCGGGCCGGGCGAGGCGCCGCGCCGGGTCGAGCGACGGCTGGACGGTGCCATGGCCCGCCGGGCGCCGCAGTTGGTCGCCGGACACCGCCAGCGTCACGTCGGCCACGTCGGCGTCGAGGGCGTACGGACCGTGCGCCGCATCCGCGTACGAGGCGAGGGCGGAGCCCGACGCGATGCCCGGCAGCCACGACGCGGCCGGCTCCGGGCCGTCGAGCCGATCCAGCAGGACGGCCGCCGCGACCGTCTCCACCGCCGGTCCCGGAACCGCGTAGCGGCCCAACTCCATGAACGCCACGGCCAGTTCGATGGGAAGGAAGCCCACTCCGCCGTGTTCCTCCGGTACCGCGAGCGCGAACACCCCTGTTCCGGCGAGCCGTTGCCACAGTTTCCGGCCGGGTCCGGCGTCGCCGTCCGCCCAGGCGCGGACCGCGGCCGCGGTGTCCGCGGCCCCCAGCAGCCGCCCCAGCGTGCGCCCGAACTCGCGCTGCTCGTCGTTGAGAAGAAATGCCATCCGATGCCGGTCCCTTCCCTTGCGTGGTCGTGCGGTGGCGGCGGTGCGGGCCCTACCGCCGTCCCTTGGGCAGTCCCAGCAGCCGTTCGGCGATGATGTCGCGCTGGATCTCGTTGGTGCCCGCGTAGACGGGGCCGGCCAGGGCGAAGGTCCAGCCGTCGGCCCAACTGCCGTGCGCGGGGGCCTCGGTCGCGGTGTCGGCGAGTTCGCCCTCGGCGCCGAGCAGATCGAGCGCGGTCTCGTGGAGCGCGATGTCCAGTTCGGACCAGAAGATCTTGTTGAGGCTCGACTCGGCGCCGAGATCCTCGCCCGCCGCGAGCCGCGCCGCGTGGGCGCGGGTGAACAGGTGGTAGGCGCGGGCCCCGATGACGAGGTCGGCGACGCGGTCGCGCAGCGCCGTGTCGGACGGGTCGGCGCGGCGGTTCCACAGGGCGACGAGGCGGTCGGCGGCCGCGGTGAAGCGGCCGGGGCTGCGCAGCGTCAGCCCGCGCTCGTTGCCCGCCGTGCTCATGGCCACCCGCCAGCCCTGCCCCGGCTCGCCGATCACGTCCTCGTCGGGGACGAACACCCCGTCCAGGAACAGCTCGGCGAAGGCGGGCTTGCCGTCCAGCCGCCCGATGGGCCGTACGGTCAGGCCGGGCGCCGTGAGATCGAACATCAGGTACGTCAGGCCGCGGTGCGGGCGGTCCGCCTCCGGGTGGCTGCGGAACAGGCCGAACGCGCGGTCGGCGAAGGCGGCCCGCGAGGACCAGGTCTTCTGCCCGCTCAGCAGCCAGCCGCCGTCGGTGCGCACCGCGGTGGACCGCAGCGAGGCCAGGTCCGAACCGGCCTCGGGCTCCGACCACGCCTGCGCCCAGACCACCGTGCCGCCCGCCATCGGCGGCAGGACACGGGCGAGTTGGGCTTCGGTGCCGTGCGCGAAGAGGGTCGGCGCGAGCAGGCTGATGCCGTTCTGGCCGACCCGTCCCGGGGCCCCGGCCGCGTAGTACTCCTCCTCGAAGAGCAGCCAGCGGGCGAGCGAGGCGTCCCGGCCGCCGTACTCCGCCGGCCAGGAGACCACCGACCACCGGTCGGCCGCCAGTGTGCGTTCCCACTCCCGGTGGGCCGCGAAGCCCTCCGCGGTCTCCAGGGACGGCAGGGGGGCGGCCGGTACGTGCGCGGCGAGCCAGGCGCGGGCCGTCCGCCTGAACTCCTCGTCCTCCGGGGTGTGTTCGAGATCCATCGGCGGGCGGCCTCTCTGCTGATCGGCTCCTGGAGGCGCGGTCGCCGGTGGGGTCCGGCGCGGCACCGAGTGTTCCCTAACAAGTGTTTGGTAGGTTAGCGTACGGCCATGACGACCGAGAAGCCTTCGTATGTGCCGGGGCACGGACTGCTGGCCGGCCGGACGGCCGTCGTCACCGCAGCGGCCGGTGCCGGAATCGGCGGCGCCACCGCCCGCAAACTGCTGGAAGAGGGCGCGGACGTCCTCATCTCCGACACCCACACGCGCCGCCTCGCGGAGTCGGCCGACCGGCTCGCCGCGGAGTTCGGCGCCGCCCACGTCACCGCCGAGCCCTGCGACGTCACCGACGAGGCACAGGTCGGCGCGCTCTTCGCACGGGCCGAAGAGCGGCACGGCCGGCTCGACATCGTCGTCAACAACGCCGGACTCGGCGGCACAGCCGACCTCGTCGACATGACCGACGCGCAGTGGGACACCGTCCTCGACACCACCCTGAACGGCACCTTCCGCTGCACCAGGGCCGCCCTGCGCCGGATGCGGGACCACCCCGGCACACCTGGAGGCGCCATCGTCAACAACGCCTCCGTCGTCGGCTGGCGCGCCCAGCGCGGCCAGGCCCACTACGCGGCGGCCAAGGCCGGCGTGATGGCGCTGACCCGCTGCGCCGCCGTGGAAGCAGCCGCCTACGGAGTCCGGGTCAACGCGGTCTCGCCGAGCCTCGCCATGCACCCGCACCTCGCGAAGGTGACCACCGACACCCTGCTCGCCGAACTGACCGCCCGCGAGGCGTTCGGCCGCTACGCGGAACCCTGGGAGGTCGCCAACGTCATCGTCTTCCTCGCCAGCGACTACGCGTCGTACATGACCGGCGAGGTCGTCCCGGTCAGCAGCCAGCACGCCTGAGCCGGCGATGACCTCATGCGCCAGTACGCCGGCCAGGGACCGGGAGCGACAATGGGCAGGTGTCCACCGCCAAGAAGTCAGCCGCGAAGAGCCCGGCTGCCAAGAAGAAGACGACGACCGTGAGTGCGTCGCCCGAGCGCCGCCGCGAACTGCTGCACACCGCCGCCGAGGTCTTCGCCGCCCACGGCTACAACGCCACCACCGTCCGCCGCATCGCGGACGAGGCCGGCATCCTCGCCGGCAGCCTCTACTACCACTTCGACTCCAAGGAATCGATGGTGGACGAGATCCTGTCCACCTTCCTGAACGAACTGTGGGACGGCTACGACGCGGTACTGGCCGCCGGCCACGCCCCCAGGAAGACCCTGGAGGCCCTGGTCACCGAATCCTTCCGGGAGATCGACCGGCACCGCGCCGCGGTCGCCATCTACCAGAAGGAGTCCCGGCACCTCGCCGCCCAGCCCCGCTTCGGCTATCTCACCGACTCCCAGCAGAAGTTCGAGAAAGCCTGGCTCGGCACGCTGGAGCGGGGCGTCGCCGACGGCAGCTTCCGCACCGACCTCGACATCCGGCTCACCTACCGCTTCGTCCGCGACACCGTCTGGGTGGCGGCGAGCTGGTACCGGCCGGACGGACACCACAGCCCGGAGGAGATCGCCCGCCAGTACCTCTCGATGGTCCTGGACGGCATCGCCCTGCGGGACTGACCTGACCCGCTCACGCGAAGGAGCCTGATCGCCATGGCCGTGGCCTACATCGTCGACGCGCTGCGCACCCCGGTCGGCAAACGCAACGGCGGGCTGGCCGCCGTCCACCCCGCCGATCTCGGCGCCCACGTCCTGGCGGCACTGATGGACCGGACCGGCCTGGACCCGGCAGCCGTCGACGACGTCGTCATGGGCTGCCTGGACACCGTGGGCCCGCAGGCCGGCGACATCGCCCGGACCAGCTGGCTGGCAGCCGGGCTCCCCGAAGAGGTGCCCGGTGTCACCGTCGACCGCCAGTGCGGCTCCTCGCAGCAGGCCGTGCACTTCGCCGCGCAGGCCGTACTCTCCGGCACCCAGGACCTCGTCGTCGCGGCCGGTACCCAGAACATGTCGATGATCCCGATCGCCTTCGCCAGCCGGCAGGCCGCCGTACCGCTCGGCCTCACCGAAGGCCCGTTCGCGGGCAGCGCGGGCTGGCGGGCACGCTACGGCGACCTGCCAGTGAACCAGTTCCACGGCGCCGAACTCATCGCCGAGAAATGGGACATCTCCCGCCCCGCCATGGAGGAGTTCGCACTCCGCTCCCACCGACGCGCCCTGCACGCCGTCGACGAGGGCCGCTTCACCCGCGAGATCGTGCCGTACGGGGACGTCGCCGTGGACGAGGGGCCGCGGCGCGACACCTCGCTGGAGAAGATGGCCGGGCTGAAGCCGGTGGTCGACGGCGGACGGCTGACCGCCGCCGTCTCCTCCCAGGTCTCCGACGGCGCCGCGGCGATGCTGCTGGCGAGCGAGCGCGCACTGCGCGAGCACGGGCTGACGCCGCGCGCCCGCATCCACCACCTGTCGGTACGTGGCGATGACCCGATCCGGATGCTCACCGCGCCCATCCCGGCCACCGCCCACGCGCTGAAG
Organism: Streptomyces pinistramenti; assembly: GCF_020564935.1. Taxonomy (GTDB): domain Bacteria; phylum Actinomycetota; class Actinomycetes; order Streptomycetales; family Streptomycetaceae; genus Streptomyces; species Streptomyces pinistramenti. The sequence goes on from NZ_JAJCXB010000001.1 coordinate 160,241, forward strand.
AAGACCGGCCTCACGCTCGACGCCATCGACCTCGTCGAGATCAACGAGGCGTTCGCGCCGGTCGTGCTGGCCTGGCTGAAGGAGACCGGCGCCGACCCCGCCAAGGTCAACGTCAACGGCGGAGCCATCGCCCTCGGCCATCCGCTCGGCGCGACCGGCGTCAGACTCATGACGACCCTGCTGCACGAGCTGGAGCGGACCGGCGGCCGCTACGGCCTCCAGACCATGTGCGAGGGCGGCGGCCAGGCGAACGTCACGGTGATCGAGCGGCTGTGAGCCGCGGGGAGCGCCGGCCGGCAGCGGAGCCCCGCCCGGCCGGCGCCTCCCGTCAGCCGCTCAGCACTGCGCGTTCTTGACGTACAGCGCCCGAGGCGCGCGCACCGTCGTGTAGGACACGTCCTTCGTCACGCCCTTGGAGAGCCGCCCGCGCGGGTCGGCGTGATGCGGCACGACGATGACGTAGCAGGCCGGGCGGCGGGTGCACAGATTCGTCAGCCGCACCGCGCGCTGCTCGCCCTTGGTGAAGAACTTCCGCACCTTGACGCACTGTGCAGGCGGCCCGGCGGCCGCCGCCTGCGACGCCGTCGAAAGGGTCAGTGAAGCGCTGCATGCCACCACGGCCAACGCCGTGGCCAGGAACTTCCGCATATGTGGATCTCTCCCCCCAGTGGACAATTCCCCCTGCGAAGCCCGCAGCGGTCTTCGCACGTACATTCTCCATTCTCCACAGGTACCCGCCAGGAATCAGCACCGCCCGTCGGACGTCCTCGGGAAAGCGGCCATACCCGCAGGTGGCACGGGCAGCCGCCGCAGCGTCGCACCCGCCTCCGCCATGATCCGCTCCACCAGTTCCGCGCACGACGGCAGATCCCCGATCAGTCCGGCCACCTGCCCCGAGGCCATCACCCCCAGATCCGGCCGGCCCTCCACCATCGCCGCGCGGAGCATCATCGGCGTGTTCGCGGCCAGCAGCACCTGGCTCCAGCTCAGCCCCTTGCCGCGCCGCAGGGCCAGCCCGTCGCGCGCCAGCTGCGACCAGCGCAGCCCCGAGCGCTTGCGGAAGGCCGCCGCATGCCGCACGGCCCGCAGCAGCGCGGCCGTCCGCCCGGACCGTTCGAGGGCGGTGACCAGATCGGTGCGCAGCATCCGGTGCGGCAGCCCGTCCACCTTCGTCGTGACGGTGACGTCGCGGACCGACGCCGCCAGGTAGCGCGCCTTGACCGCGTCCGGCACGGTGCTGTCCGACGTCAGCAGAAACCGCGTCCCCATGGCCACCCCGCACGCACCGAGCGCCAGCGCGGCCACCAGGCCCCGGCCGTCGTGGAACCCGCCCGCGGCGATCACCGGAATGTCCACCGCGTCCACGACCTGCGGCAACAGCACCGTCGTCGCCACCTCGCCGGTGTGCCCGCCGCCCTCGCCGCCCTGGACCAGGACGGCGTCCGCGCCCCAGGCGGCGACCTTCTCGGCATGCCGCCGCGCCCCGACGGAAGGGATCACCAGCACACCGGCGTCCTTGAGGCGGGCGATCAGTTCACGCGACGGCGCGAGCGCGAACGACGCGACCCGCACCCCCTCCTCGATGATGATCCGCACCCGCTCCGCCGCGTCCCCGGCATCCGCCCGCAGATTCACCCCGAACGGCGCCCGGGTACGCGCGTGCACCTCGCGCACCGCGGCCCGCAGCTCCGGCACGGTCATCGTCGCCGACGCCAGGATCCCCAGCGCCCCGGCGTTCGCGGTCGCCGACACCAGCCGCGGCCCGGCCACCCAGCCCATACCGGTCTGGACGACGGGATGCCGCACCCCCACCAGATCGGTCAGGGCGGTACGCAGCACCGGCGGGCCATCGGCCGGGGAGGCACGCCGCACCGGCGGACCGCCTTCGTCCTCTTCCCGCTGCCGCCCGGCCGTCACGTCCGCACCTCGCCCTCGCGCAGCCCGTGCGGGTCGATCACCTCACGGATCAGCCGCAGCTCACCGGCCGTCGGCTCCCGCGTCGCGGGCACGCCGGGCGGTACGGCCAGCGCGAAGCCGGTCGCCGCGCGGACCTGCTCGACGGTCACGCCGGGGTGCAGGGAGCGCACCCGCATCGTCCGGCCGGGCGTGGCGAAGTCGAACACCCCCAGATCGCTGATGACTTCGGGTATCCGGTGGAAACGGGCCGCGGCGGGCCCGGCCGCGGCCGCCCGGTCGTAGCCGACCCCGCAGACCATGTCGACCTGTTCCACGAAGGACCTGGGGGAGTGCCGCGGCACCCAGTAACTCGTCGGATTGTTCACGGTGTTGGCAGGGGCACCGCGAGCGCCGAGCAGCTGCCGGGCGGGCCGGGACCAGTCGCCGATGCAGGAGATGTTCTGGTTCCCGAAACGGTCGATCTGGCTCGCGCCCATCATGACGTGCCGGCGGCCCGTGGCCACCAGGGCGAGATGCCCGCGATAGGGCAGCCACCCCTCCGTCACCTCCGCCCGCGCCCCGAGCGCCGGCACATCGCCGATCAGCAGCGCCTCCCCGTCCGTGAGCAGCAGATCGGGCGAGAAGGTCAGCCGCGCCAGCCGCGCCCCGATGGACGGTACGGTCCCCATCGGGCTGGCAAGGACCTCGCCGGCGTCCCGCCACGCCTCCGCGCAGGCCAGCACGCAGTACTCGGCACGGGTGGGCGCCCCGTCAGTCACGGCACGCGGCCCGGCGCGCCCGCCGGCGCCCTGCCGCTGCGGACCCGCGCCCGCCGGCTCCGCCGCGCCCGTCCGCGTCGCATCCGTCTCCGCCATGGTCACGCCCCCTTCCGCTCGTGCTGCCCGGTGCGGCCGTGGAAGGCGGCGACCGCGTCCTGGTACTCCTGCTCGTCGCCGGAGAGGAAGCGCGCGGCGAACTCCGCCCACCGCGCCGGATCCGCCGCCGCCGTCGCGTACGCCTTCTGGAAGGTCTCGTCCCGGCCGTAGTCCGGCTCGCAGGCGGTGAAGTGCGCGCCGTTCGGGGCCTCCACCACGCCCTGCACGAACGGCCGCTTGACCAGCAGCGTCTGCGGCCCGCCCGCCGCCGTCAGCTCGGCACTGTCCACGATCCGCTCGCAGGAGAGATACGCGGCGTCCGCCGCCTCGCAGAACAGGTCGTCGAAATACGGATCGGGCCCCAGGTACTGCCCGTTGCCCCTGGCGTCCGCGCGGTGCAGATGCACCAGTGCCGCATCGAGCCGCAGCGCGGGCGCGGCCACCAGCTCCTCGCCGTCCGGATACGGCGAAGTGACCGTACGGAGGCCGGGGTTGACGCGCAGCAGGTCCGAGCCGAGCCCGGCCCGCACCGGCAGGAAGGGCAACCGCTGACCGGCCGCGGTCAGCCCCCACATGAACATCGCCTCGTCCAGTTCCGTGAAGTCGATGCTGCCGTTCTGGCGCGCGGCACGGAAATGCGGCTCCAGGGGGATCGAGTCGAGCGTCGCGAACGGGGCGATGACGCGCCGCAGTTTGCCGGCGGCCGCGAGCAGACCGACATCGGGCCCGCCGTACGAGACCAGCGTCAGCTCCCGCAGCTCGGACCGCAGCACCGCACGGACCAGTGCCATCGGCTTCCGCCGCGACCCCCAGCCGCCGATCCCGATCGTCATGCCGCTGGCCAGCCGCCCGACGGCCGCATCGGCGCTCATGGTCTTGTCGCTCAACGGGGCTCCTTCGGTGGGGTGGACGGGGGGACGGCTGGTGGGACGGGTGGGGGACGCGTTTCGGTAGGCGCGGTGTTCTCGGGGGCTTTGGTGCCTGCGTGGGGGCCGGGACCGGGGTCGGCCCCCACGGGGCCCGGGTCTCCGCGCCTGCCCATGAACGCGTCGCGATGCCGGTCGGCGATCCCGCTGAGGTTCGCCTCGAAGGTGAAGCCCTGCTCGAAGCGGTAGCTGCGGCGCACATCGACCGGATCGATACCGTTGATGGCGGCCTTCGCCAGCCGGATCAGGGAGCCGTCCTTCGCCGCGATCTCCCCGGCGAGCGCCAGCGCCGCGTCCCGCACCTGCGCACGCGGCACCACGTCCCACACCGAGCCGTGCCGCCGCAGCTCCTGGGAGGTGACGGTGCGTGAGGTGTAGTAGAGCGTGCGCATCAGGTGCGGCGGCACGAGCCGGGCGAGATGGGTGGCGGCTCCCAGCGCGCCACGGTCCAGCTCCGGCAGCCCGAACGTCGCGTCGTCGCTCGCCACGATCGCGTCCGCGTTGCCCACCAGGCCGATCCCGCCGCCCAGGCAGTACCCCGCCACCGCGGCGACCACCGGCACCTCGCAGTCATAGACCGCGGCGAACGCTTCGTAGCAGCCCCGGTTGGCACCGATCAGCGCGGCATGTCCCTCGGTCCGCTGCATCTCCTTGATGTCGACACCGGCATTGAACCCCCGCCCCGCCGCGGCGAGCACCACACACCGGATGCCCGGATCCCGGCCGGCGTCCCGAACCGCATCGGCCAGGTCGTACCAGCCCTGTACGGGAAGGGCGTTGACCGGCGGGAAGTCCACCGTGACCAGTGCGATACCGCGGCCGCCCGGCGGAGCGCCGGGGCGGGAGGTGGAGACACCCATCAGCAGATCAGCTACCTTTCCACCAAACGTTTGTTAGGTGCTGTTGAATGAGAAGGTAGCAGCGCGACGCGCGCTGCGGGAGGTGGCGCATGGCGCTCAGCATCGATCTGACGGGCCGCGTTGCGGTCGTCACGGGCGGCACACGCGGGGTCGGCGCGGGCATCAGCACGGCACTGCTGGCCGCGGGCGCCCAGGTCGTCACCTGCGCCCGCAGGCCACCCGACCGGCCTCTGGAGGCGGACGGACGCACCGCGCTCTTCCGTCAACTCGACCTGCGCGACCCCGAAGCGGTCACCGCCTTCTTCCGCCGCGTCCGACGCGAACACGGCCGCCTGGACATCCTCGTCAACAACGCCGGCGGCACGCCGTACCGCCTCCTCGCCGACTCCAGCCCCCAACAAGCCGCACGCGTAGTGGAGTTGAACCTCGTCGCGCCTCTGACGGCCTCCCTCGCCGCCTACGAGGTGATGGCCGCCCAGCCGTCCGGCGGCTCGATCATCATGATCGGAAGCGTCAGCGCCACCCGCCCCTCGCCCGGCACCGCCGCCTACGGCGCCGCCAAGGCCGGCCTCGACAGCCTCGCCCGCTCCATGGCCGTCGAATGGGCCCCGAAGATCCGCGTCAACACCCTCACCCTCGGCATGGTCCACACCGAACTGACCTCCCTCCACTACGGAGACGAGTCCGGCGTCGCCGCCGTCGGCCGCACCGTCCCTCTCGGACGGCTCGCCACCCCGTCCGAGGCCGGCGAGGCATGCGCCTTTCTCGCCTCCGACCTCTCGTCCTACGTCAGTGGCGCCGCCCTGCTCCTCCACGGTGGCGGCGAACGCCCCGCCTTCCTGGCAGCCGCCCACCCGGCCCCGAACCCGCCGACGCACTGAACGCCCGCCTGCGAGCAGGTCACTCCTGCCCCCCTCGAACCTCGCCCACCTCACTCCCTGCCACTCCAACTCCCCTCAAGGAGAGCCGAGATGCCTGATGTGCCCGAGAAGTCCGGAATCTGTGAAGGTCGCGTCGTCATCGTCACGGGTGCGGGACGCGGCCTCGGCCGTGCACATGCCCGCGCTTTCGCCGCGGAGGGCGCCCGCGTCGTCGTCAACGACCTCGGCGTCGGTCTCGACGGCGCTGGCGACGCCCTCGATCACGGCAGCCCCACCTCCGGCAGCCCCGCCGAGGAAGTGGCCGCGGACATCCGCGCGGCGGGCGGCGAAGCCGTCGCGCACGGCGGGGACATCGCGACCAGCGCGGGAGCCGCCTCACTCGTCGCCACCGCCCTGGACACATACGGCCGCCTGGACACCCTCGTCAACAACGCGGGATTCCTGCGCGACCGGATGCTGGTCAACCTGGACGAGGACGCATGGGACGCGGTGCTGCGTGTCCACCTCAAGGGCCACTTCCTTCCCCTGAAACACGCAGCGGCACACTGGCGTGCCGAGGCCAAGCACGGCCGGATGCCGCAGGCCCGGGTCATCAACACCACCTCCGGTGCCGGACTTTCGGGAAGCGTCGGACAGGGCAACTACTCGGCGGCCAAGGCCGGCATCCTCGGCCTGACTCTGGTCTCCGCCGCAGAACTGGGCCGCTACGGCGTCCAGGTCAATGCCATCGCACCCGCCGCCCGCACCCGTATGACGGAGCAGACCTTCGCCGACACCATGGCCGCCCCATCCGACGGGGCCTTCGACGCCATGGCCCCGGAGAACGTTTCCCCCCTGGTGGTCTGGCTGGGCTCGGCCGCATCGGAAGGCGTGACGGGCCGGGTCTTCGCGGCGGAAGCCGGCCGCATCACCGTCATGGAGGGGTGGCGCCCAGGCCCGGCCACCGACAAGTCCGCCCGCTGGACGCCATCCGAGGCCGGCGAGACCGCCCGCCAACTCCTCGCCGCCTCTGAACCGCCGCAGCCTGTCTACGGAGCGCGGTAGTGATGGCGGGGAGGGGAGCGGGCGGTGGGGTGGCGTCCGGGGAGGGCGGGGGTATGGAGACGCTGGACGAGTAGGCGGAGACGACAGAGACAGGACCTGGTGAACCCATGCGCACCCTCATCCGCACCACCGTGCTGCCCGCGGCCCCCGACACGGTCTGGCACACGATAGGCCGCTTCGACGGCCTCCCCGACTGGCATCCGCACGTCCCCCCTCTGGTCATCGAAAACGGAGCCGACCCCGAAACCCCCGGCGCCGTGAGGGCGTTCATGCTCAATGGCACAGTCGTCGCCCGCGAGCGCCTGCTCGCCCTGGATCACGTCGCCCGCGTGTACCGCTACACCGTGCTCGATCCCTTCCTCCCGATTTCCGACTACGAAGCAACCCTCACGGCCCTGCCGCACGCCATCGGAACCGAGGTCCGCTGGACCGCCACCTATCGCAGCGACGACGAGGCCGTATCCCAGGTCGAGGAACTCTTCGGGGACGCGGTCTACGCCACCGGCCTGACGTCCCTACGAGCACGCTTCTGAACGGCGGCACAATCCCGGGCCGCCCCAGCGGTCGTGTTCCGACAGGCATGCCCCGACAGTGGCGACCGGCAGTCAAGGGCGCCGACGGGGCACGTCCTCGTCAGCGGTCCCAGTGTGGTGATCCAGGCGCGGCGGCCCGAGCACGGTGGCCAAAGCGCAGGTGCGAGTGTGGGTGCGCGCTCTCCTCTCGTGTGGGTGGCCGGGGGTGGCCGGGGGCCGAGGTGTCCGATGGGTGGCGGGGTCAGACCGTGACACCAGGGCGGGCCGCTACCACCCGCAGGCCGCGGTCGGTGAACTCGCGGCGAGTGGCTTCCGTCGCGCCGCTGTCCGTGATCAGGGTGTCGAACACGTCCGCACCGCCGATCCGGGCGAAGCAGCGCTCACCGATCTTCGATGAGTCCACGACGATCACCGCACGCCGCGCCCGCTCCGCCATGAGGCGATTGACCCTGGCCTCGGCCTCGTCGTGCACCGTGGCACCCATGATCGGGTCCATGCCGTTGGCGCCGATGAAGGCGATGTCGACGGAGATCTGCTGGAGCACCAACTCGCTGAACGGGCCGACCAGTTCGAAGGATCGCGAGTGCGCCACCCCGCCGGTGAGCACGATCTTGATCTGCGGCCGCACGGCCAGCTCATTCGCGATGTTGAGGGAGTTGGTGACGATCGTCAGATGCGGCTGGGGGCCCGCCTCCGCGAATTCGGGACGCGTGGCCAGCACCCGCGCGATGGCCGTGGTGGTGGTGCCACCGCTGAGCCCGACCACATCGCCACGCTCGACCAGCTTCGCCGCTGCCTGCGCCACTGCCTCCTTCTCCTCGGACCGGTGCGCGTGCTTGTACCGGATCGGCAGGTCGTACGCCACCGAGCTGAGCACCGCCCCGCCCCGGGTGCGGGTCAGCAGTTGCTGCTCGGCGAGGGCGTCCATGTCGCGCCGCATCGTGGCGGCCGAGACCTCCAGCGCGGTTGCCGCCTCCTCGACCTCCACCCGGCCTCTTTCGCCGAGCAGCTCGAGCAGTGCGTTCATCCGTTCATGGCGCTTCATGCGGCGAGCCTAGCCGGGCCGTGACGGGGGCTCCTCCTCTCACCCCCGGACCGGTGCCTGGGCCGCGTACCGGTCGGGAGCCGCTATCGGGGTGCGCAGTACCTCCAGCAGTCTGGCCGCCTCCTGGGCCACCGCCTCCCGTGCCGGCTTGAGGTACTTGCGGGAGTCGACGAGCGCGGGATCCGCACCCAAAACATCCCGGACGGAGCGGGTGAAGACCGACACCAGGTGCGTCGAGATATTGATCTTCGTCATGCCTGCCGCGATGGCGCGCTGCAGTTCCTCGTCCGGCACGCCGGACGAGCCGTGCAGCACCAGCGGCACCGGAAGTGCCGCCTGCAATCGGCCGATCAGCTCCTTGTCCAGTACCGTCGTGCGTTCGTGCATCGCGTGGGAGGAGCCGACGGCCACGGCGAGCGCATCGACCCCCGTCGCGTCGATGAAGGCCAACGCCTCGTCCGGATCGGTGCGGGTGCCCGGCGCGTGGACACCGTCCTTGCCGCCGACCTTGCCGAGTTCCGCCTCGACGAAGGACCCGCGTTCATGGCACCAGGCGGTGAGCGCGGCGGTGGTGGCGACGTTCTCGTCGTAGGGGAACGCCGAGGCGTCCACCATGAACGAACTCACCCCGGCCGCGGCGCCCTGCCGGACCAGCTCCGCGTCGGTGATGTGGTCCAGGTGCACCGCGATGGGGGCGCTGGAGTCTTCTGCGAGGGCGAGGGTGGCACGGGTGATCGGTCGCAGGCTGCCGTGGTACCGGATGCAGTTCTCGCTGATCTGGAGGATCAGCGGGGCGTTGGCGCGCTCGGCTGCGGTGACCAGCGCCTCGGCGGTTTCCAGGTGGATGACGTTGAAGGCCGCGGCGCCGATGCCGGCCGTACGCGCGCTGTCGATGATCGATGAGGTCGGAACGAGGGACATGGGATCCTGACTCCCTTGCGTACGGGGTGACTTGAGTCGGGTGGGGTGGGCTAGCGGGCCGCCGGAATCCCGAGCATCACGGAACGGGTCAGGCTGCGCGGGCTGTCCGGGTTCAAGCCGCGGGCGCGGGCCCGCTCCAGGGCCACCCGCTGCACCAGCACCAGGTCGGCCAGCGGATCGCGGTCGTGGCGTACGAAGTGCGCCCCGGTCCTGGCCACATCCGCCTCCAAGCCCTCGGGAGCCTCGCCGAACAACCAGGTCACGCGGCCGGGGGCGGCTATCGCGATCGGGCCGTGGCGGTATTCCATCGCCGGATAGGACTCCGTCCAACTCTGCGAGGCTTCCCGCATCTTGAGGGCCGCCTCGTTGGCCAGCCCGAAGGTCCAGCCCGTACCGAGGAACGAGAACTGTTCCGCGTCGACCCATTCCTGTGCGACCGGCGCGGCGAGGGCTTCCCGCGCGTCGCGCACCGCGGCGGAGACGTCCTCGCCGAGGTGTGCGCGCAGCAGCGTCAGCGCGGTGGTCGCGAAGCGGGTCTGGACCACGGACTGCTCGTCCGCGAACGGCAGCGCGACCGTCGCGTCGGAGAGGCCCACCGCCGGTGTCCCGGGATCGCCGATGATCGTCACCGTCGGGATGCGGCCCTTCACCGCTTCCAGGATGCGCAGAACCTCGGTCGTGGTGCCGGATCGGGTGATCGCCACCACCGCGTCGTATCCGCGCTCGCTGCCGAGAAATGCCTCCGAGGCGGCAAAGGGATCGGTCACGCCCGCGCCGGCTCTCTCGCGCAAGGCGGCGTACGCCTGCGCCATGAACCACGACGTGCCGCATCCGACGACGGCCACGCGCTGTCCGGGTTCGGGCAGCGGGCCGCCCGCGGCTCCGATCCGCGCGGCTTCCTGCCAGGTCTCCGGCTGACTGCGCAGCTCCTGCTCCATGTATGAGGTCTCGCTCATGGCCACCCTCTCGTGAATGCCGCCGTGATGCGCAAAGATGCATTTTCGTGTTCCGTTGCAAGCAACTGTACGCAAGATCTTGGATCGCTTCCATACCTCGTAAGGGTGGCTGCAGCAGAGGGGAGGGCCGCCGGTTCCCTCGACTGGCCCTCTGAGGGCGGCAGGTGAAGGGGATATCGCAGTAGCCTGAGTCTGTTGACACTTGCGCGAAACGGCGCCAATACTTGCATGATCAGTCATGAGCAGGCCGCCCCGCCGCACAAAGGACTCATCATGTCCACTGCAACGCTCTCCGAGACGCCTCCACCATCACCCGCCAATGCGCGCCGAACCGGCCGTCTCTTCGCGCTGACGGGAGCCGTCGTCGGTGTCATCTATGGCTACGACTCCGGCAGCATCTCCGGCGCCCTGGTGTTCCTCAGCGAGGACTTCCATCTCACCGCGGCCGAAAAGGGCCTGGTCAACAGCATCTTGGTGTTCGGCAGCATCATTGGCGCGCTGATCGGCGGCAAGCTCGCCGACGCCCTGGGCCGCAAGACCGCGATGCTGATCGTCGCGAGTTCCTACGCCGTGTTCGTCGCACTGTCCGCCGTCTCGCCCAACGTCATCGTGCTCGACGCCGTCCGCCTGCTGCTCGGGGTCGCCATCGGCATCTCGATCGTCGCCGCACCGCTCTACATAGCCGAGTCGACGCCTGCGCGCATACGCGGCGCGTCCGTGGCTGCGTACCAGGTCGCCACGGTCGCCGGCATCGCCATCACCTACTTCGTCAACTGGGGCCTGTCCGGCGGCGGCCACTGGCGCTGGATGCTCGGCATAGCGGCGCTTCCCGCTGCGCTGGTGATGATCCCGCTGTGGCGGCTGCCCGATACGCCCCGGTGGTATGTGCTCAAGGGCGACACGGAGCGCGCGATCGAGGTCATGGCGACGACCGACCCGGGTGTGGATCCGCGCGCAGAGGTGGCGGCGGTGAGCGCCGCGCTCGCGGAGGAGAGCGGCGGATCGGTGGGCTCACTGCTGCGCAGGCCGTACGTCCGCGCCACGCTCTTCGTCCTCGGACTGGGTTTCTTCTGCCAGATCACCGGCATCAACGCCGTGACTTACTACAGTCCGCAGATCTTCGAGGAGATGGGGTTCACCGGCAACGGCCTGAACTTCCTGCTTCCCTCGTTCGTGCAGCTCGCGTCGCTGGCCGCGACCGTGCTCGCCATTCTCATCATCGACCGAATAGGACGCCGGGTGGTGCTGCTGTCCGGCATCGGCACGATGGTCGTCATGCTGGCCGTGCTCGCCACCGTCTTCGGCATGGGTGACCTGCACGGCGACATGATCTGGGTGGGCTTCGGCGCGATCCTGCTGTTCACGGCCGCCTTCAACTTCGGCTTCGGATCGTTGATCTGGGTCTACGCGAGCGAGGCGTTCCCGGCGCAGCTGCGTTCCACAGGCGCTTCGGCGATGCTCACCGCCGATCTCATCGCCAACCTGCTGATCGCGCAGTTCTTCCCGTCCGTGATGGCCTGGGCGGGGGCCGGCTGGACGTTTGCGGGCCTCGGTGTCCTGGCGCTCGGGGCGCTGGTCTTCGCGTCGATCACCGCGCCGGAGACCAAGGGGCGGCAGCTGGAGGAGATCCAGGGGTACTGGAGCAACGGCGGCCGCTGGCCCACGCCGGCGCCCGATGAGGGCCCCATGGCGAAGAAGGCCCCGGAAGCGGCCGCACCGGAGGCTGCCGCTCCGGAGACGGCTCCGTAACGACGGCCCAGGGACGGGGTGGACGCGGCAGGCGCATGGACAGCGGCCCGTCGCGGCCGCGCCTCCAGGAGGAGTGGCCGGTCGCGGGCCGCACAGGTGGCGCTTCAGGAAGACCGCTGCTCCCGGAGGCGCTCCAGTTCCGGTGCCGTGGTCGTCGCCACGAACTCGACGATGCGGTAGTCGCAGACGCCGGCGAGGGTGAACGGGTCCTCGGCCACGAGCCGTTCGACCGCCGGGCGGTCCATGCCGGCGGCGAGGATGACGCCGCCGTCGCGCGGTACCTTGCGGCCGGCGGCGATGAAGTGCCCGGCGTCGTACTGCTCTTGCAGCCACTCCACGTGGTCGGCCAACGCGGCTTCGACGCGTTCGATGGGGGCGGTGTAGGTCAGCTCAAGTACGAACATGAAGGAAATATAGAGGAGCCCCCCGGGTGCTGCCGATGTGGCCTCCTGCGGTGAAGACGCAGGCCGGGGGCGGTGCGGCGGCGCCCGCCGAGGGCCTGCGTCAGCTCGTCGGCAGGTACGGGCGCCGCCGTCCGTGCCGCGTCGCCTGCTCGTACGCGTGGCCGGCCTGGAGGAGCGCCAGATCCGCCCGGGGAGCGGCGATGATCTGGAGGCCCACGGGAAGCCCCTCAGGTGTGAATCCCGCCGGGACGGAGAGCGCGGGCACCCCGAGGACGGAGATGACGTAAGCGGACCGCATCCAGTCCAGATACGTCCGCGTGGGACGGCCGGCGACCGTCTCCGGGTACTCCAACGCGGCATCGAACGGGACGACTTGACTGACCGGTGCGAGCAGCAGGTCGTAACGGGAGAAGAAGTCGAGGGTATCCAGGTGGAGCCGGCTGCGGATCGCGGTGGCGGTGTTGAGCTCGTCCGTCGTCAGCCGGCGGCCCTCCTCGATGTTCCAGACCAGGCTCGGTTTGAGCGATGCGCGACGGGTGTCGAGCAGGGCGCCGAAGGCCAGGTCGAAGGCGTGCGCCCGCAGGGTCCTGAAGGTCTCGTCGGCGCCGGTGAGGTCGGGGCAGGCGGTGTCCACCTGGCAGCCCAGTTCGGTGAAGACCGCCAACTGGGGCTCCAGGACGGCGAGTACCTCCGGGTCGGCGGGGGCCGTTCCGCCGAGGTCGGGGGTCCAGGCGACGCGCATTCCGCGCAGATCGCGGTCGAGGGGAACCCGGAACGCCTCGCCGGGCGTTTCGAGACTGAGCGGGGAAAGCCGGTCGGGGCCGGCCAGTACGGACAGCAGCAGCGCCGTGTCGGCCACGGTCCGCGCCATCGGCCCGGCCACCGCCAGGGTGTCCCACAGATCGGCGGAGGGATGGGAAGGCACCCGGCCCGGAGTCGGCCGCAGCCCGACGACGTTGCAGAAGGAGGCAGGGTTGCGCAGCGAACCGCCCATGTCGCTGCCGTCGGCGAGCGGTTGCAGTCCGGCGGCGAGTGCGGCGGCCGCACCGCCGCTGCTGCCACCGGCCGAGCGGGAGGTGTCGTACGGATTGCGGGTGATCCCGAACACCGGGTTGAAGGTGTGGGAGCCGGCGGCGAATTCCGGGACGTTGGTCTTGCCGATACGGATGGCCCCGGCCTCCTGCACCCGGCGGACGAGGAGTTCGTCCTGGTCGGGTACGTGCTCGGCGAAGAGGGGCGATCCGTGGGTGGTGCGCATGCCGCGGGTGAGGTGGGTGTCCTTGAACGCGATCGGCAAGCCGTGCAGCGGCGGCACGTCCGCTCCCTGGGCGAGCCGCTGATCCGCGCGGGCCGCATCTGCCAGGGCGCCCTCGGGGTCGAGGGTGACGACGGCGTTGACGGCCGGGTTGACGCACGCGATGCGATCCAGGTGGTCCTGGACCACTTCCCGGGCGGACACCTCCCGGCGGCGCAGCCGGCCCGCGAGGTCGGTGGCGTCGAGCGTGTGCAGTTCGTCGGTCATGACGGCCTCGCGTCGGGTGGGTGCGGGGGCGGGGGAGGGCCTCATCTTGTGATCGCCTGACGGATCCGGTCAATGAGCCGGCAGGGAATGTCGCATTCACGCTTCACGTCCCGTCCGTGCGCGAAATTCCGTCGACCAAGCGCGAGATGAGGGCGGCAAGTTGTCAGCCGGATGTCAGAGGGCCAGGAGCCCTGCCCCCCCGTAACCCTCTCCCACTGTCCCGTCATCGGCCGGGCGCTGACCGTCAAGGAAGGCGCGCGAGACGGGTATCCCGGCGGCGCTCCGCTTGAGTGCCCCGACGGCGAGGTGTGACGGGCATCCGACGGAAGATGCAGGTCACGGGTTCGATAGCGTGGTGTCACCATGGACACTCCCGGAATGCTCTCCTGCGACGACGAACTGCGGAACTGGCCGTCCGGCGAAGCCGAGGCCCGTGCGGTCCAGGACCGGCTGCGGCGCCATGTGCGCCTTGACGAGGCCGGTCCGCCAACGGACTTCGACGGCACCGTCGTGGGTGTCGATGTCGCCTACGACGACGCACGCGATGTCGTCGCAGCGGCGGCCGTGGCACTGGACGCCCGCAGCTTCACCGTCGTCGACGAGGCCACCGCGGTCGGCCGGGTCAGCTTCCCCTACGTCCCCGGGCTGCTCGCCTTCCGTGAGATCCCCACGGTGGTCGAAGCCCTGGCCCGCCTCGCCCGCACACCGGATCTCGTGATCTGTGACGGCTACGGGCGTGCGCACCCGCGTCGTTTCGGGCTCGCCAGCCACCTCGGTGTGCTGACCGGACTGCCCACCATCGGCGTCGCCAAGAACCCCTTCACCTTCCGCTTCGAGGCCCCGGGACCTGAGCGCGGCGCGACCGCTCCGCTCCTGGACGGCCCCGAGGATGCCGCCGAAGAGGTGGGGCGGGCACTGCGCACCCAGGAGAGCGTCAAACCGGTCTTCGTCTCCGTGGGCCATCGCATCGGCCTCGACCGGGCCTGCGCGCACACCCTTCGCCTGGCGCCCGAGTACCGCCTACCGGAGACGACTCGGGCCGCTGACGCGCTGTGCAGGCGGGCACTGGCCGGCATCCGAACGCCGCGGTGGCCGGGAACCGCCCCGTAGGAGAGTGCGGCTCCCGGTGGGCGGCGGATCAGCCCCGTACGACCCGGAAGGTGATGCCGGCCTCCTGGAGCCGCACAGTGAGGGCGTCCCCCATGGCGACCGCAGGCGTCACCTGGCCCGCGGTCTTCGGTAGTTCGTCAAAGGCGAGGCTGAGGGCCGATTCGGCCAGCATCTTGGCCGTATCGCCGTAACCGGGATCGCCACCGGACACCTCGGTGAGCAGCCGCTGCCCGCCTCCCTGGGCGACGAAGCGGAGGGTGAACCAACTCTTCGCCCGCCGCTCCGGGCTCGGCCCCTCGCCCGGCTCCAGATGCCCGGCCAGCCACCGCCGTGCGGGCGGCAGTTGGGCCAGCGCGGCCACCGCGCCGGCGCCCAGCACACCCCCCACCGCGACCGGCAGCCGGCGCACCCCGGCGTAGTGGCGGTAGCGGAAGTCGGGTCCGTAGCGCTCCAGCGCGGCGGCTGAGCGGCCGATCACCTGGGGATCGAGGGTCGGCAGCGGCACACTCCATGGGTGCGTCGGGCCGCTCCTGAGAGGCGGGCCCGGAGCGGCCCGCACCGTACGGCCCTCCGGGATCGGCGGCTCCTTCAGCCGTCGCTCGCGGGCCGCCCGTGCCATGTCGCGCGGGCGGGACATCGCGGTCAGCGTCGAGGCCAAGGTGCCGCCGGAGAACATCGCCCGCGCCCGCACGAAGCCGTCGATGCGCAACGGGACGTCCTCCGGGAGGTGCTGCACGGTGAAGAGCACTCCGAGGTCGTGCGGTACCGAGTCGAAGCCGCAGGAATGCACGAGGCGGGTGCCCGAAGCGCGGGCCGTCGCGTCGTGACGCAGGTACATACGGTCGATGAACTCCGGCTCGCTGCTCAGGTCGACGTAGTCGGTGCCGGCCTCGGCGCAGGCGGCGACCAGGGGTTCGCCGTAGGACAGGTACGGGCCGACGGTTGTGGCCAGCACCCGGGTGCCGGCGGCCAGTGCGCGCAGCGATTCCGGATCCGCACTGTCGGCCCGCAGCAGCGGCAGGTGCGCGCAGTCCGGGTCGATGGCGGCCAGGCGGGCACGCAGCCGCTCCAGTTTCGGCACGCTGCGCCCGGCCAGTGCCCACCGGCAGTTCGTGGGGGCGTGCGCGGCCAGATATTCGGCGGTGAGCGCCCCCACGAATCCGGTTGCGCCGAAGAGGACGAGGTCGTGGGCCCGTCCCGGAGTGTCCTGCCGTCGCATCGAGCGTCCTTTCGCCTGGGGCTCCGGACCCTAAGTAGTCGCCGGCCAAACATCAACGCGTCGCCCGGAAGGTGCGGTTGGCGTGTCGTGACGCCTTTCCGGGTGGCCGCGCCTGCGGCACCGGCGGCCCGTCATACGGAGCGCCCCTCCCCGCCGGCGGCGCTCCGGCAGCGTCATTCCGTGCTGTCGCCCTGCCGCCCCAACGCCACTCCCCGCACGCCGTCGAGTTCGGTGAGCGCCTCCACCAGAGAATGCGCCGATGCGGTGCCCTCCAGGCGCAGCAGCACCTCGGCCGAGACCCGTTCGTCCTCCACGCCGGTCTCCACCTGGACGTCGGTCACCCGGAACCCGCTGCTCGTGCACATCTCCAGCATCCGCCCCAGCAGCCCGTGTTGGGAGCGGTAGGTCAGGCGCAGTTCGACGTTCTCCGGCAAGCGGGTGGGGCCGATGCGTTCCGACACCTTCGAGAAGCCGCGGACGATGAGGAAGTGCACGGCCGTCGCGCCGGCGGCCAGCAGCGGCAGGCCGCCGCCGCACGCCATGCCGATCGCACAGGTCAGCCAGATCGTGGCGGCCGTCGTCAGCCCGCGCACCGCGTCCTTCTTGACGAAGATCAGTCCGCCGCCGATGAAGCCGATGCCGGAGACGACCTGCGCGGCGACACGGGACGGGTCGAGGGCCACGCCGTCCATCCCCAGCAGCGCGCCGAAACCGTGTATCGACACCTCCATGAACAGCGCGCTGCCCACACCGACGAGCGTGTGGGTGCGCAGCCCGGCACTCTTCTGCCGGGCCTCCCGTTCCAGTCCGATCAGCGACGACAGCAGCAGCGCTATCGCCAGCTCGGCGAATTGACGCGGTCCCTGACCGCTGTGGATGTCGAAGAGGGCGGCGGCGAGATACGGGTGCGACATGCAGACATTGTCTCTCCGCAGACGGCGAATCCCCGCTCCGCGGGCCGTTGTCAGTGGTCGCCGTTAGCGTGGTGGGCGATGGAACGTGGCGTGGGCGAAAGCACCGCGGGACGACGGCATTCCGGTGCTGTCGACCGATACCGACGGGGGAGTGACATGGAGGTTCGCATGACGAAGGCGGCGGGCGCGGCGGAGGTGCGCGAACGGATCCGGGGGTATGCGCTGCGGCTTCCCGGCGCGTCGGAGGAGTTCCCGTGGGGTGAGAGCGTCGTCAAGGTCAACGACAAGGTCTTCGTCTTCCTCCGAGCCGAAGACGACGGCGGCCCCCTGAGAGTCACCCTCAAGCTCAAGGATCCGGAGGCGCACGCCCATGCGCTCTCCGCCCCTGGTGCCGAGCCGGCCGGCTACGGCCTGGGCAAGGCCGGCTGGGTGACGGTGCCGCTGGCGGAACGGGGCGCGCCGCCCGCCGAGTTGCTCTGTGACTGGGTGGAGGAGTCCTATCGCGTCATAGCCCCGAAGAGGCTCATCGCCGAGCTGGACGGGGGATAGCGGCGCACGGTCAGCAGTGCGCAAAGGCCCGTGGCGGCGATGGCAGTTGAGCATCGTCACCACGGGCCTTTTCCGTGGCGGGTCTTGACTCGGAGGGCTTGTGGAAAGTGGAACACGTTCTTAACATCACGAGTGTTACATCAGAAGTGTCACAGTGGGGCAGAGCGAGGGGCGTGAGGGTGGAGTCAGGCAACGGCCCGCTCAGCGGGGTGCGCGTGGTGGAGCTGGCAGGCATCGGCCCCTGCCCCTTCGCAGCCATGACACTGGCCGACCTCGGTGCCGACGTCGTGCGGGTGGACCGGCCCGGAGGCGCGGGGCTCGGCATCGACCCGGCATACGACCTCACCAACCGCAACAAACGCTCGGTCCTCATCGATCTGAAGAGCCCCGACGGAGCGCCCCGTGTCCTGGAGCTGGCCGAGCGCGCCGACGTCCTGATCGAGGGCTTCCGCCCCGGTGTCGCCGAACGTCTCGGGGTCGGCCCGGACGACTGCCTGGCCCGCAACCCGCACCTCGTCTACGGCCGGATGACCGGCTGGGGGCAGCAGGGTCCGCTGGCCGACACCGCGGGGCACGACATCGGCTACATCGCCATCACCGGTGCCCTCGGCATGATCGGCGCACCCGACGCACCTCCCGTCGCCCCCGCCAACCTCCTCGGCGACTACGCGGGTGGCTCCCTCTACCTCGTCATCGGCATCCTCGCCGCGCTCCAGCACGCCCGGAACGGGGGTGGCCGGGGCCAGGTCGTGGACGCTGCGATCGTCGACGGCACCGCCCACCTCTCCGCGATGATCCACGGCATGCTGGCGGCCGGCGGATGGCAGGACAGACGTGGCGCCAACCTGCTCGACGGCGGCGCGCCGTTCTACGGCACATACGAGACAGCGGACGGCGCCCATATGGCGGTCGGCGCCCTGGAACCGCGGTTCTACGCCGAGTTCATCCGCCTGCTGGGCATCGAGGACCAGGCACCCGACCGCAACGACCTCGCTGCCTGGGCGGAGTTGCGCAGCGCCATCGCCGCCCGTTTCCGGACCCGTACGCGCGCGGAATGGACCGCGGTCTTCGAGGGGACCGATGCCTGCGTGGCGCCCGTACTGACCCTGCGGGAGGCGCCGGCCCACCCCCATCTCGCCGCCCGCGGCACCTTCATCGACCACGGCGGCCTCACGCAGCCCGCTCCTGCCCCGCGCTTCTCCCGCACCCCGGGCGCGGTGCGCAGACCGCCCGCGCAGCCCGGCGCCGACACCGAGGAGGTAGCCCGCGACTGGCAGATCCCCGGCCTCCTCGCCGACGGCCACCCCGCCACGCCGCGCGCGGCGGACGACCGTGACGGGCAGCAGGACGTGGGCAGTTGAGGGAACCCACCACCACACCCCGGTACCTCGGCGCCCGGCCCTTCGGCCCGGAGCCGGGCGAGCCGGCCGACACCGTCAAGAACTGGCTCTGAGGAGGGCCCGGACAGATGAAGCGCCAGATCTTCACCGAGGACCACGAAGCCTTCCGCGGGACGGTACGCACCTTCCTCGCCAAGGAGGTGACACCGCACTACGAGCAGTGGGAGAAGGACGGCATCGTCAGCCGGGACGCCTGGCGCGCGGCGGGACGGCAGGGGCTGCTCGGCCTGGCCGTGCCCGAGGAGTACGGAGGCGGCGGGAACGCCGATTTCCGCTACAGCGCCGTGCTGGCCGAGGAGTTCACCCGGGCCGGCGCGGCCGGGCTCGCGGTCGGGCTGCACAACGACATCGTCGGCCCGTACCTCACCTCGCTCGGCACCGGGGAGCAGAAGCGGCGCTGGCTGCCCGGATTCTGCAGCGGCGACCTCATCACCGCCATCGCGATGACCGAACCGGGTGCCGGGTCCGACCTCCAGGGCATCCGCACCGGAGCCGAGGACCGCGGCGACCACTGGCTTCTGAACGGCTCCAAGACCTTCATCTCGAACGGCATCCTCGCCGACCTCGTCATCGTCGTCGCGAAGACGACACCCGAAGGCGGGGCGCACGGCCTGAGCCTGCTGGTCGTCGAGCGCGGGATGGCGGGCTTCGAGCGCGGCCGCAACCTCGACAAGATCGGCCAGAAGGCACAGGACACCGCCGAGCTCTTCTTCCGCGACGTCCGGGTGCCCAAGGAGAACCTGCTCGGCGAGCTGAACGGCGCCTTCGTCCATCTGATGACCCATCTCGCGCAGGAACGGATGGGCATCGCCGTCGCCGGGATCGCGGCCGCCGAACACCTTCTGGAGATAACCCGCCAGTACGTCAAGGAGCGCGAGGCGTTCGGGAGGCCGCTGGCCAAGCTCCAGCACGTCCGCTTCGAGATCGCCGAGATGGCCACCGAGTGCGCCGTCACCCGCGCCTTCCTCGACCGCTGCATCGCCGACCACGCCGCGGGCGAACTCGACGCGGTGCATGCGTCGATGGCCAAGTGGTGGGCCACCGAACTGCAGAAGCGCGTCGCCGACCGCTGCCTCCAACTCCACGGCGGCTACGGCTACATGACCGAATACCGCGTGGCCAAAGCCTTCACCGACGGCCGCATCCAGACGATCTACGGCGGGACCACCGAGATCATGAAGGAGATCATCGGCCGGTCCCTGCTCGGCTGACCCAGGACCGTTCGGTCCGCACCCGCCGCGACCGCTCCACCCCCATGCGAAAGGCTGCCTGACTTGAGCACCGAAGCGTACGTATACGACGCGATCCGCACCCCGCGCGGCCGCGGCAAGGCCCATGGCGCATTGCACGGCACCAAGCCCGTCGACCTCGTCGTCGGCCTCATCCACGAACTCCGCAGCCGCTTCCCCGGCCTGGACCCGGCGGCCATCGACGACATCGTGCTCGGCGTGGTCAGCCCGGTCGGCGACCAGGGGTCGGACATCGCCAAGGTCGCCGCCATCGCCGCGGGGCTGCCCGACACCGTGGCCGGCGTCCAGGAGAACCGCTTCTGTGCCTCCGGCCTGGAAGCCGTCAACCTCGCCGCCGCAAAGGTGCGTTCCGGCTGGGAGGACCTGGTCCTGGCCGGCGGCGTCGAGTCGATGTCGCGCGTCCCCATGGCATCCGACGGCGGCGCCTGGGCGATGGACCCGATGACCAACTTCGCCACCAACTTCGTCCCGCAGGGCATCGGCGCCGACCTCATCGCCACCATCGAGGGCTTCTCCCGCCGCGACGTCGACTCGTTCGCCGCCCTGTCCCAGGAACGCGCCGTCGAGGCATGGAAGAACAACCGCTTCGAACGCTCCGTCGTCCCGGTACGCGACCGCAACGGCCTGGTCGTCCTCGACCGCGACGAGCACATCCGCCCCGGCACCACCGCCGATTCGCTGGCCGGCCTCAAGCCGTCCTTCGCGATGATCGGCGACGCCGGCGGCTTCGATGCGGTGGCACTCCAGAAGTACCACTGGGTCGAGAAGATCGACCACGTGCATCACGCGGGCAACTCCTCCGGGATCGTGGACGGTTCCGCCCTGGTCGCCATCGGCAACGCCGAGGTCGGTGAGCGCTACGGTCTCGCGCCCCGGGCCCGGATCGCCGCGGCCGCCGTCTCCGGGTCCGACCCGACGATCATGCTGACCGGTCCGGCGCCCGCCGCCCGCAAGGCCCTCGCCAAGGCCGGGCTGACCATCGACGACATCGACCTGGTCGAGATCAACGAAGCCTTCGCCGCCGTCGTGCTGCGCTTCGCCAGGGAGATGGGGCTCTCCCTCGACAAGATCAACGTCAACGGCGGCGCCATCGCCATGGGCCACCCGCTCGGCGCCACCGGCGCGATGATCCTCGGCACCCTCATCGACGAACTGGAACGCCAGGACAAGCGCTACGGCCTGGTCACCCTCTGCGTCGGCGGCGGCATGGGCATCGCCACCGTCATCGAGCGCCTCTGACCGCCCGTCCCACCCCTTACGGAGAAGCCACAGTGAGCGAGACCTCTGCGATGTCGACCATCCGCTGGGAGCAGGACGAGACCGGCGTGGTCACCCTGGTCCTGGACGACCCCGGCCAGTCCGCCAACACCATGAACGACGCCTTCAAAGCCTCCCTCACCGCGATCGCCGACCGTCTGGAGGCCGAGCAGGACAGCGTCCGCGGCGTCATCTTCACCTCCGCCAAGAAGACCTTCTTCGCCGGCGGCGACCTGCGGGACCTGATCGCGATCACCCCGGACCGGGCCCAGCAAGCATTCGACGCGGGCAACGGCATCAAGCGCGACCTGCGCCGCATCGAAACCCTCGGCAGGCCCGTCGTCGCCGCCATCAACGGCGCGGCCCTGGGCGGCGGTTACGAAATCGCGCTGGCCTGCCACCACCGCGTCGCCCTGGACACCCCCGGCACCAAGATCGGCCTGCCGGAGGTCACCCTGGGCCTGCTGCCCGCGGGCGGCGGTGTCACCCGTACGGTCCGGCTGCTCGGCATCGCCGACGCCCTGCTGAAGGTCCTCCTCCAGGGCACCCAGTACAACGCCACCCGCGCCAAGGACAACGGCCTGGTCCACGAAGTCGCCTCATCCCCCGAGGAGTTGCTGGCCAAGGCCCGCTCGTTCATCGACGAGCACCCCGCATCCCAGCAGCCCTGGGACGTCAAGGGCTACCGCATCCCCGGGGGCACCCCGGCCCAGCCGAAGTTCGCCGCCAACCTCCCGGCGTTCCCCGCCAACCTCAAGAAGCAGGTCAACGGCGCGCCCTACCCGGCGCCGCGCAATATCCTCGCCGCGGCCGTCGAGGGCTCCCAGGTCGACTTCGAGACCGCCCAGACCATCGAGGCGCGCTACTTCGTCGAGCTGGTCACCGGCCAGATCTCGAAGAACATGATCCAGGCGTTCTTCTTCGACCTCCAGGCCGTCAACTCCGGAGCCAACCGCCCCCAGGGCATCGCTCCCCGCACGGTCGAGAAGGTCGCGGTGCTCGGCGCCGGCATGATGGGCGCGGGCATCGCCTACTCCTGCGCCAAGGCCGGTATGCAGGTCGTGCTCAAGGACGTATCGGCGGAGGCCGCGGCCAAGGGCAAGGCGTACTCCGAAGGGCTCCTGGCCAAGGCGCTCGCCCGCGGCCGCACGACCGAGCAGCAGCGGGACGAGCTGCTGGCCCGCATCACGCCCACCGCCGACCCGCAGGACCTCGCCGGCTGTGACGCGGTCATCGAAGCGGTCTTCGAGGACGTCTCGCTCAAGCACAAGGTCTTCCAGGAGATCGAGCACCTCGTCGCTCCCGATGCGCTGCTCTGCTCCAACACCTCGACGCTGCCCATCTCGGGACTGGCCGAAGGGGTCGAGCGCGACGGCGACTTCATCGGACTGCACTTCTTCTCGCCGGTCGACAAGATGCCCCTGGTGGAGATCATCAAGGGTGAGAAGACCGGCGACGAGGCGCTGGCCCGCGCCTTCGACCTGGTCCGCCAGATCCGCAAGACCCCGATCGTCGTCAACGATTCGCGCGGCTTCTTCACCTCCCGCGTCATCGGCCACTTCATCAACGAAGGCGTGGCGATGGTCGGCGAGGGCCTCGACCCGGCCTCCATCGAGCAGGCCGCGGCCCAGGCCGGCTACCCGGCGAAGGTCCTGTCGCTGGTGGACGAGCTGACCCTGACGCTGCCGCGCAAGATCCGCAAGGAGACCCAGCGGGCGGTCGGGGAGGCCGGCGGCAGCCGGCAGCCGCATCCGTCCGACGCGGTCATCGACCGGATGGTCGACGAGTTCGGCCGCCCCGGGCGCAGTGGCGGCGGCGGTTTCTACGAGTACGGCGATGACGGCAAGCGGGCCGGTCTGTGGCCGGGGCTGCGCGAGCACTTCACCGACAAGGACGCCGCCATTCCGTTCATCGACATGCAGGAACGGATGCTGTTCTCCGAGGCGCTGGACACCGTCCGCTGTTTCGAGGAGGGCGTGCTGACCTCGGTCGCCGACGCCAACATCGGCTCCATCTTCGGTATCGGCTTCCCGGGCTGGACGGGCGGCGTGATCCAGTACATCAACGGCTACGAAGGCGGCCTGCCCGGGTTCGTGGCCCGCGCCCGCGAGCTGGAGGCGGCCTACGGCGAGCGGTTCGCGCCGTCCGCGCTGCTGGTCGAGAAGGCCGGGAAGGGCGAGAAGTTCAGCGACGGCTGACGGGCGGCGGGGGCGGCCGCCAGAGAAAGCGGTCCGCCCCCGTCACTCCCCGGTCCCGCCGAACCACTCCCGCAGCTCTTCCTTCATCGACCGCTGGAAGGCCGTGACCAGCGCCTGCACGACCATGGGCTGCATATGGGCGGAGAGCGACTTCATCCGCGCCATCTCCTCGGGGTCGGGCCCGCCGCCGCGGTAGGGCTCCCCCATCTCGTCCTTGAAGAGCCGGCTCAGCTCGCGGGCCGCCGAGCGGGTGTGTTCGAGGACGACGGTGCGTGCCGCGAGGATCGTCTCCAGGGCGATCGGCACGTCGAGCAGCCGGGTGCCCAGGTGCAGCAGCCCCGGGTCGACCTGGAAGACGTCCGGGGCATCGGTGCGCACCAGCACGCTCAGGGCCGCGAGCCGGTCCAGATCGTCCTCGGTCAGCTCCCGGCCGACCCGGCGTTCCAGCTGGTCACGGGTGGTGTCCTCGGCCTTGTCCGGGATCCAGCTCGCCACCAGCGCCCGGTGGATCGCCAGGTCCTGGGCGCTCAGATCGGGCGGCAGCTGCCGCAGATAGCGCTCGATGGCGGACAGCGTCATGCCCTGGTGCTGGAGTTCCTCGATCAGCGCCAGCCGCGAGAGATGGTCCGGTCCGTAGCGGCCGACCCGGCGCGGGCCGATCTCGGGCGGCGGCAGCAGTCCGCGCGTGCTGTAGAAGCGGATCGTGCGGACGGTGACGCCGGCGCGGGCGGCCAGTTCGTCGACCGTCAGGCCGGTGGCGGACTCCATCATGTTCAACAGTATTGCTGTCTCACCATTCTTGTGAAACCTCCGGGACCGCCGCGGCCGCGCCGGGGACATGAGCCAGTGTGACTGCTCATGCTTGTTTGCGAATGCTCGCGTTAGTTTGCGAGACGGGCTGAGTGAACGATCGAGTTACGGGCAATATCGGTGATCGTCTGTGGACGGCGGGCCTGCTGTGCTCCCGTGGAGCCATGACGAGCCCGAGGACGAAGCCCCTCGTCCGTTCCGACGTGTGTCCGTTGAAGAAGTTGATCGTTCCGTACAGCGGCGGTGGGACTCGCAGCAGGCTGTCGCTGGGGGAGGAGTGGACGCGGCGGTGGACCGGCTCGTGGATCATCGGTGACGGCGAGGTTGCCTGGCCCGTACGTGACCTGGCCTCGGTGCCTGTGCTCTCGTCCCGGCCGGTTCGCAAGTTCACGTGGAGGGCCCGTCAGGGGAACCGGCCTGGGCTGCAGTTCATGGTGTCGACCGGCCGGCACCATGCGTTCGAGTCACTGGAGGAGCAACGACTGCTGCTCGCACTGGACTTTCTCGGCGTGAGTGAGGTGTTGCCGCAGCCGTTCCGGCTCGACTTCGACCACGTTGGTGGTCGTGGCCAGCACATCCCTGACTTCCTGGCCGTGATGCCCGGGGGCTTGGTGCTCTTCGACGTCCGGCCGGGCAATCGGATCGAGGACGACGACCGGCTGAAGTTCGACGCGGCGGCGGAGGCCGCGGCGGCCTGCGGCTGGCAGTATGTGGTGGTGACAGGATGGCGTCAGCACGTTCACAGCGTCCTGGATCATCTGTCGTCGCAGCGTCGGCCTCTGAAGGATCAGCTCGGGCTGCAGCGGCAGCTGATCGGGCAGGTCAATCAAGGGCCTTTGCCCTTCGGCGAACTGGTGGATCGCACGATCCTGCCGGCGGTGGCCCGGGCGCATGCGACGCATCTGCTCTGGCACCGGCGTCTCGCGGTCGGCCTGGGCCGGCCGCTCGGCGACGGTTCGCTGGTCTGGCTCGGGCAGCGACCTCGTCGGATGCCGTGATGGCGGGCGAGCGTGGTCTGTTGAACCTCGCGCCGGGCAGCCAGCTACGGCTGAACGGCGTCGAGTGGACTGTCGACGCGATCGAGCCGCAGAAGGGGCGCTTCGCCCTCTCGGACGGCGAGGGCCGGTCCGAGGTCCGCCCGATCCGCTGGCTGATCCACCACCCGGACGCCCGCCCTGTCAGCACGGCGGCCTCTTTGGTGCGGCTGGCCGACACTGGGCAGTCCCGGTCTCTGGCGGACCTGACGCCTGACCAGTTGGAGCTGGCCCGGATCCGGGCCGAGCACGTGCTGGAGGCGGCCACCGGGTTTCGCGGCGGCCGCGCGGACCGCGCCCGGCCGGGGGAGCCTCGGTCCGCATACGACCCGGCGACGACCACGCTCGGTCAGCGCCGGGCCGCGAAAGTTGTCGAATGCCGGTCCATGCCCCGACACGAGGCAGCCCGGCTGGGGCTGCAGTTCATGGGCCGCAGGACCTTGGAGACGCTCACCGTCTTGCGCGGGGAAAGCCTGTTGTTGGCTTGTGCGGACGGCCGGTGGACCCGCCGCAGTGGCGGTCACCGCAGCGTCACGGAGGAGGTCCGCCAGGCGATCTTCGCGGTCAAGGCCGAATGCGGTGACCGATCCACCATCTCGATGGCGGCCAAGCACCGGCTGGTGCATCAGTTCATGGCGGAGACCTTCAAGGATTTCCCGACGGAGAAGATCCCCAGCCGGATGACGCTGACCCGGGTCTGGGACGAGTGGTTCGGCTGCACCGGCGCCAGGGCCCGTTACGCGCGCTCGGCCCAAGCCGCCGCAGAGGCAGGAGTCGGCCAGAGGCTGGTGGTCTATCGCCCCGGCCAGGTGATCGCCTTGGACTCGACGCCGTTGCCGGTCAAGCTCCGCGAGACGGTCTTCGGCGAGGCGGTCTCCTCGACGCTCACGCTGGGGTTGGACCTCTATACGCATGGGGCGCCCGCATTCCGGCTGACGCTGGAGTCGGACACCTCGGTGGACGTCGCGATGCTGCTGCGGGACGTGATGCTGCCGCTGCCGATGCGTGAGAGCTGGGGCGAGGACATGGCCTGGCCCTATCCCGGGGTTCCTGCGGACATCGTTACCGAGTTCGCCGGCCATGAGGTCGCCGCCTTGCCGTTCTTCGCACCGGAGACGGTGACCACCGATCACGGCAGCTCCTATAAGAACCACGACCTGGTTGAGGCCGAGAGGGTGCTGGGCTGCAACATCCTGCCGGCCCGCACTTTCCGGGCCAGCGACAAGTTCGCGGTCGAGCGGGCCTTTCGAGCGTTCAACACCATGCTGCTCGAGCATCTGCCCGGCTACACCGGCGTCGATGTCGCCGACCGCGGGGCCGACCCCGAGGGGGACGCGGTGCTGACCAGATCGCAGATGGAGCACGTGATCGCGACCTTCATCGTGAAAGTCTTTACCGACCGTAGTTTGTGCTGTTCGTGATGTCTGTTCGAGCCTGTGGCATGGACGTCATGGGCTTGTTTACCGACCGGGTTCAGGACGTTCGTCATGTTCTGGAGTCGGTATGGAGGACGATGGTGCGGCACCTTGTGGTCGGGGACTTGAGGGTCCAGCGGATCGAGCGGAAGGGCGGGTGGAGGTCATGGACCATCGTCTGGCCCGAGGGTGCTCTCCACGCCGAAGCGGACAGGTTCCTGCGCGTCCATGACGGCTCGGGCACGCAGAAGACTTACGCGTACTACCTGGTTGATCATCTGCGATGGCTGGAGCGGGAGTGCCTGGCCTTTGGCGCGGTCCAACTGCGCGACCTGGAACGGTACATGGGCATTGTCGGCGCCGATGTCCACATGCCGCTCGGCGAGCCGTGGCGGGTGGGCAAGCGGCCCTACGGCCGGGACGCGTCGGCGACCGCGGCGTCCTGCCTGAAGGGCTTCTACCTGCACCAAGCCTCTCTCGGCGTCAATGTGGGCCTCGGTGAGAAGCTCGACGGCACGCGGCTGCCGTCGCGAGTGGACCGGCGCCGCTCGCTCCTCGGCACGTGAAGACGGCCATGCCAGCGAACCCGCTCGCGCCGAAGGGACCACACCGCCGGCACCCGAAGATGCTGCCCGACGGCGCGAGGGAGAAACTGTTGGCGACGGTGAACTCGGCCCGGGACCGGATGATGGTTACCTGGCTGGCCGACGGCGGCCTGCGCATCGGCGAGCTCTGCGGGCTGCACGGTTACTGGCGGGCTGATCAAGCGGGTCAGCCCGGCGATGGTGCACTCCTACTTCGAGTACCTCACCAGCGAGTACCCGCGCGAAGCAGGACATGGCATGCTCCTGGTCCAGCTGCACGGCGCCTGCGCCGGACAGCCGTGGGCGCCGGTCGGGGCCCGCCGGATGCTCGGCCGGGCCGGGAATCGCGCTGGTCTGGGGCTGGTGAAACCCCACGCCTTCCGGCACACGTTTACTTCCGCGGTCCTCGACGCCGCCGACGGCAACTTGCTGATCGCCCGGGACGCCGGCGGCTGGGCCTCGGCCGCCACCGTCGACGAGGTCTACGGACACGTCGACATCCACGACCCCGCCTTCGACTCCGCTCTGCGCGCGGTCTGGGGTGAGACGCGGTGACCGAGACAGTTCCGGCCCCGGTTCGGGTTGGGCGGGAGGGACGGGACCGGTTCGAGATCATGACCGCGCTGGTCAACTCCCCGACCTTCGATCCGGTGTTCCGCTCGGAGATCGTCGAGATCCCACCAGACCACCCTGTCTACCGATGGATCTGCCTGGTCACCGATTGCGAACGGCCGAGAGCAGGCCGGGGAGATCTCTGCGGCGCCCACGAAACTGCCTGGCGTCGGCTCCGCGCGGAGCAGTCCCGGGCAGACTTCCTGCGCACCGCCGACCTGGTCGGGCACGGCGAGGAACTGCGCGAACGGCCGTGCCGGCTATGCCCCGAGCGGCCGTCACGCCAGTTGACGTGGGAGTTGTGTCACCACCACCAGTTCAGCTGGTATCACCACCGTGACCGGCACGGAGACGCCGCCGACTTCGACAGCTGGCTGGCCAAGCAGTCGCCCCGGCCCGGATATGGACGCTGCAAGGCCGTGGTCTGCCCTGACCTGGTGGAATCGCCCCTGGGGCTTTGCTGTCGGCACCATCGGCGCTATCGCAGAGAGGGACGGCCGGGCGGAGCCGTGCTGCCCGCGCAGTGGGGCAACCGCTACGAGCGGGTCGGTTCGCCAGTGCCGGTCGCCTACGACAACGAATCGGACTTCCGGTGGTGGTGCTCAAGGACAGCGCCGGTATCCCGACCGGGTCAGATCAACCTCCGGGGTCTGCACCCGCTCCTGAGAGCTGAGACCCAGTGGGGACTGTTCGTCCATGCCCGTGGATCGGGCAGGCGCTGGGAACTCATCCAGGTCCAGAGCCTGGCGGACTATTGTCGCGACCACGGATTTCACTCGCTCACCGACCTGGCTGCCGACAGCCTGGACCTGGACGAGGAAGATAGTCGGCTGACCACAGCTGGCCTGGACGCCTCCTACCTCGCCCGGATCCTCATAGACCTGCTCACCCCGCTCTATGTGACGCCGGAGCAGACCCGCGAGCAGGGCTACCTGAACACCGAGCATTTCGGCCGCAGGCTGAACAACCGGTCGGCACGCATCGACCTGACCCCGATATCCCAGCGATGGCTCCGCGACCTTGCCTGGGATCATTTCGCCGCGATACTGCGATCACCGAGCTGCCCGCGCTCAGGTCACACCTTCGACGGCACCCGGCGGGCCTGCACCGAACTCAGCGCCTTCCTGGAGATCCAGGCCCCCGGCGGCAGTCACGACCCAAGGCTGCTTCGGGCGCATCACGTTCACGACTTCGCTGCCGACCAACGGCTGCGGGAACTGGACGGGCTGCCGTCCCTGGGAATGAAAGGTCTGCACGGGAAGCCTTCCATCGTGACGGCCTACACCCGCCAGATGGTCTTCACCCGCACCCGGCGGATTCTCTTGGAAGCCCTGGAATCGGTCGAAGCCGAACGGCTCGGCCTCGACCGGGGTTTCGTCACCGCCATGCCCCCTCCGGGAAGGATCGTCACCCGAACACGAACCCCCTTCTCCGACGAAGTCGCCCGGGCCCTCGCCGCGGAAGCGAACCTGCAGACGCTCGCCGCCTGCCACGACCCGGCCGACCGCGGACTGCGCGACGCCTGGGAGACCATCGTCGTCACCGGACGACGCTGCAGCGAGGTGATCAAACTGCGTCTGGACTGCCTGGGCCGCTACGGCGGCCTCCCCATGCTCTGGCACGACCAGACGAAGGTCGGCAACTACGACGCCGCGATCCGCATCCCAGAACAGCTCCACCAGCGGCTGGAAGCCCGGCAGCGTAAGACCCTGGCGCTGTTCGCCACGCGCCACAACCGCCAGCCGACCCCGGAGGAGCGCGCCCACCTGCCGCTGTTCCCCAGTAACCAGCGCAACAGTGACAGCCGCCGGCCGCTGTCCTACCAGTGGTTCCACCGGGGCTTCAAAGCATGGATCAACGGCCTCGACATCGGCCGGTGGGTGCCCCACCAAGCCCGGCACTCGCTGGCCACCAGCCTGCTTCGAGCCGGAGCGAGCCTGACCCACATCCGTCGATACCTCGGCCAGGTCTCCGAGCGCATGGCCGAGCATTACGTCCACCTCGCCCAGTCCGACCTGGAGAGTGTGCTCCAGCACGTCTGGGTCGCCGGCCCCGGTGCCGCCAACCCCGGCGAAATCCTCACCGACGACCTCACCCCACTCACCCGAGAGCACGCCATGGCCATCGCCATCGACCTCGGCCGCCGCAGCACCCCCGCCGAGGGTGGCTTCTGCACCTTCCAGCCCGTCGTCGACGGCGGCGACTGCCCCTGGAGCCTCAACTGCCACTCTTGCGACAAGTTCGTCCTGTCCGGGGCCGACCTCCTCTACTGGCGGCGCAAGCGCGAGCAGTGGCGACTGCTGGCCGAGGGCGCCCCGGACGATGCCACCGCCGACTACCTGCACGCCTACTTCGAACCCACCGCCCGCGCCATCGACGGCCTGGAGAAGGCCCTGGCCGGCCTCGGCCTCCTCGATGACGCCCTCGCCCTGGACCTGCGCAAACCCCAGGACTACTTCCACCGTGTCTGGTCCACCGCCTTCCGCGCCACCGACCTCGCCGACGTGGGCAGCGACGAGCCGGACGAGTACAGCGATGCGTGCACAACCAACGGCGACGACCCCGAACAGGAAGCCGCATGAACACCGCCACCGTTTCCGAGCCCCGCACCGCGGCGGCCCTGGCCGCCCGCCGTCGCAAGACCGAGACCGCCCTTGAGCGGGTCCGCCAAGCCCTCGCCCGCCTCCGGCGTGAGAAGGCCCAGGTCAGCGTGACCGCCGTCGCCCGCCGAGCGGACGTCTCCCGCACCTTCCTCTACGACAACACCGAGGCCAGAGCCGCGGTCTCCGCAGCGATGGCTGAGGCCGGCGAACGCCGGGCCCAGACGCTTGCCGAACAGGATGACGAACGCGAAGCGATCTGGCGCGAACGCGCACTGAACGCCGAGGACGCCCTCAAGGCCGCCCGAAGCGAGATTCTCGCCCAGCGCACCCGTATCGGCGAACTCCTGGGCCAGGTCCGAGACTTGCAAGCCGAATGGACCCAGGAATCCGTCCAGCGGATCACCACCGAGAACACGACTCTCAAGCAGCGGGTCCGCCAGCTCACCACCGACAACCGCACCCTCGAAGAGCGGCTCAAGGCCGCCCGCTCCAACCTCGTTTCCAGGACCGGCGCGTCGCCGACCTCGAAGCCCTCGACATGTGGTGGTGGCGGCGACACCCGCGTCTGCTCGTCGGCGATCTCGGCCGCTCGCTCCGCTCAGCGGGCGCCACCGACTGATCATCGACAGGACAACGCCCGAGAATCCGCCAGGCCAGGGCCACTGAGCCTTTTCCAACCGGTTGACGGCTTGTTGGCCTGCGGAGAGCGTCTCCCAGCGGCCCCAGTAGGGCAGTCGTATGGTGTCGCCGGCGCCGCGGTAGCCCTTGTCGGCGAAGCATTCGAGGCCGGCTTCGGTCAGGGCGTCGAGGATGCCGTGGGTGCGGGCGGCCTTGATGTCGTGGATGGTGCCGGGCAGGGCAGGCGAGGCCCACAGCAGTCGCCCCATCGGATCGGTGATGACCTGCACGTTCATGCCGTGTTTCTTGTGTTTCCCGGAGTAGAAGGGCCAGTCGGCCGCTGTCCGGTCGATCGGCAGCAGCGTGCCGTCCAGCATCACGAACGCCTTGGTGGAGGCGGTCTTCATCGCTCCGGCGAGGGTCGGCGCGAGAGCGGCCAGGACGTCGATGGCCTCGACGACGTACCGGTAGGCGGTGGCGGTGCCGCCGCCGAAGCCGGCGGCGAGCTGGGCGTAGGTATGGCCGCAGCGCAGGTGTGCCAGGACGAGCAGGGCCTGACGGCCCGCGCTCACGCGACGCCAGCGCGTTCCGCGTTCCTGGCGGTGGATCCGCAGGTGAGTGGCCAGGTAGCGCAAGGTCGAGCTGGACACATCGACGCCGGCGGGTAGACAAGCACGCGGAAGCTCCTGGCAGACAGGCGATCTTGGTCGTGAACCCGTCTACTGGCCGTGGGCTTGCCGACCCCGCTGAAGGCACCACGCGAGGCTTCGGGTGCCGCGTAGTCGTGTGTCGGTCCTGGAGTGGCTGTTCGGAGTGGGCAGGGCACGGTCGGGGTGCGGCGGTGACAGGTCGGCTACTGACGTGTGATCGGTGTGTCGGAGCCGCCCTCGAACGTGCCAGCCGGGGGCTGCGACGGGTCGGAGCTGGGCGTGGCCGCGGCCTTGAACAGCGGGGCCAGTGACCGACGCATGTACCGCCCTGTCCCGACGGCCACGAGCAGTGCCATGACCGGCTCGACGAGCGAGGTGACAGCGGCGGACACGGTCACCGGGAGCGTGTAGGCGAAGGCGACGCAGGCCAGGGCCGACACACCGAACGCGACCGCCCACAGGACAGTGAGGATCCGCATGGCGCGTAGACCACGCGGTTGGCGGGAGACCGCGTTGAATCGCGGGGCCGCATCGGGCCGGTTGCGGATGGTGAAGTAGCGCGCGATCAGCAAGATCAGCGGGCTGCGTGTGGGCACCGAGACGGCCGCGGCCACGGCAAGGGCCAGGTAGATCAGGCCGCCGCGCGCGATCACCGCCCGGGCGTCGTGGGTCACCAGCGCCAGCACCATCGACACCACGAGGAAGATCAGGATCAGGCCGGAGATCGCGTTGAACGGACGTCCACGGAGGCGGTCGGCGATCAGTCGAGCCAGCGGGACGACCGAACCGGCGAGATAGGCGAGCACGTCACTGATCCCGAACGCCCGCAGGACGTAGAAGACCAGTATCGACGGGACCACGTCGACGACGAGGTTGAGCAGTATCGAGCGCCAGGCACTGGGGGCCGGGGCTGGGGTGGTCATGAGCGTGCCCTCCACGGACAGTCGGAGTTGGTCAGGGGTGACGGGTGGACAGCGGGCGGTACACCTCGACCGCGAGGTCCTTCGTCACCGCAGTGGCGATGTCAGCGAGCGCGGCCACCGCGATCGAGACGAGGTAGCGGCCGACGGAGAACCAGGCCACCGCCGTGGCCGGTGCTCCGTCCTCGTTGGCGGGCAGCAGGTAGCCGCGGGCTGCCGGCACGCCGACGTCCACCGCGGAGGGATTCATGACCGCGAGGATCGATGTGCAGTCCGACGCGCCGCCGAGTTCAACCACGATCGCGTGTGCGATGCCCTGGCCCTCCTGCTCACCCCCGTCCTCCGCGCTGCTGTTGTGCTCTGGGCCGACGATCGGCCATGACGTGATCCAGCCACCGCGCAGCCCGTGACTCATCAACATCAGCCGCTGTTCGCGCTGTTCGGTGAAGCTCGAGTAGCCGGCCGGCATGTCGTAGCGCGCACTGATGGGCCCGGAACGCAGCGGCTCCGCGCGCCGCCCGGCCAGCACCGGGTCGGTCGGTAGGAGGGTCGAGTGGTCGATCCGGCCCGGGGACGCGTCCTCACCACAGCCGTCCGCTCGCGCGTCCCGGGCGGTGTCCGCGGCGGTGTCGTCGTCGGCGAGCAGGGCTGCGAACACGATGGACATGGCCACGACGCGGTCCTCGTCCGGGTCGGTTCCGGTCCGGCCGGCCTCCTGCGAAGCCGTGGTGAGCAGCTTGGTCAACAGTTCCTGCTCTTCCCGGAACACTTCGGCTCCGGCCGCGGTCATTCGGACCCAGGTCCGCGGCCGCCGGTTCTCGAACACCTTCTCCGTGGTGATGTAGCCGTGCTCCTCCAGCACGCCCAGGTGGCGGCTCAGGCTGCCGTTGGACTGCCCCAGAGCGTCCCGCAACTGCGAGAACGTGCACGGTCCACGTCGGTCGACGATGGCCAAGACGCCGAGGCGTACCCGCTGGTGAACCACTTCGCGCAACCCTGACTCGGGCTCTTGCTCCGCCACTTTAACTCCTGATCCGTGTGTAGTCTCAGATTGAGACTACACTCCAAAAGGGAAAGGTCGGTAAACATGACTGACAAGCTCGACCCCAGTGGCTGGGATCCCGGGGAACGCGCGCACGCCCTGGACTGGCGGAACGTCGGACTCGATCCGCGCTCCGCCAGCGCGACCGGGACGTCGGGGGCCTTGGTCGGGTCCACCGGCCCCTTCGCCACCCTCGCCGGCCGCTACACCCTCGACGCCGCAGGCAGCGCCACCGATGCCGTGCTGACTACCGCCTTCACCCAGATCGCGCTGTCTTTGGGCTCATGGGTCAGCTACGCCGGACTGTTCGGCATGGTGCACCACGAGGCCGCCACCGGAGCAACGACCAGCGTGTCCGCCGGATTCAGGACCTTCGCCGGAGAAACCCACCCGCTGGAGATCCCGCCCGCCCCGCAACCGAGCGGACGCACCGCCCTGGTCCCCGGATTCATCGCAGGCGCCTACGCCGCCCACACCCGCTCGGGCCGACTGCCCTGGGAGCAGCTCTGGTCACCCGCGCGGTACCTGCTCGAACGGGGTGTCCCAGTCACCGAGCACCTCTCGCGCCTACTTGCCCAGCGAGCCGATGTCCTCACCCGCACCGACGAGGGCCGCGCCGCATTCGCTGCGCAAGGACGGCTACCGCGGGCCGGCGAACTCTTCACCCAGCAGCGTCTGGCGGCCACCGCCGCGGCCCTCGCCGAACACGGACCGGACTGGATGTATCAGGGGCCCTGGGCGGAGCACTTCGTATCGGCGGTGCGCAGGGAGGGAGGCCAGGCGAGCATGGAGGATCTCGCGGGCTACCGGGCCCGCTGCGGCGAACCGGCACGCGGGTCCTTCGCAGGCCACGAGATCGCGACCCTGCCCGCCCCGGACACCGGTGGGACCAATCTGCTCGCCAACCTCGCACGGCTGGAGACAGCCGAGATCGGCGAACCCGCACAGGACCCGCACGCCCTGGCCGGATTCCTCACGGCCCTCGACGGCTCGCCCTCGACCGGCAGCCACTCCGACTACGTGCTAGCCGTCGACGCCGAGGGCAACCTCGCCGCACTGTGCCACAGCATCAACACCGCGATGTGGGGCACCACCGGCATCGTCGTGGACGGCATCCCCCTCCCCGACCCGGCGGCATTCCAGCAGCCGCTCCTCGCCGAACTCACCCCCGGGGACCACCTCCCCATGCCCGTCGAGCCCGCCATTGCCTTGCGCGAGGGTCGCCCCGTCCTCGCCTGCAGCAGCATCGGCGTCGGACTGCACCCGGCCACCGTGCTCGGTCTGCACCGCGTTCTCGCCCTCGAACAACCTCTCGCGGCGGCGGTCGATGCCCCGCTGGTCCACGGCCACGACATCATCATGGGCGACTCGGTGACCTCCATACTGGCCCACCGCGAACTGCCGACGCCCAGCCGAGTCATCGACGACTGCTTCCCCGACGCGTGTCTGGAGGCGGCTCGCGACGCTGGACACGCCGTGACGCCACGATCCGCCGATGACCCGACGCTGCCCCGCGGTTTCTGGGCCGCGATCACCACCGATCCCGATACCGGGGTGCACACCGCAGCACGTACCCCGTACGGCCAAGGCCCGGCGCGCACGATCGGATGACCGACAGGAGCACACACCATGTAGTGCTGGCTGCATGAGTCGATCGCGCGTCTCCTGTCGACGCAGCGATAAGTCACGAGGGGCTATCAGGAATCAATGGTGATTCCTGATAGCCCCAACGGTTCACTCACTACGTCGGCAGACCGTCACGAAAGAGACTGTAAAACGTTCGGTGTAACTCCCGATCATGGAAGATGCATCGATGACCAGCAACAATGTGACCGGGGCCGAGCCCGTCGAGCCGTCTGAGACGACCCCGTCGAAGTCTGTGGACGACCGGCTGATCGACGAGCTGGTGGGCCGGGCTCAGGCCGAGGGCCTGCAGCTGACCGCGAAGGCGGGCTGCTCCAGCAGCTGACGAAGCGGCTCCTGGAGTCCGCTCTCGAGGGTGAGATCACCGATCACCTCGGCTATGACAAGCACGATCCGGCGGGGAAGAACGGCGGCAACTCCCGCAACGGCACCCGCGCCAAGACCGTACCGGCCGATGTCGGCCCGGTGGAGATCACCGTGCCCCGCGACCGCGACGGCTCCTTCGAACCGAAGATCGTCAAGAAGCGGCAGAAGCGGCAGAAGCGTCTGACCGGCGTCGACGAGATGGTCATCTCACTCGCGGCGAAGGGCCTGACCACCGGCGAGGTCCAGGCCCATCTCGCCGAGGTCTACGGCGCCGATGTATCCCGCCAGACGATCTCCACGATCACCGACAAGGTCCTCGAGGGCATGGCCGAATGGCAGAACCGGCCCTGGACGCCGTTTACCCGGTGGTCTTCATCGACGCCATCCACGTGAAGATCCGCGACGGTGCGGTCGCCAACCGGCCCATCTACGTGGCTCTGGCGGTCACGGCCGAGGGCCGGCGGGACATCCTCGGGCTGTGGGCCGGCGATGGCGGCGAGGGCGCCAAGCACTGGATGCACATCCTCACCGAGATCAAGAACCGCGGCGTGAACGACGTCCTCATGCTCGTCTGCGACGGAGCCTTTTCCAACCTGGCCGGACTGGTGGCCAGTTGGATAGGTGGGGCGGTGTCTGGACGTGAGGAAGCTCCTGGTAGACGGGTTCACGACCAAGATCGCCTGTCTGCCAGGAGCTTCCGCGTGCTTGTCTACCCGCCGGCGTCGATGTGTCCAGCTCGACCTTGCGCTACCTGGCCACTCACCTGCGGATCCACCGCCAGGAACGCGGAACGCGCTGGCGTCGCGTGAGCGCGGGCCGTCAGGCCCTGCTCGTCCTGGCACACCTGCGCTGCGGCCATACCTACGCCCAGCTCGCCGCCGGCTTCGGCGGCGGCACCGCCACCGCCTACCGGTACGTCGTCGAGGCCATCGACGTCCTGGCCGCTCTCGCGCCGACCCTCGCCGAAGCGATGAAGACCGCCTCCACCAAGGCGTTCGTGATGCTGGACGGCACGCTGCTGCCGATCGACCGGACAGCGGCCGACCGGCCCTTCTACTCCGGGAAACACAAGAAACACGGCATGAACGTGCAGGTCATCACCGATCCGATGGGGCGACTGCTGTGGGCCTCGCCCGTCCTGCCCGGCACCGTCCACGACATCAAGGCCGCCCGCACCCACGGCATCCTCGACGCCCTGACCGAAGCCGGCCTCGAATGCTTCGCCGACAAGGGCTACCGCGGCGCCGGCGGCACCATACGACTGCCTTACTGGGGCCGCTGGGAGACGCTCTCCGCAGGCCAACAAGCCGTCAACCGCTCCCACGCAAAGATCCGCGCACTCGTCGAGCAGGCCATGGCCACCCTGAAGAGCTGGCGCCTCCTGCGCAAGCTCCGCTGCAGCACCACCCGCATCACCCACCTCGTCCAGGCCATCCTCACCCTGCACCTGACCTGCTCAAACTGAGGTTGGAAAAGGCTCACTACCTGAATCACTCGGACAAGCGACAGCATCGACCCAACTCAGCGTCACGGACATGTAGTCTATGAATCGCCGCAGTTCAGAGCAGGTTCACGAGTTCCTGCGGTCGGTAAACTTCGCTGGCAGAACCACAAGCTCAGCGAATACGCACCCGCCTGGGGCCCAGGCGAGGACCATAGCCCCAACTCGCTGTTCGCCGCCGCCATGCAGCAAGGCGGCTGGTCCATGCAGATCCCCGAGCCTCAGCTCTACTACCAGGTTCTGCGCAAGCACCACGTGATGATCCACCCGAGACGGGGCGTGAAGATCCTCGGGCTTTGGTACTACGACGAGGTCCTTGAGCTGGAGCGTTTCACCGGGCACTCGGGCCGCGGCGGGAAGCACAAGGGCAAGTGGGTCATCCACAGTGACCGAAGGGACCGGCGCCAGGTATTCGTCCAGGATCCGCTCGACCGGGACCGCTGGCACGACCTGCGCTGGACCGGACTGCCGCCGCAAGGCGAGGTCCCGGCCTTCTCCGACAAAACGGTGAGCCAGCTGCTGTCCGCCGTCCGTGAGCGCAAGCTCGCTCCCAAGTCAGACATCGAACTGCTGCCGCTGATGCTTGAGATCCTCGGTCAGGTCGTCCCGGTCGACCAGTGGCCGACCCAGCAGCAGGAAGCCAAGAAGCAGGCGAAGAAGGCCGCGAAGCGAGACCGGGCCGCCCGCTCTCGCGAGATCTCCCGAGCCGAGACTGCTGCGGCCGACCGGACCGCCGGCCGGCCTGCCGAGCCCGAGCCGGAGAGCTGGCAGAAGCAGGCCCGCACCGTCAGACAGGCCGTCACCGCCGACCGGCGCCGCCGCCGTGAGGCCGCCGTCACCGTCGATACATCCGTCCCTCGGCACCTGGACGAATCACTCAAGAGCCGTCATCTGTTCCTGGCGTCGCCCCTTCTGGAGGACGACGAGGACACGGCCGACACCGAGGAGAACGTGTGACGCTCGACAATGTCTCGGCTGGGCAGCTGGACGGCGTGCCGTCCCGCAGCCAGATCGCCGCCATGATCCTCAGTCCCGCGACGCACCGGCACACCTTCACTGGCTGGCAGCACTACCGCGCCACCCGCGACCAGTTCACCCCGCCGCCTCGGCTCACCGTCAGGCAATACAGGATGCTGCCGGACGACAGACGCTCCGACTACGACGTCTATCGGCGCCTGACCAACATCAACCTGCCGGTCCAGGAAACACCGATGCTCGGAGGCGTGACACGGTTGCTCGACCGGCGCCTGCAGGGCAACACGCTCCGGCGCAACAGCCCCACGATGCCCGGAGTGATGGTGAGCGGCTGGGGCAACCACGGCAAGACCGCCACGGTCTGCTCGGTCGCCGCGGCCTTCGAGGACCAGTGGCTGGACTTCCACCACCACCTCAACCCCGACTCCGTCCCGGGCACAGCGGACCTGCACGCGCCAGTCGTCTATGTCCAGACACCTGTCACAGCGACCCCGAAAAGTCTCTGCGAGTCGATCCTCAACTTCTTCGGGCCCGAACGCTGGAAGTTCACGCTTCCGCAGCTGATCCGGCTGGTCGCCGACTGCCTACGCGACCACGGCGTGAAAGCCCTGATCATCGACGACATCAACCGACTGCGGATGCACCGCGCCGACGACCAGGACGTCCTGGACTTGATCCGCGCCCTGATGAGTTTCAACGTCACGCTCGTCCTGACCGGCGTCAACATCCCCGGCACCGGGCTACTGCGGGAAGCGCATTTCAGCCGCCGCGCCCGCCAATGGGTGCTGCCACCGTTGGAGACCACACGTGTCCACGGCCTCGAAGTCACTCAGATCGAGCGTCGCTTTGAACTGGTGGAACTCGACCGCTTCGCCTACTCGACACCCTCCCAGATCCAGGCGTTCGTGAAGCACCTGAGAGGAATTGAGGCTCACCTGCGGCTACTGAAAGCGAAGAAGGGCATGCTCACGGACGGTTCGATGCCCGAATACCTTATGGACCGCACCGGCGGCGTCATCGGCCTCCTGGGCCGACTGCTTGAAGAAGGCGCCCAAGAAGCGATGGCCACCGGCAAAGAGGCCCTCACCGAGGCACTCCTCGACGAGATCGTCATCGGCCGGGACATCCCCGCAGAGGGGACCGAGCCGGCACCGTCAGCAGCAGCCGGCACCGAACTTTCCGACAACAAGAAGACGCCCGGGCGAACACGTAAGCCGCGCAACACCGTGTTCGACGACCGCGGCCCCCGAGGCGACTCCGAACCCCCATCAGAGGTGGCGAGTTGATACAGATCCCGCCCACCGGTGCCATGCCCCGCAGCCTGATCCCACTGCCGGGGGAGAGCGTGGCCGGCTTCATCCTGCGTCTGTCCCACCGCCTGCGCGTTGCGCCCAGCAACGTCACCTGGCGCACGGGCCTGACCCCCCATCGCTTCGGCAGCGGATTCTCGCCCATCCGCCACCTGCTCATGATGGAGCCGACCGAGGCTTCCGCGTTCGCGCACGCCGCCCGCATGTCCGCCGCGGACGCCGAGCGGCTCACTCTCCTGCCCTATCTCCGCCGCTGTCCACCTGTCTCCGGAGCCCTCAGACGACAGCCGGACGGGCCGCCCCGAGCGCGGAGCGTCTTCCCTTCCTGGCTTCTTATCGGTTCCACCCGCTACTGCCCAGCCTGCCTCAGGGGCGACGGCTCTGTGATCCAGGCACGTCACGGAGGTGCATGGCAGCTGCTCTGGCACCTGCCCGTCGTCTTTGCCTGCCTGGAGCACCAAGTCCTACTTCAGGACTCGTGCCCCGCCTGCCGGCACCCCGCCAGTCGACACCCCGAGGGCCGCCTCAAGCTGGTTCCGTCACCAACGGCAGCAGAACTTCACCCAGTTCAATGCCGCAATAGCGGCCTCAGCGCGAACATAGGGAGAACATTCTGCGGCCACCGGCTCGACGACAGCAGTAGCCTCACCGAGACCCGTCTCAGTTCCGAACTGGCCGTGCTGCAGCAGAAGATCCTCGACTGGCTCAGCCCAGACACGCCTGCTCAAACGGCCTTCCACAATTTCGCGGACCTGCTAGTCATGGCCTCGATCGTCAACGCGACTTGGCCGCACGGCGCAGCCGCGACCGACCTTCCCCACGCGCTGAGCGCAGCCTTCGATGAACACCTCGCCGTCCAGCAGCGGGCAGCCGAGTCCGTCGGCGGCAAACCACCCCACCGCAGCAGCCGCCACCCCAGCCTCTGGAGCACGGAACCGCGCTCCTCCGCGGCCACCGCCGCCCTACTCGCCATCGCTCACGCCCACCTCCAGCACCCTGTCCACCGAATGCGAAAGACCCTGATCACCCTGCTGGAACACGCACCGGAAACCGCTGATCGCCGATGGGGCTCCACATGGGGCACCCTGCAACTCGACGCTTCCCCCTTGATCCGGCACGAGATCGACAACGCCTTCAGGCGACGGTTCCCCGCCCAACACCCACCCGGCACGTCCGACCAACCCGACCGGACAGCCTGCGTCATCCCCGTCCGCACACGCGGCTACCGCGCCGAAAGCATCCCCCAGCACATCCCTGACGAGTGGTTCACCCTTGTGTCCAATGCCTCCCGCCCGAAGCCGCTGCCACGCTCTCCGCAGGCCACCGGGCTGCGGAGAGCACTTGCGGTTCAGCTCGTCCAGGCCGTCACCGGCATGCGCATGGATGAAGCCGCCCGGTTCCTCGGCGTCCCCGCTCACTGGATCGGCCACTTTCCCGCCCCGCTGCATCCCCTTCGTCTGATCTTCCAGAAGGATCCCTACGACCTGCCCGGCGCCCTTGAATACCTCGGCGAACACATCGCATCCCTCCCCGAGCCGATCGACCACCGGCAACGCCGCGAGACCTTCAGATCCTGGAACCTCACCACCACCGCTTGGAAAAGGATCCGCCGGTCTCACCCCGCACCCCAGTGGAGCAGCCGACCAGGGGCAGAGGGCAGGGAAAACAGGCTCCGCGAGTGCTCCTCCGCAGTCATCTGGACATACCTCACCGGCAGTGAATGGAAGCTCGCACCGTGCTTCCGGCCAGCCCAGGCGTCAGCCGCCAGGACCTTCACCATCCCGGAGAAAGCGCTCGTCAATGAGCTTTCAGACCCGCCAGACGGTGTCATCCGCACCGAGCTCGCAGTGCTCCTGCGGAGAACCGCCGAGGA
Organism: Streptomyces pinistramenti; assembly: GCF_020564935.1. Taxonomy (GTDB): domain Bacteria; phylum Actinomycetota; class Actinomycetes; order Streptomycetales; family Streptomycetaceae; genus Streptomyces; species Streptomyces pinistramenti. The sequence continues at coordinate 201,707 of NZ_JAJCXB010000001.1, forward strand.
GATCCTCAAGTCCAAGCTTGGACACCGGCAGCAACTCTCCGTGACTACGTGAATCTCAGCGGTCGCAAACTAGCGTGAGCAACGTCGCTAACTACGGTGAGCAGCCCTGCCGACGACCAGCGCAGTTCAATCGAGGCTCTCGCAAACCATCGCGAGCAGTCACAGAGCCACGCGGGCTCCGAAGTGCCGGTGACCGTATGGAACAGGTCACACGATGCCCCCGCTGAGGGCGAAGCAGGAGCCGGATGGCGCGGAAATTCCGGCATCGCGGTATGTCCAGTGTGGGATTAACCCTGTCAAAAACGCCCAAATCACCAATGGCGCGTAATGAATGTGATCCAGCACACAGACGAGGGGGCCCTCTTCGGGGATGGTGTGCCGTCGGCTGTCCGCGAACAGCGGAATCCGGCCACGGCTCCAGCACACCTGCCTGAAAGTGAGATGAATCAGCAGTGAGCACAGACACCGTCACGGATGAAGCGCAAAAGCCACCGGGCGGGGGGAGCGGGGCTCAGCAGGACGCGGGGGACGCGGGATACAGCAAGGGACTCAAGGGCCGCCACGTCAACATGATCGCGATCGGTGGCGCGATCGGCACCGGCCTGTTCCTCGGCGCGGGCGGCCGGCTGCACTCCGCAGGACCCGCGCTGGCCGTCGCCTACGCCGTCTGCGGCCTCTTCGCCTTCTTCGTCGTCCGGGCGTTGGGGGAGCTGGTACTGCACCGCCCGTCCTCCGGTTCGTTCGTCTCCTACGCCCGGGAGTTCCTGGGGGAGAAGGGCGCGTACGTCGCCGGCTGGATGTACGTCGTCAACTGGTCGACGACCGGCATCGCCGACATCACCGCCATCGCGCTCTACACGCACTACTGGAGCCTGTTCACCGACATCCCGCAGTGGGTGATGGCGCTGATCGCGCTCGCCGTGGTGCTGACCGTGAACCTCATCTCCGTGAAGATCTTCGGCGAGCTGGAGTTCTGGTTCGCGATCATCAAGGTCGCCGCACTGGTGATCTTCATGTTCATCGGCATCTTCCTGCTGGCCACCCAGCACCCGGTCGGCGGGCACCCGCCGGGCCTCGACGTGCTCACCGACAACGGCGGCTTCTTCCCGACCGGCATGCTGCCGGTGGTGATCGTCCTCCAGGGCGTCGTCTTCGCCTACTCCGCCGTCGAGCTGGTCGGCGTGACCGCGGGCGAGACCAGCGAGCCCGAGAAGATCGTCCCCAAGGCCGTCAACTCCATCATGTGGCGGGTGGGTGTCTTCTACGTCGGATCGGTGCTGCTGCTGACGCTGCTGCTCCCGTGGAACAAGTACACCGACGGCGAGAGCCCCTTCGTCACCGTGCTCTCCAACGTCGGGGTGCCGGCGGCGGGCGATGTGATGAACCTCGTCGTGCTGACCGCCGCCATGTCGAGCCTGAACTCCGGGCTCTACTCGACGGGCCGCATCCTGCGCTCCATGTCGATGGCGGGCTCCGCACCCAAGTTCGCCGGGCTGATGAACCGCAACCAGGTGCCGTACGGCGGCATCATGCTCACCTCCACGGTCTGTGTGCTCGGCGTGGCACTCAACTATGTCGTGCCGGGCAAGGCGTTCGAGATCGTGCTGAACATCGCGGCGCTGGGCATCATCAGCACCTGGTGCACGATCATGGTCTGTCACATGGTGTTCGTACGCCGTGCCAGGTCGGGGCAGGTGCAGCGGCCGCGCTTCCGGCTGCCCGGCACACCCGTCACCGACATCGTGACGATCGCCTTCCTGCTCGGCGTCATCGTGCTGATGTGGTTCGACGACGGCGTCGGCCGCCAGACCGTGCTGCTGATTCCGGTGCTCGCCGTCGCGCTGGTCGTCGGCTGGTTCGCGGTACGCGGCCGGGTGCAGCGCATCGCCGAGGGGCGTGAAACGGCGCCGTAGGCAAGCGCCGGACGCCTGACGTGCCGGGGCGGCCGCGGAGGCCCGGGCGGCGTCCGCGGCCGCCCCTGCACGTGCGCGAAGGCCGCCGCGCTCAGCCGCCGAGCAGCGGGTAGTGGTCGGAGAGATTGGTGTACGTGTAGTCCTTGCCCCAGCTGGAGACCGTCCAGGGCGCGGACTTCTCCTTGATCACGTCGTTGCGCCAGCCGGCGGGCCGGGCATGGCCGTTGCGGTGCAGGACGTAGTCCAGATCCTCGCGCGGGTCGTCCGGGTAGCGGTACTTCGCGACGGAGTTCTCCTGGGTGTCGAAGGAGTACGGATGGCCCGTACGGCTGTCGGCGGGGGCCAGGTCGCCGTTGGCGAGCAGCGCGTCGTACTCGGAGCCGTGCGAGTCGATGTTCATGTCACCGGCGACCATGACCTCTTCGCCGGCCGGGATGTGCCGGGCGTCCAGGAAGGCGTCCATCTCCTTGAGCTGGGACGCGCGGTCGGCGGCCGCCTCGCCCGCCTTGCAGCCCGAGTCGGTGGACTGGGTGTGCGTGCCGACCATGTGCACCTTGGTGCCGTTCACGTCAAGGACCGCGTAGACGAAGCCCTTGTTGGAGAAGGAGTCCGAGCCGCAGGCGTCCTTGTAGATGTACTGCTCCTTGTGGAGGACCGGCCACTTGCTCAGCAGCGTCACCCCGCCGTCCTCCGGAGTGGCGGCGGAGTAGGCGCCGCCGGTGGCGTCCCAGCCGTCCTTGCTGCGGCCCACCACGGGGGTCTGGTGCGGATACTGCGCCGCGGCACGGGACTTCAGGGCGTCGGACGAGGAGTTGTCGAAGGCCTCTTCCAGGACGACGACATCGTTGCTCTGGAAGAAGTCCGCCGCCGGTATGGCCTCGGCGCGGTGGTCCTGGCCCCAGTTGGGGTAGAGGTTCTTGCTCATCAGGAACGTGTTGTAGGTCAGGACCTTCAGGTGCGGGGGCGGCGCCGCCGATGCGGTGGGGGTCGCGGCGGTGACGGCCGCGACGGCGAGGACCGCGGCCGTCGCGGCGGCCCGTGAAGTGCGCAGTGAGGGGTGCGGCACTGAATCTCCCTGTGGGGTGGGGGACATGATCCGGCGAGGCACATCAAACCAGCTGCGGTTACCTCGTGGTAACCACCCGGTGTGCGCGAGATTCACAGGGCGTGGCGCTTGCCGGTGAGGCCGCGGCGGAGGCCCGGGGCCGACGGCCGGGCGGTCGTATCATGGAGGAACGCGAGGAATGTCGCGTGATACGGCAAAGGCGATGACGGCGGTGCACAACGACCCGCAACCCCCGCCACCGGGTGGCGTCCTGTGGTCCCTGGCCGGAGACATCCGCACCCTGCTGACCCTGCCCGCCGCCTTGACGCTCCAGGTGGCGCACCCCGAGGTGAGCGCCGGTGCCGACGCCCGCTCGGTGTTCCGCACGGACCCCTGGGGACGCGGCGAGCGGACGCCGACCTCCTTCCAGCTGTGGGTCTACGGAGGCCAGGCGGCGGAGGGCCGCAGGCTGCGGCGGCTGCACCGGAGCGTCCAGGAGGCCGACGCGCACGGCCGGACGTACCGCGGCCTCACGCCGGCCGGCTACGCCTGGGTGCACGCCACCGGCTACCCCGTCCTCCGCTACGGCCGGCGCTGTCTCGGCCGCCCGTTCACCGAGGCGCAGGAGCGGCGGCTGTACGCGGAATGGCTCCAGGTCGGCCGGGCGCTGGGCGTCAGCGACCGCGATATGCCGCAGACCGTCGAGGAATTCTGGCCGTACTACCGCAAGGTGCTCGACAATGATCTCGAACCGACGCCCGTGGTACGGGACTTGGTCGCCACCGGCCTGCCGCTCCCGGCACCCGACGCCGGCCCGCTCCCGCTGCGGCTGGCGCTGCGGGCCGCCTGGCCTGCGGTACGGCCGCTGGCCGCCCGCTGCCGCCGCTTCCTCACGATCGGACTGATGCCGCCCGACGCACGCCTCGCCATCGGGCTGCGGTGGAGCGACGCCCAGGAACGCAGGCTGCGGTGTTTCGGCCGGGTGGTCCGCCTGGTCGTGCCGGCTCTTCCGGAGCGGGTGCGGTACCTGCCGATGGCGCGCAGGGCACGGCGGGCGGTGCGGGGTGGGTGAGGGGGATGGGGGCGCGTTCGAGGTCTCGTCGCCCCCCACCCCCGAACCCACCCCCGCCCCCTCCCCCGTAGGGGGAGAGGGGGGAGGGGGCGGGGGAGCGCCGGGCAGGCCCTGAGTGGGGTGGTAGTGCCCGGCAGGCCCCGAGCCGACCCGTCTAGTGCGCCCCCGCCTCATGCGCGTGTACCTGGTGTGTGGCTGCGATCTGCTTCCAGGACTTGGGCTGGGCGGCCGGTGTGCGCGGTGCGCCGAGGGTGCGCTTGGTGGCGCCTGCGGCGGGCTTGACCGGTTGGAAGAGCCAGGTGTCGAAGAAGTCGGCGAGCGGTGTGCCGGTCTTCTTCTCTGCGAACTTCACGAAGTCGGCGACGGAGGCGTTGCCGTACTTGTGCTCGGTGGGCCAGGTCTTGAGGATGTCGAAGAAGACCTTGTCGCCGACCTTGTCGCGCAGTGCCTGGATGGCCAGCGCGCCGCGGTCGTAGACGGCGCCGTCGAACTGCTTGTCGGCGCCGGGGTCGCCCGGCTTGACGGTCCAGAACGGGTCGTCGGCGGGGTGCTGGTCGTAGACGTAGTCCGCCAGTTCCTGTGCGGTGCCCTCGCCTTCCTTCTCGGACCAGAGCCACTGGCTGTAGGCGGCGAAGCCTTCGTTGACCCAGATGTCCTTCCAGTCCTTGAGCGAGACGCTGTCGCCGTACCACTGGTGCGCGAGTTCGTGGACCACGACGGAGACGTTGGCACCGCGGTCGAATGCCTTCTTGCCGTAGAAGGGGCGGGTCTGGGTCTCCAGCGCGTATCCGGCGGGGACGTTGGGGACGTAGCCGCCGACCGCGTTGAACGGGTAGGGGCCGAAGACGCTCTCCAGCCATTCGGTGACTTCGGTGGTGCGCCCGATGCTGGCGCGTGCCGCGCCGTCGTTCGCGCCGAGGTCCTTGCTGACGGCGTTGATCACCGGCAGGCCGTCGGCGGTCTTGTCGGTGGTGATGTCGAACTTGCCGACGGCGAGGGTGGTCAGGTACGTCGCCTGCGGCTTGTCCGAGCGCCAGTTGTAGCGGGTCCAGCCGAGCTTGGAGGACTGGGAGGCCAGTACGCCGTTGCTGAGGGCCTGGGTTCCGTCGGGGACGGCGACGGAGATGTCGTAGGTGGCCTTGTCGGTGGGGTGGTCGTTGCTCGGGAACCACCAGACGGCGGAGTCGGGTTCCTGTGCGACCACGCCGCCGTCGGGGGTGCGGGCCCAGGCGGTGAAGCCGTCGATCTTCAGCTCGGACGGCTTGCCCGCGTAGCGCACGACGACGCTGATCTGCTTGCCCTTTTCGAGGGGCGAGGCCGGGGTGACTTCCAGCTCGTGCTTGCCGGAGGTGGCGTAGGTGGCCTTCTTGCCGTTGATCCGGATCTCGCTGACCTTCAGGCCGAAGTCCAGGTTGAAGCGGGAGAGGTCCTGGGTGGTGGTGGCGAGCAGGGTCGCCGTGCCTTCCAGGAGGTCCGTCTTCGGCTGGTACTTGAGCCGCAGGTCGTAGTGGGAAACGTCGTATCCGCCGTTTCCGCTCTCGGGGTAGTAGCTGTCGCCCGCACCCGGAGCGCCGGGGGTGAAGCCGGCTGCCGATGCCGGGATTGCCAGCAGCAGGCTGAGCGCAGCGGCGCCCGGGACGAGGAGTCTGTGACGCACGAGTCCTCCAACTCGTAGGGGAGGTGGATCTGTTCAGAGCCTATGTACCTGCCGGGGTGTCGTCATGTCCATGGCCTCATCTGACACATGACCGTCATGAAGCGCGGGCGGCCCCCGGTGCACGCCGCGTACCACCGGTTTCGGCCTCGCGCGGTGCCCTGAGCCCCATCGGCCCCCTTACGCACAGGAGTTGCGGCGCGCTACCTTCCCGCCGTGACGCATCCCGCGCGGGCCACCCGCATCCCCTGGAAAGCACTCGTGCTGGCGGCGGTCGTCGCCCTGCTGACCGCGCTGGCCGGTTCGCCGCCGGCACGGGCGGACTCCGGCGCCCCGCGCACATCGGCCCCGCCGGGCGAGAGCAGCCCCGTCTACTCCTACGACCGGGCGATCCGCGAAACGGTCTGGGTGGACACCCGGCTGGACGGCGACGGTGACGGGCGAACGGACCGCGTCGCCGTCGACATCATGCGCCCGAGCGAGCCCGCGCAGCAGGGCCGCAAGGTCCCGGTGATCATGGACGCCAGCCCCTACTACTCCTGCTGCGGGCGCGGCAACGAGAGCCAGAAGAAGACCTACGACGCGCAGGGCCGGCCGGTCCAGTTCCCGCTCGACTACGACAACTACTTCGTGCCACGCGGCTATGCGACGGTCCTCGTCGACCTGGCGGGCACCAACCGCTCGGACGGCTGCGTGGACGTCGGCGGGCGCTCCGACATCGGCTCGGCGAAGGCGGTCATCGACTGGCTGGGCGGCAGAGGCCGCGCCTACGACGCCCCGTCGGGCGGCGGCGCGGTCACCGCCGACTGGACCGACGGCAGTACCGGCATGATCGGCAAGAGCTGGGACGCGACCATCGCCAACGGCGTCGCGGCCACCGGCGTCAAGGGCCTCAAGACCATCGTCCCGATCGCCGGCATCTCCTCCTGGTACGACTACTACTTCTCCCAGGGAGCGCCGCTCTACGACTCAGGACCCGACGGGCTCGCGGACGCCGTCGAGAGTCCCGGCGCGCACAAGCGGTGCGCTGCCGTGCAGCAGAAGCTCGTCGACGGTGCCCCGCGCTCCGGCGACTGGACCGGCCTGTGGAGCGAGCGCGATTACGTTCCCGACGCGGGCAAGGTCCGCGCCAGCGTGTTCATGGTGCACGGGATGCAGGACCTCAACGTCCGTACCAAGCACGCGGGTCAGTGGTGGGACGCGCTCGCCCGGCACGGCGTGGAGCGCAAGATCTGGCTCTCGCAGACCGGCCACGTCGATCCGTTCGACTACCGGCGCCCGGAGTGGGTCAGCACCCTCCACCAGTGGTTCGACCACTACCTGATGGGCTACGACAACGGCATCGAGCGGGCGCCGATGGCCGACATCGAGCGCGCGCCCGGCCAGTGGTCCACGGACGCGCACTGGCCGGCCGACGGCACGGCGGCGACCACCCTGCACCCGGGCAACGGCGGCGCGCCCGGCGTCGGCACGCTGGGGACCGCACCGGCCCCGCAGGGCGCGACGGAGAAGTTCACCGACGACCCGAAGCTGAGCGAGGCCGACTGGGCGGCGGCCATCGACCGCACGACACCGGCCAAGGCCGGGTTCACCACCGGGAAGCTGACCGCGCCGCTGCGGCTGTCCGGCTCCGGAAAGGTGACCGTGACGGCCACGCCGACGACGGCGACCGCGCACCTCTCGGCCGTCCTGATCGACCTCGGCCCGGACACCATCCGCAACTACGCCGCCGCCGGGGAAGGCATCACCACCCTGGACCGCAGCACCTGTTGGGGAGCGGGCGACAAGGGCGACACCGGCTGCTTCCTGGAGACCGCAGCCGACACCGAGAAGGTGGACCGCACCGTCTTCAGCCGCGGCTGGGCGGACCTCGGCACATACGCCGATCCGCACAAGGGCCGCCCGCTCACCCCGGGCAAGCCGTACACCCTCACGCTGGATCTGGCGGCGAGCGATCACATCGTGCCCGCGGGGCACCGGCTCGCACTCGTCGTGGCCGGTACCGACGCCGGGCTGATCGATCCGCCGTCCACCCGGCCGACGCTGACCCTGGACCTCGCGCGCACCTCGGCGGAGCTGCCGGTGACGGGCGGCGCCCCGGCGCTGGCACGGGCGCTGGCGGGCGCCCGCCCGGCGACCGCGGGCCCCGGCGCAGGCGTCGCACCGCCGCACCTGCTCAGCCGGCTGCCGTCCGGACGGTGAGGCACGGGCACGGGACGGCCGGACGGCTGACGGACGTCTGAAGGGCGACGGGCCCGCCGCGGAAGCATCGCGGCGGGCCCGGTTCGCGCGCCGCTCCGGCTACCGGGCCGGAGCCTCCCGCACCTTGCGCACCACCTCGTCCGCACACCCCCAGGCCACGGTGACGCCGGCGCCGCCGTGCCCGTAGTTGTGCACGCACCACGCGCCGCCCGGCAGCCGCTCGGCGGCCAGCCGCACCGCGGTCCGTGCCGGGCGCAGTCCCACCCGGTGCTCCAGCACCCGGGCGCTCTCCAGCGCGGGGAAGTGCCGCGCGCAGCGTGCCACGATCGCCTCGGCCACCGCGGGATCGGGCTCCCGCGACCAGGCGTGCTCGCGCGCCGTGCCGCCGAGCACCACACCGAACGGCTGCGGCAGCACATACGTCGTGTCGGACGCGCCCCCGTCGGCCGAGACGAACCACTCATCGATCCCCGGGTTCGCCACCACCACCAACTGGCCCTGCACCGGCTGCACCTGCGGATCGGGAACCAGTTCGCGGGCGCCGAGGCCCGAGCAGTTCACCACCGTGCCGGCTTCCTCGCCCGCCTCCTTGAGCGAGGTGAACGGGCGGCGCTCCCGCGTCCCGCCGGCCGCCGCCAACCGCCGCTCCAGGTACCGCAGATGGGCCGGCATGTCCACCAGGGGCGTGCGGGCCCGCCACCCCGTGGTGTGTCCCGCCGGGAGTTCGTCCGGGCGGGCCTGCCGCAGGCCGGGCACGGTGTCGTACCAGGCGGTCAGCGCGTCGTCGGAGGACGCGGCGGTCTCCGTCATCGTGCCGGTCATCATCCGGGAGCCGGTCTCCTCCGGGCGCTCGGCGAGCGCCGCCAGCACCTCGAAGCCGCGTAGCGACCAGCGCACCGCCTGAGCCTGCGGCTGGATCCGGTAGGGCCAGCACAGTCCGCCGGCCACCGCAGATGTGGTGTCGTCCGCGCGGTCGCGGCTGACCAGGCGTACCCGGTGCCCGTCCTCCGCCAGCGCGATGGCCGACGTCAGCCCCACCACGCCGCCACCGATGACCAGTACCTCGCTCGCATTGATCCTCATATCCGGACGCTAGCCGCTGGCGTCGGCGCGGGCGAGGGAGGGGGAGGGGGAGGGGGAGGGGGAGCGGCCTGAACGGTATCGGGCGGGCGCGGGCACGGCTTCGGTGCGCAGCGTCCGTCCTCCCCGTGACGGCCCGGGTACGGACCGTCCGCCACCCGTTCGTGATCTTGAGGTAACCGGCCCGCAGTGGCCCGGACAAACCCGGACCTTAGGCTGGTAGGCAGCACCGTCGGCCGATGACGCCCCTCGGATCGTGTTCCCGCCGTCCGCCCGCCGTCGTCTGAGGAGGCCCATGCCCCGCGCCCCGCGCGCCGTGCCCGCCTGGCTCGCCCACCCGTTCCGCTGGCAGCGGCTGCCCGTCCCGTGGCCCGCCGTGGCCCGCGGCGCGCTCTGCGCGGGGCCGCTGCTGGGCGCGGGGGTCGCCACCGGGCATCCCGCGCCGGGCGTGCTGGCGGGGCTCGGCTCGATGCTGGCCGGCGTCAACGACCGGCCGGGCACCCGCAGGACCGGCATCGTGCACATCGGCCTGCCCGCGCTGGCCTCCGCCCTCGGCATGCTGATGGGCGCAGCCCTGCAGACGGCGGGCGCCGGCTGGTGGCTGGTGCCCGCCCTGTTCGCCGTCGGCTTCGTCTCCGGCGCGGGCAGCGTGGCAGGTCCCGTCCGGTCCACCGCCGGGATGCAGATGCTGGCCGCCACCGTCCTCGGTGCCGGCATGCCGTTGCCCGGAGCGCCCTGGATGAAGAGCCTCTACCTGCTCGCCGGGTGCCTGTGGCTGCTGCTGCTCCGGATGGTGCTGCGCAGCCCGCGGCCCGCGGGCGGCGCGCTGGGCGGCGAGCGGGCGGCCGTCGCCACCGTCTTCGACGCGCTGGCCGTCGCCCTGGGCGCGGCCGGCGGGCCGGGCGCCGAACCGGCCAGACGCCGGCTGACCGCGGCACTCGACCGCGCCGACGAGGCGCTGCGGCTGCGCCGGCTGACCGACCGGCTGCTGCGCCGTGCGCCCCGCCGCGAGGAACTGCTGCTGGCCGAGCGGTTCGCCGCGGCCACCGCGCTGTGCGAGGCGAGCGTCGCGCTCCTGTGGGAGGCGCGGCCGCTGCCCGCCCGGGTCGCCGACAGCCCCCGGCAGTTCGCCGACGCGCTGCGCTCCGGCCGCCCGCCCGGCCGGCTCTCCGCCCCGGAAACCGGCTCGGCGGCCCGCGGCGCCTTCGACCGCGCGCTGCTGGACGCCGCCGTCGTCTTCGCGCGGACGGAGCCGGCCTCGCCCGCGGCCCGTCCGCGGCCCCGCGCCTCGTGGCGCACCCTGGCCCGCCGGGCCCGCGGGTTCATCGACCGGCGCACCCGCCGCGGCCGCAACCTCCTCGGCCCCGCCGCGCGGGACTACGGCCTGCGGGTCGCCGTCTGCATCGGCGCGAGCACCGCGGTGGCCCTGCTGCTGCACGCCAACCACTGGTACTGGCTCCCGGCGACCGCCACCTTCCTGGTCAAGCCGGATCTCGGCCCGCTGTTCTCGCGCACCGTCAACCGCTTCGCGGGCACCCTCGCGGGTGTCGTGGTCTTCGCGCTGGCGGCCCTGGCGCTGCCCGGCCCGTGGTGGCCGCCGGTGGCGGCCGGTATCGGCGGCGCGCTGCTGCCGTTCGCCACCCGGCATTTCGCCCTCCAGACCTCCGCGATCACCTTCATGGTGCTGGCGTTCGTCTGGGTCAGCGGCGATCCGCAGGCGTCCGCCGAGCGGATCGCCGACACCGCCATCGCCTGCGGCATCGTGCTGGTCGTCGGCCACCTGCCGCGCCTCGCGGATCCGCGCCGCCGGGTCGGCCAGCGGGTCACGTCCGCGCTGCGTGTCACCGAGCGGTTCCTGCGGCACGTTTTGGAGGCCGAGCCGGGGCAGGACACCGCCGAGCGGCTGGCGCTGCGCCGGGCCGCGTACCGGGCGCTCGGCGAGGCCAGGGCGGCCGCGGAGACCGCCGCCGCCGAACTGCTCGCCGCCCGCGGCCGCAACCCCGACTGGCTGACCGTCGTCACCGCGGCCGAACGCATCGTGGACGCGGCGACCGCCTGCGCCGTACGCCTCGACCACGGCGCGCGCCGGCCCAGCGTCGCGGAGGCCGAGCGGCTGTGCGGGGCGCTGTCGGCGATGGCGGACGCCCTGGGGCAGCCGGGCCGCCGAACTCCCGGTGTGCACGACCGCGCGGTGGCACCCGTACCGGACTGCGCGACCCTCACCGACGTGGCCGCCGAACTGGAGCGGATGCGCGGCTTCGCGGGAGCGGCCTGACCGGGCGGGCCGCCGCGGGCGTCACCAGAGTGTCCGTACAGCCGAGCCGGGCGGGCCGCCGCGTGCCCCGCTACGCGGTCCGGTAGCGCAGCAGCACCTCACCGGGGCGGAACGGCCGGTCCGGCGTGAGGAAGGCCACCGCCTCGCTCCCGCCGGACCGCCGCCCCCGCTCACGAACGGCGCTTCGGCTCCTTGCCGCCCAGGAGACCGGCCCGCCGCAGCGCGTCGGCCATCGCGTCGTTGGCCGGTGCGGCCTCCCGGCCGCCGCCCCTGCGCTCGCCGCCGCGCGCCGCGCCGCCCGACGTCCGCTGCGCGCCGCCGGGCCGACCGCCGGATTGTTGCCCGCCGCCGCGCCGCTCGCCGCCGCCCCCGCGCCGCTCGCCGCCCGCCGGGCCGCCCTTGCCGGGCTCGTCGTCCAGGCGCAGCGTCAGCGAGATCCGCTTGCGCGGGATGTCGACGTCGAGCACCTTGACCCGCACGATGTCGCCGGGCTTGACGATCTCGCGCGGTTCCTTGACGAAGGTCTTCGACATCGCCGATACGTGCACCAGGCCGTCCTGGTGGACCCCCACGTCCACGAACGCCCCGAAGGCGGCGACGTTGGTCACCACGCCCTCCAGGAGCATCCCCGGCTGGAGATCGCCGATCTTCTCCACGCCCTCCTTGAAGGTGGCGGTCTTGAAGACCGGCCGCGGGTCGCGGCCCGGCTTCTCCAGTTCCTGGAGGATGTCGGTGACCGTCGGCAGCCCGAAGGCGTCGTCCACGAAGTCGGCCGGCCGGAGCGCGCGCAGCGCCGTGGCGTTGCCGATCAGTGAGCCGCCGCCCGCCGCGCCGACCATCCGGCGCACGACCGGGTACGCCTCCGGGTGCACGCTGGACGCGTCCAGCGGGTCCTCGCCGTCCCGGATCCGCAGGAAGCCCGCGCACTGCTCGTACGCCTTGGGGCCGAGCCGCGCGACATCCTTGAGGGCCTTGCGGGAGCGGAACGGGCCGTTGTTGTCGCGGTGCGCGACGATGTTCTCGGCCAGGCCCGAGCCGATGCCCGACACCCGTGAAAGCAGCGGCGCCGACGCGGTGTTGACGTCCACGCCGACCCCGTTCACACAGTCCTCGACCACCGCGTCCAGCGAACGCGACAGCTTCACCTCGGACAGGTCGTGCTGGTACTGCCCGACCCCGATCGACTTCGGGTCGATCTTGACCAGCTCGGCCAGCGGGTCCTGGAGGCGCCGGGCGATGGAGACCGCGCCGCGCAGCGACACGTCGAGCTCCGGCAGTTCCTGGGAGGCGAAGGCGGAAGCGGAGTACACCGAGGCGCCCGCCTCGGACACCAGCACCTTCGTCAGCTTCAGCTCCGGCTGCGCGGCGATCAGATCGGCCGCCAGCTTGTCGGTCTCGCGGGAGGCGGTGCCGTTGCCGATCGCGATCAGCTCGACGTCGTGCTCCTTCGCCAGCCGCGCCAGCGTCGCCAGCGAGGCGTCCCACTTCTGCTGCGGCACATGCGGATAGATCGTCTCGGTCGCCGCCACCTTGCCGGTCGCGTCGACGACCGCGACCTTCACGCCCGTACGGAAGCCGGGGTCCAGGCCCATCGTGGCGCGCGTGCCGGCGGGCGCCGCCAGCAGCAGATCGCGCAGGTTCGACGCGAAGACCCGCACCGCCTCGTCCTCGGCGGCCTGCCGCAGCCGCAGCCGCAGATCGATCCCGAGGTGCACCTGGACCCGGGTGCGCCAGGCCCAGCGGACCGTGTCCTGGAGCCACTTGTCGGCCGGGCGGCCCTGGTTGCGGATGCCGAAGCGGTGCGCGATGGCCTGCTCGTACGCGCTCGGCCCCTCCGTCACCGCCGACGGGTCGTCCGGCTCCAGGGTGAGATCGAGGATCTCCTCTTTCTCGCCGCGGAGCATCGCGAGCACCCGGTGGGAGGGCAGCGCCGTGAACGGCTCGGCGAAGTCGAAGTAGTCGGCGAACTTCGCGCCAGGACCCTCCGTGCTGTCGCCCTTGCCCTCGCGCACCTTCGCCGCGATCCGCCCGCGCGACCACATCCGCTCGCGCAGCTCACCGATCAGGTCCGCGTCCTCGCCGAACCGCTCGGTCAGGATGGCCCGTGCGCCCTCCAGGGCGGTGGCCGGGTCGGCGACACCCTTGCCCTCGTCCACGAACGCGGCGGCGGCCGCGGCCGGTTCCACCGACGGGTCGCCCAGCAGCCCGTCGGCCAGCGGCGTAAGGCCCGCCTCCCGGGCGATCTGCGCCTTGGTGCGGCGCTTGGGCTTGTACGGGAGGTAGATGTCCTCCAGCCGGGCCTTGGACTCGGCGCCACGGATCTGCGCCTCAAGTGCCGCGTCCAGCTTGTCCTGCGACCGTACGGACTCCAGGATCGCGGTCCGCCGCTCCTCCAGCTCCCGCAGGTAGCGCAGCCGCTCCTCCAACGCGCGCAGCTGCGCGTCGTCGAGCATCTCGGTGGCTTCCTTGCGGTAGCGCGCGATGAACGGCACGGTCGAACCGCCGTCGAGCAGTTCGACCGCGGCCTTCACCTGCCGCTCTTTGACGCCGAGCTCCCCGGCGATCCTCGCTTCGATGGTCCCGAGGGCCCCGATGGGCTCGGTGGATGCCGTCACGTTGATCCTGCCCCGCCTTCCAGCGCTTGCCTGAGCCTGCATTGTGCAGGGTCGCAGGTCGCACTGTCGCGCCGCCCGGCCAGCGGCGCCGCGGTGTGAGAAGGCGCACGCACACCCCGCGGCCGGCGCGCTGTTGCGGCTACTTGCCGAACATCTCCGCAGGGAACGCCCCGGCTTCCATGGCGGCGGTGGTGAAGCCGCCCGCGATCTCGGTGAGCCGGGCCACGCCCTCGGCGCCGAGGTGCTCGTACGGCGCCCGGTCCAGCCGGTCCGTGGTGTCCTCCAGGTCCTTGCGCAGCTGGTGTCCTGCCTCGGTCAACTCGCCTTCGGCGTCCAGCAGTCCGCGGCCGCGCAGCCGCTCCTGTGCCTCCGTCCAATCCTCCTGCGACCAGCCGCGGGTCTTCATGATCCCGAGGTGGCTCATGCCGCGGCCGCTGGCGTTGTGGGTGACCAGCGCCTCCAGGCCGTCCAGTTCGGCGTCGAGCAGCGCCATCAGGTGGCCGTCGCCGCGGTGTTCGCGCAGCAGGGACGCGGCGTGCCAGTAGGCGAGGTGCGGGGCGTCCGGTACCGGCAGGTCGGCGTGCGAGGCGAACAGCGGCCTGGCGTGCCGGGTGCCCGCCTCCGCGGCCCGCAGCGCCAGCTCCGCGGCCTCCGCCATCTCCGGCGACTCCAGCAGCGCGTCGCCGAGCAGGCGGCGCAGGGTGGTGTCGGCCGCGCGCAGCCGGGCCGCCAGCACGGTCTCGGGGGAGGCCACCGACCAGACGGCGGGGACGTGCCGGGAGACCAGGCTGTGGCTGAAGTTGTAGAAGGTCGCGGTGATGGTCCCGGGACCGACCGCGCCCATGGCCGCGCCGCGCACCGCGAAGTAGCCGGCGCTGCGGCTCCCGATGCCGATCTTCGCCAGCTCGTCGTGCAGGTCGGGTGAGAAGTAGTGCGTCGAGTGGAACGGGTTGATCACGTTGTGGCAGTGCCGTCCGGCGCGCGGCGGCAGCGAGGTCGCAGAGGTCATGCCGGGCAGGTTACCGACCCGTTGGTATGGCCCGGAGGCCAGGCCCCGCCGCCGGTCGCGGGGCGCCTGCGCGGCGATGGCAGAAAAGGTGGGGTATTCGTCATTGCCGCCGTCCCCGCCACTGGCCAGGATGGAGTCATGGAGACGCGTGACGTGCTGGTCATCCTCTACGACGATGTCCAGAGCCTTGATGTCAGCGGCCCGGTGGAGGTCTTCAGCGGCGCCAACCGGAGCGTGCCCGACGCGTACCGGATCCGCACCGCGAGCCTCGACGGCGGGCCCGTCACCACCTCCAGCGGGCTGCGGCTGACCCCGGACCTCGCACTGGCCGACGCCGCAGTCCCGCACACCCTCCTGGTCCCCGGCGGAGAGGGCAGCCGCGCGATCGACCCAGGAGTGATCGACTGGCTGCGGCGGCACGCCCCGCACGCGCAGCGGAAGGTCTCGGTCTGCGGCGGCGCGCTGCTGCTCGCCGAGGCCGGCCTGCTGGACGGCCGCCGGGTGACGACCCACTGGGCGCTGTGCGAGCGCTTCGCCGCGCAGTACCCCGCCATCGAGGTCGTGCCCGAGCCGATCTACGTACGCGACGGCGACGTCGTCACGTCCGCCGGTGTGACGGCGGGTATCGACCTGACGCTGGCGCTGGTGGAGGAGGACCTGGGCCGGGATCTCGCACTGTGGATCGCCCGCCGGCTCGTCGTCTTCCTCCGGAGGCCGGGCAACCAGACCCAGTTCAGCACCCAGCTCGCGGTGCAGACGGCGGGCCGGCGGCCGCTCCGCGACGTCCAGCAGTGGATCATCGACCACCCCTCGGCCGATCTGTCCGTCGACTCGCTGGCAGGCCGGGCCGGTCTCTCCCCGCGGCACTTCGCCCGCGCGTTCCGGCTGGAGGTCGGCATGACGCCGGGCCGCTACGTCGACCGGATACGCCTTGAGGCCGCGCGCCGCCGCCTGGAGGACACCGCCGACGGCGTCGAGGAGGTGTCCAGGCACTGCGGCTACGGCACACCCGAGGCGATGCGCCGCGCCTTCGTCCGCGTTCTGGGCACCGCACCCGCCGAGTACCGTCGCCGCTTCCGTACCGCAGGCCCCGCCCTCTGACCGCCGCCACCCCGTTTTCTCCCGCAGCCCGCCGTCACCCGACGCGCGGCATCCGCCACCACCACCGACAGGACCCGCCATGCAGATCGCCATCCTGCTCTTCGACCGCTTCACCGCGCTCGACGCCGTCGGCCCGTACGAGACGCTCAGCAAGATGCCGGGCGCCGAGCTGGTGTTCACCGGCGAGCGCACCGGCCCGTACCGCAACGACAGCGGCGCGCTCGGCCTCGTCGCCGACGCCACCCTGTCCGAGGTCACCGCGCCGGACATCCTCGTCGTGCCCGGCGGCCCGGGGCAGAGCGGGCAGATGGCGGACGGCCCGGTGCACGAGTGGATCCGCGCGGTGGACGCCGGCACCACCTGGACCACGTCGGTGTGCACCGGCTCGCTGATCCTCGCCGCCGCCGGACTCCTCAAGGGCCGCCGCGCGACGTCCCACTGGCTGGCCCTCGACCAGCTGCCTGCGTACGGCGCCGAGCCGACCGGTGAACGCGTGGTCTTCGACGGCAAGTACGTCACGGCGGCCGGCGTCTCGTCCGGCATCGACATGGGCCTGAGCCTGGTGGGCCGCATCGCCGGCGACACCGTGGCACAGACCGTCCAGCTCGTCATCGAGTACGACCCGCAGCCGCCCTACGACGCGGGCGCCCCGCAGAAGGCACCCGCCGAGGTCACCGCGCAGCTCAGGGAACGCAGCCGGTTCCTGCTCCGCGGCGAGGAGTAGCCACCGCGGCGGTCCGTCGCGCGCGGGGGCCGGGTCAGCCGGCCGGCCAGGTGAAGCGCGGTGCCCTGCGCTCCAGGAAGGCGGTGGCGCCTTCGGTGATGTCGCCGCTCGCGTGGGCCACCGCCGCCCAGTGGGCGCCGCGCTCCCCGGCCTCCGCGGCCGGCACGTCCCAGGTGCCGTCCGCCAGTTCCTTCGCCGCGGTCTGCGTCAGCAGCGACCGCCCGGCCAGCACGGCGGTGAACTCCGTGACCCGCTTGCCCAGTTCGCCTTCGGGCAGCACCTCGTCCACCAGGCCGGTACGCAGCGCCCGCGCGCCGTCGATCAACTCGGCCGAAAAGAGCAGGTACTTGGCGGCCGACACCCCGACAAGACGGACCAGCCGACGGGTGGCGGACGCCGGATAGACGATCGCCAGCTTCGCAGGCGTCACCCCGAACAGCGCGCCCTCCTCCGCGAACCGCAGGTCACAGGCGGCCGCCAACTGGCAGCCGCCGCCCACGCAGTACCCGCGCACCGCCGCGAGCGTCGGCTTCGGAAAGGCGGCCAGCGCCTCCTCGGCCGCCACCGCAAGCCCCTGCGACTCCCCGGCCGTCTCCCGCAGCGCCCCGATGTCCGCCCCGGCGCAGAACGTCCCGCCCTCACCGGTCAGCACCAGCGACCGTACGGCGCCCTCGCCCGCCAGCCGCTCCAGCAGCGGCGGCAGCTCCCGCCACATCTGCCCCGTCATCGCATTGCGCTTGGCGGGATTGCTGAGGGTGACGGTCGCTGTGCCGTCGCTGACATGCGTCTTCAGGCCCGGTTCCATGCCCCGGATATTAGAGCGACCGCCCGCGGGCCGGGCGGCTACGATCGCTGGTCTGATGTCAGCAACTCTCGTCGCCAAAGACCTCGCCGCCGGCCACGGCGAGCGCGTCCTGTTCTCCGGCCTTGACCTGGTCGTCGCCCCCGGCGATGTGATCGGCCTGGTCGGCGCCAACGGAGCGGGCAAGTCCACCCTGCTGCGGCTGCTCGCAGGACTGGACGCCCCGGAGGACGGCAAGCTCGCCCTGAGCCCGCCCACCGCCACCGTCGGCCACCTCCCGCAGGAGCCCGACCGCCGCCCCGGCGAGTCCGTCCGCGCCTTCCTGGCCCGCCGCACCGGCGTCACCGAGGCCCAGGCAGCCCTGGACGCCGCCACCCAGGCGCTGGTCGACGAACGGCCGGGCGCCGACGACGCGTACGCCACCGCGCTGGAGCGCTGGCTCGCGCTGGGCGCGGCCGACCTCGACGAGCGGGCCGAGGAGACCGCGGCCCAACTGGGCCTGGCCGTCGGCCTCGACCAGCCGATGACCGCTCTCTCCGGAGGCCAGGCCGCCCGCGCCTCGCTCGCTTCGCTGCTGCTCTCCCGTTACGACGTCTTCCTCCTCGACGAGCCGACCAACGACCTCGACCTGGACGGGCTGCGCCGCCTGGAATCCTTCGTCTCAGGGCTGCGCGCCGGCACGGTACTGGTCAGCCACGACCGCGAGTTCCTGACCCGCACGGTCACCCGCGTCGTCGAGCTGGACCTCGCCCAGCAGCAGGTCAACACCTTCGGCGGCGGCTACGCCTCCTACCTGGAGGAGCGCGAGCGGGCCCGGCGGCACGCCCGTGAGGAGTACGAGGAGTACGCCGGGACCAAGGCCGCCCTGGAGACCCGCGCACACACCCAGCGCAACTGGATGGAGAAGGGCGTCAGGAACGCCCGCCGCAAGGCCACGGACAACGACAAGATCGCCCGCAAGGGCCGCGTCGAGTCCACCGAGAAGCAGGCCGCCAAGGCCAAGCAGACCCAGCGCCTGATCGAGCGCCTCGATGTGGTCGAGGAGCCGCGCAAGGAGTGGGAGCTGCGGATGGAGATCGCCGCGGCGCCGCGGGCCGGCGCGGTGGTGGCCACCCTGCGCGGCGCCGAAGCACAACGCGGCGGCTTCCGCTTCGGCCCGGTGGACCTGCAGATCGACTGGTCGGACCGGGTCGCCATCACCGGGCCCAACGGCTCGGGCAAGTCCACGCTGCTCGCCGCGCTGCTCGGCCGGCTCCCGCTGGCCGCGGGACAGGCGTCGCTGGGCCCCGGCGTGGTGGTCGGCGAGGTCGACCAGGCGCGCGGCCTGTTCCTCGGCGACGCCCCGCTGATGGACGCCTTCCGGGAGTCCGTACCGGACATGGCCCCGGCCGACGTGCGGACCCTGCTGGCGAAGTTCGGGCTGAAGGCGGCGCATGTGCTGCGCCCTGCGCGCACCCTCTCGCCGGGCGAGCGGACCCGCGCCGCGCTGGCCCTCCTCCAGGGCCGTGGCGTCAATCTCCTCGTCCTGGACGAGCCGACCAACCACCTCGACCTGCCGGCCATCGAGCAGCTGGAGTCCGCGCTGGCGTCCTACCCGGGCACGCTGCTGCTGGTCACGCACGACCGGCGGATGCTGGATGCGGTGCACACCACCCGCAGGATCGAGGTCGCGGACGGGCGGATCGCCGACCGGCCGGTGTGAGCGCGGCCGCCCCGCGGCGGGCGCCGGGTCACCGATTTGGCCCTGTGGCGGGCGGCCCGTAGTGTGGGGCGAACCGACGCGGGGTGGAGCAGCTCGGTAGCTCGCTGGGCTCATAACCCAGAGGTCGCAGGTTCAAATCCTGTCCCCGCTACTCCTTACGGCAGCAGGCCCGGTGCTCAGGCACCGGGCCTGCTGCCGTCTGCGTCCCTCCGGCCCCCGTCCCGCCCTGCCCCCGCCTCTGATACGCGGTATACCAGGACAAAAGTGGCGGACTGAGGAGACGGCAATGATCGGCAGATCCTCCCGCGACCGGCCGCCGGGCCGGACCCGCGACCGGCAGACCCGGCGGCTCGGCCGCGGCTTCGGACGGCTCATGGCGCTCGGCGTCATCCTCGTCGCCGCCGGCCTCGTGGGCCTGGTCTACGTAGGGGTGGCGACGCTCACCTCGATGCTGCTGTTCGGCTGGCTGCTGCTTATCGGCGGGGTGGTCGGCCTGTTGCACGCCATCCAGTCACGCGGCTCGAACTTCTTCTGGCTCGCGGTGATCGTGGCGGCGCTGAACATCGCGGCCGGTGTCGTGGTGATTCTCAGGCCGGGCGTCACGGCCGCCGCGCTGACCATGTTCGCCGCCCTGCTCTTCCTGACCGGCGGTGTCTTCCGGCTGGTCGGCGGGGTGGTGGTGCGCGGGCCGCAGTTCGGCTGGACGCTGGTGCAGGGCGCCTTCGGCATCCTGCTGGGCGTCCTGGTGCTCAGCGACTGGCCGCACAGCAGCCGGTACGTGCTGGGCTGCTTCTTCGCCCTCGCGCTGCTCTTCGACGGGCTGGGGCTGTTCGCGCTGGGGTTCGGCGGGCGCCGGATCGTCGGCATGGTCACGGAGAACCGGGAGGCCGGCGAGCGGCACGGGCCGAGCTGGGCGCAGGAAGGGGTGGCGAATGGCTCGGAACATTCGCCGACCGCGCCCTGGCGCTCCCTGAGAAAGAAACAAAAGGGACAAGGCCGGTCTCAGGAGTGATTGACCAGGACTTAATCGGTCAATGGGCGCCAATACGTGCTGACTTGTGTTCAGCAGGGCGACCCGGACCGGCGCATTCTCAACACTCGACCTGTGAGGATGCCTTCCGGACCACCCGCAGAACCTCCCGAGGAGCTGGCCGCTCCGCCCGCGTACGAAGGTGTCTGGCGGTTCACCACCCCGCCAGAGGCGGCATCGGTGCCCCAGGCGCGCCACGCGGTCAGGGAACTGCTCGACGACCAGCAGGTGCCCGTCGCCCCCGCCATCCTGGACGGCCTGCTGCTGATCGTCTCCGAACTCGTCACCAACGCCGTCCAGCACGCCGCCCTGCTCTCGCCCGAGATCGCCGTACAGCTCACCATCGGCGCGGACCGGCTGCGGGTAGCCGTCGAGGACAGTCATCCCTGCCGGCCCAAGGCCCTGGAAGCGGACGAAGACGACGTCGGCGGCCGGGGCCTGTGGCTGGTCAAGGTGATCACCGCGGAGGTGGGCGGCACGTGCGATGTCGTGCACACCGCGGACGGCGGCAAGGCCATCTGGGCCGAACTGCCGCTGTCCCCCCTCCCGGCAGGACCGCCGCGCCCTACCAGCCCGCCGACGGCCCCGTCAGCTCCCGCACCGCCGGACGCGCGGCGTCCAGCACGGTCATGAACCACGCGGAGAACGGCAGGTCCGCATGGCGCTTGGCCAGCTCGTCCGGCGTCACGAACGCGATCTCGCCGACCTCTTCGGGATTGGGCGCGGGATCGTTGCGCACCAGCCCGACGAAGAGGTGGTTGAACTCCTGCTCCACCAGGCCGGACGCCGGGTCCGGATGGTTGTAGCGCACCGTGCCCGCCTCGGCGAGCAGCGACGGGGCGAGCCCCAGCTCCTCGGCGGTCCTGCGGGCCGCGGCGGCGAACGGCGTCTCACCGGGGTACGGGTGGCCGCAGCAGGTGTTGGACCACACGCCGGGGGAGTGGTACTTCTCCAGCGCCCTGCGCTGGAGCAGCAGCCGGCCCATCTCGTCGAAGAGGAAGACCGAAAAGGCGCGGTGCAGTTGGCCTGGAGGCTGATGGGCGGCGAGCTTCTCCGCGGTGCCGATCGTCGTGCCGTCCTCGTCGACCAGCTCCAGCATGATCGGTTCGGCGGCGCCGTCCGGTGCGTTCACCGCCGAGTTCCCGGCGGTCTGTCCGTTGGCAGGTGTGATCGGCATGCCCATCCTTGTCGTCGGTCTTCGGGGCAAGTCTGCCCTAGGCGCGTCCGCATCACGGGCCAACCGGTGTCCCGCGGTGCGCGGCGGCGCGGGACACCCTGCCCAGGTCGGCCCCGAGGGGAGCGAAAAGGCGCCGAACGCCGGACGAACGCCGGGAGCCGGAAACGGCCGTCGGCATACGCGCCGCCGCCCCGGGACGGGCCCGTTCCGGATAGGCCGGACGGTGAGAAGGTCCACAGCCCGAACCGCGGCCCGCGGCCGCCCAGGAACGCGCCGCGGTCCTGGCCGCTCCGGAAGCCCGGGTCGCCTGACCTGGCATGGTCCTCACCACAACCGTCACGGACCAACCCACACCACCCGTGACCAGCCCGCTCATAACCGGCACCGGAACGCGGCCCCGGCAGGGACGGCAGTTGTTCATGCGCCACCCGATCCACCATGATGATCGCGGCAGGCGCAGCCGTCGGTCACTCGATCGTGCGGTGAATGCGCGGTGAACGGCCGCATCCCGCGATCCGATAGCCTCTGCCGACGTGCCACCCGGCCCGCCGGAGGCCAGGTGTGCCACGCCCGCTGCCCGGGTAGTTCGTATCGAATGCGGACCGACCGGCGCTGCCTTGTCAGCATCCAAGGAGTGAGTTCGTCTGTCGACCGCCATCCTCACCGGTCCGCCGGTCGCCGGGTCGCCGCTCGAAGGCGACCTGCGCGCGCTGGGCTTCGACGTCCGCACGGCCGATGATCCCCTGACCGCCGCCGAGCTGATCGCCGCGGTGCCCGCACAGGAGCGGGTCGCCGTCGTCGACCCCCGCTTCGTCGGACACCGGCACACCCTCCGGCTGGCGCTCACCGACCCCCGCTTCCCTGCCGCCGCCGTACCGGGCGCCCTCACCGCGCAGCCCGAAGCGCGCGCCGCACTGACCCACGCGGCCACCAAGATCCCGGTCGGCGCCGGCACCGCACACCTCACCGACGTCCTCACCGGCACCCTGACCGACGCGCTGGAGCGCGCGGACGTCGGCCTGCAGCGAATCGAGCTGGGCAGCCTGGTCGCCGCCGTACCGCTCACCCCCGCCCAGCGGGAGGACGCCCAGGAAGCGGTCGCCGCCGTCGACGGCGAGGCGGTACGGCTGCGCACCGCGGTCAAGTCCCGCGACGGCTTCTTCACGACGCACTGCATCAGCCCGTACTCCCGCTACCTCGCCCGCTGGTGCGCGCGCCGCGGACTGACCCCCAACCAGGTCACCACCGCCTCGCTGCTCACCGCGCTGATCGCCGCAGGCTGCGCGGCCACCGGCAGCCGCGGCGGCTTCATCGCGGCCGGCGTCCTGCTGCTCTTCTCCTTCGTCCTGGACTGCACCGACGGGCAGCTCGCCCGCTACTCGCTCCAGTACTCGACGATGGGCGCCTGGCTCGACGCCACCTTCGACCGCGCCAAGGAGTACGCCTACTACGCGGGCCTGGCGCTGGGTGCGGCCCGCGGCGGCGACGACGTATGGGCGCTGGCGCTCGGCGCGATGGTGCTCCAGACCTGCCGCCACATCGTCGACTTCTCCTTCAACGAGGCGATCCACGTTGAAGGAGGGGCGAGCGCCAACACCAGCCCCACCGCCGCGCTCTCCGACAAGCTCGACAGCGTCGGCTGGACGATCTGGGCCCGCCGGATGATCGTGCTGCCCATCGGCGAACGCTGGGCCATGATCGCCGTGCTGACCGCCCTGACCACCCCGCGCATCGTCTTCTACGCCCTGCTCATCGGCTGCGCGCTGGCCGCCTGCTACACCACGGCAGGACGGGTACTGCGCTCGCTGACCCGCAGGGCCCGGCGCACCGACCGCGCCGCACAGGCGCTCGCCGACCTCGCCGACTCCGGCCCGCTCGCCGAGCTGATCGCCGGCACCATGCGCGGCCGCAGCCGCGCCGGCTCCTTCCTCGCGCCGGCCATGGCCTTCCTCTCCGCCGCCGTCCTGCTGGTCTGCGTGATCTTCGAGGACGACCCGGCCTCCTGGCTGACCGTAGGTGTCGCCGCCTGTGCGGCGCTGCTGTCCGGCGTGGCCGTCGCCCGCCCCCTCAAGGGCGTTCTGGACTGGCTGGTGCCGCCGTTCTTCCGCGTCGCCGAATACACCACGATCCTGGTCCTGGCCGCCCGCGCGGACGTACCGGGAGCGCTGCCCGCGGCGTTCGGGCTGGTCGCGGCGGTCGCCTACCATCACTACGACGTGGTCTACCGCATCCGTGGCGGCAGCGGAGCCCCGCCGCGGTGGCTGGTCCGTGCGGCCGGCGGCAGTGAGGGACGGATCCTCGTGGTCACCGTCCTCGCCGCCCTGCTGTCCCCCTCAGGTTTCACCATCGCGCTCACGGCGCTCGCCGTCGCGGTGGCCCTGCTGGTGCTCGCCGAGAGCATCGGCTTCTGGGTGTCCTCCGGAGCACCCGCCGTACACGATGAAGGAGAACCCGCATGATCGGCCTCGTGCTGGCAGCCGGCGCCGGACGGCGTCTGCGCCCCTACACCGACACCCTGCCCAAGGCTCTGGTGCCGGTCGATGGGGACACGACCGTCCTGGACCTGACCCTCGGCAACTTCGCCGAGATCGGCCTGACCGAGGTCGCCATCATCGTCGGCTACCGCAAGGAAGCCGTGTACGAGCGCAAGGCCGCCCTGGAGGCGAAGTACGGCCTCAAGCTCACCCTGATCGACAACGACAAGGCCGAGGAGTGGAACAACGCCTACTCCCTGTGGTGCGGCCGTGATGCGATCCAGCACACCGTGATCCTCGCCAACGGCGACACCGTGCACCCGGTCTCCGTCGAGAAGACCCTGCTCGCCGCCCGCGGCAACGGCCAGAAGATCATCCTCGCGCTCGACACCGTCAAGCAGCTCGCGGACGAGGAGATGAAGGTCGTCGTCGACGGCGACAAGGGCGTCCGCAAGATCACCAAGCTGATGGACCCGGCGGAGGCCACCGGCGAGTACATCGGCGTCACCCTCATCGAGGGCGAGGCCGCGGCCGAGCTGGCCGACGCGCTGAAGACCACCTTCGAGCGCGACCCCGACCTCTACTACGAGGACGGCTACCAGGAGCTGGTCAACCGCGGCTTCACCGTCGACGTGGCGCCCATCGGTGACGTCAAGTGGGTCGAGATCGACAACCACGAAGACCTCGCGAAGGGCCGTGAGATCGCATGCCAGTACTGACCCGCCTCATCCCGTCCCCGGTCGTCGTCGACATCAACGCCGGCGCCCTGGACGACCTGGCGGGCCTGCTGGCCGATCAGCGCATCTCCGCTTCCGGCAAGCTCGCCATCGCGATCAGCGGTGGCTCCGGGGCACGGCTGCGTGAGCGGCTGTCCCCCGCACTGCCCGGCGCCGACTGGTACGAGGTCGGCGGCGGCACCCTCGACGACGCGATCAAGCTCGGCGACGCCATGAAGAAGGGGCACTACGACGCGGTCGTGGGCCTCGGCGGCGGCAAGATCATCGACTGTGCGAAGTACGCCGCGGCGCGCATCGGGCTGCCGCTCGTCGCCGTCGCGACGAACCTGTCGCACGACGGCCTGTGCTCGCCGGTCGCGACTCTCGACAACGACGCGGGCCGCGGCTCCTACGGTGTGCCGAACCCGATCGCCGTGGTGATCGACCTCGACATCATCCGCGAGGCACCGGTCCGCTTCGTCCGCTCCGGCATCGGCGATGCCATCTCCAACATCTCCGCGGTCGCGGACTGGGAGCTGGCGCACCGCGAGAACGGCGAGGCGATAGACGGGCTGGCCGCCGCCATGGCGCGCCAGGCCGGCGAGGCCGTACTGCGGCACCCCGGCGGCGTCGGCGACGACAACTTCCTCCAGGTGCTGGCCGAGGGCCTGGTCCTCACCGGCATCTCGATGTCCGTCGCGGGCGACAGCCGCCCGGCATCCGGCGCCTGCCACGAGATCAACCACGGCTTCGACATCCTCTTCCCCAAGCGGGCCGCGAGCCACGGCGAGCAGTGCGGCCTCGGTGCCGCGTTCGCCACGCACCTGCGCGGGGACAAGGAGATGTCGGCGCTGATGGTCGAGGTGCTCCGGCGGCACGGCCTGCCGGTCACGCCGGGTGAGATCGGCTTCACGGACGAGGAGTTCGTCCAGGTCGTCGAGTTCGCACCGAAGACCCGTCCCGGGCGCTACACGATTCTGGAGCACCTGGACCTGTCCACCGACGAGATCAGGGACGCATACGCCGACTATGCCAAAACCATCAGTAGCTGAACTCCGCCCGGTCGTTCACCCTCCGGGCGTGAAGGACCGGCGGAGCGGCGAGCACTGGGCCGGTCGGCTCTACATGCGCGAGGTCTCGCTGCGCATCGACCGGCACCTGGTGACCACGCGGGTCACGCCCAACCAGCTGACCTACGTGATGACCGTCGCCGGCGCCCTCGCCGCCCCTGCCCTTCTGGTGCCGGGGATCTGGGGCGCCGTGCTCGGCGTGGTGATGGTCCAGCTCTATCTGCTGTTCGACTGTGTCGACGGCGAGATCGCCCGCTGGAAGAAGCAGTACTCGATGTCCGGGGTCTACCTGGACCGGGTCGCCGCTTACCTCTGCGACGCCGCGGTGCTGGTCGGCTTCGGGCTGCGCGGCGCCGACCTGTGGGGCTCCGGGCGGATCGACTGGCTGTGGGCCTTCCTCGGAACGCTCGCCGCCCTCGGCGCGATCCTGATCAAGGCGGAGACGGACCTCGTCGGCGTCGCCCGTCACCAGCAGGGCATGGCGCCGGTCAAGGAGGCGGCGTCCGAGCCGCGTTCGTCCGGTGTGGCGCTGGCCCGCAAGGCGGCCGCGGCGCTGAAGTTCCACCGGCTGGTCCTCGGCATCGAGGCGTCCCTGCTGATCCTGGTCCTGGCCGTCGTCGACCAGATCCGCGGCGACCTGTTCTTCTCCCGCCTGGGCATCGCCGTGCTGGCCGGCATCGCGGTCCTCCAGACGCTGCTCCACCTCGTGTCCATCCTCGCCTCCAGCAGGCTCAAGTGACGGGGGCGCCGTCGATGCGTATCGGTGCGGTCGTTCTGACCATGGGCAACCGCCCCGAGGAACTGCGTGCGCTGCTGGACTCGGTCGCCAAGCAGGACGGCGACCCGGTCGAGGTCGTGGTCGTCGGCAACGGTTCGCCGCTGCCCGAGCTGCCCGAAGGCGTACGGACCGTCGAGCTGCCGGAGAACGTCGGCATCCCGGCGGGCCGCAACGTCGGCATCGAGGCGTTCGGGCCCGGCGGCACCGACGTCGACGTCCTGCTCTTCCTGGACGACGACGGGCTGCTGGCGCGGACCGACACCGCCGAGCTGTGCCGCGAGGCGTTCGCCAAGGACGACAGGCTCGGCATCATCAGCTTCCGGATCGCCGACCCGGACACCGGCGAGACCCAGCGCCGGCACGTACCGCGGCTGCGTGCTTCGGACCCGATGAGGTCCTCCCGTGTCACCACCTTCCTGGGCGGCGCCAATGCCGCACGGACGAAGGTGTTCGAAGAGGTCGGCGGGCTGCCGGACGACTTCTTCTACGCGCACGAGGAGACCGACCTGGCCTGGCGGGCGCTGAACGCGGGCTGGCTGATCGACTACCGGTCGGACATGCTGCTGCTGCATCCGACCATGGCGCCCAGCAGGCACGCGGTCTACCACCGCATGGTCGCCCGCAACCGCGTCTGGCTGGCCCGGCGCAATCTGCCGGCCCCGCTGGTTCCGGTCTATCTCGGTGTCTGGTTCCTGCTCACCCTCGCCCGGCGTCCTTCATGGCCTGCGCTGCGCGTCTGGCTGGGCGGCTTCAAGGAGGGCTGGACGACCCCGTGCGGTCCCAGGCGCCCCATGAAGTGGCGTACCGTTTGGCGCCTGACCCGGCTGGGCCGCCCTCCCGTCATCTGACAAGCTCCTATCTGAGAGCATCAGGCGCGATCCGGGGCGTGGCCCCGGCAGCGCACCTTGAGGACGAAAGTGTCAACTGTGAGCGAGACCACGCACGACAGTGCGGTCGCCATGAGTGCCCCGCCATCTCCCGACGACGGGCTCACCCCGGCCCAGCTGGCCCATAAGTACGGGCTGTCGCAGAGTGGAGCCCGGCCGGGCCTGTTCGAATATGTCCGGCAGCTGTGGGACCGGCGGCATTTCATCGCGGCCTTCTCCAGCGCCAAGCTGACCGCCCAGTACAGCCAGGCGAAGCTGGGCCAGGTCTGGCAGGTGGCGACGCCACTCCTCAACGCGCTGGTGTACTTCTTCATCTTCGGCCTGCTCATGGGCGGCCGCGGATCGATGAAGAACGACGTCTACATTCCGTTCCTGGTGACCGGTGTGTTCGTCTTCACCTTCACCCAGAGCTCGGCGATGGCCGGCGTCCGGGCGATTGCCGGGAACCTCGGCCTGGTGCGCGCGCTGCACTTCCCGCGCGCCTCGCTGCCGATCTCGTTCGCGCTCCAGCAGCTCCAGCAGCTGCTCTTCTCGATGATCGTGCTGTTCCTGATCCTGGTCGGGTTCGGGCACTACCCGTCCTGGTCCTGGCTGCTGATCTTCCCGACGCTGGCCCTCCAGTACGTCTTCAACACCGGCCTGGCGCTCGTCATGGCGCGGGCCGGTGCCAAGACCCCTGACCTGGCCCAGCTGCTGCCGTTCATCATGCGCACCTGGATGTACGCGTCCGGCGTCATGTACAACCTGACCGAGCAGCTGAGGGGCAAGCACGCCCCGGAGTGGCTGATCAACACCTTGGCGTCCAACCCGGCGTCGGTCTACATCGACCTGATGCGGTTCTCGCTGATCAACCACGGCTTCAACAAGGCCGACCTGCCGCCGCACGTCTGGGCGCTCGCGCTCGGCTGGGCCGTGGTCGCCGGAGCCCTGGGCTTTGTGTATTTCTGGAAGGCTGAGGAGCGTTACGGTCGTGGCTGAGCAGCAGAACGACACCGGCGCGCAGCCGCAGCCGCAGCCGCAGGCACCGGCCGCCCCGGTCACCCCCACCGTGATCGCCGACGATCTGCACATCGTCTACCGCGTCTACGGAGGCAGCAGCGGCAAGGGCAGCGCGACCGCCGCACTGAACCGCATCATCCGCCGCAAGCCGGGCGGCAGCGTCCGCGAGGTGCACGCGGTCAGGGGCGTCACCTTCACTGCCTACCGCGGCGAGGCGATCGGCCTGATCGGCTCGAACGGCTCGGGCAAGTCGACCCTGCTGCGCGCCATCGCGGGGCTGCTGCCGGCCGAGCGCGGCAAGGTCTACACCGATGGCCAGCCGTCCCTGCTGGGTGTCAATGCCGCGCTGATGAACGACCTGACCGGCGAGAAGAACGTGGTGCTCGGCGGCCTGGCCATGGGCATGTCCCGCGACCAGGTACGCGAGCGCTACCAGGGCATCGTGGACTTCTCGGGCATCAACGAGAAGGGCGACTTCATCTCGCTGCCGATGCGGACGTACTCGTCCGGCATGGCGGCCCGGCTGCGGTTCTCCATCGCCGCGGCCAAGGACCACGACGTGCTGATGATCGACGAGGCGCTGGCCACCGGTGACCGCAAATTCCAGAAGCGCTCCGAGGCCCGCATCCGGGAGCTGCGCAAGGAGGCCGGCACGGTCTTCCTGGTCAGCCACAACAACAAGTCGATCAGGGACACCTGCGACCGGGTGCTGTGGCTGGAGAAGGGCGAACTCCTGATGGACGGCCCGACCGACGAAGTGATCAAGGCGTACGAAAAGGAGTCGGGCAAGTAGCCCGCCGCGTCGCCCAGGCCCCCGCGAGTCCGGCTCGCGGGGGCCTGCTCCATTAATGGCTGGCCAACTCGGCGGCGGCAGGGAACAGTTGGCGCCGATTCGATGTTGACCCGATCGTTGTCCGGGTGTTCGGTACCCCCTCGGACGCCGGTGAGATCTACGGCGTAAGCTGTACGGGTACTGAACGGCACAAGTGGTATAAGTCGGGCAATGCTCACTTTTCGGGCGGTTAATGGCCTGGTCGGGCGCGTCGCGACCTGCGGCGTGTCCGAAATGGGATGTTTTGACTTGGCGGTGTAGAACGGGAGACGTGACGGCAATGGCTACTGGATCGCTCCGGCTCCGAAACGCGCCGGGCAGCCTTCGGTGAGCCGAGGAACGGCTGAGGCCCCCGGCCGGCCGACGGACGCTCAGTCACGCACCGTCCTCGACCAGGCAGCCCACGAAAACTTCCCGGTGGCGCCGTTCTTCCTGCCCCGCGCCTGGCGCGGCGACCTGATGGCCGTCTACGGCTTCGCCCGGCTCGTCGACGACATCGGGGACGGCGACCTCGCACCCGGCGGCGGCGACGCCGCCCTGCTCGGCCTGAAGCGCACCCGCAGCGACGATCGCCCGGCGATGCTCGACGCCCTGGAAGCCGACCTGCACCGTGTCTTCAGCGACCGCGCCCCCGGCCCCTGGCACCCGCTCATGCGCCGCCTCGGTCCCACTGTCCGCCGTTGCGCGCTCACCCCGGAACCGTTCCTCGGCCTGATCGAGGCCAACCGCCAGGACCAGCGGGTCTCGCGCTACGCCGGATACGCCGATCTCGCCGCGTACTGCGAACTGTCCGCCAACCCCGTCGGCCGGCTGGTGCTCGGCATCACCGGCACCGCAAGCCCCGAGCGCATCCGGCGCTCGGACGAGATCTGCACCGCCCTGCAGATCGTCGAGCACCTCCAGGACGTGGCCGAGGACCTCGGCCGCGACCGCATCTACCTGCCCGCAGAAGACATGGAAAAGTTCGGTGTCACCGAGGCGGATCTGGCCGCCCCGAGCGGCAGCGCTGCGGTGCGCGCGCTGATCGCTCATGAGGCGGCACGCGCCGGTGACCTGCTCGACGCCGGTGCCCCGCTGGTGGGCAGCGTGCACGGCAGGCTCAGGCTGCTGCTGGCCGGCTTCGTCGCCGGCGGGCGCGCCGCACTGAGGGCCATCGCCGCCGCCGATCACGACGTACTCCCTGGACCGCCCAAGCCGACCAAGCTCAGCCTGCTGCGCGAGGTGGGGGCGACATTGCGAAGAGAGGGGTGAGTCGGACCGTGGAGGCAACCGCACACACATCCGCGCCGGTGCTCGCTGCATACCGCTACTGCGAGGCCGTGACCGGGCATCAGGCCCGGAACTTCGCGTACGGCATCCGACTGCTGCCCGCAGGCAAGCGGCAGGCCATGTCGGCGCTCTACGCCTTTTCCCGCCGGGTCGACGACATCGGGGACGGCGCCCTGGAGCCGGAGGCCAAGCGGAGCCGCCTGGAGGACACCAGGGCGGTGCTGGCCCGGGTGAAGGACGGCGAGGTCGAGGAGGACGACACCGACCCGGTGGCCGTCGCGCTGAGCGACGCCGCCCGCCGCTTCCCGCTGCCGCTCGGCGGACTCGACGAGCTGATCGACGGCGTCCTGATGGACGTGGCGGGCGAGACGTACGAGACCTGGGCTGAGCTGAAGGGCTACTGCCGCTGCGTCGCCGGGGCGATCGGCCGGCTCTCGCTGGGCGTGTTCGGCACGGTTCCCGGCGCACGCGACGTCGCACGCGCCCCCGAGTACGCCGACACCCTCGGCCTCGCCCTCCAGCTGACCAACATCCTTCGCGACGTCCGCGAGGACGCCGGGAACGGCCGCGTCTACCTCCCCGCCGAGGACCTCGCGAAGTTCGGCTGCTCGGCCGGATTCGACGGTCCCGTCCCGCCGCCCGGCGCCGACTTCGCCGGCCTGGTCCGCTTCGAGGTGGCCCGAGCCCGTGCGCTGTTCGCCGAGGGATTCCGGCTGCTGCCGATGCTCGACCGGCGCAGCGGCGCCTGCGTGGCGGCGATGGCAGGTATCTACCACCGTCTGCTGGCCCGCATCGCGGCCGACCCGGAGGCCGTCCTGCGCGGCAGGGTGTCGCTGCCCGGCAGGGAGAAGGCGTTCGTCGCGGTGCGCGGGCTCTCCGGTCTCGACGCCCGTGCGATCGGCCGCCGCCGGCCCGTCAGGGGGCGCTGATGATCCGCCCGCCCGTCCGCGGAAGTCACTCTTCCGTGTCGGCCCCACGGGCAACCCTCCTTCGGACGCCTGCGTCCATGACTGTCGTACGGGGGGAGAACTCATGACAGCGGGAGCGCAGCGGGACGGCCGCGGGCACCGCGCGGCGTCCGGCGGTCCTGAAGGGGCGAGCGCGGTCGTCGTCGGCGGTGGCCTGGCCGGCACCACAGCGGCGCTGGCGCTCGCCGACGCCGGGCTCCGGGTCACCCTCGTGGAGGGCCGGCCGCGCCTCGGCGGGCTGGTCTTCTCCTTCCGCCGCGGCTTCGGCAGCGGCGACCTCAGCGTCGACAACGGCCAGCACGTCTTCCTGCGCTGCTGCACCGCCTACAGCGGCTTCCTGGACCGGCTCGGGGCCGCCCACCTGGTGCCCCTCCAGGACCGTATGGACGTACCGGTCCTGGACGCCGACCGGATGCGGCTCGGGCGGCTGCGGCGCACCGCGCTGCCCGTGCCGCTGCACCTCGCCAGGAGCCTCGCGCTGTACCCGCACCTGTCGCCCGCCGAGCGGGCCGGTGTGGTGCGCGCGACGCTGGCGCTCAAGGGGCTCGACCTGGACGACCCCGCGCTGGACGCGGTGGACTTCGGCAGCTGGCTGCGCAGGTACGGCCAGTCGGCCCGTGCCGTCGAGGCGCTGTGGGACCTCGTCGGCGTCGCCACCCTCAACGCCACCGCAGGCCACGCCTCGCTGGGTCTGGCGGCCAAGGTCTTCAAGACCGGGCTCCTCTCCGACCCGGGTGCGGCCGACATCGGCTGGTCCCGCGTGCCGCTCGGCGAGGTCCACGACACGCTCGCCCGCGCCGCCCTGGAGAAGGCCGGCGTGCGCGTCGCCCTGCGCACCCGTGCGGGGCGTGTCGCGCGTACGGACGACGGCTGGCAGGTCTCGGTCGGCAGCGGGCCGCACGACCGCGAGCAGCTGACCGCCGACACCGTTGTGCTGGCCCTGCCGCAGCGCGAGACGCACGCCCTGCTGCCGGACGGCGCGCTGGACGACAAGGACCGGCTGCTCGGCATCGGCACCGCGCCGATCCTCAACGTCCACGTCGTCTACGACCGCAAGGTGCTGCGCCGCCCCTTCTTCGCCGCGGTCGGCTCCCCGGTCCAGTGGGTCTTCGACCGCACCGACGCCTCCGGCATCGCCCAGCTCCCCGAGGGCGCGGGCTGCCAGTACCTCGCCCTGTCGCAGTCCGCCGCGCAGGAGGAGATCGAGGAGCCGGTCGCCAAGCTGCGTGCCCGCTATCTCCCGGAGCTTGAGCGGCTGCTGCCCGCTGCCCGCGGCGCCCGGATCCGCGATTTCTTCGTCACCCGCGAACGCACCGCGACGTTCGCCCCCGAACCGGGCGTCGGCAGGCTCCGCCCCGCCGCCCGTACCCGAACCGCCGGCCTGTACCTGGCCGGTGCGTGGACCGCCACCGGGTGGCCCGCGACCATGGAAGGCGCCGTGCGCAGCGGTACCGTTGCCGCGCGCGAGGCGCTCACCGAACTCGGCTTCCCCCAGGGCCAGTTGCCCCAGGAGGCGGCATGACAACGAGCACCAGCGCTCGCACGAGCACGAGCATCGGAAACAGAGGAGAAACCGTGAACCCGGCTTCCCCAGCTATCGACACCGAGAGCGTCACCGCGCTGCTGGAGCGTGGCAGGACACTCGCCACTCCTGTGCTGCGTGCCGCCGTGGACCGGCTCGCTCCTCCCATGGACACCGTCGCCGCCTATCACTTCGGGTGGATCGACGCCGAGGGACGTCCCTCGGCGGCCGACGGCGGCAAGGCGGTACGGCCCGCACTGGCCCTGCTGTCCGCCGAGGCGGCGGGCGCCGCGCCGGAGATGGGCATTCCCGGCGCGGTGGCCGTCGAGCTGGTGCACAACTTCTCGCTGCTGCACGACGACCTCATGGACGGCGACGAGCAGCGCAGACACCGCGACACGGTGTGGAAGGTGCACGGTCCCGCCCAGGCCATCCTGGTCGGTGACGCGCTCTTCGCCCTCGCCAACGAAATACTGCTGGAGCTCGGCACGGTCGAGGCCGGCCGCGCGACGCGCCGGCTCACCCTGGCCACCCGCAAGCTGATCGACGGTCAGGCCCAGGACATCTCCTACGAGCACCGCGAGCGGGTCACCGTCGCGGAGTGCCTGGAGATGGAGGGCAACAAGACCGGCGCCCTGCTCGCCTGCGCCGTCTCCATCGGTGCGGTACTCGGCGGAGCCGACGACCGCACCGCAGACATCCTCGAAAAGTACGGCTACCACCTCGGTCTCGCCTTCCAGGCGGTCGACGACCTGCTCGGCATCTGGGGCGACCCGGACGCCACCGGCAAGCAGACCTGGAGCGACCTGCGCCAGCGCAAGAAGTCGCTGCCGGTCGTCGCGGCCCTCGATGCCGGAGGGGCCGCGTCCGAGCGCCTGGCCGGCATCCTCGCGGCCGACGCGAAGAAGAGCGAGACCGAGATCGCCGACTTCACCGAGGAGGAGTTCGCCTCCCGCGCGGCCCTGATCGAGGAGGCCGGCGGCCGCGAGTGGACCTCCCAGGAGGCCCGACGCCAGCACGCCACGGCCATCGCCGCGCTGGACGAGGTGGACATGCCGGAAAGGATCCGCGCGCAGCTCGTCGCGCTCGCGGACTTCGTCGTCGTACGAGAGAGATGATCACCATCGACACGAACTGATCGCAGTCGCCGGCCGGTGCCAGCCGGGCGCCGGCCGACGGAATCCCTGAGCACGCTTCACAGTTCACTGCAGAAGGGGAAGCCATGACAGCGACGACCGACGGAAGCACCGGGGCGCTGCAGCCCCGGGCCCCTTCGGCCAGCGATGCCACCGCTGAGACAACCGAAAACACCGCAGCAACAGCAGGTACACGGACCGCCGTTCAGCCCGATACGGCGGCCGCCGCCCGACGCGCGACGGCCCGCGCCACCGCCCATCTCCTCGCCGCCCAGGACCCCGCCGGATGGTGGAAGGGCGACCTCGAAACCAACGTGACGATGGACGCCGAGGACCTTCTGCTCCGTCAGTTCCTGGGCATCCAGGACCCGGAGCTCACCGCAGCCGCCGCCCGATTCATCCGTGGCGAGCAGCGCGAGGACGGCACCTGGGCCACTTTCTACGGCGGCCCCGGCGAAATCTCCACCACCATCGAGGCGTACGTGGCGCTCCGGCTCGCCGGTGACGCGCCGGACGCGCCCCACATGGCCAGGGCCTCCGCCTGGATCCGCGAGCGCGGCGGCGTCGCCGCATCCCGCGTCTTCACCCGCATCTGGCTGGCCCTCTTCGGCTGGTGGAAGTGGGACGACCTTCCCGAACTCCCGCCGGAACTCATCTACTTCCCGAAGTGGTTCCCGCTCAACATCTACGACTTCGGCTGCTGGGCCCGGCAGACCATCGTGCCGCTGACCATCGTCTCCGCCAAGCGCCCGGTGCGCCCCGCGCCGTTCGCCCTGGACGAGCTGCACACCGATCCGCGCCGTCCCAACCCCCCGCAGCCGCTCGCGCCCGCGGCCGGCTGGGACGGCGTCTTCCAGCGCCTCGACAAGGCGCTGCACCTCTACCACAAGGTCGCCGTACGCAAGCTGCGCGGCGCGGCGATGCGCTCGGCGGCCCGCTGGATCATCGAACGCCAGGAGAACGACGGCTGCTGGGGCGGTATCCAGCCACCCGCCGTCTACTCCATCATCGCCCTGCACCTCCTCGGGTACGACATCGACCATCCCGTGCTGCGCACCGGCCTCGCGTCCCTGGACCGGTTCGCGGTATGGCGCGAGGACGGCGCCCGGATGATCGAGGCGTGCCAGTCCCCGGTCTGGGACACTTGCCTGGCCGCCATCGCACTCGCCGACGCCGGGCTCCCCGCCGACCATCCGCAGCTGGTCAAGGCCGCCGACTGGATGCTCGCCGAACAGATCGAGAGACCCGGCGACTGGATGGTCCGAAGGCCTCAACTCCCGCCCGGGGGCTGGGCGTTCGAGTTCGAGAACGACAACTACCCGGACATCGACGACACCGCGGAAGTGGTGCTCGCGCTGCGCCGGATCGCGCACCCGGACCAGGAGCGGGTCGCGGCCGCCGTCCAGCGCGGGGTGCGCTGGAGCGCCGGGATGCAGTCGAAGAACGGAGCCTGGGGCGCCTTCGACGCCGACAACACCAGCCCGTTCCCCAACCGCCTGCCGTTCTGCGACTTCGGTGAGGTCATCGACCCGCCGTCCGCCGATGTCACAGCCCACGTGGTCGAGATGCTCGCCGACGTCGGCCGCACCGACGACCCGCGCACCCGCCGGGGCATCGACTGGCTGCTGGCCGAACAGGAGCCCAGCGGTGCCTGGTTCGGGCGCTGGGGCACCAACTACGTCTACGGCACAGGGTCGGTGCTCCCCGCGCTGGCCGCGGCCGGCATCCCCGCCTCGCACCCCGCCGTCCGCCGCGCCGTCGGCTGGCTGGAGCGGGTGCAGAACGAGGACGGCGGCTGGGGAGAGGACCAGCGCTCCTACCGGGACAAGAGCTGGGCGGGGCGCGGCGCCTCCACCGCTTCGCAGACCGGCTGGGCGTTGATGGCGCTGCTCGCGGCCGGCGAGCGGGAGAGCGAAGCCGTCCGGCGCGGGGTGCGCTGGCTGGCCGACACCCAGCTCGACGACGGGTCCTGGGCCGAGCCGTACTTCACCGGCACCGGCTTCCCGTGGGACTTCTCCATCAACTACCACCTGTACCGGCAGGTCTTCCCGCTGACGGCGCTGGGCCGTTACGTCAACGGCGGGCCGGCCGGCGCGCCGCTGGGGGACTGATGCCGAGACGGCCCCCGCCGGAGGGCGGCCCCCCGCTGCTGGTCGCCTGCGCGCTCGGCATCGAGCGGTTCGCACTGCGGCGCGGCGGCCGTGGCGGCGACCGCACCCCGGTGGTCACGCTGCGCACCGGCATGGGCCCCCAATCAGCCGAACGGGCTATGGCGAAAGCACTGCGCGAGGGCGCCGTCACCGAGCACTCCCCGGTGATCGCCAGCGGCTTCTGTGCCGGGCTCGCCCCGGGGATGCGGCCCGGGGACGTCGTCGTGGCCGACCGGACGCGC
Source organism: Streptomyces pinistramenti (assembly GCF_020564935.1). GTDB lineage: Bacteria > Actinomycetota > Actinomycetes > Streptomycetales > Streptomycetaceae > Streptomyces > Streptomyces pinistramenti. The sequence continues at coordinate 238,151 of NZ_JAJCXB010000001.1, forward strand.
GATCACCGGCCGGACGCACCCGAGGTGACCTGCCACGACAACGAACCGCTGCTGCGGGCCCTGCGCGCACGCGGGCTGACCGTGCACACCGGGCTGCTGCGCGGCAGCGATCACGTCGTGCGCGGCGTCGAGCGGGCCGACCTGCACGCCGCGGGCGCCGTCGCGGTGGACATGGAATCCGCGGCGACGCTCCGCGCGGCGGCCGGCTCCGGTGCCCGCCCGGTTGCGGCCGTCCGGGTGGTCGTGGACGCTCCAGAACATGAACTCGTACGCATTGCGACCGTGCGCGGAGGAATATCGGCCTTCCGCGTCCTGCGGTCCGTCCTTCCTGTTTTTTTCGAATGGCACCGTTCTTTGTTGCTCCCCAGGAGGTGAGCCAGATGGTTATGCCGCTCCGCCAGTCCATCAGGGTCGGGACCTATCTCTTTGAACAGAAGCTCAGGAAACGTGAGAAGTTTCCGCTGATCGTGGAACTGGAACCGCTCTTCGCCTGCAACCTCAAGTGCGAGGGCTGCGGGAAGATCCAGCATCCGGCGGGCGTGCTCAAGCAGCGCATGCCGGTCGCGCAGGCCGTCGGCGCGGTGCTGGAATCCGGCGCTCCGATGGTCTCCATCGCGGGCGGTGAACCCCTGATGCACCCGCAGATCGACGAGATCGTGCGGCAGTTGGTGGCGAAGAAGAAATATGTCTTCCTGTGCACCAACGCGATGTTGATGCGTAAGAAGATGGAAGAGTTCACGCCCTCCCCGTTTTTTGCGTTCGCGGTGCACATCGACGGTATGCGCGAGCGGCACGATGAATCCGTCGCGAAGGAGGGCGTGTTCGACGAGGCGGTGGCGGCCATGAAGGAGGCCAAGCGGCGAGGATTCCGCGTCACGACCAACTCCACCTTCTTCAATACGGACACCCCGCAGACCATCATCGAGGTGCTCAATTACCTCAACGACGACCTGAAGGTCGACGAGATGATGCTGTCGCCCGCCTACGCCTACGAAAAGGCCCCCGACCAGGAGCACTTCCTGGGTGTCGAGCAGACCAGGGAGCTGTTCAAGAAGGCGTTCGCCGGGGGCAACCGCCGGCGCTGGCGGCTCAACCACAGTCCGCTCTTCCTCGACTTCCTGGAGGGCAAGGCGGACTTCCCGTGCACCGCCTGGGCGATCCCCAACTACTCGCTCTTCGGCTGGCAGCGGCCCTGCTACCTGATGAGTGACGGCTACGTCCCGACGTACCGGCAACTCATCGAGGAGACCGACTGGGACAAGTACGGCCGCGGCAAGGACCCGCGGTGCGCCAACTGCATGGCGCACTGCGGATACGAGCCGACCGCCGTCCTCGCCACCATGGGCTCGCTGAAGGAATCCCTGCGCGCGGCGAAGGAGACCATCGCGGGGAACCGCGGGTGACGTGAGGGCCGTGGAGGCCGTCTCCTGCCCTCTCGGAGGGGCAGGAGACGGCCTCCTGGCGTAGCCATCAGCCGAACGGAGTGGAGGGGACCGAGCATGACGATGCTGGAAGGCATCAGGGAACCGCGCGACCTCAAGGCGCTCGGCGCGGAGCGCCTGGGTGAACTCGCCGCGGAAGTACGGCAGTTCCTGGTTCCGGCCGTTGCCCGCACCGGCGGGCATCTGGGGCCCAACCTGGGGGTGGTCGAGCTGACCATCGCCCTGCACCGGGTCTTCGACTCGCCTGCCGACCGGATCCTGTGGGACACCGGCCACCAGTCCTACGTCCACAAGCTCCTCACCGGCCGCCAGGACTTCTCCAAGCTGCGGATCAAGGGCGGCCTGTCCGGCTACCCCTCGCGCGCCGAGTCCGAGCACGACGTCATCGAGAACAGTCACGCATCGACGGTCCTCGGCTGGGCCGACGGCCTGGCCAAGGCGCATCAGGTACGCGGGAAGGACGACCGCGTTGTCGCGGTGATCGGCGACGGGGCGCTGACCGGCGGGATGGCCTGGGAGGCGCTGAACAACATCGCGGCCGCCAAGGACCGCCCGCTGATCATCGTCGTCAACGACAACGAGCGCTCCTACGCGCCCACGATAGGCGGCCTCGCCGACCACCTCGCGACGCTGCGCACCACCGACGGCTACGAGGCGTTCCTCTCCTGGAGCAAGGACGTCCTGACGCGCGCCCCGGTCGTCGGCCGGCCGCTGTACGAGTCGCTGCACGGTGCCAAGAAGGGCTTCAAGGACGCCTTCGCACCGCAGGGCATGTTCGAGGACCTCGGCCTGAAGTACATCGGCCCGGTCGACGGGCACGACATCGCCGCCGTCGAGTCCGCCCTGCGCCGTGCGGCCGGCTTCCACGGGCCGGTGCTGGTGCACTGCCTGACCGAGAAGGGCCGCGGCTACCGGCCCGCCCTGGAACACGAGGCGGACCGCTTCCACACCGTCGGCGCCATGGACCTTCCCCCAGCCACCACTGGGAGGTGCCCCCCGGCCGGCGAGCCGGTCGCCCCGCCAGGACCGCCGTCCTGGACGTCCGTGTTCGGCGACGAGATGGTCCGGATCGGCGCGGAGCGGCCCGACGTCGTCGCGCTCACGGCGGCCATGCTCGACCCGGTCGGGCTCTCCCGGTTCGCCGAGGCGTACCCGGAGCGGGTCTGGGACGTCGGCATCGCCGAGCAGCACGCCGCGGTCTGCGCTGCCGGGCTGGCCACCGGCGGGCTGCACCCCGTCTTCGCGGTCTACGCGACGTTCCTCAACCGCGCCTTCGACCAGGTCCTGATGGACGTCGCGCTGCACAGGTGCGGGGTCACCTTCGTGCTCGACCGGGCGGGTGTCACCGGTACCGACGGCGCCTCGCACAACGGCATGTGGGACATGTCGGTGCTCGGCGTGGTGCCGGGGCTGCGGATCGCCGCGCCGCGCGACGCCGAGCAGCTCCGCGCCCAGCTGCGCGAGGCGCTGGACGTCGATGACGCGCCGACCGTCGTCCGCTACCCCAAGGAGTCGGTGGGCGAGCCGGTCGCGGCGGTGCAGCGGATCGGCGGTGCCGACGTGCTGCACCGGCCGGCCCGGCCCGACGTGCTGCTCGTCGCCGTCGGCGTGATGGCGCCCGTCTGCCTCCGGGCCGCCGAACTGCTGGCGGACCGCGGCGTCGGCGCCACCGTCGTCGACCCGCGCTGGGTACGCCCCGTCGATGACGCCGTCGTCCAACTGGCCGCCGGGCACCGCCTGGTGGCCGTCGTCGAGGACAACATCCGTACCGGAGGCGTCGGTTCGGCCGTCGGGCAGGCGCTGCGGGACGCCGACGTGGACGTGCCGCTGCGCACCTTCGGCATCCCCGATGAGTTCCTGCCGCACGCCAAGCGCGGGGAGCTGCTGGCCGATCTCGGCCTCACCCCCGCCGAGATCGTCGGCCGGATCAGCGCCGACCTGGCCCGTAAGGAGAACCGTTCGTGACCGGATTCGACCTGGCCGCGCTGCTCGCCGAACGCGGCGGCGAGCGCTACGACCTGCACACCCGCCACCTCAACCACCAGCTCCCGCGGATGCTGCACACCATCGGCTTCGACAAGGTCTACGAGCGGGCCGAGGGCGCGTACTTCTGGGACGCGGACGGCCAGGACTATCTGGACATGCTCGCCGGATTCGGCGTGATGGGCCTGGGGCGGCACCACCCGGTGGTACGGCAGGCGCTGCACGACGTGCTGGACGCCCAGCTGCCCGACCTCACCCGCTTCGACTGCCCGCCGCTGCCCGGCCTGCTCGCCGAGCGGCTGCTGGCCCACGCTCCGCACCTGGACCGGGTGTTCTTCGGTAACAGCGGCACCGAAGCCGTCGAGACCGCCCTGAAGTTCGCCCGCTACGCCACCGGCAGACCGCGCGTCCTGTACTGCACGCACGCCTTCCACGGCCTGACCACCGGATCGCTCTCCGTCAACGGCGAGGACGGCTTCCGCGACGGCTTCGCGCCGCTGCTGCCGGACACCGCCATCGAGATGGGGGACCTTCAGGCACTGGAGCGGGAGCTGCGGCGCGGCGATGTGGCGGCGCTGGTCGTCGAGCCGATCCAGGGCAAGGGGGTGCTGCCCACCCCGCCCGGATTCCTGGGCGCCGCACAGGAGCTGCTGCACCGGCACAAGGCCCTGCTGATCGCCGACGAGGTGCAGACCGGCCTCGGCCGTACCGGTGACTTCTTCGCGTACCAGCACGAGAGCGGTGTCGAGCCGGACCTGGTCTGCGTCGCCAAGGCGCTCTCCGGCGGCTACGTGCCGGTCGGCGCCACCCTCGGCAAGGACTGGATCTTCAAGAAGGTCTACTCGTCCATGGACCGGGTGCTGGTGCACTCCGCCAGCTTCGGCGCCAACGCCCAGGCGATGGCGGCCGGACTCGCCGTGCTGTCGGTCATGGAGGACGAGCAGATCGTCGCCAACGCCCGGCACACCGGCGACCTGCTGCGGACCCGGCTCGCCGCGCTCACCGAGAAGTACGAGCTGCTGCACGAGGTCCGCGGCCGTGGCCTGATGATCGGGATCGAGTTCGGGCGGCCCAAGTCGCTGGGCCTGCGCAGCCGTTGGACGATGCTGCAGGCGGCGCGCAAGGGGCTGTTCGCGCAGATGGTCGTGGTGCCGCTGCTCCAGCGCCACCGCATCCTGACCCAGGTGTCCGGCGACCACCTCGAAGTCATCAAGCTCATCCCGCCGTTGACCATCGGCGAGCCCGAAGTGGAGCGCTTCGTCGAGGCGTTCACGGCCGTCATGGACGACGCGCACAGCGGCGGCGGGCTGATGTGGGACTTCGGGCGGACGCTGGTGAAACAGGCGGTCGCTCATCGGTGACAGGGGAGGGAGGGCAGGGGACGGGGAGGATGTCACCTTGCGGGCACACCCACTTGGGTGTGCCCTTCCCGTTTTCGTGATTCGTAGGGTGGCCGGGTGCCCGGCGCTGCCCGCGAACCGGCCGGTGTGTCGTCCGTCCGGAACGGGAGGGGCCGGGACTGCCCCGCTTCACGAAATCCCATTCACGAACGGAGAGTTACCATGTCCAACGATCTGCTCGACGCCTTCGACCTCGACGTGCGCGAGGTGGTCGCCGAGGCCGCGGAGCCCGCGAACAACCTTGTCACCGTCCACCCCTCCGGCTACTGGGGATCCGACTGCTGCACCGCCTGCATGGCTCCCGGCGCCCGGGGCTGCTGACACCGCAGAAGGTGACACCGGCCGGCCCCGGGGCTCGTGACGGAGCGGTTGCGTCGCCGGCCCGGGGCCGGTCGGGGCGACGACGACCGTGAGGAGGGGGCAGGTATGTCCGAGGCTTCAGGAGGAGCCCTGTTCCGGGATGCGGGCATCGCCATGGTGCGCGCACCGGTCCACCCGGTGGGCGCAGCCGCCGGCGTCCGCCCGGACACCGGGCCGGGCGATGACGAGGCCGCCCGGCTGACCCGGACGCTCCGGGAGCTGGCGGACGAACCGCTGGTGCGGGAGGCGGTGGCGCTCTCCAGCCCGTCGCTGGCCGCGGTCCTGCATCGCGTGCTGACCGGATCGCAGACCGTACCTCTGCCTCAACTCAGGCGTTCTGTACGGGCGTTGACGTCCTACCGGCTGCGGATGAGCACCCGGGCCACGCCGTTCGGGCTGATGGCAGGGGTGGCCCCGGCGCGTTTCGGCGGGCCGGGCGAGGCGGCGAAGGTGCGGTGGGGCGGTGCCCACACCCGAGCGGTGCGCCCGGACCGGGAATGGCTCACCGGGCTGATCGCGTCCTGGGAGCGGCGTCCCGGCGTGCTGCGGCACCTGCGGGTGGTCGGCAACGCGCTGTGCGCCGTACGGGGCGACCGGCTCGTGCTGCCGTACGTCCCGCAGTCCGCCCGGGAGGACCTGCCGGAAGGCGGCTCCGACGGCGCGGCCCCGCGCTTGGTGCACGAGGTCAGCGTGCGGCACACCGTGGTCGTACAGGCGGTGCGGGAGCTGGCCCGCCGGCCGGTGCGTGGCGCGGAGCTGGCCAGGGCGCTGCTCGAACGGTTCCCCGGTGCCACCGACGAGGCGGTGGACCGGGTGCTGAGCGAACTCGTCGGCAAGGAAATCCTGCTCACCGACGCGCGCCCGCCGCTGGAAGCCGCCGACCCGCTGCGGCACATCCAGGAGACCTGCGCCGATGTGCCCGGTGCCGACCTGCCCGAACTCGAAGAACTCGGCGCGGTAGGGGCGGCCCTGGAGACGTACGCCGCCGCTGGTGCCGATGACGGCCCGGCCGCGCTGGCCGACGTCACCGCGCGTATGCGCAGGCTCTACGACCTGCCGAGGCCGCTCCAGGTCGATCTCGCGCTGGATGCCGAGGTGCAGCTCCCTGCCGCCGTCGCCGACGAGGCCGCCCGCGCGGCCGAACTGCTCTGGCGGATGGGGCCCAAGGACACGGAACCCGACTACCTGCGCGAGTACCGCGAAGCCTTCCTGGAGCGCTACGGCACCAGCCGCCTCGTCCCGGTCGCCGAACTGCTCGACCCGGACACCGGCCTCGCGGCGCCGGCCGGCTATCTGCGGCCGCCCAGCCCCCGGTACGCCGCGCCCGCGGAGGCCGACCGGGAACGCGACCTGGCGCTGGCCGAGTTGGCGCAGCAGGCCCTCATGGACGGGTCGCGGGAAGTGGTGCTCGACGACGATCACCCGGTGGTGCGCCGCCTGTCCCGTACCGACGGCAGCCCGCCGAAGTCCCTGGAGCTGAACGCGAACCTGCTCGCCGACTCCTGCGAGGCGTTGGACGCGGGAAACTTCCGGCTGGTGACCGTCGGTGGATCCCAGCAGGCCGGGGCGCTGCTCGGCCGCTTCGGCTATCTCCTCGACGACGCGGCAGCCGCCGATCTGGCCGCCGTGGCGCGGGAGGCCGCCACCGGGGACGGCGGGGCGGTGCCCGTGCAGGTGGCCTTCCGCACCGGCAGGTCCCGGGACGGCAACGTGGCGCAGGTGCCGCCATGGCTGCCGCACCTCCTGCCGGTGGGCTGCTTCGCCGACCCGGACGACCCCGGGGTGCTGGACCCGCGCCGCCTCGCCGTCGGCGCAGACCACCACCGGATGTACCTGGTGGACACCGCATCGGGACGCCGCGTCGAGCCCACGGTCTTCCACGTGCTCAATCGGCAGGCGAACCTGCCGAACGCCGCCCGCTTCGTCTGCGACCTCGCGGGCAGCGGCGTGCGCGCATGGCGGACGTGGCACTGGGGACCGGCCGCCGGCGCGCTGCCGTACCTGCCCCGGGTCCGTTACGGGCGCACCGTGTTGACCACGGCGCGCTGGCGGCCCGCCGCCGAACTCCGGGACGGGAAGCTGCCGTTCGCCGACTGGCTGCTCGCCCTGCACCGCTGGCGGGAGCGGTGGCGCGTGCCCAGCCGCGTCCGGGTGGCCGCCCACGACCGTGGCGTCCAGCTCGATCTGGACCTGCCGGGCCATCCCGAGATCCTCCGCCACGAACTGCTGCGCAACGAAGACGCCGAGCTGCGGGAGGTGCCCACCGACGCCGCCGGGAGCCCGGACGGCTGGCTCAGCGGTGCCGACGGCGCACACCACACCGAGGTGGTGATCCCGCTGTGGTCGGCCCGCCCGAGCCCGCTGCCTTCCGTGACCGTGCCCTGCGCCCCGCGGCGCACCGGGAGCGGGGTCCACCTCCCGGGCGGGGAGTGGCTGTACGCCGCGCTGTACGCCCCGGCCGAACGGCACGAGGAACTGCTCGCCGTCCACCTGCACGCGCTGCTGAACGGCCTGCCCGCGGAGGTGGACCGCTGGTTCTTCCTGCGCTACCGGGACGCGCACGGGGCACACCTGCGCATCAGGTTCCACGCCCCGCCCGAGGTACTGGCCGGGCAGCTGCTGCCTCAACTGCACGCAGCCGCCGGCACGTTGCGCAGCAGCCGCCTGGTCGGCAGGGTGGTGTGGGACACCTACGACCCGGAGCTGGAACGCTACGGCGGACCGGAAGCCATCGCCGCCGCGGAGCGCGTCTTCCACGCCGACAGCGTCGCCGTACTGGAACACCTCAGGCGCAGGTACCGGCGGCAGGACGACACCGCGCCGCCGCTGCTGGCCGCGGCCGGCTACGCGGATCTGGCCCGCGCCTTCCACAGCAGTCGGGACGGCACCGGGGCGGCGGGCGGCGAAGGAGCGGCCTGGCTGCTGCGCGCGGTGCCCAAGGACGAGGAGCGGCAGCGGGCCTTCCGTATGCGGCGGCGCGAAGCCCTGCCGCTGGTCGACCCGTACCGCGAGGGCCCTGCCCCGGCCGCGGACGAAGAGCTGCGCGCAGCCTGGGCCCACCGTGCGCAGGCAGTGGACGACTACGGGCGGCTGCTGCGCGACCTCGGGGCCCGGTCCTGGTCGGACACCGACCAGGCCCTCCACGCAGTGCTGCACATGCACCACAACCGGCGTGTGGGCGTGGACCGGGAGGCCGAGACCTTCGCGCTCGCCGTCGCCCGCGGGGCGGCGCAGGCCCACACCGACCGCAGGAGGCACGGCCGATGACCACCGATGTACGGGACGACGCGGCCCCGGCCGATCCGGCCGCGCTGCGGGAGCGTGCCGCCCAGGTGGTGGCCGAACTGGCGGACCGGCTGGCCGATCCGCGCCGGGTGGCGGCCGCGGCGGACTTCTGGCACGCGCTGGGCCTTTCGGAGGGCCACCCCGGGGCGGCCCTGCTGTTCGCCGAACTCGCCCACCACGACCCGGCGCACCGCGCCACCATCCATGCGCATCTGGCGGCCGCGGCCGGCGGTCTGCCCGGCCCCGACGCCGACGGGCTGTTCGCCGGCGTGCCGTCGCTGGCCTTCGCCGCGCACACCGCCCGGCAGGCGCCGGAGGACTACGCCGGCCTGATGCGCCGCCTGGACCCCGCGCTTGACCGGAGCGTCCGCACCCGGCTGGACGCGGAGCGGGCGCGACAGACCGAGCCGCAGGACGGGACGGCCTTCCACCACGACTACGACCTGATCCGCGGCACCACCGGACTCACCCGGCTGCTGCTGGCGCGGCGGGCCGAACACCCCGAGCTGCTGCACGAGGCACTGGCGTCGCTGATCCGGCTCCTGGAGCCGTTGCCGCTGCGGGGCGGGCACGTACCGGGCTGGTGGGCGCCCTCCGGGCCGCAAATCGACAGCGAAGCGGACTTCCCCGGTGGCCGCGGCCATCTCAACTTCGGCGTCGCGCACGGTATCCCCGGAACCCTCGCCGTCCTGACGGCCGCGTACCAGGAGGGTGTGCGGGTTCCCGGCCTGCACGGGGCGATGACGGGGATCGGTGACCTGCTGCTCACCTGGCGCACCGCTGACGGCGGCTGGCCGGGGTCGATGACCGTCCAGCGGTTCGAGGACGGAGCGGCCCCGCTGCGGAGCCGCACCGCCTGGTGCTACGGCACCCCCGGAGTGGCCTGTGTACTGCACCGGGCCGGAGAGGCGCTGGACCGGGCCGACTGGCGGGAGGCCGCCGTGGCGGGCCTGGTCCGTGAGCTGGAGGCGCCGGTCAGGGTGCATGACAGCAGTCTCTGCCACGGCTGGGGCGGTCTGCTGCATCTGACCGGCCGGCTCGGCCGGGCGTCCGGGGATCCCCGCCTGGCCGTCCACCGCGACCGGCTCGCCGCCAGGGTCCTGGACGCCTACGACCCGGCGCTGCCCTTCGGATTCCGTGCCGGCCGGCGCGAGGAACCGAGGGAGTCGCCCGGCCACTACGCCGGGTTCCTCATGGGTGCCGCCGGCATCGCGCTGGCGCTGCACAGCTACGCGGTGGACGCCTCGCCGCTCTCCGGGTGGGAGATGGCGCTGGCGCTGCGCTGACGGCAGGACCGGCGTCAGTCGTCCAGCAGCTGGGCGCGCAGCCTCTCGCGGACCTCGGGCGTGAGCCGGAGGCCCTCGGTGAGGTACGTCTCCGTGGAGCCCCAGGTCTGGGCGATGGCGTCGAAGGCGGCCGTGAGGTAGTCGGTGTGCGCGCCGAAGAGCGGCGACAGCAGCTCCAGGACCTCGGGGGACATGCCGACGGCGGAGTTGTCCGAGCGGCGGATCTTGTAGCGCCTGCTGGGGTCGTTGGACTTGAGGTAGTCCTGCTCGATCGCGTCCCGTTCCACGCCGATGGCCAGCAGTGTCACGGCGATGGACAGGCCCGCGCGGTCCTTGCCGGCCGCGCAGTGCATCAGGGCGGGGACGCTGTCGTCGGCGAGCGCGCGCAGCAGGCGGCTGTGGTCCTCGGTGCGGGTGGTGATGATGTGGCGGTAGGACGTGGCCATGCGGGACGCGGCCTTGCCGTCGCCCAGCACCGTCCGCAGCTCGTCCAGTTCGCCGTCGCGCACCATGGTCCAGAATTCCGCGCCGTCGGCCGGATCGGTGAGCGGGATGTTCACGTTCCGTACGCCGGGGAGCGTGACATCGGGGCCTTCCAGCTTGATGTCCGAGGAATTGCGGAAGTCGAAGACGGTGTGCAGCCCGAGGCCGGCGAGGAATGCGGTATCGGCCTCGGTCGCGTGCGCGAGATGGCCGCTGCGGAACAGGCGCCCGTGCCGTACCCGACGCCCGTCCACGGTCGGCAGTCCGCCCACGTCGCGGAAGTTGCGCACCTCCGTGAGCGGGAATTCGGCCGGTGGGACCTGCGGCGTCTGCGTCACGGGCGCTCCTCGGGATCGGCCGCCGACGCTGCTCGTCGGCGATGCGGGGCCACCTTTGACCCTACGACATCGGTGTCCTGGGCAATCAAGACGTCGGTGCGCGGTATCTGTCGCAGGAAACGGAGCCGGTTGGCGACATTCGGTGATCGATCGGTATTCCGACTTGAAGAGAATTTGACCAGGTGGCATTAATCACCACCAGTCAACCCCTGGTTACGGTGGCGTAAGTCACTTCTCAAGGTGAAGTATGTCCTGACGTGGCAGACGATTCGGAAAACATCAGCAGCGGCGCCTTGGGCGCCATCGGGTCGTACGCAGCCGTCGGGGACAGCTTCACCGAGGGGGTCGGGGATCCCGGCCGTGACGGGGCGTACATCGGTTGGGCGGACCGGCTCGCGGTTCTTCTCTCGGACCAGCGTGCCGAGGGCGACTTTCGCTATGCGAATCTCGCCGTCCGCGGCCGGCTCCTGGACCAGATCATCGAGGAGCAGGTGCCCCGGGCCAAGGAGTTGGCCCCCGAGCTGGTGACGTTCTGTGCCGGCGGGAACGACATTCTGCGGCCGGGCTCGGACCCGGACGCGGTGGCCGAGCGGTACGAGGCGGCCGTCGCGGATCTGCGCGAGTCGGTCGGAACGGTGCTGCTGTGCACCGGCTTCGACACCCGCGGCATCCCCGTCCTCAAGCACCTGCGCGGCAGGATCGCGACCTACACCGCGCACGTCCGCGCCATCGCCGACCGGCACGACTGCCCGGTTCTCGACCTGTGGTCGCTGAAGTCGGTGCAGGACCGACGGGCCTGGAGCGACGACCGGCTGCACCTGTCCGCCGACGGGCACACCCGGGTCGCGCTGCGCGCAGGGCAGGTGCTCGGGCTCCAGGTGCCGGCCGAGCCGGACCAGCCGTGGCCCCCGGAGGCGGAGCGCTCTCCCGCGAAGGCGCGGCGGGACAACATCCACTGGGCGCGCGAACACCTCGTGCCGTGGATCGGCCGCCGGCTGCGCGGCGAATCCTCCGGCGATCACGTCGAGCCGAAGCGGCCCGACCTGCTGCCGCTGTGACCGGCGGGGGCCGTGCGCGGTAACCGCCCGCCCCTGCCGAGCCGTCCGAGGTCCCGTTCCCCGCGCCGGGGGCCGGGACCTCAGTGCGTGCCGGCCGTGTAGGGCAGGTCCGCCCACACCACGCAGCCGCCGCCGGGGTCGGATCGGGTGCCCCAGTTCTGGGACAGTGCGCCGACGAGGAACAGTCCGCGGCCGCACTCTTTGTCCACGCTGCCCGGCTGTACCTGTGGGGCCGATGCGCCCCCGCCGCCCTCGTCGGTGACGGCTATCCGGACGTGCGCGCCGAAGAGTGTCAGCTCGCAGCCGACCTTCTCGCTGGCGGTGTGCCGCAGTGCGTTGGTGAACAGTTCGGACACCACCAACTCCACGTCGTCACACACGGGTTGATCCGCGCCCCATTCGTGCAGCAGCGCGCTGGCGCGTCTGCGCGCCTCGGGCACGGACGTGCGTCGTGCCGGCAGATGGAACGCGTCCTGTGGGAGCTCGGCGACGAAGCCGCCACAGCGCCCTAACGAAGGAGCGTTGTTGGAGGAAGCCACGTCGCAACTATGTGCGATGTAGGTGACCGATGGCAAGGATCACTCTGCAAATTACAGAATCAGAAGTGCAGTCTGTTCGCCCTGCTGACGGCATGACACACTGCTGACCACTGAAGCTGGTTGGAGGGATCAGACGTGGCGGAAGCCCGGTCGGCCGGGGCGCCGACCGTTCTGCGGGTGGTGCTCGGAAAGCGACTGCAGGACCTGCGCGAGAAGGCCGGACTGTCCTACGAACAGGCCGCCAAGGCCCTCGATGTCACCCACGCGACGATACGACGCATGGAGAAGGCCGAGGTCGGCCTCAAGATCCCGTACGTCGAGAAGCTGCTGGCGACCTACGGCGTCCGCGACGACGACGAGATCGCCGGATTCCTCTCCCTGGCGCGGGAGGCCAACCGCCCCGGCTGGTGGCACAACTTCCGCGACGTGCTGCCCGACTGGTTCAGCGCGTACGTCAGCCTCGAAAGCGAGGCGAATCTCATCCGCGCCTACCAGCCCGCCTACGTACCCGGCCTGTTGCAGACCGAGGACTACGCGCGGGCGGTGCTCAGGGCCGGTATGCCGCACGCATCCGGCGCGGACATCGACCGGGCGGTGGCGCTGCGCAGGGAGCGGCAGTCGCTGCTCACCCGCGAGAACGCGCCGATGCTGTGGGTGGTCATGGACGAAACCGTTCTGCGCCGCCCGATCGGCGGCCCGAAGGTGATGCGCGGCCAGATCGGCCGGCTGATGGAGGCCACCGCGCTGCCCAACGTCCGGCTCCAGATCATCCCGTTCGCCGCGGGGCCGCACCCCGCGATGTACGGACCGTTCCACATCTTCCGGTTCCCGATTCCGGAACTCCCGGACATCGCGTACACGGAGAGCCTCGTCGGGGCCGGGTATTTCGACCAGCGCAACGACGTCTCGCAGTTCCTGGAGGCCCTGGACCGGATGTGTGCGCAGGCCGCGCCGGCACACACCACCGAGGCCATTCTGGGTGGCTTTCGCAAGGAGATCTGAACCATGGATCGCATACGCATCTACAACGGCATGCCCGCCAAGGAACTCGGCAGCGACGGCTGGCACAAGCCGTGGAGCGGCGGCAACGGCGGCGAGTGCGTCGAGGCCATGCGATTGGGGGACGGACGGGTCGCGCTGCGCCAGTCGACCGATCCGGACGGCCCCGCGCTGATCTATACCCACCGGGAGATCGTCAGCTTCATCGAGGGTGCGAAGGCCGGAGACGCCGACTTCCTGCTCTCCGCGGCGCCGGGCCGGCACACCGAGCAGAGGACGGCATGAGCGAACAGGACATCGCCGGAGGGCCGTTGAGTCCGCCGCTGCCCGAGGGCACGGACCAGGAAGGCTTCACGGCCGAGGAAATCGACACCAGCAGGCCCCACCCGGCCCGGATGTACGACTACTACCTCGGTGGCCGGGACAACTACGAGGTCGACCGGGTCGCCGCGGACCGCGTTATCGAGGTCCACCCGCAGGTCCGGCTCAGTGCCCGCGCCAACCGCGACTTCCTGCGGCGCGCGGTGCGCGGCCTGGTCGCCGACGGCATCCGCCAGATCATCGACATCGGCACCGGCATTCCCACCTCGCCCAGCACCCACGAACTGGCCCGCGAGACCGCCCCCGACACCCGGGTCGTCTACGTCGACAACGACCCGATCGTCGCCACCCACGCCGGCGCCCGGCTGACCAACACCCCGCAGACCGGCTTCGTCCTGGGCGACGTCCGCGACCCCCGGGCGATCCTGGACCACCCGGCCGTCCGCGAACTGATCGACTTCGACCGGCCCGTCGCGCTGCTGCTGCTCGCCGTGCTGCACTTCGTCCGGGACGACGAGGACCCGGCCGGCATCATCGCCACCCTCGCCGAAGCGCTCCCCGCCGGCAGCCATCTCGTCCTGTCGCACGCCACCGGCGAGCCCTACGAGGCGTTCCCCGGCGGACGCACGGACGTCCGGGCGCGCGACGGCGTCGTCAACGTCTACAAGAACGCCACCGCTCCCCTCAACCTCCGCACCAAGGCCGAAGTCGAGCCGCTCTTCGGTCCTTTCACCCTCCTGGAGCCGGGGGTGGTGCGGGTGCCGCTGTGGCGCCCGGACGGTCCCCTTCCCGGCGCCGGGGAGCTGAACAACACCATCTTCTACGGGGCGGTGGGCCGGAAGGACTGACCGTCCGGGGCGGCGTCCGCGGGCGGCTCATCGCCGTCGAGCGTCGCCTGCAGGGTGCCGGGGTCGGCGAGCGCCGTGTGGGTGCCGTGCGCGGTACAGGCGTACGCGCCCGCCGCGGCGCCCCGGCGCGCGCACTCGTCCAGGCTCAGCCCGGCCAGCCGGCCGTAGAGGAACCCGCTGGCGAAGGCGTCGCCCGCGCCGTTGCTGTCGACCACGGGGCCGGGCGGCACGGCGGCAGGGATGTGCCGGGGCGAGCGGTCGTCGCGGGCCAGGAGGTACGCGCCGCCGGCGCCGGCCGTGGCGATCACCGCCTCGGCGCGCCCGTCGTGCAGGATCTCCCGCATCACGTGGCTGATCCGCTCGCCCGCCCCCGCCGTACTGAGGAACACCAGGTCGGAGCGGAGCGCGAACTCCCGGTGGTGGGTGGTCAGTCCGTCCCAGTCGTGCAGATCGGTGGAGACGGGCAGGCCCAGTGCGGCGATGTCGTCGTAGAGGAATCGGGCGAAGTGGGTGATCGACAGGTGGACGTGCCGGGCGCGCCGCAGGGCGGGCAGGTAGTGCTCGGGCGGCATCCGGAGATCGGCCGGGTCGCGGCCGTCGTAGAAGGAGGTGCGGCGTCCGTCGGGTGCCACCAGGTTGACCGCGCGACGGGTGCCGTGCGGCGAGATCAGTGGCCGGAAATCGACGCCGGTGCCGGTCAGTCGTTCGCGGACCAGCGCGCCCGGAGCGTCGTCGCCGATGAAGTCCACGAATCCGGTGCGCAGTCCGAGCGCGGCGCAGCCCAGGGCCACGCCGGTGCCGGTGTGCCCCGCCCATTCCCGGACCGGTGGCACCGCGTAGGAGTCGGCGGATGGCACCGGCAGCGCGCCGACCTGCACGAGGGTGTCCACCCCCGATCCGCCGATGACCAGGACGTCGTAGGGCTCGGTTCCCGTCTGATGTGTCACAGGCGTCCTTGCATCCCTTGCTGGTGAGGCGATGGGCGGACGGCAGGCGTCCGCAGGCCGGAGTCTAGACGCAGGGCGTCCCCGGAAAGGGACGTCAGGGGCGCGCGTGACGTCAGGGGAGCGGCAGATGTCCGAGAAGACATGTTTCAACGGGCCGCCGGACGATCCCGGTGCGTGCCACAGGAACGGAGTTGGCGGAAACCCTCGTTGACACGGCCGCGCGCCGCGCCGAAGCCTGTCAGCCGAAGCCGTCGGTGATCACCGCGGCACCGCGGCTGAACAGCCGTTGGTGGAGGGGAGATACGGATGGCCGAGCAGGCCGGCGGAGCGCGCGACGCGATCGTGATCGGCGGCGGACTGACCGGAATGCTGGCGGTCGTCGCCCTGTTGGGACACGTCGAATCGGTCACTGTGGTCGAACGCGACCGCTACCCGGAAGGACACACCTTCAGGAAGGGCGTCCCACAAGCCCGCCACCTGCACCTCTTCCTCACCGGCGGCCAACGCGCCCTGGACGCGCTGCTTCCCGGCAGCTGCGCAGCGCTCATCGCGGCCGGCGCCCGCAGCCTCGACCTGCCCCGCGACATCCTCGTCCGTACCCCCACCGGCTGGCAGCGCCGCTTCGACGAGGGCAGGCACCGCTCGCTCAGCCTCACCCGGCCGGTGCTCGACGGCGTGGTCAGGGAACGCGCGCTGCGTGCCGCCGCCGCGTCGCCCACCCGCGTCGAGGTGCTGGAGGCCACCGAAGCGACCGGCCTGACCGGGGACGCCCGGCAGGTGACGGGCGTCCGGGTGCGGTCCCGCAACGGCGGCCCTGACGGCCGCGCGGAGCGGACGCTGCCCGCCGCGCTCGTCGTGGACGCCTCCGGACGCAGCTCGCGGGCGCCCCGGTGGTACGCCGAACTCGGCCGGGCCGCCCCGCACGAGGAGACCGTGGACGTCGGTCTCTCCTACGCCACCCGGATGTACCGCCCGCGCACCACGGACGGCTCCCCGGAGACCGGCGTCAACATCCCCGGTCGGCCGGACAGCCCGCGCGGCGCCGCGTACCTCCCGGTCGAGAACGGTGCCTGGCTGCTGACGGTCTCCGGGGTGCGCGGCGACCATCCGCCCACGGACGCCGCCGAGTTCGTCGCCTTCAGTGCCACGATCGGCGACCCGGACATCCGCGACCTGGTCGCCGACGCCGAACCGCTCTCGCCGGTCCACGGCTTCCGCGACACGTACAACCGCCGCAGGAACTTCGCGCGCCCCGGGGCGTCCCCGGACGGGTTCGTCGTCCTGGGCGACGCCCACTGCACCTTCAACCCCGTGTACGGGCAGGGCATGTCGGTGGCCGCGCTCGGCGCGCTGGCGCTGCGCGAGACCCTCGACAAGGAGGGCGGACCGCGGCCCGGCACCGCGGCCAGCGCGCAGCGGGCGGTGGCAGTGGTGACGGAGCCCGCCTGGCTCGTCGCGGTCGGCGCCGACCGGCCCTTCGCCCGCGACGACGACCGGAAGCCGGGGCTCGGCGAGCGGCTCACCGGCTGGTACGTGGACCGGCTCGGCGCCCGTGCGGCGATCGACCCGGTCGTCGGCGCCGCCTTCCGGGACGTCCTGTGCCTCACCGCGCCGATGTCCCGGCTCGTCGCGCCCGCCGTCGTGGCCCGCACGGTCCTGCTGCCACGCCGTCCCGCCCTGCCCGCGCCGCCCAGGACCACCGAACCGGTGTGAACGGACCTGCGGCTTCCGCACGGCCCGGCGGAAAACCGGGTGCCCCGGCGGCGGGCCCCGCGTCAGGCTGAGGCATGACATGGACCACGACGCGCAATCCCGAGGCGTTCGAGGCGGCGGCGGGCGGTTTCCTGCACACGCGGCCCGTCGAACACACCGTGCTGCTCTCGGTCGCCGCCGCACTGCGGACGGGCGGTGCCGACACCTACGGGGACGAGCCGCCCCGGTACGGCTGGTGGCGGCAGCCCGACGGACGGGTGGGCGGCGCTTTCCTGTGGACGCCGCCACGGCCGGTGCTGCTCTCCCCGATGCCGGACGGCGCCGCGGCGGCCCTCGCGGATGCGCTGGCCCGGGAGCGGTGCCGCGTACCGGGGGTGAACGCGGGCCCGGCCGCCGCCGCGTCGTTCGCCGCCGCCTGGCAGCGCCACCACGGCGGCACCGCACGCCCCGCCGGGCGCCACCGGCTGTACCGGCTCGGCGCACTGCGCCCGCCGGACCCCGCCCCGCCCGGTGCGGCCCGGTGGGCGGGGCCGGCCGACCGCGAGCTGCTGGTCTCCTGGTTCGCGGACTTCGCCGCCGCGATCGGCAGCCCGCCGCCCCGGAGCGCCGCGCCGGTGGACGACCGGATCGCGGCCGGCCGCTGCCTCCTGTGGGAGGACGGCGGCCGGCCCGTCGCGATGGCGAGCCGCACCGGCACGGTGTCGGGAGCGGCCCGCATCGCGCCCGTCCACACCCCGCCCGGCCTGCGGGGACGCGGATACGCCGGGGCGGTGACCGCGGCCCTGTCGCAGCGCGCTCGGGACGCCGGGACGGACACCCTGGTGCTCTTCACCGACCTCGCCAATCCCACCAGTAACTCCCTGTACCAGCGGCTCGGCTACCGGCCGGTCGAGGACCATCTGGTGCTGGAGTTCCACGGGACGACGGGGACGGAGTGACCTCCGGGGTCCGTCGTACGGCGGGGCCTGCGACCGGGACCGTACGGCGGATCCCGGCCGTTCCGGAATGCCCGCGCCGGTCGCGCCGTTGAGGGCGGAGGGAGAGGGTGGGGACGTCCGGGCGCCTCGTCACCGGAGAACGGGGCCACGGAGTCCGGTGTACCGGAACCTGCCGCCCACGCGGTCCGTTCACTTCGCGACCGCTCTGACACTGGAGGTGCCGTGACCGCTTTCCGACCCCGCCGCACAGCACGGGCTGCGCTGCGCCCCGCGAGCTTCGGCGCCGACCCCACCGGCGAGCGGCTGGCCAGGATGCGCAGGTCACCGCAGTTCGTGGACGGGCAGTTCCGCAATCCGACGCCGACCCGCCGGAATCCGTCCGGCTCGGCGCTGCCGATGGCCCGTACGCAGTTCAGCCGCGAGGGCCGGCTGCGCCGGGCCCCGGTCGGCCGGATTCCGGTGCATCGCCCGGCCGCCGACGGCCGGGGCGGACCGCCGGAATCCGGTCTGCGGATCACTTGGATGGGCCACTCCAGCGTGCTCGCCGAGATCGACGGTGCGCGGGTGCTCTTCGACCCGGTCTGGGGCGAGCGGTGCTCGCCGTTCGGCTGGGTGGGGCCCAAGCGGATGCACCCCGTGCCGATCGGGCTGTCCGAGCTGGACCCGGTCGACGTCGTGGTGATCTCGCACGATCATTACGACCACCTCGACATGCCGACGGTCCGGGCCCTGGCCGCCACCGGTGCGCTCTTCGTCGTACCGCTCGGCATCGGCGCCGACCTGGAGTTCTGGGGCGTGCCCGCCGAGCGCATCACCGAACTGGACTGGCACGAGGCCACCCGCGTCGGCGGCCTGACCCTCACCGCCACCCCCGCCCAGCACTTCTGCGGCCGGGGACTGCGCGGCCCGCAGCACACCCTCTGGGCCTCCTGGGTCGTCAGCGGCCCCGACCACCGGATCTTCCACAGCGGGGACACCGGCTACTTCCCCGGGTTCGCGGAGATCGGCGAGCGGCACGGACCCTTCGACGTGACCATGATCCAGATCGGTGCCTACAGCGAGTTCTGGCCCAGGAACCGCCCTACGGGCGCACCGCTTCCGGGCCTCTGGCCGGACATCCACATGCCGCCCGACCAAGGCGTGCAGGCGCACCTGGACCTCCAGGGCACAGCGCCCGGCGGCCTGATGCTGCCGATCCATTGGGGCACCTTCCAACTCGCCCCGCACCCCTGGGCGGAGCCCGCCGAGTGGACCATGTACGCCGCCCACGCGGTGGGAGTGGCGACCGTGGCGCCGCGGCCGGGCGAGCCGTTCGAAGCCGCCGACGGGCATGTCGTGGACCCCTGGTGGCGAGCGGTGGCGGTGCCGCCCGTCCACGGGTGGCCGAGCTGGCCGCCCGTGGCGACGACCCGGCACGGATACCCGACACCGGCCGTCGAGGAGCGTCCCGCACGCGCCGATGACGACCTCGTGGCCGAGGCGTGAGGCCGCCCCGGGCGGTTCAGGCCGTCGGGCGGGTGCCGTTGATGGCGATGCGCCGGCCGTAGCGCGCGTGCGGGTAGTAGTCCCAGACCGCATGGTGCTGGACGCACCGGTTGTCCCAGAACACCAGGGTGCCCGGCTGCCAGCGGACCCGGCAGTGCAGCAGATGCGTGCGCGCGATGTGCGTGTACAGCATCTGGAGCACCGCGTCGCTCTCGCCGCGTGACAGCTGCACGATGTGCGACGTGTACGGGCCGTTGACGAAGAGGAGTTTGCGGCCGGTCTCGGGGTGGCGGACCACGACCGGGTGCTCGTTCAGCGGGATGTCGTAGCCGGCCGGCGGGGTCTGTCCCCTCCAGGGCAGCGCACCGTCGTGGACGGCGGTCAGGCCCTCCAGGAACGTCTTCATCGCCGGGGAGAGCATGTCGTAGGCGAGGTGCATGTTGGCGAACAGGGTGTCGCCGCCGCTGCCCGCCTCGGGGATGCGGGTGATGTGGAGCATCGAGCCGAGCGAGGGCTCGGTGTCCGCCGTGCCGTCGGCGTGCCAGCCGTTGCCGGCGACGGCCCGCGAGTCCTTGTCGGCGCTGATCTCCAGGATGTACGGGTCGGAGCCCTCGACGGGGGCTGCGACGGGGTGCAGCGGGCCGAAGAGACCGGCGAAGCGCTTGTGGTCCTCGTCCGTCAGATTCTGGTCGCGGAACACCAGCACGTGATGTGCCAGGAACGCCCGCTTGACGTCGTCGGTCTGTTCCGCGGTCAGTTCCTTCGTGAGGTCCAGACCTGACACCTCCGCGCCCAGGAGCGGGGTCAGCGGGTCGACGGTGAAGGACGTGCCGTACTCCCTCGTCCTGGTGGTGAGGCGCTCGATGGCGTCGAGTGCGAACTGTTCCACGGTCGTTCTCTTCTCTGTGTGGGGAAGCGTGGGGCGGGGTGGGCGGAGGCGGTCAACGTCCGTCCGTGCGGGGCGTGTCCGCGTTGACGGCCTCGCTCACGTGCTTCACCTGGGGCGGCCGCACGAGGTCGTAGTGGCTGGTCTCCAGGTGGTGCAGGCTCGACGGCCGGGGCAGCAGCGCCTCCCAGGCCGCGGCCTGCACGTCCGGCGATCCCGGAACCGGCAGCCCCGGCGTGGGCAGCCCGGCCAGCCACAGGGTGCTCGCCGTGCGGGCCAGCCGCGGCAGCCGGTGATCCGCCATGCTGTGCAGGTTCGCGCGGCAGCACCGGGTGAGCCGGTCCGCGTACTGCTGCGCCTCGTCGCCCAGGGGGCGGCCGGTGTC
Source organism: Streptomyces pinistramenti (assembly GCF_020564935.1). Taxonomy (GTDB): domain Bacteria; phylum Actinomycetota; class Actinomycetes; order Streptomycetales; family Streptomycetaceae; genus Streptomyces; species Streptomyces pinistramenti. Next base: position 258,847 of record NZ_JAJCXB010000001.1, read on the forward strand.
CTGCCGGGCCAGCTCGTGGGCGAAGACCGTCCGGATCTGCTGCTCGTCGTAGCCGCCGAGTACGGGACCTGCGCCGGGCGGCGGCGGGTCGAGCAGATAGACGTGGTCCACGGGCGCCGTCTCCGCCTCCGCCGCGGCCGCCATGGACAGTGCCACCCAGGCGCCGAACGACCAGCCGGCCAGCCGACGGCGCCAGGTGCCGTGCGGGAAGCGGGCCTCCAGGGCCGCGTGGTAGCGCGCGGCGCGTTCGGTGAGGGGCCAGGGCGGCAGTCCGGGGTCGTGCAGCGCCGGGTCCGCGATCAGGCACACGGTCAGCCGGGGATCGAGGGCCGTGACCAGCGGCCGGTACGCCTGGATGTCGCCGCCCACGGGGTGCACCAGGCACAGCACGTCGCGGCCGGTGCCCGCCTGCCAGATCTCCAGCCGTACCGGATCGTCGCCTGGGGCCTCGGTGCGGGCCGCGGCATGGAGGTGTGCGCGTATCTCGTCGAGGCTGACGCGGTGGCTGAACCGGGACAGTTCCAGCTCGATCCCGTACCGGTCGTGGAGATCCGTGATCAGTTCGAGGAACGTCAGGGAATCGGCGCCCAGGTCGTAGAGCGAGGACGACGGGTCCAGGGAGTCCGCGCCCAGCAACCGGCAGAGCAGGCCGGTCAGTTCGGCGGCGGTCGGGAGGGCGCCGGGGGCCGGGCCGGGGTTGGTGGTCTCCGCCGTTGCCGTTGCCGTTGCCGGAGCCGGGGCGGGCCCGGCGGGCTCGTAGAAGGAGCGTGCGTGGTCGAGGTCGGTCGTGGAGACCAGCAGGTGCGGCAGTTGCCGCCGCAGCGCGTCCGCGAACACCCGCCGGCCCTCGTCGGCGGTGAGACCGACCGTCAGGTGGGCGCGGTGCCTGGTGTCGTGCGGCAGGGCGTCCCCGGCCATGCCGACGTCGCTCCAGATGTCCCAGTCGACGGCGATGCGGACGGTGTCGTCGGACGGGCCGGGACGGTACTGGGCGAAGGCGTCCAGGAGTCCATTGGCGGCGGCGTAGTCGAACTGTCCTGTGCCGCCGTACCAGGCCGACATCGACGAGCAGTAGACGGCGTAGGCGGGGCGGTGCGTCGCGATGAGACCTTCCATCAGCAGGGCCCCGTGCAGCTTGGCCGCTGTCCCGTGCCGCATCGCGTCGGCGTCGCGCCGCACCAGCAGGGCGCCGGACGCGACGCCGGCCGCGTGGACGATGCCGTCGATGCGCAGGCCGTCCTGCTCGATGCGGGCCCGTACCCGCTCGGGCGGTTCTTCGGCCAGGTCGGCCGCGAGCAGCTCGACGCGGTCCGCCCAACGCACCAGCGCCGTGGGCAGGTTCGCGCGCCGGGACACCAGGACGACGTGGCAGTCCGTGGTCTCCAGCAGGTGTGCGGCGATGCTGCTGCCGATGCCGCCGGTGCCGCCCAGGACGAGCCACCGGGCTCCTGCGCCGACGGGCCGGCAGGACTGCGGCGCGGGAGCCGCGACGGGCTGCGGCGTCGCGTGCCACCAGTACCCCGAGCGCAGCGCCAGCCGCCGGGGCGGCGGATCCGCGTCCTCGCCGTGCTCGTCCGCCAGCACGGACACCAGCGCCGCGGCCCAGTGCGCGGGCCGGGGCGTCGGCAGGTCGAGCCAGCACGTGGCCAGGCCGGTCTCCTGACGCGGCACGTCCACGGCCCCCGCGAGGAGCCCCAGTTCGGGACGCTCGACCGCCCCCTCGACCGGCTGGGCGCGGTGCGACAGCCACCAGACGCGCGCCGGACCTGCGGCTTCGGCGTGCTCCGCGTGCTCGGCGAGTGCCCGCACCAGTGCGGCCGGTGTGTCCAGGCAGGCCCAGCGGGCCCGCGCGAGGGCAGTGTCGCCGACCTCGCCCCGCACCGACAGCGGCAGCGCGTGCAGCCAGTCGAGACCGGCAGGCGCCGCCTCCCGCAGGGCGCGCAGCAGCAGGCCGAGCGAGGCGGCGTCGGCGGGATCGACGGTGTAGACGTCGTCGGCGCACCGGGCGAAGGAGTCACCCGCAAGGACCCGGACCACTCGCCCGTACGCCGGTGCCAGGCCGTGCCAGTCGGCGGCCTCGGCGGGCGTGGCGGTCATGATGACCAGCGTCCGTGAACTTGCCTGATCCGTACGGGTGTGGGCCCGCTTCAGCCGCGTCCAGGCGGGCTGGTGCAGCCAGCGGTCGGCGGGGAGCCGGTGCGCGCCGTCGCTCGGCCCGTCCGGTGTGCCGGGCGCGGGCCGGGGGAAGTCGTGCGCGGACAGGTCGAAGGCGGGCGGCGGGAAGTCCCAGGGGGCCTGGGCGCCGCCGGCCGGCCACCGGACGGGGTGCCCGGCCGTCCAGGCGGCGGCCAGCCGTTCCGGGGCGAGGTCCGGCGCGAACGGCCGGTCCGTCCCAAGTGGTGCCTGATCTCCGGGAGTTACCTGCGTGCCGGTGGCCGTACGCAGCCACGCGACGGCCGAGGCGGCGTCGGGGCACACCGCGGCGGCGCGCCACCGGTGGGCGGGGCGGCCCGCCTGGAGGTGGCGCAGCACCTGCTCGTAGCTGTCCGGGCGGGCGCTCAAGTAGGCCGCGATACGGGTCGCTTCGGCGCGCAGGCCCGCCGCGCTGCGGCTGGACAGGACGAGGCAGGGCACCGTATCGGGCCCCGCCGCCGGGCCGGCAGGCGCGCCCTGTTCGAGGATCAGGTGGGCGTTGGTGCCGCCGATGCCGAAGCTGCTGACGGCCGCCACCCGCGGCCGGCCGGACGGCCACGGAGCGGAACCGGCCGGTATGTGGAAGGGCGCAGGGTCGTCGCCGATGTGCGGATTGAGGCGCCGGAAGCCGACGTTGGGGGGTATCAGGCCGTGATGCACCGCGAGGGCGGCCCGTACGAGTCCGACGACACCGGCGGCCGCGCCGAGGTGCCCGATCTGGCTCTTGACGGACGACAGCGCGCAGCGCCCGGACTCCGTCAGGCCGAACGCCTGGCGCAGGGCGCCCACTTCGACTGGGTCGCCCAGCCGGGTGGCCGTGCCGTGCGCCTCCACGTAGCCGAGGTCGGCGCTGCTGCGGCCGCTGCGCTCCAGCGCGGTACGGATGACCTCGCGCTGACCCGCGAGGGAGGGCGCGCTGTAACTCATCTTGTCGGCGCCGTCGTTGTTCAGGGCCGAGCCGGTGACGACGGCGTAGACGGTGTCCCCGTCGCGGCGGGCCTGCGAGAGCCGTTTGAGTACGACCACGCCGACGCCGCTGGCGCCGATGGTGCCGCCCGCGTCGTCACTGAAGGGCCGGCAGTGGCCGTCGGGGGAGAAGATGTGCTGCGGCCGGTAGGTGTAGCCGTCGCTGAGCCGGGTGTCGACCAGGACTCCGCCCGCGAGCATGACGTCGGCGTCGCCCTGACGGAGCAGCCCGGCGGCGACGTGCACCCCGGCCAGGGAACTGGCGCAGGCGGCCTGCACGGTGAGCGCGGGGCCGGTGAGGTCCAGGTGGTAGGCGGCCTTGGTGGCGAGGAAGTCCTTGTCGTGGTGGAGGGCCAGCTGGAAGGAGTCGGGCAGCGCCGCCGGGTCGCCCTCGCGCAGCATCTCCTGGAAGTACGTGTTCTCCCCGCAGCCGGCGACGAGTCCGACGCGCCGCACGGCCGGATCGGCGATACCGGCGTGCGCCAGTGCCTCGACGCAGCTCATCAGCAGGTGCCGCTGCTGGGGATCCATCAGCCTGGCCTCCTGGCGGCTGATGCCGAAGTGACCGGGATCGAAGTCCAGCAGGCCGTCCATCTGGCTGCGGGCGCCCACCGTTCCGTCCGGGGCGTCGAAGTGCTCGATGCCCCGGGCACCGGACTCGACCAGCTCCCAGAAGGCACCCAGGTCCCGGGCGCCGGGCAGCCGGACGGCCATGCCGATGACGGCGATCGGTTCGTTCCAGGCGGACGGCGTGACGGAGACGGCCGCCGCGGGCGCTTCCTCGCCGGCTGCGCGGGACCGGCCGTCGAGGAAGCGGCCCAGTGCCCGGATCGTCACGTGCTCGAACAGGTCGGGGATGGTGAAGTCCAGGTCGGGTTCGGCCACGCAGCGCAGGTGGAAGCGCATCAGGTCGAGGCTGGTGGCGCCGACGTCGAAGAAGCGCTGTTCCGGGGCGACGCTCCGGCCGGTGGCCTCGGCGAACAGCTCGGACAGGCGCGCCTCGTGGGCCGGGAGGACGGGCGCTTGCTCGGTGCCGGCGGCGGCTCCGGCTTCCTCCGTGCTCGCTGCCAGGGCCGCCCGGCGGTCCAGCTTGCCGCTGGGGGTGCGGGGCAGCGTGTGCAGGCGGCGGAAGCGGTGGACGCGCAGGTGGGCCGGGAGCAGGGCCGCGAGATGAGTGTCGAGGCCGGTCGGCGGGGCCGCCCCGTCGCGCCACTGGAGGCAGGCCACCAGCTGGGCGCCGTCGAGGACGACGACCGCCTGGACGATCCGCGGATGCCGCAGCAACGCGGCCTCGATCTGGCCCAGTTCGACGCGATGGCCGCTGACCTTGACCTGCTCGTCGTCGCGCCCCGCGTAGTGCAGCAGGCCCTGGCGGTCGAAGCGGGCGAGGTCGCCGCTGCGGTAGAACGTGCCCGATTCCCCGTCGGCCGTGAACCGGGTCCGGTTCAGGGCGTCGTCACCCACGTAGCAGGGCGCGGCCATCGGGCCGCCGATGAGCAGGTGGCCCGTGCGGCCGGGCGGCAGGGGCTGCCCGTCCTCGTCGGCCACCCGCAGGTGCGCGTTGGCCACCGGGCGGCCGATGGCGGGGCGGTCGGGCCAGCGGGCGGGGTCGCCGTCCAGGCACAGTCCGCTCACCACGTGCGTCTCGGTCGGTCCGTAGTGATTGCACAGCCGCGCGCCGGAGAGCCCGGCGAACCAGCGGCGGATCGCGTCGGTGCACACCAACTGCTCGCCCGCGGTGACCACTTCACGCAGCCGTGACGGGTAGCGGCCCAGCCGGACGCCGTGCTCGGCGAGCAGGTTCAGGGCCACGTACGGCAGGAAGACGCGTTCGACGGCGGCGGCCTCCAGCTGCTCCAGCAGGGCGGGCACGTCCTGGCGCCAGCCCGGCCGGATCAGGTGCAGCAGGCCGCCGCCGCACAGCGTGGTGAAGATTTCCTGGAAGGACACGTCGAAGGACAGCATCGAGAACTGCTGGGTGACGGCGGGCCCGCCGAGGCCGCCCTCTTCGGCCTGCCACGACAGCAGGTTGCACAGGGTGCGGTCGGGCACCCGGACGCCCTTGGGGGTGCCGGTGGAGCCGGAGGTGAACAGGATGTACAGCGGCCGCAGGCCCTGGTGGGGCTCCGGGTCCTGCGGGGCGGGCGGATGCTGCGGCAGGGTGACCGGATGACGGGGCAGGTCCGGGCCGGCGACCGCGTCGATGGCGGACTCCTCGCCCGGCGGCAGCAGCACACACAGCGGCTCGATGCGGCCGAGCACCTGCCGCAGCAGCGCGGGCGGATACGACGGATCGAGCGGCACCGCGGTCACGTTCAGACGGGCCAGCGCGAGCAGCGCCACCACGTGCTCGACGGACGGAGGCAGGTGCAGCGCCACGCAGGCCGGTGCGTCGGCGGCGGGCAGCGGGTACCGTGCGCGCAACTCTGCGGCCAACGCCGCGGCCTGGGCGTCCAGTTCGCGGTAGCTCAGGGTGCGGTCGCCGTGGGTCACCGCCGGGGCGTGCGGGGCGCGCCGCACCTGGCGGGCGAAGCCGTCGGCCACGGTGGCGAAGGCGGGGGTGGCCGGAGTGCCGAGGCCGGGGCCGGCGAGTGCGCGCCGGTAGGGGGCCACGACGTCGGCGAGGGTGCCGGTGCCGCCTGCGGCCAGCCGGTCGAGTCCCTGGACGAACAGGTCCGCGAGGGCCTCGATGTCGGCGGGGTCGAAGTGGTCGTCGGCGTACTCCCACAGGCAGTCGAAGCCGTTCTCGTGCTCGACCACGGACAGCGTCAGCGGGCACTTGGCCTCGGTCGGCTGGAGGAACTCCGGGCGGCTGTCGCAGTCTTGCAGCGCCAGCGCCCCGAAGTCGGTGTTCTCCAGGACGAACAGGAAGTCGAAGGGCGTCCCGCCGGTGCGGACGCCCCGGCCGTCCAGGACGTCCGCGAGCCCCACATCCTGCCGGTCGAGCACCGTCTGCACGGCCGTCGACAACATCCTTATCTGGTCGCTCAGTTCGGCCGCCGGATCCAGGGACACCGGCAGCAGCACGGTGTTGGCGAACATGCCGACGCTGGACTCGAAGTCCGGCAGCGGCCGTCCGGCGACCGGCGCTGCGATGACGGGACGGGCCTGCCCCGTGACGCCGTACAGGCTCCACGCGTAGGCGCTGAGCAGCACGTGGAAGCGGGTCAGGCCCAGTTCGGCGGTCAGCCGGTCAAGTGCCGTGCGGCGTACGGGGTCGAGCGAGGTGCGCACGAGGCGGGCGGTGGGGCGGTTCGCGGTGTGCAGCGGCTCCAGGGCCGGGGAGGGGGGCTCCAGGCCGTCGTAGTACGCCCGCAGCTCCGCGCGCTGGGTGCGGTAGGCGTCGTGGGTGTGCCAGTCAGCCTGCCAGAGCGCCAGGTCAAGTGGCGTGGGGGTGCCGTCCTGCGGTCGTTCGGCTGCCGGGTCCTCGCCGTCGCGCAGGGCGGCGGCGTAGCCGGTGGACAGGTCGTGGAACAGGACGTTGAGTGACCAGCCGTCGACGGCGATGTGGTGCAGGTGCAGCAGCAGCGTCCCGCCGCCGTCCCGCGGCAGCAGCCCGGCCCTGAGCATCCGTGGATCGGCCAAGTCGAATGGGTCGCGTGCCAGTTGGCGGGCCGCCGCCTCCTCGCCCTCCCCGTCATCGGTCACGATCTGCCGCCACGGGTCGTACGGCTCGGACACCCGCTGCACGAGTCCGCCGGACGTGGCCTCGAACGCGGTGCGCAGGGCGGGGTGGCGTGCGACCAGCCGCCGCAGGGCGCGGCGCAGCGCGGGGACGTCGAGGTCGCCGCGTATCCGGAAGGCGAGGGGCACGTCGTAGGCGCGGGACTGCGGGGCGCGCTGCTGGAGCAGCCACAGTCGCTGCTGTTCACAGGTGGCCGGGGCGCTGTCGCGTCCGGCGACAGGGGCGGGCAGTGGCGGGTGGACGCGGTCGCCCGCGGCGCGGCCCGCTGCGACGGCGGCGGCCAGCGCGCCGAGATCGGAGCCGATCACCAGCGACTGCGGCACATCGCAGCCGTAGCGCCTGCGGACCTCGAAGCGGAGCCGCAGCGCCTTGAGGGAGTCGCCGCCCAGGGGGATCCACCGGTCGTCGAGCCGCAGGTCCGTGGCGCCGAGCACGTCACCGGCGAGGTCGAGCAGTTCGCGCTGCCAGGGTGTGGTGCCGGTGTCCGTGCCGCCGGCGGGCCGCCACGGCCGGACGCCGCGGGAGCGCAGGGCGTCCTCGTCGATCTTGCCGTTGGCGGTGCGGGGGAGTGCGTCCACGAGGTGCAGGTGGTGCGGGCGCATGTAGGCGGGCAGCCCGGCGGCCAGGTGACGCTCGAACCGCTCGAACGACAGCTCGCCGTCCGGGACCAGATAGGCGAGGAGTTCGCCCGCGCCCGCGGTGTCGCGGCGGGTGCAGACGTACGCCTGCCGGACCTTCGGGTGGGACTCCAGGCAGCGCTCGACCTCGCCCGGCTCGATGCGGAAGCCGCGCACCTTCACCTGGCGGTCGGCGCGGCCCAGGTACGTGAGCAGGCCCGCCCCGTCACGGCGTACGAGGTCGCCGGTGCGGTACCAGCGGGTGCGGCCCGCGTCGTGCCAGGGCAGCGTCACGAACCGGCGGGCGGTCTCATCGGGCAGGTTGCGGTAACCGGCGGCGAGGCCGTCCCCCGACAGGTACAGTTCCGCGGCTTCCCCGGGCCGGGCCGGGCGGGTGCCGTCCGCGACGAGGAGCGTGCCGGTGCCGGGCAGCGCCTCGCCCAGGGGTACGACATCGCCGTCGAAGTCGCGCGGGATGGGGTGGCACAGCGCGAACGTGGTGGACTCGGTCGGCCCGTAGACGTTGAACAGCCGGGTCGCGGACGTGGCCGCGTTGTGCCGGTACCAGCGGCTGACCGCTCGGGCGTTGAGCTGCTCGCCGCCGATCAGGACCTGCCGCACCGAGGAGAAGCAGTCGGGCACCTCGTGGGTCACCGCGTTGAACAGCGCGGTCGTGACGAACAGGGTATCGACGTCCTCTCGGCGGAGCGCCGCGGCGAGCGCGTCCGGAGTCTGCACGTCCTCGTCGGCCAGGATCACGCAGCAGCCGCCGGTCAGCAGTGGCACCCACACCTCGAAACTCAGGGCGTCGAAGGCGGGGTTGGACAGACAGGCGTAGCGTGCGCCTTCGACCAGGTCGAGGTAGCCGTCGCGGGCCAGCCGCAGCACACCGGCGTCCCGCACCTCAACTCCCTTGGGCCGGCCGGTACTTCCCGAGGTGTAGAAGAGGACCGCGACCGGTGGCCCGTCGGACGGGGCGGGCGGCGCTTCGGCGGGCCGGTCCGGGAGGCCGCCGGGCGCGTCGGCGGCTGCCAGCAGCGCCGATGACGTGAGCTGGGTGACGGCCGTGGGCAGCGCCTCGTCCGGTGCTGCGTCGTGCACCAGCACCATGGCGCCCGCGTCCCGCAGAATGTGCGCGCGTCGCTCGGGCGGGCTCTGGGCGTCCAGAGGCACCACCACGGCACCGGTCCGCAGCACGCCGAGCAGCACGCAGACCAGCTGCCAGGACCGCGGCAGGCACACCGCGACGGCCTGGCCGGGGCGTATCCCGTGGCGGCGCAGGGCGGCGGCGACGGCCGCGCTCAGCCTGTCGAGCCCGGCCCGGTCGAGCGCCGGCCCGCCGTCCACGACCGCGGGCGCGTGCGGCGCGCGCCGCACACCGGCCAGCACCGCAGCCGCCAGCCCCGCTGCCGCCGGCGATGCGGGCGTCCCGGGGGCGTCGGCAGTCATCGTGCCTCCCTGACCGGGGCGGTGGCGTCCGGCTGTGCGGGCCGGGTCACCGGCGGTGGCGCGCACCGCTCCAGTTCGCGTTCGAGCACGGCGGCGATCAGCGGCGCCTCGGTGTTCTCCAGCATTTCCCAGTGGCCGCAGTCCACCGGCTCCACGTGGTAGCCGCCGCCGGCCCGCCGGTGCCAGAACGTCCGCACGGCGTCGAGGAACGCCTCGTCCGCGCCCCCGCCGGCCGCTTGTAGCAGCACCAGCCGCGCCGCGGAACGGGCGGGGACGTGCTCGCGCGCCGTCATGCGGTTGTGGTTGTAGATGCGGAAGTACTGCTCGATCTGCTCGTCGTCGATGCCGGGGTACATGCCGTTGAAGCGGACGAGCTTGTCGCGGAACTCGGCCATGTCCACCGGTGTGACGGCGGCGCGCTCTGCGGGGTCGTCGGTGGCCTGCGTGTCGAGCAGGACCACGCTGACACCGGTCCTGCCCGCATCGGCCAGGCGGCGCCCCATCTCATGGGCGACGAGACCGCCGTAGGAGAGACCGGTCAGCACCAACGGGCCGTCCCCCAGCGGCTCGATGAGCCGCAGATACGCCTCCGCCATGGCCTCGACACTGGGCAGGAACGATTCGCCCGGATTGACCCCCGGCGACTGTATGCCGTACAGGCCGACGCTGTCCGGCAGCACCTTGGCCAGCGAGAGGTAGCAGAAGGCGGTCCCGCCGCCAGGGTGCACGCACACCACGCGACGGCCGCTCGAACCGGCCCGGAACGCAATGAGGTTGCTCGCCGGACGCCCGGCCGCGCCCCGCCTGATGAGCCCGCCGAGGTCCTCGATGGTCGGGTGCAGCATGATGTCGCGGACGGCAACCGTCTCGCCCAGCCGCTCCCGCACCCCGTGCGCCATCTTGATCGCGGACAGGGACGTGCCGCCCAGGTCGAAGAAGCTGTCGCTGATGCCGATGTCCTCGGTCAGCAGGATCTCCTGCCACATCTGATAGAGGCTCAGCTCTATGTGGTCGCGCGGGCCGGCCACGTTGACCTGGGTGGTCGCGGCGGCACGTGCCCGCTCGACCAGGGCCGCCCGGTCGAGCTTGCCGCTGCGGTTGAGCGGCAGCGACGGGACCTCCACGAAGAGGGCGGGGATCATGTAGTCGGGGAGCCGCGCGGCCAGCAGGGCGCGCCATTCGTGCGGCAGGCGCGGAGGCGCGTCGCCCCTGCCGATGCCGGCCACCAGGCGCAGTTGCCCGTCCGTGTCCCGGTCCGCGAACACCGCCGCCTCCCGGACGCCGTCGAGCGCCAGGACCGCCGCCTCGACCTCACCCGGTTCGATGCGGAAGCCGCGCAGCTTCACCTGGTCGTCCGAGCGGCCCAGGTACTCGGCGTTCCCGTCGGGCAGGCGCCGGGCCAGGTCACCGGTGCGGTACAGGCGCTCGCCGGGGACGAACGGGTCGGCGATGAACCGTTCTTCGGTCAGGTCGGGCCGGTGCAGATAGCCCTGGGCGAGGCCGGCGCCGCCGAGGTAGACCTCGCCCGCGACCCCGGCAGGGACCGGCCGGAGACGGTCGTCCAGCAGATACATCCGCGTACCGGGCAGCGGCCGGCCGATCGGGCACTGCCGCTCCAGCGGCTGCGGGTCGTAGTAGGCGGTGCTGTAGAGGGTGGCCTCGGTGGGGCCGTAGCCGTAACAGACGCGCAGGCCGGGCAAGTGCTGCGTCAGGCGGTACAGCGCCATCTCGGGCAGCGACTCCACGCCGGTCAGGAGCCGCCGCAGACGCAGCCCGGCCAGGCGCCGCGCGGGATCCTCGTCGATCCACTTGACGTAAGCGGGCGGCAGAAAAGCCTGCCCGATCCGGTGCTCCCGCATCCACGCCAGCAGCGCCTCGGGGTCGCCCCGCAGGTCGTCGGGGACCAGGTGCAGGGTGCCGCCCGTGGTGAGCGGCAGCAGCAGCTCGTGCACGGACGCGTCGAAGCCGATGCCGGACCACGCCGACGACGCCTCGCCCGGCTCTGCCCCCATCCTGGCGAGCCAGGTGTCGAAGAGGTTCAGGACGGCGGTGTGCGGCACCGCGACGCCCTTGGGGCGGCCGGTGGAACCCGAGGTGTAGATCACGTACGCCGGTTGCGAGGCCGGTATCCGCACGTCGGGTGCGTCCTCGCGGGTGGCCTCCGCCTCGACCGCGCGCAGGGAAGGCCACGGGCCGGGCGGGTCGTCCGCGTCGCTGAGGACGAGCGCCGGCGCCGCGTCCTCGGCCATCGCGGCCAGCCGGGCCGCGGGCTGCCCCGGATCGAGCGGGAGCCAGGCGGCGCCCGCCTTGAGGATCCCGAGAATCCCCACCACCAGCTCAGCGGTCCGCCCCGCGTGCACGCCGACCACCTGGCCGGGCCCTGCGCCGCGGGCCGCCAGCGCGTGCGCGAGGCGGTTGGCCCGCAGGTCCAGCTCCGCGTAGCTGTGCCGGACGTCGCCGCAGACGAGCGCCGGTGCGTCGGGCCGCAGCCGTACCTGGTCGTCGAAACGCCGCACGAGACCGTCCGGTGCGTCCGATGCGTCCAGTACGGCGGCCGGGCGGCCGGCGTCCCAGTCCGCCACCAGCCGCCGGGTCTCCTCCTCGTCCATCAACGGGAGGTCCGCGATGCCGGTGCCGGGCCACTCGGCCATCGCCGTCAGCAGATTCCGCAGATGCCCGGCGTACCGCTCGACCGTCGCCCGGTCGAACAGGGCGCAGGCGTAGTCGAGATGCCCGACGACGCGCCCGTCGGTCTCCGTCACCGACAGCGCCAGGTCGAACTTGGCGGCCGCGTCGGGGATGTCGAGCGGCTGCACGTCGATGTCCGGCAGGGTGAGCATCCCCTGCTGGTCGGAAACCCAGGCGCACATGGTCTGGAACAGCGGGGTGTGCGCGGGGCTGCGCGGCGGGTTGACCAGTTCCACGATGCGCTCGAACGGCAGGTCCTGGTGGTCGAGCGCGCCACGGACGACGCCGCGCACCCGCTTCAGCGCGGCCGCCGCCGTCGGCGTACCGGACAGGTCGACGCGCAGCGGAAGGGAGTTGACGAAGAAGCCGATCAGGCCCTTCGTGTCACCGTGGCCGCGGTTGGCCGTCGGGGTGCCCACCACGATGTCGCTCTGCCCGGTCAGCCGTGCCAGCAGGACCGACCAGCCGGTGAGCACCGCGACGAACAGCGTGCCGCCGGACTTCCGCGCCACGGACCTGAGCGCCGCGGTGAGTTCCTCGTCGAGACAGAAGCTGACGCGGCCGCCATGGTGGTCCTGCTCGGGCGGGCGCGGCCGGTCGGCGGGCAGCGGGAGGAGAGCGGGGGCACCGGCGAGCTGCTGCTGCCAGTACGCGGCCTGCGCGGCGAACTCCTCGCCCGCGGCCTCCGCCCGCTGCGCGCGGGCGTAATCGGCGTACTGGCGCACCGGCTCCGGCAGCGGATCCGGGATGCCGCTCACCGAAGCGGCGTACAGGAGCCCCAGTTCGCGATAGAGCACCTCCATCGACCAGCCGTCGAAAACGGAGTGGTGCATCGTCAGCAGCAACACGTGATGCCGCTCGCCCAGGACGAGGAGGCGGGCCCGGCCGAGCGGGCCCCGGCGCAGGTCGAAGGGGGTGGTCAGCTCCTCGCGCTGCCGGGCGGCCAGGTGTTCCTCGGCATCCGCACGGCCCGTGAGGTCCTCCACGACGAGGGCGAAGCCGGTCCCGGGCGGATCGATGTACTGGACCACCTCGCCCCCGGCCTCGGCCAGCCGGCTCCGCAGCGTCTCGTGCCGGCGGACCAGCGCGTCGAGCGTCCGCCCGAGTACGTGCCGGTCGAGCGGCCCGCGCAGCCGGAAGGCCATCGCCTCGTTGTAGGCCTCGCCGGCGCCGGGCAGCTGCGACAGGAACCACATGCGCTGCTGCGGGAAGGACGAGGGGGCAACAGCGGCCGGTGGGGCGGGGAAGCGGGAGGAAACGGGGTGGGAGGTGTGCTGAGGCAAGGCTTGTACTTCCCCTCTACGGAGAATGGTGCGTTCACGCATGTTTCGAGCCGCGCGGAGATGTCCAAGGGGGCGCAGGCTGTCCAACGGTGTGCGGGGGTGGGGTGCGCCGGTCCGGACGTCTTCGGGCACGATGCTCAAGAGGCCGTTTTCGGTCACCTGATACCGGCGCCGACGCCGGTGAGGACAGGGGACCTGCGCACGGTCATCTGTGGAAGCTCATGGCAGTCGTGGCAGGTGGCGACAACGTTGCCAAGGCAAGTCGGGGGCGCCGGGGCGGAGTTGCACAGCGGGTACCAGCTTCCTCGTGAGCCGCACGGCGGACGTGCAGACATCGTGCCTGGCTGCGGGAACGGGACGGTGGGGACGCCGGGCGCACGGCGATAATTGATCACGCTCCTATAGCCTGTCAATGGTCTTCCCGGGAGGGGAGAACTGGTCTTCCGGGCGATACTTCTGGCCCTTGACGCGACGGTCAGGTGCATGGGTAGGCTGTCGCTCCGTTTTCAACTACCTGCCTGCCGATGCCGGGCATGCTTCGGTATCCGGGCGGGCGGAACGGCGCGGGAGCTCGGCCGCGGGGGAGTCGAGCGGGCGCGGCGGGGGCCGTTCCCGCTCCGTGACGGGAGCGTCGGCCGGACTGAGCTTCGGCGCGGGCGCGGGATGCCGTACGGGCGTCATGCGCCGCCGACCGGCTCGCAGTTCCGGCCGGATATCCCCTTGACTTCCCGAGGATGCCTCGTACGTCTCTCGCGGGCGATGCGAGGGCGGACGTCCCCGACGCGCCGGGCACGCCGTGCGGACCGACGGGCGCGGGCCCGGCCGGGCCGCCCCCCGGCGCCGCTCGCCCCGGTGGACCCGCCCCCCCGTCCGTCCAGCCTCGGACCAGCCTCAACTCCCTTCACCTGAACGCCAGTTCTCATTGATTCGTACGGCTGTGCCTCCGGCGCCCTCTCAGGGAGGTGGCGTGGGGTAGCGAAACCTCCAAGGGGCTCCGAACCCCACCCCTGCAACAACTAGCGTGCGTGCTCCGTGAACTGCCAACGGCCGATCCGGAGGGCGCCGATGCCTACCGCAATCCCCCAGGGGCCCGAGACGTCCCAGGAGACTCAGAGGTCCACCGGACCCCAGGGCTCCCCGGGGGCTGCTCCTGTACCGATGACCGCGCGGCGGCGGGAGCGTGAGGGCGGGCGGCACGGCCGGGCCTCGTTCCCGGAATCGGCTGCCGACTCGTCGATACGGTCCAGGCTGGTCCGGCTCACCCTCATCCCCTGCCTGCTCGTCATCGCCGTCTGCGTCACGGTCACCGCCTTCGTCGTCCGGGCAGGCGTCGTCCTCACCGGCACCGAAGGGGCGGTGCTCGGCGGCGGCCTCGCGGTGACCGTCGTCATCGTGCTCACCGCCGTCGCCGTCGCCAACTCCGAGGCCCGCGCCACCGCCGCCCGCTATGCCAGGCTGCGCCAGGTCTGCGCCCGCAGCCAGTCCGACCTCTACAACCTGCTCGACCGGGTACGCCAGGGCGAATGGCTCCAGCACCGCGACGCGGCCCCGGCCCCGCTGCCCAGCGGCGACACCCTCGACCTGCTCGCGCACGAAGTGGCGGCGGCAGGACGGGCCGCCGAGTCCGCCGTCATCGACGCGGTCGCCATCGCCCGCAGCAACGCCAGCGGCAGCGAGCAGAAGGTCGAGGTCTTCGTGAACCTCGCCCGGCGCCTCCAGTCGCTGGTGCACCGCGAGATCGAGCTGCTGGACGACCTGGAGAACAAGGTCGAGGACCCGGACCTGCTCAAGGGCCTCTTCCAGGTCGACCATCTCGCCACTCGCACCCGCCGGCACGCGGAGAACCTCGCGGTACTCGGCGGCGCCATCTCCCGCCGCCAGTGGAGCCGTCCGGTCACCATGACCGAGGTGCTGCGCTCGGCCATCGCCGAGGTCGAGCAGTACCCCAGGGTCAAGCTCGTCCCGCCGACCGAGGGCACCCTGCGCGGGCACGCCGTCGCCGACGTCATCCACCTCGTCGCCGAACTCGTCGAGAACGCCTCCGTCTACTCCGCCCCGCAGACCCACGTCCTGCTCCGCGCCCAGCTGGTCACCGCCGGTCTCGCCGTCGAGGTCGAGGACCGTGGTCTGGGCATGGAGCCGGACGAGCAGGCGCGGATGAACGCCCTGCTCGCCGACCCCGAACACGTCGACGTCGCCGAGCTGTTGAGCGACGGCCGGATCGGCCTGTTCGTGGTCTCCTCGCTCGCCAGGAGGCACGGCATCGTGGTCCAGCTGCAGGGCAACATCTACGGCGGCGTGCAGGCCGTCCTGGTCCTGCCGAAGTCGCTGCTCGGCGCGGAATCGCACACCGGCGGCGCGGTCGACCGGGCCGCAGGACGACGTGAGGAAGCGGCGGGGGAGCGCGGCGCACCGGCGGGGCCGACCGCCCGCCCGGCGCTGCCGCAGACCGTCCCCGCGGCCCGCGGCCCGCTCGCCGCGCCCCGGCCGTCCGGCGAGGACGGCCAGGACACCCACGGGCCTGCCGGCCTGCCCCCGCTGCCGGTCCGCACCCCCGCCTCCGGGTACCAGACCCCGGCGTCCGACCCCACGGACGAGAACGGCGAGAACAGCGACAACCGGCACTCAGCCGCCGCCTATCCGGCCGACGGCACCGCCTACCCGCCCGCGGCGGAGGAGCCCGCAGGCCCCGGCTCCGTCGTCCTGCCGCCCGCACCGCACGGCGACGACGACGGCAGCCGGCCCCACCTGCCGCGCCGCCGCAAGCAGGAGCACCTCGTGCCCGAACTGCGCGGTGAGCCTGTCCTGCCGGGCACCGCGGACCGCGAAGGACCCGAACCGGAGCACGACCCCGGCCTGATGGCCGCATTCCGGCGCGGCATCAGCCTCGCCGACGACGCCTACGAAGCCGGCCACTCCGCCGGCGGCAACGACTTCAGCCCCACCCAGAGCGGCGTGTTCGGCAGCCTGGGCGGCAACGACCTGTTCTACGAACCCGACCACGAGGCCCCGCCGGCCCGCCCCCGAGGAGACGACCACAACCATGGTGAGTGATCTGCACACGCAGGCGCATACACACCTGCCGGGAAGCCAGCAGACCGACCTGTCCTGGCTGCTGACCGGACTCGTACAGCGTGTGCCGCACGCCACCAGTGCGCTCCTGCTGTCCTCCGACGGGCTGGTCAAGGCGGCCCACGGCTTCGACCCGGACAGTGCCGACCACATGGCCGCCCTGGCATCCGGCCTCTACTCACTCGCCCGCAGCGCGGGGGTGCGCTTCGGTGAGGGCGGCGATGTCCTCCAGGTCGTGGTCGAGCTGGAGTCCGCCTTCCTGTTCGTCTCCACCGCCGGATCCGGCGCCTGTCTGGCCGTACTGGCCGGCCGGGACGCCGATGTGGCCGTCCTCGGCTACGAGATGGGGATGCTGGTCAAGAGCGTCCGGCCGTATCTGTCCACTCCGGCCCGCCAACAGGCGTCAGCGGGTGGTCGCTGACCATGGCGGTGCGCCGCCGAAGACGGCAGGGGGGCCAGGAACCCGCATGGTACGACGAGGAAGCAGGCCGGCTGGTCCGCCCGTACACCGTCAGCAACGGGCGGACGCGGCCCACGGCGCACCTCGATCTGCTGACGATGGTGATGGCCACCGGACGACGCCCGGAGCCCGGCCAGGGGCCCGACCACGTCCAGGTGCTCGGGCTGTGCAGCGGCCCGGTGTCGGTGGCCGAGATCGCCGCGCACATAGGTCTTCCGGCCGCGGTCACCAAGGTGCTGCTCGCCGACCTCGTCGACTGCGGCGCGCTCACCGCACGGGCCCCCGCGACCGTTGCGCCAGGCCCCGCGTCCCGGACCGACCGCGACCTTCTTGAGGCGGTGCTGCATGGCCTTCGTAAACGACTGTGACCCCCTGACCACGGACGACGCCCCCGTCGGCCTGCCGACCGCGCTCAAGATCCTGGTGGCGGGCGGCTTCGGGGTCGGCAAGACCACCTTCGTCGGAGCGGTCAGCGAGATCGAACCGCTCAGCACGGAGGAGCTGCTCACCCAGATAAGCGTCGGGCACGACGATCTGGCGGGCATCGAGGACAAGACCACCACCACGGTCGCCATGGACTTCGGCCGGATCACCCTCAGCCCGGCGCACGTCCTCTACCTCTTCGGAACGCCGGGTCAGGAGCGTTTCTGGTTCCTCTGGGACGAGCTGTCCAACGGCGCGCTCGGAGCGGTGATCATCGCCGACACCCGCCGCCTGGACCAGTGCTTCGCCGCCGTGGACTTCTTCGAGCGCCGCGGCATCCACTTCATCGTCGCCGTCAACGAGTTCGACGGTGCCTACCACTACGGTCCTGACGAGGTACGCGCCGCCATGGACCTCTCCCCGGACATTCCCGTGGTGCTCTGCGACGCCCGCCAGTACAGCTCGGCAACGAACGTCCTGGTCGCCCTCGTTCAGCATCTGCTCACCCCCGTCCTCGCCGCCTCCCCGGAGCTGCCATGAGCCATCCCGCCTCGCGCACCCCGTACGCCACTTACGACCCGACGCGTCACCTGCTGCTCACGCCGGAGGACGAGGAGGCGCCGGCGCGGGTCGCCCGGCTGCAGGCACTGGGCATCGGGCAGTCGCCGCTGCCCGCCTTCGACGACTTCGCACGCAAGCTGGCCAGGACCACCCGGGCGCCGTACTCGATGGTCAACTTCATCGACGAGCGGCAGCAGTACTTCGCCGGGCTCTACACCCCGTCGGACGACCAGGCCCCCATCGAGCTGGGTCCGGCCCCGGCGAGCGCACAGCCCGGCCGCGTGATGGCGCGCGATCACGGCTACTGCCCGCATGTCGTCGTCCGCCGCAAGGCCCTCGTCCTGGAGGACGTCTGCGACTACCCGCGCTTCGCGGGCAACCCCGTCGTCGACGAGATCGGCATCCGCTCCTACCTCGGCGCGCCGCTGATCGACCGTACCGGCATGGCGCTGGGCACGGTCTGTGTGGTGGACCTCGAACCGCGCCCCTGGGGGCGGGCGGGTCTGGAGACGATCAAGGCGA
Organism: Streptomyces pinistramenti; assembly: GCF_020564935.1. Classification (GTDB taxonomy): domain Bacteria; phylum Actinomycetota; class Actinomycetes; order Streptomycetales; family Streptomycetaceae; genus Streptomyces; species Streptomyces pinistramenti. Next base: position 276,766 of record NZ_JAJCXB010000001.1, read on the forward strand.
TGGCCGCCGAACTCGTCGAGCAGATCCACCGGATGGAACAGCAGCTCCACGGCCTGGCCTGAGCCTCCACGGCCTGGCCTGGCCTGGCCTGAACCGGGCGGACGCCGGGCGGCCGGCATTCCGTGGCCGGGCCCGCGGCGCAGCGGGCCCGGCCACGGCGCTCAGCTCAGCGGCACGCAGGAGGACCGCTCGGCCTCCGGCGCGGTGCGCGGTGACGGGACGACGGGCGGCGCGCCGTCCTCCGGGCGTTCGTCGCCGGTACGTTCCGCATTTTCCAGGCGCAGCAGGGGCGACAGCCGCTTGGACCACTCGCCCTTCCCCTGCCCCAGGGCCAGTTCGCCCAGCCGCAGCAGCTGGATGTCGGAGGTGCCGGCCGGCGCGAAGATGTGGTGTGCGTCGCGCAGGAAGCGCTCCACCGGCCGGTCGGTGAACAGTCCGCACGCGGCGTGGATCTCCATCGCGTCGCGCGCCGACTCCAGGCAGGTCTCCACGTTCACCAGCTTGGCGTTCATCAGCTCCGCGTCGCACGGCTCGCCCTGGTCCAGCAGATCCACCGCGTGGTAGGCGCAGAGCCGGGCGATCAGCAGTCGGGACTGGATGCGGCCGAGCTTGAGTTTGATGTTGTTCAGTTCGGCCAACGGCTGGCCGTAGCGCCGCCGTTCGGTGCAGAACCGCGTGGTCTCCTCCAGCACCGCCTGGTGGATGCCGAGTGAGACGGCGGTCAGGTTGGGGCGTCCGTACAGGACGCTCGACGAGTACGCGACGGAGAGGCCGTCGCCCTCGGCGCCCAGCATGTTGGCGGCCGGGACACGGCAGTTGTCGAAGATCAGCTCGCCGAAGCTGAAGCCGTGCAGTCCCATCGCCGGCTGCTGCCCGCCGACCCGGAAGCCGGGCCTGCCGGACTCCACGAGGAACGCCGACAGGCCCTTGGAGCCCTCGCCGGTGCGCACGATCACACCGTGCAGATCGCCGACGTGGCTGTTGCCGACGTAGATCTTGCGGCCGTTGAGCACATAGTCGTCGCCGTCGCGTACGGCGCGGCTGGCCATGCCGAGGACATGGCCGCCGGATTCCGGTTCGGTGACGGCGATGGTCGGCAGGCAGGAGCCGGCGGCGACGGCCGGCAGCCAGGTCTGCTTCTGCTCCTCGCTGCCGAAGTGCACGATTTTGGCCACGCCGAGCTGGGAAGCCTGAACCATGGCGCCCATCGCGCCGCTCACCCGGGACAGTTCCTCGATGATCAGAGTTTTGGCCAGATGTCCGGCGCCCATGCCGCCGTACGCCCGCGGTACGGTCACGCCTATCCAGCCCTGACGGGCGATCAGACGCGAGAGATCATGGCAAACGGTGCGGCTCGCCTCCATCTCCGCGATACGGGGGCGTACTTCGCGTTCGGCGAAGTCCCGCACCTGGTGCCGGAGTGATTCATGTCGCTGGTCGGTGAAATAGCGAGGCAAGACGAGCCCTCCTCCACGTACATTCCCGCGCTTTCTGCTTCCGCCTGGCGGCGGCACGGGTGGTGTCGTGCGCACCGTTTTTTCGCAACATAGTCCTGTGTTCACCGGGCGCAACACCCGATGGCATACCTGCTTCATGACGCATAAAACATCAACTCCTTGCATTTATGCGCCGAGTTGAAGCATGAAACAAAAGGCCGAATGACCGTTACGCGACAGGAAGGAATGATTCCGGCACTGTCCGTGATCGTTCCGGGCCCCGGCGCGCCGTCCGCCGGGGCCCGGAGGCAGGTCAGCGGCCCGTGTCGCAGCAGGCATCCCGCCGCTGCAGGCGGCCTACTTTCAGCCAGTTGACAGAGGTGTCACCGGTACGCAGCGTTGCCGCCCCCGACGGGTCGGCGGATTCCACCGGCGCAGGGAAAGATGCCACCAACTTTCGCTGCTCGAACAGCCGTCCACCGCGCAGAACCGCCGCGGTCCGCACCAGCGAAGTGAAATCGGTGAACGGATCACCGTCCACGCACGTCATGTCGCCCAGCTTGCCGACCTCCAGGGTGCCCAGGTCCCGTTCGGCGCCGAACACCTTGGCGGGCAGCGCCGTCGCGGTACGCAGCGCGGCCGCCGCGCTCAGGCCGCCGCGGTGCAGCGCCCGCAGGCTCAGGTGCAGGCCGAGCCCCACCGGCGTCAGCGGCTGATCCGTCCCCAGCGCCACCGCCCCGCCGCCGTCCAGAACCCGCCGGTAGACCCCCACCTCGACCGCGATGCTGGCGAGTTGGTCCGGCGTCGGACGGTGCCCCGCGCCCTCCTGGACCACGGCCGTGTCCCACGGCGGCATCAGTCGCGTCACCCGTGCGTCCCCGGCGAGCGCCGGGTCATCGCCCAGCAGCGGCGTGGCGGAGAACGGCGTGGCGATCAGGTGGAAGTCCGTGCCCGTGTAGATCTCCGTCACGTCCTGATAGGTGTGTCCCGAGGCGCTGACCGCGTGCCCGAACTCCAGCCGCTGCGTGGCCTGTAGATGAGTCGTCAGATCCTGGCCCGCCTGAAGTCCGGGAGTCAGCAGATGGCTTCCGGCGCGGGCGCCCAGCCGCCGGTGCGCGAAGCGCGCGGCCTCCTCCATCACCCAGCCGGGCGCCCGCACATAGGTCTTGACGAAGTCCCAGTCCAGCGCCGCACCCCGCTCCAGCGACCGGCGCAGCCCCGCCCGGGTCCGGTGAGCCCGCCCCATGCTGTACGCGACCCGGTCGCCGTCCAGCAGCTCCCCGCAGGTCAGCAGGCGCGGCCCGGCCAGCACCCCGGCGGTGATCGCCTCCCGCAGCCTGGCCTGCTCGTACGAGAAGCCGCCGCAGGACACCGTCGTCGTGATGCCGTACGCGAGTTGCAGGGCGGACTGCCGGCCGCCGTAGGTCGTCTGCCACGGATGGGTGTGCGCGTCCCAAAGCCCCGGCAGCACGGTCTGCTCCGACGCGTCCACCCGGCGGGCCGCGCCCCGGCCCGAGCGGCGGGCGCGGTGCGGGGTGACGGCGGCGATCCGGCCCTCGCGCACCACCACGTCGATGTCCTCACGGACCTCCTCGCCGGTGCCGTCCCAGAACCTGCCCGCGTGGACGACGGTGTCCCGGGCCCGATCGGGGCGGTGGTCGAGCGCCAGCGGAACGGTGCGCGCCGGGCCGCCGGATGCCGCGATCAGCCGCAGTCTGCCCGCCGACAGGTACAGCAGCGTGCGGCTGTCGCCCGACCAGGAAGGGTGGTCGGCGCTCTCGTCGGTGAGTCGGCGCGGCGCGCCGTTCGGGCTGCCGGCGGCCGCCACCGGCAGCACCCACAGCGCGGACTCGGCGATCACCGCCATCCAGCGGCCGTCGGGTGACCACACGGGACCTGAGTCGTAGCGGTCGGAGAGCGAGACGTGGTCGGCGAGTGCGTGCAGCCGGTCCTTGCCGGTCCTGGTGTCGACGACCCGCATGAGGTTGTAGCCCTCGCGGAAGCGCTGGTTGATGCGGTTGCGGTCGCAGTACGCCAGATATCTGCCGTCCGGCGACCAGCTGGGTCTGCCGGGCAGCCCGCCGCCGCCCATCGGCTCCGCCGCCACCGTCTCCGTACCGTCCGCCAGGTTCCGTATGACGAGATTGCCCGCCATGTCGAGCGCGGCCAGCCGCCGGCCGTCGGGCGACAGCGCCGGCTGTACCCGCCCGCCCGCCGCCAGCACCGTCTCCTTGCCGGATGCCACCTCGTGGCGGCGCACCGCGAACAGCCCGTCCCGGTCGTCCGCGTAGAGCAGCGCACGGCCGTCACGGGACCAGCTCGGAGCGAGGACGTACCGCGTCGGGGACGCCCGGACGATCCGGCGCGGCCGGCCGCCGCCCGAAACCGGTGCCAGCCACAGCGAGTTGAGCGCGGCGAAGGCGATCTGCCGGCCGTCGGGGGAGAGCGCGGGCAGATGCACGCCGCGCACCGGGCGCACCGCGGTCCGTTCGAAGCCGTAGTCCTTGACGCGGTAGCGCGGCCGGTCGAGCGGCAGCCGCGCCGTGAACGCCACGGTCTCGGACCGCTCGGGAGCGTCCGGCCGCAGGATGCGGAACTGCCCGCCGACGGTCAGCAGCAGCTCGTCCCGCGACACCCAGCGCGGCGGGACCGGCTCCACATCGCCGTCGACCGGAACCGCGGCGCCGTCCACCACCAGCGTGCAGCCGGCGCCGGGACCGCTGGTGGTGCGCAGATACGCCAGCCGTCCGGACGGGGCCTGCGCCGGCGTCATGACCTGCGCATCGGCCGTCTCGGTGTGCTCGGTGCGTACCGCGCCGCCGCCGTCGGCCGGGGCCGAGGCGACGGTGCGCGAGACCAGTGCGCCCTCGACCGGCCGGCCGCGGACGAAGGCGATCCGGGAGCCGTCCGGCGTCCAGCAGGGGTCGAAGTCCTCCCAGGCGCCGTCCTGATGCGGCCCGTCCTGCCCGTCGAGCCCGGTCACCCGCGTCAGCCGCCCGGTCCGCAGGTCGAGCACCCAGATCCGGTACCCGCCGCCGGCCACCGGATCGCTGCCCCGCTCCGAGGCGAACGCGAGCCGGTGGCCGTCAGGTGACCAGGCCGGTCCGCGGTCGTCCCAGGGCCCTTCGGTGACCTGCCGCAGGTGCGAGCCGTCCGGGCGCAGCGTCCAGAGGTGGAAGGTGCCGCCGCGGTAGGCGCAGACGGCGATCCGGCTGCCGTCGGGCGAGTACACCGGGCGGGTGGGCTCCAGATCGGCCGGGGTCAGCGCCTGCGCGGCGCCGCCCGCCCGCGGGATCGACCACAGGACGTTCTGGATCTCGGCGATCAGGCGGCTGCCGTCGGGGGAGAGGGATGCCGCGCCGTTCGTGGCGGCGGTGAAGTCGAGCGCCGCGGCTCCGGTGCCGGCCGGCTGCGCGGCCACGGGCCCGGCCACACCGGTCAGTCCGGCGGCGGCCGCCACCGTGGCGGTGCCCTGGAGGAACCTGCGGCGGCTGAGCGGCATCGGGCCCGGCATGCCTGCGGGGCAGGCGGGGCCTGTGGTGGTGGCAGGGGAAGGAGTCTCGGAGCGGTCTGTGGTGTCCAACGTTCCTCCTGTGGCAGGGGGTTGGGCAGTGACGCCGACAAGAACCGGCCGATCGTGTCACGGCCTGTCGGTGACCGGTCAACCATCGCGGCGGAGTGTCGTCCGGTTCCCGCCGCTCGCCGGAAACCGGACGACACCCCGGCCTCTTGGCGCGTCGAGGCCAGGGAGGGAAGAGTGGGCGCCCAGCGGGGTGCCGGCCAGGCCCGCCCGGCGCGCCGGGAGCCCGGGGCGGGGGCGGCGACGGGCACCCCGCGCACGCGACCGACGCCACGGCGGCCACCGCCCCGCAGTCAGGAGACGATGTCATGCAGGCCATGCAGCAGGACTTCCACCAGGCCCCCGACGGCGCCCGGATCGCCACCTACACCTGGCTGCCGGAGTCCGGCCACCCGCGGGCCCTGGTCCAGATCGCCCACGGCGCGGCCGAACACGCCCGGCGCTACGACCGGTTCGCCCGCTTCCTGACCGGCCACGGCTACGGCGTCGTCGCCTCCGACCACCGCGGCCACGGCGCCACCGCCCCGTCCACCGGAGGCCGCGGCGTGGTCGGCGAGGACGCCTGGCGGGCCATCGTCGGCGACCTCAAGCGCATCGGCGACCACGCGGCCGCCGCCCACCCCGGCATCCCGCTGGTCCTGTTCGGCCACAGCATGGGGTCGATGCTGGCCCGCGACTACGCCCAGGAGTACGGCGCCGACCTCGCGGGACTCATCCTGTCCGGCACCTTCCGTACCCTGCCAGGACTCGAAATCGACAGCGCGCTCGCCGAGCTCGACGCGGAGATCGCCGAGCACGGCCGCGCCGCGCTGTCCCCCTTCATCCCGCGGACCTTCAGCTCCTTCAACGACGCCTTCCCCCACCGCACCGGCTACGAATGGCTCTCCCGCGACAGCGAAGAGGTGGACAGGTACGCCGCCGACGAGGACTGCGGCTTCCCGTTCTGCGCGGGCCTGGTGATCGACTGGGTACGTGCCATCCGAAAGATCAACGACCCGGCCGACCTCGCCCGCATCCCGCGCGGCCTGCCGGTCCACGTCGCGGTCGGCGCCGACGACCCCTGCAACCAACGCCTGACCCTCATGGGCGAACTGCTGGAGGACTTCCGCTACCTCGGCACCCGCGACCTCACCTGGCGGGCCTACCCGGGCGCCCGGCACGAGATCCTCAACGAGACCAACCGCGACGAGGTCCAGGCCGACCTGCTGGCCTGGCTCGACAAGCGGATCTGAGCCGCGGGTTGTGCCCCGCGGCGCGGGCTCACCGGGCGTCCAGGAACCCGGTGATCCGCCCGCGCAGGCCCCGTGCGTCCAGGCCGTGGCCCGCCAGGTGCTCGTCCAGCTGCCCGTAGCGCCGCAGCTCGCGGCGGCCGACCCCGAGCCCCAGCACACGGTGCGGCCGGTCCTCCAGCGCCTCGTTCACCTGGCGCGTCGACGTGCCCGCGAGATACGGCTCGACGATCACCACGTCCGTACTGCCGGCCGCGTCCACCGCCGCGCGCAGGGCCGCCGCGTCGAAGGGGCGCACGGTCGTCGCGTAGAGCACGGACAGGTCCAGGTCACGGGTCGCGGCGAGGACCGGATCCAGCATCGGCCCGATGGCCAGGACGACGCCCCTGCCGCCCTGCCGCAGCGGCTGGAAGCGGGCCCCGTCCACCGGCCGTGGCACGGCGTTGACCTGCACGGACAGCCGGACGTAGACCTTGTCGTCCCCGGCGGCCGCGGCATGCCGCAGCAGCGTCTCGGCCTCGTCGGGGTGGCCGGGCACGTGCACCGTCCAGCCGTCCAGGGTGTCCAGCAGGCCGACGTCGCCCGGTGCCATGTGGGTGAAGCCGCCGGCCGGCCAGTCGTAGGAGCCGCCGGCGCTGACCAGCACGCCGCCCACACCCTGGTGCCCGAAGTCCAGTTTCACCTGCTCGAAGGGGCGCTCCACCAGGAAGCCGGCGAAGGTGTGCAGCACGGGCCGCAGCCCCGTGAGGGCGAGCCCACCGCCCACCCCGACCAGGAGCTGCTCCCTGATGCCGACGTTGACCACCCTGCCGGGGTGCTTCTGTGCGGCGTCCGCGAAGCCGTCCTTGCCGATCTCGGCGAGTACGACGGCCAGCCGCGGGTCCTCGTCCAGCAGCCGCGAAGTGACCGCGGCGAAACGCTCACGCATGGTGTCCATCACAAAATCCCTCTCGAAGTCCTGAGCGGTGAAGCGCGGGCCGCGGCTTCCGGGCGGCCCGGCGGGGCAGCGGGCGGTCAGGCGTCCTTGGGCTCGACGCGCGCGACCACCACGTGCGGGCGTCCCGGATGCGGCGCGGTGTACGCCGCGTGCAGCGCCCCGTGGTCGCGGCCGTCGACGCTCGCCACCGACCAGCCCGCCGCCTCGAACCGGGCGGCGATCCCGCCGCGCCTGCCGTGCGTGGCGGAGGAGTTGTCGATCACGAGGGTGTGCAGCCGGTCGAGCCCGGTCGCGCCCGCGTAGGCCAGCGCTTCGTGGTTGCTGCCCTCGTCCAGCTCGGCATCGCCGACGAGCACCCATACGGCGGGCCCGGTCCTGTCCTGCGCACGCAGCCCCAGGACGGTGCCGACGGCGAGCGGGAGCCCGTGCCCGAGCGATCCGCTGCCGATCTCGGCGCCGGGAACCAGCTCGCGGTCCGGATGGTGGCCGAGCGGTGAGGCATAGGCCCCGAAGCCCGGGAGCCAGGCGCTGGGGAAGAAGCCCTTCGCGGCGAGCACGGCGTAGTACGCCATCGGGCCGTGGCCCTTGGAGAGCAGAAAACGGTCCCGGCCGGGGTCCTGGACGGTGTCGGGCGTGACCCGCAGGACGCGGTCGTAGAGGACCCAGAGGGCGTCGAGGGTGGAGGTCGCGGCCGGCCCGTGCTTCTCGTCGCCCGTCATCAGGCCCATCAGGCCGGTGAGTTGGGCGAAACCGTCGTCGTCGCCGGACGGGACGGCCGCGGTGGGCCCGGTCGTGGGTGTGTACGGGGGAGTCATGAACGACAGCCTGCTACCTCAACTTATATTGAGGTCAAGCCCTGGCCTGCGGACCCGGTTCCCGGCCTGCGGGCCCCGACCCCCGCTCCCCGCTCCCCGCCTCCTCGGCCGCCTGCCGGTCGTGGCACTCATCCCGGCCCGGCCCCCGTCCGGCCGTCCGGGACATGGCAACGCGCACCCTCTGACATGCGGTATTGTTCTCGTGCGCGGTCAACCGGGAGAAACACCGGTTCGGACGGGCATCGGGACGTGGCGCAGCTTGGTAGCGCACTTGACTGGGGGTCAAGGGGTCGCAGGTTCAAATCCTGTCGTCCCGACAGTGATGTCGGAAGCCCGTCGGCTTGGGGAAACCCGAGGCGGCGGGCTTTTTCGTGATCCTGCTCCAGGTGCGGGTGCAGATGCGGACGTCTTCCGCCGCCACGGCACCACGGTTCCCCGCCCGTCCGGCACACGGGAATCACCGGTGTGCCGGACGGGCGGCCGGAGGGTGTCCGCATCGCGGTGCGAGGGCATGCGGCTCGCCCTACGGCCGGCGCGTCGCCCCCCTCGCCCGTCAGCGCCCTGCCGCCGCCTCCGCCTGGGGTGGGGTCGTGCTGCGGAGGCCGGCTGCCAGGTCGGTGCGGCGTTTTACGCGGAGTTTGCGGTAGACGCGGGTCAGGTGTTGTTCGACGGTGCTGACGGTGATGTAGAGGCGGGCCGCGATCTGGCGGTTGCTGTGGCCGCGGGCCGCCAGTTCGGCCACTCTGCGCTCGGCTTCGCTGAGGTCGGTTGTGGGGCGGCGTTCGGTGTTCTGGGGGACGAGGCGGAGGTTGCGGGGGAAAGGCGTCTGCCGGGGGGTGCGGGTGGTCTGGGTGAGTCTGGCGGGTGTGTCGGGGGCGATGCGCCGGTCGTTGGGAGGGGGGCCGGGCGGGCGGGACTCCTCCTCCGTCTTGGTCAACTCCTCCAGAGTGGCGGCGAGTTCGCGGGTGGCGCCGCATTCCCGGAAGGCTGCTGCCGCCGCTTCCAGGAGGGGGGTGCGGCGGCCGGGGGCGGCGCAGGCGGCGAGGATGCGGAGCGCGGCGCCGCGTGCGCGGGCGTGCAGGGCGGTGCACAGGTCCAGCTGCGCCTGGGCCAGTTCGCGGGCCCGTTCCTGGTCGCCCAGCGTCAGGTACACGCGGGCGGCCTCGCTGCGCCACGGCACCAGTGCGGGGACGTCCATCTTGTACTTCTGGGCGAGGTCGCCTGCGGTGAGGAACTCCTCCAGGGCGGAGGGTTCTTGATGTGTGGCCAGGTGGTGGTGGCCGCGGGCCTGCATGTAGTGCAGGCCGATCGGTGTCTGGAACATTTCGTCCGGCACCGGCACCTGGAGGGCGCGGTGGGCGACGTCGAACCGGCCCGCGGCGATGCCGGCCTGTACCAGTGTGGCCAGCGGCAGGCCGATGCCCACGCCCCAGCTCTCGTGGGAGATGACGGAGAGCGAGGTGTGCGCCAGCCGCAGCGCGGTGGGCAGGTCGCCGCGGCGCAGCGCGACCTCCGCGCGCAGCGCCGTGAACAGGGCGCGCCAGGTCTGGGACGACAGCTGGTTCGCCTCGGTGGTCAGCCGCCGGCACGCCTCGTCGGCGATCTCCAGGCGGTCGGAGAAGAGCAGCGTGATCAGGCAGGACGTCAGGACGGCGAAGGTGCGCTGGTTGAGCCGGTAGCGGCGCACCAGCCGCTCGGCCTCGTCCGCGAGCTCGGTGTCGGGGCCGCCGCCGCTCAGCCGGCTCAGCAGTACCGCGCCCTGGACCTGCGGGCTCAGCGGGTCGACCGGTGGCCTGGTGCCGGCCGGGTCGTCGGGGATGTCGGCGAGCTGCCGGCTGCCGGCCGCCGCCGGGTAGCCGAGCCGCAGCCACAGCTGGGACGCCTGCACATGGGCCGCGGTGCCCGGCGGGTGGACCTCGGGCGCGGCGCTGATCTGCCGGAGGCCCGCGACCGCCGAATCGACGTCCCCGAACCACAGCGGCGCGGTGACCGGAATCGAGGCGTACGAGCCGGTGAGCGCGCCGGAGCGGGTCGCGGCGGCCAGCGAGGGCAGGCCGCGGACCGCCGCGCACGGGTCCGTCCGCCACTCGATGTCGAAGAGCGTCGCGGTGATCGAGGCCAGCAACTTCTCGTCGGCGGGCTCCAGTTCGCGCGCGAGCACCAGGCAGTCGTGCGCGAGGTCCAGCATCCCGTCGCGGACGGCCGCCCTGGCCGCCTCGTCGAGGATCGCGACGGGCCAGTCGCCGGCCGGGACCGGCGCGGCGGCGAGCAGCTGCCGGGCGACGGTGAGGGGCGCGGCGCCGCTGCGGTAGAGCACCTCGGCGACCCGGGCGCGCAGTCCGGCCCGCTTCTCCGGCGCCATGTTGTCGAGGATCACGGCACGCGTCTTGGGGTGCCGGAAGCGGTTGCCGGACAGGATTCCGGCGTCGTCGAGGGTGCTGAGCGTCCGCATCAGGGTCTTGCTGTCGACGCCGGCCAGCTGGGTCAGGACGCGGGTGGTGGCGGGGCCGTCGATCAGTGCGATGTGCTGTGCGAGGGAGAGCGCGGCGAGGCCGCAGCGGTGCAGGCAGGACAGGACCGCCGCGGCGTATCCCGAATCCACCGCCGGGTCACCCGAACCGGCGTCCGCCCGCTGGTTGTCGGCGATCAGGCCGTGGACCTGGAGCGGATTGCCGGCCGTGATGTCGTAACAGGCGTCGGCCAGGCGTTGCGCGGCCGCCCGGCCCAGATGCTGCCGCAGCAGGTCCTGCACGCCGGACCGGGACAGCGGCCACAGCCGCAGCCTGCGCGAGTGCGGCTCCAGCGGCAGCTCGGCCTGCAACGAGGCGTCCGCCGAAGGCCGGTCGGAGGATTCACCGAGCACGACCAGGACGGGCTTGGGCCCCAGCCTGCGGACGACGGCCGCCAGGCACTGGAGGGACACCGCGTCCGCGTTCTGGAAGTCGTCGATGCCGATGACCACGGGCCCGGGGATCTTTTCGATGACGTCGAGCAGCGGCAGGCACACCGTGTGGATGACCTGCGCGGACAGCGGCGTGGACCCGTCCTGCGGCGCCGCGCCCGTCACGGAGCTGAGCACCTTGCCGTCCAGCGGACGGGACAGGTCACCGCCGGCGGACGGGGTGAGGCCGCCCGCGCTGCGGAAGAGCTGCGCCCAGACGCCGAACGGTACGAGATGCTCGGTCCGCGACGCCGTGGCGCTGAGGTAGGCGGCACCGGAGGACGTGGCCTCGCGCGCGAAGGTACGCAGCAGCTCCGTCTTGCCGCAGCCCGCAGGCCCCGAGATGATGGCGAAGCGTGTGGGTCCGTTCAGACTGTCCACCAGGAGCCGGTGCAGCGAAGCGAGTTGCTCGTCGCGCTCGTGCAGAGGGTGAAAGCCGGCCGGTGCGGTCATCGGAACTCACTCGTTCGTTGCTGAATGCCGAAGTATTCCTTCACGTATCTTCCTGGACTTCATGGCGTCGCACGCCCTGCCGATGGTGCTGACGCTCCGGATGAGGGTTCGGAATGTATCGGACACAGGCTCTAATCCGGGCCCCGGTACGGTGCGGTTCACAAGGGGATTCCCAACTCGCGTGCGCGGGCGATGGCTTCCACCCGGTTGCGGACGTTCAGCTTCTGCAGCACGTTCTGCAGGTAGCTCTTGACCGTGTTGCGGGAGATGAACATCGCCTGCGCGATTTCCGGATTGCTCTGGCCCATGGCCACTCTGCGCAGCACTTCGTACTCGCGCGGGGTGACGAAGCCGTCCCCGGCGGGCGGGGCCGCCCGGCCGCCGGGCCCCGGCGCCCGCCCCTCCGGACCTGTCGCGGCCGGCGCCACCCGGTCGATGACGATGCCCTGCCGGGCGATCGGCCCGGCCCAATCGGGGTCGCAGGTCAGCAGGGTGACCCGGGTGAGTCCCAGCGCCGACAGCATCTCGGCGACGACCCGGCAGCTCTGCTCCCGGTCGCTGGGCCGCGGCGCGGCCGCCGGGGGACAGGCGGCCGACGGCGGCTGCCTGGCGCAGACGTCGAGCCCGCCGGTGACACCGAACCCGCGGCCGCTCTGCCGCAGGTAGAGCAGGATGCCGCCCGCGTCGTGCACCGCCCGCATCGTCTCCTGGAGCCGGGCCCCGCAGTCGCAGTGCAGCGATCCCAGGACCTCACCGCTCAGGCACTCGGTGTGCACCCCCACCAGCGGCACCCGCGCCCCGGCGCGCGCCGGGACCGCGTCGAAGCCGAGTGCCACGTGCTCGCCCCCGTACGACAGTCCGGTGAAGGTGAACGCGGTGCCCACCGCCTTGCTGCCGTCCTTCAGGCCGACCCGGAGATCCGCCGCGGCACGCACCCGCGGCACCGGCCGGCCCGCCGGTGCGGTACGCGGCCGGTCCACCGCGCCCCGCACCGGTCCTTCCAGGATCTGCTGCCGGGGCGCTGCCGTCCCCTCCGGACTGACGAGAGTCATCGCCCCACGCCCCCGATCGCACCGGAACGGACCGGCCGGCGCGTGTCCGCCGCGCCGAGCACGGCGTCGGCGAGGGCGCGCGGGGCCCGGCCGGCGCTCGCGAGGGTGGGGGTGAGGAGCACGTCGGGGCCGAACGCCCGGATGGCGTCCGCTTCCTGGGCGTCCGCCGTGTCCAGCACGAAGACGTCGCACAGATCACGGATCATTTCCGCGGCCCCGGTGGCCGTCGCCTGCACACCGCGGGATTCCATCAGCCGCTGCCTGCTGTCCGCCCGCCGCGCTTCGCCCGGATCGTCGAACGGCACCCGGCTGACGGTGGGCGTGACCGCGACCACCGGGCACCCGGCGTCCCGCACCGCCTCGCGGATCCCCGGAACGGCCAGCACCGGGCCCAGGCTCGCCACCGGATTGCTCGGGCCCAGCACGATGAGGTCAGCGGATTCCAGCGCCTCCAGGACGCCGGGCGCCGGCCGGGCCGCCGGGATCCCCGCGTACGTCACCTCGTGCACCCGGGGCCCGGCGGCGTCCCGCACCAAAAACTCCTGGTAGCTGCGCCGCTCGCCGTCCGTGCACAACAGCTGGGTGGACACCGGCTGTTCGGTGGCCGGCAGCACCCGGCAGCGCAGGCCCATGCCTTCCGCCAGCCGGCGCGTCACCTCGGCCAGGCCCACGCCCTCCCGCAGCCACGCGGTACGCAGCAGATGGGTGGCCAGGTCGGTGTCACCGAGGTGGAACCACACCTCGCCGCCGAGCCCGCGCACCGCCTCCATGCACCGCCAGGACTCGCCCTTGGTGCCCCATCCGCGTTCCACGTCCTGCCGGCCGCTGAGCGCGTAGAGCGTGGTGTCGAGATCCGGGCAGACCCGCACGCCGTGCGCCCAGAGGTCGTCACCGGTGTTCACCACCAGCGTCAGTCCCGACGGCCCGTCCGCCGCGTCGTCCTCCAGCGCGTCGTGCAGCGTGAGCCACAGGCGCGATGCGCCGATCCCGCCGCCGATACCCACAACGTTGACCATGTCACTCCGCCTCAGCGTGCTCGATCAGCGGTCGCCGGCAGCCGGCGACACACAAGGACGACAGCGCGTCGGCACCTGACACCCGCCGACGGGACCACACCACCGAACGCTCCCGCGCTCTCTCTGCCGCCGTGCGCCGTCCGCCCGGTGGCCGGCCGGTGCCGGTCGGGCGCGGCGGGCCTGCGCGGCGGACGGTCACGGGACGCGTGCATGCCATGGGGGCATCCCCTCCAGGGGCTTCGGGGGCGGATGGCTCGCCCGCCGAGGAGTATTGACGGCATGTCAGCTGGGCCGGACGCGATAACCGGGAGGCGGTGCCCCGGGGCGGCCCTTCCGGTCGGGGGCGCCCGGCCGCGCCAGGACGCCGCGCCCTGGCAGGACCCCGCTGCTCCCGCTTGCGCCGCCGCGCCTGCGCGGGCGCCGGCACCGGCGCGACGGTCTCCCGCATGCCGTACAGCTGGAGCAGCGAGACGTGGAAGCGTTTCTCGAACGACGCGATCTGCTCCTCGGACACCTTCTGCGTGGCGACCACGGCCCGTAGCCGGTGCGCGTCGTCGTCGCCGCCCTCCTCCCGCGCCAGCAGCATGCAGATCGGCGCGGGGAGCAGTCCGGCGAGCGTCGCCCCCAGCGACCGGGCCTGCGAGGGCCAGCGCGTGGCGGAGAACCCGGGGGCGAGCGCTATCGACGCGCCGCTGACCAGCGCCGACATCGACGCGTACTGCTGCGCGTTGCCCCGGAACAGCGGCAGTACGACCAACTGGCGGTCGTCGGGGCGCATCCGCAGCCGGGCGGCGACGGAACGCCCCGCGCCCAGGTAGGCGTCATGGGTGATGAGCACCTCCTCGTGCCGGCCCGCTTCCGCCGTCACATGGAGGACGCCCAGGGTGTCGTGCGGCCCGGGGCCCGCGCCGTCCTCCTCCGGGGACCACGGTGCGTCGGACTGCGCGTCACGGGCGGTGTGGAAGGCGTCGTCGCCGTCCCCGCCGATGACGAACAGGTGCCGGCAGTCGTGCGCCTGGAGGCGGGCCCGTGCGGTGGTCTCCCGCAGGCTCGCGTGGGTGAAGGTGAGGTGGCAGCGGGAGCGCGCCAGAAGGTAGGCGAGTTCGTCCGGCGTGTGCAGCGGGTCGCTGGGGACGATCACGGCGCCCAGCCGCGCGGCGCCGAACCACAGGTCGTAGAACTCCGCGCAGTTGGTCGCGTGTACGTTCAGCCGGTCGCCGGTCTGCAGGCCGAGCGAGCGCAGCAGCCGGGCCGTTCTGGTCGCCCGTGCGTCCATCTCGGCCCAGCTGATCCTCTGCTGCTCACCCGGCGCGGTCTCCACGACGAGGAAAGTCCCCTCGCCCTGGAGAGCGGCGCCTTCGGCTAGTGCGGCAGCAACGGTGCCTGCGGATCTCGTACTCACGGTTGAACTCTCGTGCGGCCACCTCACCTGCTCCGCAACGTTTCATCAAATATTGCTTAACTGCTCGCTCAAGGTGATCGCGTGGTGACGCGAAGGGGTGAACATGAGATGATCTCCACCCCGCGCAGTGCGGTCGATCGAAGCGGGGAGGGGCCTTGCCGACGGGCGACATACATGCTCACGTCCTGGTGGTGGACGACGACGAGGACGTACGGACCTTGGCCAGATGGCAGTTGGAGTCCGAGGGCTTCCACGTCCTGACGGCGGCCGACGGCCAGGCGGCGCTGGAAGCCGTCGAAACCGGGCAGCCCGACGTGGTGCTGCTCGACCTGACCCTGCCCCTCGTCGCGGGTCTTGACGTTCTCACCCAGATCAGACGCAGGTCCGCCGGCCTCCCGGTGATCGTCGTCTCCGGCAGGTCGGGCGAGACGGACCGCATCATCGGACTCGACCTCGGCGCCGATGACTACGTCGTCAAGCCCTTCTCGCCCGCCGAACTGGCCGCGCGGGTCCGCTCGGTACTGCGCCGCAGCAAGCGGACGGAGCACGCCCCGGCCGCCCCGCAGAACCCGCGGCCGGGCCTGCCGGGCCCCCGGCACCCCCAGGAGGACCTGATGATCGACCGGGCGACCAGGACCGTCACGGTGCGGGGCAGCGCGGTGGAGCTGACCGCCCGCGAGTTCGACCTGCTGGCCTTCCTCGCCGACTCGCCGCGCCACGTCTACACCCGCGACCAACTCCTCGAACACGTCTGGCAGTCCTCCAGCGACTGGCAGGAGCCGGCCACCGTCACCCAGCACGTGCACCGGCTGCGGCGCAAGGTGGAACGAGATCCCGACCGGCCACGCTGGCTGCGCACGGTCCGCGGTGTCGGCTACCGGTTCGAGCCCTGAGGTGGCCATGCCGCGCGAATTCGACCGGCGGGCATCCCTCGGCGTGGGGCAGGAAGCACCCGCCGAGGCCATCCCCCAACTGCTCGTCCACCACGCCCAGGTGCTGGAGATGATGGCGGAAGGCGCCGCGCTGCATGCGGTGCTCGACGCCGTGACCGGAGCCCTGGAAGACCTGCTGCCCGGCACCAAGTGCTCGGTGCTGCTGCTCGACGAACGCTCCGGGCGGCTGCACCACGGCGCGGCCCCCAGCATGCCGCTGGAGTACGTCGAGCTGATCGACGGCATGGACACCGGGCCCTGCGCGGGGTCCTGCGGTACCGCCGCCTATACGGCCGTACCGGTCGTGGTGTCCGACATCCATGAGAGCGCCCTGTGGGACGACTTCCGCCCGGCCGCCGCCATCGCCGGTGTGCGGGCCTGCTGGTCAACTCCCATACCGGGCAAGGACGGACAGGTCCTGGGGACCTTCGCTGTCTACCACGACATACCGCACACGCCCAGCGAACACGAGCGTCATCTGGTCGACCGCTTCACCCACCTCGCCGCCGTGGCCATCGACCACGACCGGCTGTTCGGCAGCCTCGCGCAGAGCGAGGAGCGCTTCCGCAGGGCGTTCGACGACAACGCCGCGGGCATGGCGCTGCTCGGCCTCGACGGCCGGGTGCTGCGCGTCAACCGCGCCCTGTGCACGCTGCTCCAGACCGACGCGTCCGGCCTGGTCGGCCGCTTCTTCCAGGACCTGGTGCAGGCCGACGACCGGCCGAGCCTGCTGCACGGCGTCGCCGCGGAAGGCGGCGACACGCACCGCTTCGAGCTGCGCTTCAACCGCCTGCACGACGGTCCGATCGTCACCTCGACCACCTACTCGGGCGTCCGCGACGCGTACGGCAACATCGTGTCGTGGTGCGTCAACCTCGTGGACGAGACCGGCCGCAAGGCCGCCGAGGAAGAGCGCAGGGCACGCGCCGAGGCGGAGATCGCGCAGCGGCACGCGGAGGAGAACAGCAGGACCAAGTCCCAGTTCCTGACCGCTCTGGGGCACGAGATCCGCACCCCGCTGCACGCCGTCGTCGGCTTCGGCGAGCTGCTGCGGTCCGGCAGCCTCACGGTGGAACGGCGCCAAGAGGCGCTGGAGCGGATGAGTTCGGCTGCCCATCACCTCGTGGCGCTGGTCGACGATCTCCGTGACGTGGCCGCCATCGAGGCCAGGGCGCTGCGGCTGCACACCGAGCCGCTGCCCGTCGGACCGCTGCTGACCGACGTGCACGGGCTGCTGGTGGCCGGGGCCCAGGAGGCGCAGGTGACGTTCGACGTCGTCCTCGCCGATGCCGCGCCCGCCGCGGTCTGTGACGAACGGCGGCTGCGTCAGGTCCTGTTGAATCTGGCCACGAACGCCATCAAGTACAACAGGCCCGGCGGCCGGGTGGTGCTCAGCGCCGAGCACCGGGCGGACGGCCTGCTGGATCTGGTGGTCACGGACGACGGGCCCGGCATTCCCAAGCATCTCCAGCACCGGCTGTTCGTGCCGTTCGACCGGCTCGGCGCGGAACGCACCAAGAACCCCGGATCCGGCCTCGGCCTGCACGTCACCAAGGGGCTCGTCGACGGGATGGGCGGCCGACTCGCCATCGAGAGCGGGGCGGCCGGCGGCGGCACCGTGGCCCGCGTCACGCTGCCGACGGCGGAGCCGGTGTCCGAAGACGCTTCGGATACCGCACCGACTCCTGACCTCCGGGCCGAATGACCGTACCCGCAGGGGCATTTCACGACGTCCCGGCGCCAGGGGGCGTCCGCGGAAGGGGAATTGCGCGTACACTTCGCGGCGGCAGCAGTGCGGCGCACCTCGTGCGCTCACTGGAACAGGTCGCCGGGGCAGGCCCCGGTGCGCCAGGGGCCGGGCGGGCCCGCTGCCGCAGTCACCACAAGGGAACACCGGCGTCCGACCGTGTCATCCGGTCACGCCGCGGCGGGTTCCCGTCATAACGGCGGGCCGGGCCCTGTCTTCAGGCGGCGCCATAACGGTGCCCACGGTCCGCAAGGCCGCCGGCAACCGCCGGACTCCGGCCCACGGGCCGGGCCGTCGCGCGCGTGCGGCCCGCACTTCTCACACGTCATCAGCACACGTCATCGGTAATCAGGGAGTCGACCCGCTCCGGCGTAGGGACCGGCACGGGCGCCGACCCGATCACAACGAAGGGGGAGCGGCGTTGGCTCGCCACCTGTTGATCGTGGACCCGGACGGGGTCGACGGACATCGCACCATCGCAGAAGCCATCCAGGCGGCCCGCAGCGGCACCGTGATCAGCGTGCGGGCCGGCCGGTACGAGGAGAACCTCGTGGTGACCAAAATGGTCACCTTGGTGGCCCACGAGGCCGGGGCGGTCGTCGACATCGCGCCGCGTACCGGCAGCGCCGTCCAGGTCCTGGCCGAGGCCGTCAAACTCTCAGGACTGCGGCTGCGCAGCGAGGACACCGAACTGCCGGTGATCGACGTGCCGCGCGGCCAGGCCGCCATGGACGACTGCGAGATCACCGGCGCCGCCTGGACGGCACTGCTCTCCCGCGAGGAGGGCTCCCTGGCCATGCGCAACTGCCACGTGGTCAACCAGGCGGGCGCCGGCCTCGTCGACATCTCGCGGGCGCCCAGCATCATCGAGAACTGCCTCTTCGAACGCCTCGGCAGCTCCGGCGTGGTGATCGGCGAGGAAGCGGCACCCGTGGTGCGCGGCTGCACGGTACGCGACGCCCGGGGCAACGGCGTGCTGGCCAACGGCCGGGCGCGGGGCAGCGTCGAGGACTGCGTCATCTCGATGACCGGCAAACCCGCCGTCGCCATCGAGCAGGACAGCGCCACCCGGATCGCGCAGTGCCGGCTGCGCGACACGGTCATCGGGCTGCACATCAGCTCCTCCTCGCAGGCCACGGTCGAGGACTGCACCGTGAGCGAGACCTCCAGCCACGGAGTGACGCTCACCGGCGACACCAACCCCGTGTTCCGCGGGCTGACCGTCGAACGCAGCGACGGGCACGGCATCGTCGTCGCAGGCCACGCCCGCGGCTCCTTCACCGACTGCACGGTCGATGACGCATCGGGCTCCGGCGTGGTGACCGAGGAATCCGCCGCTCCGCACCTCACCGGACTCCAGGTGCGCGGCTGCGCCGCGGAGGGCATCCTGCTCTCCGGCGACGGCGCGCCCCGCGTGGACCGCGCCGAAGTGACCGGCGCGAAGGGCACCGGAATCCTCATCGACGGGGAAGCGGAGCCGGTACTGCGCCGGGTGAGCGTCACCGACGCGGCCGGGCACGCCGTCGAGGTACGCGGCACCGGGCGCGGCCAGTTGGAGGACTGCGAGCTGACCGGAGCCGGCCGGTGCGGGGTCTACGTCGCCGAAGGCGCCCGGCCCACGCTCCAGGCCACCACGGTGCGGGCCGCGAAACGTGCGGGTGTCCAGGCGGGCCCGCGTGGCACTGTCACACTGCTCGACTGCGAGATCGACGGATCCGGGGCCGACGGCGTCGCGCTGGACGAGGACGCGGAACTGACCGCGGTCCGCACCTGGGTGCACGACGGCAAGGCGAACGGCGTGCTGATGGGGCAGAAGGCGCGGGGTGCGCTCAACGGCTGCCGGCTCACCGGGAATGCCGGCGACGGGGTCCGGGTCGAGACGACCAAGCGGGTACGGGTGACCGGCTGCACGGCGACCGACAACGAGGGCGCAGGCGTGCGCCAGACCTCACCGGACGGCGAGACCAGCGTCGAGAACCTGACCAGCAGCGGCAACACCGACCCGGACGTCTGGGGGGAGAGCGCGGCGGCCGCCGGGGCGGGCGGCGCCGCCGACACCCACGGGCCGCTGGCCCGGCTCGACGAACTGGTCGGCCTACAGGCGGTCAAGGAGCAGGTCAACATGCTCGTCAACCTCAACCGGCTGGCGCGCCGCCGCCGCGAGGCCGGGCTCCCGGTGCCGACCAACGCCCGCCATGTGGTCTTCGCGGGCCCGCCCGGCACCGGAAAGACCACCGTCGCCCGGCTCTACGGCTCCATCCTCGCCTCGCTGGGCGTGCTGCGCTCGGGCCACCTGGTGGAGGTGTCCCGCGCCGACCTGGTCGCCAAGATCGTCGGCGGTACGGCCATCAAGACCACCGAGGTCTTCGAAAAGGCCCTGGGCGGCGTGCTGTTCATCGACGAGGCGTACACCCTCACCTCCCAGGAGGGCAGCGGGGCCAACTTCGGCCAGGAGGCCGTCGACACCCTCGTCAAGCTGATGGAGGACCACCGTGACGACGTCGTCGTCATCGCGGCCGGATACACCTCCCAGATGAGCAACTTCCTGGAGTCCAACCCCGGCCTCGGCTCCCGCTTCAGCCGCACCATCGAGTTCGAGAACTACAGCGTTCCTGAGCTGGTCACCATCGTGCGGCGGCAGTGCGACGCGCACCGCTACACCCTGGCGGAGGAGACCGAGAAGGCGCTCGGGGTGCACTTCGAGCGGATGCACAAGGACGAGTCGTTCGGCAACGCGCGGGCGGCCCGCAAGGTGTTCGAGGAGATGGTGGACCGGCAGGCGTTCCGGCTGGCGGCGATGGCGGAGGTGTCCAAGGACGACCTGACGACCTTCGTCCCGTCCGACGTCGGCAAGCAGGCAGCGGCGGCGGTCGGCGCGGGCACCGACCGGCACGACGACGGGGCGCTGGACGAGGTACTGGGGCGGCTGCGCGCCATGACCGGCCTGGACGCCGTCAAGAACGAGGTCGAGGACCTGGTCAACCTGCTCGGCACGGCCCGCAGGCGGCAGGCGGCCGGGCTGCCCGCGACCTCCGTCGGGCACCACCTGATCTTCGCCGGGCCGCCAGGCACCGGAAAGACCACGGTCGCCCGGCTGTACGGCGAAATCCTCGGCACCCTGGGCGTGCTGCCGCGCGGCCAGCTCGTGGAGGTGGCCCGCGCCGACCTGGTGGGGCGGTACGTCGGCCACACCGCGCAGCTCACCAAGGATGTCTTCGCACGGGCCCGCGGCGGGGTGCTCTTCATCGACGAGGCGTACACCCTCACCCCGGCGGGCGGCTCCTCGTCCGACTTCGGGCAGGAGGCGGTGGACACCCTCGTCAAGCTGATGGAGGACCACCGTGGTGACGTCGCTGTCGTGGCAGCGGGCTACTCGCTGGAGATGGAGCGCTTCCTGGCCTCCAACCCGGGCCTGGCGTCCCGCTTTTCGCGCACCGTGCACTTCGAGGACTACACCACCGACGAGCTGCTCGCGATCGTGCTGGGCACCTGCGCGCGGGACGGCTACGAGTGCGTCCCGGCGACCGTGGACGGGCTGCGCAGGCACTTCGCATCGGTGCAGCGCGGTGACGACTTCGGCAACGCACGCTATGCCCGTAAGGTGATGGAGGCGATGGTCACCCGGCAGGCGGGCCGCCTCAGCCGGCTCCCCGATGCGGGACTCGACGATCTGCGCAGGCTGCTGCCGGAGGACCTGGAGGCGGCCAACCTGTGAAGGCGGCGGCCTTCCCCTGACCCGGTGGGCGAAATGCCCCCGATATCACCCCCACTTGTATGTGGTGGACGCGGCCCGCACCTGCGTGAATGGAGTGTCCGCAGCGGGCCGCGCCGTCGTCTCCCGAAGGCCGTATGCCGCGCGGTGCCCGGTGTCCGGAACGGCGCAGCGGCCGTGTTCGCCACGAGGGTGTGAGGCGATGGGTGACGACGGAAGTAGGGGAACACCGCTGGTGGACGGTCACAACTGCCGTGAGATCACTGCCCGGTTCACCGGCCGTCCGGCCCCCGGCCCCCGGCTCTCCGGAGTGCGGCGGGTCCTGGGGACGGCCGCGGCCCTCGGGCTGCTGGCGGTGAGCGCCACGGCCGCGGCCCCTGCGGCGCAAGCGGACGGCGCGCAGGGCGGCGGCACCACGCTGCCGCCCATCCCGCGGGTGCTGGAGGGCAAAGCCTGCACCAAACCCTCCGCCAAGAAGGCGTCCGAACCTCCGTGGCAGCAGGCGGTGTTGAACCCCGCGCTGGCCTGGGACCTCACCGAGGGCGACGGCGCGACCGTCGCCGTCGTGGACACCGGCGTGGACGCCACCGGGTCGCCCGCGCTGGCCGGGCGGGTCACGGCGGGCCCCGACGTGGTCGCGGGCGGCTCGGCCGGTACCGACTGCGTCGGCCACGGCACCTTCGTCGCCGGACTGATCGCCGCCGCGAAACCGGCCGACATCGGCTTCGCCGGGGTCGCCCCCGGCACGCACATCCTGGCCGTACGCGCCACCGAACACGACGGCACCACCACGGCCGACCACATCGCCGCCGGGATCGAGGCCGCTGTCAAGGGCGGCGCGAAGGTCGTCGACGTGCCGGTGGCCCTGGCGTCGGGCAGTGCGGCGCTGAGCGCGGCGGTGAAGGCGGCGCAGGCCAAGGACGTGCTGGTGATCGCCCCGGCCTACGGGGAGCAGCAGGAGAGCGGCAAGGCGGCGCCCGCCGCGTATCCCGCGCAACTGCCCGGTGTGGTGGCGGTCGCCTCGCTCGCGCCGCCCGACGGGCTCCCCGACCAGGAGTTGCCGCCGGCCACCGCGCCCGACCTGGCCGCCCCCGGCCGGAGTGTGCTGAGCATCGGGCCGCGCGGCGCCGGGCACTTCACCGGCAGCGGCGCCGACCTCGCCTCCGGCTTCGTCGCGGGCACCGCGGCCCTGGTCCGTTCGTACCGGCCTGACCTGACGGCGCATCAGGTGCTGTCGCGGCTGGAACGGACCGCGTACCACTACCAGGGTGCGGGGGCGGGGCCGCTGGTCGGCTGGGGGACCGTGGACCCGGGGTCGGCGGTCACCGCCAACCTGGGCACGCCGGCGCGCGCGGGCGACGCGGGCGGGGCCGAGGCGCTGCGGCTGCCCGCGCCGGATTCCAGGGCCGCCGGGCACCGTGCCTGGCTCATCGCCGGAGCGTCCGCGGTGCTGCTGGCGCTGATGGCCCTCGCCGCCGTGGTCATTCCGCGCGGGCAGCGGCGCGGCTGGCGGCCCGGCAGGCTCGCGGCCGCGGGCGACGGACCGGCGCCGGCGGGCGACGCGGCGGGCGGTACGGCCTCCGGAACCTGAGCCCCCGCACGGAGGCCGCCGGCCTCGCCCCGCATCCTCCGCGCACCACAAAGGAGGCCACCTCTCGCCGAGGTGGCCTCCTTCGTGCGTGGTGCGCGCCCGTGCCCGGGTGCGCAGCCCCGGCCATCTCGGCCATCCCGGCCCTTCCGAGGCGCATTTCTTTTCTCGTTCGAGCGTATTTCGAGCCCGCTCTTTCGGCTGCTGATTTCGACCCGTCACTTTTTATCGGTGCCCAAACCCTCCACCTGGGGGTGGTGCGTGACGGCATTTATGGCCCGTGGTGTCCGTGCCGGTACTCAAGAAAAGGGAATAGTTGATCTCCGCGTGCGAGGAAATCCCTTTCGATGTGCAAGAGCAAAGCCCCGCGCGGGGTGCCTGAGCGGCATCCGTGCGGGGCTCGGGGGCTCGCCGTGCCCGCCCGCTACGGGGCGGCGGGCGCGTCGAGCAGACCCGTCTGCACCTGGGTCGTGCCCCGGCGCGTGAGGTACAGGCCGCGGCCCGTGGCCATGGTGCGCGGCTTGACGCCGGGCAGGAACATCCCTTCCGACGGCGGGCAGGACAACATCAGCGCGGGAGTGTTGGCCTCAAGGAGCTGACGCAGCAGCGGGTCGTTGATGCCGCGGGACGCGCCGTTGGCGCTGCGCGCCACGATCAGGTGCAGGCCCAGCTCGTTGCCCTGGGCCAGGAACTCCGTCAGCGGCGCGAACGGGCTGGGCCCCGACATGCCGCCGCCGCCCACCATCTCGAAGTCGTCGACGACGAGGAACAGCTGCGGCCCGGTCCACCAGTCGCGCCTGCCCAGCCGCTCCGGTGTGATGTCGGGCCCCGGCACCCGGTCGCGCATCGCCCGTGCCACGCCCTCGACCATCTGCCGCAGCTTGTCCGTCGAGACCGCGTAGCCCAGCCGGGACTCCTCCGGCACGCTGGCACCCAGCGTGCGGCGGAAGTCCACCAGCATGACCCGCCCCTGGTCCGGCGTGTAGCGGTTGGCCACCGCCCGGCAGATCAGGGACAGCAGGTTGGTCTTGCCGGTCTCCGCGTCGCCGATGACGATCAGGTGCGGGCTCGACTCGAAGTCGTGCCACAGCGGTTCCAGACGCTGGTCCTCCAGGCCGATCGGCACCCGCAGGTCGCCGTCGGGAGCGGGCAGCGTGGCCGCGTCCAGCTGCGCGGGCAGCATCCGCACCGGCGGCGCCGGCGGCCCGTCCCAGGCGGCCGCCACCCGCTCCACCATGGCGGTCACCCCCTCGGCGAGCGAGGCGGTCCGTGCGTCGCCGTCCAGCCGCGGCAGTGCGGTGAGGAAGTGCAGCCGCTCCTCGGTCATGCCGCGCCCGGGGATCTTCGGCACGGTGTCCGCCGCCCGCATGTTGATCACCGAGTCGACGGGGTCGCCCATCCGCAGCTCGAAGCGGGTGCCGAGCTGGTCGCGCAGCGCGCTGCCGATCTCGCCCCACCGGGTCGACGCGATGATCAGGTGGACGCCGAAGCTCAGCCCGCGCGAGGAGATGAGGTTGAAGGTCGGCACCAGGTCCATGAAGTCCTGCCGCACCGTGCCCCAGCAGTCCACGACCAGGAACACGTCCCCGTACCGCTCGTCGGCCATTTCACCGGCAGCGCGCCGCCGCCGGAAGTCGTCCATCGACTCGATGCCCAGCTCCGCGAACTGCCGCTCGCGGCGTGCGATGACGCCGGTGATCTCGGCCAGCGTGCGCACCACGCGCTCGGGGTCGAGGCGCCCTGTGACGCCGCCGACGTGCGGCAGCCCGGCCAGTCCCGACAGCGAACCGCCGCCGAAGTCCAGGCAGTAGAACTGCACCTCGCGCGGGGTGTGGGTCAGCGCGAGCGAACTCACCAGGGCCCGCACCAGGTTGCTCTTGCCGCTCTGCGGCCCGCCCGCGATGCCGACGTGGCCGCCGGCCCCCGACAGGTCGGCCGTCAGCGGGTCGCGCCGCTGGTCGAACGGCCGGTCCACGATGCCCACCGGCACGGTCAGCCGGCCGTCCTGCTGCGGGTCGGCGGGCGCCAGGCCCCGCCCGGCGGCAGCGGCCAGCGGCGGCAGCAGCGCGTCCAGGGTCGGCGCGAGGTCCAGCGGCGGCAGCCACACCTGGTGCGCGGGGGCCGTGGGCCGCTCCCGCAGCCGGTCCACGGCGACGTTCAGCAGGTTCGGCGCGGACTCGTCGGGCAGCGGCTCGGGAGCGGTCTGCGGCAGCTGCCGCTGCGCCACCCACGCGGTGCTGAACGGCACCACCTGGCCCGCCACCACCGCCTGCTGCGTGCTGCGCCGGGCCGGACGGTAGGGCCCGGACACGTACGCGGCCTTGAAGCGGGTCAGCGTCCCCACGTCGTTCTTCAACAGGCCGCTGCCCGGCTGGGACGGCAGGTTGTAGGCGTCCGGCACGCCCAGCACGCCGCGGCTCTCCATCGCGGAGAACGTCCGCAGGCCGATGCGGTACGACAGGTGCGACTCCAGCTGGTGCATCCGGCCCTCGTCGAGACGCTGCGAGGCGAGCAGCAGATGCACGCCCAGGCTGCGGCCCAGCCGGCCGATCATCACGAACAGCTCCATGAAGTCGCGGTGCGCGGCCAGCAGTTCGCTGAACTCGTCGACGACCACGAACAGCGTCGGCAGCGGCGCGAGGTCGGCGCCGCCCTCGCGCGCCTTCTCGTACTCCAGCGCGGAGGCGTGGTTGCCGGCCCGCCGCAGCAGTTCCTGGCGGCGGATCATCTCGCCGTGCAGCGCGTCCTTCATCCGCTCGACCAGCGCCGTCTCGTCCGCCAGGTTGGTGATCACCGCGGAGGTGTGCGGGAGTTCGTCGAGGCCGAGGAAGGTCGCGCCGCCCTTGAAGTCGACGAGGATGAAGTTCAGCGTCTCGGACGAGTGGGTCAGGGCCAGCGCGAGCACCAGGGTGCGCAGCAGCTCGGACTTGCCCGAGCCGGTCGCGCCGATCAGCATGCCGTGCGGCCCCATGCCGCCCTGCGCCGACTCCTTGATGTCCAGCTCGACCGGCGTGCCGTCCGCCGACAGGCCGATCGGCACCCGCAGCCGTTCGCTGCGGGAGCGGGTCTGCATCCGGTCCATGGCCGCCGTGCGCAGGTCGGCGATGCCCAGCAGTCCCGCCAGGTCCATGTCCTCCTGGAGCGGCTGGTCGGTCCGGGTGCGCGCGCCGGGCCGGTAGGACGCGACGGTGGCGGCCAGCGCCCGCGCCGCGGCGGTGCCCAGCGCCTCGGGCCTGCCGATCGCGGTCTCGGTCTCCTTGCCGTTGCGGTCCGTGCCGACCATGTGCAGCTCGTCGGCGCCGATCCGCAGCCTGAGCACCTGGCGCGAGTGCTGCCAGCCCAGGATGCCGCGCACGTCGAGCACCACGGCGTTGGCGTAGCCCGCGCCCGCCACCCGTGCGCCCTGCGGCACGTTCGCGGTGTCCAGCACGATCACGGTGTACGGCTCGTCCCGGCTCGGCTCCCGGTCGGCGTCGAACTTGGGCCGCTGGGCGAACTCCTCGCCGAGCAGCGCCTCCAGCTCCGAGACGCTGTCGATGACCAGACGGGCCGCGCCCGCCCCGTCGGTCTCCGCCGCGTGCTGCACGTGCGGCAGCCACTTCGCCCACTCCCACTCGGCCCGCGCCTCACCGTCCGCGACGATCACGATGTCCAGCTCGCGCGGCGCGTGCAGCACCGCCAGCTGGGCGAGGAGCGCGCGCACCGCGGCACGGGATGCCGTCTCGTCGCCGCGCAGCACGATCCGTGCGTAGGTCCGCAGCCGGACTGCCACCGGCTGGTCGGCGACCGTGCCGTACGCCCGGATGAAGCGGCGCAGCGCGTGCGCGCAGAGCGGTTCGAGGTCCTCCACCGGCTTGGTCGACAGTGGCGAGAGGGTGAGGGCCAGCTGCTGGGAGCCGCGGGCGATCCGTACCTCGGCGAAGTCCTCGTGCGTCAGGCGCCGTTCCCACAGCCGGCTGGTGCGGGCCAGCGACCACAGGGCGGGCGGCTCGGGGTGCTGCCAGGACAGCGCCTGCCGCTGCTGGGCGATCACCTTGCGGACCCGGCGCCGGGTGGTGGTCAAGTAGCGGAGGTAGTCACGGCGTTCACCGCGCAGCTTGCGCTTGCGGTCCTGGGCGCTGCGCATGAACTGGGTGACCAGCATGCCGATGGCGGAGATCGCCATCATGCCGATCGCGACGTAGGTGAGGGCGCCGCCGCTGCCTCCCGGCTTCAGGAAGATCAGCACCATGCCCATCGAGCTGAGGGCCATGGGGAGGTAGGTGATCACGCCGGACATGGCGCTCTGCGACTCGGGCAGGGCCGGCGGCTCCTGAAGGCTCAGCTCGCCCTGCGGCAGTTGTGGCCCCGGCCTGCGTGGGGGGCGGCGGAATGTGACGGTGCTCAAGACGGACCTTCCTTCGGGAGGCGGCCGTTCCCGCGCTGCGCGGCCGCCGGTGCAGGCCGGCACCGGGGGAGTGGAAGCGAGGAACAATTCGCAACCGCGATGATGCAAATGTGAGCGGTTCAGGGAAGATTGCAGTGCAGTGACCGGATGGCTTGAGGTACACCTTCAACTCTCGGGAGTACGCTCTGCGATCGAATTGCTGATAAGCAGTCACGATAGTGTTCTCCTCAATCCGCGTCGACCCGGAGGCTTTTCCGGGACGAAGAGAGCGAGCCGCCGTGAGCGACACCACCGTCGGCCTGTGCCGACTCACCGTCCGATCCCCCGAAAGGTCCTTCGACATCGGCGTGCCCGTCGACGTCCCGGTCGCCGACCTGCTGCCGGTCCTCGTCGACTACGCGGGAGAAGACCTCCACGAACAGGGCCTGGACCAGGGCGGCTGGGCCGTACAGCGCCTGGGGCAGCCGCCCCTCGACGACGAAGGCACCCCGCGCACACTGGAGTTGCGCGACGGCGAGACCCTCTACCTCCGCCCCCGCCACGAGACGCTGCCCGAAGTCGCCTACGACGACCTCGTGGACGGCGTCGGCGAAGCCCTGCGCAAGCGGCCCGACTCCTGGCGGCCCGAACTCACCCGCCGCCTGCTCCTCGGCTTCGCCGCCACCGCCCTCACCGTCGGCCTGATCGTCCTGGCCCTGCCAGGACCCACCGTGCTGCGGGCCGTGATCAGCGCAGGGCTCGCCCTGCTGCTCGTCGCCTGCTCCGGCGCGGCCTCCCGCGCCGTCGGCGACGCCTCGGGCGGCGCGGTGCTCGGCATCATGGCCGTGCCCTACATGGCGCTCGCCGGAGCCCTGGTGCCCAGCGGCGGACACGCCGAAGTGCTGCTCGGTGCCCGGCTGTTGGCCGCCGGTGCCACCGGCGCCGGCGCCTCCGTGCTGGCGCTGGCCGCGGTCGCCGCCTGCGCCCCGCTGTTCTTCGGCGCGCTGACCGTCAGCCTCTTCATCGCCGTCGGCGGTGCCGGCGTGGTCGCCGGACTCCCGGTCAGCCACGCCGCCGGCATCGTCGTCCTGTGCGTACTCATCTGCGGCGGACTGGTGCCAGGACTCGGCTTCCGGATGTCGGGCCTGCGGCTGCCCGTCCTGCCCGCCAACGCCGACCAGCTCCAGGAAGGCATCACCCCGCACCCCGCCGACCGGATCGCCACCCGCGCGGTACTCGCCGACAGCTACATGACCGGCCTCTACGCCGCCCTGGGACTGGTCGCCGCCGCCTGCCTCACCGCCCTGCTCACCGCCCCCGGCACGGATGACTGGCCGCCCCTGGCGTGCGCCTGCGTGCTGAGCCTGCTCCTGCTGCTGCACTCCCGGCACTTCGGCAGCCTGTGGCAGCGCCTGTCCATGGTGCTGCCCGGCGCCTACGGACTCGCCCTGGCCGCCGCCCTCGGCGCGACCGGACTCGCCCTGCCCGCACGGCTGGGACTGACCGCGGGACTGCTCGCGGCGGCCGCCGTGGCCGCCATCGCCGCCTGGACCGTTCCCGGCCGCCGGCTGGTCCCGTACTGGGGCCGCATCGGCGACCTGCTGCACACCACGACCGCCGTCGTCCTCGTCCCGCTGACGATCCTCGTCGCCGGCATCTACCAGCAACTGCGCGCCATCAAGGGCTGATCCGTCCTCCCGGACAGCCGCCGGCCGTACGTCACGGCCGAGGAAGGGGAATTCCATGCAATCCAGGCGGGACCAGGTACAGGCCCACCTGTTCGTGATGAGCCGGCTGTCGGCAGGCATGCTGCGCGTCGAACCCGACGCCCCCGACGCGCCCAACGCCCGCACCAAGCGCGGCCTGATCGGCGGCACGTTCCTCGCGCTGCTCGCCGCCGTCGGCGTGACCCTCTACGGAGTGGTCTCGCCCGGCGGCGCCACCTCGTGGCAGACCCCGGGCACGCTCGTCCTGGTCGACGACTCCACCAGCCGCTACCTCTTCGCAGGCGACGCCCTGCACCCCGTGCTCAACGAGGCATCGGCCAAGCTCATCGCCGGCAGCCGGATGACGGTGCAGAGCGTCAGCGCCGCCTCTCTCGGGGGCACCCCGCACGGCGCACCCGTCGGCATCGTCGGCGCGCCGGACTCGGTGCCCGCACCCGACGCGCTGGACACCGGAGCCTGGCTGGCCTGCGCCGGACACCTCACCGACTCCTACGGCAAGAAGCGGGACGTGCTGAGCGTCGCCGTCGGCAGCACCGAGGTCGGCGACGCCCTCGACGACACGTCCGGCACCCTCGTCAGCTCGCCGTCCGGCGGAGTGCAGCTGCTCTGGCACGGCATGCGGCACCGCATCGACACCGACCACGGCGCCCACTCCGCACTCGGCTGGGCCAACGTCACCCCCCTCCAGGTCAAGGACGACTTCCTCAACACCCTTACCGCGGGCACCGACGTCGCCGCACCCGAAGTGCCGGACCGCGGCAACGAAGGACCGTCGCTGGCCGGCGCCCCCTCCCGCATCGGCC
This sequence comes from Streptomyces pinistramenti, assembly GCF_020564935.1. Classification (GTDB taxonomy): domain Bacteria; phylum Actinomycetota; class Actinomycetes; order Streptomycetales; family Streptomycetaceae; genus Streptomyces; species Streptomyces pinistramenti. The sequence continues at coordinate 306,502 of NZ_JAJCXB010000001.1, forward strand.
GGCTGTTCAACGCCACCGGCGGCCAGCACTACGTGCTGCGCAAGGAGGGACTCGTCCCGCTGACGCCGCTCCTCTTCGACCTGCTGCGCGGCGACCCGCGCACCCAGAAGGAGGCGTACGACGGCGCCGCCGTACAGGTACGCACCATCGGACCCGCCGATCTGGAGGCCCACCAGGCGTCGTCCGACCTGGGCAACGCCCTCGCCGACGGCCTGCCCGCGACGGCGCCGCAGCTGATCACGGCGGACCGCAAGCAGGACGTGTGCACCAAGGTCACCCCGGGCAGCAGCGCGGGCAAGGGCCCGTCGACCGGCATCGTCGTCCTGGACGCGAAGGACGTGCCGGCCGGCGCCCCCAACACCCAGCCGGGCATCCAGGCCGGCTGTCTGCAATCCGACCGGGTCTGGGTGCGTCCGGGCCGCGGCGCGCTGGTACGGGCCCTCTCGTCGGCGGGCGCCGGCGCCTCCGACTACCTCGTCACCGACTCCGGCGCGGCCTACCCGATGAACCGGGCCGCGTCCGAACAGCTGGGCTACGAAAACGTCCAACCGGCCACGTTCCCGGCCCAGTTGGTGCAGTTGCTGCCCACCGGGCCGAGCCTGGACCCGGCGAAGCTCGCCAAGGGCGGAGTCGTACCGGCGGCGGCCGCCTCGTCCGCGGGCTGCGCGCACTCCGGCTCCTGAGCGGGAGCCGCGCGAAAGCCATTCCCGAACGTCAGCCTTTGGTATGACTACACGGCACAGAGCGATCTCTACCCTGGTGATGATGAAATCTCCCGAAGCTGGTTCTCTCGTGAACTCGGCGTCGTGGCAGCCGGATTACCGGCGTGAATCCCGCCGCAGCGCGGGCGAAACGGCCAGTAGGGCCGGCGACTCCGTGACAGCGACACCGGACCGACGCATTCGGGAGCGGTGCATTCGGACAACGTGAACCCTCCGTGAACGGTACCGCCCACTGTTCGCGCACGTATCCGGATGCCACCGCACAGCGGTGTACGGGAATACCGGCACCGTCGGCCGAAAATGAAAGGCGAGGAAAGCCAGGAGCGTGTCCGCCGCACGCCTCTTCGGCCGTCCCGCCTCCCCGAAAGGAATTCTTCATGGGTGCCCAGGTAACCAAGCAGGAACAGGACATCAAGAATGCCTTGGTGCTTCTGGAAGGCCAGATGCAGGCCATGCGCACGGCCGGACAGAAGGTGGAGGACACCGTCCAGCAGGCCGCCCAGCACTTCCACTCCACCGCCAGCACCACCTTCCAGCAGAAGATGCAGGAATGGATCGAGACCTACAACCAGGCGTCGGCCAAGGTGAACAATCTGCACGCCAGCCTGGAAGCCGCCAACCAGACGCTGAACACCGGTGACTCGCAGGCGCAGGAGCACGCCGCGGGCTGGTCGGGCGACATCGACGGCATCCACGGCGTGCTGTCCGGGGGCGGCTCTTCGTCCTGATCCCCGCGCCTGGTGACGGACCCGGCATCAGGCACCCCGACCACAACAGGTGGGCGCACGCCCGGGATGGGCCGCCCCGTATGCACAAGGAGCAGCCATGGCAGATTTCAGTCTTCAGATCCAAGAGGCGCAGAACGACGTCAATGTACTGAACCAGGCCAATACGGAGATGACGAAGGCGCTGGAGGACATGGTCCAGCAGCTCGCGCCGCTTCTTGCGAATACCCAGGGCCGCACGAAGGACGCCTGGCAGGAAGTCCAGGGGAAAGTGGACACCCAGGTATCCCAGCTGAACAGCTCCCACAAGCAGGGCGTGCAGGCACTGGACAGCATGATCAACGCCATGATCGAGGCCGACAACAGGGGTCAGAGCCACTTCTGAGCGCCGGAAAAGCCCGCGTGAACAGAGAGGCCGACTCGTGAGTGACGACGACAAGAATTCCGGTGGTACCGGCAAGGTCAAGGTGACCGAGGGATACCTCGAAGACTTTGCCCAGCACCGGATCAACGATTTCATCCAGGGGCTGCGGGACAACGACGACTACCGCAATCTGGACGGTTTCGCCGGTGGCCCCGCAGGGCCCGGCGGATACGCGAAGCTGCTGGCCGGCAGCAAGGACCTGCCCGCGGGCCAGGCGTTGCAGCAGCGTTACGCCAAGTTCTGCCAGAGCCTGAAGCACGAACTCGACGGATTCGCCCAGTCCATGACCGATCTGTCGAACGACCTGATGACGGTCCATCAGATTCTGGACAAGGGCGAGCAGGACACCGAGCTGACCGCGTCGCAGATGATGCAGGACCTCCAGGACATCCTGAACGGGTTCGGCGGTGGCGGTGGCGGCAGGACACCACCGCCCCAGGGCGCGGCCTGACGGCTCTGACAAGGAACAACCGACCGCACACCGGAGCCCTTTCGGGCAGCCGCACGAGGCTGCCCGAGGGACGGGATCCGGCAGGAGAGGGACCAGGGTGAACTGGGACGAGCCGAAGGGACGGGCGCGCGCGTGAACTGGGGAGAGGCGATGAAAGCCTTCGCCGCCACCGGTCAGAAGGTGACGGACAGCTCAGCGATCGGGACCGACGGCGGACCGAGCTGGTTCACGTCGTTCGACGCGGGCACGCTCCCCGGCGGCGACCACAACTTGGACTCCGTGTACGACGTGTGGTGGTCGTTCAACTACACCACCCAGGGCGACGGGACCGGCGCCGGACTGCCCAACCAGTACGTCCTGGGCGTCACCATGGACTGGGCCGGGGTGGACGCTTCGGACGGCCCGCTCAGCCAGTTCGTGCACCAGCCCGACCAGATCCTCGTCCCCGTCTTCAACAGTCTCAAGGGCAACGACGCCGCCAGCCTGGGCAGTTTCGACACCGCGGTCATCACCGCCCGGGGCCTGGAGCGTCGGATCCAGGGCGCCAAGGACATCATCGAGAGCTGGGCCAGGGAGATCAACGAGGACGACTCGAACTGGCAGGGCAGCTCGGCGGGCGTCTTCCGCGCGGTGCTGCACGGCATGGCCGACGAACTCGACCGGCTGCGGGTCGAGATGACCAACCCGCGCGACTTCGCCGCGGACATCGACCACGCCAGGACGCAGCTGCACGACACCCTCGCCCAGCTGTACGACGCCCACACCGCCTGGCGGGGCGACCGGATGGCGTGGCCGGTCAACGCTACGCACGACGCGCTCCAGGAAGCGATGCAGGGCGCCCACATCGAGTTCCCCGACCAGGTCAACCCCAAGGTCACCTCGTCCTACGGCGATCCGAACACGCAGGAGTTCTGGGACCGGGTCCAGTCCCGGGCCAAGGCGCTGTGGATGGCGAACGTCAACACCCGGCTCGACCAGCCGGCGGATCAGCACATGCAGGCACTCAACTCCGCTCTCGGCACCGCCACTTCGGCGATCCCCGAGCAGCTGAAGCCCATGCAGCTGAAGATGCCCGGCGGGCAGACGCCTCCCGGCGCCTCGGCCACCAACCCGTTCGGCAGCCAGACCAACCCGTTCGGCGCCGGCACCAAGCCGCCCGGCACCTCCGGAACGGACCAGCAGAACCAGCAGCTGCCGCCCGGCGCGCAGGAACTCCTCAAGCACAACGCCGACGGCACGGACTCGGCGGATCTCGACCCGTCCAAGGGGACGGGCGGGGACGGCACGGCGCCGCCTGGAGAGGGCGCGTCGGGAGCGGACGGCCTCGGGGGCGGCAAGGGCGAGGACCTCAAGGCGCCGCTGTCGGCGAAGGTGGACGGGCCGCCGACCAGCAGCCTCGACACCCAGCACGCGGGCGGCGAGGGCGACAAGGACCAGCACGCGCCGCCGGCCGGCATGATGCCGCCGATGCCGTCCAGGATCCAGCCGCCGATGACCGGCACCGCCGGGAACAAGTCGAGCACCGGCGGGCCGCCGAACACGGGCATGCACACCGTCGGCGGCAACAACCCCGCCGCCAGGCTCATCGGGCCGGACGGCAAGCCGCTCACCGACCGCAACGGCAAGGCGCTCGACGTGCCGCCGGGCTCGAAGGTCAACTCCAACGGAACCGTCACCCGCCCCGACGGCACGCTCGCCGCGGACCGCAACGGCCACCAGATCACCGTGCCGCGGGGCACCAAGCTCAGCCACGTGACGGAGCCGCCGAACGACGGATCGCTGTGGCGCGAGCGGAAGCTCGCCAACAACCTTCAGACGCCTCCCGGCGTGAAGCCGCCGGGCACGCACGGCGACCTGGAGCACCCGCCGGCGATCCCGCGCGGCCTCAAGACGGTCAGCGGCCCGGCCGGCATGGGCGGCGGCGGGGCCGGCGAAGGCGGCGGCCTCGGGCGCAACTCGTCGCTCAACGAGGCGACCCCGCCCCGGACCGGCATGAGCACCAAGGCGCTCAGATCCGGCGGGTCGATGCCGCCCGAGGAGATGCCTCCCGGCGGTCGGCTCGCCCGCGGCGCGGCGCAGGAAGCCACCGCCATGGGGCGGGCCACCTCGTCCGGCAGCCCCATGGTGCCGCCGATGGGCGGCGGGGGCGGCGGTGCGGGCGGCGGTGGCCAGGGCGGCGAGCGGCAGCGCCAGACCTGGGTCGACGAGGAGGAAGAGGTGTGGGGCACCGACGAGGGCACCACACCGGGCGTGATCGGCCGATGACCGCACGGACAGTGGCAGACGAACGGAAGGGCAGGCGATGAGCCCCGGATTCCAGGACCAGGTCGACCAGATGATGGGCCGGCTGGCCGAGCACCGCAACCAGCTGATGGAGACGCAGGCGAGGCTGGCGAAGGAGACCGTCAAGGTCACGTCCAAGGACCGGGCGATCACCGTCGTGATGGGCACCCGGTCCGACGTGCGGGAGATCAAGTTCAACGGGGACCGATACCGGTCCATGGCGCCGGCGGAGCTGGGCCGGGCGCTGGTGCAGTTGCTGGAGCAGGCGCGCGCCGACGTGCACGAGAAGGTGAACCGGGCGGTCGCGCCGTTCACGGGATTCGGCGACGAGGTGCGCGAATCGATGCTCGGCGGCACGGAAGCGCTCAAGGCGATGAACGAGGCCAGGAAACTGTGGCCGCAACAGGGGCCGGGCGGCACCGCTTTCGGCCGCCGCGGTGAGGACGAGGACGAGACCGATGGCTGAAGAGATCAGGACGACCGAAGACCTCCACCGGCTGTTCGCGGAATACCCGAAACTCGCCACGCAGATCAGCACCTTGGGCCTGGACGTGGCGGACATCAAGCGGCTGAATCTCCAGGGCGCGGGCGACAACGACGAAGTGGCCGAGCAGTACAAGTCGATCGCCGATCCCGGGACCGAAGCCCTGGAGCGGATCGTCAAGATGATGAGCGATGTCACCGATTCCACCGGCCAGGCAGGCGGCGACGTCATGAAAATCTTCCAGGCCGCCGACGACGACAACAAGCAGATCGCCGAATCCTGGAATCACATGCAGGAGGCGGAGAAGAAGGCCCAGGAAAAGTCGGGGCAATAGCGGGAGAGCCGTAAATCCCGCACCAAGGGGGTGCCCGCGGCCGCGGACATCCCCTGGCGCCTTCCCTTCCTTCCCCACCCGCTCGTTCCCCGTGTCCACCCGCACCTGTCGCCGTGCACTCCGTCATGCGGGCCCGTCGCCCGTAGTTCAGAAAGGGGTCGGCCGTGGCCCTCATGCCCTCCCAGGATGTCATCAACGTTCTCAACGCCCTGGGCATGAAATGGCCGCAGGCCAACGAGGACATACTCCGCGAGGCGGAGGCCGCCTACCGGAAGACCGCGGGCGATTTCCGGCAGGCCGAGGACTACTTCCTCGACGTCGCCAAGGGGATCAACGAGAACTTCAGCGGGCAGACCGCCGGCGCCTTCGTGGAGCTGGTGAACTACCTGTGTTCCGGGGACCAGCCGATTCTGGACGGCGCGGCGAAGCAGTGTGAACACCTTGCCGAGAACGCCGGGAACACGGCCACCGACGTGGAGCACACGAAGTGGTCGATCATCGGCCAGGCCGTCGCCATGATCGCGATGCAGGCGGCCATGGCCTTCTTCAGTTTCTTCTTCGGTCCAGGCGTGATGCTCGGCATGAGTTTCGAATTCGCGTTGATCCGCGAATTCATCATGAGCCTGATCGCGTCGCTGCTGAAATCCATCGCGATGCAGGCCGTCATCGGCGCGGGCGTGGGCTTCGCGGTGGACGCCGCCATCCAGGGAATCCAGATCGGGCAGGGGCACCGCGACGGCATCGACACGAAGCTGCTGTCCCAGGCCGTGGTGGCAGGCGCCATCGGCGGCGCGATTGCCGCCCCGTTCGACCTGATCGGCGTCGGCATCGGCAAGTGGCTCGGCAACGCCATCGGCACCGGCGTGAAGGGCGCACTCGGCAAGGAATTCGCGAACCTCTTCGCGGGCAACAGCGCCAAGGGGCTCGGGAAGGACGCGGCCGGCGCCGGCGTCAAGGGCGCGGCCACCGGCCTGGAGAAGGGGGCGACGGGGCCGCTGTCCTCGCTCTCGCACGCCGAACAGCAGGCGTTCGGAAAGGACTTCGGCAGCCTCGTCAGCAACACCCAGGCGCAGCTGTCCAAGGGCTTCGGCAAGGGGATCGAGGGCGGCAAGGGCACCATCGCGCACGCCTTCGCCGAGAAGACCGGCGACCTGTTCAAGAAGCACCTGGGCGGCAAGGCGCTGTCCGAGTCCGAGGCCAAGCAGCTCGGCGGCGACTGGGGCCGCGCCGTCGTCAAGGACTGGGCGGCGGACGCCGAGCGCAGCACCGTCAAGGAGTCCCTGCAGAACGTACTCAAGCCGTACGAGAAGCAACTCGGCGCGGACGGCACGAAGTTGTTCGCGCACGACGTCCCGGACGCCATGCACGCCGCGCTCCGCGACAACCTCGAAGGCAACCTCCGCTACCGCATGGCGGGAACGGCCGCCGGCACGCTGACGGACGGCGCCAACAACGCCCTGTCGGACGCCACCGTCAACTACCTCTACACGGGCAAGTTCGAGACGACGGGCGGCGCGTTCGCCGGCGGCATGGTCATGGGCGCGGCCGGCCGCGGCCTCGGCGAATACGCCATGCCGCCGGTGACCCAGCACGTGATCCACCCGTCGATGGCGGCCGTGGGCAGCGGCCTGAAGAGCTTCAAGGACCAGGTGTTCGGCCCGTCGGCGGCGAACGACTCCGCGTCGATGCTGACCGAGCACTCCGCCACCCCGCCGTCGATCGCCACCACGAGCACCACGGATCAGACCTCGCTCTCCGGTACGGCCCACGACGGCGGATCCGACGGCTCGGGCACGCTGCACGACGGCGCTTCCGGGACGAGCACCCCGCATGACGGTGCTTCCGGCGGCGCGGCCCGGCACACCGTCTCCGTCACCGACTCCGACGGCCCTGCGGCGGCATCCGGCCACGCGTCGACCGCGGCGACGTCCCACGACGACACGGTGCAGCCGCCTGCCCCGCAGCGCACCTCCACCGAGAGCACGGATACGTCCGCAGGGAGTACGGAGACCGCCGACGGAGGCCCCGGCGAGCCGGGTTCGGCCGGGCAGCAGCAGAGCACCGAGCAGGCAAGCGGCGACGGCCCCGCCCCGTACGCCACCGGCTCCAGCACCCCGGTGCACCAGGAAGCGCCGCCGCAGACCTCCGCCGCCACGGGCACCCCGGCACCCACGGGCGGCCGCTTGGGCAGCCCCGTCAACCAGCCGCCCACCGGCGGCAGCACACACGAGACGCCGCAGAACCGGGCCCAGGGCTCCCGGACGGCGGCGCAGGAAAGCCCCCTCCCGCCGGCCAGGCCGCGCCAGGTCGTCACCAGCAGCACCCAGAAGTCGCCCGCCCCGGACGCCACGCGCCATGATGCGCCCCCCACCACCGGCACCGGATCAGCACCGGGCACCTCGCACGAGGCCACCCCGCCGCCCGCACCCCACGTGACGGAGAGCGCAGCCACCACGTCGGCATCGGATTCCGCCCACCCGTCCCCGTCCACCGAGCCGCCCCGCCCCACCACCCCCACGGCCGGGGACCTGCACACCACCGACACGTCCTCCTCCGCCGAGCCCCCGCACGCGTCCACGCCGACGCCCGAGGGGCACACCGCCCCGCCGAAGACCCCGTCCGAGCTGGTCGACCGGATGATCCGGGTCCGCGAGGCCCGGCACACCGCGGACGGCGAGAGCCTCGGGCCGCAGGGGACCGACGGAGCGGGCGCCGCCCATCCGTCGCCGGACGAGGGCGAAGCGCCGCTGCGGCCGCTGACCGAGCGGGAGCGGCAGGAGTGGATCGAGGAACAGGTGCTGGCCGCCCGACGGCCGCTGCCGCAGCCCGAGTCCGAGCCCACGTTCGACGAGGCGGCGGTCCGTGCGCAGAGCGCGGAGTTCCTGGCGGCGCTGCACGTGGATCTGACGGGCGCGTTCGCCATGCCGCAGGGCGCGCAGCAGCACGCCTCCGCCGCGCCCCACTGGTCGCAGGCCGAGGACCGCCGGGTCCGCGCCGACCGGTGGCGCGACGAGCAGGCCAGGATGGCGGGTTGGCGGGACGCCGAACTGTCCCAGGCGCAGCGGGACGCGGCCCGGGAGAAGTTCTTCGACGAGGTCTTCGACCGGTGGGCCGGGGACCGGCTGGGGGGCGAACGGTCCACGGGCGGCGACGGAAGCGACACGGGAACCCAGGGCGCCGGCGGGCAGCTGACGGTCGGCCGCGGGCGTCCGCAGGCGCGGCCGACCGGTGACGACGAGCTGCACTCCCGGGTCCTCCAGCGCCTGTACGACCAGGAGTTGGCGCGGAGCAGGAACCAGCTCGCGGCCGACGGACACGACCCGCTCGCCACTCCGGAAGCGCTGCGAGCCCACCTGGACCGCCAGTGGGTGATCGAGCACGGCCTGGAACACGTCGGCCGGTGGGCCGAGGCGGCCTTCGACAACTGGCGTGGCGGCCTCGCTCCCGAGGTGCGGGCCGGGCTGGACGAGGTGGAGCCCACGGCCGAGCCGCAGCGCGCCGACGGCGAGGAGGGCCGGGAGCAGCCCCAGCACACCCGGGGCGAACGGGCGCTGGCCGAGGCCCGGTACGCCTTCGAGCACCGAGCCCGCGCCGTCATGGAAGAGATGCTCGGCGCCGGACCGCTGCGCACCGACCCGCAGCGGCTGATCGCCGCCCTGGAGACGATGAGCGAGGGCGCCTTCACCTCCGCCGTGGTCGGCGAACAGCTCGGGCGGCAGGCCGGCGGCGTGCTCAGGGCCCTCAACTCGGCCCTCCCTGACCTGTACCGGGCCTTCGGCGGCGCCGTCGAGGACGTCACCCACCGGCACCAGGCCCAGAAGCTGTTCGAGGACGCGGCGGACAGCGCCGCCGTCCGCCGCACCGAGACGACGGACGAGGAACGGCCCAAGGACGTCCTCGTCCCCCGGGAGAAGCCGGAATCGGCGCTGTCCGAAGGCGGCCGGGAACGGCTGCGTCGCCAGTGGATGGAGACGTACGACCAGGACCGGCTGGAGCTGTACGGGCCTCCCGGTGCCGGGCAGCGGCCCCCCGGCGGCGGGGTGGTGGAGCGTGCCTGGCAGGAGCGGCGGCGGGCCCGCCAGGAGGAACTGCCCGGCCTGCTGGAGCTCCAGGTGGCCAAGGAGACGGCCGCGAAGGAAGCCGTCGATGCGGTCAAGGAGGCGGCGTCCGGGACGTGGCAGCGGGCGCTGGAAGACCTGGGCGAGGACTTCAAGAACGCGTTCTCGCTGGACGGGCAGACGGCCGGCCACGCCGCGCAGCGCACCGCGGCCTTCAAGCTCGGCGGGGAACTGCACGAGAAGCTGGACGCGTGGGCCAGGGACCAGGACCGTGACCCGTCCGGCGCCGAACGCCTCCTGGCGGAGTACACGAAGCCGGAGGCGGTGCGGCGGCGGGTCGCGCTCGCGGTGGCGCGGACCGTGGCCGAGGACCGGGCCCGCCAGGAAGCGACCGAACTCGCCGAGCGGGAAGCGGAGTTCCTGGCCCGTGACGCCAAGGACCGGTTCGTCACCGAGCACGTGGGGCGGGTGACCGCCCAGTTCGACGCCCTCTTCCCCTTCGACACCGTCTTCGGGAAGCCGGAGGGCGCGGCGCACGGAACCGACGCGCCGGTGGCGGGGGAGCCGGCGGACACCGGCACCCCGCCCGCCGCCGACGGGCCGGACCGCTGGCGGGACGGCAGGGAGAGCCTGAGCGCGGAGCTGCCGGACCGGCTGCGGTTCGAGATCAGCGCCACGGACGGGCTGGGCGCCTGGGCCGATGGCTTCCACGGTGCCGCGGCCGGTCACGACATCGCCAGGGACGAGCTGACCCGCATCGGATCCCGCACCCGCGAGGAATGGTTCACCACCTTCCAGGAGCTGTGGGGCCCCGACGACCTCGACGCCGAACACTGGCTCCGGCACGAGAGCGAACACCGCGGCCGCTTCGAGAGCGGTACCACCGGGCAGGCCGGCGCGGGCGCGCTCGTGACCAGGCCGGACACCGCCGCCCAGCCCGTGGACGACGGCGCCCCCGCCACCTTCGCGCACGGCGACAACGACAGCGTCGCCCCTGCACCCGACGACACGCCCCCCGCATCCGTCACGGCGCCCCCGAAGCCCGATACCCGCTCGCAGGACGGCCTCGCCACCCCGCACGAGGATGCCGAGGCCGGCGAACTGGAGCGGCGGCTGCGGGCCCTGCGCCGGGACGATCCGGCCGGCCAGATGGTGGACCCGTACGACCCGGAGTTCATCCGGCAGGTGCAGGAGAGGCATCCGGGCGAGCAGCTGCTGACCCCCGAGGAGCGAGCGCTCACGTACACGTCCGATGACGAAGAGCAGGGGACGCCGTCGGGCCCGGCGACGATGAGCCCGCAGCGCTCCGCGCCGGACCGCACGGGCCGGGAAGAGTCGCGGAGCGCATACTCCGAGCGCTCCGACGACGCGTCGGACACCTCCCGCGAGCCGGACGCCGGGGCCGAGGAGGCGGCGGCCGCGCACCGGGAACTGGAGCAGCGGCTGTTGGCCCTGCGCGGGAAACCGGGAGCCGAGCAGGAGCAGGGCGGCTCGCACGAAGAGCAGGAATCCGCCGGGCAGTTGACGGCGCCCGGTCAGGGTACGACGGGGCCGGCACCGCACTCCGCCGACTGGGAGACCCTCCGCACCCAGCTCGCCTACGGAAAGACGTGGGCGGGGGCGAAGGAAGCCGTCCAGGGGATCGGGACGACGCTGAAGTCGTTGGGCCCGGGAAGCGACGGAGCGGCCTCCTTCGTCGTCGGAACCAAGGGCGAGGACACCGTCGTACGGCTGCACGCGGTCCGCCACGGGGACGAGGTCATCTGGCTGGACCCCGTCGGCGGGAAGCTGCTGCGCGTGGGTGACCACGAGGGGCAGACCGTCTGGCGGTACGCGGCCGACGGCCGGCGGATCCCGGTGCCGACCGACGGCATGGTCTTCACCTCGATCGACCTGGGCCCCGACGCGCACGTCGTCCACCCCTCCACCGGACTGCGCAGGCTGGGCGAGCAGGAAGGCGGCGAGGACGCGGGCAGGTTCCCGCACCTGATGCCCGACCCGCTCGCCGTGCAGCACGCCCTCCGGAGGCTGGGCAAGCCCGGCTTCCAGCTCGTGCCCGAGGGCCGGAAGCTGAGGGGCCCCAGCGGCGAGACGTACCGGCTCGGTGCTCCCGCGTCCGGCAGCAGCGGTTTCGCCAAGGCGCTGAGCGAAGCGCTGACGGGGGTGCTGCCCCAGCAGTACGGCTCGCCGGAAGGCGTCCGGCGGGTGCGCTCGCTGGCCGAGCTGATCGCCGAAGAGGCGACCACCGCCACGCTCGACGAGGTCAAGCTGCCCCAGCGGGCGGTCGGCGACGAGGAACTGGCCGCGGCCGGCATCGTCCTGGACGCGAAGGCCCGCAGCAGCTTCGACGCCGCGGGCCGTCTTCCCGACGCACTCGACGCCCCGCGGCGCCGGGCGTGGATCCGCCACCTGCTGCGCTCGGACGCGGCATGGGACGAGGCGCTGACGAAGGCCGCGGCCAAGGCGGCGGCCGAGAAGCTGCATCTCCAGGTGACCCTCGTCAAGGAGGACGGCAGCCACGAGAGCGTGGGCGGGGCCTGGGACACCGAGGCCACGATCCGGCACGTCGGCGATGACTTCCAGGGCGCCTCGCTCGACCCCTGGCGGCGTATCCAGCGCATGATCCAGCGCCTTGAGGGCGAACGCGCCCGGCTGTACGAGGAGCAGGGCCGGCCCGCGCCGGAGCCGCTGGGCGGCACGTGGTACCCGAGCCTTCCGGCGGCCGGGACCGCTGCCACGGCGAAGGCCGGATCCGGCACGGATGTCACGCCCGTCACGACCGACCGGCCGCGGGCGCTGACCGCCGACGAGCTGAAGATCTGGCTCGACCACGTCTCCTCGCCGCGCGAGTTCGCCGAACACGCCCTGTCGCAGGAGCTGTTGGGCCGGCCCGTGGAATCCGAGGAGGAGTGGCGGGCGGCGCGGACCGAGCACCACAAGAAGCTGCTGCGCGAGTTGCAGCGCGACGTGGTGTTCGCCACCCGCGACGAGAAAGGCAAGCTGCCCGCATCGGTGGCCGACGACAAGCTGACACTTGAGCGGCAACACCTCGACGCCGACCGGCCGGTCCTCTTCGGCCACCCGTCCACCGACTTCGCCGCCGTCCACACGAAGGGCGCCAAGGACACCTTCGAGGACGAGAGCAGCCTGGAGCGGCATGCCTCGGCGGTCGGCGGCACCAAGATCACGCTGCGGGAGGCGGAGACGGTCGCGCGGCAGCTCGCCAACAGCGTGACGGACATCGCTCCAGAGGACCGCGAGCGCCTGCGGAACGCCCTCGTCAAGCTGATGAAGCACCGCCCGCACGCGCTGCTGGCGCACCCGGACGAGGCGTCGGGCAACAAGCCCACCTCGCTGGGCCACGGCACGTTCCTGAGCTACACGACCTCCGTGGGCGAGACCAGGCTGCTCGCCGTCAGCGCCCTCAACCACGGTGCGTACAGCCGCTATGCGGACCCGGAGAAGGTCAAGGTCAAGGGCGGGCAGCGGAGCAGCGAGAAGAGCGCCACGTCGTACTCCCAGTCCGCCAGCCACCAGATCGGCGTGAACTCCGGGTTCGCGCCCGGCACCGGTACGTCCGGCATGTTCAGCGCCTCCGTCACCGGCGGCCTGAACCAGGCGTCGCACAGCACCGTGCACTCCTCCACCTCGACGGACACCCGTGGCGTCGGCTCGGAGGGCGACTCGCACACCTACGTCAACGACGTGCTCTACGAGGCCAGGACGTATGCGCTGGACGACCAGGGCAGGCGGGTGCGCACCGCGTCCGGGGCGGTGCGGATCCCCGTCGGCAGCGGCTTCGAGTGGCGGGTGCCGGACGCCATGACGGCGAAGAAGCCCAAGGCACCCACCGGGCTGCCGGACAGCTTCGTCATGCCGGAGGGCACCTACCCCGACCTGGTGTCGCCCGACCACCTCGTCATCTCGCAGGACTTCCTGGACTGGGCCCTGCAAGTCGCCGTCCAGCACGGCCAGATGAAGCCGGACATGCCGGCGATGCAGGCCATCCTCAGCGGTTTCGCCACCCACGCCATGCACGAGAAGCTGATCCCGACCATCCGGGGCGACGTGCAGGCACTGGAAGCCGTCGGGGAGAGCGGCAAGGTCATCGGCGTGTTCCGCTACAGCGTCGAGATCGACCGCAGCAAGCCCGCGGAGCTGGTCGGGACGATCCTGCACGGTGAGAGCGACAACAAGGTCCAGAAGAACACCGCGGTCGGCAACGACCGCAGCCGGGCGGTCGCCAGCAACCTCTCGGTGACCGTCACCGCGGGACCTGCGGAGAACTCCGTCGTCCGCGCCCAGGCGGGTTTCACGGGCCAGGTGGGCACCGGCCGCACCGACACGCTGACGGTCTCCGACAAGGGGCAGGTGCAGTACGGCCTGTCGGACAAGTCGGCGCAGGGGCTCTACAAGCAGGCCCTGAAGATCAACGTCGAGTTCGTGCCCGGCTACAAAGCCTCCGGATTCGGGCCGCCCGACGAACTGATCGCGCACCAGGACACCCTCGTCCAGAGCTTCCCCGCCTCCGCGCTCCTGCGCACTCCCAGGGACTCCGCGCGGGCCTGGGCGGGCTGGGACGACAACCGGCAGATCAACCAGCGCGACGCGTCGGCACTGTCGGGCTCACGCGGCCAGGACAGCCCGAACGGGCCGAAGGTGCCGGAGTTCACCGAGCCGCCGCGGCCCGCGGAACTGGTGCGCGACGCCCAGCTGTTGCTGAACTCGATGCACTACACGCGCATCAGCGCCGCGGTGGTCGCCTCCCAGGCACCGCCCCGCAAGCCCAGGCCCCATCTGCGGCGTCGTGCCGTGTCGTCGCTGATCAAGGCGACCGGTCTCGGCAAGGCGTCCCAGGCCCGTAATGGGCGGCACGACCGGATGATGAAGAGGTCGAGGACCGCCCCGGCACTGACCACCCACACGCCCTCGCCGCCCGCCACCACTGCGTCCCTGCGGGAGGCCGACGGCACCTCCCGGACCTCGACCCCGCCGAACACGCCCGTCACACCTGTCACGCCCGCCACCCCCAGCGCGCCGCTCGTGGAGACCACGGACTCGCACGTCCGCTCCACCGGCGACACGCCGCAGAACCCGGCCGCCCAGCCGTCGGCGCCGGAGGAGACGCGCCCGCTGGCCCACCAACTCCTCAATCGGACCGAGCAGGCACTGGCGAACCACGAGAAATCCAAGGTGCGGCAGCTGGTCTCCACCAGGGCGACCACCGTGCGCAGCATGCAGCACCACCTGCCGTACGCCGCCAAGAAGGCCCTGTACCGGGTGCAGAAGAAGGCCGGCTTCACGGCGGAGCCCCCGGCGTACCCGACCCCCAAGGCCGGGCAGCGCAGGGGCTGGCGGAACACGAACAAGTTCCGGGCACTGCACGGGGCGACGGCGCTGGAGACGCAGGGCCCCAAGCTCCTGCGCGGGACGTTCGACAGCATCGGTGACCTGACCGCCGAGGCATCGGGCTCGACGGTGGTGCTCCGGCGCTCCGGATGGCTGCGCCGTCACACCGCCGCCCTGACCATGTCCATGGAACTCTCCGGCCTCACCTACGCGGGCCTGTGGCCCGACGCCACCACCGCGGGCAGCCTGTCCGGCGCCCGCACCGTCTCCACCGGCACCGAGGCGCAGCTCAACTGGCAGGCGGGAGCCGGCGTCGACGTGGGGTTCAAGCCCGTCGCCACCTCCAACCTCGCGCTGGGCGGCGCCACCGTCACGTACGGCGAGAACTATGCCCGCAAGTCCGAGGCCGGCGTGGAGACCGGCACCGAATACGCCCTGGCGCCGGGCAGGGGCGTCCACGCCTACGTGGCCGAAGGCGTGTTGTCGCTGGAGGGAAAGCACCACGCCGAGCCGCGCTACCTGCTGAGGCTCGCCGCCGGGGAGATGTTCAACATCGACCCCAGCAAGATCGAACTGAGCGGGAACCCGGACGGCAACCTGATGGCCAAGGTCAAGGTCCACATCTTCCACCCCACCGCGCTGATGCCCGCGAACCTCCGGCTGCCGCGCCGCAACCCCACGCCTCCCGAGGCACTCCGGAACGAGGCGAAGGACACCGGCAGCACCGCGCTGTGGACACCGCAGCAAGGCGTCACGAAGCTGACGCCGCAGGAGGCCGAGGCCCTTGCCGCGGGCCCGCGGGTCCGCCACGACTGGGACGACGCCTTCCACTCCCACGTCCGCATCGGGCACGGGCCTTACGTCGCCGCCGTGGCGAAGGACGTGCTCGGGCAGCTCTCGGAGCACCTGAAGCAGAAGCTCGCCATCCGGGGCACCCAGGCACACACCGATCTGATGGCCCTCACGGAGCAGTTGGAGGCGCAGTTCGACGCCGCAGTGCACGGCGGGCGCACCCTGGACCTGCTGCACTACCGCGACCGTGCGTTCCGCTTCGAGGCACAGCTGCGTCTCGAAGCACGGCCCCGGGGCCCGAAGGTCCGCGACATCGTCGACAGCAACCTCGAAGCCAAGCACGCCGTCTCCAGCGCCCTCAGCGTCGGCACCGGGACCTCGCTGACCCGCACCGTCAACGCACAGGCGCAGCTGACGTTCGGCACCGCCTTCAACGCCGGAGTGCCGGGCAAGGTCCAGGAGTCCCAGGGCTGGGGCGTCGTGTGGACCCTGTTCAACCGCGGCACCACGCACACCACATCCCACTCGCTCTCCATCGGCACGACCTTCACCGAAACCCGGTCCGGCCGGATGGCGAGGGTGGACTTCGACGAGACCACCTGGACCGTGACCGGCGGGGTGAAGTCGCTGCGCTGGTTCGCCCCGGAACGCACCGGGTTCGGCGGCGCCACGGTGCCCGGTGACAAGACGACGGTCTACTCCCTGGACGACGCCCGCAGACTGGGCTGGGTGACCAACGGCCTGGACGAACTGCCCCAGAACACCCGGTGGTTGCCGCCGAAGGAACTGCCCTCGTTCGTCTCCGTACGGGGCGCGCTCGACGCCGGACCCGCACTGCGGGCCTTCGCCGGGCAACTGGGCTCCCAAGCGGGCAAGGTGCTGTCCGACAGCAGCATGGGCCCTGCGGGAGCGCTGCGCGTCGAACTCGACACGCTGCTGACACCGGACTCCCTCAACGGCGGCCTGCACTACCAACTCCTGCGCGAGGGCGTCCCGCTCAGCTCCGGCGTGTGGCTGCGACTGGTGCCCGGCCCCCTCACCCAGCGGCACACCCAGCACAACGTCTCGGTCGACGAGGACCGTTCGGTCTCCTTCACGCGGTCCCGTGCGGTCGCCGTGGCCGAGACCCACAGCCTCGGTGTGACCAGCACACAGACCGCGCTCACCCAGCCGAACACCACGGAGGGCAAGCCGCCGGGCAATGTCGTGGGCGTCGGCGTGCCGCTGACCGCGACCGGTACCGCCACCACCACCCGTACCCTCACCGTCACCGAAGCGGTCAGCACCACCCGCACGCTGTCGATCGGCGGCGGGTTCGTCGACTTCAGCGCCGACTACCAGATCGAGCTGACCCACACCGACGAGGACGGCCACGTCACCCGGGCGCGCGAGAACGCCGGCTCGCTGATCCAGATGCATCCGGAGCTGCTGCTGACGCCGGTCCGTGAGGAGGCCGCCGCCACCACGTCGGATGTGTCCGCCACCAAGGGGCCGACGTCCACGACCGAGGCGACGACATCCCACGAGGTGACGACGTCCGGGCCGCCCGTGACCGGGCCCGACCCCGTATCCGATCCCGTCCCCGCTCCCGCCCCGCAGATCATCGAACCCGTATCCCCGGGCACCTGGCAGGCCAGGAACAGCGCGCTGACGGGTGTACTGGCCCACCAGGACGTGGTGTTCCTCGACGCCCGGGGCGCGAACCACCTGCTGGCGAACGCCACCGCGGCACTGGACGCCGCCGCAGGCCGGGCCACCACCCTGTCCCGGTCCCCCAAGGGGAAGGACGCCGAGTCGTCCGTCTCCACCGAGCGCACCGCCGTCGGCGGCGGCAGCCTGACCCGGCCCCGCACCACAGCGGCCCGCCAACTCGCCCAGCAGAACAGCTCGCAGGTACTGCGCGCGATGCTGCCGCAGGCGTTCGGCACGCACGGCTGGCAGCAGCCCACGCTGGAGGACGGCTCGGCGTTCGGGGCCGCCCGCGGCAACATCACCGTCCACGCGCGGGCGAAGACCGCCCGGCCCAAGATCCTCGCCGTCTTCGACGAGGTCACCCTCACCAGCGACGAGCGGATCACCGACACCACCCAGCACGCCGAGGGACTCACCGCCAGCTCCAGCCTCACCGGTGGCGCCTACCCCACCCACACCGTGCAGCCCACCACCGGCAACATGACCAGCCGCGGCACGGCGCCGGTCACCCAGGGCGGCGACGTCGCCACCACTCAGAGCGCCGTCAGCAATTCGGTCAACTCGGCGGTGTCGCCCAAGGCGGAGCGCCGCCTCCTGGTCGAGGTGCCGCTGGACTTCCTCGTCGGCGCCACCGTCACCAAGCACGGCCTGAAGTCGGCGTCCGACACCATCGGCAAGGCACTCGACACCGCCAAGGCAACCCTCAGGCGCAGCGGCACACCAGCCACTGACGCCGCCACCGCCGAACTGCTCAGCCACGTCGTCGAGTCCACCAAGGGCTCGGCCAGCGCCGCCTTCTCCTCGGACAAGGTGGTGGCGCTGGTGCCCGAGCGGGTCCTGCGCGAGGCGGGCCTGCTCGACGACGACAACTTCCCCGAGTCCGTGGGGAAGGCGTACGACCAGGTCAAGGACCTGCGGGAGAAGGTCAAGGACACACAAGAGCTGTACCTGGGCGCCGAAAAGCGCGTCGAGCGGTGTTACGAAGAGCTGTACGAGGTCATCCGCGAGGCCGGCCAGGCGCGCCGGACGCAGCAGCAGACGTCCACCGGGAGCGCGTCCCACGAGAACGCGCCCACCGCGGCGCGCTCGGCCGAAGAGCTGGACAAGAGTTTCCGGTCCGCCGGAAGCCGCCTGGTCGAGTACACGATCGAGTGGTCCGGCCTGCGCGCCGAGATCGAGCGCCTCAAGAAGGAAGTGGACAAGGCCCTCCGCAGCGCGGACGAACAGCGGGACTGGCACCTGGACAACGCGGGCCGCCCCGAAGCCCAGGGCAAGCCCGAGCCGTACACCTGGGACAAGGAGGAAGACACCACCCGCAGGCCGCTGGCGACCCCGGCCACCGATGACGACGCGCAGAGCCCGGCTCCTCTCCCCGCCCCGTACGAGGACCCGTCGGTACGCGAGCTGGTGTCGCAGGCCGAGTCCTACGGCGGCATCTGGACGGGCGGCGCCGTCCCGCCAGCCCACGCCGAACTGCGCGAGAAGATCATGGTCTGGGCGCTGGGCGAAGAGCTGCGCGAGAAGGCCGACCAGGACCTCGATGTGCTGCGCCGCGCCGAGATCGCCTACCTCCGGCAGGCCCGCGCCCGCGTCCAGGAGGCCGCGCAGCGCATCCACGACGCCATCGCCGCGAAGCTGGCCGCAGCCGACGCGGCCACCGGCCGGGGAGACACGGACGCCGAGCTGCTGGCCGAGGCGGCCGAACGGCTCCGCAAGGGCGTTCCGGTGGAGACCACCGACGACCTGGCCGGCCGGATCGCGGAGCAGCAGGCCAGGTTCAACGCGGCACGGCAGGCATTCGAGGGGCAGCCCGAGGGCTCCGAAGCCCGGACCAAGGCCGGGCAGGAGGCCGCCGAGCAGCTGGCGGCCCTCGAAGAACTTCACCGCGCCGCCCAACTCCAGGTATCCGCAGCAGAGTTCGCGCAGAACCTCAAGCCCTCGACGTTCCCCGAGCCGCCCCTGGTCAAGGACCGCGGCGATGACGAGCGCCTGGCCGCCGAAGAACTGGCCGTCCTCGACAAGCCCGTGCAGTTCACGGCGGGCGAGACCGGGGGCAAGGACGACAGTCCCACCACCTACACGCACGACGACGGCACCGTCTACGACGTCCTGGACCCGCACGACACCGCGAACCCGGACAGCACCCAGGGCGAGGGCCTGCCGCTCGCCCTGAACGCCGCGCTGACCAAGCTCGCCGACAAGGGCGTGGCGCTGCCCGTGGCGCCGCACCGCGGCACACCCGCCGAGATCGCGCAGCGCGTCCGGCAGGCGATGGCCGACCGCCTGCGCCAGGACGGCGAGGACCCCGACTCCTGGCTCAACGTAGCCAACGACACCGGCAACACCTGGCTCCAGCCGGAGCCCGGCCGGGACCGCTTCACCCAGGCGGACCTCGACGAGGCCGGCATCACGCTCGACCCCAAGCACCAGCTTGAGTTCGACCAGGACGGCACGCTGCACACCAACATCCGACTGCCGCACGCGGCGCGCCTCAAGCTCGTCGCCCTCCAGATGGAACGCCCGGCCAACTCCCCGCTGCGCCACGGCACCATGGAGGACCGCGAAAACGCCGACCTCTTCCTGGGGCCGCTGTCCTACGCCCGCGCGTACGGCGTCGAGGTCCACGTCGTACGCCCCGGCGCCGGCGTCGAGATCTTCCACCCGGCCGGGCCCGACGGGGTCCGTGACCTGTCTCTCCCCCAGGTGACCGTGGTCCTGGAGGAGGACACGGTCAAGGCCCTTGTCCCGCGTGGCGGCGGATCGCCCACCCCGACAACGGACGCGCCGCCCGCGACGGACCAGCAGCCCCACCCCGCACCCTCCTCGCCTTCCTCCCCGCCCGTGACGGCACCGGTCGGCACCCCGCCGCAGCAGTCCGTCGCGGTGGGCCCGCCGCACCCCGCCGGGCCCCCGCCCTTGGGAACCGAACTGCCGGTCCCCATGGACGGCTGGTGCCAGATCTCGTCACTCATCGTGAACGCGCCCCAACACGTCCGACAGCAGCTCGACTTGACGCATCACCACGAGGCGGATGCACTGCTGAGCGACCCGGCAGCGGTGCGCCGCGCCGCGCGGGCGCTGGCCCGCGGCAACCGGACCGCGGCCGCCGCCGTCTTCTCCCAGGCCGTACGCCTCGCCCACCAGCACGTCCTGGACTTCCTCACCGAGGACGTCACGACCATGCCCGAGCGGTTCGCGTCCCGGCAGAGCGCCAGGGTGCACCGGACCACACACACGTCATCCGCGAGCCCGCAGGAACTGCTCCGGGAACTGGGCGAACGCATCCGCAGCACCGAGGAACTGCACCGGCTCAGGAGGGACTGGCTCCCTGTCTACGAGCGTCAGCTGCGTAGGCAGTCCGAGGAGTCGTTCCGCGGCTCGGCCTCGTCCGAGCAGGACCTCGAACAGATCCTGCGAGCGCTTGCGGCGCGCGACTTCCCCGAGGTCGACCTGACCGGCACCGTGCACGAACAGCTTGCCGCGATGTCCACCGAAGCCCTCACACCGTTCAGGCAGCACGCCTGGGAGCACGCCTCCGGCTGGACCACCACGGAGTTCGAGGGACTGCTCCGCACCGCTCAGGGCTGGCCGAGCACCTACGCCGATGAGCACTACGGCGAACAGCTCACGCCGCTGCTGGCCGAGGCGTTCGGCGTCAGCATCTACGTCAGCCGGCCGAACGACCACATGCAGGCGGCGCCGCTGGGTCCGCCGGGCGGACCGCCCGTCATCTTCCGTTACAACGGCATCAACCACTACAACGGCGATACAGGCGGCGACAGTCGGAACGTCACCACTCCCTCGGCGCCGACGAGGACCGCGCCCGCCCCGGCCGTCGTCGAGAACGTCACGCAGCCGGAGGAACCGGCCTCGCCGAAGGACGCCCCGCTCTCGGAGGGCGACGAGATCTTCGCGCTGCTCTCCGGGAAGAAGGGGAAGCCCGAAGCCGATGAGACGTCTCCGGGGGAGGAGTCCGTCCAGAGCCCGGATGACGAGCCCGTCCGCACTTCCGAAGCCGACGAGGCCGAGAAGCGGCTGTCCGCGCTCTCGCGCAGGCCGGTGTCGGACGACGACCTCCAGGCCGACGATTCGCCGCTGGGGCGGCTGGCACGCAACCACCGGGAGTCGGCCCGCAACCTCCGGGAGGAGGAGAAGCACCAGGAACAACTGGCGAACCATGCGTCCGAAGAGCTCACCTTCTTCCCCGACGAGCAGTCCGGCCACTCCGACGTCTACGCCGCGCCGTCGGACCCCACTCCGGTGCATGCGCCCCAGGAAGCTGTCACGACGGGGTTGATCGCCCACCAGGAAACGCACACCGTGTCCTTCGCCGAAGGCTCGAAGGAGATCGGCAGCCCCGAACAGCGCGCCGCCATCGACCACTTGGCAGAGTTTCTGATCCTGCAGGCCCTGGAGAGCCGCCGGACCGGTACGCCACTTCCCGAGGTCGAGGTCACCGGTTTCGGCAATGGCTCCAGGCGGCCTTTCGTGAACTCCGCCGACCAGGCCGCCCGCACCGGCCGGATGCGGGCCGCCAACGTCGCCCACGCCCTGAAGCAGCGGCTGGCGGCGAAGCTCGCCCCGCTGGGCCAGGTCGAGGGCTCACAACTGACGGCAGGTGACTTCTCCATCACCCAGCTGGAGCCGTCCGAGACGGCCCGCGGCCTCGGCACGTCCGAGTTGCGGCGCCGCGTCGACATCACCGTTCGCCGGACCTCCGTGACGCCGGAGACGCCGCATCCGGAGCCTGTCGGCGATGATCACAGCGCGACCGTCACCGCGCCCGCGGACAGCAACCAGAACAGCCCCGTCGGCCCCGACAACCAGCCGGCGCACGAAGAGAACCAGGCCGGTCACGAAGAGAATCAGGACGGTCACGAGGTCACTCCGTCTTCGGCGCACCCTTCCACGAGTCAGGGCGCGCAGGACCCCTTCCTTGACGAGGACCTGCGGCTCCAGACGGTGAAGACGCGGAAGACGCCGGCCCGCGACGTCCGTATCGGTGACTTGAACCACCTGCCGATCACTGCCAGCGGCACCGGTGACCGGATCGGGCGTTCCTTCCTGACCAGCGAGCGCATGAAGGCCGACCTACCGCTGCACAATCTTGATCTGAAGAAGCCGTACTTCGCCCATTACGAGATGCCGAGCGACGCGCCCCGTGGCCACCGTGCGGGGTCCGGCCACGTTCCGGAGGACGGGCTGGAGAAGGTGTCCTGGGACGTCGACCGGCCCACATACCTGGCGATGCTGCACGGGGGAGCCGGCCGGGTGCAGATCGCGGTGACGGAGGAGGGCACGGAGTCCAAGCTCTGGCTGCGGGGCGAGTCGTTGGGCGAGGTACTCATGCGCCGCCCGAGCCTGCGGCACCTGCGGGAGACCTTCGGGGACCAGGGTCAGATCATCCTGAGCGTATGTGAGGCGGGTACCGCCGACAGGTTCGGCCGGATCGTCGCCCAACAGGTGGCGAACGAGACCGGATTGACGGTGTGGGCGGCCACCAGCCAGGTCGGCGTGTCCGTGGGGGAGGGTGACTACACGTTCTACATCGCCTATGAGGCCGGTGGTGAGCGCGGCAGGTGGCTGAAGTTCACCCCGCAGCCCGTGAGCGACGCCGCTGCCGGGTCCTCGCAGGTGCGGGCTCCCGGCGCCGGCCCTTCCCGCCCCGCTGCGGGTCCGCGCCTGGACGAGACGGTGTCCCAAGGCGCTGCCAACCGGGCCACGGCCGAGCGGGGAGCCGAGGGCCTGGAGGCCGAGCACCCGGAGTACGCGGATCACCGGCAGGCGTTCCAGACCCTGTCCGACCGGCTGGACGCGGTGGGCGAGGGCGGCGACCCGCACGCGTGGACGAAGTTCGTGTCCGGCTGGACGGCCCGTGAGATGCAGCTGCGGGCACAGTTGGACGACGTGAGCCTGGCCGAGAGCGTGCGGGGCGACGAGACATCGCTGGTCTGGCAGGGCGCGACGGAGCCTGGCCGGGAGCTTGTTCAGCGCACCCGTGGCCTGGCGGTGTGGGCACGGAGCCGGATCGAGGCGCTCGCCCGTCAGGTCGGGACTCTCCCGGAGGGCCTGAGTGCCCTGGGCATGGACCCGTCGGAGGTCGTGAAGGCGATGTCCAAGCTGATCAACTGGATCGACCAGCGCGTATCCGATCTGGAAGAGGGACTCGGCGCGCCCGCACAGCGAACCCAGGAAGCGCAGCAAACACCGGAAGTACCGGAAGCGCAGGAACCGCACGGGCAGGTCTTCGCGGATTCGTCGGACGAGCCCGCTGAGCGTTCCGGGGACGAGGCGTCGGTGGTCTCCGCCCCCGCCACACCCCAGGACGACCCGCCGTCCTACAAGGCGGCCCTCGCACACCAGGCCGTCGAGTCGGCGCCGCCGGCCGAGGGCACCGGCGTCGGGCCGGAGCCCGGCCCCCTGCCCGGCTACCAGGAGTCGCGCGCCTACTCCGCGCAGGAAGTCGCGCGCGGGGCCAGGACGACGGGCCTGGCCCGCGACCGCTTCCGGGAACTGGCCCGCTACGAGTGGTTCAACCCGGAGCAACTGAGCCGACTGCGCACCGACTTGGGCGTGCGGCAGATGGCGCACCTCGCCGATCTGAGCGAGTCCATCGGGCGGATCCCGACGGACATCCCGGAACTGGCCCGCGGCCTCGGTATGCCCGTCGTCAAGGACCTGTACCGCATCGCCCGGGACCTGGGCGCCGACCCCCGGCACCTCGCCCAGGTGTTCCCGCGTTCGTTGGGCGCGGTGAACGCGCAGACCCCGCTGCGGGCGGCCGAGCACTTCCTGCACATGGTGCGGCGGCAGCTCGGCCGGTACGGCGCCACCCTCAGGGGCGGGCGGAACTCCGATGCCGCGTGGCTGATCGAGCTGGCGGGCCGCGAGTCGATGCCCTGGCCGGACGGCGACTCCACCGTCCACAGCGGCGACAGCAGGATCCACCACGGGACGATGCGCTCCTTCCTGCACTACGTCTCCGGAGTGGAGCGGCTGCGCCGAGCCGATCAGGCCGTGGCGCACCTGCGGGACATGCACCCCAGCAGGCTGGACGAACTGCTCCTGGGCTACCGGGACCAGGGGCTGCGCCAGGAACCGCCCACGTACGAGGCGGTGTCCGGCCCGCTCGCGGGGGCGCCGGGCGAATCGGAACGCCGGCTGCTGACCGACTGGGAGATCGCCGACCTCGCCGCCCGGTGGGACGTCGGGCTCCACATGCTCACCACCCTGCGGCGGCAGGCGTGGTTCGACGCACGGCGGCTCGATCGGCTCGGGGTCGAACTCGGCGTGGGCGAGATGCACAACCTGGTCACCATGACCCGGCTCATCGGGCGGATGCCGACCGATATCACGGCGCTCGCCACCCGCCTCGGCATGTCCGTCCCCAAGGACCTGTACCGGGCGGCGCGGGACCTCCATGCCGATCCGCAGGACCTCGCCTTCCTCTTCCCCGGCCAACTGGGTGCGCTGCGCTCAGGCTCCGGCCATCCGTGGCAGCGTCCGCACCGGGACTTCGTACGCTTCGCCGAGCGCGAGCTGTCCCGCATCGGCGCGTCCGAACCGGCCGTCAGGCGCTGGCTGTTGAGCTTGGCCCGTACGGAGTCCATGCACTGGGACGGCTCCGCGCGGGCCGGCGATGACCCCCGGACCCTGCAGGGCTTCATCCGGTTCGTCGGCGGCCCGGACGGGCTGCGCGAGCTGAACCGGCGCCGGGGCATCGCGCTGACGCAGCGGCTCACGGATTGGCGGGAACGGTCGCTCCGCTACGAGAGCGACAGCCCGCCGCCGTCCTCCGAGGACACGGTGCCCCAGGGGCAGGACACCCCGGCGAACACCCCGCAGGGCACCGACACCGACACCGCCCCGCACGAGATGACGTTCTTCAGCGACGAGGACTCCGAGCCGGACACCACGGGCCCCGGCCGCGACCGGTCGGGCGGGCTGACGCCGCTGAGCGAGCACACCGAGTACAGCGAGCACGGTGAGCACGGTGAGGACGGCCGGGGCACCGCCGGAGACATCCCGGTCCAGGAGGTCTTCTGGAGCCGCGTCGAAGAGCTTGGCGTCCCGATGGCCGTGGCGGACCTGATCGATGAATGGGACGACCTGCCGGAGTCGGTGGACCCCCTTGACCTGTTGACGACCGCGAGCGAGTGGCGGCTCGACGCCTCCGGAATGAGCGTCGTACTCCAGCTGACCGGGGCGCTCGGCATCCAGCCCCGGGACGTGCTCGGGCTGGCGGACCGGCTCGACGTGCCGACGGAGCATCTGGTCCCGCTCGCGGGCGAGTTGACGTGGGTCGGCGAGCTGCGGCCCGACGAGCGGCCCGCCGTGCCCGCGCACGCGCTGCGCAGCAGGCTGGCGCTGGTCGGTTTCGAGCCACGAGACCTCGCGTGGTTCGCGGGCGCAGGGGATCTGCGCCTGGCCGACCTGGACGCGTTCCGCCGCCACCTGGAAGCCCGGGGCTCGTCGCTCGCGGAGCTGCGGGAGGCCCCGGCGGACGAGGCCGGGCGGCAGGTGGCGCAGTGGGCGCGGGACCTGACGGCGAACCCCGGGGGTACCGGCGTCCAGCAGCAGTTGGCGGAGACCGTGTTCGGCGGCCGCGGGCCGGCCGCCACCGCGCAGGCCGCCGCGGACGTGCTGGACATCGACATCCTGGACCTCGGGCAGCTCTTCCAGGGCGACCTGGACATGCTGCACGCCGACCGTGTGCGGTCGGGCGCCAACTGGACGCCGCCGGTCGCCTGGGCGGCCAACATGCAGCGGTACATCGAGCGGCTACGGCTCCAGAGGCCCGCCGACCGCGCCGCCTTCGCCTACCTCACCGACCGGCTGCCTGCGCTGTTCGCCGCGTCCGCGCACCACGCCGCAGGAGCCGGAACCCAGCGCCTCGGCACCCCCACCTACCGCGCGGCGGACGACTTCCTGCGGGCGTTCGTACCCTCGGACCACACGCTGGACGGCGACACCTCCTGGAGCCCCCCGCAACCGCCGTCGCTCGCCACCCTGCGCGACGACCCGGTCTGGGCCGTCCTCTACCACACCGTCTTCAGCGCTCTCGGATGGCGCCCGCGGCTGCGCACGACCGCCCACGCGGTCGGTGAACTGGCCGACAGCCTCTTCCGGATGGTGCGGCTCCGGACACCGAACGGCATCTGGGCGCAGCTGGCGGCACGGGGCACACACGGCCGGTGGGAATACACCCGCGACTGGCTGGTCAGCCACAACCTCGCCCGGGGGGTGGAAGCGTGGGCCGCCGCCTACGAGAACCCGGCCCAGGAAGCCGACCCGGGTGCCGACGTGGTCCTGGACCCCGAGGTCCGCGCCGACCTGGACGGCGCACGCCTGCCCTCCTACGAGGAGCACGATCCGGACGACGACACCCAGCCGCTGCCGCTGTCCGAAGAGCCGGAGCAGCACGGGGCCGGCTCCGGGCCCGCCGATGACGAGTCCGCGGAAGCGGACCGGTTGTCCCTCGTCGAGGAGGGCGAAGAGCCCCCGCCCTACCCGGCTCCTGCCACACCGGCCCCGGAGCCGGTGCGCCGGTGGGCGTCCCGCACCTGGGACGTACCGGAATCCCGGCTGCGCACCTTCACCGCCGACGACATCGGGCGACTGGAGGACCTGCGCACGGGCCTCGGCCGCGGCGTCCAGCGGATGCGGAACCTGCTGGACGTGGTCCAGGGGATGCCCGAGGTGCCGTCCCTGACCGACATGCGGGCCGCGGCGGGCCGCCTGGGCCTGACCGACCCCAAGAACCTCTACCGGGTGCTCAAGCAGCACCCGATGTCACTGGAAACCTTGCGCACGCTCGGGGGGCGGCATGACCTGACCGCGGTCTTCCAGCCGCTCAACAGGGCGTCGGCGCTGCTGCGCACCTCGGTCGCCGCCCGGGTGGCGACCCAAATCGCCACGCTGCACGCCGCGTTGCCCGACACCCCGGCGCCGCCCCCGGCCGGCCTTCACGACGATCCCCCCACCACCGCATCCGATGCCGCGGCCCACGTCGAATCCGAGCCGAGTCAGGACGACGTGACACCGCAGCACGTGCCGCACGAGCGCGTACCGGACGAAAACGCCCCGGACGAGTCCGTGCAGCCCGCTGACGGCGAACAGCAGGAGACCGACGGGCCGGGGCATGACGTCGCCCCTCCGGCCTGGTCCGAGTCCCTGATCCACTGGTCCCTCCGGCCCGAGCCGGAGACGCCGGAGGCGATGGCCCGGTACGAAGAGGACGCCAGGGAACACTTCCTGACGACGTTTGGGCTGCCCGACAACGAGGAGGTAGGCCGTACCCTGGAGCAGGTCGCCTCCGTGGCCAATGCCCTCACCCCCGTCGAGCGCGCCTGGCTCTACCGCTTCCTGTCCGACCCCGCCGTGGCAGGGCCGTCGCCGCAGGGCCAGGAATGGTACGGCCGGTGGTATGCGCCATCGCAGGTGATCTCCGCGCTGACCTGGGCAGCTTCCCGTGCGCGTCATCCACAGAACAGGTGGCGGACGAGCGGAGCGAGGGCGCTGCGCGAGCACCCCTTCCAGGATGCACTCGGAAGGTTCGACGATCTGCTCACGGAATACGGGCGGAACGGCGCCGACATTCAGCACGTCTACCCGGTCGTCCCTGGGAGCGCCGGGGTCCTCGACGGCCTCTGGCGAGCTGTCCAGGACGCGGAGGATGTGGCTCTCAGCGCCTTCAGGGAGCACTTCCACCTGTGGAGCTATCCCTTCGAGAGCCTGCTGGGCGATGCCGCGGCACTCGTCGGAGCCCTGGACACGGGAAGCAGGGGGTGGCTCTACAACCTCGCGATCGAGGCGGCGTTCCCCAGCCTCGAACATGTGCCGGCAGACACCCTGGAACTGGGACGGATCCACCCCGCGAACCTGTTGGGGCTCCTGCACTGGGTCGACCGGTTCGAAGGCGACACCCTCGCCGGCGGCCGTACCTTGTCGCAGTTGCGCGACATGGTGCCGGGGGAGGCGCTGGCGATTCTGCACGGGCTGGCCGCGGATTTCGAGCTGCAGTACGGCGTAGCTCTTCGGGATACGTCGGGGGCCATGCCGGACGAGCAACTCGTGCTGCAGGACATCGGAGCGTGGGCCCGGCGCCAACTGGGCCTGAGCAGGGACGAGTATGCGCAACTGGGGCAGACCGGCGTGACCGTGCCCCAGGCGATCGGCTTCCTTCACGGCCTCAATGCCGACCGGCGGAGCGGGTATCAGGCGGGCATCCACGACCTGCGGGACCTGCTCGACGTCACTCAGGGCCTGGGGCACTTCCCGGACCGGGATATCCGGCACGTGGCGCACGAGGCGGCGGTGCCACCGTCGCTCGGCCCCCTCCTGTACCGGCAGAGCCTCAGCCTCGGGATCGAGTCGGCGGATTTCGCGCTGATGCGGACGTTCCGCGCCCCGTACATGGAGATGGTGCGGCGCGGCGAGAACCCCCAGGACTTGAGCGACGGGATCGAGGCGCTGCTCGCGGCGAGCGGCGTCGATCTGGCTGTGCTGGCCCGAACCCCCCGCAGTCCGTTGGTCGATGAGGAGCAGCTGGCGGAGGACCAGGAGCGGGAGCAGGCGTACGTACAGGGGCTCCTGCGCACTCTGCACGCCGCCGGTGCGAGTCTCGTCGAGCTGCCGGCGCTGGGGGCGTACCTGAGCACGGAGAGCATGAGGTCCTGGCTGACCGGGCGTCGCCCCTACGCGGAGCTCAACGGGGACCAGCGGCGCCGGATGTGGGGCCACCACTTCAACGGGAGGCTGACTCCCGAGATGGTCAGCGCCTGGCGTGCCGCACAACTGCGCTCCAGTGTCGCGCACTTCGAGATGCTGGACGCGCAGTCGTGGTTCGACGTGGCCGACGTGATGGAGATGGCGCGTGGCCGGAACACGGAGCCGGGCGAAGGGAGGGGATCGGCCCTTGACCCCTACATGAGCACCGCACTGGACCCGGCACAGCTCGCGTCCCTCGCCCACCGGACCCAGGGGATGCCGTACGCACTCCGTGACGTGGCCCGCGAAGTGGAGGAGGACCCGCGCTCGCTGCTGCGCAGCGTGATCGAGGGCGGCGGCGAGGACGTCCGGCGTGCCCTGGCGGGCGAGTTCCTGCGGTGGCCCGACGTCAACGAGGACACCGGGATCGACGCGCAGGAGGCCGTACGCCGCCGCGAACTGACCAACACGACATTGGATCAGTTGAGTTGTGTGCTGTTCGTGGACGGACCGCACGCCGCCGTCCGGGAGGCGGCCATGCTGTCGCAGCGCGCACGCGAGGCGGAGGCCGAGCGCCTGGGAGCGCAGGACCCCGACAGCACCTGGCTCGGTACGGAGCGGCAGCGGCAGGTGGCCGTGATGAACACCGGGACGGAGCCGGACCGGGACTCCGTCCAGGACCCCGACCTCGATGTCGTCCCGCACCAGGACCAGGACCAGGACCAGGACCCGGACACGCACTCCGATGCGGGATCCGCCCCCGATGGCCCGCTGCGGCTCCGGGGCGGCGCCGCCCCGGATGAGGCGTGGTGGAACCAGGACGACTTCGACTCCTACTCCGAGACCGACAGCCTCGCCCCCGTCGAGCAGGCGGACGCTCCGCACGACGACGCGACGAGTGAGCCGCACACCGTCGAAGAACTGGCCGGCCGGATCGGAGTCGACGCCGAAGACATCGAAGACGTCGAAGAACTGGTCCGGTTCACCGGCATGGACGGGAACGTGGCGGCGCTGGCGTTCCTCGATCCGCAGCGGCTCGGCGAACTGGTGCGGGACTTCGGCGGGGCGGGCACGGCGGCACGGGTCTCGTCGCACCTGACGCGCCACGGCCTGCCGTCCGTCGGCGACCTCACCTGGTTCCGCGACCTGTCGGCGCGTGCGACGGGCCCGCAGGCCACCGCTTTCACCCGCTTCGCGGCTTCGGTTCGTGAGGTCAGGGAGGTGCTGGGCAGCAGCCGGACAGTGCCGGGTCACGAGGTGTTCCGCGAGATCATGACGGGGTGGCGCAGGGCCATGGACGGGCAGCGCGCGCTGCCGGACACCGTGGACGTCGCCGGGCTGCTGGCCTTCGCACATGAGCAGCGGCTCGACAGGAACCAGACGGCGGCCCTGGTCCGGCACGTCGCCGAGGCAGGGCAGCTGTCCGTGGCCTTGACCGGCCTGGTCACGGAATGGCGGGTGCGCCCGTCGGACGTCATCGAGCTGGCAGACGCCCTGGACATCACGCCGGAACAACTGGCCGTGCTGCCCGGCGAGTTGTCCTGGCTCGGCGATGTCGACGCGCACCAACGCGTCGAGCTCGGCGCGTACCGGCTGCGCGACCGGCTGGCACAGGTGGGGCTGGAGCCGCGCGATCTCGGCCCGTTCGCCGACCGTGGAGAGCGGCTGGAGCTGAACGACCTGGTGGACTCCGGCGCCCGGGTGCCGGCCGGCGTCGACGCAGAGTTCCACGCGACCGTGCAGGCGGCATCGAGGGCCATCGGCGTGGACGCACGGGACTTGAACCGCCTCTTCGCCCGGGAGCTGCGGGAACTGTACCGGGGACGCCGCGAGATCAACGCGCTCCAGGACAGCGACTGGACGCCCCCGGGCCGGTGGAGCGACGCGATGAACGTGCGACTGCGGGCACTCGGGCTGCGGGGAACCGCCGACTGGGTGGCGCTGTCCCGGCTGGCGGACCGGTTCGGGCCGCTGACGGAGCCCACTTGGGGAACCAGGAACGAGGCACCGGGCGACAATGCGGAGCAGGCGGCACGGAGCGGCGCACAAGCAGAGCTGGGCGTCATCCGCTACCTGCGGGCCGATCAGTTCCTGCGCCCGCTCGGCACTTCGGTGCGCGAGCTGATGCACGCATCGCCCGCCACCGTCGACCTCTACGACGCGATCTTCCGCGCGCTGAAACCCAGGCCCGCACTCCGCACGGACTTCCGCGCCCTGGAGGACCTGCGCCCCCTGCTGCTGGACCGGACACGGGACGGCGGCATGACGCCGCAGCGCGCCCACGACCTGGTGACGGCCTGGCTGAACGAGTGGCCGACGGCACCACCGCAGACTCCGGAGGCCCCGTCCACCGACACGGCCCCGACAGGCCGGACGCCCCTGACCGACGACGACCTGCCCGGCTACGGCGACGCCACCTCCCGGACGGAGAACAGCGACACCCCGCCCGCATACGAGGCGTCGCGCCGCGCGGCGGACGAGGCACTGCACCTGCGGGCGGCGGAGGTCTGGCGCACCCATCGGCCCCTGATGGACGGCTTCACCCCCGAGGAGACCCTCCGTCTCGACACCCTGTACACCCGGCTCGGCGTCCAGCGGATGCAGCACCTGGTGCACCTTGCCCGGGTCACCGGAGAGGTACCGACCTACGAGGCGTACGAGCAGCAGGCACGCGCGCTGGGGGTGACGCCCAAGGATCTTTACCGGGTGCTCAAGCAGTTCCCGGTACGGCTGGACGCGCTGCACCTGCTCGCCGGGCCGCAGGAACCGACGGATATCTTCCGGCCGCTCGTCGGCCGCCAGCCGTTGTGGTCCAGCCGGAGGGTCGCCCAAGTCCTTGAGGCGTTCAAGAAGTTGGACATGGGCACCCCGGTGCGCTCCGGCATCCACTGGTCGCTCCAGCCCCAGCTGCTGGTCGACGAGACGGCGGCGCTCCAGCACTTCCGATCCGTGTTCGGCCTGGACGAAGGCTCGCAGTTCGAGGCCCTGCTGCAGGACGCGGCCCCGCTGCTGGGCGCCCGTACGCCGCAGGACCGGGCGTGGCTGTACCGCGTCGCGTCGGACCGCGCGTTCACCGGGCCCGGCGACCTGTCGGCACGCGAGTGGACCGGCCGCCGGCTGGCGCCCTCGCAGGTCTTCGCGCTGATGCACAGGACCGCCCACAGCTCCATCGGTCACGGGTTCGCCGAGCTGCGTGAGATGGACTTCCTCGGCGTGCTGGACGCGCTCGACGGCGTGGCGCTCGAATTCGAGCTGGGGGAGGGGATGCCCGTCCAGGAGTTCTACCCGGTGGGCCGGGGTGGCGCCGGGGTGATGTCTGGCCTCCAGCGCTGGGTCGCCGAGACGATGGGCTTTGAGGACGTCGAACAGTACGTGCACATGGTGTCCCAGGGCCTCACGCTCGCGCGGGCGGACGACTTCGCCCGTGACATCGGCGCGGGCGCCGACGAGGCGCTGCGGCTCCACGGCATCAGCAGGGCCCAGGGGCGGCTGCCCGAGCAGGAAATCCGCGCCGTGGCGGACGCGTTGGACCTGCCCCGGGCGCTCGGCCCGGCTCTCTACAACCTCACCGTCCTGCTGGAACTCCCCGAGGACCGTTACCACCTGCTCCGCGGTCTGCGTACCGACCTGCTTGACCACGTGGAGTCCGGAGAGGCGCCGCACAGGTGGCAGGAGGACACCCTTGAGCCCCTGTTGGAGGACATCGGGGTCGACATGACGGCGCTCCTCGTCGGGCGACCGCAGGCGCTGGCCTACGCGCAGACGGTGCTCACGATGCTGCAGACCCTCCGCCTCGACATCGGTGAACTGCCGTATCTGGGTGAGTACGTGGCGCGGAGTTCCTTCGGCGGCACGCAGCTGGGCCTGACCGCCTACCGCGACGGCACCCCCGACGAGCACCGCAGCCTGTGGCAGTACCTCAGCGGCGCCGGTGACACGGCGCAGGACCAGGTCGACGCCTGGCGTTCGGAGCAACTGGGCGTGGGCAGGGACCGCTACGCCGAGCTGGCCGCACAGCCGTGGTTCGACGGTCCGGCCCTGACGGGCCTCGCCCGCGAGCTGGGCCTGAAGGGCGTCGCGGCGTCGCGGCTGGCAAAGCTGGCCGAGGAATTGCAGATGGTGCCCCGTGGTCTGGTGGGGATCGCGAACGAAGCCGGGACGGGGCGGGCGAAGAGGATCGACCAACTGCTGGCCGACGCCCCCGGGGAGCGCGTCACGATGGCGTCGGCGGTGCTGCGCTGGCCGCCCGTGATCGGCACCGACGAGGAGTCGCCGACCGCACGGCAGCGCCGGGAGGCGACCGGGAACGCGCTGAACGAGGTGGAGTCCGCGCTGTTCAGGTCGGGCCCTGACCTGGCGGAGCAGGTCGCCGCCCGGCTGTCCGAAGCGGAGCGGGCACGGGAGCTGGCCGCGCTGCCGGAGGACCGGCGGGCGCACGCCGTGCCGTGGATCGGCACGGAGGACCAGCGGCAGAACCGCCGGGTGGGCGGAGGGCCGATGCGGGGCTGGCGCCACACCACGCTCCGGCCGTCGAACGAGACCGGCCTGCCCGCGGCTTCGGGTTCGGGCAGCACGTCGGAAGCGGGCCCGTCGGGTGCGCGTCCGGGCTCCGGCCCGCACGACGACACCATGACGCACGAGGCCGGGCAGGCGTCGCCCTCCGGGCCCGCGCCGGTGCGGCCGGGGGAACTGACGCCTCCGCAGCTCGTCGACGCCGTCCGGAGCTACCTGGTGCGGTGGGGCAAGAGCGCCCAGCGCACCGTGTCGGCCGCGCGCCTGGAGGAGGGCTGGGCCTACCTGGCCGAGCTGGATGAAGCCGTGCGGGCAGGAACCGCGCCCGAGAGCCTGCGGACGGAGCTGCTGGAGGCTCTGGTCAACGCCGACGCGGCGCGGCCGGGTGCCCGGCCCTCGCTGCCGGCGGCCGGTGCCGGTGAGCGGGAGTGGATTGCCTGGGATCCGCGATTGCCGCGTCGGGCCAAGGCCCCCAAGGCAACCGCTGCCCCAGCACTTGTGGCTGACGTGACAGAAATCCACGGTGCGGGACACCCGATGACCGAGGCGGTGACCAGCTTCCTGGACAGTCAGCGGCTCAATCAGTTCAACCGGCTGCCGTCGGCGCGGATGCGATATGACTACGCGGTGGGGCTCCGGCGGTGGTGGGAGCAGGCGCGGAACGACCTCGGGGAGCTGCACGGCTCCCCGGATGAGCAGATGCAGCACTTCTTTGCACACCTGGAGGCCACGAAGGCGGCAAGGTCCCGGGGCACCGGCGGCTCCGGTGCGCGGGTTCCCGAGCGGGTGCGCGTGGCGGTCCAGGCATTCCACGGCCACCTCACCCGAGACCGCCGCCCGGCGATGCAGCGTGTGCAGCACATACTGGAGCATCGATACGGCAACGACCCCCTGGCCCGTGTGGTGCCCCACTGGCTGTCCTCGCTCGCAGATCCCACCGGCCCGGCCGCCCCTGTCGCGCAGAAGGAGCACGCGCAGGCATTCCTCCGCTGGGAGGAGTACCTGCACCAGGGCGGCCGCCATCCGCTGACCGAGGCGGTCCCGCCGTCCCAGGACGACGAATTCGACCACTATCTGCGGGGACTCCGTACCCCCAAGCTGTCGCTCGACGCCCGCACGGCGCTGCGGAAGCGGCTCGACGCCTTCCAGACCTTCGCCCGGTCCCACCTGGAGCGGCTCGAAGCCGACCAGCAGCCTCCGCGCACCCGGCCGGACGACGACGTGCCGATGGGCGCGGTGCAACAGGCGGATGCGGGACTCCAGGACGACCCGTGGGGCGGGTTGTTCGACGACCTGGTGGAGCCGGATGCCGTCGGGGGTGGCGCCGTGCCGGTGGATGACCCGTGGGGCGGGTTGTTCGACGATCTGGTGGAGTCGGATGCCGTCGGGGGTGGCGCCGTGCCGGTGGATGACCCGTGGGGCGGGTTGTTCGACGACTTGGTGGAGCCGGGCACCGTCGGGGGTGGAGCCGTGCCGGTGGACCTGGGGCAACAGGCCGGTGGCCCCGGCGCCGATGCGGACGGCGTGTTGCCGTACAGCCACGCCGAATTGACCCTGCAACAGCTCCTGCCACCGGAATTCGCCGAGATGGCGAGGACGTCGGCCGGCCTGGGTGAAGCCGTGACGCGGTGGCTGGGCGATCCCGCGGCGCGTGCCGAGGTGAGGGGCCGGCTGGACAGTCAGGATCCGCTGGGCTTCGCCGTGCTGGCACTCCTTGAGGGCACGCTGAGCGCCATGCCCGTGCACATCGGCCGCTCGTTCCTGTGGGCCGACGAGGACACGTTCGGCGGCTACCGGACAGGCTCCCTGGTCTCCTTGGGACACGTGCTGCCGGTATCCCGGTATCCGCTTTTTCCAGAGGACGGCCAGAACGTCGAGTTGTTCATCGATGACGTGTCGGGGCCGTACATCCCGCACCAATGGCCCGAGTTCCAGGCGGAGTTCCTGGAGGGGGCCGCCATGCTCTCGCGCACCCCGCTCTTCCAGGTGGTGCGCGAGGAAGTGCGGCCCCGGGGCTACCGGCGGCTGTATCTGCGTCCGGCGGCGTCCGGCGACGAGCCCTTGGCGCCGCAGGGCACGGGAGAGGAGCGGGACGACGGTCCCGGGGGCCTTTCCGAGGAGGCGCTGGCCCGCTATACGGAGGCGTCGGGGATCCTGCGGTGGCCGCCGGTGCTGGACGCGGAGCGGCTGGCGCGGACGCACGCGGCGGTGGCCGAGGTGAGTGAGGTGCTGGCCGCTCAGGGCCGGGAGGTTGCTGAGGCCGTGGCCGTCGAGGCGTCGCAGCGGGCGCGGGCGGGGGGCCACACCTGGATCGGCACGGAGGACGAGCGGCAGCGGCGGTTGCCCGGAGGCGGGCCGATCCGCCGCAGCGGCGCGCACCGGACCGGCGCGGTCCGTAAGGACTCCGCACAGGGCCCGGACGGCAGGCGGGAAGCGGGCCCGTCCGGCACCTCTTCGGGCCCCGGACCGCTGGAGTCCGTTGCGGCCGATGAGACAGTGGCCGTTCCGATGGACACGGACCAGGGCCAGGCCGGGAACTACGTGGCGTGGGCCGAGGCATACGAGGGCCCGGCATCCCGTGAGCAGCTCGATGAGGGCTGGCGGCTGCTCGCCGACCTGGACGACGAGGTCTACGCCGGCGACACCGGCCCAGAGCTGCGCGACCGGCTGCTGGCCCAGATGGAGAGGCTGGACGCGGCCGCCGCTCCCAGCCCGTCCGCGCCGTTCGCCCCGTCCCGCCTCCCCGCGGAGGACGCCGATCCCGGTGCCTGGGTCCGGTGGTTCAACCTGCTGGGCAACTTCGTGAACGCACCGTTCACGGCCTACCTGCCGCTCTCTCACACCTCCGTGACCCGGTCCACCCTCCACGAGTTCCGGATCAAGTCGGGAGAACAGTTCCGGCGGGACCTGTGGAAGAACCGGACCGCGGACCACTTCCTGAGGGGCCTTCGGGGCGATGCCGGCCGGGCCATCGACAGGGCGCTGGCCCGGCTGCGTACCGCCGGCACGGGATCCGCCGCCTCGGCTGCCGACGAGGAGGCGGGCCCCGGCAACGGCCAGGACGGCACACCTGCTGGCGGGACGGAGCAGTGGCGCGGCGAGGCGCACCGCCTGATCTCGGAACTGCAGCGT
This sequence comes from Streptomyces pinistramenti, assembly GCF_020564935.1. Taxonomy (GTDB): domain Bacteria; phylum Actinomycetota; class Actinomycetes; order Streptomycetales; family Streptomycetaceae; genus Streptomyces; species Streptomyces pinistramenti. The sequence goes on from NZ_JAJCXB010000001.1 coordinate 343,169, forward strand.
GAGGGAGACACGCAGTTCGCCGCAGCCGCGCGCAACTGGCTGAGTGAGGAGCGGCTGAACCCGTATACCAGGGGCGTGCGCGCCAGTGCCCTGCAGGCATGGCGCCACCATCTCCGTGAGCGGGGCGCACATCCCCTGACCGTCACCATCAGCCCCTTGCGGGACGACGCGTTCGACGCCTTCCTCGCGGTGCACCAGGAAGCGACGGGCCCAGGGGCGGATGCGAAGCGCCAGAGGAAGCGTGTGCTGGCCACCTTGTTCCATGGGCACTTGGTGGTCCACCCGGAACTCCGGGGACACCCGGTCGACGGCGGGGTGGCGGCCACGGATGCATGGCTGTCCGAGCTGGACACCACGGTGTCGCTGCTGGACTCGATGGTGGGGGAGACCGGCGTCACCGCCCTGGACCTGGCGATATGGGGGGAGTGGGTCGACCGTGGACTGGCGTATCGCGAGGAGGTGACGGGCCGGCTTCCGGCCGACCGGGCACAGGACTGGGCGGCGCGGCTGGATGGTGTGCTGGCGCCGTGGCTGACGGCCCGGGAGGGGAACGCCGCCGCGACCGTACCGGTCACCGACGACTTCATGGACCTGGACCCGGACCTGAGCCTGACGCACGACCTGGGCCCGGAGCCGCGGCAGCCGGACCACCCGGCGTCAGGAGGCGCCGTTCGGGACAGGTACGAGCCGGTGGCCGTCGCTCGCCTCATCGACCTCTCCCGCTGGCCGGACCGGGCCCGAGGGCTGATCATCGACCTGGAGGACGTGCACGGGGTGGGAAGCGATGAGGCTCGCCTCGTCGCCGCGTTCCTCCATGAAATCGTCACGTGGGACACCCAGTTGCGCTATGCCGCGGGGCTGCGGACGTGGTGGCAGCACCTGCCGCAGACGAGGCTGCTGACTCCTGCACCCACCATGGCCACGGACTACGTGGCGCAGGTGCGTTCCGCCGTGCAGCGAGGCGACACGCCGTCCAGGACAGGCAACAGAGATCTGGCCGCCCCCCGGGCCTTCTACGCCTTCTTGAAGAAGCGGGGCGAGATCGAGGCCGACCCGTTCGAGGACAGCGGCGGCACGAACCGACGGTCCGGCGCACCGGAGACGGCTGCCCCGCAGCAGCGGCCGGAGCAGGAGAGCCCCGGTATGCCGGACGCCGACGCCGTATCGGCCCGGCAGGGAGCGGGCCAGGCGTCGTCGGCACAGACGCAGGAGCCCCCGGCCGGGCCGCACGCCGGACAGCTCGTCGTCGCCGTCCAGGGCTACCTGCGGTCGTGGAGCAAGAGCCCCCAGGGCGTCGCGGTACCGGCCGCGCGGCAGGAGGAAGGCCGGGAGTACCTGGCACAGCTCGACGAGGCGGTGCGGGCCGGGCATGACGACGCAGGGCCGCTGCGCGAGCAACTGCTGGCGGCACTGCGGGAGATGGCGCAGGTCGGCTCCGCTACGGCGAACACCGCGGGCCCGCTGCCGCAGCCGCCCGGGCCCGTGGCGGCCGGCCCGGCACCAGCGGCTGGGAACCCGTCCCCGGGCCATTCCGGCGGGACGGCGCCCGAGGAGGGCGGGACCGGTCACCCGCAGCCGGCATCCCGCCGCCCCGCACCGGGCGCCGGGAATCGGGTCGTAGGCCCCCGCGCCGCTCGGCGCAAGCCGCTGAACCGGCCGGGCGTCCATACGGGCCTGACGGTGAACGAGGCGTTGGCGAAGGTGGCGGAGTGGGGGAGCGAGCAGCTGGACAGCACGGCGCGGGAGTGGCTTGCGACGCACAAGCAGCACGATGCACTGCAGGAGGACTTGGCGAGGGCGCTGCTTCAGTGGGGTGAGTATCTGCGTGCGCGGGACCGGCATCCGCTGACCGAAGAGAATCTGCCGTCGGCCGATGAGGAGTACGACACGTTCCTTTGCATGGTCGCGGGGGCCGATGGCCGGACGCTTCATGGGAGCGTACGCAGTCGTCTGCGCTCCGATGTGGACGATTTCGTCATGTACCGGCAGAATCCCCACGCGTGGCAGCCGGTGCGCGCCCCCGGGACGAGGGCCGCCGCGCCACGCCCCACTGCCCCAAGGGCCGTTCCCGGAAGGGAGCCGGCCGGCACGGTGGAGGAATTGCTCGCTCATCTCTCCGTGCGCTACGGCGCCTCGCACCCGCTCGTCGAGGTGTCGGGTGAGTGGCTCGACGCGCAACAGGCCGTGGGGACCAGGAAGGACCGGAGGCGGGCGCTGGCGGATTGGGAGAAGTACCTGCACGACCGGGACAGGGATCCGCTGGCGCAGACGGTCAGGCCGTCGGATGACCTGGACCTCCACCGCCACCTGGAGGAGCAGAACATCGGGCCGGCGGGACGCATGAAGCGCCTCGTCTACCTCGACCAGATCTTCGGGCGTCTCCGGAGCCGGATGCAGGAACGGAACAACCCGGCCACGGCCGACGCGTTGCTTGCCCACCTCTCCGCACGCTACGGCGCATCGCACCCGTTCGTCGGGGTATCGCGTGAGTGGCTCGGCGGGGAACAGGGTGCGCAACGGAGCGAGGAGCAGGAAAAGCGGTCCCGTGAGGACCGGGTTCGGGCGCTGCGGGGTTGGGAGCAGTACGTGTACGGCCGGGGCAGGGATCCGCTGGCGGAGACGGTGCGGCCGTCGGATGACCAGGAGTTCGCCGGCCACCTGGCGGAGCAGGGCATCAGCCTGGCGGTACGCATGAAGCACGTCGGCCGCCTCAACCACCTCTTCGACCGGCTCCGGAGCCGGACCGAAGGCCATCCCCTCACCGGGACAACACCCAGGGTTCCGGGCGGCACGGTGGATGACCTGCTTGCCCATCTCTCCGTGCGCTACGGCGACTCGCACCCGTTCGTCGAGGCGACGCGTGAGTGGCTCGACGGGCAACGGAGGGCGCAAAGCGGCGGGCAGCAGGGCGAGTTGACCCGTGCGAACCGGAGGCGGGTGCTGGCGGTCTGGGGGCAGTACCTGCACGACCGGGGCAGGGATCCGCTGACGGAGGTGGAGCGGCCGTCGAGGGACCAGGACTTCCGCCGCCACCTGAAGGAGCAGAACATCGGGTCGACGGGGGGCACGCAGCCCTTGCCCCTCCTCGATCAGATCTTCGGGCGGCTCGCTGACAGGCCGCTGGAACAGGTCAATCCGGCTACGGTCGGGGGTAATTCGTTCACCGCTCCTCTTACGGTCACGAAGCTGCTGTCCGACATGGCAGGCGTGCACGGTGCGACGCACCCCTTCGTCCGGCTGGTGGACGAGTGGCTCAACCAGCGTCGCCTCGCCCGGAAGAGCCTGCGGACCTATGCGGGTGACATCCGTCCGTGGTGGGAGCAGGCACGGGAAGGGCGCCTGCAATTCCCTGCCACGCCTCACGAGCAGATGGGCACATTCCTGCGGGACCTGGCGGTATGGGACGTGGCAACGGCGCGTCTGGTCCGGAACGAATCCGGGCCGTCCGCACGGAAATTGACGAATCATCACCAAATGGCTGCGCGGGCCCTCCACAAGCATGCGGAACGCTGCGGATACCTCGAAGATCTCGCACCGGGCGTCTATCCGGGCCTGACCATGGACGACGTGTTGGGGCAGCTTGCGGAGCGGGGAGGTGAGGAGCTGGGCAACACGGCGCGGGAGTGGCTCGCGTCGTACGTGCAGCGTGGCGCGCCGCCGCAGGAGGACCTGGCGAAGGCGCTGCTTCAGTGGAGTGAGTATTTGTGGGGGCGGAGCCGGCATCCGCTGACCGAGAGGAACCTGCCGTCGGCCGATGAGGAGTACGACACGTTCCTCGGCGGGGTCCAGGGGGCCGACGGCAGGACGCTCCAGGCGGATGAGCGCAGGCGCCTGCGCTCCGACGCGGACGATTTCCTCATGCACCGGCTAAGCCCCCAGGAGTGGCAGTCGGCGCGCGACACCGGGGCGACAGCCCGGGTTCCGGTCATCGTGGACGAATTGCTCGCCCATCTCTCCGCGCGCTACGGCGACTCGCACCCACTCGTCGAGGCGTCGGGCGAGTGGCTCGGCGGGCAGCTGCGAGCGCAGACCGCGGTGAACCGGGGTCTGGCGCTGGCGGGTTGGGAGCGCTACCTGCACGACCGGGGCAGGGATCCGCTGGCGGAGACGGTGCTGCCGTCGAAGGACCAGGCTCTCCGCCGCCACCTGGAGGAACGGAACGTCGAGGCGGCGGAACGCACGGAGCGCCTCGGCCAACTCGACCAGATCTTCTGGCGACTCCGGAGCCGGGCGCCGGGACGGAACGACCCGGCGACCACCCAAGGCAGTACTCAGGGGCCGTCGGCGCCTGTGCCGGAGACCCCGGCGGTGGTGGCCGCCCGGCAGATCGAGGATGCGGCCGACAGCTATCTGCGCAGGGCCGAGAGCGCGGCCGAAGCCTCGTCGGCGCAGGTGGAGGAGGGCTGGAACCATCTCGTCCGGCTCGACGACGCGGTGCGGGCCGGCACGGTCGGCCCGGACCTGCGCGCTCGTCTCCTGAACGCCCTGGCAGGGCTGGAACGGACCGACACCATGGCGCCGCGGATGGCGTCCACGCTGCCCCTCGGCATCGACATCCCGCGTGTGGGGGACAGCTGGGCCGACGCGCTGGAGGCGACCGTCGCGTCGTTGGAGGAGGCCGCGGGGCGCGACGGGCTGAGCGCGGAGCAGATCAGGCTGGGGCGGCGCCGCCGGCGCGACCTGTGGCATGCCGAGGTCCGCCGTCGGCTGCCGGAACAGCTGCCGGTGGAGATGACCCGGCGGCTGAACCAGGCGCTCAGCAGGCCCGCGCCCGGCGCCGTGGAGGCCACGGACGCGCCGCTGCCCGTCGCGCGCCGGACCGGGGCGTCGGGGCAGCTCCCGCAGTCGACGAACCCGGCCGCGGGGGTGCGTCGCCGACCGGTGCGGAGAAGCTTCGACGAGGCGGGGCCTGCGGCCGTTGAGCAGGTCCGTGACTGGCTGGCCACGCGGGAGAACCCGAATAGCCGTCAGGTCTACGCCGTGGGTCTGCGCGTGTGGTGGGATTTCGTGGGGCGCGAAGGACACGAGGGAGAGGCGTTGTTGTCGCCCTCCGCGGCCACGGTCGCAGCCTTCGTGGACAAGGCCCGCATGGGGCAGCGGGAAGCTCGCCTCTCCGCCGTACGCGGCTTCTACGACTTCCTGACGACCCGGCGCATCATCGCCGCCAATCCCTTCAGGACCGAACCGGAGGTGACCGGGCACGGCCTGGAGGAACCGGGTGCGTGGGGCGATCCGGACGGTGACGTGCCGATGGAGCCGGTGTCCGGGGAGCCGGGGGCCGGTCTGCGGGGGGATGCCGTCGGCTCCGGGCAGGAGGGCGGGCTCGGCGACGACCCGTGGGGCAGCCTCTTCGACGACCTGGAGGAACCGGGTGCGTGGGGCGGGTTGGACGAAGACGTGCCGATGGACCTGGTAGAGGCCGCGTACGAGCAGGGGCAGGGCGGCGCGGGCGGTACGGGGGCCGGCGCGGTGCCCGACGCCTACGCGGCGCTGTGGCAGTGGATGCCGGGGGAGTTGCTTCCTCCGGTGGCGAGCGGGGCCGATGCGGGCGAGACCGTGACCCGGTGGCTGGGCAGCGCGGCGGCGCGCGCCGAAGCGCGGTCCGTGCTCGACGGGGAGAACCCGCTGGGCCCGGCGCTGCTGGACCTCGTGGAGCACACTCTGTCGGCCCTGCCTACGCACGAGCAGCCGGCTTTCCTGTGGTCCGATCAGGACACGGTCGCGAACCACATATTCGGCTCCCAACTGATCGGCTCCCACGTCTACCTCGGGCACCTGCTGGCGATGTCCCCGACCTCCGTGCTCCCGCGCGACGGGCAGAACATCGAACTGCACATCGCCGGGGTGCACGGACGCCGGATTCCCCGGGAATGGCACGAATTCCACGACGAGTTCCCCGAAGGGGCGGTGCTGCTGCCGCAGGCCCCCGTCCTGCGGGTCGTGCACGTGGAGGGCACCGTCGACGGACACACGCGCCTGTACCTGCAGCCCGACGAGGCGACGGAGGAACAGCCCACCACCCAGGGCTTCCTGGACGACGCGGGCTTCGGCCCCTACGGCGGGCCTGGCGACGTCTACCTGCCGTCGGCACCCGGCGACGGGGCCGGTCCCTCGCAGCTCCCGCCCGGGGAGCCCGGGTTCTTCGCGCCGGGCCAGGACTCCGGCGTGTGGTACAGCGCGGCGGCACCGGGGGAGCAGCCGGACCGGACCCCGGCGGCGGCTTCAGGGCCGTACACGGACACCTCCGCCCGGATCCCGGAGGAGTCCGTGCAGGCACCGGACACCTCCGCCCGGACCCCGGACTTCCCGCTCGACGCCGATCTCGACCCCCGGCCGACCCCGGCCGAACGGGCCTCGGGCGATCTCCGCAGGTCGCGGCAGGCCCTGCGGCTGCTGCGCACGCACTACGCGACGTGGGAGCAGTCGCGGCAGCCGGAGGACGGCAGGACCCAGCACCCGCTGTTGGCCGCCGGGCCCGAGGAGTCCTACCACCTCCGCAAGCGCGGGCTCGACGCCTTCCTGGAGCAACACCTGCCGCTCATCGAGGCGTTGGGGGAGGCGGACCGGACGGTCGCCGTCCGCCGCTTCATGACCGGGACCGTCGGGCCCTGGACGCACGGAGAGAGTGCGCCCGACGCCCCGGCCGTCGGCCCGACAGGTGCCGTGCCGGGCCCGCCCGACGGTGTACACCCCGTGAGCGCCGAGCTCAGCGACCTGTGCCGCACCAGTGCCAGGCCCGACGAGATGCGGGAGCGGGTGGCGCGCGCCTGGCCGGAGATCGGCGACGCCTACCGGCAGACCGTCGCCGCCGACGAGACGGCCGGCGCCCGCGTCTCGGAAACCGTCCGGCAGTACCTGCGGCTGGCCTGGACCGGTGGTGACGACAGCGGCCGGATCCTGCCCGTGGACTCCCTCGTCAAGTCGCTCCTCCTCGACGGCCTGCCGCTGCGCGACGGCAACGGGGCCGTCCAACTGCCCGCCGCCGAGCTGTTCCGCCGCTACGGCGAACTCTTCCACGGGCCGCGCCAGGTGCTCATCGCCACTGCGGCATCCGAGTCGCGCGGCGTCTTCCACGCGTATTTCACCGGCCGGATCCCCGCGGAGTGGCTCATCGACCACATCGCCCAGATCGCGGTCAGGCTGGACGACCGGGGCGAAGGCGTCCCTGGCGAGCTGTCGGACTCCATGGTGGACGCAGTGCGCGGGCTCTTCGGCGAACTGCACCAGCACTACCAGGCCGGGGCCTCGCTCCCGTACGCGGCATGGGAGCGGTCCCCCGGGACGCCGGTGCCTTCGGCGGTACCGGCGTTCGCCTACCAGGAGTACGCGAACGGCAGCCGCAGACTGCAGCGTACCGACGGCGCCCCCTCCCTGTTCCGCTATGACGGCGTCCACCAGGAACTCTTCGCGCGGATCAACGAGCTGTTCGCGACGCCGGAGCGCATCCGCCAGGCGCACGCGCACCTCACGCAGCAGCGGCACGACGCGTCGGCCTGGCGCGCCCGCTGGCTGCTCGCCGACGACCCGATGCGCCGTATCCAGGACGGCTACCGGCCCGTGGAGCTGGACCACCGCTACCTCACAAGGCTCCGGGCCGACCGGCCGGCCCCCTACGACACGGCCGCCTTCCGCCACTTCCTTCACGGCCTGGCAGGCGGAGAACCCGGTCAGCAGCCCTTCCACGCCGTCGAACTGGCCACCGTGTACTCCCTCGTCGTCGGCGACGCGCTCCCCGGATTCGCGCAGGCCCTCGGCAACCGGACGCTGCCCGCCATGGTCACCGCCGCCGTCGCCGCGGCCGGGCTGCGCAGGCTGCCCGCCCACCACGGTGCCGTCCGGCAGCGCTTCGCCTCGCCGCAGGTGCCGTACATGACGGGCCGCGAACTGGACCTGAGCTTCGTGGTCGCCGATCCGCAGGCCGCCGGCAACACGGAGATCGTCTACACCGGCTTCCGGGCGACCGGCACCCACCCCCTCTTCCCCGGCAACCCCGGGGCGCCAGTGGTCATTTCCCCGGGCGAGCGCGGCATCGTCACCTCCGTAGAGCGGGCACCCGACCTCGACGGTCCCGTCGGCCCCGGTCACCGGCTCCAAATGGTGTCGCTCGGGGCCGAGATCGAGCGGATCCAGGTGAAGCGGCCGTCCGAGAAGTTCAGGGAGGGACTGGGCCATCTCGCGCCCGTGCCCTTCCAGCGGTTCGAGGTCAGGCGCTACCACCTCGGCGACGGGACGAAGCTGAGCCGGCTGATCGCGCGGGTTCACGTGGTCGCCGATCCCGCACTCTCGCCGGCCGAGGTGGCGGCCAAGAAGCAGCAAGTCCTCCCGTACGTGGACGCGTTCCACAACGTCGGGCACCGCTTCCCCGACGGCGATCTGGTGCAGTTCGTCGTGGAGTTCACCGACGACAGCTCCCGCGCCCACCACACGGTGTCGCTGTTGCCGGGCAGCGGCCGGGCGAACAGTGCCGAGTGGTTCCTGGACACTCTCCCGCTGATCGTGCTGCACGAGTTCAGTCACCTCTTCGGCGGCCGGGACTGGTACCAGGAAGGATGGCCGCGCCCGCTGGACGAGGACGGCTCGATCATGGCCGGGCAGTACCTCGACCCGTGGGGCCGCACCTGGCTGAACAGTGACTTGCCGTCGTCCTCCGGCGCACCGGTGCCGAACCTGCGGTGGCTGCCGCACGACCTGCAGATGCTCTGGTCATCCGTGCAGCAGGCGCGCCTCGCGCAGGCGAAGGAAGCGCACGGCGACGGCGCACCCCAGGACCGTGCGGCCGGGCGTCGGCCGGACCCCGAGGCCGAGCGCGTCTCCGTCCCGCTGGAGGTCCGCCGACGGGTGCTGTGGGGCGACCCCGGCACCGCCCGTCCGGGGCGGATGGCGCCGCGGAACCACGCGATCCACCGCGAGTACCCGCAGCGTGTGGGGGAGATGAATCCCAACGGCACCTATCTGGCGCGGTTTCCTTCGCAGCCCACGGCGGGCAGCGACGGCGTCGTCCACCACCCCGCGGGCGGGGACCTCGCCGGCCCGCCGACGGCCGAGGACGCCCCGGTGATGATGTTCCCCCACCACATGACCGAGGACGAGGTGGTGAAGGCCACCGAGCAGGCGTACCTCAACTGGCGTGCCAACGGCGGAATCTGGCCCGACGGGGCGGGCCGGATCGCCTTCGACGGGGTCTATCAGGGCCTGCGGGTTCGGGGTGTCGCCGACGCCTCCGGCAAGATCCTCGACTTCGCCCCGCACGAACAGCAGACCGACCCCAACGACACCGGACCGGCACCGCGCGCACTCCAAGTCCCCCTGTTCCGCACCCTGCTGCCGGAGCCCACCACGGGCGGCGCGCCACTGATCACCCGCTTCACGGAACGCTTCGTGCTCGACGGCGACCGCGCCAAGGGCGTGGGCGGCTATCACGGCTTTGCCCCCACAGAGCAGATGAAGCGCGGCATTTGGTACGAAGCGGTGGGCGGGGAGCCTCTGGAGAACGGCGTCCGGGCAGGGGAGGTGAGGCTGCTGGGCATACGCATCTCCCCGCGACCGGGTGAGCTCGGGTGGTGGCATACGGTCGCCGACGGCAGCAACGGCGGACACCTGCTCTTCCCGCAAGCATGGACGGCCGATGCCCTGTGGGGCGCGGTCCGCGACGCCCACACTCGCGCCCTGGACAGCGGGCGGTTCAGCTGGCACACCGAGGGCGACCACGCCCTGGGCGCGGGCTACCTGTGGACCGGCGAGAGCAACGGCGTCCGTATCCAGGGCTACACGCTCCAGGGACGCCACATCTGGGTCCGCCCCTCCGCGTACCAGCCGAGGGTGACCTGGTCCACCTGGGACGACGACGAGCACCTCGCGCAGTCCCAGGAGCAAGCGGTCCGGCTGCCGACCGGCGACACCACCGAGGCTCCCTTCCGGGTGTCGCACATCGTGCTCGACGACGACGATCTGGGCGTGCAACTGGCCGTCGAACTGTCGGTCCCGCACGGCATGGACGCCGGCCAGCAGCGTGAGTTGGCGGACTATCTGGACGAGGTCCAGGAGGAGATCGACACGACGTACAACAAGGTGCCCCGGGGCGACGGGCTGCCCTTGGTCCGCTTCGATGTCGTGCCCGTCGGGCCGGCGCCGGGAGTCCGGTCACCGCAGCCGGCCGAACTTCTCGCGCTGTGTGCCCGGGTCGGACCGGCTGCGCTGGCACAGCAGCTGCTGGGCATTCCGCCCGATGCCCAGCAGATAGGCGCGCTGCTCGCTGCCGCCTGCCGACAGGTGCCGATGCCGTCCCCGCACGCGGCCGACGCCTGGCTCCCGCTCGACGCGGAGCAGCACATCGTGGCGGCGCAACGCCACAGGACACCGGCAGGGATTGCCGCCGACCCGGGGGCGAGGGTGCTGCTGGAGACGTACCGGGCCGAGGAGCTGGCACCGTTCGCCACCCGCCGGAGCACCGTCGAAGAACTGCTCGCCCAGCTCCGGCCGGCATTCGCCCCCGGGGCCTGGTACAAGGAGACGGGGGACGAGCTGCCCGCCGGGCTCACCGATGACGAACTGCGGCTGCTCGCCTTCCGCGCGGCGCAGCAGGGCAGGTCGGACACACCGGGGCGCGACGTGTTCACCGGAACCGTCCCGGGCCACGACGACCTGGCACTCCAGGTCAGGACCGACGCCGAAGGCACGATCCGTGACTACCGGCTGGTGCCGTCCGATGCGGCCGAGCAGTTCTGGCCGGAGGACGAACGGATGGCGGCATCGCCGCTCCTGCCGGATGACAGCAGGGAGGATGACCTCGCCGCGTATGGCGTGCGGGATCCGGAGTCGGACAGCGACGACGACCTCGCCGCGTACGGGGTGCGGGATCCGGAGTCCGATGGGGACGAGCCCGTCATGGCCCTGGACGACGCTTCGGACATCTTCTCCGTACTGAGTGGCCGCTCCGCCCCGCCGCGGCCGAGCGCGCCGACGCCGGGGGAGCGGAGCCCCTACGAGCCCGAAGGCCCGCGTCAGGACATGGACACGGACACGGATATGGATATGGACACGGATGCGGAAGGGGATTCCGGCACGGATTCCGACAGCGACACGGTCTCGGACATGCCGGGGGTAGAGGAGCAGGCGCCGCCCTTCCGGCAGGTGGCCGTCGCCCCCGCGCCCCCGGACGGGCCGGTTCCGCCCCCGATCGGCGGCCACCAGCCGTCCGGCGCGGGCGCCGACTCCTCTCCGGAAGCCGCCACTTCGGGCACCGGTGAGGCGACACTCCCGCCGATGGCGCTCGGCACCATCCGCGTCGACGTGCAGGGACCGGCAGGACAGGGCGGCTTCGGATACCAGCCGTCCGGACTGTTCCAGGGGCTTGAGGTCAGCCGGGTGCGCCACGAGGGCGGGCCCTGGACGACCCGGGTGGTCCTGCGTACGGCGGCGGGGCAGCCGGACCTGCCCGGTGCCGTGCACACCACCACCGCCTACCGTCTGCCGGACGGGGAGCCGTTGGAATTCGTCCTGGTCACGCCGGGCTCCGACGCGCAGCTTCCGGCCCCCGGGCCCGTCCCGCTGCTGTCCGGATCCGGTGAAGTGGTCCTGGAACCGCGGGAGTTGCGCTCCCTCGGGCAGGCCATCGACGACGCCTGGCGGGCCGCCGTCGATGCCGGGCAGGTCCGGCGGCAGGGCCGCGCGACCGATGACACCCCATCGGGCGCCGCCCGCACCGGCACGCCGGATGCCGATGGCCCCGCGCGGGTGCGGGTGCCCCTGGAGGTGCGGCGGCGGGTGCTGTACGGCGGCGCCGGTTCTCCGGGGCTGCTCGAACCGGCCGGGACGGGGGCCCGCCCCTCCTCGTACCGGGTCGGGCAGCCGCACCCCAACGGCACCTACCTCACCCGCACGGCACACACGACCGAGCCGGTGCTGATGCTGCCGCCCAACTGGTCGTCGGAGCAGGTGACCTACGCCGTCGAGCAGGCGTATCTGGCCTGGCGGCGGGACGGCGGCAGCTGGCAGGACCCGTCGGCGCCGCGCCGCTTCGACGGGGTCTACCAGGGCCTGCGGCTGTGGGGCGAGGCCGACGCCGAGGGGAACGTCGTCGACTTCGGGCTGCACCCCGTCCAGGCCGATCTCCGGGCGCCTTCCTTCCTCGCCCCCCGTCCCGGTACGCAGGGTCCGCGCGTCACCGAGCGGCTGGAACGGCTGGTCCTGGACGGCGACCGGGCCCGCAATCTCGCCGGCCACTTCCTCCACGACGCGGACAGTCAGCGCGAGCGGGGCATGTGGTATCGGCCGCGCAAGAAGCTGGTCCGTGAGGACGGCGTGGTGCGGGAGGTCGACTGGAAGGAGGCGAACGGCGTCGTCACCGCACGGGTGAGTCTCCTGCCGGACCGGAACACCGCAGCGAACGGCCCGGAGGCGGCCGGTAGGGAGGCGGCCGGTGCGGAGGACTGGCAGGCGCCGGCCGGCGGCAAATGGACGGTGCTTTTCCCGTCGCAATGGACGATCGACGGCCTGTGGGACGCGGTGGCGCAGGGCCACGAACGGGCGTTGGACGCAGGCGACATCACCCTGTACGACGCCGGCTACCTGTGGTCAGGCACCGGCAACGGCGTCCGCATCGAGGGCTTCGTGCGCGACGGCGAACACGTCTGGATGCGGCCGTCGGCGCGGCAGCCGCTGCCCCGGTGGAGCGAGGACGCACTGGTCGCCACGAGCGGGCCGGTCCCGGTACGGGTGCCGGTGGGCGGCGGCTCGGTCGGCCTCGCCGTACGGCACGCGCTGTTCACCGGCGGCGATCACGGCGTACACCTGACCGCCACGGTGCCCCGCCCCGCCCGGGGGAGCGGTGTCGACGACGCGGACTACGAAGGCGCGTTGCGGCGCCTCCAGGGGCATGTCGACGCGGCCTACAACCAGGTGCAAGGGACGGCCGTCCCGGTGAAGTTCACGGTGACAGCAGCGGATCCGGCCCACGCCCCGGGGGCCGCCGCCGACCCGGTTGCCGCCCTCCTCCTCGGCAGCGACGCCGACCTCGCGGAGGCGGCGTACCGGCTGCTCGGCGTGGAGCCGGCCGCTTCGGACGTGGACGCACTCGCGGCGCGCGTACGGCAGTTGGCCCCGATGCCCGTGGAGTCGGCCGGATGGCAGCCGCACTCCTCGGCGGAGCGGACGTGGACGGCGCAGGAGACGTCGTCGGCGCTGACCCAGCTCCAGACGGCCGATGTCGGCCGGCTGCCCTCCGACCCCGAGGTCCGCACCTGGTCCGACGACCCCGACGTGGCACCGCACGGATCGGGGGCCGCCGAGCTGGCGGCGCAACTCCGCGACCGGTTCGCCCGGAAGGCGTGGGACGCGTGGTACGCACCGGAGGTGCTGCCGGACGGCTGGACCGCCGATCGGCTGCGGGTCGCGGCGTACCTGACGGCCCGACGTGCCCGGCAGGCGCAGGAGTTGGCGGAGTACACCCGTGTCCTGGTCGCCGACGCGGGCGCGGAGCTGCCGTTCCGGCTCCGGGTGACCTTCGACGCCGGTACCGGCACGGTCCTCGACTTCGTGCTCCCGGACCTGCCGCCGCCCGGCAGCGTGCGGGACCTGCCCCCGGACGACGCACCGGCCGGTGGCAGCGGCGACGCACCCGCCGGAACGCCCCACGGCGTGCCCGGCAGGGATGGCCACCCGGTACCGCCCCCTTCCCCAACAGCGGCCGGGAACAAGGGTGCCGGGACTCAGGACCTGGATATGATCTCCCAGGGGACGGACCTTCTCGCCGCCCCGGCCCTCGGTGTCATGTCGCCCGTCGGCAGGCAGCCTCTCGCCACCCGGGCGGGCCCGTGGACACCGACCCGGACGGGCAGCCCGATCCGGAGGCCCGGGGATGATCCAGGGCCACGCACCGCCGACGGCCCCGGGCCGAGAAGCCCTGGCAGCGGATCGGACGACACACCCGCCGCATCCGTCCCCACCCCCTACACCCCTCCGCACACGCACTTCGAGCAACAGCAGAAGAGGAGACGATGGCGCCCATGGAGCCGGAAGAGTCCCGCAAGGGCGGCGGCGCGCGACGGGACACGGCCGATGCCCCGTCGACGGCCGCCGAGACAGCGGCCGTTGAAGCGGCGGAGGCCGAGCCTCCGGCGCCGGCCGGACCGCGACCGCAGGCGACCGAGGGCAGGCCGTACGCCACGGGCGGCGTGACCGTGCCCGTCATCTCCGCGGACACCGATCCCGCCGCGGAACCCGCGCCCGCACCGCGAGCGGCATCCGCGCGGGCCACCGCCGCGTCAGGGCAGAGCGCCGCAGGTGCCCAGGGAGCGGCGGCAACGGCCGCAGCGGGGAAGAAGGACGCCCGGTCCGCCGCAGCCGCGGGCTCGTCGGGTCCTGGCGAGGACGCCACGGACCAGGCGGCGGGGCCCGCAGGGCGGGTGTCCAAGCCGATGGTGGCGGCCGCCGCCCTGGCCGGTGTGCTGCTGCTGTGCTCGCCGTTCCTCATCAAGGGCCTGGTGGGGCACGGTTCGGACGACGCCAAGCAGCCGCCGGCCGCCGGCTCCGACTACGACGGGCAGGGCCGCGGCGCGGGCATCGTGCCCGGCGCCGACCAGCCGCAGGGCAACCAGGGCCCGCCCGGCGGCGACGGCAGCAGCTCGGGCGGATCGAGCAACGGCAGCTCGGGCGACGGCGGTTCGGCGGGCGCCCCCGCCGACGGCGGCCACTCCTCGCCCCCGCCCAAGGACGACAAGACCTATGCCGCCGTGGCCGGCCCCGACTGCACCAACAGCTCCACCGGCTACAAGGAGCACGGGACGTACAGCGACGGCGACAAGGGCTGGACGACCCACGACGGCGGCTACGGCAAGGAGGGCTGCGGCGGCAAGTTCACCTCCGTCCCGATGGCGGGCGAGCAGGGCGACGACGGCAACTACGCCCTGTGGACCTTCGCCACAGGCCCGGTGACATCCGGAAGCTGCCAGGTCCGGGTGTACATCCCCAAGGACAGCGCGGTGGCGCACGTCGGGGGGCACCCCACCCGCTACTCCGTGTACGCCGCGGCCGGCGCGACGGGCAAGCCGCTCGGCGACTTCACCGTCAACCAGGTGGACAAGCGCGGCAACTGGGTGTCCGGCGGCACCTTCTCCCTCACCGGAGGCCACCTGGCCGTCATGCTGCACACCCTTGGCGTCGACTACGGCTCCGGCTTCGCCAACGCGCACCACGCCGCGGCGGCGGTCGGGGTGAAGTGCACCGGCTGACGGCCTCCGCATCACCCGCCCGCTGAACGGCACCGGCCGCACGGCCCGGAAAGATAGGGGAACCCCTTATCTTTCCGGGCCGATTTATAGGGGTCGGTAGGGGGTGTGAATGCGCCGCACCACGCTCCCCGGCATGGACAATGAAGACACGGAAAAACGAAGGCACGGGAAGCGATGGCCGGTACCCCGCCCGGAATTCCCGGGCCGGTGAATTGCACGAAGAGCAACTGCCGCCAGGGGCACCGCAGTTGAATGACAGACCGCGCATACACGCACGGGGCGGGCGCGCGGGCACGTACGCGTACGAGCACGGGACGGATGCGGCAGTACGGCCGGAGTGTGCGCCGGCCGCGGCGCGCGGCGTGCGAGAGGAATGACATGGGCATCGCTTCCGATGCGGACACAGGCGCGGGACGGCCCGCGCCGGAAGAAGCCGGCGCCATCGCGGTCGTCGGACTGTCCTGCCGTTTCCCCCGGGCGGCAGGCCCCGAAGCCTTCCGGCGGCTCCTGCACGGCGGCGCACCACCGTCCGCCGATGAGCCGCGCGACGCAGCGGGGCAGCCGGACGGCGGCCGCACCCGGGCCGCCGCGCTCCTCGACCCGGTCAACCGCTTCGAACCGGAATTCTTCGGGATCTCCGCAGCCGAAGCGGCCGCCATGGAACCGCAGCAGCGGCTGGTCCTGGAACTCGCCTGGGAAGCCCTGGAGAGCGCCGGAATACTGCCGGAGGGCCTGGCGGGCAGCGAAACCGGCGTCTTCCTCGGAGCCGTCGCCGACGACGGCGCGGCACCTCTGCGCCCGCACGGAGCCGACGCCGCGCTCACCGGCCTCAGCCGCGGCACGCTCGCCAACCGCGTGTCCCATGTCTTCGGCCTGCGCGGCCCGAGCCTGGTGGTCGACACCGCGCAGTCCTCCGCGCTGACCGCCGTCCACCTCGCCTGCCAGGCGCTGCGGGCCGGCGAGTGCACCGAGGCGCTGGCCGGAGGCGCCGCCGTGAGTCGTGAAGTGGACACCGCGTCAGTCGGCGGACGGGCCCGCGCCGACGGCGGCGTGCTCGTCCTCAAGACCCTGCGCAGGGCACTTGCCGACGGCGACACCGTGCACTGCCTGATCCGCGGCGGCGCCGTCAGCAACGAAGGCGGCGACACCCCGGCAGGACCGCCTGCCACGGCCGCCCGGGAAGACGTCCTGCGTCGCGCCTACACGCACGCCGGGGCCGACCCCGCCGCCACCCGGTTCGTCGAACTGCACGGCGCGGACACCGCAGCGGGCGACGGCATCGCCGCGCTGATCAAGACGGTCCTGTGCCTGCGCGAGGCCGTCCTCGTGGCCGGTTCCCCGCATGCCGAGGTCTCCCCGGAGGCGCCGCACCTCCGGTCCGGCGACCGCGGACAGCCGCTCGTACGGCACGGGGACGAGCCGGTGCTGGCGGAGGTCAGCGCGTTCGGCGCGGGCGGCACCAACTGCCATGTGGTGCTGTCCGACTGGCGCCCGCAGCGGGTGGCGGCGGAGCCGGCCCCGCGGCCCGGCCCGGCACAGTGCGCCCGCAGCGGCGTCCCCGTCACGCCGGCCCTCTCGGCGGGTACCACCGACACCCCGCGCACCCGCGCGGCCCGCCTGCACACGCACCTGGCGGCCTACCCCGGGTACCGCCCCGATGGCATCGCCCCCACCCTCCTGCCGGTCGACCGACGAGCGGCACACGCCACACCCCCCGGCCCGACCGCAGCAACCGCCATCCACAAGACCGTCGACGGCACCGCCGACCCCGCTGCCGACCTGGACGACGAACAGGTGCTGGAAATCATCGGCGAACTGCCCCTGCAACGCCTGCGCGAGGCCGGACTGTTGTCCCGGCTGCTGGAACTCGCCGGTCACGCCTGAAGCCCATCCGCCGCCCTCCTGCCGCTGCGCCGGAACACCCGACCTGGCGCAGCGCCGTGCTGACCTGAGCCGGTGAACGGCCCGGAGAAGTAGGGGGTGGGGCGGCCGATCTGGGGTTCAAAGTAGGGGGCGGGCGTGGATACGTTGACCGGGCACCCGTGGAAGACCGCGGCGTGCGGCACCGGGCCAGGCGCCCGGCGCATCCGTACCGGATCCGATAGTCCCCCTGTCGCCGGGGATGCGCGTGCGACGACAGTGCAGAGGGAGAGCGAGGAGCCATTCGTGCGGTATGACATTCTTGGTTCGCTTCGGGTGACCGATGACCACGGCGTCTCCTCGGTCAGTGCGCCGAAGATGCAGATTCTGATGGCCGCGCTGCTCGTCCGGGCCAACCACGTCGTGTCAGGCGAGGAGCTGACCCGCGAGATCTGGAGCAGCAACCCGCCACGGCGCGCGACCGCTTCCTTGCACGTCCACGTCTCCCAGCTGCGGAAGATCCTCGCCCGCCCCGGCCGGCCCGAGAGTCCGATCGGCACCGAGGCCCCCGGCTATCTCCTGCGCGTCGAGCCGGGCGAGCTGGACCTGCACCGCTTTCAGCAGCTGCTGCGGGACGGGCGGCAGGCCGCGCGCGCCAAGAACCACGACAAGGCGGCGACGGTGCTGGGCGCGGCGCTGTCCCTGCACCGGGGTGCGGTGCTGAACGGGGTGGGCGACGGGCCGATCGTCGGCGGCTTCGTCCGCTGGGCCGAGGAAGCCAGGATCGAGTGCGCCGAACTGTTCGTCGAGTCCGGCATGGCACTGGGCCGCTACCAGGAGATGGCCGGACTGCTGCGCTCCCTGCTCGCCGAACACCCGCTGCACGAGGTCTTCTACCAGCAGCTCATCCGCTGCCTGTCACGGTCGGGCCGGCGGGCCGAGGCGCTGCGCGTCTACCACTGCGCCCGCGAGACGATCCGCCGCGAACTGGGCCTCGAACCCTGCCCGGCACTGCGGGAACTCCAGCGGACGATCCTGCTGTCCGATGACGAGCGGTCGGGCATCCGCCTGGCGGGGTGACGGGCGGGCGAAGGGCGGTGGCGGAGACGGCGGTCTTAGGGTCCGCCGTCTCCGCCTTTCCGTGCCACGAAGCCTTCCACGCCAAGAATGCGCCACGCCCCGCACGTCGACGGGGACGGGCCGCGCAACGCGGAGCGGTCAGAGGCGGCGGTCCTCTCCGGCCCGCACCAGCCCCACCTCGTAGGCAAAGACCACCGCCTGGACCCGGTCGCGCAGATGCAGCTTGGCGAGCATCCGCCCGACATGGGTCTTGACGGTGGCCGCGGACAGTACGAGGCTCTCCGCGATCTCCGCGTTCGACAGGCCCTGGGTCAGCAGGAGCAGTACCTCGCGTTCCCGGTCGGTGAGCCGTTCGAGGGCGGTGCCGTCCGCAGGCATCCAGACGAATCGGCGCGGCCGCTGCCGGGTGATCACCGTGGTTGTCTCCTTCGCCAGTCACCGACAGGTCGCGGGAAACTCCCCGGGCGGGACGGGTATCCCCGCCGGGCGGCAGCCCGGTCGTCGGGGGCGGCGTTTCCCGAACAACCCCAACGGCCTTCTGCCGTAAGGAATATGTCGGAGCGTCAGCATCTCTGGGAGCGCCTTGACCGGGGCACCCCCAGTTGGAGGGGGATACGGCTTCTGGCGCAATTCGTGCCGCCATCACGCAGATTCCGGCCGTCCTCGCGGCAACCGTTACCCGGCTGGTGTGCCGAGGAGTGCGCCGCCGATCCGCTCGGCGACCTCCGGCACGTGGCCCTCCAGGTAGAAGTGGCCGCCGGAGTACACCGACACCTCGCACTCCGCCGTGGTGTGCTGCTGCCAGGCCGGCGCGTCGGCCACCGCGAGCGACGGGTCGGCGTCGCCGGACAGCACGGTCAGCGGGCAGTTGACCCTCTCGCCCTGACCGCAGACGTACGTCTCGATCGCGTGGTAGTCGGCCCGGACGGCGGGCAGCACCATGGCCCGCAGCTCCGCGTCGGCCAGCACGCCCGGCGCGGTGCCGCCCAGCCGCTCCAGCTCGGCGACCAGACCGTCGTCGTCCAGCAGCCGGATGGCCTTGCGCCGAGGGTCGGACGGGGCGCGCCGGGCCGAGACGAAGAGCCGTACGGGGCCCGGCAGTCCGGCCCGCTCGCACCGCCTGGCCACCTCGAAGGCCACGATCGATCCCATGCTGTGCCCGAAGAACGCGAACGGCTCCGTCAGGTGGGGCCGCAGCGCATCGAAGGCCGCGTCCGCCAGCTCGGGGATGGCGGTGAACGGCGCTTCCGTGCGCCGCTCCTGGCGCCCCGGATACTGCAGGGACCAGGCTTCGATGCCGGGCGGCAACTGCCGGGCGAGGGGGAGGTAGAAGCTCGCTGCGCCGCCGGCGTGCGGGAAGCAGACGAGCCGGACCCGGCTCTCCGGCGCGGGGCGGAAACGCCGGATCCACGGGTCGGCCGACGGGTCGGGGAGCGCGGGTGCCGGTGTGCCGGTCGGGTCGGTGTGCTGCACAGGGGGTCCTTCCTGGGGTGCGCGCCCGTGGTCGCGGTACGGAGGCGGTCACGGCCGGGCGGCGTGCCGTGTGCCGTGACCACCATGCCGTACCGCAACCCCGGTGCGGCGCCGTTCAGTCGGGAAGGCGGGTGAGGGCGAGCGTCACCTCGCCGCCGCAGCCCTCTCCGGTGTCGTCGTGGTAGCGGTGGGTGGTGTTGATCATCAGAAGCGGGTCGCCGACGCTGGACGCCCGCCGCTGGAGCCGGTTGAACACCACCTCACCGCCGAACGCACGGGGGTCGACCGGGCGCCGGAACCTGGCCTGGAACCGGGTGATGAGCATGTCGGGCAGCAGACGCTTCCAGTAATCGTCCATCGTCCAGCCCGAGAACTCCTCCAGCAGCCGCCACTGGACCGCCGCGGCGGCGGTGTAATACGCCATCTGGTTGTAACAGATGTTGACCTCGACGGAGTTGAGGTGCCCGGTGTCGTCGATGTAGCAGGACTCGGGGATGGAGAAGGTGCACTGCGCGGAGACGATCCCGTCATCGGCGGTGACGTCGGCCGACTTCAGGTACTTGCAGTGCTCCTTGTAGGGGTGGAGCACCTTGTCCAGAATGTCGAGGTCGGTCGGGTAGCTGACCGCGGCCATGGTCACGCCTCCTTCTCGTACAGCTTGTGGGCGTCGTGCACGGTGATGCGGTGCGAGGCGGTCGGCTCCGGTGTCGTGGTGTGCCGGGCGCGGTGGATCAGGCTGCGGTTGTCCCAGACGAGCAGGTCGCCCACCTCGAACTCCTGGAGGTGGATGAGCTCGTGGCTCAGCTCCTCGTCGAGCTGGCCGGTGACCTCAAGGAGCTGATGCAGCAGCTTGTCGTCGAGCGGGTTGCCGTCCGCGTCCTCGATCTCGACGGTGCCGGCCTCGCTGATGTAGAGAACCGTTTCCCCGGTCAGCGGGTGCGTGAAGGTGGTGGGATGCAGCACGTCCGGGGTCTTCTGCTTGATCTCCGCGATGACTTCGGACAGCGGCCGGTGGACGTCCCCCGGACGGATCTTGAAGTACTTGCGCACGGTGTGACGGGAGTTGGTGCCGGCCACCGCCGCCTTCAGGTCGTCGGGCAGCCTGCGGTACGCCTCGCCCATGTCGATGAAGTACGTGCCGCGGTTCTTCTTCGGCACGACCTGCGGGTGGATGAGGGTGATGCCGAACGGGTCGGGCATGAACTGGTAGTCGGCGTGCCAGAACTGGCCGGTCTTGGGGACGCCGACCTGCTTGCCGTCCTGCGGAATGTTCGAGGACACGAAGATATCCGGGTTGTCCGGGTGGTGGTACATCGGCTCGTAGTAGCGCTCAGGGCGGCCCAGCCGCTTGCTCAATTCGAGGAAGGAATCGGTCGACAGGTCCTGGTTCTTCAGTACCGCGATCTTGCTGGTGTAGACGGCCTGCATGAGTTCCTGGACGTCGGAATCCGACGCGGTGGTGTGGTCGAAGCCCTCGACGGTCACACCCAGTTTCTTGCCTGCCTGCGGCGTGATGTTCATGGTGCGCGTTCTCCGGATTCTGGTGAGGGGGGCCGGCGGATGGGGGCGCCGGTAAGGGGCGGGGAGCCGCCGGTCGGGGCGTCGACGCCGGGACGGGCGGTGGTCGTACGTCACCGGTGCCGGGCCGCTGACGCATACCCGCGTCGATGGCGGTCCGCTGGGGCGGCCGGCGGGAAATCCGTTCGTGCTCACGACGTGCCTTCCGGAAAACAGTGGAAGGTTTTCGCGTGGCGTCATCCACGAGGCGGATACAGATCAAGAAAAAGGCCGAAGCGTCATGTGTGTCAATGCCGGAGTGGATTTCTGAAGTGATTCTAAAGAAGCGCTGAAGGCCCGGGAGTGCGCTACGGGATCCCGGCCGGGTGTGCAGGCGGTTCGAGATTGTTGAGCTGGCCTGCGGAAATGCCCTGTGGGTCGTGCAGTTGAGGTGGTGTCACGCCGCTGTCACCGAAGGGAAACGCGGGCGATAAGGAACCTGTCGGCAGTTGCACGGGGCCATACCTTCGGCGTATCAAGTGTCTTGGCAGCCCGGTGATCTTCGGCCACAGTGAAGGAATTCACCGGGGGCGCGTTGTGCATCTCAATCATCTGCTGCTACCGGAACATGGTGCCGCGCGGACTTCGGAGGCGCGTTTTCCATGGAATCGACTCAGGTATGCGCACGGCGTATTTCCGGATCTCGCCGGCTTCGGCGCAAGATCCCCCGCCGCACGCACCCCGCCGGACCGGATTCTGCCTGCGGGCGCCCGGTCGACTGAGCTCCGCAGCACCCCCGTTCACCCGTCATCCCGCCGTCTCCCGCTGCTGTGCGAGCAGTGCGCCGCGCGCACCGGCGTCCGGAGGCCGGCCGCCTACGGCACCATCACCCTCCGAGAGGTATCCAGCCCCATGAACTACATCATTGACCCCGCGTGGGCCGAAGAGCGCGAGCGTCTGGAAAACCTGGCCGTCTTCTACAACGTGGGCACCGCCGAGATCTGCGACCGGCTGGGCGTCGGTGCCGGCTGGCGCTGCCTGGACCTCGGCGCGGGCAGCGGCAGCGTCGTGCGGATGCTCGCCGAACGGGTCGGGCCCGAGGGCGAGGTGCTGGCGATCGACGCCGACACCCGCTTCCTGGAACCGCTGGCCGGCGGTCCGATCACGGTACGCACCATGGACGTGACGGCTGGGCCGCTGCCCGAGGGCCGGTTCGACTTCGTGCACGCCCGGCTGCTCCTTGAGCACCTGCCCGAACCGGCCGAGATGGTGCGGTCGATGACGGCCGCGGCCCGGCCGGGCGGCTGGGTGGTCGTCGAAGACGTCGACTGGTCCACGGCGCTGACCATCGACCCTCCGTCCGAGGCCCACGAGCGCGTCATCGCCGCCTGTCACAAGCTGTACGCGGGCAGCGCCTACGACGCCTCCTACGGCCGGAAGGTGCCCCGCCAGCTGCGCGAGGCGGGGCTGACCGACATCGGGATCCGGGCGGCGTCGATGCCGCTGCTGGCCGACGTCGAGCACGGCCAGCCGGACTGGCAGATGTGGGTCACCCAGCTCGCCCCCCGGATGCTGGCCGAGGGACTGCTCACCCAGGATGACCTCGACGCCTTCAGCCGTCTGTGGCACGACGGCGACACGGTCGGCTTCGGGCCGCTGATCGTCAGCGCCTGGGGCCGCCGCCCCGCCGACGAGAGCGCACGCTAGAGGCAGCGG
>NZ_JAJCXB010000010.1 GCF_020564935.1 Streptomyces pinistramenti
GTCGCCGCCCCGCCCCGGCGCGCGGGGCGGTACGCGGGCCCGCCGCTCCGGCGTGGGGGCGAAGTCCCCGGTCTCGGGGGTGCATTGGACGATTTCCGTGCCGAGCCGTTACCAAGGCGGGCCGCGTGCTCGGCGAGCAGATCGGCGAATACCTCGTTCAGCGGACCGACGAACACCCCGTTCGCTGGTGGCGGATGGCCACCGATCCGGTCCGCCGGGCCGGTGGCCATCCGCCACCGCACTCACACCGCGAGCGGCCGGCGGATTCCCGATGCTGGAGCGCCCCGCCATCTTCGTGGCCGATGGCACACCCAGCGAGTCGGCCGCGCACAGCATCGCCGCGGCCGGCTGGTCCTCGGGGCCGAGCTGAAACGGCGTCGGCTCGCGACAACGGCCACATCCGCCGGAGCAGGACCCGGCATCTCAGCATCGAGCTGCCGGGCCGCGCTGTGCAGGAGAGCTGCGGCGTCGGTGTCGTTGAAGGCGGACGCCAGGCGCGCATCGACGCGGTCGGGGAGCGCGGAGCACCCCGAGCCGCCGGAGATCGCCGTCACGCTCACCTTGGCCGGCAGCGGGAAACGGGAGTCGGCGCCGGGCAGTTGCGCCTGGTCGAGGAGACCGACCAGGCGGGCGGCGCGGGAGATCACGCCGGTGACGCTCCTGCTGAAGCCGGAGCGCCAGGGCCGAGATCGCTCCGGCCGCCCCGTACGGGCAGCCGACGCAGCTCGTACGGGGGCTCCACACCGTCGCGGCGTTCCGCCGGATCGCACGGCTCCAGCAGACGATTCAGCTGCTCCCGCAGCACGCCTCGCGCGGAGGCCCGTACAGGACCCGGTAAGGGACGAGGCCGGTCAAGCAACCCCGATTGCCGAGGTCCTACCCGGCCTTCCGGATGCGCCCCGGCGAAACGCTCGACGCGCTGATCTCACCATAAGGAACTCACCATAAGGAAGGGCGGGAAGAACGTAGTTGTGCGATACCCGGCTCTGCGCTGGGAAAATTCGCCCGTGACGTACCGTCGCAGAGAAATGCGAGGGCGAATCCCGGTGCAGGGCCGGGTACGACGACCGTTTATCAGTCAGCCGACGTCCGCCGACTGTGCTACTTGGGCTTCTTGAAGCCGAAGGTCGTGGCGTCCTTCTTCGTGTAGATGGTCCCGTCCGTGTCCTTGTTGAAGTGGCCGACCTTGGCGACGGTGGGAGCCGTGTAGCGCTCCGGCAGCTGCTTGTTCCTGGTCATGGCTTTCTCCCATGCAACTCGGTTGAGCCTGGAATGACGCTGAATCATGTAACCGGCTTCCCTCCGGGGTGTCTACGTGAGCGTGCCGGTTTCCGCCATCTCCGAGTCGGCCTTCTCCCGCACATGCGGATCAGCCAGAAAAAGGACGACCATTCATGTGTGCATCGAACATGCCGTGAAGTGGGCGCGAGTGCGGGCCCCACTGAGCAAAGTGCGGCATGTGGAGAGCGCCGTGGGCGGCGACCGGGAAAGTCTGTGCTACCGCGCCCCCTGGCCTGCAAATTCGCCCGAACGGGACGAGGAGGAAGAGGTTCGATGGATGTCCGGATGACGAATTTCATGGAATTTGAATTATTATCCACATGCGAGCCATTGCCGTGGATCCGTTGTAATTGGCCATCAAAAAACTGACCCCTCAACTCTCTTTCCGTCACAGCAGTGGGCGGCGCCAACCGCCTTTTCCGTCAAAGCAATGGCGCGATGTCAACTGTGCCCAGTTGCACGTCCTTTCTCCGGTGGTGCACGGTTCTGCGGCGGCCGTTGTGCGCAGGCCGAAGCGGTGATCGACCGGGATCGCCGCGCCGGTCGATCGCGTCGGCCAGCTCGGCGGCATGCCGGTCGCAGGGGGCACTCCCTGCGCCGTCGCCAGGCCGGATGCGGCGTTCGTTGCTCAGTACGGGGCAGAGCCGCATCCGGGCACCGTGCTCGTGCGGGGTGCAGGTGTCACTTCCTACGGGTGAGGTGCCGGCGGGGCAGCCGTCCGGTCGGTGGTGCCGGTGCGCGGGCAGGGGTGGACGCGATGCCGACGGCGCGGATGTCGCCTTGATACCTGATGGTGAGGCTGTGCAATTGCTGAACGACAACCTTGTGGTCTTTCCGGACTCCCCGGGCGGCGCGTGGGCTCACCGCCAATTCGGTGCCGAGGCGCCGCAGATGGTGCCCCATGCTTCCGGGCGGCCGTGGCTGGCCGGCTCGTGGGCACCGGAGGATCTGGTGGTGGCCGAGGCGGGCCGGGTACGGGTGGCGGTGTTCGGTTTGAGCGCGATCACGCCGGAACGTCTGGCCGCGTTGATCTCCCCGGTACGCGGCCTGCCGGACGTGGACAGGGTGGCCCGCCGGCTTCCCGGCAGTGCTCATGTGGTGGCATCGGTCCACGGCCAGGTCCGGTTCCAGGGCACCGTCACCGGAACCCGCTGCGTGTTCGCCGCCTGTGTGGACGAGGTGCCGGTCGCCGCCGACCGGGCCGACGTGCTGGCCCGCATGACCGGAGCGGAGCCGGATGAGGAGCTGCTCGCGGCGGGTGTGACGCACGGGATGTTCTTCGCGCCGCTGAGTGAGCGCAGTTGGTGGCGCGGGGTGCACCAGGTGGCTGCGGACTCCTATCTGGCGATCCCCGGCAACGGCGCGGCCCGCACGGTGCGTTGGTGGAACCCTCCGGAGCCGGATGTCCCCCTGGCCCAGGGTGCGGCCCAGGTGCGCGAGAGCCTGCGGGAGGCCGTGGCCCAGCGGCAAACCCACCAAGGCAGGCTGTCGGCGGACCTGTCGGGAGGCATGGATTCCACCTCGCTGTGCTTTCTCGCCGCTGAGCACCACCCCGACCTGCTGACCTTTCGCTGGAACGGCGGCAGTGCGATCAACGACGACCCCCGGTACGCCACCCAGGCCGAGCGTTCGCTGGCGCACGCCGAGCACCTGACCGTGCCGGAGACCGACGCACCGCCCGTGTTCGCCCCGCCGTACTCACTGCCGGACACGGAAGCCCCGCGGGCTCTTACCCGTGGGATGAATGCGATCCGCTCCGAGATCCGGCTGCTGGTCGAGCACGGCGCCACCCGGCACATGGCCGGGCACGGGGCCGATGAGCTGTTCACCGGCAGTGCCGCCTACCTGCACACGCTCTTCCGCCGCAGCCCGTTCGCCGCCCTGCGGCAACTGCGCGCCCACCGGGCCCTGTACCGCTGGCCGCTGGCGTCCAGCCTGTCCGGGCTGCTGCGCGGGGAAGACCTTGGTGCATGGTGGCGACGGTGCGCCGATGGCCTCGGACGTCCCGCGCCGCCGAGCCCGGCTCCCGCCCTGGACTGGGGGGTACAGGTCCCGGCGACTCCGTGGGCCACCGGGGACGCGGTGAAGACCACGCAGACGATCTTCTACGGTGTAGCGGATCAGGTCGCCCCGCTGGCACAGGACCGGGGGCAGCACGAGGCCCTCACGGCGCTGCGCAGCGCAGGGCCCGCGCTCCGGTTGCTCGGCCGCGAGTTCGCCGCCGAGGGGCTGCGCCTGGAGTTGCCTTACCTGGACGACCGGGTGGCCGAGGCCGCGCTGTCGATCGTTCCCCACGAGCGCTACACCCCCTGGCGGTACAAGCCGGTGCTGGCCACGGCGATGCGCGGTCTCGTGCCCGACGTGATCCTGGACCGGACCACCAAGGGCGACTGCGAGGAATCCGTCGACCGCGCCCTGCAGGAACACATTCCCGACCTGCTGGAGCTGTTCACGGACTCGCTGCTGGCGCGTCGCGGCCTGATCGACCCGGCCCGTCTGCGGACCACCTTGCTGACGCCGCCCCGGTCCGGAGACGTCTGGTCCGCCCAACTGGAAGCGACGCTCGGCGCCGAGCTGTGGCTGCGGGAGATCGCGGCCCGCACCACCACGTCGGCACCCGCCGGTCCTGCCCGCGACGACTCCCACCGCCTCCACCGAGTGCCCGACCCCGAGGAGAGGTCATGACCAGTCCGCCCTGCGCGCTGCCGCCCCGCACCCGGCTGCCCCTGCACCGGCGTCTGCTGCCGCTGACCGCCGTGGCCCTCGCCCTGCCGCTGGCCAAACTGCCACCCAGGTACCTGCGCGCCACACTTGAGGCGCTACGCCTCGGCGCCCGTCCGGGCACCGCCGCGCAGGCATCCGCGGCCCGCAGCGCAGTCGTCGCGGTCAGCCTGCACTGCGCCGTCCACAACTGCCTTCAGCGATCGGTCGCAGCAGCCCTGCTGTGCCGCTTCAAGGGAGTGTGGCCCACCTGGCAGACCGGCGTGCGCACGACGCCGTTCGCCGCCCACGCCTGGATCGAAGCCGACGGCCGGGTGATCGACGAGCCGTACCCCGACGGCTACTACCGGCCGCTGCTCACCGTCGCCCCCCGCCCGCCCAAGCGAGCGGCCCGATAGCCGCTCCCCCGCCCGGAGGACCACATGACGCTACGCCTGACCGCCCACACGGTCGCCACCGACACCGACGACGGCGCAGTGCTTCTGAGCCAGCGCACCGGGCACTACTGGCAGCTCAACCGGACCGGCGCCTACGCGCTGCAGCGCCTGCTGGCCGGATGCACCACGGATCAACTCGCCGAGGAGTTCGCGGCCCGGTTCGACATCGCGCCGACGCAGGCACGCGAGGACCTCACGGCGATGACCGAACAGCTCCAGGCATCCGGACTGGCGGAGGCCGGCTGACAACCGGCCCGGCCTACAGCGCCCCGCGCGGTGCCGGTCGTCCTGCCTCGAACCCGCTCGTCGTGACAGCCCGTGCGACGGGCCTGAAAAGGAGCCGCGCGCGCGATGCTTCGACAGCTGTGGATCCTGACCCAAGGGCAGCGGCGCCCCTTGGGGGCCGCCCTGCTCCTCACCTTGACCGCGGCCGCCGTGGGCGTCGCCCAGCCCCTGGCAGCCAAGGGGGTGATCGATGCACTCACCGCACACCGGCCGCTCCTGCTCCCCGTCGCCGTCCTTGTCCTGCTGTTGCTGGCCCAGGCGCTGATCGGTGCCTTCGCCGCCTTCCTCCTGGAGCGCACCGGCGAACGGTTCGTGCTGGGCATGCGCACCGGACTGGTCTCGCACCTGCTGCGGATCCAGATGCGGGCCTTCGACCACCTGCGCGTGGGCGACCTCATGGCACGCGCCTCGACGGACGTGGCCGTCCTGCGCGAGGCGCTGACGCACGTCTCGGTCCAGATCGCCACCAACCTGTGCGTCGCTCTGGGAAGCGTCGGCGCCATGTTCGTGATGGATCCGGTCCTGATGCTGCTCATCCTGGGCGTACTGCTCACCGCCAGCATCGTGATCAACGGGCTGGCGGCGAGGGTCGGCCGCGCGTCGATGACACTGCAGACCGCCGTCGGGGCGATCTCGGCCGGACTGGAACGAGTGCTGTCGGCGCTGCGCACCGTCCGCGCCAACCGCGCCGAACAACGGGAGATCGACCACCTCGCCGCACTGGCCCACCGCGCCTACGACGCCGCGGTGCACAGCGCACGGCTCACGGCGACGATCGCTCCCGCGGCCCAGATGGCCATCAACGCCGCCTTCGTCCTGATCCTCCTGGTCGGTGCGGCCCGTGTCGACCAAGGGGCGCTCTCGCTCGGCGCCCTCGTGGCGACACTGCTGTACGCCACCCAACTCACCGGACCCGTCACCGAGTTGATGGAGGGCATCGCCTCTGTCAACCGGGCCAAAGGCGCCATCGAGCGCATCCAAGAGGTGTACGCGCTCCCCACCGAAGACAGCACCACCCTCACACTCGGCCGCGGCACACCGGGGTGGCAGCCATCCCCGCGCCCGCCCGCGCCCGCAGCGCTGGAAATTCGTGATCTGCGGTTCGGGTACAGCCCCGATTCGCCGGTGCTCCGGGGGCTGTCGCTGACCGTCCCTCCCCACGCGCTGGTCGCCCTGGTCGGCCCGTCCGGAGCCGGCAAGTCGACCGTCCTCGCACTGATCAACCGGTTCTACGAGCCGTGGAGCGGCAGCATCCGCATCGACGGGCGGCCTGCCGCGGAACTCAGCCTCAAGGAGTGGCGCTCACACATCGGCTGGGTCGAACAGGACTGCCCGATCCTGCACGGCACCTTGCGCGACAACCTCTGCTACGCCGCCCCGGACACCACCGACGACAGGCTGTGGCAGGTCCTCGGCCTCGTCAACCTCACGCACAAGATCCACCACCTGCCCGCAGGGCTCAACACCGAAGTCGGTGAGCGCGGAGTGCGCCTGTCCAGTGGCGAACGCCAAAGAATCGCCATCGCCCGAGCGGTCCTGGCCCGCCCCCGGCTGCTGCTGATGGACGAACCCACCGCCCACCTCGATCCCGCCAACGAGGCCGCCCTGACGGTCAACATGCACGACCTGCGCCAGGAATGCGCCCTCCTGGTCATCGCCCACCGGATGTCCACCATCGAAGCGGCGGACACCGTCGTCATGCTCTCGAACGGCACGGCACACGCCACCGGAACGTACGCCGAACTCCTCCGCACCCACCGCGGATTCCAGCAACTCACCGGCCGCTCCCCCGGTATCAACGGAACACGTCGTCCCTAACCGTCAGACATACGCAGAGGCAGCCTGCACATGATCCACCGCGGTGCTGCCGACGCACCAGTTGCACCAAAAATTCTTGGTCTTGCTCACGGGGAGCATCAAGATTCGCAGCGCCTCACCGCGCGGGCGCGAAGATCCGCCGGTTGCGCCCACCGATGTGCGCGTTACCGTGAAGAGGTGACCTCCGACACAGTGCCGCAGGTCCTCGCAGGTGACGCCGCGATCGAGTCCGTCAGCGTCCTCGGCGAGGACTCCCGGCGGCAGATGTTCGCGTTCATCCGGCGTCAGGGCCGCCCCGTGACCCGGGACGAGGCCGCCGCCAGCGTGGGCATCTCGCGCAAGCTCGCCGCCTTCCACCTCGACAAGCTCGTGGACGCCGGCCTGCTGCGCGCCCGGTACGAATCACCCGGCGAGATCCGGAAGGCCGGCCGCCGGCCCAAGGTCTACGAACCGACCGACGGCCACATCCACGTCAGCATCCCCGACCGCCGCCACGAGCTGCTTGCCGACCTGCTGCTGGAGGCCGTCCTGACCGAGGACGACGGCGAATCCGCGACCCACGCCGCCGTACGCACAGCCGACCGGCGCGGACGGGAACTGGGCGAGAGGGAGCGGGAGCGGACACGTCCCGGCCGGCTCGGTGCGGAACGTGGACTGAGCGTCTGCGAGCGGATGCTCGGCCGGCACGGCTTCGAGCCCGTCCGCGAAACCCCCACCCAACTGCGGCTGCGCAACTGCCCGTTCCAGCCCCTGGCAGCCAAGGCTCCCGAGCTGGTGTGTCACATGAACCGCGCCTTCATCGCCGGATACCTGCAGGGCCTGGAGGTCAGCGGCGTGGAGGCGGTCCTCGCCCCGCGCCCCGGGGAATGCTGCGTCCGGCTGGGCCCCACAAGGAGTGATGCGCGACCCTCTTCACCACAGTGACGTCGTCGAGCTGCCGACCGAGGACGTCGCCGACGCCGCCACCGAGCGTGGCCGGCAGGACCAGGACCAAGGTCACGGCGCCGAGGTGGCCGTGGGCGACGCCCACGGGGACCGGCCCGGCGTTCTTGACCGGAGTATTCACATGCCTATCAACCGCACCACGCACCGACCTTCGGCTACGGCAGAATCGACAGCGCAGAACGCCGTCACGGCGACAACGTCCGCATCCGACTGGGGACTTCTGCTGATCAGGCTGTCATTCGGACTGCTGATGGCGGGGCACGGATCTCAGAAACTGTTCGGAATTTTCGGAGGCCAGGGGCTGACGGAAACCGGAAAGGGTTTCGCAGCCCTCGGCTACCAGCCCGGAAAGCTCTTCGCCCTGATCGGAGGTCTGTCCGAATTCCTCGGCGGCCTCGGCCTGGCCTTCGGGCTGCTCACGCCGCTCGCGGCCGCCGCCCTCATCGGCGTAATGATCAACGCCATGGCAACCGTCACCGGGGCCCACGGCCTCTGGGAGACAGACGGCGGAGTGGAGTACAACGTCTGCATCGCCGTGGTCGCCCTGGCCGTCGCCGCCATCGGACCCGGGAGGCTGGCCGTGGACCGGTTCTTCCGCTGGGGCACGGGCGGCTGGCCCGAGGCCGCTGTCGCCCTCGGCCTGGGCGGAATCGCCGCCGCGATCTCCCTGAGTCTCTGAACCTCCGTACCCACGCCCGCCACGGCACAGTTGACACCCGGCACGAGCGGGTGCGGGCTCCGAGGCCGGCAGATCGAGCGGTCGCGAGAGTGGGAGCCCCGCGATACCGGTAGGTGTAACACCCTGGCACCTTCCCGGTAGCGGACCGTTCCCGCAGGTCACAAAGGGTCTGACATGGCTACGTCCACCCTCACGCGGTCCACCGAGCAACCTTCGCTCCCCACAGAAAGTAGGAGGGGGAAACGGTCGAACTCACCGCACGGTGACAACGTCCCCCCTTCCACTACTTCCGAGAGCGGGATTACCGCACCCACCCAACGGGGGAACCTGGCGGTCTGAGTGCCCGCTCTCGGAAACCGGCGCTGCCCGTGCACCACGCACCCTCGCGTTACTCGGGGGTGGCCGCTGGGGTCGTGTGGCACCGCTGCGGGGTCGTACCGCCCATCAGTAACCCACTCCTGCGGGAGTGCGCCGAACGGGGTTGAAAGCCGTACGGCCCCCACGTTGTCCGTCCTCGCCGGCGAGGACGACGACCAGCCCGCCCAGCCCAACGGGGCGAGAGGCACGCGGCCTAGACCCGCGGTGTTCCCGGTTCGAGTCCGGGGGCGGGCACGCAACAACAACGAGCGCCAGGACAACGACCACCAGGGGGTGACCAGGCGCTGTATCGACTGCACCGAGCCCGCGACCCATCGGGGCCGCTGCACGACGCACCACGGGGCGTACGAGGGGCGGGCCAGTGTCCGCACCCGGCGTGCACGGGGCCGGCGACGGGCGGACCGGCGCGCTGCTGCTGCTCGGCTTCGGCGTCGCGTGGATGAGCGGGGGCACGGGTGGTGTGGCTGGTGCTTGGCCACGTTCGCCGCGTGGGCTGTGGACATAGACCACGTGCGGCCGTTGTCGCTCGGTGGTGAGGACGTGGACGGGAATGTTCAGGTGCTGTGCCGCGGGTGCCACGCGCTGAAGACGGCGACGGAGTTCACGAGTTGAAGCAGACCTATTTCGACCGCCTCTAATGCTGCTCAAGCTGGGCAGCTTGATTATAATTTCCGTTCTGATTGCTTTGGTTAGCCTGGTTAATCAAACCGAACTGGTAGGTAGTATTAGATTGCGTCGGCAGATCTGCTCCGCCACAGTGGTTGAGAGGGCTGCTGAGAGGGATTTGCCCGACCAGTCCGCTGATTCCTCCGGAACCGTGTGTGGTGGGTCCGGATGCGCCGCTGCTGTGCCCGTTGGCGCAGGTGTTGTCGTGCGACGGACTAGCGACAACGATGATTCCGCCTGCTGCTGCCGGTGCGGCGGTTGCGAGTCCGGTTGCAAGTACCGCAGCCGTGATCCCGAGAGTGGCGAGTGCCCTGTGTGTGGCCATGCTCAGATAACGACCGGCGGGCCACTGCGGTAACGATGTGTGCGAAGTAGGGGAAGTTAGACCCTCCCTGGGCCTACGGCCAGCCTTTCGCCCTCTTGGGGACTTTCTTTAGGGGTATCGGGGATTTCGAGCCCTTTTTGCAATGGGAGATCCGCGCCCCAGTTGTTCAGCGCAGTTGCTACAGGAACTGCTGCCAAGAGTCCGCCGGCGGTTCCTGTGCCGTACCTTGTTCCACCCGCGCTTTGCGCTGCGGTGCCAAGGTTGGCACAGGTGTTGTCGTGCGACGGGGATGCGATGACGATGATTCCGCCTGCTTGAGCGGGTGCTGCTGTTGCGAGTCCGCTTCCGATGGCTGCTGCGGCAACGGCTAGCGCTGTGACTGTCCTGCGAGCGGTCATGTCCTGCGAACGACAATCAGCGTGCTAGGTCACCCTGTTCCCCCTTGGGTATGGACCACGTGCGGCCGTTGTCCCGCGGCGGTGAGGACGTGGACGGGAACGTTCAGGTGTTGTGCCGGGAGTGCCACGGGCGGAAGACTGCAACGGAGTTCGGGGCTTCTGCCTCTCGCTGACACCGCCTCGCACGGACGCTGACCCGGTCCGTACGGCGCGGAAGGCGTGCGGTGTAGGTGCGCACGTTGCCGTAGTAGGCCCTGCGTTGTTCTGGGGCTGAACACGGCGGTAGAGACGGTTCGTTTCCGTCCGCCCCGCTATCGGTGTTGCCGGCCCGTACTGGCACCTCACCTGAACAACTAGGAGTGTTCCGCATTCAGGCGAGCTATCCCAGCAGGTTATCGAGTAGGCCGTTCTACCCAAGAAGTGCAAGGGACTTCAGAAGCACCCCCACTGTACCGCCGATGTACGCAAGCGCGCTCGCGACAGGAGTAACGGTTCCTTCGATTGCGTTCGATCCCAAAAGGATGTTCAGCACTAAATCCATTTCTCGCCCTTCGGGTGATTTCGCCACTGGTGATGCAGCGATTTATAGATGTCCACTTCTTAGGTCATTACGCACCCATCACTCGAAAGAGGGAACTGTCAGGGCTCACTCAGACCTGAAGATCACGAGGGGGATTACGCCCCGTCTCCGTCAGGAGGTGCCCCATGCCGCGTAAGCCCCGCCCCCGTGCTCGATCCCCGGGTGCCCCGAGTTGACCCGGGCCGGCGGTCACTGCCCCCAGCACGAGCGTGAGGCGAACCAAGACCGTGCATCACGTGGTGGCGCCGTCTACTCGACTCGGTGGCAGCGCATCCGGCGTGCGTACCTGTACGCGAACCCGTGGTGCGTGCTGTGCGGCGCCGGGGCGAACGTCGCCGACCATTTCCCTTTGAGCCGGCGTGAGTTGATCGCAAAGGGTGATCCGAACCCTGACGCTGCTGAGCAGCTTCGGCATTTGTGTGTCGCTTGCCATAACAAGGAAACGGCGAGGAATCAGCCCGGTGGCTTTGCTGCTGAAGCTGTTTCGCGTCGTGAATCGGGTGAGCGTCCGCCTTTTTGACCAGGGGGTAGCCCCCTCCCCTCCTCGCCGTTGAGCGGCAGGGAGGCAAAAGACTCGCATGGCTCATTAGGGCAATCCTGCGGCCCGCAATTCCTTACCAGAGCCGC
Source organism: Streptomyces pinistramenti (assembly GCF_020564935.1). GTDB lineage: Bacteria > Actinomycetota > Actinomycetes > Streptomycetales > Streptomycetaceae > Streptomyces > Streptomyces pinistramenti. The sequence goes on from NZ_JAJCXB010000010.1 coordinate 11,141, forward strand.
CCCGAATACTTGACTGGCATTCCCTCAACATCAATTTCGGATAGCGTTTCCGAAATGACAGCGATAGAAATTCTTTCCGGTCCGGAGTTCGATTCTCCGCGCAGGACTACGGGCAGTCGAACCATACCCACATTAAAGATGTGTGCTATCGAGTATTGCGTGACGGTCGCCCGACTGTGGCAGGCCGAGCGCGAGTTGAGTCGTACCGGCCTGGTGGTCGAGACGGAGCGCGGGAACGTCAAGCCTCGCCCGAGAAGGCGCCGAGCGCGACATCGACGGCGGCGTGCAGGGCCAAAAGGCGTCACAACTGGTGTTACTGAGCGCCCAGTTGGCCAATTGAACGGGAAGGCGGCGCCCAGGATCAAGGGATCAACAAGATGAAGCTGTACCGGCCGGTGGCCGGCCAACCGGACGCCTGCCCGCAGCTGATTCCGGCGCTGCCCCGCCCGATCCGCTGGGAGCTCATCGCTCAGCAGTACCACCAGATGATCAAGTATGCGACCGCGATCGTCGCCCGGCGCGGCCTGCCCCCGCCGTTCCGGTCCTGTGTACGTCCGTACGGCTAGGTGGACCTCGGTATGGCGGCCCGCCTCGATCTCGCAGCGGCAACGGCGCCCGGCCCCCGCACCGCAGGCAGTCGGGCACCGGCTGAGGGCGTGTGGACCGTCAGCCCATCCGAGCGGTGAGCACCGGCCCAACCCCCGGCCCGCACCGGGCAATTGCGAGGCGACCGGCCGGTGACATCGGACGCTTTCCGCAGCACGCGCCGCAACCCTTCGCGCCGTTCATCCCACCCGGCCTCGGAATCACCGGCAGAGCAGCACTTCGGCACCGGGAGTCCGGCTCAGATCACGAGGTGGAGATCTTGTGGACGGTGGTGTCGTCGGGGTTCAGCTGTCGCCCATCCGCGGACAGCACTTCCAATGCGCGGAGGCGATGTCCCTGTCGGCGGTCGACCAGCTGTGAGTGTGGTTCGCCGGGGGCGAAGAAGTTCTGTTCGCCCCACTGCCGCAGCGCCACGATGACGGGGAAGAGCGCCTTGCCCTTCGGAGTCAGTACGTACTCGCGGTAGGCGCTGCCGTCCGAGGCGGGGACGGATTCGAGGACGCCGCCGGCGACGAGGGTGCGCAGGCGCGCGGTGAGGATGTTCTTCGCCACGCCGAGGCTTCGCTGGAACTCCCCGAAGCGCCGGCTTCCGTCGAAGGCGTCCCGCACGATCAGCAGGGACCACCAGTCGCCGATCGCGTCCACCGACCGGGCGACGGGACATTCACTGTCGTCGAAGCGCGTTCTGGTCACCATGACGCCTCCCTCACTTTCACATCGGTTGCAACATGCTACCAAAAAGGTTACCGTCACCGTCATTATTGGTAGCAAGATGAAACCAGATATGTGGAGGTGTGCTGATGCCCGGCAACCGTGAGGCTGTGACACGACGGACCGAGGCCCGAAGCGAGGAAGGTTCCGCGTTCGTCCTGTCCCGTGGCGTCGTCATACTGTTCGCCGTCGCCTGCGGGGCCGCGGTGGCCAACGTCTACTTCTCCCAGCCGCTCCTGGTGACCATGGGCCACGACCTCGCCATGAGCCCGGCACTTGTCGGCAGCGTGGTCACCCTCACGCAGGTCGGATACGGGCTTGGGCTCTTCTTCCTCGTGCCGCTGGGCGATGTGACCGACCGCAGGCGGCTCATCGTGGCCCAGTTGCTGCTCCTGGTGGTGGCGCTGGCCGTGGTGGCCGTCGCCCACACCGCAGCGATCCTGCTCGCGGGCATGGCCGCGACGGGGCTTCTCGCGGTCGTCACGCAGACGCTGGTGGCCTTCGCGGCATCTCTGGCCCCTCCCGCCGGGCGCGGACGGGTCGTCGGTCTGGTCACCAGCGGCGTGGTCATCGGAATCCTGCTCGCCCGCACCGCATCCGGCCTCATCGCCGATCTTGCGGGCTGGCGCGCCGTCTACCTCGCCTCGGCATCGCTCACCGCTCTGCTCGCCCTGGTCCTGTACCGCGTGCTGCCCCGCCACAGTGCCGCTCCGCCGACGGCCCTGCGCTACGGACAGCTCCTGCGCTCCACGATCACCCTGTTCGCACGGGAACCACTGCTGCGGCTCCGTGCCCTGTTCGGACTGCTGATCTTCGCCGCCTTCAGCACCCTGTGGAGCAGCATCGCGCTGCCGCTCAGCGACGCCCCGTACTTCATGTCCCACAGCGCGATCGGGGCGCTGGGGCTGATCGGTGTCGCCGGCGCCCTGGCCGCGACCATGGCGGGCCGCCTCAACGACCGTGGACTCTCCCGGCGGACCACCGGCATCGCCCTGGCACTGCTCGCCGCCTCGTGGCTGCCCTTGGCCTTCACTCGCAGCTCGCTCTGGGCCCTGGTCGTCGGGGTGATCCTTCTCGACCTCGCCGTGCAGGCGGTCCACGTCACCAACCAGACCCTGATCTACGCGCTGCACCCGGACGCGGGCAGCCGGCTGATCGGCGGATACATGATCTTCTACTCGATCGGCAGCGCCACCGGCGCCATCGCCGCGACCACCCTCTACACGGTGGCCGGCTGGGGCGCCGTATGCGCACTGGGTGCCGCGTTCAGCTGCCTCGGACTCGTGCTGTGGGCGTTCACTCGACACAGCACCCCGGCCCCCGCCGCCAAGGTGACCTCGCGCAGCGAAGCCTGAGCGTTCCCGCCGGACGTCGACTGACGGGCGCGCCGTGGGCGTCGTCCTCCGGCTCGGTCCGACCTCGGCTCGGGACTCGGATGTCTGTGTCCTCGGGGGACCGGGCTGTCGGCACACAATCCGCCGGCCCGGCTTCCTGGGTGGTGAAGTCGTACGCATCCCCCTCCCCCGGCACCCTGCGGGCCTCTCCAGGCGAGCCGTGCCGACGTGTCCGCTCATGCCGTGAAGGCAGCCGTTGTTGACGGTCCTGTCCGAACTCGGGGGCCTCCTGCCGAGTGCCGGCCTTCGTCGTTGTCAGCACCAGGTAGGTCGCCTCGGGGTCCTCGAAAGGGTTGGTCAGCCGTCATCGGCGCCCGGCCAGGTGGCCGGGGCCCGGCGGCCGGCGCCGCCCGCCGGAGCCCGTCGAAGAAATCGGGGCGACCAGCAGTTCCCTCTCCAAGTACAGCGCCCTCTCGACCGAGCGGCGCAGCGGCTGCGGGTCCGCGGTGCCGTCGTCCGGTGCGCGCCACGCATGGACCGCCGTGGGGAAGCAGCACATCAGCGCATGCCGACGCGCATCGCTCACGAACACGCGGCCGCCTGGGGCCAGCAGGTCCACCGCCGTCCGCAGCACCTCCGTCAGATACGGCGCGCGCGGGAACTACTGCACGACCGGGTTGAGGACCACCGTGTCGAAGTGGCCGACGGGCGGCCCGGCGAAGTCATCTGCCGTGCGGCAGTGCAGCTCGACCCGGCCGGCGAGCGCGGCGTCGGCGGCCATCTGCCCCCGCAGCAGGTCAATGGCCTGTGAGGAGAAGTCCGTCGCACAGTACGTCTCGCAGTGCGGCACGATCCGGGACAGCAGCAGCCCCGTGCCTACGTCGCGGGCGCAGCGTGGGGGTCCGGTCCACCGTGGCGTCCCTCCGTTCGTGCATCTGGTCCTCGGGGATCGCCTGCCCGTCGTCACTGCTGTTCCAGCCGCCCAAGTCGGCGGCCGGCTCCCGCCGGTCCTGCGCCGCGTACAGCGGCTCGTAGGTCTGCCGCCACTCCCCCACCTGCTCGTCGACGGCCGACTCCGGCACGGGGGTGCTGCTGTTGGCGGTGTCCGCGACAGGGACGACATAGCCGACGAGGCGCCGGTCGCCGGGACGGTCCTCGCGGGCGACAGCGACGGCCTGTGCCACGGCCGGGTGCGCGGCCGGCGCGGCCTGCACCTCGCCCAGTTCGATACGGAATCCGCCCACCTTGACCTGATCGTCGGCCCGGCCCACGAAGTCCAGGATGCCGTCGGCCCGCCGGCGCGCCAGGTCCCCGGTGCGGTACATCCGTTCGCCGGGCCCGCCTAACGGGCGGGCCACGAAGCATTCGGCGGTCAGCGCGGTTGGCCTCCGTGGCAGCGGGCCAGCCCGTCACCTGTGACGTAGAGCTCGCGGTGAAGGCGGCCATGGCGAAGCGGTTGCCGTCCTGAGCGGGGGTCACCGCGTGCAGCATGCTGAAGATGATCATGTCTCCGACCGCTGGCCTCCGGGTGGCGGACGTGGACCGGGGGCCCGATGCTGGACGGCTCCAGGCCCGCCACCTCCAGGATCGTCCGGGTCTCGGCCGCCGTGGGGTCGCGCCGCCACAACTGCAGGTCACCGCCCGTCTCGGCTGTCTGGAGGTAGACGTTGGCGACCAACTGCTCGACCAACCCGGCGATTTCGGGCGCGTCGTCTCCTGCTCGATTCGGTCGTCGTGCGGATAGAACTCCGAGGTCGTCGGCTGGAAGACCCGCAGCGCCCCCACGAAGCAGGCCCGGCCGCGCAGCCGCAGCGGATTGGCACCCGCGGGCCAGAACTCCGGTAACAGCAGCCGCACTTGGTCGATGGGCGAGGAATGAGGCGCGAACGGGGATCGGACACCCTGGATGGAGGGAAGAGCGGCACGGGACAGCGCTCGATCCCCAGGCAGTGTCGATATGCGGCACATATGCGCGCCCGACCGTGCTCGTGCACTTCTTGTGATGGTTCCCGAGCGCCCCGTGCTCTACGGCCTTGCGAGCCGCCTGGCGGGCGAGGTCCGATGGTCAGAACTCGCGGACGTGGATCGCGGCGATCTCCCTCTGGGCCAGGCTCACAAGGGTCTCGGGGGTCAGTTCGTCGGCCAAGTCTGCGCTTCGTCGGGCGATGGATTCGCGAGGGGGAAGTGCAGACATAAAGTGCTGCCCTCCACATGAGTTCGATCAACGCTCGGCGACAGCAGACGCTTGTTCAGCTCAGCCGCGGGAGAGGAAGAAGCGCACGCACCCGAGAGTCCTCGGGCACACTCGCACGTCGTCCCCTTATTGCTCGCCGGGCCCGGTGCGCACCGTACGCGAATTTCCGAAGTTAACCCATTCGGGCGAACGCAGCTCTTTTGAAACGCCCATGCACATACCGCAGCCCGACAGAAATGCCACTCGGGAAGCAATCAATAAACACTTCCCCAGACTGCACACCAGTCACATGAATTTTTCACATAATCCTTCTTGATTGAGCAAAGAAAAACCATTGCCAATCTGCCTGAATTCCACCTATGATGAGCCGCGGCCTTCATCTGCCGAAAGATCAAGAATTCACCCTCGGTGACGGCACGACGGTATCACGTGTCAGCGCATGGCCGAATTCTTGACACACACCCTCCATTTTCGTTCGGCATGACATTTGCGCCTCCATGTGAGTCTGCCATCTTGTTGCCGAAAAAATCCCCGAAAGGAACCGGAAAATGTCCCCGTTCCCTCCCTTCCTGGTCGGTATGGCCATGGTGCCCCTGGTCAAGCGGGCCGCGAAGCCCGTGGTGCGAGGCGCCGTGAAGACCTCCATGAGTCTGGCCTGGGAAGTGAAGAAGGCCGCGCGCGAAGCCGGCGAGGGAATCCAGGACATCGCCGCCGAAGTGACGGCTGAAATGATCAACGCCGAAATCGACGACGAAAAGGGAAGCGTCGGCACCAAGAGTACAAAGCCCCGGTCGGCCACCCACGTCCGGTCACGCATAAAACGACACCACTGCCCTGTCGCACCACTCTTCAGCATCTGCGAAATCTGCTGTCACAGGACATCCACGAAGTTGAGGACAGACGATTTCCCGAAATCGCCTTCTATGGCCGCCGCAGCAGGCCATAGTAAACTGCCCGCGAAAATCCGACCCCGGTCGATCATGGCAGGTCGGCAACGCTGGGATGTCGGAATTCTCTTGGGGCGTCCACGGGCCGCCGCATTACTCGCCGACCTGCTCTGCAAGACTCCGGAGATCACCGCCGTACAGGCAAGCCCGGTGACCGGAAGCGTTCTCATTTTCCACGACCCCGTGATCAGTCCGGGGGACGTGCATACGCATCTCCGGCAGGCGCTCGTGCGGATTCTCGACCTGCTGGGGGAAAAGGAAGGTCTCAGCAGCCCGCGGCGGCAGGCCGCGAGGCCGGTCGAAGAACGCCGAAGACGGATTCCCGACGACGGCCGGCGGCGGGCCAGGGGTGGCTCCGGCCGGGCACTGCTCCTCATCGGCGGCGCGGCGGCAGCTGTTGCTCTGGGTGGGGCGCGACTGCTGTACCGACCGTGGGTGAGCCTGGGTGCGGTCTTCGGAGCGACAGCCCTTCTCGTCCGCCGTGTCCGGCGGAGATCCAAGGCCCCGGGCAGGACCGGCGCTTCCCCGGCCGGAGTCTCCCCGTACCGGCGACGGGTCCTCGCCCTGATCGCCGAGCGGCACAAGGGCAAGCTCTTCCTGGCGTCCCTGCTGTCGGTGGCCGCCCAACTCACCGAGGTACTGGTCTACCTGCTCATCAGCTGGATGCTCGTGGTGCTCTTCCGGGGCGCGATGCCGGTGCTCTCCGGCCTCGGACTGGGCGGCGCCGACACGCAGTTATGGACCCTCGCCGGTGCGGCGGCCCTCCTGCGCGCCGCGGTGACAGCCCTGTCGTACGGCGCCTATGTCTCCTGGCGGACGCTGGGCGAGGAAGTGGCACACGAGTGGCGGTCCACGATCTACCCGCACGTACAGCAGCTGGAACTGGGCCGGCTGGAGAGCGGGCGGGCCACACGGATAGCCGGTGTGCTCACCGATGACATCAATCAGGTGGGCAGCTTCCTCGCCACCGGTCCGCACGAGGTGCTCCAACTGGTCACCTGTCTCCTCATCATGGTCCCGGCCTTTGTGCTCCTCGCACCACAGATCGCCTGGGCCGCCGTCCTGCCGGTCCCGCTCGTCGTATGGCTGTCCCTCCGCCATCGAAAACGCTCGGCAGCCGGATATGCGGCGTCCGCCGAGAGCAAGGCGCGACTGAACAGCCGGGTGGCCAACAACCTGGAGGCGAGCGCCACGGTCAAGAGCTTCTGCACCGAGGGCTACGAGGCCGCCCGGATCCGGGAGTTGAGCGACGACTACCGCCAGGGCAGCCATCGGACCGGCCGCACCGCCGCCCGGTACGCACAGAGCGTCCACGCATGCGCCGCCACGTCGTTCATGGGGACCATCCTCCTCGGTGGCAATGCGGTGCTGAGCGGCACGCTCTCCCTTGTGGTGTTCAACGCGCTGGTGGGCCTGCCGCAATACGTCGCCTGGAAACTGACCACGTTCGGCAGCACCCTTGAGCAGTACCAACGGGCCGTGGCCGCCGTCGACCGGGTCGAGCGACTTGGCGAACTGCCCGCGGAGTCGGACATCGACGACCGTCGGCTGAACACCCGTCGGATGAGCAGCGAAATGGCCCTCGACCGGGTCACCTTCTCCTACGCCGGGCGCCCGCCCACCGTCCGCGATCTGTCGCTGCGCACCCCACCCGGCCGGATCACCGGCATCGTGGGTGCCACCGGCGCCGGGAAGAGCACCGTCGCCAAGCTCCTGATGCGTTTCCAGGACCCCAGTCCGGACGCGTCCTGCTCGACCAGCGGGACATCCGGGATCTGAGCCTCGAAGACCTGCACAGCGCCATCGGATTCGTCGCTCAGGACACCTTCCTCTTCGACGGCACGATGCGCGACGACATCAGCTACGGAAGTTTCGACGCCGGCCATGACGCGGTCGTCCGGTCCGCGCGAATGGCCGCGACGGACGAATTCATCGAAACGCTCCCCGCGCAGCACGACACGCTGGTCGGGAAACGCGGAGCCAGACTCTCCGGCGGCCAGAAACAGCGGATCGCATGGGCCCGCACTTTCCTCAAGGACCCACCGATCCTGATTCTCGACGAGGCGACCTCAGCCCTGGACAACGAGACCGAAGCGGCCGTTCAGCGCACCCTGCACGGATTCGCCAAGGGCCGCACTCCGGTCGTCATCGCCCATCGCCTCTCCACCATCCGCCATGCGGACCGGATGTACGTAATGGACAGGAACGGCTCCCTGGCCGAAGAGAGCACCCACCACACCCTGCTCGAACGCGACGGACTGTACGCGTCCCAACGCCGATCGCAGACCGGCGCGACCCACCACAGGGCCGTCGCCCTCACCGCCATCGCGCTGACCTGCAACACCGCGGGAGGCAAGGGGCGGTGGCATCCTCAACGGCTCACACGGCTCGCTGAGCTCCACCGGCAGCGCGGTCAGGAACCACACCACGAATACCGTGTCCCGTGCGGGCGGTGGGGCGTTCGTACGCGTCCTCCACAGGCCGAACCGCGCAGACAGATCCCGCCTCGGAATGCCCGCACGACACCGGAAGAGGATCCCGTTGATCACGCTGCGGTGATCACGCCAACGGCCATCACATCGCCTGGCCTGGGCAGTTGCCGTTCCAGCCGTGCCCATTCCTCATTCGTCGGATCACCCCGCCCCCCATCACTGGCCCCCTGGCTGGTGTTCTGCGCCCCGTCCGCCCCCTCAGTCGGCCCGCACCCAGGCGTACAGGTGCTCGGGCCGCCCGGTGTCGCCGTACTTGAGGGTCAGCCGGATACGGCCGGTGCGTTCGAGGTGTTTGAGGTAGCGCTGGGCGGTGGAGCGGCTGACACCGGCGCGCTCGGCGACCTCGTGGGCGGAGAGCGGGGGCCCGGCCTCGTCCAGGATGCGGCGGATCAGGTCGACGGTCGCCGCCGAGTGGCCCTTGGGCAGTTCGGAGTGCGGGGACTCGGGGGCCCGGAGGGCGGCGAAGATCCGGTCCACCTGCTCCTGCCCGGCCTCGCCGCGTCCGCTCACGCCCTCGACGGTACGGCGCAGCGCGGCATAGCCGTCCAGCTTGGCGCGCAGCCCCGCGAACCCGAACGGCTTGACCAGGTATTGCAGCGCGCCGTACCGCATCGCGGCCTGGACGGTGGCCACGTCGCGGGCGGCCGTCACCATGATCACGTCGGTGTGGTGGCCGAGCTGCCGCAACCGCCGCACCAGGGTCAGGCCCGTCTCGTCCGGCAAGTAGTGGTCGAGCAGCACCAGATCGGCCGGGGTGCGCTCCAACGTGGCCAGCGCCTGGGCCGCCGTATGGGCCCGGCCGACGACACGGAAGCCGGGCACCTGGGACACATACGCGGCGTTGATCTCCGCAACGCGGAAGTCGTCGTCCACGACAAGGACATCGATCACGGTGACTCTCCTGTGGTCGTGAGCTGACGAATGGCTGGGGCGGCGCGTAGCGCTGTCATCTGGGGGTGGAGGTCGGGTGGCGGGAGGGAGGGCCGGCGCGTAGCGCCGTCTTCTGGGGGCCGAGGTCGGGTGACGGGAGGGCAGAGACGGGGGCGTGGTCCCGAGCGAGCCGCTCGGGCGCAAGCGCTTCGGGCAGCACGACGGTGAAGACCGCGCCGCCGCCCGCGCGGGCGGTCACCCGGGCCATCCCGCCGTAGCGCTCGGACAGTCGGCGCACCAGGGCGAGGCCGATGCCGCGGCCCCGGGAGGAAACGGTGACGCTCTTCGTGGACCAGCCCTCGGCGAAGATCCGCTCGCGCATCTCGGGCGGTACCCCGGGCCCGGTGTCGCTGACCCGTACGACCGCGGTGGTGCCTTCTGCGCGGAGCTCCGCCTCGACGAAGGGCTCCGCGCAGCGGTGTTCCGCGGTGGCGTCCAGCGCGTTGTCGATCAGGTTGCCCAGGACGGTCACCAGGTCGCGCGGGTCGACCACCGTGTCGGGCAGCAGCGTCGCCGGGGAGATCCGCAGCGCGACACCACGTTCGGCGGCGATGGCCGCCTTGCCGACCAGCAGCGCGGACAGCAGCGGGTCGTGCACCCGCTCGGCGATCTGCTCCGCGGACGCCCGGTGCGCGCTGGCGACCTCCGCGACGAATTCCACCGCCGTGTCGTACCGGCCCAGTTCGAGCAGCCCGCGGACCGTGTGCAACTGGTTGGCGTGCTCGTGGTCCTGGGCCCGCAGGGCGTCCAGCAGGCCCTGAGTGCTGTCGAGTTCCCGTCCCAGCAGCTCCAGTTCGGTGCGGTCGCGCAGGGTCACCACGGCCCCGCCGTCGCGGGTCGCCACACGGTTGGCGACCAGCACGCGCCCGCCGCTGACGGCCAGCAGATCACTGCCGTCCACCCGTCCCGCCAGGACGTCCGTGGTGCGGCCCGGCGGCAGCACCTCGTCCAGGGCGCGGCCGGCGGCGTCCGCGCCCAGCCCGAGCAGTCGCCCGGCCTCGTCGTTGACCAGGCGGATTCGGCCCTTCCGGTCGAAGGCGACCACGCCCTCCCGGATGCCGTGCAGCATCGCCTCGCGCTCGTCCAGCAGCGCGGAGATGTCGGCGGTGGCGACCCCGTGCGTACGGCGGCGCAGACTGCGGGCGACCCCCACCGCGGCCAGCACGCCGACCGCGAGCGCGGCGCCCGCGTACCGCAGCAGCCCGGGGATGGCGCTCAGCAGCAGCCCGTGCACGCTGTCGTAGGCGATCCCTACCGAGACCGCGCCGACGATGGCGCCGCCGGGGTCGCGCAGCGGCACCTTCGCGCGGGCCGAGCGGCCCAGTGTGCCGGTGTCGATCTGCCGGACCTCCTGACCGGCCAGGGTCCTGCGGGGGTCGGTGGAGACGTGATGGCCGATCTCGGCGGTGTTGGTGTGCGACCAGCGCACGCCGTGAGTGTCCATCACCACGACGTACAGCGCCCCGGTGGACCGGCGTACCCGCTCCGCGGCGGACTGCACCGGGCCACGCGGCGCGGGTGCGGAGGCGACCAGATTGCGGGCCAGCTCCGGGTCCGCGGCGGCGGTCTGGGCGATGGACAGCGCCCGGCGCATGGCCTGATCGTCCAGCGCATGGCTGAACGGGGCGAGGAACAGGCCGGTGGCCAGCACCATCACCCCCGTCGTGATCGCCACCTGCGCGATCAGGACCTGAGCGAAGACGCGACGGGGCCAGTGGAGCCGCATCCGGTCCCCCTTGTCTCGGCGGCCCTGCGCAATCCTGCGGAACCGACTCTTCCTGTTGGTTTCGAACCAACGCAACGTAAGCCGCCTCAGCCCGGCTGCCCAGCCCCCGTCGAACTTTTGTTGTTCCAGCGTGAGCAAAATGGGCACAACAGGGTTTGCGCGCAGAAAGACAGCTTGCGCCCACAAGGCTGCCGCTGTGGCCCGGGTCACTCCTAGCCTTCCGCTCCATGAACAGCCACACGAGCCCCGCCATCGAGCTACGGGGAGCGAGCAAGACCTTCCGCACCCCATCGGGCGGACTGCACACTGCCGTCCGGGACTTGGACCTGACCGTCGGCCGCGGCGAGTTCGTCGCCGTGGTCGGCCCCACCGGATGCGGTAAGTCGACCACCCTGACCCTGGTCAGCGGACTGGAAGAGCCCACCGAAGGCGACGTCCTGGTCGCCGGCGAACCGGTCCGCGGCATCGGCGACAAGGTCGGCTTCGTCTTCCAGCAGGACGCCGTCTTCCCCTGGCGCACCGTGCTGTCCAACGTGATGGCCGGCCCGCGCTTCCGCGGCGTCCCCAAGGCCGAGGCCAGGGAACGGGCCCGCGAATGGCTCGCCCGGGTCGGCCTCACCGCCTTCGAGGACCGCTACCCGCACCAGCTCTCCGGCGGCCAGCGCAAGCGCGTCGCCCTTGCCGCGACGTTCGTCAACGACCCCGAGATCCTGCTCATGGACGAGCCGTTCTCCGCGCTCGACGTCCAGACCCGGGCCCTGATGTCGGACGAGCTGCTGGACCTGTGGTCCGGAACCGGCGCCTCCGTCGTCTTCGTCACCCACGACCTCGAAGAGTCCATCGCCCTCGCCGACAAGGTCGTCGTCATGACCGCCGGCCCGGCGACCGTCAAGGAGGTCTTCGCCATCGACCTGCCGCGCCCCCGCCGGGTCGAGTCGGTGCGGCTGGAGCCGCGGTTCATCGAGATCTACCGGGAGATCTGGTCCTCGCTCGGCGAAGAGGTCCGCATCACCCGCGAAAGGGGCGCCGCACATGCCGCCTGAGACCGCCATCGCACCGGCCGCCACCACCAAGGTCGACACCGCCGGCTCCCGTACGCAGGCCAGGGCACGGGCCGCCCGGAACCACAAGCTCCTCGTCTACGGCACCCGGATACTGCTCCTCATCGGCCTGCTCGGCCTCTGGGAAGGGCTGGCCCGCGCCGCCGTCATCGACCCCTTCAACTTCTCGATGCCGTCGAAGATCTGGGACCAGATCACCCAGTGGGCCGTCAACGGCACCCCGCAGGGCCCCCTCGTGGAACAGATCTGGTACACGCTCTACGAGGCGCTGCTCGGCTGGGTCATCGGCGTCATCGCAGGTGTCGTCCTCGGCATCGCGCTCGGCCGCATCCGCTTCCTGGCCGATGTGCTCGGCCCCTACATCAAGGTCCTCAACGCCTTGCCGCGGATCGTCCTGGCCCCCATCTTCCTCATCTGGTTCGGCCTCGGACCGGCCTCGAAGGTCGCCTCCGCCGTTGTCCTGGTCTTCTTCCCGGTGTTCTTCAACGCCTTCCAGGGCGCCCGCGAGGTCGACCGCAACCTCGTCGCCAACTCCCGGATCCTCGGCGCCAGCAACCGCCAGGTCACCCTCCAGGTCGTCATCCCCTCCGCCACCTCCTGGATCTTCACCAGCCTGCACGTCAGCTTCGGCTTCGCCCTGATCGGCGCCATCGTCGGCGAGTACATCGGCGCGACGAAGGGCCTGGGCCTGCTGGTCTCCGCTTCCCAGGGCACCTTCAACGCTGCCGGCGTCTACGCGGCCATGGTCATCCTCGCCGTCGTCGCCCTGCTCGCCGAAGGGCTGCTGGCCTTCCTCGAAAAGCGGCTCTTCCGCTGGAAGCCGGCCGACCCCGGCGAAGCCCGCTGAGCCCCCTTCCCCTCCGCCCCTCACAAGGACGTGACCATGCGTACCCAGCTCAAGATCTCCGCCGCCGTGGCCGCCGCGGCGCTCGCCCTCACCGGCCTGACCGCCTGCGGCGGCTCCTCCTCGGGGGCGTCCGCGGACGGCAAGGACGGCAAGCTCAAGATCATGGTGGGCGGCCTCGACAAGGTCATCTACCTCCCCGCCCGACTCACCCAGCAGCTCGGCTACTTCGAGGCCGAGGGCCTGGACGTCACCCTGCTCACCGAACCGGCCGGCGTCCAGGCCACCACCTCCCTGCTCTCCGGTGACGTCCAGGGCGTCGTCGGCTTCTACGACCACACCCTCGACCTCCAGGCGAAGAACAAGCAGGTCGAATCGGTGGTCCAACTGGCGCGGACCCCCGGCGAGGTCGAGGTGGTCTCCCACAAGGCCGCCGGCGACATCACATCCCCCAAGGACTTCAAGGGCAAGACGCTCGGCGTCACCGGCCTCGGCTCGTCCACCGACTTCCTCACCAAGTACCTGGCGGTCAAGAACGGCGTCAAGACGGAGGAGTTCCACTCGGTCGCGGTCGGCGCCGGGCAGACCTTCCTCTCCGCCCTCCAACAGGGCTCCATCCAGGGCGGAATGACCACCGATCCGACTGTGGCCCAGGTCATCGACAAGAACCTCGGCAAGGTACTCGTCGACATGCGCACCCCCGAGGGCTCCAAGCAGGCACTCGGCGGCCTCTACCCCTCCTCCAGCCTCTACATGAACACGGACTGGGTGAACAGCCACAAGGACACCGTCCAGAAGCTCGCCAACGCCTTCGTCAGGACGCTCAAGTGGATGTCCGCCCACACGCCCGAGGAGATCGCCGCGAAGATGCCCGCCGACTACGCGCAGGGCGGCAAGGAGCTCTACGCCAAGGCCATCAAGGACACCCTCCCGATGTTCACCAAGGACGGCGTGATGCCCGCCGACGGCCCCTCGACGGTCGAGCGCGTCCTGAAGTCCTTCAACCCCAACCTCAAGAACGCCACGATCGACCTGAAGAAGACCTACACCACCGAATTCGTCAAGAAATGACGACGGGCGCTGCGACATCCCTGATGCCGTAAAGGGGGTTGGACGAGAGAGGTGCTGGGCTCGGAGACGGCCGCAGGGGCCTGGCCGGTCGTACGGAGACGGCGATGCCACCGAACAGGAAGCCCAGCGGTGTTGCGGGCAGCTGCCGAGGCGCGACGCTACCCCCAACCTTCTTGGCGGCCCCACCGATGGGGCGCCCCGCCTCCGGGGCCGGCATGACTGCTCCCCCTCTGTTGAACGCACCGCCTGGGGGTGTCACCAGCCCCGGAGGCATCGGCAGACCGCTGATCAGAGGCATGGCCCCTGGCTTCTTCGGAGGCAGGGAGGCTCTTCGCAAGGAGACGGAAGCGAGCATTCTGTTGGGCCCCTTAGGAGCGGTAGCGGACCAGGTGCTCGAACCCCGCGCGGTGGTCCATCAGCCAGGAGAGAGAACAGCCCCTGGTTGATGACGCCGGCATCCGTACCTCGCTTGTACTCGACGACGACCGGCGCACCGTTCTCATCGAGACCGAGCGAATCGATCCGGCCGCCATGGACCGGCCCGGTGCTGTACTCGCTCGCCAGCGCCACATCAGGCTTCGCCCTGTCGTGACGCACTGCCGCGGTGATCGCCGTGGCAGTGTCATTTCCCCGGGTCGGCTCACGTATTGAGGCCGGCCTGAGTATGCGGGCAAGGCCTGCCGGGCGGTCGATCGGTAAATGCGTAGCGTGTTGTCGCGGGTGTCGGGATACTGCGTCGGTGACTCGTGCTGCACTGCCTCAACCGCTTCGGCCTCGCGCCCTGACGCCCGGTGATCTCGTCGTCATCGCCTCGCTGTCCGGGCCGCTCGATACCGATCAGGTGCCCGGACTCAAGCGGTCGGTGGCCGTGCTTGAGCGGATGGGATTCCGCGTGCGCCGGTCGCCGCTACTCGAAGCGGGGCGGCACCATTGGTGGAGCGCTGCTCCGCCGGCGGAGATCGCCGAGGAGTTCAATGCTCTGCTGCGTGATCCTGAGGTCCGCGCGATCATCGCGCATGATGGCGGCCAGACGGTGCTCGGTTACCTCGACCTGATCGACGTTGAGGCGATCACTGCCGATCCCAAGCCGATCCTCGGCTACAGCGACATCTCGCTGCTGCATCTGGTGCTCCACGCGCGCACGGGTCTGGTCGGGTTCCATGCCGACTTGGCCACGCCTGGGCTCGGCGAGGCGTGGCAGGCTGCGCCCATAGCTCGTAGAGCGGAACTTGAGAAGCTCTACTCGACGCTGCTGACCGGTGCGGAGGCGATCGGTGCGCTGCCTGCCGGCCCGTCGTGGGAGTGCTGGCGTGCCGGTCGTGCCGAAGGCCGGCTGATCGGCGGGGTGCTCAATCGCATCGTGCTGGCGCAGGCGACGCGCTTCGCGCTGCCGCTCGAACGGTTCGACGGCGCGGTGCTGTTCTGGGATGAGATGGGCGGCCACGCATCGCATGTGTGGAGCTATCTGCAGGTACTGCGGCACTGCGGCATCCTCGATCGGATCTCCGGCATGGTCGTGGGCATTCCGCGCGAGATCGGCGGACTCGCGCCCGACGCGTCCCCGACCCTCCCCGAGATAGTCCTCGACGTCCTCGGCGACCGTGATATCCCGGTCCTGGGCAACGTCGAGTTCGGACACGCCGGCCCCAACCTGCCGATGCCGGTCGGCATCCACGTCGGCCTGGATGCGCAGCAGCGGACATTGTCGCTGCTCGAACCGGCGGTACGGCCGCACATGGTGACGGGACCGGCCGGCTGAGCAACGCCGATCAGTGAGCCGACGGCCTCGGCAGCACCCCGGGGCCGACTCAGCCTTGGTGACCGGCCCTTGGGTCGTCCGGCCGGGTGTGGAACTGTGCTCACGGCGCCATACAGCGCCCTTCGCGGGGTGGTCGCTGTTGGGGCGCCGGACGGACCGTCAGCGACCGAGGAAAGGGCCTGGCGGGCGGCTCCTGGTGCCACTCGAACGCTTCCGTCACTGCGGCGGTGGAGCCGCCCCACCGGGGTCGCTCCACCGCCGCAGCCGGGCGGGTCTTCACTTGTGGGCGCTGATCACACCGCCGTCGCTGAGCACGATGTACACACCGTTGGCGTCGACCCCGACGTCGTGCCCCTTCGTCTCCAAAGTGGCGGCCACACCCTCGAAACCGATGATCTGCGCGCGGTACCGCAGCTCGCCGACCTTCGTGACCTTGGCCTTCCAACCGCCCGCGAGCTTGAAGGTGCCCGGCCCCTGGTGCCCACCGCCCATCCAGGAATGGACCTCGCCACCCATCGTGAGCACGATGAACATGTCGTTGGCGTCGAGCCCGGCGTCGGCGTCCTCGCCGGTCGTCTCCATCGTGGCCAGGACCGAACCGTTGCCGACGATCTTGGCACGGTAGCGCTGACCGCCGAGGTCATAGATCTCGGCCTTGCTGATGCCGTCCGCCAGACGCTCGGTACGGACCGGGGACGCCGCCCTGCCACCGGCGTGCGCGCTGCCCGGCCGCTCGCCCGCAGCGCCCGCCTTGGTGTCGCCCTTGGCATCGGGGCTCGCCTTGTCATCGGTGCTCTGCACTCCGGACCAGCCCGAGGCGGTGGAATTGGCGGCGGCAGAACTCGTGCCCGTGTGGCCCGCGGACTTCGCGTCGGCGTCCGAGCCGGAGCAGGCGGTCAAGGTGAGGCCGGCAACTGCGGTCAGCGCCGCGGCGGCGATACGCAGGGTACGGCGACGGGCGGTGCGGCCAGTGATGCTGGAGCTCGTGCGGGAACGGCGCCCATGGGCTGCGGGTGTTCGACTGGGCCCGTGTCGAAGTCCGCCCCCGGCATCGCGAAGACCGCCGCCACTGGGTTGTTGCCCGTCGCAGTGTCCGCCGGCCCGAGGAGATCTCCTACTACATCGCCTACTGCCCGGCCGGCACCACCCTGGACGAGTTGATCCGTATCACCGGCACCGCCGGACTGCGCACACAACGGTGTGCGTCTGTTCAACGTGGCCGCCACCCGCGGAAATCGTGCAGCAGCAGGACGAGTTGTCATTGCTGCCGCCTCGTCCGGGCCCTCGCGTGAAGCCGGTGATCACCGACGGGGCGCCGGGCACAGCTCCGGACTCGGTACCCAACGCCGGGTCGGAGGGCTCGCGTTCGCCCCGCTGCGCCGGTACCGCCGCCTGCGGATCTGTGGGGAGATCCGCGACGACATCCACGAAGCCTTCCCCGCCTCGGTTGGCAGCAAGCCCCTCGCGTTCTGCACGAGACGCCTGCCACCCCGCGACAGCCGAGCACGGAGGAAATCCTGACCACGTCCTGCCTGCACGTGGATCGGAGGGCTTGGATCAGCATCCGGCCTGGACCTGCTGCGGTGCACAACAGCCGTGCCACCAGCGCAGTCATCGAAATGTCATCGCGATGTGAACAGCCCTGCCTAGCGTCTGGTGCGTTCATTGCAAGGCACGTCCATCACCCCAGGGGGAGATCAGGAAATGTCGAAAACGAGCAGGATGACACGGGCTCTTCGCACCGCGGCCATGACAGTGGTGCTGACCGCCGGCACCGCCGTCGCGTTCCCCGCCGCCGCGCACGCGGCCGACGCGGAGCACTACTACATCGAGATCGGCGGCACGGGCCCCACGGACAACCAGGACGGCTGCCCCACCACCACGCGTTCCTACACCCCCGCGAACGACGCCCTCGGCCTCGGCGCCTCCGCGATCAAGGTGTGCTACCCGGCCACCGCCGGTCCGCTCATCGGCCCCACCGGCGGACTCATCGAGCCCCCCTCGAAGGTCAACCCCGAGGCCCTCACCGCGCCGACCTACGACGCCAGCGTGCAACTGGGCTACCAGAGGGGGCTGCAGGCGGCACAGGACACCCACAAGGCTCATCCCGACGCCCGGATCACGATCACCGGCTACTCCCAGGGCGCTCAGGCCGCGGACCTGGTGCTCCAGGCAATCGCGGGCGGCAGCACCGGCGTTCCGCGCTCCCAGGTCAACGGCATGCTCTATGCCGACCCGATGCAGCCCGACACCGGCTTCGGGGCGCATCTCCCCAAGGGTCTTGGCATCCCCGGGGTGGCCACCGCTCCCGGCACCGGCCCGGCGGAGTTCAACGGCATTCCGGTCAGGCGGTACTGCATCGTCGGTGACCCGGTGTGCGACTTGAGGTCCCTCACGAACGCGCCCGGCTACTTCAGCAAGCACCCGAGGTACCCGGAGTTCGTCATCCCCAAGAACCTCACCCAGGACGGTCAGGACGGCGTCCAGTGGGTGAATGACAACGGAGACCCCGTGTAGGGCTCCTGCTGGATCGGGGGCAGGGGGAACTCCGTCCCGGCCGGGCACGTCCCGGCCGGGACGGCTCCGTCCGAGGGGTCAGGAGTCGTCGGCGCTCGGCTGACGTCGCCGGGCGAGATCGTCCAAAGCCCGGGAGATTCTGGCGCGGTTGGCGTCGGCAGCGGGGAGGGCGGTGGCCCGTTCGAAGAAGTCGCGTGCTCCGGCGAGGTCTTGCGCCGCGGCACCGTGCCAGAGCAGCCGATGGCGTATCGCGATCTCCGACTCGGTGCCGGTCTGCTCGTCCAGCACCTCGCGTGACCGGCGGTGGAGTTCGGCAGCCGCCTCCGGGTTGCCCAGGTTCAGTTCGGCTGTGGCCAGCCTGCCGAGGACAGCGGAGTACAAGGGGACATCCCCGAGACGCCTGGCCAGGTCCTCGGCCTTCCCCAGTGTGCCGACGGCGTCGGCGGGCCGGCCGAGGTCGAGCTGGAGACTCCCGAGGCGGAGCAGAGTCTTGCCGTGGAGCCTGGGGCTGCCGGTCTTCTCGGCGAGGGTGATCGCCTCCGTGTAGCGGTCGTACGCCTTGTCGTACTCTCCGAGCTGGTGGTGCATATCGCCGACCCGGGTCATGACCGAGCCCGTGAGCCAGTCGTCGTGTTCCAACTTTCCGGCCAGGCCGGCGACTTCGGCGAAATGAGTCATGGACTCGGCTATCCGCCCCTCCAGATTGGCGAATGTCCCGAGACCAGCCGCGGCTCTGGCCTGCTCATGCAGGTCACCGGCCCGGCGACTGACGTCCAGCGCTTCCGTGAACCAGGTGCGGGCCTGCTGGTAACGGCCCTGCAGGCCGTACATGATGCCCAGGCCCGTGCGCAGTGCGGAGACCATCCGCCGGTCGGCGGCCTGCCCGACCAGCGGCAGCAGCATGTCCAGCGCCGTGCGGCACTCGTGGAACCTGCCCTGTCGGGTGAGGTAGTCGACCAGGCCCTCGGCGATCCAACAGGCGTCGTCCAGACGGCCCACGGCCACCGCCTGGCCGATCACGTCGACCAGCTCACTGCCCGCCGCGTCCAGCCAGGTCGTCGCCTCCTCCCAGTCCGCGAAGGGCCCGGTACCCTGCGGGCCGGTCAGGAAGGAAGAGGCGCCCCAGTCGGCGGCGCAGCGGGCGGCGGCCACGTACAGCCGGAACACACCGCTCCGGGCTGCCGCGACCTCGTCGGGAAACGCGGCGGCGACGCGACGGGCGTAGACCGCCACCAGGTCGTGCAACCGGTAACGGTCGGCGGCCACCTGCTGCACCAGACTCGCGTCGGCCAGGCGTTCCAGGGCGTGCTCGGCGTCGGAAGGCGTCCAGTCGAGCAGGGCGGCCAGCGCCAGCCGGTCGAGATGCACGGTGGGCGACAGGCCCAGGGCGCGGAAGGCACGCTGCTCGGCGGCCGGAAGGTGAGCGTAGGAGATCCGGAAAGCGGCTTCGACGCTGCGGTCCTCCACGGCCAGCTCGTCGAGTCGGCGCTCGTCGTCGGTCAGCCGCGCTGCGAGGGCCTCCACCGCCCACAACGGCCGGTTCTGCATCCGCGCCCCGACGATGCGCAACGCGAGCGGGAGTCGACCGCACAATCCGGCCAGCTCGCGCAGGGCCACACGCTCGCGGTCGAACCCCTCACCACCCACGATGCGGGCCAGCAGCCCCGCCGCCTCGTCGATGTCGAGAGGGGACAGCGAGACCCTACGGTCCGCGTCCAGCCCCATCAGACGCTGACGGCTCGTCACTATCACCATGCTGCCGGAACCGGCGGGCAGCAGCGGTCGCACCTGCTCGGCGCAGGAGGCGTCGTCGAGTACGAGGAGCAGCCGGAGTGGAGCGGTCGCCGCCCACCATGATGCGGCCAACTCGTCCAGATCCTCGCAGTCCTCCCCTTCACCGGCTCCCACCGTCCGCAGCAACCGGCGCAGTACTCGTTGCTGCCCCGCCGTCTCACGGTCCTCGCGGTGCCCGTGCAACTCCACGAACAGGCAGCCATCGGGGTACTGGTCCCGCAGTGCTCGCGCCGCGCGCACCACCAATGCGGTCTTCCCGACCCCAGCCATGCCGTCCACCGCACGGACGGTGACCACTTGGGGATCGGCAGGCGCGACGAGGCGTTCGACCTCCTGGTCCCGGCCCGTGAAGTTACCGATCTCGACGGGTAGTTCATGGCGTACTCGACGCTCGGGGCGAGCAGGACCCGGATGGTGCGGGGCGGCCGGCTGTTTGGGCAGCTGTTCCCTCGCCAGGTCCCGCCGTACGGCGGTGCCGAGGACGGACGTGTCATCGCCACGGAGGACTGCCTCGTGCGCTCGTCGCAGCTCGGCGCCGGGCTCCACCCCTTGCTCACTCACCAGCCGGCGGCGCACCGCGGCGTAGACGTCCAGCGCGTCGGCCTGCCGGTCGCCGGCACGGAGGGCACGCATGAGCAGGGCGGCCAGCGCCTCGTTGTAGGGGTGGGTCGCCGTCAGGGAGAACAGTTCGCCCACGGCCTCGGCATGCCGTCCCAACCGGAGCTGGCAGTCCACCTTGTCCTGCACCAACGCGAGCCGATGCTCCGTCAGCCGCAATCGCTCTCCCTCCGCGAAGGGCCCGGGGATTCCGGCCAAAGGTTCGCTGCGAAACAGCCCCAGTGCCTTGGACCATGCCTCCACGGCTGCGTCCAGGTCTCCGGAATCCCTCGCCGAACGCCCTTCAGCGGCGTTCTCCTCCCATCGCGCCACGTCCACACATGCGTTCCGTGGGACGAAGCGGTAGCCGCCGCTGACGGTGACGATCACGGAATCCGCTGAGCCTTTTCCGCGAGCATCCAGACGTCTGCGCAGTCGGTGCACATAGACCGGGATCACCCTGGCCCCCGTCCCGGGAGGCTCCGAACCCCACACCCCGTCGAGTAGCTGCTGCCGGGTGACCGCCCTGTCCGGTCTCAGCAACAAAGCCGCCAGCAAAGCCTGTTCACGAACCGGCCCGAGCTCCAGATGCGCGTCGCCGCGCCAGGCTTGGATCGGACCGAGCACAGCGAATCGGAGTTGTTGGTTTGCATCCGTGGATAACTCGCACGTCAACGGCACACGGGGAGCTTATAGGGACTTCTGGTGCCGCATCAGGGAACCCTTGGTACAAGGCCGGGTAGTTGACGTTCTCGGGCCCCGGGCACATGAGTTGGTGGGCATTTCGTGGCGATGTAGACACTGGTTCCGGCTTTGCGAATGCGCCCGCTTTCGGCGCAAGCGCCATGGTCAGGTCGGTGTCCTCGGCGAGGATGTGCTCGCTTGGGACAAGAGCTCTCACGTCGGCACAGAGCCGCGTTACGGAGCCCGTTCCGCCTCGGCGCCTCAGTCCCCGAGTGCCTCGGCGCTTCAGGCGGACCGTTTCCCGGTACGCCGCGCCGTTCCCTTGGTTCCGGCCGAGGAGGCGCTGCCACCGCCGGCCCACAGGGAGCGGACATGGCCCAGGTGCTTGGCCATGCACTTCTCGGCCATCTTCGCGTCACCCGCGAGCATCAGCTCAAGCAGCTCCAGGTGTTCCTCGGCCGAGGGGATCAGCTCACCCCGCTCGTCCAGGGCGGTGAGCCCGTACAGGCGGGAACGCTTGCGCAGGTCGCCGACGGTCTCGACGAGGCGGCCATTGCCGCAGAGCGCGAGGAGCGAGAGATGGAACTGCCGGTCGGCCTCCAGATAGCCGATGAGGTCGTGGTCACGCGCCGCCCGCACGATCTCCTCGGCGACCGGGCGCAGCGACTCCAGCTCCTCGCGCCCGGCACTGCGGGTGACCCGGCCGACCATGGGAATCTCGATCAGCGCGCGGACCTCGGCGTACTGATCGAGATCGCGCTCGCTGACCTCGGTGACCCTGAAGCCCTTGTTCCGGACGGGCTCGACCAGGCCCTCGCGGACCAGGTCGAGCATCGCCTCGCGTACAGGGGTGGCGGAGATGCCGAAGTCCTCGGCGAGCGTGGGCGCTGAATACACCACACCCGGACGCAGTTCGCCGGAGATCAGGGCGGCCCGCAGGGCGTTGCTCACCTGGTCGCGCAGCCGCTCCCGGCCGACGTTGAGGTCGCGGTGCTGCAGGTGCCCCATAGCGGTTCGTGATCCCTTCGGTCTGGCCTGGAACCATCACCGTACAATGTCACGTTGCTCCAGTGGGTGACAGGGGGTGGGTCCGGCCTGCGGTGGAGAACTCCGGCGCCACCCGGCCCTGTTCGCGCGGACCGTGACGGGAGACCTTGTCGCCACCGAACGGCAGGTGGAAGTCGACGCCGGTGGACGGTGCGTTGATCCGGCTCATTCCGGTGTCGATCCGGTCGAGTCCGCACAGCGCCGCGTCGAGTCCGGCGGTGTGGACCGAGGCGACCGGGCTGTACGGCACGGAGTTGGTGATCCGCACCGCGTGGGCCAGGTCGGTGGCGGGCAGCAGGGCCGCGAGGGGACCGATGGCGGGCAAGTGATCCGGCAGATCCGGGCGGCAGCCGACGTACGTACGCATCGCCCGGCCCCCCGGCCAGGACCGGGAAGCGCGCGGTGGCCTGGTCCGCCGGCCGCATCGGCGTCATGGTCGGCCGCCTACACCTTGCGGCGCACGACGCGCGGCAGCGGTTCGGAGACCAGGAGGTTGCCCTCGCCGACCCCCGTCGTACCGCCCGCCACAGGGCCGCGGCCGAGCACGGTGACGCGGAGGCCGGACCGGGCGGCGTGGTAGGCGCAGGCCACACCGATCACACCCGCCCCGACGACGATGACGTCTGCGGAGTTCCTCGCGAGCACAACGGGGATACTTCACTCTGCACTGTCCGGGCCAAGGTGTCGCGGTCAATTGCCGTCAACACGCCTCAACTGCCGAGGAGTTCTCCCATCCACTGCTCGACCGCGTCGGGTGTACGCGGCAGCGCACCCGACAGCGTCCGTGCGCCTTCCGCCGTGATGATCAGGTCGTCCTCGATGCGCACGCCGATGCCGCGCAGCTCGGCGGGGAGCGTCTCGTCGTCGGGCTGGAGGTAGAGACCGGGCTCGACGGTGAGCACCTGCCCCTCTTCCAGCACCCCGTCGAGATACGCCGTCGCGCGCGCCTGGGCACAGTCATGGACGTCCAGGCCGAGCATGTGCCCACTGCTGCAGAGGGTGTAGCGGCGGTGGAGGTCGCCGTCGGCGCTCTTCAGTACGCCCCAGTCGGCGAGCCCTTCAGCGATCACCCGCATGCCCGCCTGGTGGAAGTCACGGAAGCGGGCGCCGGGCTTCAGCGCGGCGATGCCCGCTTCCTGTGCGGCGAGGACGAGTTCGTACACTTCCCGCTGGACGGGCGAGAAGCGGCCGGAGAGCGGCAGCGTGCGGGTGATGTCCGCCGTGTAGAGCGTGTCGGTCTCCACCCCCGCGTCGAGCAGCAGCAGCTGGCCGGGGTCCAGGGGGCCGTCGTTGCGAATCCAGTGGAGCACGCATGCGTGGGCGCCGGAGGCGGCGATCGTCTCGTAGCCGGTGCCGTTGCCCTCGGCGCGGGCACGCAGATTGAAGATCCCCTCGATCCAGCGCTCGCCGCGCGGATGGGCGAGGGCCCGCGGTAGTGCCCGCACCACGTCCTCGAAGCCCGACGTGGTGTGGTCGACGGCCAATTGCAGCTGCGCGACTTCCCAGGCGTCCTTGATCAGCCTCAACTCGCTCAGTGCGGAGGCGAGTTCGGGGTCGGACGAGGCGTCGCGCCCCGGCGGCACCGCGCGGTACGAGTCCAGGTGCACGCACCGGATGCCGGTCATCCGCTCGGCCTCGGCGAGGTCGGGGCGGCACCCGACCCAGAACTCCCCGTAGCGGCGGTCCCGATAGAACTCGTCTCCGTCGTCGCGCGGTGAGCGGGGGCGCACGTACAGCACCGGCTCGTGCCCCCGCGGCCCGTCCGGCTCCAGGACCAGCAGATGGCCGGCCTGGTCCTCGCCGGTCAGTCCGGTCAGCCACGCGTAGGCACTGTGCGGCCGGAAGCGGTGGTCGCAGTCGTTGGAGCGGACCTTGAGCTCGCCCGCGGGGATGATCAGCCGCTCGCCCGGGAAGCGGGCGGAGAGGCGCGCACGGCGGGCGGAGGTCAGCTCGGCGACGGGGTTCCGGATGTCACCGGGCGGCGGCGTCGCGGCCCAGTGGCCGGACAGGAACGCGGCGAGTTCCGCCGAGACCGGTAGGTCATGACTCGCCGTACGGATTCCGGACATTGCGGTGTTTCTGGTGGCGATGGAGTCGTCCATGGCAGTGGCCCCCTCGGGCTCGGGTGGGTGACGGAGTCACCGACACCTCTTCAGTGCAATTTCACATTGTTATGCTACCGGCCACTCTCCCGCCCGGTACATCCGAGCCGACGAAGACAGGCGACCGGCCCGTGGTAGTCCACGATCCAGCGGACGGCGGCACCCAGGCGCCGTCGGTCGGCCTCCGGTCCGATGACCCCAACTGCCGCTCCCCCCAAGGAAATACCTCCCGTCCTGACGCACCATCAGCTCCCTCCGTTGCTTGCCACCCTCTTTTACTGCCATGTGAACTGTGAAATTGTACGGTCACGCTTTCCGCGAGCATGACAGCTCCGAGAGTGCGCAACTTCCGCGCCATCACGGTCCGTATCCCCCACCGCCGTGCTCCGCGCACGGCTGCCGACCGGCCTGGAGGCCATCGCTATGCGTAGACCCCCCACCTGCAAGAGACTCGCCCAACTGCTGATACCTACCGTGGCCGCCGCCTGCCTGGGGCTCACCACGCTCGCCCCCACAAGCGGTGCGGCACCGGTCGGCGCCGCGGCGTCCAAGCCCGCACCGAGGTCGGCCTTCGGCCCACAGCCCGCCTCCGCCACCGTGCTCGCCGCCGATCTCGCACCCGGACACGCCGCCACCCCCGCGCGATCGGGCACGAAGGCCGCGAACTCCGCGCAACGTCCTCCGCTCCCCGCGGCCCAGAACGCCGCAGAGCGCAAGCGGGCCCGCTCCGCGTCGAAGGCCGCGGCGGACTGCAACGTCAGCGACTTCACCTCGAAGACCGGCGCTGCCCTGGTCGAGCAGATCAAGCAGTCGGAAACCGCCTGCATCAACACGCTGTTCAGCGTGGCCGGTGAGGACTCCAAGGCCCTCTTCCGCGAGGAACAGATGGTCACGGTGGCGAACGCACTCAAGGATGCCGCGACCAACTACCCGGGGGACAACAGCACTTCCGCAGCCCAAGAGGTGCTGTACCTGCGCGCCGGCTACTACATCCAGTACTACCAGCCGGAGAACGTCGGCGCATACGGCCCGACACTGAAGAGCGCCATCGAGGGCGCCCTGGACGGCTTCTTCGGATCGTCCCACGCCTTCGACGTCACCGAGGCCAACGGAGAAACCCTGGCCGAGACGGTCACTTTGATCGACAGCTCCGAAGAGAACGCCCGCTACCTCGACGTGGTCAAGCGTCTGCAGAAGGACTACAACTCGTCGTACGACCAGTTCTACGGGATGCTCGCGGCGGTCAACAACACCTACACCGTGCTGTTCCGCGGCCACCAGCTGCCGGAGTTCACGGAAGCCGTGAAGGCTGACCCGAGCGTCCTCACCGGACTGCGGGACTTCGCCGTTGCCCACGATGATCTGCTCGGCACCGACAAGTCCTACCTGGCCAGCAACGCCGGACGCGAACTCGGCCGCTTTCTGCAGCACGCCGGCCTCAAGGACACTGTCAGGCCGCTGGTCAAGGAACTGCTCGGCCGCAGCGAGATCACCGGGCGCACCGCCCCGCTCTGGGTCGGCCTCGCCGAGATGACGGACGCGTTCGACAAGGGGAACTGCGCCGATTACGACACCTGTGACCTGCAGAACCGCGTGCGCGACGCCGTGCTGACGGTCAAGCACACCTGCGGTCCGAGCGCGAAGATCCTCGCGCAGGAGCTGACCGCGGCCGAGCTCTCGGCCACCTGCGACAGCATCCTCAAGCAGGACACCGTCTTCCACGGCATCGTCAAGGACAACGGCCCGGTCAAGGACGACAACAACACCAACATCGAAATCGTCGCCTTCAACTCCAGCACCGACTACCAGACTTACGCCGGTATCGTCTTCGGTATCGACACCAACAACGGCGGTATGTACCTGGAGGGCGACCCGGCCGCCGAGGGCAACCAGCCGCGCTTCATCGCCTACGAGCAACCGGACCAGGACGGCGCCTTCCAGATCTGGAACCTCAACCACGAGTACACCCACTACCTCGACGGCCGCTTCGACATGTACGGCGACTTCGCAGCCGGGCAGACCACTCCGACCGTGATGTGGATCGAGGGTTTCGCCGAGTACGTCTCCTACTCGTACCGCGGGGTCACCTACGACAGGGCGATCGAGGAGGCGGGCAAGGGCACTTATCGGCTGAGCCAGCTCTTCGAGACCACCTACGACAACGCCGACACCACCCGCATCTACCAGTGGGGCTACCTGGGCGTCCGGTACATGCTCCAGTCACACCCCGAAGACGTGGCCACCCTGCTCGGCGACTACCGCGCAGGCGAGTACGACGCGGCCCACACCCTGCTCCGCGACACCATCGGCACCAAGTACGACGCCGACTTCGCCGACTGGCTGAGCAAGTGCGCCGGTGGCGACTGCGGCCAACTGCCGGCCCGGAGCAGCCGGTGACCGGGGCCTCGGCCACCGGCAAGAACTGAGCAGGTACTGAGCCAGGAGCCTGGTGTCCGGCGCATCGTTCGTGCGCGACCTGGGCAAGGGTACCGGCCGCACCGGGAGGGAACTCTCCGCCCGGTGCGGCCGGCACCCCGCCAAGACCACCCGCATCCACAAGTGCGAGGCCATACTTTGAGAACCGGAGAATCCGAAATGCCCGAACAGGCCGACGAGATGCAGGGACCGGTACAGCCACGAGCATCCCTGCCGCCTGGGATGGGACGGAGAACAGGGGGGCACTTGCCGGGCGTTGGGATTCTCGCGGGCGAAGGACGTGCATTCCGGCGGGTCTTCGTCGTCTCACGACTCTCACGCAGATCTCACCGACTGTGTGGACGCCCCCAGGCACGACGCCCTGACCTGGCGTTGAAGCGCCTGTCCTGGACCTGCCGGATGCCCCTGGACGGTCGCTACGACCTGTGCCGGGCAGAAGCGCGTCGCCGCCCGCTTCAAGTCCAGCGCGACACTGATCAGCTCACCCGTGCATCACCGTACGAACCTGCTGAATTCCTCGTTCCACGAGCCTGACGTGCTGTGCCGTCGGCAAGGTCTTCCTCCGCCGCTCGTGGCAGCGCCCGTCACGACAGGCCGTCCCGACTACAAGCCCGCCTGCTGTGTGACCTCGCCGAGGGGCCTGGGCCGAGCCCCGAAGCCGTCGCCGCGAAGGGGAGGCCGGGGACGTGGCCGGTGCTCATATGCCCCAGCCGCCGCCGACGGCCCTGCTTGACAGGAACGAGTCGCGCAGTGCCTTGCGCAGACCGGGAACGAGTTCGTCGAAGCGTTCGGTGAGTGCCTTGAGCGTGTGCTTGTGCTCGCGCAGCTCATCCCTGGTGAACACGCTGGTCACCTCGCATTCGGCGGGGAGCACGGCCAGGGTCAGCTCGTCCGCCGGGATGGCTGCCGGATCGAGGCCGGCCAGCACGGCGTTGCGTGCCGTCTCCTGCAGGGCGAGGATCTGCTGCGGGTCATTGACGGTGACCTGGTGGGAGGTGATCGGCGACAGATTCCGTTTGCTCGGGAGCGTGATGCCCCCCGCCGTGGCGAGCTGGTCACGTACGGGTTCTTCGGCCGCGTATGCCTTGTTGTGCACGAACTGAATCCAGTTCTTCGGCTTTTCCGTGGGTGTGTCGCGCCACACCTCGGCGAGGAAGGAATCGCTCGGCGGCTTGGCGGCGCGTCGTGCGACCTTGCCTTTCTCTACGGTGAGCAGCCCGTCGAGGGACAGCTCGGTCAGCGCCCCGGCGCGCAGCAGCTGGCCACGCCCCCGGAGATCGGCGACCTCGAACTTCCCTTTGTCCACGGTGTAGCAGATCAGGTACAGCCGCTGCGGCAGTGTCTGGTTCATTTCACTTCCTGAGTGCTTTCGCCGTTGAGTACTTGTGGTGCGGGGCTACAGCCATCCGCGCTCGCGGGCTACGCGGGCCGCTACGTGGCGGTTCTCCGCGCCGAGCTTCGCTGCCGCCGCCGACAGGTAATTGCGTACCGTTCCGGGGGACAGTGCCGCCCGCGCCGCGATCTCCGCTACCGGCGCTCCGTCCGCGGCCAGCGCCAGCAGTTCCGCCTCCCGGGAGGTCAGCGGTGACTCGCCCGCGGCGATGGCGTCCGCCGCCAGCTCGGGGTCGATGTAGCGGCCCCCTTCGTGCACCGTGCGGATGATCTCTGCCAGTTGCTGCGCGGAAACGGTCTTGGGGACGAAGCCGCGGACCCCGGCGGCCAGCGCCCGCTTCAGCGCTCCGGCCCCGGCGTGGCTGGTGACGATCATCGGCGTGCACTCCGGCACCGTTTCGCGCAGTAGCGCCGCCGCCGCGACGCCGTCGGGTCCGGGCATCTGCAGGTCCAGGACGGCGACATCGGGGCGGTGGGCGCGGGCCATGGCGAGGGCCTCGTCGCCCGAGCCGGCCTCGGCCACGACGGCTATGTCGTCCTCCAGAGCGAGGAGAGCGGCGAGGGCGCCGCGGATGAGGTGTTCGTCCTCCGCCAGCAGGATCCGGATCATGCGGGGGCCTCCCCTGGGATCCTCGCGGTCAAGCGGAAGGCGCCGTCCGGGCGCTGTTCCGTGGACAGCGTGCCGTCCAGGTCGGCCAGGCGCTCGCGCAGACCCGGCAGGCCGGCGCCGGCGGCCGATGGCTCGGCGCCCGCCCCGTCGTTCTCCATCACCAGCACCACCGAACCCGAACCCGTCGCGCGCACCGACACCTCGCAGCGCGAAGCGCCGGACGCGTGCCGGAGCACGTTCGTCGTCCCCTCGCGGACCACCCAGCCCAGCGCCGACTGCACATCGGTGGGCAGCCGCCCGGCCGGGCCGTTCTCGATCCGGCAGGCGATCCCGGCCGCTTCGAGTACCGACCGGGCGCCGACGAGTTCGGTGTGCAGATCGGCGGTGCGGTAGCCGCGGACCACCGCCCGGATCTCGCGCTGCGACTCCTGCGCGATGCGTTGCACCTCCACCATCTCGTCCACCGCTTCTTCCCTTCCCCGCCGCGCCAGTTGGGCCGCGAGTTCGCTCTTCAGGGCCACGACGGCGAGGTTACGGCCGAGTACGTCGTGCAGGTCGCGGCCGAAGCGCAGCCGTTCCTCGGCCACGGCGAGGCGGGCCTCCGTCTCCCGGGCCGCAGCCAGCTCCTCGACGTGGCGCACGCTCCAGCCGGAGAAGCGGAACGCGACCGCCACGAGCGGCACCAGGAGCAGGCCGCCGCCGCCCACGAGGACCAGCAGGTAGCCCGTCAGCCCACTCGCGGTGGCCGCTCCGATCGTCGCCAACGTCACCGCCGTGACCAGCACGGCTCCGGTGCGGCGCGGGAGCGCCAGGACCGGCGGGCCTGCGTAGTACATCAGCATCCACAGCAGGTACGGCGTCGCTTCCCTGTCCTCGATACGGCCGGTGGCCAGCAGTACGCAGCCCAGGGCGACCACCGTGACGGTCACGGCGGTGTACAGCGCGACGAGTCGGCGGGGACACGGGGCGGCGCCGAGGTAGTGGCACAGGGCGGCGCGGTTGAGCAGCGCCTGGAGGATGACGTGTGCGGCGACCAGCGCCGCCACCAGGGCAAGCCAGGCCGGGCCTGCGTCCACCATCGCGACCCAGAATGCCCACAGTCCTGCCTCGAAGAGGGCGAAGAGGGTGATGCTGGAGAGCGTGTAGTGGCGGAAGCGGTCGGGGCTGTCCCGACCCCCGAGCCGCTCCCTCCAGCGCGCCATGCTCATCGCGGTCTCCGTGGTGTTCAATTCCGTGGCTCCCAGCGGAACCACCGGTACACAGCAAACACCGCCGCGCCCGTCCACATCAAAGCGAAGAGCGTCAGCCGACCCTGATCCACAGCGCTCAGCCCGCCCGTCCAGCCGCCCCGCAGCAGGTCCATCACCGGCGAGAACGGCAGCCAGGCGCCGACCTGTCCAGCCGTGCCCGGCAGCAGCTCACGCGGCAGGAACAGCCCCGACCCGGCCATGGTCACCAGCATGAACGGCAGGAACGTCAACTGCGCGCTCTCCGCGGTGCGGGTGAAGGCGGCCGTCAGCGCCGCCCCGGCGACCAGCAGCGCCACGCCGGTGAGCAGCCCGAGGGCCACCAGGTGCGGGGCGGCCGGCGCGGGCGCGTCCAGGGCCGCCGTCAGCCCGGCGATCAGCAGCACGCACTGCACCAGCGCCAGCAGCACCGCCGGAAGCGCGCCGCCCGCGAGGACCTCCCAGTCACGGACCTCGCCGGTGCGCAGCCGCTTGAGTACCAGGCCCTCACGGCGCAGCACGTACACGCCGACCAGGTTCGTGTAGACGGCGAAGAACAGTGCCATCGCCAGCGCACCGGGCAGCAGGACGGTCGCGACCGACAGGCCGGTGCCGCCCAGATCCAGGCTCTTGACCATGCCGCGCATGGCGAAGGCCATCGTGACGGGCAGCGCCAGCGCGGTGAACATCGACGCCTTGCTGCGCAGCAGCAGCGTCAGCTCGGCGCGGCCGAGGGCGGCAAGGCGGCCGACGGCGTCGGTGGGCCGGGGAGCCCGGATGGTAGGGGTCGTAGCGGTCATCGTGCCGCCTCCAGGTCCTTCGCGATGTGCATGAACGCCTCCTCCAAAGTCGCCGAACGGGCGTCGAGGCCGCGCAGCGAGACGTTCTCCTCCCGGGCCCACAACAGCAGCCCGGTTGCGGTGTGTTGGAGGTCACCGGTCTCCATCCGGACCGTCCGGCCGGCTTCCTCGTAGCAAGTCACCCCGAGCGGCGCCAGCGGCGGCAGTTCCCCCAGGCGCCGGCCCGGGGGCAGCTCGAAGCTGATCTGCGAAGGCCGCTCGGCAACGACGTCGGCGACCCGGCCCGAGGTGGCTATGGCCGCCTGGTGCATGATCGCGAGCCGGTCGGCCAACTGCTCGGCCTCCTCAAGGTAATGGGTGGTGAGCAGCACCGTCGTGCCCTGCTCCTTGAGCTGCCGGATCAGCTCCCAGGTGTCGCGGCGGGACTGCGCGTCCAGACCGGTCGTCGGCTCGTCGAGGAACAGCACCTCCGGCCGCCCGAGCAGCGCCAGGGCGAGGTCGAGGCGGCGGCGCTCGCCGCCGGAGAGCTGTTTGACCCGTACTTTCCCACGCTCCACCAGACGCACGAGCTCCAGGGCCTCGTCCACGGGACGGGCACCGCTGGTGCAACCCGCCCACATCCGCACGGTCTCCACGACCGTCAGCTCCGTCGGGAAGCCGCCCTCCTGCAGCATCACCCCGATGCGGGGACGCACGGCGGCGCGCTCACGGTACGGGTCGCGGCCGAGCACCCGGACGGTCCCGGCGGCGGGGGCGGCCTGCCCCTCCAAGAGTTCGAGGGTGGAGGTCTTGCCGGCGCCGTTGGTGCCCAGGAGAGCGAACAGCTCACCACGTGCGACGGTGAGGTCGATGCCGCGCACGGCCTCGAAGCCCTGATAGCGCCGCCGCAGGTCCGCGGTCTCAATGACTGTGTCCATGTGATCCAGGGTTCCGGCATGCCGGGCCCGGCGGGAGTGCGGTCTGTCATGAGGCGGAATGACATCTGTCATGCAGTCCCCGGAGAGAGCCCGGCCCTACGCCGCAGCGCCCTGCAAGCACGAGATCCGCGGGAACCTCAAGGCCGTTCCGGCGACGGGTGACGCCAGGCGCTGTTGACCTGGGGAGAAGTCCCATACGGACCAGCACCATGCTGACCACCACGGCCCCGCCCACATGACGCACCAGGCAGCGGCCTCCCATACCGATTCGTACCGGAAGACGCGCGGCGGCCAACGCCCGGCGAGTGGCCGGTTCGTCGTCCGCGCCCCGCCGTGGTCTCGGCCATCTCCCGGTAGGCCCACGGCCGGACGTCCCTTCAGCGGCGCAGCCGTGCGGTCCTCGAACTCGGTCTTGATGATGACGGGTTGGGTGATCACGACGCCGATGCCGAACGGCGCTGCCTCCTTGCGGAGCGTGTCGGAGAATGCACGAAGGCATCACTACTGCCGACTTCGTCACCACGATCAACGTCCTGCGCCGCATGGTCGCCAACCCGGGCGGCAACGATGGTTCCGACGACGGTGCCGGCGGGAGTTCCGCGAGGGGTGTCGGCTGCGTTCCGGTCGGCAGTACCAGGGCGTCGCGGGGGGCTTGCCGCGTGAGGACCGCGCCGATTTCGACGGTGGCCGCGCCGGCACTTCGTTCCCCCACAGCTCTGGGTCCAACGGGACCACCGCCGGTGCCGCATCGACCGGCACAGGCACCCTGCCCGCTGGTGCTTCCTCGTCCACTCCGACAAGAGCGTCGTCACGCAGCTCGACGAAGGCGACCGCAAGGGCCCCGGCCTGGTCACCGCGTCCGGCGTCCAACTCACCACCGTGGCCGGGCAGTTGATCCAGCTCGGCCTGCGCCCCGGCACGCGGGTCCTGGAGATCGGCACCGGATGGACGACTGCCCTGCTCTGCGGGATGGCCGGCGACCACAACGTCACCGGTGTGGAGATCAACCAGCAGATCACCGACGTCCACCGTGCGCTCCTTGACGCCCGGAGCTCCCGCCACGAGATCCTCTGCGCCGACGGCCTCCGCGAGGCAGCCGGCCGCGCACCGTACGACCGGATCCTGGTCACCTGCGCCCTGCATGACGTTCCCCGGCTCCCGATCGACCGCAGTCGTCCCGGAGGGCTGATCAGCCTGCCGTTCCCTTCGTACGGGCTGATCACCCGGGCCGACGCCGACGACCGCCGGTCCGCCGCCGGCGCCTTCCGCTCCCCCGCCCGCTTCCCGTGGACCTACGGACACCGGCAGCTTCTAAGGACTTACCGGCTCGGCGGGCGTGCTCCTCCCCTGCATCGGCTTGCTGCGGGCGATGCCGATCCCGGTGTATCCGCAGATCACCGCGAACACGGCGCCCAGGTAGCAGAGGAAGGCGTACGGCGCGTAGGAGAGGGTCGCGACGCCCAACGTGGTCGACATGTACATCCCGGCCTCGCTCCAGGGGATCAGCGGCACCATCACGGTGCCGGAGTCCTCCAGGGTGCGTGAGAGGTTCTTCGGCTCAAGGCCGTGCTCGGCGTAGACCTGTTTGAACCCCTCGCCGGGGATGAGGATGGTCAGATACGAGGTGCCGGTGGCCAGGGCCACCCCGACCGACGCCCCCACGGTCGCCAGCACGATGCCGCCGGTACGCTGCACGCGCCTGAGCAGACGGGCCATCAGGACGTCCATGCAGCCGGCCTCGGTGATGATGCCCGCGAAGGCGAAGCCCGCAAGGCCGATCAGCACGACGCTCGTCATGGAGGCGAGTCCGCCGCGGTTGAGGAGGGTCTGGGCTGCGGCCGGAACCGACTGCGGTGCCCCTCCGTGGGCGGCGAGCATGTCGACGTGGAAACCGTCGGACGCAGCCGTGCTCAGGTCGCTCAGGGAGAAGCCCTGCACCACGCCGCCGAGCACCGCCGCAACCATGGACGACAGGATGATCGTCGGCAGCGGCGGCTTGCGCAGCACCGCGCCGACCAGGACCACGAGCGGAGGCAGGAGCAACAGCGGGCTGAACGTGAACGCCTTGTCCAGGAAGGTGAGAAGTTCCTGCGTCGTGTGGCCCGGTTCCTGCGCTGCGCTCGTGTGCTGAGTCAGGCCGAGGAAGAAGTAGATGATCAGCGAGAGGACCGCGGCCGGGACCGTCGTGTAGAGGAGGTGGCGGATGTGCGCGAAGAGGTTGGCGCCCGCGACGACCGGGGCGAGGTTCGTGGTGTCCGACAGAGGGGACATCTTGTCGCCGAAGTACGCGCCCGCCACGACCGCGCCCGCCGTCATGGGGAGCGAGGCGCCCAGTCCGCCCGCCACGCTGATGAGGGCGACACCGACCGTGCCGACCGAGCCCCACGACGTCCCTGTGAGTGTGGAGACGACGGCGGTGATCAGGAATGACACCGGCATGATCCAGTGCGGCTCGATCGCTCGGAGCCCGAGGTCCACCATCATCGGGATGGTCCCGCTGATCATCCAGGTGCCGGTGAGCATCCCGATGGATATCAGGATCAGGAGCGCCGGCATCGTCGAATCGATCTTGCGGCAGATGCCGGCCAGCATCTGCTCCCAGCTCAGGCCGAGCCGCAGGGCGAAGGCCCCTGCGAAGGCTCCGGCGATGATCAGCAGGATCACGGGGTCGAGGTCCAGCCAGACCGTGCCGGTGACGAGAAGGGCGATCATCACGACGACGGGGGTGAGGGCCTGGAGGAAGGTCGGCCTGCGCCGGGGCGCCTCGGCCGGAGCGGTTTCTGGCATGAGTCGCTCATTTCGGGGTGGTGGAGGGCAGGGTTCAGCCGGCCGCCGGGTGGCCTGGCGCGCCGAAGATTCCTGTGACGAAGGTGAGGTGCGGCTACGACGTGTACGTCGGGTGTTCCGGCGTACTGCGAGGTGCGCGGGATGCCGGGTGGTGGACGAGGTGGGCGATACGGTCCGCGGGAAGTGCGGGGGCGTGGTGGCCGCGTACGCCGGTCACCGGGCGGGCGGCGAACAGGGAGCCGAGGACGGCCTCTTCGGTGGCTTCGGCGGCGGCCCGGAAGAACAGGTCGATCAGGGGGCCGTTCTCGGCAAGGGCCGAGGCCGGGCGGACGGGGCCCGATGGGCGGTGCGGGATGCGGTGTGTCGTCGACCAGGCCAGGGCGTACTCGCCGCTGCCGTGCTGGACGATGCCGCCGGTGCGGGCCAGGCCGACCGTTGCGCGCTTGGCTATGCGGCGCAGCTGACGGGCGTCGGCCGGGGCGTCCGTGGCGATGAGGACGACGCAGGACCCGGCACCGCGCGCGAACTCGGCCTGCTCCCCGGACTGTTGTGGGGTGAGGGTGCGGCCCACCGGGATGCCGAGCACGGTCAGGTCGTCGGCCAGACCGAAGTTGGCCAGGACCAGGGCGCCCACGGTGAAGCCGGTGCCGCCGTCAGCATCGACGAGGCGGGAGCTGGAACCGATGCCTGCCTTCCAGCCGAAGGCCACCATGCCGGTGCCTGCTCCCACCGCCCCTTCCTGCACAGGGCCGTCGGACGCCGCCTTCAGCGCGTCGAGAACGTGGTCCGGGCGCACGTGCAGGCCCCGGATGTCGTTGAGCCAGCCGTCGTTGCACTCGAAGACCACCGGATTGACGGTGCCCGTGGTGGTGCCGATCTCCGGGTGCCCGTCCAGCGCATGCCGGACCAGACCTTCGAAGGCGGAACCGACACCGAGCGTGTTCGTCAGCGCCAACGGCGTTTCCAGGACGCCCAGTTCGGCTATCTGGCTCAGGCCCGCCGCTTTCCCGAAGCCGTTGACGACCTCCAGACCCGCGGCCGGCTTCTCACGGAACAGCGAGCCGGGTGCCGGGACGACGACGGTCGCCCCGGTGCGCACCGGGAGCTCCGCGTCGTGTTGATCGAGCGTGAGGTGGCCGACGCGGACACCGGGGACGTCGGTGAGGGAGTTCGACGGCCCGGGTGGCAGGATGCCCGGGGCGATGCCCAGGTCGCGGGGGCGGGGCGCGCGCGTCACGGTGCGCTACGTCCCGTACGTTGCGCCCCCGGAGCCTCCTCGTTGCGGGCTTCGGATTGCATGGTCTGCAGCAGTTCGGTTTCCACCAGCGCGAGATGGGCCTCCATCAGGCTCGCCGCGCGATCGGCGTCGCCCTCCGCAACTGCCCCTGCCATCGCTTCGTGATCAGTCAGCGACGTCTCCGTGTGCGTGGTCCGCGAGGTGAGGCCACTGCGCAGCACGATCACCTGCTGTTGCACCAGCCACACCTGCTCGGCGATGCGTGGGCTGTGCGCCGCGTCCATCAGCGAACGATGGAAGTCCAGGTCCAAGTCGTACGGCAGCTTGCGTCCCGTCTCGCGGGCCTTGCGGGAGCGCTCGCACACCTTGCGCAGGCGGATCACCTCCTGCGGGCGGCGGCGGTGTGCGGCCATGCGTGCGGCTGCGCATTCGAGAGCCGCGCGCAGTTCGAAGAGCGCCGCCACGTCCTCGGGGCGGGCGGCGAAGACAGCAGCGCCCTTGTTGGGCACGTGAACGAGAAGGCCCTCGCTCACCAGTTGCCCGATGGCTTCACGCAACGGGCCTCGGCTGATGCCCAGATCGCGGGCGATTTCCACCTCGTTGAGGCGGGAGCCGGGCGGTAGCACGCCGGTGAGGATCTGCTCGCGCAGCATCTCCACGACTTGTCCCGCCAAGCCGCGGTGGACCAGTCCGGTCACGGGAATCTCCAAGGGGGCAAGGGGCCGGTGTGGTGCTCGCAGTACAGCACTTCCGGGGCCACGAAGTGTCGACAGTCACCACCGCAAGTGGTGACAGACGACAGTGGACAGGCGGCGCGGACCCGCTGTCAACGGTTCTCCGCGATCGTCTTTCATCGTGGCCGGCCGTCGACACCGGCGCCAAAAACTGATAACTGTCGACAGTTCGACGGGCCCGTACCGCACCTTGGCACGGCCCGCACAAACCGAAGGAGACGAGTATGAGCACCGCAGACACCAAGGAATCCCCTGCTCCCTCACGAGCATCACAGGACGCCTACCCCGTGCTCGCAGAGGTCTGGCGCGGCGACTTCCTGGAGTCCGTGCACCACGGATCGGTCGTGGCCCTCGACGCCGACGGCAACGCCGTGCTGACCGCGGGCCCCGTCGATGCGCCCGTCTACCCGCGCTCTTCCAACAAGCCCATCCAGAGCGTCGGCATGCTCCGCGCGGGACTCGGCCTCGACAGCGAACTCCTCGCGCTCGCCTGCGCGAGCCACTCCGGCGAGCCCTTCCATCTCGATGGCGTACACCGCATACTCGCGGGCGCGGGCCTGACCGAGGACGCCCTGCAATGCACCGCCGCACTGCCCATCGGCGCCGAGTCGCAGCCCGCACACCTGGCCGCCGGACTCGGGCCGACCCGCATCACCATGAACTGCTCGGGCAAGCACGCCGCGATGCTGGCCACCTGCGTGGCGGCAGGATGGTCCGTACGGGACTACCTCGACCCCCATCACCCCCTCCAGCTCACCCTGCGTGACGCACTGGAGGACCTCGCCGGGGAGAAGTCGACCGCGGTCGGCGTCGACGGCTGCGGCGCGCCCCTGTTCGCGCTCACCCTCACCGGCCTCGCGCGCGCCTTCGCCACGATCGCGACCGCCCCCGCGGGCAGCCACGAAGCGCGCGTGGCCTCCGCGATGAACGCCCACCCCGAGTACGTCGGCGGTACCGGCCGCGATGTCACCACCCTCATGCAGGCCCTTCCCGGCGCCGTCGCCAAGGACGGCGCCGAAGGCGTGTACGCCCTCGCTCTGCCCGACGGTTCCGCCGTCGCCCTCAAGATCGCCGACGGCGGACAGCGCCCCCGGCCCGTCGTCATGGCCGCGGCCCTGCGCCACATCGGCGTCGACGTCGACGCCGACCCGCGACTGTCCGCGCTCACCACGGCCCCGGTCCTCGGACACGGCGAACCCGTCGGTTCCGTACGGCCGTCGGCCGCACTCGACCTGCGCACGCCCACGCCTGGACACCTGGCCGGCCGACCGGTCCGCTGACCTGCCGAAGACACGCGGGCGTTGACGCATCCTGTGCCGTGACCGCACCCACAGTCGGCGGCCCGAAACCCTGGCGGCCGCAGTGGTGGATGCTGCGGTACGGAGCCACGGCGCCTTGCTTCGGAGGCATCCGTGCCCCGTCGACGCCGGGTACGTTCCCGCGTTCCTTCACCCACAGGCATGCTCTGCAACGGCGCCGCCACCCTGCAGCGCAGCCTGCTGCCGCGGGCGCTGCCCGCCTCACCACCGTCGTGGTTGCCCACCGGTACCTGCCGGCCCAGGCCGGGGTGGGGTGGGCGCGGCGACCGGTTCGACGTCATCGGCCTCTCCGGACCTGGGGTCGCCCTCGTCGGCGACGTCGTGGGGCACGGGCTGCGCGCCGCCGCGACCATGGGCCACCTGCGTACGGCCGTCCACAACTTCTCCCCCTCGGCCTCGCGCCCGACGAGCTCCTCACGCACCCGACGAACTGGTCGACCACCTCGACACCGAAGGGTCCAGGAAGGTGAACTCAGCGGCGCCACCTGCCTGTACGCCCTCTACGCCCCGGCCACAGGAGTGTCCACCCTCACCCGGCCACCCCGGGCCCGCCCTCGTAGCCCCCGACGGCGGCGTCACGGGACGCTCGCGCTGTGGGGCTGGGCGGGGCGCCTGCGACAGGTTGCGCACTGCGGCCGAGGAACGAACGATGACGCTGGAGAGTTCACCGGAGGACGACCACCAGCCGCGGCCGGTGTGGCCGCACGACAGGGCGCGCAGATGCCCGTGGCATGGAGTGAACATGACCGACCTTCCGCCGCCGATCACCCCTTACCTCGAACCCGCCGCGAAGGAGCTGGCCGAAGCGACCGACCCGCACCCCCGGATCTACGAGGTCCCCCCGGAGCAGGGCCGTGACATCCTGCTCGGCCTGCAGAGCGGCGCCGGTGTGACCCGCCCGGACGTCGACGAGGAGTGGGTCGACGTGGACGCCGGCCAGTGGGGCACGGTCCGCACCCGCATCATCCGGCCCAAGGGGTCCAGCGGGCCACTGCCGGTGGCGCTCTTCCTCCATGGCGCCGGCTGGGTCTTCGGCGACGACAAGACCCACGACCGCCTCTTCCGCGAACTGACCGTCGGGGCGGGAGCCGCGGGCGTCTTTCCCGTCTACGACCGGGCACCGGAGGCGAAGTACCCCACCCAGGTGGAACAGAACTACGCCGTGGGCCGGTGGGTCCTGGAGCACGGCGCGGAGCACGGTATGGACACCTCGCGCATCGCCGTCACCGGCGACTCGGTCGGCGGCTGCATGTCGGCGGTGTTCGCGCTGATGAACAAGGAGCGCGGCGGCATCGACCTCAAGGCCCAGGTCCTGCTCTACCCGGTGACCAACGCCGACTTCGACACCCCCTCCTACCTACAGTTCGCCGAGGGCTACTACCTCACCCGCGACGGCATGAAATGGTTCTGGGACGCCTACACCACCGATCCCGCCCAGCGCGCCGAGGTGTACGCCTCCCCGCTCCAGGCGCCCCTGGAGCAGCTCCGGGGACTGCCCACCACCCTGGTGATCACCAACGAGGCCGACGTGCTGCGCGACGAGGGCGAGCAGTACGCCAACAAGCTGCGCGAGGCCGGCGTGGACGTCACCTCGGTCCGGGTGGCCGGCGCGGTCCACGACTCCCTCCTCCTGGACAGCCTGCGCGACACCCGCGCCGCCAACGTCGCCCGCAAACTCGCTGTCGACGCCCTGCGGACGGCGCTGCACGACAGCTGAAACGACATCTGCGCGCGCATTCCTCTGCACGGACGGTACGGCGGGCCCGACGCCTCGGCCGGGCACTCAGGAGGTCGCGCTGCTCCTCCCTGGACGGTCTCGTCGGCCTCAGGATCGCGTTCCGGCGCCGGGGCGCTTCCTCGGGCACGCCGAGAAAGACCCCGCCGCTCGGCCGTGGCCGATCAGGTCAGTTCAGCGGTGATCTGCCAGAACGGCAGCAGAACTCTGCCGTGTTGGTCGACGGCCACGGCGTCATCCCGCTCCGAGGCACCTGGCACGGCGGGCACCAAGTTCTGCCATGCCTGCCGGGTCAAACCCGTGGTGTAGTGGCGGGGCTTCATGCGCCGGATCGTCCACCCGTCGCGGAAAGCCTCGCGCAGGCTTCGTTCGTCCATGTGGGCCGGCATCTTCAGGCGAGCGGCCAACTCGTCGCGGAAGCACAGGGCATGAAGCCTCGCACCGGGCGCGCACACCCGACGCAGCCCAGCGAGGTACGCCCGCCGCTGATCGGCGTCCAGGCAGTGCAGCATGGCGCTGTCGACGACGGTGCGGAAGCCTCCGGGGACACCGATGCCGTGCAGTTCCGTCGCGTCGGCGACCGTGAAGGTCACCGGGCTGCCGGCGGCGGTGGCCTTGGCCCGACTGCGCTCGATCGCGGATGGTGCGGCGTCGAAGGCGGTCACCTCGTAGCCCCGGCCGGCCAGGAACAGGGCGTTGTCCCCGAGCCCACAGCCGCATTCCAGAACCGGACCGGTGATCTCGCCCGCCGCTTCCAGCTCGACGACCAGCGGCTGGGGAGCGTCCAGTTCCCACGGGATCAGGTCCGACCGGCGGTCGTCCGCTCCGTAGGAGATCTCGTGCCCCTGGTACACCGCCTCGAAATTCAGTGCCGGCTCCCGGCTGCCTTGGTGGTCACTCGCAGGATGCAGATCAACCATCCAACCCTCACCTCTTCTAGTAGACGGGGTTGTTCACTAAAGCGAGTGTAGGCAGTAAGGAACGCCATCGTCTACTGTTGGATCCATGGCAGAGAGTGCGACACCCGGCCGCCGCCGCCGAGGTACGGAACTGGAACACGCGATCTACGTCGCGACGCTCGACGAGCTTGCCGCGAACGGTTACGGCCGACTCGCCATGGAGGGCATCGCCGCCCGTGCCGGCACGGGCAAGGCCGCGCTCTACCGGCGGTGGCCCGGCAAGCAGCCCCTCGTTCTGGACGCCCTGCGCTACGCCCTTCCCCCGCTGCCCGAGCCGGACCCGGAGCACTCGACCCGGGAAAACCTCGCCGCCGCACTCGCCGCCTTCAGTGGTGTGCTGGCCGGCAGAACTCTCGTACCAGGCATCGAGTTCATCGTCGACCTGCTGCGCGAGCCGGACCTGCGTGCCATGTTCGCCGACGGGATCATCGCGCCGCGTCTTGAGCGCATCGAAGGCATCCTCCACGAGGGCGTGCGCAGCGGCGAGTTGGGCCCCGAGGTCGTGCACCCGCTGGCCGCTCGCACTGGTCCCGCTCTGATACTGCAGACCTTTCTGCTCACCGGCGAGCCACCGAGTTCGCGGGAGATCGACCTCATCATCGACACCGTGCTCCATCGGACCGAATGAGATGACTTCTCATGGGAAGCGGTGGTTGAACGACCATTGATCGCTTCTTCCTCATGTGAGGGGCACTCCCCCTGGCCATCGAGGCTCCCGAGCTGATCGTCACCGTGGTGCTTGCCAGGCGGCGGCTGCGGGGTGGCGACGGCCAGGGCGGACTGCTTGTCGGCAAGGGCGCTCCATCCGCAAGTACGCCGGCGACCTGCGGGGCTCGTCCTGCTCTAGAGCCGGATTCCTCTTCGACGGGGTGGGCACAAAGGTGGTGCGGGCTGCTGATTCGGGCCGTTCGGGGGCAAGTTGCCGTGCCGAAGCAGAGCGGCAGTGCCTTCGTTCCACTCCGCCTGGCCGATCTCCCCGACCTCCGGAGCGGCATACAGGCGGCGCCCCTCGGATGGTCGTTGAGAGTGTTGCGCCACGCCTCCGGGCCAGACCTTCGGATACGCACCACACACGGTGAACAGCCAGAGGGTCGGCGGTGAGCACACCGGCGAAGTCAAGGATGCGGCCGAGCTGTTCGTGCCCGTAGCCCCAGCGCAGCCCGGTGTGGACGCCGAGCAGGCACATCGTGCGCCACACGGCAGGGAGTTCGTCGAGGATGCTCTGCGCCTGGTCGAGCGTGAACCACTGCGGCGGCGTGACCGCGATCTGGGGCAGGTCGATGCTGCTGCAGGGGCTCACCGCGATCACGTCGTCGGCAGCCGCGCACATGATGGAGGACGTCAGGCTGTAGGCCCGATTGATGACGGCTGCCCCTGCCCCCTTCTCCACCAGGACGCGGATCCAACTCCGTGCGCCCATGCGGGTGATGGCGCGCATCCCCCAGCCTGCCCAGCAGGGCAGAACGTGCGCGCGACGCTACGCACTGCCACTTCCCCTCGCCGGACCTGGCGCCGGCGGAACTCCACGTCGCGCGCAACGGGTACCGGACGCGTGCATGAATCCGCCGACGGCGCAGGCGCAGCTTTCGCCTACCTACCGACACACCTCATGCCGGAAGTACCGGCATCGGCAGTCAGAGCCCGCCGGTGTTCTCGTGTCGGCCCACGCCCTCCAGCGCCAGACACACATGCCCCGCGTGGCCAACTACGGCCGGAATGGCCTTCCAACGATCGACATCGCACAAAGAACCATCCGGACACCCACTAGAATCGCACGTGCGAACGATTTGTTGTTGCCTGTGGATCTCCCACGGCCGAGGGTGATCGCCCGAGCTGATTCCACGTAACTTACCTGCCTCCAGCTGGAGCTGGACCACGCCCGCCGACGCACCGCCGAGGCGGCTACCGCCGGGAGCGCCCTCCAGCACGCCGTGAAGGCCCGCCGCTCGGCGTCCGGACAGGGCTGCCCTCCCGCGAGCCGGCGGATCTCCAACTCGCCGGGAGCATCTCGTGGTCCGCCCCTGCTTCCTCCTGCACTGCCTCGAAGAAAGGACATCCGCGTGCTGTTTTCAGCCGAGCCGTACACCGAGAACTGCGCTCGCATCTCTGCAGACGCCGAACACGCCCTCATAGGTCTGTCCCCCTTCAACAGCTATTACAAGACACATGTCATCAAGTCCCTGACAGCGTGGGCGGCAGCCACGTTCAAGCGAGTGGACGTGCTGGTGCCCGGTGCGGAAGGGGCGCTCACTTTGACCGCATCGGGCTGGACCCACGAACATGCCGAACGCCGCCTGCGCGAGGCCCGCAAGCGGCTTTGCGGCCCGGCACGCCGGGCGTTGGCCGAGGCGGGGGTGGAGAACCCGAGCGAGCACGTGCACACATGGAGTGAGCTGCTGGAACGGGCGGCGTACCGGGAGCTGCGCGAGCAGGTGGGCGACGGCTGCCGCACGGACCCGGGGCTGCGTCGCCGCGTGCGGGAGATGACCCGGAGGGCCGTCGACGCCCTGACTCCGGGCGAACCGGACGAGCAGCAGGTCAACACGGCTCTCGGCTATGTGCTCGCGGAGCTGCCGTTCATGGTGGACAGCCCGTCGATCTTCGACGTGAAGTCATCGGTGTTCGTCTATCACCAGCAATTCGACCTGGCCCACTCTCTCCTGAACGGTAATGAGATCTCGGCTGTGCGCATCAATCCGGAACAGGGATTCCTTGTGGTCCGGCCCCAGGAGAACCACTGACCCCTGCCTCCATCATGACCGGTGCAGGACGGTCCGGCTGCTGCCGAACAGCACGGCGAGGGGGTCTAGGGCCAGGGCGAACCGCAGGTGTAGCGCGATGGCCAGGATCTGTTCGGGGAAGCCGAGCGGGGCGGGCGGCCGTGTCGGGTATTGCCGTCGGAGGGCAACGCCGACGTGGAGTCGTCACCGGCGCTGCGGTCGGAAGCCGACCCCCGGTGCCCGGCAATCCGCTGACTGTGCGCTGCGGACGCTTCATGCTGTCGATGGCTCGGCGCCATTTTCGTGTGGAAGCCGGCGCCGAGAGGGCGCCGGCTTCCACTCGGCGGGCGCGGG
Source organism: Streptomyces pinistramenti (assembly GCF_020564935.1). GTDB lineage: Bacteria > Actinomycetota > Actinomycetes > Streptomycetales > Streptomycetaceae > Streptomyces > Streptomyces pinistramenti. The sequence continues at coordinate 54,783 of NZ_JAJCXB010000010.1, forward strand.
CCAACGCGTCTGCCGGGCCCTGAAGCGGTTTCGGGTTTGCGACCAGTAGCCGTCAGGAGTCACCGACGGCTGCCCGTCGGTGTTGTACTGGGCACTGTCTTGGCGAACGGGCATGCACCGCAAGCCCGTTGGAACAGGCGGTGAGCCACTGCCAGCATGATGGGTGCTCAACTTGCCGCAGTAGAACCGGTTGTCGCGACGCAGAAGGCCAATGATCTCCGTGACGGAGAGAGAAACGCTGGCGGGGGCCGGGATGCCGTAAAAGGGACATAGGTTCTGAGGCGCTGGGGCGCTCGCGGGGCGGGCTGAAAGGAACGAGACGGTGATCGACGCCAGCGGCGCCAGCCCGGCGGGACTGCCTGAACGCCAGGCGGTCAAGGGGACGTCGCCCGGTCGAGTTGAAGTCTTCATGGCACACGTCACTGCACCGCTGCGGGTTCCGGGGCCGAGGACCCCGGAACCCGCGCAACGGTCTACCGGGCCGCGTTGTCGGGGTAGGCGGCGGTCGCCTGTATCTCGACGAGGAGTTCCGGGCTGGCGAGGCCGCTGACGCCGATGATCGACCAAGCAGGGTACGGCGCCTTGACGAGGCGCTGCTTGGCCTCAAGGAAGCCGGGCATGTTCTCGCGGATGCCGACGTGGTAACTGGTCACGTCCACCAGGGCGCTGAGGTCGAGGTTCTCCAGTCGCAGGATCTCCTCGATGCGCCGGATGGCGATCTCGGTCTGCTCCTCGACGGTCTCCCCGGCGACACCGTCGGGGCGGCGACCGATCTGGCCGGAGATGAACAGGTGCCCGTGCGAGCGGATCGCGGCGGCGTGGCCGAAGCGGGCGAAGGCGGTGGTGGTCCCTCCGAAGACCGGCGAGTCGTCGGGGACCTCTACGGGGTAGCTGGGCATTGCGGTGTGTCCTTTCTCTGTCGTCTCTGTCGATCGAGGGCGGGGCGGGTCGGTCAATCGCCCCATCGGGAGGAGTTGCAGGCGTGCTCCATCCTGGTCCGGCCGAATGCCTCGCGTTCGCGCAGGAATTCACCGGGTATCGAGTAACGGGGGCCGTTCGCCGGGTTCTTGGCGGCTTGCGCGACGATCGCGTCGGTGAGTGAGCGGATCATCTCCAGCCGTGGATAGGCGGCGTGGACGGCGTCGGCCTGCTCGTCGCTGAGGGCGTCTACGTGGGTGGTTCCCATCGGGCCGCCGAAGTCGAGCGCGACGCCTTCGCGGACGAGTACGCACAGCGTGCCGCGGTGCTCCGTGATGCCCGTGGAGGTGTGCAGGGCGATGGCCTGCCAGACCTCGTCGGCGTCCACCGCGGACCGTCCGTGTTCGATGAGGAACGCGGCGGCCCGGTCGGCGCCCTCGACCTCGAACCGCTGGGTGTGCGGGCCGTCCGACGCTACGCCGAGGTCGTGCATCGTGCACGCCGCGAACAGCAGGTCGTCGTCGTAGTCCTGCCCGGCGGCCAGCGCGAGGCGTGCGGCCACGAGCCGGGCGAACAGGTAGGTGCGGATGCTGTGGTTGAACACGGACGGCGTTTCCACCGGCTTGATGAGTTGCACGACAGCGCCGGTGAGCGGTGTGTCGGGCAGCGTGATCAGGTCGGCGGCCGCCTCGTGGGCCACCTGGCTGTGGGTCGTTCCGGTCATGTCCTCCAGACTGGCATTCACCGCCCTGACCAGGTGAGTGGCAATAATGACGGGGATCATTAGAATATTGCCATGCTGATGCATCGAGTCGCGGTCCTGGCGTTGGACGGCGTCACTCCGCTCGATCTGGCGATCCCGGCACAGATCTTCACCGCCCGCCCGGAGACCCCCTATGAGGTGACCGTATGCGGGCTCGACTCCACGGTTGCGACCACCGCGGGCTTCTCCCTGGTCACCGATGGGGGCCTGGACCAGGTGCGCGCCGCCGACACCGTGATCGTGCCGGGACACGAACCGCTGATACGGCCGCCGCAGGACGTGCTCGACGTGCTGGCCGAAACACGCGACCGGGGCCGGCGGGTGGTGTCGATCTGCACGGGCGCCTTCACACTGGCCGCGGCGGGCGTACTGGACGGGCTGCACGCCACGACCCACTGGCAGCACGTTGACGAGCTCGAACAGGACTTCCCGGCCGTCAGGGTCGACCGCGACGTGCTCTACGTCGACGAGGGGGACGTGCTCACGTCGGCCGGGGTGTGCTGCGGCATCGACCTGTGCCTGCACCTCGTGCGCCGCGACCTGGGGGCGATCGTGGCCAACCGGATCGCCCGCAGCCTGGTGGCCGCACCGCACCGCGACGGCGGGCAGGCCCAGTACGTACCGGCTCCGGTCACCGTGGCCGGAGAGGCGTCGCTCTCCGAGACCCGGGGATGGGCCCTGCACCACCTCGACGAACCGCTCACACTCCGTGTGCTCGCCCGGCACGCGGGCGTCTCACCACGCACCTTTATGCGCCGGTTCGCCGCGGAGACGGGCACCACCCCCTTGCAGTGGCTTCTGAGCGCCCGCCTCGGCAAGGCACGTGAACTGCTGGAGACCACGAGCCACTCGGTGGACCAGGTGGCACGCGACTGCGGCCTGGGCACAGCAGACAACCTGCGTCTGCACTTCCGGCGAGCACTCGACACCACCCCCACCGCCTACCGGCGCACCTTCACCCGTTGAAATCATCCGCGCCTTGGACACCACGGTGGGCCGACTCGTGGAGACCGCCGCTGACGACGTGGTCACCGGTTTGACGACCGGCCGCGCCCACGACTTGCCGCACCGACCCGTGAAGAGACGACGGTGTGCGGCAGGCTGTTCGCGATCGAGCCGAGCCCGAAGTAGCCGCCGCTGCCGCAGCCGGGCCCACGCACGTCGATCCCCCATCCGAGGACGGAACGGCCGCACCGATGACCAGGCCCGCCACCACGACACCGCTGCTGCGCGGCCGTCGAGCTGGCAGCGCCACGACGGCACAGTGGCAGGCCGGCATCACCCCGGCCGTCGAGGTGTCAGTGGACGATACGCACCGCGGTGACAACGAGGACCGCGGCGCTGATGTAGTACACGACCAGGGCGCCGCCGACAGTTGCTTCGCGGTAGTCACGGTCGCCGGGTTTGACCAGGGTGGATCCGTGGCCGTACGGATCGGCGCCCAGCGTCTTGGTCATGGTCTGTTCGAAGGCGGCGCGGACTGCGGGTTGCACGGCCTTGCGTGAGGCCTGAGCGGGGTCGGCGTACTGGATGCGGTACGGCTCACGCCACCCCCGAGTGGTGCGCGTCGTCCTGCGGGACGCAGCCGGAGAAGTCCCCGGCCCTGGGGCGGGCGACGATCGCGTCATCCTCGTCGGCGGCTTCGGCCGGCATGGTCCAGCGGGCGAGGACCAGAGCACGGGCAGCGTCATCGAACCTGTCGAGGGTGGGGTCGTCGCCGATGCCGATGCGAGCCGGTCCGCCAGGACGTGGGAGACGATCGCTACGGCATCACCGAGGGGCTGGTCGGCGGTGAACCGGCCGCTCGCCGCGCGACTGTCTTCTAGGATCGCCGGGGCCTGGGCCTCTGGGTCTCAAACAGCCCTTCCCTCCTCCATTCCTCGTACGGAAGGGGTCCTGCGGCGTCACGGCGTGCACGGTGGTGGTTGGTGGGGTGGCCGGCAGGAGTGCGGCAGGTTCCGCGCAACGGCTGTCATGCGGGTGCCTTGGCGAAGATCACCGGAAGCTGGCCAACAGCACCGATAAGCGGCTCCTGACAGCTTTCGAGGCGGAGAAGCCCGGCAGCCGGGCCGGTCTTCGTTCTCCGGTGTGGCACCGGCGCTTCGGGCTGTTACGTGCCGATGCCGATCAACGCGAGGGTGATGTTGTCGGGGCCGCCCGCCTCGATGGCGGACTTCCACAGTTCGAAGGCGGCCCGGCTGTCGCCGTGGGCGCGCAGCAGGCCGTCGATCGCGTCCTCCGGTACGGGGTCGGTCAGGCCGTCGGTGCACACCAGGTAACGGTCGCCTGCCGCGAGCGGCGAGGACGTGACGTGGGGTGTGACGGCGCTGAAGCGGGGAGCGCCGCCGAGCGCCTGGGTGATGACCGACGTGGTGCGCTGTCCTGGCGCCGGCGGCGGGCTGTCGTCCACGCTCACCCGGCGGAGCCCGTCTTCTGCCGCGTCGAGCACGCGGCTGTCGCCGACGTTGAACACGAGAAGCGAGTCGGCCAGGACGACGGCGCCGGCGACCGTGGTTCCCATCGTGCGCAGTGCCGGATCGCGGTCGGCGGCTGCGTACACCGCGTGATTGCGGATCTCCAGGGCGTCACGGACGGCGTCCTCGCAGTCCAGCGAAGGGCCGAACGACGCCAGTTGCCGGACGGTCAGTGCGCTGGCCACCTCGCCGCCCGGCTGCCCACCGATGCCGTCGGCGACCGCGACGACGAGCGGTTTGCCGAGCGGGAACACCAGCGTCTGCGGGTTCTCGGTGACGGTGCCGCACAGCGTCCACGGGCCGATCACCGCGCTGTCCTCGTTGTGCTCGCGGATCAGTCCGGTATGGCTCAGGGCAGTCACCGTGATGTACCGCATGAGGGTCTCCCGCCTCTCCGTGGCGGCGGGTGCGTTCCGCACCACCATTGTGGCGCCGCGGGAGCGCGGTGTCCTCGCCGTCGGCCCGGAGACGGGCGGGGAGCCCGGCCCGGGTCAGCCGGTCCCGCCGCCGCCCAGGGTGTGCCGTTGCATCAGCCGGGAGATGTCCTTCCCGGTGACGATCCCCACCAGGCGCCCCGTGTCCACGACGAGGATGCGCATGCCGGTACGCAGGCTGAGCTTGTCGAGGGCCTCGCTCAGCAGGTCGTCCGGAGCGGCGACCGCGCACTGGGACAGCGGGGTCGCGACCTCGCGTACGCGCAGCGCCTCCCGGCGTGCTCCCGGTACCGCGGCGAGCCTGCTGATCTGCACGATTCCGCTGGGGCGCCCTTCGAAGTCGAGCAGCGGCAGAGCGGAATGGCGGGCCTGCACCGCCACCTCGTCGATGAAGCGCTGGGCGGTCAGCCAGTCGGCGCCGGTGGCCACCGGGCTGGACATGGCGTCGGACACCCGCACCCCGCGCAGTGCCGTGTGGACGGTGGAGCGTCGCCGCTCCGAGGCGGCCGCGAGCATGATGAACAGGCCGACGAAGACGAGCCACAGCCCACCCTGTGCGCCACGCAGGACGGAGATCCAGCCCACGGTCACCAGCAGCACACCGATGATCTGGCCGCCCCGGGAGGCCGCCAGATCGGCCCGTTCCCGGTCGCCGGTGCGCCACCACAGCACCGCCTGCACCACACGTCCGCCGTCGAGCGGCACGGCGGGCAGCAGATTGAACACGCCCAGCAGCAGATTCGCCCACCCGAGCCACACCAGGACGACGGCGGGCACCGCCCAGCCGGACAGTGTTTCCAGCCCGATGCCCGCTCCGAACGCGGCGCCGCCGATGACCAGGCTCGTGAGCGGCCCGCTGACCGCCACCATGAAGGCCGCCCGAGCGGTCTGCGGCCGCCCCATCCGCGTCACACCGCCCAGCGCCCACAGCGTCACGTCCTGCACCGTGATCTTCTTCCTCCGGGCGGTCGCGGCGTGCGCCGCCTCGTGGAGCAGGAGGCTGCCCATGAGCAGCAGGGCACCCGCGACACCGGCGACGGCGTACACGGCGTCCGAGCGGCCCGGGAGCGCGAGGGGAAGGGCCTGGTGGCCGAGCCCGTACGCGAACAGGAACACCAGCAGCGGCACGCTCCAGTGCATCCGCAGCGGTACCCCGACAACACGTCCTATACGGACCGAGCCGTTCATCATCGTCTCCCGCAGGCCCGGCACCCGGTCCACCGAGCAGGACCTCGCGACCTGCACTCCGTGAACCGACCTGCTCGGCACTCACCACAATTGTCGCTCTCGCGCTGCCTGCGGCGGCAGTCCACGGGCAACGGATCGCCGGATCTAGGCTGGACATACGGGCCGGACGTGGGGAGCGGACGTACGGCCTGCGTCGGGTACGGGGACGGCGCTGCGGGAGGTGTGCCATGGGGCGGAGCCACCACTTCCACCTGGACGAGGGCGGCCACTCGATCACGGTGAACGTCGGGCGCGGCCGGGACGGGGAGATAGAGCTGCTGGTCAACGGCAAAGTGATCGCGTACCGGGAGGAGCACGGCCCCGGGATGAATGTGCTGACCGGCGAACTTCCCGGCGATCCCGTCCGCCCGTTCCGGGTCCGGGTACGCGAGCCGCGCCTCGTCCCGACCGGGCCCAGATGCACGCTGGAGCTGGACGGCGGCGCGGAACAGCCCATGCCGGAGCGGCTCGTGCCGTGAGCCCGGGCGTCATCTGTCGGTGATGCGGGGGTGGCCGCACTGCACCGCCTGTGCCTGCGTGAGCTGCGTCGGCGTCCGTCGAACGGCCAGGAATGCGCCGTGGCCGATGCCTCCCGGGAAGCGGCTCACCGCGTCCGTCGAATCAAATCTGTCACCGGCTTGATCGCGGAGCACATACCCTCTCGGGGTATATTGACCGGCCAGGCTCGCAGAAAGCACGGGAGCATGAGATGGCGGTACGGGAGACCCCGTGGCAGCAGGCCGGCGGCGCCGTCCGCTGTGCGCGCAGCCTCGTCATCGCTTTGCTGGCCGTCCTCGCCGTACTGCTCCATCACGAGATATCCGCTGACGTGAGCACGACGGGGGCGGCTACGGCCGCACATGCAATGCCGCACGCAGTCTCGACGTCCGCCGAGCAGACGCCGGCAGGATCCGTCGGGCAGGTCATGGCGATGGACGGCGCTGACGGTGCCGCGTGCCCTTCGACGGCCATGCAGCACTGCTCGTCCGCGGGTCTCGACTCCCTGCATCTCACCCCACCGGCCAAGTCCCCGCTTCCCGCCGGTCCGACGCACGACACGACGACCATCGGCACGAACGGCGCCCGGACCACGAGCCGCGCGCCGCCCGACCTCTCCGTCCTCTCTCAGCTGCGCATTTAGGCCGCGTCCCACGGCACCCGCGTCCTCGCGACGCGACCGGGCCGTTTCCGGACACCGCCCGAACGCACCTCGCGCATTCCCTCGCGCACTGAGAAGAGGCCCCGTGAACAGCGTCAACCGCCGCTCCGTCCTGCTCGCCGGACTCGGCGTGGCAGGCGCCGGCGCGCTCGCCGCCTGCAGCAGCAACAGGTCCAGCAAGTCCCCCTCCCTCGTCAGCCCTTCGGGGTCCGAGGTCGCCCGTGCCGAGAAGAAGCGGTCCGGCACAGGCAAGGTGAGCCGCGTCGGTCTGACCGCCGCGCCCGCCGTGCTCGACCTGGGCGGCGGCATCACGGCCAAGTCCTGGGCCTTCAACGGCCGGACCCCCGGCAAGGCGATCCGCGTCTCCGCCGGCGACACCGTGGCGGCCGAGCTGTCCAACCAGCTGCCGGACAAGACCATGACCTCCCTCCACTGGCACGGCATCGCACTGCGCAACGACATGGACGGCGTGCCGCCTGCCACCCAGGCCGCGGTGCGCGCCGGCTCCACCTTCACCTATCGCTTCATCGCCGACGCACCCGGCACATACTTCTTCCACCCCCATGTCGGTCTCCAGCTCGACCGCGGCCTGTACGCCCCTCTGATCGTCGAGGACCCCAAGGAACCGCTGTCGTACGACGACGAGTGGGTCGTTGTGCTGGATGACTGGCTGGACGGGGTGGCCGGCACACCGGACGAGGCGTTCGCCGAACTCACGCAGGGCATGGGCGGGATGGCCATGAGCGGCGGCAGCACGGAGGGGATGAGCGCCTCCCCATCGGCGTCCGCCTCCAGCGGCATGCCGATGAAGTTCATGCTCATGGGGGCCCGCAGCAAGCTGCTCGGTGGTGACGCCGGAGACGTGAAGTACACGTACCACCTCATCAACGGAAAGGTCCCGGCCGACCCCTCCGTCTACACCGGTAAGCCGGGCCGGCGGGTGCGCCTGCGCCTCATCAACGCGGGCGGCGACACTGCCTATCGGGTCGCGGTCGGCGGGCACAAGATGACCATTACGCACACCGACGGCTTTCCGGTCGACCACCGGCAGGTTGACGCCCTGCTGATCGGCATGGGCGAGCGGTACGACGTCCTGGTGACCCTCGGCGACGGTGTCTTCCCGCTCGTCGCGCTCGCCGAAGGCAAGGGCGCGAGCGGTATGGCGCTGCTCCGCACGGGCTCGGGCACCGCGCCGGAGGCGACCGTACGCCCGAAGGAACTGGACGGCGTGATCATGACCGCCGCCGAATTGCGCGCGGCCGATGAGGTGCGGCTGAGGCCGAAGAAGGTCGACCGGGTGCACCGCGTCGAGCTGACCGGCGGCATGGAGAAGTACAACTGGGCCGTCAACGGCGAGCGGTTCACCATGGCGAACCCGACGGCGAACCCGCTCCTGGTCGAGGAGGGCCAGCGGGTCCGGCTCGACTTCGTCAACACGACCGACATGTGGCACCCGATGCACCTGCACGGCCACACCTACCAACTCGGTAGCACGGGCCCGCGCAAGGACACCACGATCGTGCTGCCCGAGCAGAAGGTCTCCGTCATCTTCGACGCCGACAATCCGGGCCGGTGGATGCTGCACTGCCACAACGCGTATCACGGCGAGGCCGGGATGATGTCCCTCGTGGCCTACCAAGCCTGAGACTCCCTGCCCACACGCGCCGGGGCAGGACTACACCGGACCTGCCCCGGCACGCCCCGTTCCCGTTGCGGGGACGCCGGCAGAACCGGACAAGCCGCAGAACGAACGCGGTGAGCCGGCTGTGCCGGAGCGCTGACCGCCGACCGTGAGAGGACGGCCGCGCCGCACGGGGGGGCGATCCCGTACTCGATCGCCGGCGCGGTCAACTGCGGTTCCACTGCCGTTCGGAGCCTTGGGAGTGCAGGGCGTCGAGGTGCGGGGATGGCAGCAGGTCGGCGAGGAACTGTGTGACGGCGACCGAGACAGGCCCGCCTATCGGTCAGTTCGGGATGTCGGCCTTGAACTTCTTGGTCAGATCGGCGCCGCGGATGACGCCGTTGGTGTGGTAGAGCAGGCCCCAGGCGCTGATGGCGGAGCCGTCGGCGAACATGCACGGGTCGTGGAGACGCTCGTTCCCGGCACCTTTCTCGGCCCAGCCGCCGACGTCGGGCTTGTCGCTGTACTTCCAGGTGCCGCCGAGCTGGGTGCAGTAGTCGTGCGCCGGCTGACCGGTGCCGCCGCCCTTGGGCTTGGGCTTGTTGACGTACGCGAGCGCGGCGAGAGTGGGCTTGCCGGCGGAGAGAGTGTCGGCGGCGATGACCATGTCGCTCTTGTCCTCGGCGACCCAGCGGCAGAATTCCCGCTCCCCACCCAGCGGAAGGGCCTGCCCTTGCTGGCCCACCCAGGGGACGTAGGTGGCCGGTTCGCCGCCCTGCTTCGTACACCACTGGGCGGGAGTCTCGGCCTTTGCCGCCGGACTGGCGCTGGCCTGCGTCATCGTCAGGATCGCTGCGGCGGCCGTGGCTGAGGCAAGTGCTGCGGTACGAGCGCGCATCGGATGCTCCCAAGACGGGGGATGAAATCGCGCACAGTGTGAGGCCGATTGCGTGTACGCGTCAACGGGCAGGGCGGCGGAGCCACATGCCGAGCCGTGCCCCCCCTCGCGCCCCCGCCGGCCCGTAGCCGGTGCCGTTGGTTCTTCCCCGTGGCGGTGCGGGGCAGCTCTGCGACGAACTCCACGGCGCGGGGTACGTGTACGGGGCGATGGTGTGGCGGACGAAGTCCTGGAGTTCGGCCGTCTTGGCCTCATCTCCGTGCACGCCCGGACTGAGGACGACGTATGCCTCGGCGCGGTGGCCCTGGTCGCCCTCCCCAAGCCCCGCAGCCGCACCACCGACCGACCAACACAGCAGCGTGCCCCGGTGCAGGCCGCACGCCCTGCGGCCTGCACCGTCATTTGGCCAGATAGCCGCCGTCGACCACGTGGTCGCTGCCCGTCACGTACGAGGCGTCGTCGGACACCAGGAATGCGATGAGGGAGGCAACCTCGGTCGGCTGGGCGGTGCGCCGCAAGGGAACGGAGGCAAGGAGACCATCGGTGGCCGAGGAAGGGAGTGAGGCGACCATCGGGGTGTCGACGATGCCCGGCGATACCGACAGGACACGGATGCCGTGGTCGGCGTATTCGCGGGCCGCGGTTCGGGTGAGGGCGAGGACGCCCTGTTTGGCGGCGGCGTAGGGGCCATGGCCGCGGAAGGCCGCATGTGCGGCTATGGAGGCGAGGTTGACGATGACACCGCCTGTGGTGGCCATCGCCGGAAGCTGGCAGCGCATCGCGTGGTAGACGCCATACAGGTTCACCCTCATCACGGTGTCGAAGTCGGCGAGCGGGAGTTCGGCCAGGGGGCTGAGGGGGCCGTTGAATCCGGCGCTGTTGACCGCGATGTGCAGGCCGTCACGCAGGGCGGCGGCTTCCTCGACGACGCGGGTGACGCTGTCCGGGTCGGTGACGTCGACCCGGCGGGCCAGGGCGGTGCCACCGGACGCGGTGAGCTGCCCGGCCACACGGGCCGCACCGTCCTCGTCGAGGTCCGCGACCACCACCGCCGCCCCCTCCGCGGCCAGTCGCCGGGCACACGCCGCGCCGATCCCGGAGGCACCGCCGGTCACCAGGGCTACGCGGTCCCGCAGCCGGCCGGGGTGCGCAGCGGGGTCGCCTGATGGCTGTGCGTGCGCTGGCATGTGCGGCTCCTTGGCAACGGGAGGGAGAGGAGAAGGGTGGAGGGTCAGTTCGGGCGAGGGCGCGCCGTGAGCAGCAGCCGGTCCGGGCGCAGGACGGTGCCGACCAAGGGCCGTACGGGAGTGGTGTCGGCCGGTGTCAGGCTCCGCCGAGTGGTGAACGCGGCGAGTGCCAGGGTCAGTTCAGTCCAGGCGAAGTCTTCGCCTATGCACAGTCGGCTGCCCGCTCCGAACGGCAGGTAGGTATGGCGCGGCGCCTTCGCGGCGGCGTCGGGCGGCCAGCGCCCGGGGTCGAAATGCTCCGGGTTCTCGTACAGTTGCGGATCGCGGTGCAGGGCGTACGGGCTGAAGAACACCTCGGCCCCCGGCGAGAGCCGTACGCCGCCGAGGGTGACCGGCTGTGCCGCGCGGCGCATCAGCAGCCAAGAAGGCGGATGCAGCCGCAGCGTCTCGGCCAGCACCTGCCGTGTGTAGACCAGCGCGGGCAGATCCTCGAAGCCGGGGGGCCGTCCGGCGAGAACGGTGTCGAGTTCCTCGTGGAGCCGCCGTTGGACCTCGGGGCGGCGGGAAATCTCGTACAGCGTCCAGGCCAAGGACGCGCTGACGGTGCCGGTGCCGGCCAGGAAGAGGGTGATCAGTTCGTCGGTCACTTCGGCGTCGGTCAGGGAGCCTTGCGGGCCGCCTGTCAGCAGGAGCATCGAGAGGAGATCGCCGCGGTCCCGGCCGTCGGCGCGGTAGGTCTCGATGATCCGGCGCTGGACGGCCACCAGCCGCCGCAGCGGGCCGGGATCCGGAGGGCGCCACCCCGGCACCAGCGGGAGGCGTTCCGCCCAGGCGTGCAGCGGGGACAGGGCCAGGCGCATGGAGTGGTACTTGACGGACAGCCAGCCCTTGACGGCGGTGTGCAGGTCGGGGTCGTGGGGATCCGCGAAGAGGGTGCGCAGCAGGATGTCGAGGGTCAGGCGGTGGATCTCCGGCACCAGATCGAGGGTGGTCCCTGGCTCCCAGGCGGCGGACCGCGCCAGGGACCGTTCGGACATGACGCGGGCGTAGCGGGCGATCCGGTCGTGGTGGAAGGCGGGTTGCATCAGACGGCGGTGGCACAGGTGGCGGTCGCCTGCGGCGGTGATCAGCCCGTCGCCCAGCGGTATGCGCAGGGCGTCGAACATCCCGCCCTTGTCGAAGGAACGAGCGTGAGCGGTCAGCAGCTCCCGTACGACTTCGGGGGCGTTGACGATGTGGACCGGTCGCGGGCCGATGTAGATCTTCGTCATCGGTCCGTGGTGCCGCAGCCCGCTGACGAAGCGCAGAGCGTCCCTGCGCATCCGTGGGGCGTGGCCGACCAGCGGCATGCGGCCGGGGGCGACGGGGGCGCGCACAGGGGCATCGGTGCGGGGACGTCCCTGGCCGCCGGTCAGCGGTGCATCGATGTTCCTCACGCCGTCCCCGCTCTCCCCGCAGCGCTTCGGAGCTGGCGCTGTCCGGCGAAGAGGCCGTCGACGGTGAACGCATGGGTGTGGGTGGGGCTGTGGGTGAGGAGCGGTCGCGGACCGTACATGAGAGGTACGCCCGGCCAGGTGCCGTCGTCGTGCTGGGTCTGCACAAGGTAGTCGAGCCCTGGCACCCAGATTTTCTCGTATGCCTCGTATGTCCCGGCGAGCAGGCCGCCTCGTTCGAGGGCGGCGAGTGCCAGGCCGGTGGCGGCGGGGGTGCTCGGACCGTCCGCCTCGACGGGCCAACCGCCGTCAGGATTACGGGTTTCGGCCAGGGCTCGGGCGGCGGGATGGCCGCCCTGGCGCGCTGCGGGGGCGAGAGCGGGCAGGACCTCGGCGGTGGCGTACGGCAGGCCCTGGTACCACCCGGCGTGCCAGCGTCCCCACTCGGCGAGGCGGTCGGCGAGCCAGCTGCGCGCCGTGGCCAACTGAACGCGGTGGCGCCCGCGGTGGCGGTCCAGTGCGGTGACGACATGGGCGATCACGTCGTCCACCGGAGGGTCCTGTGCGGACTGCCAGGTCCGCCAGAGCCCGTCGGCCGTCTGTTGTCGGGCCAGGTGACGCAGCCCGGCCTGTACCGTCGCGCCGGGTGCGCCGCTTACGCCGCTCAGAGCGATCAGGGCCGCCGCGGTGGTGTCGTTGTCGGACTCGACGCCCGAGCGGTAGGGCCAGCCGCCGTCCGGGTTCTGTGCCGCGACCAGGAACGTGAGGGCGGCCGGCAGCGCGTGACGGTCGAAGGCAGCCGCGCTGTGGAAGGCGCGTACGGTCAAGGTGGTGTCCCAGACATCGCTGGTGGAAAAGCGCCAGGTGCCGTCCGGGAGTTGGCTGCTGAGCAGGTACTCCGTGCAGCGGCGGGCGGCAGCCGTGTCAGGGTCGACGGCCTGGAGCGCGAGCGCCGCGAGAGCGGTGGTGACGGGATTGGCGAAGAAGTCGCCCGAGGGGGATTGCTGGTGGGCGATCCTACGGGCGGTGCGCCGGGCGGATATCCGGTCGCCGAAGTGGGTCTCCACCAGCACGTGTGCGGACCAGAGTTCCACCTGTGTCCAGCGCTTGAGCTGTCCTCCGGCTGCGACTGCGGTGGCCAGCAGGGTCCGCAGCGCTTCGGCTTTGGTGTCGCTGTGGATCGCCCGACCGGTGTGCAGGGCGATGGCCTGGAGGAGCCGGGCGCGGGCCGACAGGGCCTGGTCCGCGAAGGAGGGGTGGCTCACGTCGACGGGGTCGTCGGTGTCCAGCGCCAGGGACAGCAGCGCGGTCTCCACGGCGTGGGCCACGGGATGGTGGTTCTGCGGGGCGGCGCCGTCCGCGAGCCAGGCCCTGCCCCGCCCGGCTGCCCGGTCGGCGCCGGGGTGTGATGAGTGAGCCAGGGCCAGTGTGCACAGTGCGGTCTCGGTGATGCGAGGGGCGGGGGTGGCCAGCCATGAGCCGTTGTCGCGCTGGGTGGCGAGAGCATGTCCGGTGGCGAGGGCGAGCGCACGTCCGACACGTGGTGCGAGCGTGGGCGACAAGTCCCCGTCCGGTATGGGCAGTACCCCACGATCCGTTGACATCCGGCCTCTGTTCCTCCTGGTTCCGGTGGTTCCGTTCGTGCTGCCCTGCCGCGTATGCGTGACTCAATGTGGAGGACCGCCCGGCCCGCTGTGCCCCTGCCAGGTGCCGGCGGGGCGAGCGGGCTGCGGGCGTACGCACGGGTCCGGGTGAGGGTGAACTGCCGGTGCGTGCCGCAGTACGCGGACGTCGGGCCGCACGCGGGAGCGCGGGGCGTAACCTGACGGCGTGGACACCTCGTTACCCGTCGGCCACCCTCCCCAAGAGATCATCTCCATAGCGGATGCATGCTCCGCCGCATTGCAGAACATGCCGCGGCTGGAGATCTGGCTCAAAGAGCTCGGGCTGCCCGTGGACCCCGCACTCGTACCCCTGATGTGTCTTCAGACGGCGTTCTTCACACCGTGGTTACCTGCGGAGACCTGCTACCAGGTATCCCGGCTCACCCTCTGGCTGATGGCGATCGACAACGTCCTGGACGCGCCGGATACATCGGCGGTGCCGCAAGCGCCGGACTCCGTGGGCCCGGACGAGCCCCAGGCCCGCATCCGGACCTGGCACCGCGTCCTCGCGGGGCGCGGCCACTGCGGCGGTGATCCCGTAGCGCGCGCTCTGGCGGATATCGCCGGGGGCCTGGACCGCGACGGTCGGCCCGAGCTCCTCGCCGTCTGGCGGGAAAGCATGCATCACACGCTCATCGGCATGCGGCGCGAACGCGAGGCGGCCCGGCCGACGGCCGCCGCCGGCAGCCGTGCGTCCCAACTCGCCGACTATCTACGGCACGGCGCCTGGACCATCGGCGTCGAACAGCAGGTCACCGCCCTGTGGGCCCTGATGGACGAGCCGGATCTGCCCCGGCGCCTTCCCGAGCTGCTCGGCGCACTGCGACAGGCCGCCATCGCGATTCGCCTGCTCAACGATCTGCGTGGCCACCACCGGGAACAGGCCGAGGGCAAGACCGACGCACTCACCATCGGCCTGAGCGAGCAGGAGGCGTACCTGCGTGCCGAGGCGGGGCTTGAGGACTGCCGACGCGCCCTGGCTCCGCTCACCGCCGCCGGGTACGGTTCCGCGGTGGCGCTGGAGCGGGTGGTGCTCTGGCATGCGCGGATGTACCACCGCTTCGACCCCGTACGGCCCGGCCGGGCTGCTGCCGCTCTGCTGCCGGGCAGCACCGCGCACATCCGGCGCACATCCCCCGTCCCCGAACCGAGGAAGATCCCGCCCATGAGCATCGAGCACGTCGAGCAGGAAGTTCTGGACACCATCGCGTCCGGAGGGGAGTACGACCACACGAAGCTGGCGGAGCTCTTCGACCGGCTCGAACCGGTCGGCACCGCTCTCCTCATCGGCACGTGGCGAGGCGGCGGCTTCGAGCACACCAGCGCGAACGCCGCGCTGCTGGCCGAGATGCGGTGGTACGGCAAGCGATTCGTCGATGCCGATCACGTGGAGCCGCTGCTGTGCCGCGACGAGGAGGGGACGGTCTACTCGAAGGAAGAGATGGGCCTGGCGACGCTGCGTGAGGTCGTCTACCGCGGCAAGCAGTCCGCGGCGATGGTCTACGACCAGCTGCCCATCATCGACCATTTCCGCCGGCTCACCGACGATGTCCTGCTGTGCGTGATGGACAAGAAGGGCGACCCCGAGGACTTCATCTTCCACCTCACCCGCGTCCCCGCGCCTACGCCCCAGCCGTCCGGCAACGGCGGATAGCGCACCCGTGAGTCGGGCCTGGTGGACAGCTCATCGCAGGAACGACTTCCAGAGCCGGTCCACGTCTGCAGCCGCGGCATCGACGCCCGACCACCACAGCCACACCGGCTTGGGGTCGCGGTTCCCGGGCAGGTGGTCGACCTGCAGCCGGATGACCGTGCCCGGGATGACCGGGAGGTCGCCGACGGGGTGGTCGGCCCAGGCCGGGCGTCGGCCCAGCAGTTCCACCGCAGGTCGGCCAATGGGAATGCCAGGCGGATGATGTCGTAGCCGGCATGGAGGATGACGAGATGGGGAGGTCGCCGGCCGTCCAGTGCCCGGCCGCGCGTAGGCGCTCGACCACCTCGCGCAGCTGCACGGCGGTGACAGTGATCTCGCGTCCGTAGGTGTGACAGAACAGCCGGTCCGGGCTGGTGATCGCGGCCGGCCGGTGTCCTGCTCAGCCGCGTCACATCCAGCCGCCCGTGGTGCAAGGCGCCGTGCCCGCCACGACCTTTGTCGTGATCAACGTCGACTTCAGCGAGAAGACATGATCAGGCAGAGGCCGCCCTGCTGTCTGCAGAACGGTGAAGCCCGTGGCCAACTCAACGGGCTGACCACGGGCGGAGCTTGAACGCCAAGCTCAGGTAGTTCTGGTTCAGGCTTGGTTCTTGGACCGCGCGGCCACGCTGTCGGCCGCGGGTGGGCGCCTTGCTTCCCGGCACTCAGGCCGTGAACGCCAGGGGTGGTGCCTCGCTGACTGCGTGCGTGAACGAGTGCCGACTGTGACGTATCTCGGTGGCCAGAACCTGGCCCACCGACGAGGATCCTGGTCTGGCGGGGACCTCGATCTCCCGGCTCGACCACCACGTACCACCCGCGGGCTTGTCCTCCCGGAAGGTGACGTGAAAGCGGAGCCGTGTCACCTCGTCCGCCACCGTCTCCAGGTGGATGCAGAAATCGGCTTCCGGCACTTCGATCCGGACGACGTCATCAACGCAGGACATCCGTACCGCGTCAGGCACAGCTTCTGTACACAGCAGGGCGGCGTGGCGTACAGCACTTCCTGAGATCTGGATCCTGCGCCTTCGCCCAGCCATCAGGCACTCCTCTCGGGCTCGGAGCCAGTGATCCCCTTGCGGTTAGCCCACGCGACAGCAGCGACTTTGCGGAAGAAGCCGGCGTAATTCCGCTCGACGTAAATGGCGTGTTCTTCGACCTCGGGATGCCGTTCCCTGAGCCTGTTGATCGGTACGACCATCGCTGCGTGGTGCTCGACATGAAGGTTGTTCCCGTTGGTGAACCATGTGGTCAGCCAACTGCCGCGGATCGAGCGGGTGTTTCGCAGGACATCCGTGGTGTCGGACTCGCACAGCAGGTGTTCCGGTATCTCCACCAGAAAGTGCATGGGCACGGCGAAGGCCAGCGGGAGAACCCACAGCCGGAGAACAGGCCCGCCGAAACCTGAGGCGGTGGCGATCACGACGGCGACCACTATCAGGCCGATCAGCCGGTACTCAGCGATGATTTCCCTTCGCCGCCGCTCGGCGATCTGGCCAATGTCGTAGGACCAGCTACCGGACCAGCTGCGCAGAACATCGCGGAGCACGATGACAATCCGCGAGTAGTCCAGCAAGCCTCGAAGCAGCATTCCCGAAGTGATCGGTTTGCGAGTGTCGAACCCGAAGAACTCCGAATCCTGCGGAGTGCCCAGATACCGGTGGTGTTGCAGGTGCCTGACCCGGTAGTGGCTGAAGGAGACCAGCAGGGGGATGCCGAGGGGAACTCCCACCAGACGGTGGAGTTTTGAGGATCGGAAGGCCGAGTGATGCAGGCACTGGTGCTGGAGCTCGACCATGTGGGTGTAAAGCGCGCCGAGAAGTAGTGCGCCGGCCAGCGCAATGAGCCAATTCGGTCTCAGTGCGAGGTACCCGCCGGCCACGGTGAGGCCGATGGCCAGAGCCAATTTGAAGATGAAGACCGCTTCGTCCCGGCCTGAGACCCGGCTCTTGCGGAAGAGCAGTTGTGGTGGCTTTTTCGATGCCGCGGTGGTCATCACCCTTCCCCTCGCTTCGGCAAACCGCGCATGGCGTCCCAGATCCGCTGGTAGTAGGCGTTAGCCACGCGCACACGGGTGGCCACGCCCAAGGAGATCTCCCTCAGGAGTTCCGGCGAACGGTTGACCAGCGGCAGGAAGACGCCTTCGAACCATTCGGCGCCGTGGTCGGCATCGACCTGAACGTGCACTCGCTGGTAGTCGATGACGTCCGCAGGCACGCCGAGACGGTTGCATCCGTCGACCATGGCCTGAAAGCGGGGTGAAGCGCTTTGCTCCAGTACTCCCATCGCCCCGAGCGCGCGAGGGTTGAGATGGCGGTGGATGCCATACATCAGGAGCATGCTGGCGTTCTCGAAGGCTTCGGGGCAGAAGAGCGCCTCGCGGCCGATGCCGGCTTCAGCCAACCGCTTGCGCATGTAGACGGCGGAGTGCTCGAACATGCGGGTGTGGACGTGATCGATGTTCCCCTCCCCCATTTCGTCCCAATAGTTCTCCGCGATGGTGAGCTTGGTGTGTCCCTCTGTGCCGATCTGCACCATGGCCATGAGGTCGTCGAATTTGCTGTCGACGAGCTCTTCGCCCATGAAGAACAGCGCCATCTCCTCCATGCTTGCTTCGTCGGCCAGGTAATTGCAGAAGTCCGGCTGCGTGTGCTGTGCCGCCACTTCCAGGAACCAGTCGTGGAAGACCGCGCCGTTTTCGGGAAGCGCGGCCGTATCGACTTGTGCGTCCTCCCATGCCAGCCAAGCGTCCTCGATCTCGACGATTTCACGGCTTGCATTGAGTCGCGGAATGCTGGCAAAATCCTCGGGACCGCCCATGTAGGCCACGTAGTAGGCGTGCAGCCGGCTGAGAAGAGCTTCCCTCGCCACTGGGTCAGGTGCGCCCTGCCGCGGAAATGCCCTGCTGATCTGCTCGGTGTGCGAGGCGGCGACCGCCGTCCCCACGGTGGTGAATGTCACGATTCTTTCCTCTCTGTCAAAGCGAATGCCGTGGTTACTCAACGCGGCTCCACACCGCGTGTGTTGACGTCACTGAAGACGCCTCGATAGCCCGGATTCCCCGTCTCGATGAGGGTGAATGGTGTCGCATCGGCGCAGTGCCTGCTCGTCATCGGCGAACAGATACTTCCTCCGGGTTTATCCGTGTTGTCGAGTGGATCCGCCGACGGATTCCTGCGTGGCAAATGTCGCTTTCTCCGTTGTCGACGCCGTCCTTGGCGACGAGCAGGGTGATGACGTGGTCCGCGCCGGCCACGGAGCAGGCACTGTGGGTGATTCCTGCACTCGATCGGGTCGTAGGTCCGCAGCGCAGGAGTTCATCGTCGAGATGGCTGATTGGCATCTGTCGCACATATGGCTTCGGCGCAACACCCTCCACCTGGCCGTCAGCAGACATGCGGAAGACGGAGTGCCGTCGCTGTCGGCACGTCTCACGTGGGCCACGAGCCCAGACCGAGCCGCGTTGAGCAACTGTGAAGTATTCTTCCGCCGCCCGCCGAGGGAGACCCGGACACAACAGAAGATGAGAATGATCCACTCGCTGAGGCCACGGGCATGATCCGCCTCTCGGCGTCCTGCTGCTGCGCATCCGTGGGGTGAATCGATCATTCCGCTTGGCGTAGCGCCCGCAAATGTCACGCACGGGACACATAGGCCACCATGCTAAAAGCTTAAACAATCATTGCAGGAAGCCGGCGCGACGGGAAGATTTCCGTGTGAGCATGCAGGGGGCCGGACAAGGGAGGCATTGATGACGGAACGGAGCTTCTACCGCGAAGGGGCTTTGCGTATGCAGGAAACCCTGCGTACGCAACGGCTGGCAGATCACATCGCCGGCAAGTACGTAACCGACCATCTGGACGAGACTGCAGCCACGATGCTCCGGCAGGCGGATTGCTTTTACTTGGCGACAGCTGACGCCGACGGCTACCCCGACTGCTCTTACAAGGGTGGTCTGCCCGGGTTCGTCCAGGTTCCCCATCCCGGCCTGCTTCGCTTTCCCAGCTACGACGGAAACGGCATGTTCCGGAGCTTGGGTAACATTCTCGACAACCCTCAGGTTGGAATGCTGTTCATCGACTATGACAAGCCGATCAAGTTGCGCGTAAACGGCACGGCGCAGGTATCAACAGACAGCCGACTTCTCGCCTCGTTTCCGGAAGCGGATGCCGTGGTTGAGGTTCACGTGCGGCAGGTATTCGAAAATTGCCCCCGCTACTTGCATGACGTGCGTGTGGGGCAATACTCGGCGCACGTCCCCCGTCCTCACCACGCCCCGCCCGACCCGGAATGGAAACTCAAGGATGAGTATCAGGGTCTGGTGCGTCTGCGGAATTCTTGACAGGTCTTCAACTGCTGTGCGCGAGGGCTGAGGTCCGCGAGTACGCGCGTTTGAGGCGCTGCCGCAGGATGAGAAACCAGCTCGACACCGCCGCCGAGGACTTGGCCACCAGAACCACGGTTCGTGCCGGGGCCGGTATGCCGGCGACATCCACCGACCGTGTCAGTCCGTCCCGTCGCACCAGTTCCGAAGAGGGGATGTAGGTGATCGCCTGAAGGGCCAAGGCCATCTCCTGTGCCAGGATCCAGTCGTCCGTGCGGCCGACCGTCCGGGTGAGGACGCCGTGGCGTGCGAAGTGCGAGGTGACAAGGCGATCACAGTCAGAGCCGACGCGTGGCAGTACCCAGGGAAAAGCGGACAGCGAATCCGAGCCGGAGCGGATCGCGGAGGAAAGCAGCTTCGGCGGGCCGACGAGTACGAAAGCTTCGTGTCGCAGCGGCACCGTGCGGAAGCGTACGTCCTCGGGTTCGGCTGCCTCCTGTATGGAGATTGCGGCATCCAGACTGCCGGCCTGCACGAGGTCACGACCCTCGTGTGGGCTCGTTTCGTATAGCTCAAGGCTGAAGGGGAGTCCATGGCCGACTCCGAGAGCGGGGAGTACGCAGTTTCCCATCGCCGAGGGGAAGGCTCCGAGTTTGACGCATGGTTTGCTGCGAGGCTGTGCCGCTCCGTTCTCCTGGTGCTCCGAGACGGATGTCTCCCACAGGTCAGCGATCTTCGACGCGACCTGAGCAATCACTGAACCGCCGTCTGTCAGACGTATCCCGCGTCCTTCCGGCTCCACAAGCGGAAAACCGCATTCCGAACTCAGTGCCTTGATCTGCTGGGATACCGCAGACGGGGATAAATGTAATGCCTTGGCCGCGGCATGGATTCCGCCGTGGCATCGTACGGAATCCAATGTCCTGAGCTGTTGTAGGTTGGCCATTGTCCCGCTCTCGTCGGGGGCCGACGACACGTCAGGCCCATCGGGAGTATTCGAGGAACGCGCGCACCGGGAACGTGCCAAGACCGGCGACCTTGATGGGAACAGCGGTGAACCTTCCCCCTCCCTCCGGGACGAGGGAGAGATTGGTGAGATGTTCGACCACCGGGATGCCCGCACCGAGCAGCTCCGTATGCGCCGGGCGTTCACGTATATGTGTGGCGTCGATGTTGAGGGAGTCGATTCCCACGAGCGCCGGGTCGGCTTCGGCGAGCAACGCGGCGGCTTCGGCGGACAGGTGGGGGTGCTGACCGTTCTCGTAGGTGTCTGTGGCCCAGTACCGTGACCAACCGGTCCTGATGAGGACGGCACGGCCCCGCAGATCGGACTGCGCGAAGCACTCCGGAGGAATCGTCTGCTTGTCCGTTTCGATCACGGTGACGGGTACGCCGGCAACTCGGGCCAGGTCGAGGGATGTGAGGTCGTAGCCATCCGCGAAGCGATGGAAGGGGACGTCCATGTACGTCCCTGTCTGGCCGACCAGACAGAGCTTTCCCAGATGGAATTCAGTTCCCGGCGCATACATCTCCCGCGACTGCTCGCGGGAGATGTGATCGGTGAGTACCGGCTGCGGCATCCCTGGATAGGCTGTCGCGCCGGGAACGATCTCGTGGCTGAGGTCCACGAACACGTCTCCGGGGCCACCGTGACGGAAGGCTCCCTGCGACCGAGACGGAGGGGAACTGTTCACCATGAAGGATCCACCTTCTCTTCTATGTAATGGACAACGATCGCTGAAAGGTCTGGGCCTGCACAAGGAGGCCCGTCGCGTTCCGGCCAACTGGCTTACTGCGGCATGTGGGTCGGAGTCTCGGCCTGACGCTCGTCGGCAGACGGATCCCCACTGCGGTGTTCGGTGCGCGCGTCGCGGAGTGCGAGCGGGGCGGCCAGGAGTATCAGGACCGCGGCGGCGGTGAAGGAGCCATCGACTCCCAGAGCGTGAGAAGTGAGTCCGACGGCCACGGCACCGATCCCCGTGCCGGCGTCGTAGGCCATGTTCCACGCTGTGCTGGCTGCCCCGTGGCCGTGGGGACCGGCACGGCGAAACATGATCACCAGTGTGTCGTTCTGAAGGGCGCCGAAGCCCAGGCCGTAGACGACGGCTGCGGCCGCGGACAGTACCGCGCCGTAGCCGAACGGCGCGGTGGCCAGCCCGAAGCCGCCCATACCCACGACGCAGGCCAGCACGCTGGGAACCAGCAGGCGCCCGGTGCCCGCCCGGTCGCTGAAGACGCCCGCCACCCATCGCCCGACGACGACAGCGCCGGAAAGCAGAAACAGTGCGACCGGTGCGGCTGAGGGCTCGCTGAGTGCCAGAGGGAGAAACGACGTCACCCCGCCCAGCGCGCATGCAGCGGTGATCAGGACGGTGAAGGGCCGGCCGAAGGGCCGCAGGGGCACCTCGTCCGACTTGGCGGCCCGGTTTCCGCTCGGCCCCTCCGGACGGGGCCGTGTCCTGATCGCCGCGGCCAGCGGGGCGGCCAGCACACTGAGTGCGCCGGCCGCGAGGAAGACCGGGGTGAAGCCGATGTGCTCGGCGAGCCACACTCCCAGTGGCAGGCAGAGAACCTGGGGCAGACCGACGGCGACGCCGTACCAGCCGACAGCCCGGCCCCTGCTGTGTGCCGGGATCAGTTCGGCCACCAGTGCGCTGCCGGCCACCGCGACCATTCCGAAGCCGACACCCCGCACGGCCGAGACCGCCAGCACCCAGCCCAGTCCGGCCGAGAGGGGATACGCGAAGGTGGGCAGCCCCAGCAGCAGTGCTCCGACCACCAGGGTCCGGCGCAGGCTCATCCGCCGCAGCAGCCACCTCATGCACAGCTGCACGCCCACCGTCGTCGCCATCGTCACGCCGGTCGCGGCACCCACCCCGGCGTTTCCGGAGCCGCCCCGAGCGGACCACAGCGGAGCGACCGACAACAGCGGCGCGTAGTTGGAAAAGGTGCCCAGCGTCGCGGCGAGCAGCAGAAGGAAGTCTCGTCCGGCCAGGCCGGTGCGCTCGTCACCGGCGGAGGGCCGGCGACGCTGTGTGGTGGATAGGGGCATGCCAGCAGTTTTACGGTTTACGTCAATCGCGTCCAACGAACGATTGCGATGGCTTCCATTCGAGAATACGATTGGTCTGTGGAGCTGAAGCATCTCTCGACCTTTGTCGTGGTGGCCCAGCGGCTGAATTTCACCGGCGCCGCGCAGGAGCTGGGCTACGTGCAGTCCAGCGTCACGGCGCACATCAAAGCCCTGGAGAGGGACCTCGGTGTGCCGCTCTTCGACCGGCTCGGCCGCCGGGTCGTGCTCACCGACGCGGGCCGTGAGCTTCGCAATCACGCCCAGAACCTCCTGAACTACGCCGAGCAGGCCACGGAGGCGGTGCAAGGAGCGGGCGGTGATCCAGGGCGAGTACGCGGCACCTTGCGCATCGCCGCGCCGGAGAGCCTGTGCGCGCACCGCCTGCCACCGGTGTTGCGAGCGTTGAAGAACAGCTTTCCGCTCCTCCAGGTGGCGTTCGGCGCGGCGAGCAGAACCTCACTGATGGCCTCGCTCAGCGAGGGCTCCCTCGACGCCGGCTTTCTCCTGGAGGAGGAGGTGAGCGGGCCCATGGTGACCGCCGACCGGCTGGCGGAGGAGGAACTGCGCCTGGTCGCCGGGCCGGAACATCACCTCGCCCGGAGCGACGTCGTCCGCACCGTGGATCTCGCCGAGGAGACGCTGCTGCTCATCGAGAAGGGCTGCGCACAGCGCGAGGTGATGGATCGTGAACTGAGACAGGCCGCGGTCCGCCCGGCCACCATGGAGTTCGTCAGCACAGAGGCCCTCAAGCGGTGTGCCGAGGCCGGCCTGGGCGTGGCTCTGTTGCCGCGCACCACGGTCGCCGACGAAATCGGTCGCGGCAAACTCACAGCACTGCCGTGGACCTCCCATCCCGGCCTCGGCGTCTATCTCGTTCTCCACAAAGACCGCCAGCCCACCTCCGCTCTGCGCACACTCACCGCACTCGCCCGAGCCGAATGGTCCGACGCACCGGCGGAGAGGCCGAAGGCGCGGTGACTTCGCAGGGGGCTGAGCCGTGAGAACCCCACGGGCCTCCACGACACGTCCACTGCGAAACACCGCCCCGCCCAGCGGCGGGGCCGCGGTTCAGGTGTAGGGGGCGCTCGCGACCGGACGCGGAGGGTGGTGCACCGCAGCCTGACGACGTGGCCGATGCGCGCGGGCACGGTTGACGGCGTTGGCCCGGTCGACCTGCTCGGCGGGTTCGTCGGCGGCGTCGGCGGGCGGGATCTGGATACCGGCGTTGCTGTAGGCCGTGTCGAGGCGACCGAACGTTTCCACCGTGCGGTCGACGGCGGTGGCCACGTGGTCCTCTTCGGTGACGTCGCAGGTGAGGGCGAGCACCTGGTGGCTTTCGTCGGTGAGCTGCTTGGCGGCCGTGTTCACGGCGGATTCGTTGACATCGGCCAGGGCGACCGCGGCGCCGGATCGGGCGAAGGCGCGGGCGGTGGCCCCACGCCGGAGCCGGCACCGGCCCGCCCTGAACCTGCCAGACACGCGCTGCCCTCGCTCAGCCTGTGCCGCCCCCGCCCGCCCGTAGCCGGTGCCGTTGGATCTTCCCCGTGGCGGTGCGGGGCAGCTCTGCGACGAACTCCACGGCGCGGGGGTATTTGTACGGGGCGATGGTGTGGCGGACGAAGTCCTGGAGTTCGGTTGCCTTGGCCGGGTCGCCGTGCACGCCCGGTCTGAGGACGACGTATGCCTTGGCGATGGTGCCGCGGGCGGGGTCGGGGATGCCGATGACCGCGGCTTCGGTGACGTCGGGGTGGGTGAGGAGGGCTTCTTCGACTTCGGGGGCTGCGATGTTGTAGCCGGCGGAGATGATCATGTCGTCGTCGCGGGCGCGGAACCAGAAGTAGCCGTCGGTGTCGCGTACGTAGGTGTCACCGGTGAGGTTCCAGCCGTTGCGGACGGCGGTGCGCTGGCGGTCGTCGGCGAGGTAGCGGCAGCCGGTGGGGCCCTGGACGGCGAGTCTGCCGGGGGTGCCGTCGGGTACTGGGTGGCCGTCGTCACCGAGGACGGCGGCGCGGAAGCCGGGAACGGCGCGGCCGGTGGCGCCGGGGCGGATGGTGTCGTCGGCGGCGCTGATGAAGATGTGGAGCATTTCGGTGCCGCCGATGCCGTCGATGAGGCGGATGCCGGTGGTGCGCCGGTACTCCTCCCACACGCTGAGCGGCAGGTGTTCGCCGGCCGAGACGCAGCGCCGTACGTCCTTGAGTGCGCGGGCCCGGCCGGCGGCGAGGATCGCCTTGTAGGCGGTGGGTGCGGTGAACAGGACGGTGGCACGGTGTGCGGCGGCGGCGTCGGCGAGTTCGGTGGGGGTGGCGCGTTCCAGGAGGAGGGTGGCGGCGCCGGCCCGGAGAGGGAAGACGGCGAGCGCACCGAGGCCGAAGGTGAAGCCGAGGGGCGGGGTGCCGGTGAACAGGTCGTCGGGCTGCGGGCGCAGGATGTGGCGGGAGAAGGTGTCGGCGATGGCGAGAACGTCGCGGTGGAAGTGCATGGTGGCTTTGGGCCTGCCGGTGGTGCCGGAGGTCGGGCCGAGCAGGACGACATCGTCGGCCGCGGTGTCGACGGCGGTGAAGCCGTCGGGCTTGGCGGCGGCGCGGACGGTGAGGTCGGCGGGGTCGTCCGCGCCGTAGGGCAGGACGGGCAGCCGGTCGCCCGCGGCGGTGCGCAGGGCTTCGGTGAAGCGGTGGTCGCACAGGGCCAGGGCGGGGCGGGTGAGGTCGATCAGCGGGGCGATCTCGCCGGCCCGCAGCAGTGGCACGGTGGTGACGACCACTCCGCCCGCCTTGACGACGGCGAGCCAACAGGCCACCAGCCAGGGGGTGTTGGGGCCGCGGAGCAGGACGCGGTTGCCGGGCTGGAGGCCGTGGTCATCGGTGAGCAGCCGGGCGATGCGGTCGGTGTGCTGCCGCAGGTCGCCGTAGCTCCAGGTCTCGGTGGGGGTGCGCAGGCAGGGGCGGTCGGGTCCGTAGCGGCGGATGGTGCCGTCGAGGAGTTCGGCGGCGCAGTTGAGACGTTCGGGGTAGCGGAGTTCGGGGAGGTCGAAGCGGAGTGCGGGCCAGTCGTCGGCGGGCGGCAGGTTGTCGCGGCAGAACGTGTCGGTGTGCGCGGACGGTGAGAGCTGCACGGGCAGCGCTCCCTTCTGGGTGTCCTGAGCGCGGGACGGGGTGCCGTGGCGGGCCGTCCTACCGGTGGGCGGCCACCGCGGGGCCGGGGTCAGCCGGTGTGCAGCGGGGTGTGTGCGTAGGCGCCGGAGAGCAGGTGGCCTGCGCCGGGGGCGAGGGCGGGCAGGCCGAGGGCGCGCATCATCTGGTGCGCGGTGGCGATCGAGGCGGACAGGACGGGCTTGCCCAGTTCCTGTTCGGCCCGCTCCACCACGTCCAGGGACGGCAGTTGGACGCAGGCGGAGAGCACCACCGCGTCGGCGTCGGTGTGGTCCAGGGCGCGGACGACGGTCAGCAGGTCGTCCGGGTCGTGTGCGGCGACCTTGAGGTTGTCGGGGATTTCGAGCGCGGTGTGGTCGCCGACGGCGATGCCTTCCTTGCGGAGGTAGCCGATGACGGTGTCGGTGAGCGGCCGCAGGTAGGGGGCGACGAGGGTGACCGAGCGGGCGCCCATCGTGTGCAGGGCGCCGACCAGGGCCCCGGCGCTGGTGACGACGGGCGCCGGGGCGTCGTTGCGGGCGGTCACCTCGGCGAGCTTGCGCTCGGATGCGCGGTGGTAACCGCGGCCCATGCTCATGATCGCGACGAGGCAGGCGTAGCCGAGCACGTCGACGCGGGCGTCGGAGAGTTCGGCGGCGCAGCGGGTGGAGTCGGCGTCCATGGCGGCCAGTTCCTCGGCGCGTACCTCCTTCATCCGCATCCGGCTGGAGTGGAAGGTGAACCGCTCGGGTGCGACGGTCTGGCGGGCCCGGAAGAGCGCCGGGATCTCGGTCTCCATGGTGACGTTGGAGCTGGGCACGATCTGGCCGACGCGGAAGGTGCGGGGGCGGCCGGTCACCGGGCGTCCACGACGGGGTTGCGCAGGGTGCCGATGGTGGCGATGGTCGCTTCGACGATGTCGCCGGGGGTGAGGAACTGCTGCGGTACGAAGCTGGCGCCGACGCCTGCCGGTGAGCCGGTGGCGATGACGTCGCCGGGCTCCAGGGTCATGCCCGCGGTGATGTCGGCGATGAGTTCGGGGATGCGGAAGAGCATGTAGCGGGTGTTGGACTTCTGCTTGACCTCGCCGTTGACGCGCAGCGAGAGGTCCAGGGCGTGCGGGTCGGGGACCGTCGCCGCGGTGCGGACCGCGGGGCCGAAGGGGGCGTAGGAGTCCTGGCCCTTGGAGTAGAACCACTGGCCCGAGCGGCGTTGGTCGCGGGCGCTGATGTCGTTGACGATGCTGTAGCCGAAGACGTGGTCGATGGCGTCCTCGGGGCGCACCCTGCGGGCGGTCCTGCCGATGACGACGGCGAGTTCGCATTCCCAGTCGAGCTGGGCGGTCAGGTCGCCGTTGTGGAGGACGGGCGCGCCGGGGCCTGTGACGGCGGTGGCGGGCTTGCTGAACAGGACGGGCCGTTGTGGGAGCGCGTTGTCGGTGTCGAGGGTGCGGGCCGATTCGGCGACGTGCTCGGTGTAGTTGAGGCCGACGCCGACGATCTTGCCGGGCCGCAGCGGGGCGGCGAGGGTGACGTCGGCCGCGGCGCGCAGGGCGGCCTCGGGGACCGGCCCGGCCAGCAGTTCGGTCAGGGCGGCGACGGCTTCGGGCCCGGCGTGGATGACGTCCAGGACGCTCGCCGGGGCGCTGCCGAGGCCGGGGATCCGGTCGCCGTGCGCGGCGGTGAGGGCGGCGACGTCGATGACGGCGGGGTCGGTGTCGTCGCGCCGTACGCCCAGGCGGGGCGCGGCGCCGCCGTCGTGGGTGTAGCTGACCAGCAGCATGGCCAAACTCCTTGATTCGCGGGCCGGTTCGGGTGCGGGACGGTTCAGGCGGCGGGCTGGTGGCCGTCGTTGTCGGGGTGGCTCTCCTCGCGCCAGAAGGCGAGGGAGCGCATCACGGGGAAGTCGTTGAAGGAGAAGAGCACCGCGTCGTCGCCGGCGTCGTCGTTGGCGTGCTCGTGCCAGGCCCAGGACGGTACGCAGAAGATGTCGCCCTGTTTCCAGTCGAAGTGCCGGCCGGCGATGACCGAGTGGCCGCGCCCCTTGGCGACGTTGTAGACGACGGAGCCGGTGTGCCGATGGGCCCGCGTCGCCTCGCCCGCGCGCAGCAGCTGGAGGTGGGCGCCCATGGTCGGCATGACGGAGCCGCCGGTGAGCGGGTTGCTGTACTCCAGCATGATCCCGTCGTACGGGGAGCCTTCGGTGGCCTTGGCGGCGTCGAGCAGTGCGGCGTAGGACCGCTCCCAGGGATAGGCGAAGAGCGGGGAGTACGGCTTGGTCCAGCCGTCCGCGAAGCCGTCGGGGCGCAGGATGCCGGCGCCGTGGGTGAGCAGCGAGGAGTTGACGACCTTGCCGGGCTCCTGGTGGAGGGCGGGGTGGACTTCGTAGAAGCCGGCGTCGTGGGCGTTGACCAGCGGGATGTCGAGGCCGTCCTGCCAGATGACGGGTGCGTCGGTGCCTTCGTTGCCGTGTTCGTGCCAGGCCCAGTTGGGGGTGATGGCGAAGTCGCCGGGGCCGACGGCGAGTTTCTGTCCGTCGACGACGGTCCAGGCGCCCTGGCCCTCGACGACGAAGCGCAGGGCGGCGGCCTGGTGGCGGTGTGCGGTCATGGATTCGCCGGGGCCCATGATCTGGAGTCCGGTGTAGAGCATGCCGACGGCGGCGGAGACGTCCTTGCGTCCCGGGTTGACGAGCATGACGACCCGGCGGCCCGCGTCGTCGGCCTTGACCAGGCCTAGCGATTCCAGGACGAGGGGGCGCAGCCGCTCGTAGGACCAGTGCACCGGGACCGACTTCGGCTGCGGGTACCAGGGTTCGATGTCGTTGGCGACCGTCCAGAGGGCTCCGGCGTCGTGCGCGCCGAGCCGGTCGTAGTAGGCGGTCAGTTCGTCGGTGTCGCCGACCCGTGCCCTGCCCGGTACGTCATCGCTGTGGCTCATGTCCGCGCCGCCTCCCAGCTCCATTTCATTCTATTGACGGTCGTCATCGTCACGCTATAACTTGCGGGGTGTCAAGAGGCTGGAGGAAGAGCGATGAACGCACCGGATCCGCTGTCCGAGCCCCCCGCGGACACCCCCCGCAGCGCCCCCGAGGTGACCGTGCGGCACCGGGTGGAGTGGCACGACACCGACGCCTCGGGCCACCAGCACCACTCCGCGATCCTGCGCTGGGTCGAGTCGGCGGAGGCCGAACTGCTGCGCAGGTACGGCCTGGAGTGGCTGTTCGGGCGTACCCCGCGGGTACGCCACGAGGTCAGCTACCGCGCCAGGCTGTGGTTCGGCGAGACCGTCACCACCCGGCTGCGGCTCGACCGGCTCGGCCGCACCTCGCTCGGCTACGCCTTCGAGGCGCGCGGCCGGGAAGGCACCGCCGCCGAGGGAAAGCTGATCGTCGCGCACGCCGCACCCGACTCCCCCTCGGCGACACCCTGGCCGCGGGCGGTACGGGACGCGCTGGGCGGCGCGGGCGGTCCGGCGCAGGACGCCGCCGGGAAGGAGACCGCCTGATGCGCATCGCGGTCATCGGCGCGGGGCCCGCAGGGCTGTACTTCGCCGCCCTCGCCAAGCAGCTCGACCCCACCCGCGAGATCACCGTCTGGGAACGCAACGCGCCCGACGACACCTTCGGCTTCGGCGTGGTCTTCTCCGACGAGACCCTCGACGGCATCGCGCACGCCGACCCGGACGTCTTCGCCGCCATGGAGGCGGAGTTCGCGCGCTGGAGCGACATCGACATCCACTACCGCGGCCGGGTGCAGACCTCCGGCGGGCACGGCTTCGCCGCCCTCTCGCGCAAGCGGCTGCTCCAGATCCTCCAGCGACGGTGCGCCGGCCTCGGCGTCGCGCTGCGCTACCGCACCCCGGCCCCACCCGCCGCCGAACTCGCCCGCGACCACGACCTGGTGATCGCGGCCGACGGGGTCAACTCCGCGACCCGCACCCGGCACGCCGACGTCTTCGCGCCCGCACTGGACGTCCGCTCCAGCCGTTACATGTGGCTGGCCACCGACCAGGTCCTGGACGCCTTCGCCTTCGTCGTCGCCGAGACGCCGCACGGCCCGATGCAGGTGCACGCGTACCCGTACGGCGAGGGCCGCTCCACCTTCATCGTCGAGATGCCCGAAGACACCTGGCGGGCGGCCGGCTTCGACCGGGCGGCTGACCTCGGTCTCGGGCCCGGCGAGAGCGACGAGAAGAGCGTGGCGCAGGTCGCCGGCCTGCTCGACGGCTTCCTGGGCGGGCACCGGCTGCTCACCAACCACTCCCGGTGGGGCCGGTTCACCACCGTGCGCAACGGCACCTGGCGGCACGGCCGCACCGTGCTGCTCGGCGACGCCGCGCACACCGCGCACTTCTCCATCGGCTCCGGCACCAAGCTGGCCATGGAGGACGCGCTGGCGCTGGCCGCGAGCCTGGAGGCCGGTCCCGACGACATCCCCGGGGCGCTGGAGCGCTACGAGCGGGAGCGCAGGCCGGTCGTCGAGTCCACCCAGCGGGCGGCGCAGGCCAGCCTGGAGTGGTTCGAGACGATCGGGCACAGCATCGGCCAGGAGCCCGAGCAGTTCGGCTTCAACCTCCTCACCCGCAGCCGCCGGGTCACGCACGGCAATCTCCGGCTGCGCGACCCGCACTACAGCCAGGCGCTGGAGCGCTGGTTCGACGGGCGGCAGCCCGAGCCCCAACGGGCCGCCGTGCCCCCGCTGTTCCAGCCGCTGCGGCTGCGCGGCCTGCGGCTGCCGAACAGGGTGGTCGCCTCGCCTGTCGCCACCTACAGCGCGCGGGACGGCTTCGTCGGCGACACCGAACTCGTCCACCTGGGCGGCGCGGCCTTCGGCGGCGCCGGGCTCGTCCTGGCGGGCATGACCGCGGTCAGCCCCGATGGGCGGGTCACCCCGAGCTGCCCTGGGCTCTGGGACGACCGCCAGATCCCGGCGTGGCGGCGGATCACCGACCTCGTGCACGCGCACGGCGCGAGCGCCATCGGCGTCCAGCTCAGCCACTCCGGGCGCAAGGGCTCCACCACCGTCCCGGAGAACGGCCCTCTCGGCGGGCCGCAGGCCGAGGGCGGCTGGCGGACGGTGGCACCGTCGCCGCTCGCCTGGGCGGGGCATCCCGCACCGCATGCCCTGACCGGCGATGAACTGGAGGCCGTGGCCGACGAGTTCACGGCGGCCGCGGCCCGCGCCGAAGCGGCCGGGTTCGACGTGCTGGAGATCCAGGCGGGCCACGGCTTCCTGCTGTCCTCCTTCCTGTCGCCGCTCACCAACCGCCGCACCGACGGCTACGGCGGCGACCTCACCGGGCGGCTGCGCTTCCCCCTCCGCGTACTCGACCGGGTGCGGGCCGTGTGGCCGCCGCACAAGCCGCTGCTGGTGCGGATCTCCGCGGCCGACTGGGCGGCGGGGGGCACCACCGTCGAGGACGCGGTGGTCATCGCCCGCGCGCTCGCCGCGCACGGCGCCGACGCCATCGACGTATCCAGCGGCGAGGTGGTGCCGGACGAGCGGCCCCCCTACGGGCGGACGTACCAGACGCCGCTGGCCGCCAGGATCCGCGCCGAGACCGCCGTCCCGGTGATCGCCGTCGGCGCCTACTCCTCCGCCGACGACGCCAACACGTCGCTCCTCGCCGGGCGTTCGGACCTCGTCGCCATCGGGCGGGCCCAGCTGTACGACCCGGCGTGGACCCTGCACGCCGCCGCCGAACTCGGCTACACCGGGCCTGCGGCGCGCTGGCCGCGCCCCTACCGGCCCGGCAGCAAACCGCCGCCCACGGCCGGCCGCATCCGGCCCGCGCTCACCCTGCGCCCGGTGCCGGATTCCGGCGCCCGGCCGCGCCGGGGAGCGACCGCCACCGACGCAGAGAGGTCCGTACGGCCATGACCGTGACCGTTCCGCAGGAGTTCCCCCGCTTCACCGCGGCCGCCGTACAGGCCGCCCCGGTCTTCCTCGATCCGGCCGCCACCGTCGACAAGGCGGTGGCGCTCATCCACGAGGCCGCAGCCCACGGCGCGTCCCTGGTCGCCTTCCCCGAGGTGTTCGTGCCCGGCTACCCCTACTGGAACTGGACGATGAACCCCGTCCAGGGCTCCCCCTGGTACGAGAAGCTCTACCGCGCCGCCGTCGACGTCCCCGGCCCGCACGTCGACGCGCTGCGCGCGGCGGCCGCCGCCACCGGCACCACCGTCGTCATCGGCATCAACGAGCGGGGCCGGCACAGCCTGGGCGTCCTCTACAACAGCGTGCTCACCATCGGCCCGGACGGCGCCCTGCTCGGCGTGCACCGCAAGCTCGTGCCGACCTGGGCGGAGAAGCTGACCTGGACGCAGGGCGACGGCAGTTCGGTGCGGGTGCACCACACCCCCGTCGGCCCGCTGGGCGTGCTGGCCTGCGGCGAGAACACCAACACCCTGGCGCGGTTCTCGCTGCTCTCGCAGGGCGAACTGGTCCATGTCGCCACCTACATCGCGCTGCCGGTCGCACCCGCCGACTACGACATGTCCGAGGCCATCGCGATCCGCACGGCGGCCCACTCCTTCGAGGGCAAGCTCTTCTCCATCGTGGCCTGTTCGACGATCACCGACGAGATGACCGAGGTGGCGGCGGCCCACGACCCGGAGATCGCCACGATGATGCGCCGCCCGCGCAGCGCCCTGTCCGGCGTCTTCGGGCCCGACGGCCGCCCGGTCACCGAGCCGTTGGTCGACGAGGAAGGCATCGTGTACGCGGAGATCGACCTGGCCCGCTGCATCCAGCCGAAGCAGATGCACGACATCATCGGCCACTACAACCGCTTCGACGTCTTCCGGCTGCACCACGACACCACGCACCGGCAGCCCCTGATCCGTACCGGCGAACGCCCGGACGAGGCGCCGCTGACCGGCCCCTGGTCGCCACCGGCCGAGCCGCAGCCCGAGGGCGGCGGCGAGTTCAGGCACGCTCGCTCTCCAGGGATGCGGTGACCCATTGGTGGAAGGCGCCGATGTGGTGTTCGCTGGGCACCAGCACCCCGCCGTCGCGGTAGGCGCGGGAGTGCATGGCGGGCTGGGTGCGTTCGCAGGCGTCGAAGTCCTGGGTGTTGACGCGGTGGAAGAGTTCCACCGAGCGGGAGACGTCGGCGCCGGACGCGAGGACGTCGGGCAGGTAGAGCCAGTCGCATTCGACGACGGTGCGGTCGGCGGCCATCGGGAACATGCGGTGGACGATGACGTGGTCGGGGACGAGGTTGACGAAGACCTGCGGCCTGATGGTCAGGGCGTAGTAGCGGCGGTCCTGGTCGTCCTCGATGCCGGGCAGCCGGCCGAAGCCGCCGGTGCCGTCGACGGTGAAGCCCTCGGCCTCGTCGGCGAACCGCGCACCGTGGCCCACGTAGTACTGGGCGGCCAGCCCATCGGCGAACTCCGGTAGTACGTCGGTGAGTTCGGGGTGGATGGTGGCGCAGTGGTAGCACTCCATGAAGTTCTCGATGAGGAGCTTCCAGTTGGCGCGCACGTCGTAGGTCAGGCGTGTGCCGAGGGCGAGGTCCTCGGTGCGGTAGCGGTCGAGTGCGGCCGCGTCGCCGAGGCGTTCGACGGCGGCGCCGATCACCGTGTCCTCGAAGGACGGCGGCTCGTCGGCGAGGCACACCCAGGCGTAGCCCAGCCATTCGCGCAGGTGGACGCCGATCAGTCCGCGTTCGGTGCGGTCGATGTCCGGCATCTTCCGGAGGTTGGGGGCCGCGGTGAGCCGGCCGTCCAGGTCGTAGGTCCAGGCGTGGTACGGGCATTGGAGGCTGCGGCGGACCTCGCCGGCCTCCTCGGTGCACAGGCGGGCGCCGCGGTGGCGGCAGATGTTGAGGAAGGCGCGGAGTTCGCCGCGGCGGTTGCGGGTGATCAGGATGCTTTCCCCGCCGACCTGCACGGTGCGGAAGGCGCCCGGCTTACCCAGGTCGCTGCCGCGTACGGCGCAGAACCAGAGGCGTTCGAAGATCTTCTCCTGCTCCTGCCGGAAGAGGCCGGGGTCGGTGTAGGCGGGGCCGGGGAGGGTGGCGATCAGGCTGCCTGCCGGGCCGGACGGGAGGGGTTCCTGGCCGGGCTGCCGCGGGGTGCGCGCACCGGTCACGGGGGTGGTGGTCATCTGCGGTCTCCTCAAGCGCGCTGCGTGCGGGTGGGTCCGTCGGCCCGGTTGTCGGCGGGCCGTCGCGGTCAGCGGCGGATGCGGGTCATCTGCGGGTCGAAGAGGGGTTCTTCGGCGACGGTGGCCGGGATTTTCTCGCCGAAGTACGCGAGGTGCACGGCGGTTCCGGGGACGGCGAGGGCGGCGGGCAGCCAGGCGTAGGCGATGCAGCGGCCGAGGGTGTATCCGTAGGCAGCCGAGGTGACGTAGCCGGAGGGGGCGTCTGCCCCTTGGGCGTAGACCGGTTCCTTGCCGAGGACGACGGCTGCGGGGTCGTCGAGGGTGAGGCAGGTCAGCTTGCGGGTGACGGTCCGTTCGCTGTGGCCTTCCAGGGCGGCGCGGCCGGTGAAGTCGCCCTTGGCGGGGCGGACGGCGAAGCCGACTCCGGCCTCGTACGGGGTGTGTTCGCAGGTCATGTCGTGGCCCCAGGAGCGGTACCCCTTCTCCAGGCGGAGGCTGTTGAAGGCGCTGCGGCCCGCCGCGATCACGCCGTGCGGCCGACCCGCTTCCCAAAGGGTGTCCCACAGCCGCAGCCCGAGGTCGGCCGTGGTGTACAGCTCCCAGCCCAGTTCGCCGACGTACGACAGCCGCATCGCGGTCACCGGTACGTGGCCGATGTGGGTGCGGCGGGCCTTGAAGTAGCCGAAGCCCTGGTGCGAGAAGTCGTCGCGGGTGAGCGGCTGGACGAGTTCGCGGGCGAGCGGGCCCCAGACGCCGATGCAGCAGGTGCCGGGGGTGATGTCGCGGACCTGCACGCCGTCGGGGGCGTGCCGGAGCAGCCGGTCGAGGTCGGCTCCGCTGTTGGCGCCGATCTGGAAGTGGTCGGGGGCGAGGCGGGCCACGGTGAGGTCGGAGCGGATGCCGCCGCCCTCGTCCAGGAGGAGGGTGTAGGTGACGGCGCCGGGTTTCTTGTTCAGCTGGTTGGTGGTCATCGCCTGGAGGAAGCCCAGGGATCCGGGTCCGGTGACTTCCAGGCGGCGCAGCGGGGTCATGTCGTAGAGCGCGACCTTCTCGCGGGTCGC
The DNA here is from genome assembly GCF_020564935.1 of Streptomyces pinistramenti. GTDB lineage: Bacteria > Actinomycetota > Actinomycetes > Streptomycetales > Streptomycetaceae > Streptomyces > Streptomyces pinistramenti. The sequence goes on from NZ_JAJCXB010000010.1 coordinate 89,956, forward strand.
CCGCGCCTCGGCGGCGGCGATCGGTGACCAGTACCGCGCCGACCAGGCGTCCCGCTCGGGCAGTTGCAGCCCTTCGGCGAGCGGGGCGTTGGCCTCGTACCAGTGCGGGCGTTCCCAGCCGCCGCCCTCCAGGAAGAACGCGCCCAGTTCCTGCTGCCGTGCGTAGAAGGGGCTGACCCGCAGCGGCCTGGGTGCTTCCATCGGCTGGAGGGGGTGGATGACGTCGTAGACCTCGACGAAGTTCTGTGCGCCGCGGTCCTCGATGTACGCGGGTGAGCGCTGGGCGTCCTCGAAGCGGTGCAGGTCGCATTCGTGGAGGTCGGTGTCGGGGCGGCCGTCGGTCATCCAGGCGGCGACGGCCCTTGCGACGCCGGCGGACGCGGTGACCCACACCGCTTCGGCGAGCCAGAATCCGCGCAGTTCCCGGGATTCGCCGAGTACCGGCATGCCGTCGGGGGTGAAGGAGAAGACGCCGTTGAAGCCGTCGGCCACCCGGGACGCGCCGAGCGCGGGCAGCAGTCCGATGCTGTCCTGCCAGCTGGGCGCGAAGTCCTCCTCGGTGAAGGGCAGCGAGGAGGGCATGACGGGTGCGTCGTCGAAGGCGGGCACGGCGTACGGGTCGACGGGCATCGGGCGGTGTGCGTAGGAGCCGATGCCGATGCGGTCGGTGTGTTCGCGGAAGTAGAGGTCGCGGTCCTGGAAACGCAGGATCGGCCTGCTCGCTTCGGTCCGCGGGTCGTTGACGCCGTCGAGTGCGGGCAGCGGTTCGGTGGTGGCGTACTGGTGGGCCAGCGGCAGCAGGGGGACGTCGACGCCGGCCATGGCGCCGATCACCGGTCCCCAGAAGCCGGCGGCGGAGACGACGTGGTCGGCGGGGAAGGTGCCGCGGTCGGTGACCACGCCGGTGACGCGGCCGCCGTCCCGTTCGATGCCGGTGACGGTGTGGCGTTCCAGGAAGCGGGCGCCGCGGCTCTCGGCGCGGGCCATCTGGGCGCGGCAGGCGGGCACGGCGCGGGCGAGCCCGTCGTCGGGGGTGTGCAGGCCGCCGAGGATCCTGCCCTCGTCGAGCATCGGCCAGAGGTCCGTGCACCGGCGCGGGGTGAGCAGTTCGGCGCGTACGCCCCAGGAGGCGGCGAGGCCGGCCTTGCGGTGCAGGTCGGCCCAGCGCTCCTCGGTGGTGGCGATCTCCAGGCCGCCGACCGGGTTGAAGCAGGAAAGCCCGTCCGCTTCCAGGGAGTGGAACTTCTCGACGGTGTAGGTGGCGAACTCGGTCATCGTCTTGGAAGGACCGGTCTGGAAGACCAGTCCCGGCGCGTGCGAGGTGGAGCCGCCGGGGGCGGGCAGCGGGCCCTGGTCGAGGACGGTGACGTCGCGCCAGCCGCGTGCGGTGAGTTCGTCGGCGAGCGAGCAGCCGACGATGCCGGCGCCGATGACGACCACCCGGGCGTCGGTCGGGGATGCAGGGGGCATGTCCCTCCTTCGGGAAAGGCGCGTGCGGGCATGCGGGGGCGATGATGGATGCAGAGTCAATTAGCGGACACAACAGGTTGGTTGGGGCGTTCCGCCCGGATGGTGATGCCGGGCCGCGTCCTGTGGGGACGCCGCAGCTTCCGGACGGCCGCGAGGACTTCTCCAGGACCGGGGTCCGGCACCAGGATCGTCTGCACCTCGACGGGTGCGCCCCTTTTCGCCGCGACGGCAGCACGGACTTCGTGTGGCATGCCCTACCCCTCAGTGTTGCGCAGTGCACGACTGGTTGCGCGATGAGAGACATAGTGGGAACGCCGGATCGGCGGCGTCAAGAGGCCCGACGCTCACGCTTGGTAAAACCGCGGGCAGCGAAGCGTAAGGACCCTGCCGTGCCCGGAAGTTCCGCCGGAACCGCTTGACGCACTGCCCCCGAGTCGGGATTCTGTTGCGCAGAGCGCTCCGCCGTGCACATAACGAAACTCAACTGTCCCGAACAGTAAGAGGGGTGCCCCGTGATTCCCGTCTGCCACCTCGAAGAACTCCCCGCGGGCGAGTCCGTGCGCATCGACACCGCGCCGCCGATCGCCGTGTTCAACGCCGACGGCACGCTGTACGCCATCGACGACACCTGCACCCACCAGGACGCCTCGCTCGCCGACGGCTGGCTGGAAGGCTGCCTGGTCGAATGCCCGCTGCACGCCGCCTCGTTCGACCTGCGCACCGGCGCCGCCACCTGCCTGCCCGCCCGCCGCGCGGTACGCACCCACCCGGTCACCGTCGCCGACGGCATGATCTACGTGCACCACACCGCCGCCGATGAGGGCACCGCCGCATGAACACCGTCACGGTCATCGGCGCCTCACTCGCAGGTCTCCACACCGCCCGCGCGCTGCGCTCCCAGGGCTTCGACGGCCGGCTGGTGATCGTCGGCGACGAGCACCACCGCCCCTACGACCGGCCGCCGCTGTCCAAGGGCTTCCTCACCGGAGCCACCGACCAGAGCCAACTCGCCCTGGCCGACGCGGAGGAGATCGCCGACCTGGACGCGGAATGGCGGCTCGGCAGCCGGGCGGCCGGACTCGACACCGGCACCCGCTCGGTACGCATCGCGGGCGCGGCGCCGCTGGTCACCGACGGCCTGGTCATCGCCACCGGCGCCACACCCCGGCAGCTACCCGGCCCTGCCCGCGCGGGAGTTCACACCCTGCGCACCCTCGACGACGCCCAGGCGCTGCGCGCGGACCTGGCCCGCGGCCCCGCACGGGTGGTGGTCATCGGCGGCGGCTTCATCGGCGCCGAGGTGGCGTCCTCCTGCGCCGCGCTCGGCCATGAGGTGACGGTGGTGGAGGCCGCGCCGCTGCCCCTCGTACCCCAGCTCGGCGACGCGATGGCGCGGATCTGCGCCGCGCTGCACGCGGAGCACGGCGTCACCCTGCTCACCGGTACCGGCGTCGCGGGGCTGTGCGCGGAGGGCGCCACGGACCGGGTGACCGCCGTGGACCTCGCCGACGGCAGCCGACTGCCCGCCGATGTGGTCGTCGTCGGCATCGGCGTACGCCCCCGCACCGACTGGCTCGAAGGCTCCGGGCTGCCGCTCGACGACGGGGTGTGCTGCGACGCGGGGTGCGTCACGCCGGTGCCCGCGATCGTGGCGGTGGGCGATGTGGCCAGGGTGGACGGCTGCCGCGCCGAGCACTGGACCAGCGCGACCGAACAGGCCGCCGTCGCCGCCCGCAACCTCCTCGCGAACGCCACCGTCGCCACCCACCGCAGCCTGCCCTACTTCTGGTCCGACCAGTACGGCGTCCGCATCCAGTTCGCCGGCCACCGGCTGCCCACCGACACGCCACGCCTCATCGAAGGCTCCCCCGACGACCGCAGCTTCCTCGCCGCATACGAACGCGACGGGCGCACCACCGCCGTCCTCGCCCTCAACCGCCCCCGCCCCTTCATGCGCCTGCGCCGCGAACTCGCCCGGGAGGTCGCCGAGAAGTGCCCGCTTTCCCCCTCCCTCTGAGGGCGCGGCGGTTCAGACCGCCGTCGGCGGTTCCGGGCGGGTCAGCCGCTGCTGGTCGATGGTGCCGGCGGCGGTGCGCAGCATGCGGATGGCCTGGTCGAGGAACGGGTTGGGGTCGGCGGTGCGGCGTACCGCGAACACCCGCCGGACATGGGCGGGGTTGGCGAGCCTGATGATGTGCACCTCGTGCGATTCCAGCAGCGCGAGTTCGGGGACGATCGCCACACCCAGGCCCTTGCGCACCAGCTCGAAGGGCAGGTTGTAGTCGTTGGTGCGGAACAGGACTTCGGGGCGGAAGCCGCCTTCGGCACAGATGTGGAGGAGGGAGCGGGCCGCGTCGGTGTCCTCGCGGTAGCAGATCCAGCGCTCGGCCGACAGGTCGCCGACCTGGATGCGTTTGCGGTGCGAGAGCCGGTGCCCGGTGGGGACCAGGACATACAGCGGCTCCTCCAGGATCAGCGTCGTCTCCAGGTCGTCCGGCCAGTTGTGCGGCACCATGCCGTACTCGAAGATCACCGCGAGGTCGAGCCGGCCCTCGGTCACCGCGGGCACGGTGACCTGCGGGTCGCCCTCTTCGTAGCGGACGTCGACCTGCGGCCGGTCGCGGAGGAATTCGGCCAGCACGGCGGGCACCAGGCGGAACCCGGCCGACCAGAAGCTGCCCAGGTGCAGTCGGCCGCGCTCGGCCGCCGCGAAGGAGCGCAACTCGTCCTCGGCCGACTCCAGTTCGGCCAGCAGCCGGGCGGCCCTGCGGGCGAGCTGTACGCCGGCGGCCGTCGGGCGCACGCTGCGCGGTGAGCGCTCGAAGAGCTGGACGCCCAGGGCACGTTCCACCGAGGAGATCTGCTGCGATATGGCGGAGGGCGAGTAGCCGAGACGGCGGGCGGAGATCCGCAGCGAGCCGGTCGCCACGACTTCGCGTACCGCTTGCAGCTGCGTCGGGGTCAGCATCAGGGGAAATTAACACTCCACGCGCCAACGCCACCAGGGGTGTTGCTCGTGCTGTGGGCAGGCGCGTACGGGCCGCCCGCCGGAAGGCCGAAGGGGACCGTGCGGCGGCCGCATCGCGGGGCCGCCCGCCGGATTCCTCCTGCCGTCCACCCTGTGAGATGCATCAGTTCTGCTGAACGAAGTGTGCACAGATGCGCGCCCTGTCTCATCTTGTGCGGGGCCACGGCCTGGCGCACATTGAGCGATCAGTAGCTGACCGACCCGAGAAGGGCACCTCCATGGACAGACGGCTCGCAGGTCCACGCGCCCGCGGTACGACGCGCCGGGTGGCGGTCGGCCTCGGCGTCACCGCGCTGCTCCCCCTCGCATCGGCCTGCGGCACCTCCGATCCCACCGCGAAGTCCACCGCCCCCGTCCAGCGCAAGGACGCCGCGCTGCACGCGCTGCTGCCCGCGAAGATCAGGAAGTCCGGCACGCTGACCGTCGCCACCGGCGACGACTACCCGCCGCTGGTGTCCCTCGCCGTCGACAACAAGACGCTGGTCGGTATGGAGCCCGACCTGATGACGGCCGTCGCCCAGGTTCTGGGGCTCAAGGTGACGTTCACCAGGGCCGGCTTCGACAGCCTCATCGGCGGTGTGCAGTCGCACCGTTACGACCTGGCGATCCAGGCGATGCTCGACAAGCCGGAGCGGCGGCAGCACATCACCTTCGTCGACTACTTCCGCACCAGCAGCTCCCTCCTGGTCGACGACCGGCACGCGAAGGAGATCGGCTCGCTCGGCGACCTGTGCGGCAAGCAGGTCGCGGTGGAACAGGGCACCGCGCAGGTCGAGGACGCCGATACGCAGAAGAAGAAGTGCACGGCGGCCGGCCGGGCGGCGCCCGAAGTGCTGGTCTTCCCCAACTCCGTCGGCTGTTTCCAGGCGCTGTCCACCGGCCGCGCCCAGGTGTTCGTCGGCGGCACCCCGACCGTCGCCTACCAGGCCGCGCAGTCCAGCGGCCGGCTGCGCCAGGTCGGCCGTCCCTACCGCTTCCTGCCGTACGGGATCCTCGTCGACAAGGAGCAGGGCGCGCTCGTCAAGGCCGTGCAGAAGGCCCTGCAGAAGGTCATCGACAACGGCAGCTACGGCACGATCCTCAAGCAGTGGAAGGTCACGGCCGGGGCGCTGCGGCAGGCGACGGTGAACGGGGGCGCGGCATGAGCGGGCGTCCGGTGACGGCGGAAGCGGACGGCACGGCCCCGGCGAAGGGGCCGGCGGACGGCGACCGGATCCGCGCGGTGCCGCTGCGGCATCCCGGCCGCTGGGTGACCTCGGCGGTGCTGATCTTCGTCCTGGTGTTCCTGGTGCAGGGCTGGGCGGCCAACCCCCGGATGCAGTGGGCGACGGTCGGCGAGTTCCTGTTCGCGCCGGTGGTGCTGGAGGGGCTGCGCACCACGCTGCTGCTGACGGTGGCGGCGATGGCCATCGGCATCGCGGGCGGCGTGGTCGTGGCGGTGCTGCGGATGTCGGCCAACCCGGTGCTGGCCAGGCTCAGCGCCTTCTACATCTGGGTGTTCCGCGGTACGCCACTGCTGGTGCAGCTGCTGTTCTGGTACTTCCTGTCGGCCATCGTCCCGGTGATCGGCTTCGGCGTGCCCTGGGGCCCGACGTTCTTCCAGGTCGACACCAACCGGCTGATCACGCAGATGACCGCGGCCGTACTGGGCCTCGGTCTGCACGAGGCCGCGTACATGGCGGAGATCGTCCGGGCCGGCCTGGACTCCGTGGACGAGGGGCAGAGCGAGGCGGCGCACGCGCTGGGCATGACGCGGCGGCAGACGCTGCGCCGGATCGTGCTGCCGCAGGCGCTGCGCCTGATCATCCCGCCGACCGGCAATCAGGCGATCTCCATGCTCAAGACCACCTCGCTGGTGTTCGCCATCGCCGTGCCCGAGCTGCTGACCTCGATCCAGGGCATCTACTCGCGCAACTTCCAGCAGGTGCCGCTGCTCGCCGTCGCCTGCGTCTGGTATCTGGTGGCGACGTCGGTGCTGAACGTCGGCCAGCACTACCTGGAGCGCCGCTTCCGGCGCGGCGACGGCCGCGCCACCGCACAGCGCCGTCGGCGGCAAGCCGTCACCCCGTTCGAGGAGCCGCAGTCTTGAAGAGCGCAGCCATGACAAGCGCAGTCCCGAAGAGCGCCGTGCGGGCCGAGGGGGTGTGCAAGAGTTTCGGCACCGTCGATGTGCTCAAGGGGATCGATCTGACGGTGGCGGCAGGCGAGGTGATGTGCCTGATCGGCCCGTCGGGATCCGGCAAGTCGACGTTCCTGCGCTGCATCAACCACCTGGAGCGCATCGATGCGGGCCGGCTGTACGTCGGCGACCAGCTGATCGGCTACGAGGAGCGCGGCGGCCGCATCCATGAGCTGGCCGACAAGGCGGTGGCCCGGCAGCGGCGCGGCATCGGCATGGTCTTCCAGCGCTTCCACCTGTTCCCGCACCTGACCGCGCTGGAGAACGTCGCCGAGGCCCCGGTACTGGTCAACGGCGAGTCCAAGGCGAAGGCGCGGGTGCGCGGCCGGGAGCTGCTGGCCCGGGTGGGCCTCGCCGACAAGGCAGGCAACTACCCTTCGCAGCTCTCCGGAGGCCAGCAGCAGCGGGTGGCCATCGCCCGCGCCCTGGCCATGCGTCCGGAGCTGATGCTGTTCGACGAGCCGACGTCGGCGCTCGACCCGGAACTCGTCGGCGAGGTCCTGGACGTGATGCGCGGACTCGCCGCCGACGGCATGACGATGATCGTCGTCACGCACGAGATGGGCTTCGCCCGCGAGGTGGGTGACGCGCTGGTCTTCATGGACGACGGCGTGGTCGTCGAGTCCGGCTGCCCCGCCGACGTCCTCGGCTCGCCGCGCGAGGTGCGCACCCAGGCATTCCTCAGCAAGGTGCGGTAGCGGCGGCCCGCCGCCCGCATCCGCCTTCCCTCTCTCCCAGACAGGAACGAACCATGTCCCGTGTACTGGTCATCGGCGCCGGTGTGCTCGGCGCGTCCGTCGCGCATCATCTGGCACGGGCCGGCGCCGAGGTCACCGTCATCGACGCCGGCGGCCCCGCGTCCGGCACGTCGAGCGCCACCTTTTCCATCGACGTCACGCACCTCAAGACCCCTTATTCCTACTACGAGTTGAACCGTCGCAGTGCCGCCGCGCATCTGACGCTCGGCGAGGAGCTGGGCGGCGCCGCCTGGCGGCATCAGGTGCCGCTCGTCCAGTGGGGCCACACCCCGCACGAGCGCCGGGTGATCAACGAGCGTGCGCAGCGGCTGCGTTCCTGGGGGCACGCGTGCCGGACGACGGGTACCGAGGCGCTGGCCGAGCTGGCGCCCGGCGCCGACCCGGCGGCCTGCGCGGCACCGGAGCTGGTCGTGCACGATCACGCGGCGTGGTACGACGCGCCGCTGCTGGCCCGCGCTCTGCTGGACCGGGCCGCCCTGAACGGCGCCGCGATCCGCTACGGCCTGCGGGTCACGGCGCTGCTGCGGCGCGGCGACCGGGTCGTGGGGGTGGCGACCGAGGGCCGCCGCTGGGAGGCGGACCACGTCATCAACTGCGCAGGGCCCGAAGCCGGGAGGATCGCCGCGCTCGCCGACGTGTCGCTGCCGCTGACCCGGATCCCCGGCCTGGTCGGCGAGAGCACTCCGGTGCCCGCGGCCCGGCTGGGCGCGATCCTCGCGACACCGGGCGTGGACCTGCGCCCCGCGCCGGGTGACCGGGTGTGCTCGATCTCCTGGCCGGTGGACGCGTTGTTGCCGGCCGACGGGGACACCGGGCGGGAACAGCAGCCGGGCCTGGAGGAGGAGTTGCACCGCCGTGGCGGCGAGGTGCTGCCTGCGCTGCGCACCGCGGGGCTCACCGGCGTACGCCGCGGTGTGCGGCCGGTGCCGGCCGACGGGCTGCCGCTGGTGGGCACGGTGCCGGGCGCCGATGGCCTGTACAGCGTGGTGACGCACAGCGGGGTGACGCTTGCGCCGCTGCTGGGCGAGCTGGCCGCCGAGGAGGTCCTCTCCGGGCGCGCGGTGCCCGCGCTCGCGCCGTACCGGCCTTCGCGTGAGCCCGCGGCCGATGTCCAGGACGAGAGTGTCCAGGTGATGAGCAATCAGCAGGCCGCCGCCGAGTAGCGACACCGGCCCCGCGGACCCCGTTCCCGTCCCGCCGCACGGCGTGTGCGGGAGCGGGGCCGCGCCGTGCGTACGCCCTGACGGCGCTCCGGGCGAAGCCGCAGGTCGACGCGAGTGTCGGCGGTTTTCACTGACACACCGTCAAGAAAGAAGCCGACCGACTCGCCGCGCCCCCCTTGCCAAGCCAAGATAGTACGTGTTCGGATTATCTCTGTCGGTTACCAACCACCGAGGCATCACCGCAGATCAGAGCATATCCACAGGCCAGATTCCGGCCGGTCACCAGGCGCCCGCCCGGCGACCCGAGCACCGTCCGCGACTCCCCGATCCCTGCCGGTCCCCGTACCCGCCCGCTGCCCTCGCCCGACTCCGCAGCGCTGCACCGGCCGCCGCTCCACGGCCGTCCCCGCTCGTGGGGCCCCCGAAACACTCTGGAGGTCTCCCCGTGTTCGATCTCTCGTCCGTCGATCTGCTCGACGCCTTCACCCGCCAGCTCCGGCTCTGCAAGCTCCGCGAAGGCGAACACGTGGTGGTGCTCGCCGAACCGGACAGCCGCGGCGATTACGTCGCCGCCGCGTTCGGCGCCGCGAAGGCGTGCGGCGCCCATGTCATCGCCGCCACGGTGCCCGGCGGCACCCCCGCACCCATGCCCAGCACCCGCACCGGCGCAGGGCCCGGTCTGACCTCCGTCCTCCGTGACACCGCGGCGCAGGACCTCCTCAAGTCCGCCGATCTGGTGGTCGACCTGACTCGCGAGGGCTTCATCCACGCCCCCGTCCAGCAGGAGATCCTGCGGGCCGGCACCCGCATCATCTTCGTCTGCGACGCCCCCGAGGTCCTGATCCGCAACCTCCCCGACCCGGCCGACAAGGATGCGGTGCTGCGCGGCGTCGAGCTGCTGAAACGGTCGTCGGTGATGCGGGTCAGCTCACCGGCCGGCACCGACCTGACCGTGCAACTCAGCGGTTCCGAGCCGGAGTTCCAGTGCGGCTTCGCCGACGATCCGGGCCGCTGGGACCACTGGCCCAGCACGATGGTGCTGTGCTGGCCGGAGATCTCCGACGGGCGGATCGTGCTCGCGCCCGGCGACATCCTGCTGCCGTTCAAGGAGTACGTCCGCGAACCTGTCACCCTCCAGATCGCCGGCGGGCACATCGAGAAGATCACCGGCGGCGCCGACGCCGCCCTGCTCACCACCTTCTTCGACGACGCCGGCGACACCTGGGCGCGCAGCCTCTCGCACCTGGGCTGGGGGCTGATGCGCAGCGCCGACTGGTTCGCCACCGCGATGTACGGCAAGCACGAGCTGATGGGCATGGACGCCCGCGCGTTCGCCGGCAATTTCCTGTGGTCCACCGGCCCGCACCCGGTACTCGGCCGCGAGTCGTACGCGCACCTCGACATCGCGATGCGCGGCTGCTCGGTGACGGTCGACGGCACGGACGTCGTGGTGGCGGGACGGCTCGCCGACGACGGCAGCTGACGTCCGCGCGCACCGGGACCACGGCGGCCCGACCGCCGCACCGCTGACACGCCTTGGAGGAAGAGTGGTGCCCAGCCAGTCGTTCGAAGTCACCATCGCCGGCGGCGGCCTCGGCGGCCTGACCGCCGCGCTGGCCCTGCGCCACCGCGGCCTGCGGGTCACCGTGCTGGAAGCGGCCGCCGAACTCGGCGAGATCGGCGCCGGCATCCAGACCGCGCCGAACGCCAGCCGGGTGCTGCTCGGGCTCGGCCTGCGCCGGCAGCTGGAGGCCATCCACACCGAACCGCTCGACCAGGTCAGGAGGCGCTGGCAGGACGGCAGCATCGTCGCCCTCACCTCGCTCGGCCAGTTCTGCAAGGACCGGTTCAACGCCCCCTACTGGCACTACCACCGGGCCGACCTGCACCGCGTCATCATGGACGCCTGCCGGGATCCGGCCGGCCCCGGTCCTGTCGTCGACATCCGTACCGCGAGCCGGGTCACCGCCCTGGACCGCAGCACCCCCGAGCGGCCGGTGGCCGTCACCGACGACGGCCGGTGCTTCCCCTCCGACGTGGTGATCGGCGCCGACGGAGTCCGCTCACAGGTGCGTGAGCTGATGGGCGCGCCCGACACCCTGTGCTTCTCGGGCGAGATGGCGTTCCGCGCGCTGATCCCCGGCGAACTGATCGCCGCCGACCCGGCGACCCGCTGGCTGGTCGACCGCTTCCAGAGCACCATCTGGTACGGACCCGAACGCCATCTGGTGCACTACATGATCCGCGGCGGCGCGTACCTCAACGTCGTGGCGTGCGTGCCGTGCACCGACGAGGTCGCCGAGAAGTGGTCGGTCGCCGCCGCCCCGCAGGACCTGGTGGACGCCTTCCCCGGCTGGGACGACCGGGTGCCGGCGATGCTCTCGAAGGCCAAGGAGAACGTCACTTGCTTCGCCCTCCACCACCGGCGGCGCGACCCGGTGTGGATGGACGGACGGGTGGCGCTGCTCGGCGACGCCTGCCACGCCATGCTCCCGTACCAGGCGCAGGGCGCGTCGCAGGCCATGGAGGACGCGGCGGTACTGGCCGAGGAACTGGGCGCGGTCACCGTGTCCGGGGTGGAGGGCGCCCTGCGGCGGTACGTCGACCGGCGCGCCCGGCACGCCGGGATGGTGCAGGACGCGTCGCTGCGGAACAAGACCTTCTACCACTACCCCGACGGGCCCGAACAGCAGGCGCGGGACGAGAAGTTGCGGCGCTTCGACGGCGAGTCGGACCTGTCCTACGACTGGCTGTGGGGCGGCTCGCCGCTGCACGACGCCGATCAGGTCGCGTTCTCCTACCGGTTCGCCCGCTGAGTCCGACGGGCGCCGCCTCCCGGGCCCCCGCCCGTACCGCCACACGACAAGGAGGACCATGAAACCCGCCCCGTTCCGCTACCACCGGGCCCGCGACACCGAAGGCGCCGCCCGGCTGCTCGCCGAACTCGGCGACGACGCCAAGGTCATCGCCGGCGGCCAGAGCCTGGTCGCGATGATGAACTTCCGGCTGGCCAGGCCGCGGCACCTCGTCGACATCGGCGGGCTGCGCGCCCTCGACCACCTCGGCACCGACAGCACGGGTGCGCTGCGCATCGGGGCGCTCACCACCCACCACACCGTCGAGACCGCCCCGGCCCGCCGGTTGGGCCCCGGCTTCGACGTCCTGCGCGCGGCCATGGGCTGGATCGGCCACCTGCCGATCCGTACCCGCGGCACGGTGGGCGGCAGCATCGCGCACGCGGACGCCACCGCCGAGTGGTGCCTGCTCGCGGTCGCCCTCGACGCCGAACTCCACACCCACGGGCCGCGCGGGCCGCGCCGCATCCCGGCGGCCGAGTTCTTCTTCGGCTCGTACACCAACGCGCTCGACCCGGACGAACTGCTCACCGAGATCGTCTTCCCGCGGCCCGCGCCGCATGCCGCACTCACCGAATTCGCCGAGCGCCGGGGCGACTTCGCGATCGTCTCGGCCGTCGTCGACCTGGACCTGGCGGGCACCGAGGTGCGCGGCGGGCGGGTGGCGCTCGGCGGGGTGGCACCGGTTCCGGTACGGGTGCCCGAGGCGGAACAGGTGCTGGCAACGGGCGGCTCGTTCGCCGACTGCGCGGCCGCCGCCGCTGCCGCCGTGAACCCGCCGGACGACGCCAACGGCAGCGCGGACTACCGACGGCGGCTGATCGGCACGCTGGTACGGCGTGCCTGCGAGGAGGCGAGGGCCCGATGAGCACCACGACGGGAGCACACACGCCGGACGGCGGGGAAGGGCCGCTGGTCGGGCGGTCGGTGGCGCGGCGGGAGGATCCGCGGTTGCTGACCGGGCGCGGCCGGTTCGTCGACGACATCGCGCTGCCCGGCATGCTGCACGCCCAGTTCGTCCGCAGCACCGTCGCCAACGGCGAGCTGACCTCCGTCGACCTCGACGCGGTGCGGAAGGTGCCCGGAGTGATCGCCGCGTTCACCGCAGAAGATTTGGACCTGGGCGACATCACCGCCCAACTCGACCGCCCGCCCGAGGAGTTCGTGCCGACCGCGATGCCGGTGCTGGCCCGCGACCGGGTCCGCTACGTCGGCGAGCCGATCGCCGTGGTCGTGGCGCGCGACGCGTACGCCGCCGAGGACGGCCTGGAGGCCGCCAAGATCGGCTACGCCGTGCGCCCGCCGGTGACCTGCGAGGCGGACGCCCTGGCCGACGGAGCGGAGCTGGTGCACGCGCAGGCGCCGCGCAACACGCTGGTCGATGTGGCGCTGTTCGCCACCGAAGGCATCGACGAGATCTTCGCGTCCGCGGACTGCGTGGTGCACGTCGAGACCCGCACCGGACGCCAGAACGCACTGCCGTTGGAGACCCGGGGCGCGGTGGCGCACTGGGACGACCGCGAGGAGCAGCTGGTCCTCCAGACCTGCACCCAAGTGCCGCACCAGGTAAGGACGGTGGCCTCGCGCTGCCTGCGGCTCGACGAGCGGGCGGTGCGGGTCATCGTGCCGGACATGGGCGGCGGTTTCGGACAGAAGTGCGTGGTGGGCCGCGAGGAGATCGCCACCGCGGCCGCGGCGCTGCGCCTGGGACGTCCGGTGAAGTGGATCGAGGACCGCAAGGACGCGCTGACCGCGTCCTTCCTCGCCCGCGAGCAGCACTACGACGTGCGGGCCGCGTTCGACGCCGAAGGCCGGATCCTGGGCCTGGACGCGGACGTGGTGTGCGACATGGGCGCCTACTCCTGCTATCCGTTCACGGCGGGCATCGAGCCGCTGATGGCGGCCGCGGAGATGCCGGGTGTCTACACCGTGCCCGCCTACCGGGTGCGCGGCCGTGCGGTCACCACCAACAAGGCGCCCACCGCGCCGTACCGCGGAGTCAGCCGCCCGCAGTACGTGATGGTGGTGGAGCGGCTCTTCGAGCGGGCGGCACGGGAGCTGGGCCTGGACCCGGTGGAGACCCGCCGCCGCAACCTCATCACCGACTTCCCCTACACCGGCGTCAACGGCATCACCTACGACCCCGGTTCCTACCTGGAGTCGCTGAACCTGTGCGAGCAAACGCTGCGGGACGAGGGCTGGTACGAGCGGCAGGCCCACGCCACCGCCGCCGGTCGGCACCTCGGCATCGGCTACTCCTGCTTCAGCGAACGCACCGGCTACGGCTCCACCGCGTTCGCGCAGCGCAAGATGGAGGTGGTGCCGGGCTTCGACATCTCCGAGGTCCGGATGGACACCAGCGGCGCGGTGACGGTCACCACCGGCACGATGAGCCACGGGCAGAGCCACGAGACGACACTGGCGCAGATCGTCGCCGACGCACTCGGCCTGGACCTCGCCAAGGTGCGGATCCACCAGGGCGACACGGACCGCGTCACGTACGGCTGGGGCACCTTCGCCAGCCGGTCGGTCACCGTCGGCGGCAGCGCGGTCCGGCTCGCGGCGGGCAAGCTCGGCGAGAAGCTGCGCCGGCTCGCCGCAGCCCGCTGGGACATCCCGTGGGAGGACACCACTCTCGGCCGTGGCCGGGTCCACCGTCACGACGATCCCGCCGCCACCCTCACGTACACCGAACTCGCCGATACCGCCTACCTCAAGGCACATCTGCTGCCCAAGGACATGGAGCCGGGCCTGACGGCGACGGCCAGCTTCGACGTCTTCAACGACGGCACATTCTCGAACGCCACCCACGGCGTCGTCGTCGAACTCCACGAGGGCACCGGGCAGGTGGAGATCCTGCGGTACGTCTGCGTCGAGGACTGCGGTGTGGCGATCAACCCGCGGGTCGTGGAGGGCCAGTGCCGGGGCGGCATCGCCCAGGGCATCGCGGGCGCGCTCTTCGAGCAGGTGACCTACGACGCACAGGGCGAGCCGTCGGCGACCAGCTTCATGGACTACAAGGTGCCCACCGCCCAGGAGATCCCGGACGTCACGGTCCAGCACCTCGAAACGCCGTGCGCCTTCAGCGAGACCGGCGCCAAGGGCGCGGGCGAGGGCGGCACCATCGGCGCGCCCGCGGCCGTGCTGAACGCCGTCAACGACGCCCTGCGCCCCACCGGCGTCGAACTCGATCACACCCCCGTCACCCCCGAGACGGTGCACCGCGCACTGCGCCGCACCCTGGAGCGCACCTGATGACCGAGACCCCCATCGATCCCGCGATCGATCCCGCGGCGGAGCGGCAGCTGCTCGCCCTGGATGTCAACGGCACCGCGTACGAGGTGCTCTGCGAGTCGCGGCGCACCCTGGTCGACGTACTGCGGCACGATCTACGGCTGACCGGCACCCACGTCGGCTGCGAACACGGCATCTGCGGCGCCTGCACGGTACTGGTCGACGGGCGGCCGGCCCGTGCCTGCCTGATGTTCGCCGCGCAGGCGGAGGGCGCCAGGATCCGCACCGTCGAGTCCCTGTCCGGCGACGACGACGGCCGTCAACTCAGCGATCTCCAGCAGGCGTTCAGGGACCACCACGGCCTCCAGTGCGGCTTCTGCACCCCCGGCTTCCTGATGCTGGCCGAGGGGTTTCTCGCCGAGCGGCCCGACGCGGACCGGGCGGAGATCCGCGAGCTGGTGGCGGCCAACCTGTGCCGGTGCACCGGCTACCAGTCCATCGTCGACGCGATCGAGAGCTGCGCCACGGCCCGTCGCGCCAAGGAAGCAACGGAAGCAACGGCAACCGACGAGACCCCGGAAGCCGCGGAAGCCACAGGAGAGGAGCGGTGATGCAGCTCAGCAACACGGTGCCGGTGGCGGCGCCGCCGGACGAGATCTTCGCGCTGCTGAACGACGTACGGCGGGTGGCGTCCTGTATGCCGGGCGCGGTGCTCGACGGGCAGGAGGGCGACGCCTGGCAGGGCAGGGTCACCGTGCGGGTCGGCCCGATCAGTGCCGCGTACGCGGGCACCGTCCGGTTCCTGGAGGCGGATGCCGGACAGCGGCGGCTGCGGGTGCAGGCGCGCGGCGCCGACACCCACGGCAGCGGTGACGCGGAGGCGGAGGTGACGCTGACGGTGGCCGAGACGCCGGAGGGCGCCCGCCTTGACATGTCCACAGACCTGGTCATCCGCGGCAAGCTCGCCCAGTTCGGCAAGGGCGCCATCGGCACCGTGTCGAACCGGATCCTCCAGCAGTTCGCGCAGAACCTCGGCAGTCTGCTGGACCAGGACCGCACGGCGGGCCCCGCGGCACCGGCGGCGGGACCGGCCGCCCCCGCGGGGGCCCCCGCGACCGCCCCCTCCGCCCCCGCGCCCGCGCTCGACGGGCTCTCGCTCCTCGCCGGCCCGGTACCCGCCAAGTACGGGCCGCTCGTCGCCGCCTTCGCCTTCGGAGTGTTCGAGGGCTGGCTGCTGGGCCGGCTGGCCGGCCTGCGCCGGGAACTGAAGGAGGCGAGGCGCCGATGAGCACCGGCCGGTACGGCGGCGCCACCGACGCCACCTACGCGCGCGCCGGGTTCGGGGCGCAGGTACGGCGCGGCAGCCGCCCCGCGCTGATCGTCGTCGACCTGACCCTGGGCTTCACCGACGACCGGTTCCCTTCCGGCGCCGACCTCACCGAAGTCGTCGGCGCGACGGCCGAGTTGATCGAGGCCGCGCGGCCCGCCCGGGTGCCGGTGCTGTTCACCGCGCTCTCCTACACACCGGCCGAGGCGGACGGCGACGGCGTCGCCTGGCTGCACAAGGCGCCCGGCATGCGGGCGCTCGTCGAGGGCAGCGAGGCGGTCGCCGTGGATCCGCGGCTGCCACGCCGCCGGGAGGACGTCCTGCTGCTCAAGAAGGGGCCCTCGGCGTTCTTCGGCACCTCGCTCGCCGCCACCCTCACCGCACTCGGCCGCGACACGGCGGTGATCTGCGGCGCCACCACCAGCGGCTGCGTGCGCGCCACCGTGGTCGACGCGGTGCAGTCCGGATTCCCGGTGCTGGTGCCCCGCACTTGCGTGGGCGACCGGGCGCAGGGGCCGCACGACGCGAGCCTCTTCGACATTCAGGCCAAGTACGGCGACGTCATCGGCCAACAGGACGCGCTCGCCTACCTGGCCGGCCCGCCCACCCCCTGACCACCGCCCTCCCCCACCCCCCTCTCAGGAGGCTCCCGTGCCGCACCCCCAGCGGTCCGTCCCGCAGTCCGCCCTCGCCGACCTCGCCGACATCCCGGCCACCAGCCGGTGGGTCCGCTCCGGCACCACCCGGCTGCACGTCCTGGACTACGGCGGCGCAGGACCCGCCCTGATCATCCTGCCCGGCATCACCAGCCCGGCCGTCACCATGGACTTCGTCGCCCGCGAACTCACCGATCTGGTACGCCCGTTGGTCGTCGACGTGCGCGGCCGCGGCCTGTCGGACGGCGGCGGCGCGTACCGCCTGGAGGAGTACGCCCAGGACACCGAGGCCGTCGTGAACGGGCTCGGCCTGCACCGGCCGCTGCTGTTCGGGCACTCGATGGGCGCGCGGATCGCCGCGGCCGTCGCCGCCCGCGGCAAGGTGGCGACCGGCGGGTGCGTGCTGGCCGACCCGCCGATGAGCGGTCCTGGACGCGAGGAGTACCCGACGCCCCTTGCGGCCTTCCTCGACCAGCTGACGCAGGCCGAGCGCGGCACCGACGCCGACGAGGTGGCCGCATCCTGGCCGCGCTGGCCGCGCCGCGAACAGGAGCTGCGGGCGCGCTGGCTGGCCAGCTGCGACCGCCGGGCGATCACCGCGACCCACGAGGGCTTCGAGACGGAGGACTTCTTCGACTGGTGGCCCGCGGTCGCCGGGCCCACCACCCTGCTGTACGGCGCGGACAGTCCCGTGGTCACCGCCGAGGGCGTCGCCGAGGCCCGCGCGCTGCTCCCCTCGGCCTCGTTCGCCGCCGTCCCGGACGCCGGACACATGATTTTCTGGGACAACCCGCCCGCCGCGCTCGGCGCCCTGCGGGCCGCGCTGCACCCGATGACGGTGTGATCGCACGGACCGGGCACCGGCGGCCCGCGGCGCACCTGATCACCGTGATTGAGTTGGCCCATGGCTGACGAGTCCGCTCCCCCCGAGTCCGTGCCCGCGATCCCCCAGGCGCTGACCGCCGCCCCCGGCTACCAGGTGCGCCGCCTCTACCAGGCGTACCTCGCGGTGTGGGTGCGCGCGGTCGATCCGACGCTCACCGGCCCGCAGTTCGCGGTGCTGACCGCCGTGGAGGCGGCGCCCGGCCACGACCAGCGGTCGATGGCGTCGGCGGTGGCCCTGGACACGTCCACGATGGCGGACGTGGCACGGCGCCTGGAGAACCGCGGCCTGATAGTCCGCCGCACCGCGGCCGCCGACGGACGGCGCAAGCTGCTCTTCCTCACCGACGAGGGCCGCCGGACGCTGCGCGACGCCTACCACCGCGCCCGCAAACTGGACGAGCGGCTGCTCGCCCCGTACGCCGAGGAGCAGCGCCCCGACCTGATGCAGCTGCTGACCTCCCTGGCCGACCACTGGGAGAGCCTGGCCGGGGACTCCTGACACACCCGCCGTCCCGTACGCGGATGCTCGGCGAACCCGGCCTGCCAGGGTGCAGGACACCCAGGCTGGGCGGGTGGCACGCGGCTAGCGTGAAGCGCCCGAGGACTCAACGGAACGGAACACAGCGTGAGTACGCACCCGCCCACAGCACAGCGGTCCGGCACCTTCGAGATCGCCGGCAAGGAGGTGGCCCGGCTGGGCTTCGGAGCCATGCGCCTGACCGGGCGCGGCATCTGGGGAGAGCCCGACGACCGCGCGGAGTGCATCCGTGTCGTGCGCCGGGCCGTCGAACTCGGCGTCCAGCTGATCGACACCGCCGATTCCTACGGCCCCCACGTCAGCGAGGAGATCATCCGCGAGGCCGTGCACCCGTACCCGGACGACGTGCTGATCGCCACGAAGGCCGGCCTGACGCGCAACGGCCCGGACGTCATCGAGACCGCGGACGGCACGGTGCGCCGTGGCCCGGCCGCCTGGCCTCCGGTCGGGCGGCCCGAATACCTGCGTCAACAGGCCGAGATGAGCCTGCGCAGGCTCGGCCTTGACCACATCGATCTGTTCCAGCTGCACCGCGTCGACCCGAAGGTGCCGCTGGCGGACCAGGTCGGCGAGTTGAAGACGCTGCAGGACGAGGGCAAGGTCGTCGCCATCGGGCTCTCCCAGGTCGGCGTCGAGGAGATCGAGCAGGCCCGGCGCATCGCGGAGATCGCGACAGTCCAGAACCGCTACAACCTGACCGATCGCGCCTCGCAGGACGTCGTCGACCACTGCGCACGCGAGGGCATCGGCTTCATCCCGTGGGCGCCGGTGGCCGCCGGCGCCCTCGCCGCCCCGGGCGGGCCCGTCGACGAGATCGCACGGCGGCACGGCGCCACACCGGGGCAGGTGGCGCTGGCGTGGCTGCTCGCCCGCACGGACTGCATGCTGCCGATCCCCGGCACGTCCCGCGTCCGGCATCTCGAAGAGAACACCGCTGCCGCCCGTCTCGTGCTCAGCGCCGAGGAAATCGACCGGCTCACGGACGCCAACGGCCCGGCGGCCTGATTCCCCACATCCACCGAAAACCCGCAAATCCCCTCAAATCGCACAAAGTACACCTAGCGCCCATAGAGGCTCATTCACCCCAAGTCCCCTTCCGGGTCGACCTCATCACGCACGCCGATATCGAAACGTGTCATAAATATCCCTTCCGCCAGACAACCGCTTAAGCAGACAAACCGTCTGTCAGGGTGGCGGGGGAATTTCAGGTTCCGCGCGGTCGAGCGCCGCAGGTCCCGGCTCCGTCACTGTCAGTTGGCCTGATCTGGAGGAACCCGTGCTCGCCGCACCACGTCGCCATGCCGTTCGCTGGATACCCGTCGCCCTGGTGGCGGCCACATCGCTGACCGCGTGCGGTACGAGCGCGGCCTCGTCGCAGGCCGCCGAGCCGGCGGCGAAGGTGACGGTCACCCCTGCGGCCGGCAGCAAGTCCGCCAAGCTCGGCTCCCCGATAGCGATACGGGCCGACGGCGGCAAGATCACCGCCGTCGAGGCCAAGGACGACAAGGGCGCGACGGTCTCCGGGCGGCTGGCCGGTGACGGGACGTCATGGACGTCGGACAGCAAGGTGCGGCCCGGCACCACCTACACCATCAGGACCTCCACGACCTCCGACGGCGGCAAGAAGACCGCCGCGACCTCGGAGTTCACCACGGCGGAAGCCGGCCGGGTCAACAAGCTCACCAACACCCCGTCGAACGGTCAGACCGTGGGCACCGGGATGCCGGTCTCGATCCTCTTCGACAACCACATCGCCAAGGACCGCCGCGCCGACATCGAGAAGGCGCTGAAGGTCACCACGCAGCCGAAGGTCGAGGGCTCCTGGGGCTGGGTCACCGACTACGGCGGCCACGACCGGATCGACTGGCGCCCGAAGACCTACTGGCCGGCCGGCACCAAGGTGTCCGTCAAGGGCGCGCTGACCGGTCTCAACTCCGGCGACGGCGACTGGTTCGTCCGCGACTACAACTTCGGCTTCACCATCGGCGAAGACCACAAGGCCGTCATCGACGTGCCCGCGCACACCCTGACGATGTACGCGGGCGGCCGCAACGTCGGCACCATCAGCGGCTCGGCCGGCTCGCCCGAGGCGCCCACCCGCGGCGGCGTGCACACCGTCCGCAGCAAGAACGCCGCGGAGACGATGGACTCCAAGACCATCGGCTACGGCGACCAGTGGATGCTGGACGCGAAGTGGGTCACCCACCTGACCGCTTCGGGGACGTTCCTGCACTCCGCGCCGTGGAACAAGTCCATCGGCGTGGTCAACAACAGCCACGGCTGCTTCGGCATGACCACGTCGGACGCCAAGCGCGTCTACGACTTCCTGCCCATCGGCTCGACCGTCGAGGTCAAGGGCACGAGCAACACGGAGAAGACGGACGTCGGCAACGGCCTGGAGGTCTGGCAGGAGTCCTGGCCGCAGTGGCAGCAGCGCAGCGCGCTGAAGTAGCCGGATGACGGACGCCGGACGGCCCCGTTCACCTGCCTCGCGGCGGGTGGGCGGGGCCGTTGGGCGTGCGGGGGTCTTCCTCACGGCGGGAACCGGGCGGTTGTGCAGGGGCCGTAACCCTGGATGATCTCCTCGTGACACCCGGGCAACGGCCGGTCCGTACGGTCGGGCCCGGAATTCCGACCACGAGAGGGGCCGCACGTGACCGCACCGGAGCCGCAGCCGGAATCCGCCACGCAGGTGCGGACGGTGTGCTCGTACTGCGGGGTCGGCTGCGGGATCGTGCTCGATGTCGCGGTCGACGGCGCGGGGCGGCGCGCGGTCCGCAAGGTGTCCGGTGACAGGACGCATCCGGCCAATGCGGGCCGGCTGTGCACCAAGGGCGCGACCAGTGCCGACCTGCTCACCGCCCCGGGGCGGCTGACCCGCGCGCTGGTGCGCGGCGACCGCGGCGCCGGGCCCGTGCCGTCGCCGATGGAGACCGCGGTCAAGGAGACGGCCAGGCGGCTGCGGGCGGTCGTCGACACGCACGGCCCGGACGCGCTGGCCCTCTACGTGTCGGGCCAGCTGACGCTGGAGGCGCAGTACCTGGCGAACAAGCTCGCCAAGGGCTTCGTCCGCACCGGCTGGATCGAGTCCAACTCCCGGCTGTGCATGGCGAGCGCGGGCAGCGGCTACAAGCTGTCGCTGGGCGCCGACGGCCCGCCCGGCTCCTACCAGGACTTCGAGCACGCCGACGTGTTCCTGGTGACCGGCGCCAACATGGCCGACTGCCACCCGATCCTGTTCCTGCGGATGATGGAGCGGGTGAAGGCCGGCGCGAAGCTGATCGTGGTCGATCCGCGGCGCACCGCCACGGCCGCCAAGGCCGACCTGTTCCTCCAGATCAAGCCGGGCACGGACCTGGCGCTGCTGAACGGGCTGCTGCAGCTGCTGGTGACGGAGGGCCGTACCGACCCGGAGTTCATCGCCGGGCACACCGAGGGCTGGGAGGCGATGCCGGCCTTCCTGGAGGACTATCCCCCGGCCGTCGTCGCGGAGATCACCGGCCTCGACGAGGAGGACGTCCGGCAGGCCGCCCGCTGGATCGGCGGCGCCGGCGCGTGGATGAGCTGCTGGACGATGGGGCTCAACCAGTCCACGCACGGGACCTGGAACACGAATGCGCTGGTCAACCTGCACCTGGCGACCGGCGCGATCTGCCGGCCCGGCAGCGGCCCGTTCTCGCTGACCGGCCAGCCCAACGCCATGGGCGGCCGGGAGATGGGCTACATGGGCCCGGGGCTGCCCGGCCAGCGGTCCAGCGCGGTGGCGGCGGACCGCGCCTTCACCGAGGAGCTGTGGGGCCTGGCCCCCGGAACACTGCGGGCGGACACCGCCGGCACCGGGACCGTCGACATGTTCCGGCGGATGGCGGACGGGGAGATCAAGGCCGCCTGGATCATCTGCACCAACCCGGTCGCTTCGGTGGCGCATCGCAAGACCGTCATCGAGGGCCTGGAGGCGGCCGAATTCGTCGTGGCCCAGGACGTGTTCGCCGACACCGAGACCACCGCGTACGCGGACGTGGTGCTGCCCGCCGCGCTGTGGGCGGAGTCGGAGGGGGTGCTGGTCAATTCGGAGCGCACCCTCACGCTGGCGCGGCAGGCCGTGGAGCCGCCGGGCGACGCCTGGCCGGACTGGCGGATCATCGCGCGGATCGCCTGCGAAATGGGGTACGAGGACGCCTTCGGCTACGCCAGTGCCGAGGAGGTCTTCGAGGAGATCAAGCGGGCCTGGAACCCGCAGACCGGCTACGACCTGCGCGGCGTGAGCTACCCGCGGCTGCGCCGGACCCCCGTCCAGTGGCCCAGCGCCGCCGCCGACGGGCCGGAGCGCAATCCGGTGCGCTACACCAACGACGGCATCAGCCAGGCACCCGGACAGCGGCCCGACGGCACCCGTCCGCGGATGTGGTTCCCCACCCCCACCGGGCGGGCCGTGTTCTTCGCCCGCCCGCACCTGCCGCCCGCCGAGATGCCGGACGACGACTACCCGTACGTCCTCAACACCGGGCGGCTGCCGCACCAGTGGCACACGCTGACCAAGACCGGCAAGGTCGCCAAGCTCAACAAGCTCGACCCGGGCCCGTTCGTGGAGGTCCACCCGCAGGACGCACGGGCGCTGGGGGTTGCCGACGGCGATGCGGTGGAGGTCGCCTCCCGGCGCGGGCGCGCGGTGCTGCCCGCGCGGATCACCGACCGGGTGCGGCCCGGTGACTGCTTCGCGCCGTTCCACTGGAACGACCTGTTCGGCGAGTACCTCAGCGTCAACGCGGTCACCCACGACGCCGTCGACCCGGTCTCCTTCCAGCCGGAGTTGAAGGTGTGCGCGGTCTCGCTCGCCAAGGTGGCGTCGCCGGCGGGCCCGGCCTCGGCGGCGGCAGGCGGCTCCGTGCCGGGAACGGACGAAGGGGCCGACGGCCCGTTCCACGTCCCGGCGCCCGGAGCACGCAGGCCCGGCGCCGCGGCGGCGCTGGCCGAGGTGTTCGGGACCGGCGCTCTTGCGCCGCCTGCGCTGGCCGAGCAGGAGCGCCGTTATCTGGACGGCTTCCTCACCGGCCTGGCCGCCGGAACGCCGTCCGGCACGCCGGTGCTGCCCGGCCACGCGCCCCTCGCCCCGGAGCACGCGGTCTGGGTCAACGGCGTGCTGGCCGGCATGTTCTCCCGCATCCCCGGGCAGCCGACCGCACCCGAGCGCCCGTCCGAAGCCTCCGATATCCCTGCTTCATCCGATACATCCAATACCTCCGCCCGGGACATCCTCGTGCTGTGGGCCTCGCAGACCGGGAACGCCGAGGAAGCCGCCGCGGCCGCGGCCCGCAGGCTCGCCGACAGCGGGCGGACCGCACGCCTGCTGCCCATGGACCGCACCGCGCCGTCGGCCCTGCCGGACGCCGCCGACCTCCTCCTGGTCACCAGCACCTCGGGAGACGGCGACGCGCCGGACAACGGAGCGGGATTCTGGGAGTCGCTGAACGGCCCCGACTCACCCCGGCTGGAGGGCGTGCGCTACTCCGTGCTGGCCCTCGGTGACTCGTCCTACGACGACTTCTGCGGCCACGGACGCCGCCTCGACGCCCGGCTCGGCGAACTGGGCGCACACCGCATGGTGCCGCGCACGGACTGCGAACCGGACTACGAGGAGCCGGCGCGGCAGTGGCTCGACCGCATACTCGGCGTCCTCGCAGGCCCCGAGCAGCCGGTGGCGGAGGCCAGGCCCGCGGCGCCTCCTGCCGGGGCGGGCACCGCCACGAAGGCGGCGCCCGCGACCGCCCGCCTGGTGGGAAACCGGCTGCTGAGCCGGCCCGGCGCCACCAAGGAAGTCCGCCAATTCACCCTCGATACACGGGAGTTCGGCACGCCGCTCGGCTACGAGGCCGGTGACGCGCTGGGCATCCAGCCGCTCAACTGCCCCGATCTGGTGGCCGAATGGCTGGCCGTGACCGGGCTCGACGGCGGCACCGGCATCGAGGTGCCCGGGATCGGCACGGTGCCGCTCGGCGAGGCCCTGCACCGCCACCTGGACATCACCAGGATCACCCCCGGCCTGCTCCGGCTGGTCGCCGACCGCTCCGCCGACCGCGTCGTCAAGAAGCTGCTGCGCCCCGGCAACAGAGGGGAACGCGACCGGTGGGCGTGGGGCCGGCAGGCCGTCGACGTCATCGCCGAGCACGCGGTACGCGCCACGGCCGCGGAGTGGGCGGCGGTGCTCACACGCCTCCAGCCGCGGCTGTATTCCATATCGTCCAGCCCGCTCGACGATCCGCACCTGATCCGGCTGACGGTCTCCGTCGTCCGCTACGACACCCCGCACGGCCGCCCCCGCAAGGGCGTCGCCTCCGCCTTCCTCGCGGACGCCGCACCGGAGCGCCCGGTGCCGGTCTTCGTCCGGCGCTCGCCCCGCTTCCGGCCGCCCGCCGACCCCGCGACCCCGATGGTGATGGTGGGCCCCGGGACCGGCATCGCCCCGTTCCTCGGCTTCCTCCACGAGCGCCGCGCCCGCGGTCACCGCGGCCCCAACTGGCTGTTCTTCGGTGAACAGCGCCGCGCCACCGACTTCTACTACGAGGGCGAACTCGACGCGCTGCGCGCCGACGGCCTGCTCACCCGGCTGGACACCGCCTTCTCCCGCGACCTGCGGGCCAAGCTCTACGTGCAGGACCGGATGCGCGAGCACGGCAGCCGGCTGTGGTCCTGGCTGGCGGACGGCGCACACCTCTACGTCTGCGGTGACGCGTCCCGGATGGCCGGGGACGTGGACCGCGCGCTGCGCGACATCGCCGTCGCCCACGGCGGCCTGGACGAGGACGCGGCGGCCGGGTACCTCAAGCAACTGGCCGCCGACAAGCGGTACGTACGCGACGTGTACTGACGGCAGGCACGGACGGTGGCGGTGGCCGCCGTCCGCCCCGGCCACCGCCACCGTCCTGCCCTCGCTACCCGAGTTCCAGGCTGGTGACGCCGAACGTCAGCTCCTCCTCGACCGGGGGAACCGGGCCGGTGTACATCCGCACGGTGTGCGAACAGGCCGTCAGGCCGCGGCCGGTGGCCAGCGCCTGCGCGGCCTGCCGGGGCTCGGGGATGTCCAGGAAGACCTCTCCTCCGGGGCCTGCGGCGGCGGTGAGGCTGTCGAAGAGCGCCGCCGCGTCCTCGGGGGTGTCGGCGAAGAGCGGGCCGATGCGGTGGCCGCTGCGGGCGGGGCGGGTCACGCCGTATCCGGCGACGCGGCCCGCGCGCAGCAGGACCCTGGTGTGGTGGCCTGGAGCGGTCAGCCAACGGGAGAGGAAGCCGTGCCGGCCGGCGGGGAAGCACCGGCGGTCGTAGGCGGCGACCGCGTCGAGGTGGGCGGCGGTGAACGGTACGGCGTCCGGGTCGAGCGCGGCGGGTGCCTCGGGTCGCCCGGCGTACCGGAGGGTGTCGTGTACGGCGGTGAATCCGGCGCGGGCGTAGGTGGCCTGCTGGGCGGGGACCGCGTCGAGGCCGATGGTGCGGCGGCCGGCGTGCGGGACGGCGGCGCGCCAGGTGGCCAGGCCGAGGCCGGTGCCCCGGTGGTCGGGGTGGACGAGGTAGTAGCCCAGGAAGGCGAAGTCTGCGGAGTAGTTGACGACCGAGACCGCGGAGACGGTCCGGGTGCCGAGGCGTCCGGTGAAGAATCCGGCGGGGTCGGTGGGGTGGAAGCACTCGGTGTCCCCGAGGCCGGGGTTCCATTCCTCCTGGGCCGCCCACTCCGCTATCTCGCGCCACTCGTCCAATGAGGCGGCGCCGACGGTGAGTTGGCCGGCGGGGTGCGGCGGGGTGGCGGTTTCGACGGGGCGGTGCATCGCTGGTGTGCGTCCCTTCAGGTGGGGTCGGGGAAGCGGCAGGGGGTGCGTGGTGCGCGGCGGCCTGCCGCGAGCCTCGCGCCCCCTGCCGCTGTGTCCGTGGTCCGGTGCGCGGTCAGATGAGGTCCATGGCGGCGACCTCGTCGGGGCGGCCGTAGCTGACCGGCCCTTGGAAGCGCCGGCGGGCGGTGGCGAACCACCAGACCGTGGCGATGATGAGCACCACCGCGAGGGCGATGGGTGCGTAGTTGAACGATGCGGGGGTGATCGGTGCGGCCTGCGGCAGCATGAACAGCACGTTGCTGATCACGATCCAGGCCACCGCGATGGCGGCGACGGCCTTGCCGTAGCGGCCGAGGTTCCACGGTCCCGGCTCGAAGTCGTTCAGCCGCAGCCGCAGGAAGATCGGCACGCCGTAGGCGAGGAAGAGGCCGACGACGTTGACGCTGACGACGGCGGTGAAGGCGGTGTGCGACCACCAGCCGGGCAGGACCAGCACGAGCGGGCAGGCCGCGGCGAGCCAGACCGCCTTGACGGGGGTGCGGGTGCGCGTCGAAACCGAATGCCACCAGCGGGAACCCGGCATCGCGCCGTCCCGCGAGAACGCGAAGATCTGCCGGGTATTGCTGGTCATGTTGGCGAGGCCGCAGAACAGCATGGCGCCGATCACGATCAGCAGGAGCAGCTTGGCGGTGCTGACTCCGAGTGCGTCGATGAGAATCTGCACGGGCGGGGCGTCCGCGCTCGCGGCGTGACCGTAATCGCGGATGGCGTACACGAGCGCGAGCATGAGGATCAGTCCGGTGATCGCGGAGCAGGTGATGGCCCGCATGATCCCGCGCGGTGCGTTGACGGTGGCCTTCACCGTCTCTTCGGACATGTGAAAACTGCCGTCGAACCCGGTGAACGTCCAGCTGGTGACGAGCAGGCCGAGCATTCCGCCGTAAATCCCGTTGGTGAAACCGGTGTTGTTGGCGAAATGGGTGACGAACGAGGGTGACTGATGGCCCGTCGGAATCAGCGCGAGGGCGGCGACGATCACCACCATCCCGATGAGCAGCCACCACACGGAAATCCGGTTCACCACGGCTACCAGACGCACCGTGTAGGTGTTGGCCAGAGCCTGGATGAAGAGGATCACCGCGGTGAGTCCGACGGTCTGCTGGGGCGTGGCCACGTAGGAGGGCCACTGCATGGAGAGGAACGCCTGGATGAAGGTGGCGGCGGCGAAGTTGGTGGCCGCGGTGCCGCCCACCTGACCGACGAAGTTCAGCCAGCCGGTGTACCAGGACCAGGCGCCACGGTGCCGTTTGGCGAGCTTCCCGGCCGAAAAGTACAGGGCGCCGCTGGTCGGGTAGGCGGAGGCGATTTCTCCCATGGCGGCGCCGACGAACAGCACCATGATCGATACGCCGATCCAGCCGAACACCAGAATGCGCGGGCCGCCCGCGTTCATGCCGAATCCGAAGGACGAGAAGATTCCGGAGATGATGTTGATGATCGTGAAAGAGATCGCGAAGTTGTCAAAGGCGCGGAACCTGCGGGTCAGCTTCCGCGGATATCCCATCGCATGCAATGTCGCGTCATCATCAAAAGTGTCGGGGTCTGCGCGGTGCGGGGATTTCGCGCGAGCCGTGGTTATACGCTCGGACACAACCGTAAACCTTTCTGACAGGGCTGATAGGAAGACTTCGGTGGGGGAATCGCAGTCGTGCTATCGGCGCTGTCGTTACCCGTCGCGTCTCACGAATGCGTTCATCTGTACCTCCATCCGTTCAGGCAGCTCCAGGAATGGGAAGACCGCATGAACGTCTCGCCTTCGTCAATTGCTCTTCCGGTTTCCCGAAAGCACTCCACGGCATGCGGGCCGCATAGGGCCCCATCGCCGTGAAAACTTCGCGCGCCTCGAATTCATGCTTCGCCATGAAAAGCGCATGCGCCAGATACGAGAGGTCGAGCACGGGGGTGAACCGGTACCCGGCCGTGAGCGGGAACCACTGGCGGTAGATGCCGAGTGCGGTGCTGATCCACTGCGGCTGCTCCCAGGTGTGGTCGGCCAGCAGGGCGGTCGGGTTGTACTCGTCGACCAGCGCCACCAGCGGCAGCAGCCGCAGCGCCGACGAGGCCGCGGCCCGCTGGCTCAGGAACGCGGCGACGTCCCAGCTCGCGCTCGCCGAACCGCCGTTGCGGGTGAAGAAGAAGGACAGGAACCTGTGGTGCGCCTCGCGGTGCCAGGGGTCGAGCCGAAGAATATGCGCGAACAGATACCACGGGCCGGTCGGCGCGGTGAGGAGTCCCTGCGGGGCCGGATCCTGGGGTCGTTGAAATCGCGACAAGGCCAGTTGGCAGACCCACGGGGTGGGGTCATCCGGCAGCATCTGCGCGGCGCGCTCCCCCGCGGTGCGCGCGATACGCACCATGGCCTCTTGCCGCCGGTCGTCGGTTTCGGCCATGCGCAATGCCCGGATCATCGCCACCCGCGCCCACAGCAGTGCCGCCTCCGGTCCCGGCTCTTCCGAAATCCAGCGCTCCGCCAGGTCCGAGTCGGCGGCTTCCGATGCCAGCACCAGCGACCTGTGGGCCCGTACCTCGAAATCCCCCCGGGTCTCTTTCAGTACCTCATGGGCACCGAAGTACCGGCCGGCCCTGACGTCCATACACGCCTGCGCCAACTGCCGGTCATTGGCCGCCGGACTCCACACGTACTGCCCCTCGAATGAGCCAGCCGCCATGATCCCCTCCCGGTCCCGAAGGCGTCATCATCCACCCGCTCACATTTCGTCCACGCCTAATTCAGCCGGATCGTTTCCCCCGATCCGATGATGGCGGGGCACACCCTACTCACCAACAAGTGATAGCGAAAATAGTCGCCTGGAATATCGGGTTCCACACCTTTTGCACCACCCATTCGAGGCGGAATCCCGGACCTCTTCCCCACCGGTTCCACTCTCTTGTCATTCCGCACTGCATGCGCTATGCGATTGGCATATTCATTCCTCCTCGAAATCTCCACATCTGATGGAGTGTCACCAACAGGACACCATTGAGGCGGCGACGGGGCGACGGGAACCGGTCCGACGCCGGCCCGACGGACGCCCATGAGCGCACCCCGCCGACACCTGCTCGCCCACGCGCGCAAGCGGCGGCAGGTCAACTCCCCATCGGTCAAGTGAAGTTCAACCACCCGAGCCCGAAGCCCGCGCGCCGCCCTCCACCAGGTCGTTCCTCTGAACAAGAAGGGCCACGAGGAGCACTAATGCGCCAAAAATGGCGCACAGAACATCGTTAACCTGCTTGTAGCATTGCCTTTCATTGACACTGCCTTGGTGATCCTTTTACCTTCGGAACGTGCGGCATCGGCAAGGTCAGCGCCGCACTCCCACACACCCTTCGGAGGCCCGGCATGGAAGCTCTCATCAAGAAGATGGCCCAGGACGAGATCTGGCAGGGCTGGGTGGCCGTCAACTCCGCCGGAGCGGCGGCGAAGAACGGCTGCATCAGCGCCACGCCCAAGGCCGGCTGTATCAGTGCCACCCCCAAGTCGGGCTGCGTCAGCGTGGCGAAGGCCGGCTGCATCTCCTGACCCGGCCGACCGCGCCCGGAGCACCCGTTTCCCGAGCACTTGTGAAGGTTTTCCATGGAGTTGGACGGTCAGCCGTCGGCCGAGGTCATCGCCGAGATCAAGGACATCCCGATCTACCGCGCCTCGCTGGAGCAGGGGCACTTCCCCCTCCTCGACAAACCGGAGATCGCGCGCGGCTTCCCCGACAACTGGATGACGCCCAGGCTCGCCGCCGCGCTGAAGACCGGCGACGCCGAGTTCGTGCTGTCCACCGGCACCCACCACGCCCGGATGCAGATCATCCGCCCCCCGTACTTCCTCCTGCGCTCCTACTACCAGTTGTGGAGCGAGCACCCCGACCTCGCCGCCACCTGGGAAGCGGACTGCCGCCGGGTGTCGCTGACCACGGTCCTGGCGACCGAACACGTCGCCCGGGTGAACGCCGCCAAGCGCGGCGAAGAGCCCGCGGCCGTCCCGGACGCCGCGGACCGGCAACTGGACGCGCGCACGTCGTACGTCAACCTCCGGCTCGATCCGGCCCTTTGGGAACGCGCGGACGTCGTCCGGATGCTCGCCGAGATCGACGCGGCCCGTCAGACCCACCCGCGCGGCTGGTACCACCTCGACTGCTCCTCGTACCACCTCGCGCATCTGCTCCGGAAGATCGGCACCTGGCACTTGTGGGACGCCTTTCCGCCGCCCGCCAGCATCATCCACGCCTACGAGTACACGCCGGTGAACGTCCGGCGTTTCCTGGAGCAGCACTTCGCCTGCCCGATCATCGATCTGTTCGGCAGCACCGAACTGGGCTACCTCTTCTCCAGCGACCGCCGCGGCGGCTACCGCCCCCATCTCGACAGGATGAGCGTCGAACTGCTCCCGGTGGCCCCGGGCAGCGAGATCTTCCAGCTCATCGTCACCAGCATCCGCAACCCGTACATGCCGCTGGTCCGTTACCGCTCGGGCGACTGCGTACGGACGCGGGACGGCACCCCGGACCCCGCGAAGATCGCCCGGTTCTGCGGGCGGGTGAAGGAGCTGCTGCCGACGCCGCACGGCCCGGTGTCGCAGGGCGACCTCGACCGCCTCATCGGCGCCGCCTCCGCGCGGGTCTTCGTGCACCAGTTGCAGGTGTCCGGCACGGACGAGGCACGGCTGGCCTACACCACGTTCGACGGCAACCCGGTCCAGGCCGCCGAGGCCGCCGCCCTGGAACGCGGTGTCCGTGAACTGACCGGACGGCACTGCCGGGCGGAGCACCGTACGCGCCTCCCGATAGGGAAGTCCGGGAAGTACGCCTGGCTCGCGACCGACACCTGACCACCCCGACGGGAGAACCATGACCAGCAGCACCCCGCTGTCCGCCGACGACCTGACCGCCCTGCTCGGCGAGGCGCTGCACACCGAGGTGGTGGCGCACTTCGTCCATCACACGGGCGCGCCGGAGGAGTTCGTCGAGCGCCAGGTGACCGAGTGCCTGCGCTACCTCTACCTCGTCTCGCACCATCACGAGCAGCTGAGCGGCCTTTTCCTGCCGGTCGAGCAGGAGATCGACGAGATCTGGCACTACCTCATCCTCCAGACCCGCGAGTACCGCAGCCTGTGCGAGGAGCGGCTGCCCGGACGGTTCTTCATCGAGCACCGCAGCATCGCCTACGAGGCGTACCAGCAGGAGCCGGGCCGGGAGCGGGCCATCGAAGAGGCGCTGCGCTGGATCCCGCTGTACTGCCGGGAGTTCGGCCCCTTCGACGAGGGCGCGCTGCCGCACTGGACCGTCGTCCGCTTCCTGCACGAGCGGATGGACATACCCCTCGCGGAGATCGCCGCCCTGGAACCGGCGGCCGTTGCCGCATAGCCGCCCGGGAGAAGGTGGCACGGCCACGGACCCGGCCGTGCCACCTTCTCCCCGGCCTGCGGCGCAATGACGTCCGCAAGACGCCCCCGCCCCCATGAATCCCCCCACCCTCACCGTTCCCGGCGCCGGGACCACCGTCCCGGCCGTACGGCGAACCGAAAGGCGATGATGCGACAGGACAAGAACACGCCGGGCCGACGCCGCCCGGCCGTACGAACGATGACCACGATCACCGTGATCCTCCTCTTTCTGCTGGGCGCCGCGGCGCCGACCGCCGGTGCAGCGGTCGCGGCCCCAGCCACCGGCTTCGCACTCATGGGCGCCCCCGCGGCCTTGGGTGGGCCCCTGTACGGCAACGGTGAACTCGCCGAGCGGGAGTCGGAGCGCGGGCAGGCGGTGCGCCGTGGCTCGCGGCACGCGTACCTCCCGCTGCCGGATTCCGGCCCGCCCCTGCCGTCGCCGTCCGCCGCCGTGCTGTCCGTCGGCAATTGCGCGCCGGCCGGGGCGAGGGCCCAAAGAGCCTCGCCCCGGGTGTCCGTGCCGCGCGAACTCCGCGTCCTGCACTGTGTCTTCCGCTGCTGAGCCGATCCGCCGGGCCCGTCATGCGCGCCCTCCGCATCACCTTCCCGCCACCGTCGCGGTGGCACCCCTCATCAGCAGGAGAACTCCCCTCGTGGACACCTTCATCCACCATGCCCGGGGCCACAGTGCCCGTATCGCCGAACTCCAGGAGGAGCGGGAGAGCTACGGCCGGCTCGCCGCCGGCCAGTCCCCGCTCGCCCTGTTCATCACGTGCTCCGACTCCCGCGTCATCCCCTCGCAGATCACCGGCGCCCGGCCGGGTGAACTGTTCGAGCTGCGCACCGCGGGCAACGCCGTCCCCCGCTACTCCGACGGCGGCCCGGCAGGCGCCGAAGCCGCCACGATCGAGTACGCCATGCGCGTACTGAACGTCGCCGACATCGTGGTGTGCGGCCACTCGCACTGCGGCGCCGTCGGCGCCAGGGCGCGCGGCGACGACCTGACCGGCGTGCCGGACGTACAGGACTGGCTGGACCGGCAGTTGTCCGAAGAGCTTCCGGACGACGAGGAACCCGCCGTACGCAGCGCCGTGCGCCGGCACGTGTACGAACAGCTCGGCCGACTGCGGGAGTACCCGAGCGTGCGCGAGCGCCTGGAATCCGGCGAGGTCGCGCTGCACGGCTGGTTCTACGAAGTCCACACCGGCCAGGTCACGGTGCACGACCCGGCAACCGACTCGTTCCGCCCGCTGTGAAGGCGGGCCCACTCACCATGAATCGACTGATCGTGAACCGACTCCCGTCCCTCCGGGCGGATTTCACCGCGTCCCTCGTTGTCTTCCTCGTGGCTGTCCCGCTGTGCGTCGGGGTGGCGGTCGCCTCCGGCGTGCCCGCCGAACTGGGTCTGGTGACCGGCATCGTCGGCGGCCTGCTGACCGGCCTGCTGCCCGGCAGCAGCCTGCAGGTCAGCGGTCCTGCGGCCGGCCTGACCGTGCTGGTCTACGAGGCCGTCCAGGAGTACGGCCTGGGTGCGCTGGGCGCCCTGGTGCTGGCGGCCGGCCTGTTGCAGCTGGTCATGGGCGCCCTCAAGCTCGGCCGCTGGTTCCGTGCCATCTCCGTCGCCGTCGTGCAGGGGATGCTGGCCGGCATCGGCCTGGTGCTGATCGCCGGGCAGCTCTACACGCTCGCCGACTCCAAGGCGCCGGGTGACGGGCTCTCCAACCTCGCCGGGCTGCCGGCGCTCGTCCTGCACACCGTCCGTGACGGCGGCGCGGCGACGGCTCTCGCGGTCGGTGCGGGCACCATCGCCGTCCTGGTGCTCTGGCCGCGCTGGAAGCGCGCGGCACGTGTGCTGCCCGCTCCGCTGGCGGCGGTCGCGCTCGCCACGGTCACGGTCTTCGTCCTGGACCTGCCGGTGGCCCGGGTGGAGGTCAGTGGCCTGCTGGACGCCATCCAGCCGCCGGGCTTCGCCGACATCGGGCGACTGACCGAACTGGGCGTGCTGGGAACGGTATTGGCTTTCACCCTGATCGCCTCCGCCGAGTCCCTCTTCAGCGCGGCGGCCGTCGACCGGCTGCACTCCGGCCGGCGCACCGACTACGACAAGGAGCTGATGGCCCAGGGCGCGGGCAACACCGTCTGCGGTGTGCTCGGCGCGCTGCCGATGACCGCGGTGATCGTCCGCAGTGCGGCCAACGTCCAGGCGGGTGCCAGGACGAAGCTGTCACGGGTGCTGCACGGCGTATGGATCCTGGTGTTCGCCGCGGCGTTCCCGGCCGCGCTGGGTGTGGTGCCGGTGGCAGCGCTGGCCGGCATCCTGGTGCACGCCGGGTGCAAGCTGATACCGCTGCGCGAGCTGCGGCCGCTGTGGCGCGAGCACCGCGGTGAGGCGGTGGTGCTGTTCGCCACGGCCCTCGCCATCGTGACGGTCAACATGTTCGAAGGCGTGCTGATCGGCCTGCTGCTGGCGGTCGCCAAGACCGCCTGGGACACCTCGCAGGTGCACCTCGACATCGAGATACCCGAGGGCGACGAGCCGATACAGGTACGCGCCGTCGGCAATGCCACGTTCCTGCGGCTGCCCAAGCTGCTGGACCAGTTGGCGACGCTGCCCGCCGACCGCGCCGTGGAGCTGGACCTCGACGGTCTGCGCCATCTCGACCACGCCTGCGCCACCGCGCTGAACAACTGGGCCGAGCAGCACCGCCGCGCCCGTGGCCCGGAGGTCCTGACGTCGTGACGCGTACGGCGCCCCGGGCCCCGCGTGCAGGGGCCCGGGGCGCCGGAGTCGCCCCCGTCATTCCCCGTCCGCCGCCCGGTAGGTGACGCGTCCGGCCAGCCAGGTGCCGAGCACCCGGATGTGCCGGATCCGCATCGGGTCGGCGGTGCGGGGGTCGTCCGACAGCCAGACCAGGTCCGCGGGCGCCCCGGGCGCCAGCCGCGTGCGGTCGTCGGCGTGCGCCTGGTAGGCGACGCCTGAGCTGTACGCATCCAGGGCCTGGTCGACGGTCAGCCGCTGGTGCGGCGTCCAGCCGCCCTCCGGGGCGCCGTCGAAGGTGCGGCGGGTCACCGCGACCTGGAGGCCGTCGAGCGGCACGTGTGAGCTGACGGGCCAGTCGCTGCCGAAGGAGAGCCGGGCGCCAAGACGCACCAGGTCGCCCATCGGATACTGCCGAGCGGCCCGCGTCTCCCCCACCCGCGGGAGGGTCAACACGGTCTGGAGCGGGTCGAGTTGGGCCCACAGCGGCTCGAAGTTGGCGATCACGCCCAGGGCGGCGAAGCGGGGCAGGTCGGCCGGGTCGGCCAGCTGCACGTGGGTGATCACCGGGCGGCGGTCCCAGGGCGGGTTGGCCGCGGCCGCCGCTTCGACGGCGTCGAGTGCGGAACGGACGCCGGCGTCGCCGATGGCATGCAGGTGCACCTGGAAGCCGTCCGCGTCGAACGCCGTTACCGCTTCGGCGAGTTCGGCGGCGGGCCAGACGGGCATTCCGCAGGTGTGCGGCGCATCGTGGTAGGGCCGCAGCATCGCCGCCGTGCCGCCCTCGATGACGCCGTCGCAGAAGAACTTGACGGTACGGGCGGACAGCAGCGGGCAGCCGTCCGCCGCGATCCGCTCACGGGTGGCGGCGAACGGCGCGCGCTGGGCACGCCAGCAGCCGGGGTCGGCGCGCTGCGCGAGGTTCACGCGGAAGGCCAGGGCGCCGCGCCGGGCGGCCTCCCGGTAGGGCGCCACCATCTCCGGTTCGACCCAGGCGTCCTGCACCCAGGTCAGGCCCGCGCGGGTGTAGAGCGCACCGGCCCGCCGCAGGGCGTCGACGAGTTCGTCCACGGTCCTGGCGGGCAGCCGGTCGAGTACCAGGTCGCAGGCGTGCCATTCGCGGAGCGTGCCCATCGGCGTGCCGTCGAGGCGCCGGACGATGCGGCCGAGCCGCGGCTGCGGGGTGGCATCGGTGATGCCCGCCCTGCGCAGCGCTTCGGTGTTGCACCACACCGTGTGGTAGTCGTACGCGCGCAGCACCACCGGCCGGCCGGGCACCGCGTCGTCCAGCCAGCGGGCGTCGAACTCCCCCGCGGGCGCCAGTGCGGGGTCGTAGGAGGCGCCGACGATCCACTCCTCCTCGGGGTGCGCGGCAGCCCAGCGTCCGACCTCGGCCACCACCGCGTCGACCGACGCCAGCCCCTTGATCTGCGGTCCTGCCGCCTCCAGGCCGCCGAACATCGGGTGCGCGTGGCCGTCGCCGAAGGCCGCGGTGAGCAGCCCGGATCCGAGGTCGACGGTCTCTGCCCGGCCGGCGGCCAGAGCCTCGGCGGCCGGGCCGAGTGCGACGATGCGGCCGTCGCGTACGGCGAGTGCGGTGGTGTCGGTGCCGGGACCGCCGCCGGTGCGTACCGTCCCGCGGAAGACCAGGGCCGCCTCTGCGGTGTCCATGAGGGTCCTTTCTCCGTCCGGATGTGTCCGCGCGGGGTGGTCAGCCGCGTTCGGCGTCGGCCGTGGTGAGCCGGGTGTAGGCGGCACGGTCGCGGCGGCGGATGCGCAGCGCGCGGGCGATTCCTGCGGCGAAGGCGACGGGCAGCGGCGCGAGGAGGGCGACGTTGACTCCCGTGGCGGCGCCGGTGAGCAGCTCGAAGTTGCGGCAGACCAGCACGATCAGCACGACGAGTCCGGTGCAGGCCACGAGCGGGGCCGCCGCCACCCGCCAGGCGGGCATCCCGCGCCGGTCCCGGCGGAAGAAGCCGTACACGGCGAGCGCGGCCAGCGCCTGCATCAGCATGATGCCGACGATGCCGGTGCCGTTGGTCCACAGGAACGTGACCGCGTACGGGTCCTGGCCCGCGGCGACGGTGGCGAGGACGACGAGGAGTGCGAGCACCGACTGGAGGAGCACGGCAGCGGCGGGCGACCTGGTGCGGGCGGTGACGGTGCCGAGGCGGCGGGGCAGCAGGTGGGCGCGGCCCAGTGCGTAGAAGTAGCGGGTGGCGCCGTTGTGGAAGGCGAGAGTGGCGGCGAAGGCGCTGGTGATGAGGAGGAGGTGCATGGTGTCGGACGCCCAGGGGCCGACGAAGCGTGTGGTGGCGGCGAAGAACATGTCGGTGCCGCCGGGGCCGCCCGCGACGTCCTGGGCCCGGTCCGCACCGTAGGCGTTGATGATCACCCAGACGGTGAAGGTGTAGAAGAGCGCGAGGAAGGCGACGGCGGCGTAGGTGGCGCGGGGTACCGAACGCGCCGGGTCGCGTACTTCCTCGGCGTAGATCGCGGTCGCCTCGAAGCCGATGAACGCGCCGACGGCGAGGACGAACATGCCGCCCACCCCGGCGTTCTGGAGGTGCACCGGGGAGAGCACGGTGAGGTCGGGTCCTGCGGGTCCGCCGCCGTGGGCGAACACGCCGACCTCGAACACCACCAGCACCAGCACTTCCAGGACGAGCGCGACGCCGAGCACCTTGGCGCTCAGCGTGACCTTGAGGTACCCGAGTACGCCGATCGCCACCAGACCGGCGAGCGACCACACCCACCAGGGGGTGCGGGCCCCGGTCAGGTCCTGGAAGCCGGACGCGGTGAAGTAGCCGAAGGCGGTGAGCAGTCCGACCTCGATGGCGTTGTAGGCGAGCAGCGCGACGTAGGCGGAGCCCGCGCCTGCCGGGCGGCCGAGGCCGCGTCCGATGTAGGCGTAGAACGCGCCGGCGTTGCGGACGTAGCGGCTCATCGCGGTGAAGCCGGCCGCGAAGACGATGAGCAGCAGGCCGGAGAGGAGATAGCCGAGCGGGGCGGCCTGGCCTGCCATGCCGATGGCGACCGGTGCGGCGCCTGCCATGACGGTGAGCGGGGCGGCCGCGGCGACGACGAAGAAGACCAGGTCGCCGGTGCCGATGGCGCCGTGTTCCAGGGCGCGGGCGGCGCCGGGCCCGCGCGGGCGGGTGGCCGCTGGGGAAGGCGTGGACGACTGCGTGACCATGCGCGATCCTCATGATTCCTGGCGTGGGTTTCGGCAGACCGTACGCGCGCTCCGGCCTTCGGGGGAAGACCGCGAGAAGGCCGCGACACGTCGGCGGCGCGGGGATGATTGCGCGGATTCCGCTTGTTGAGCGAAGGTCATGGCGGCCGGGCCGAAGGATCCAGCCGGGTCCGGGTGCCGAGCGAATAGCGACGATGGGACGGGCAGATGCCTCTTGAGGGTCAGTACGAACCGAGCCCCGAGCAATGGGTGCGCGAACAGGTCGAGTTGATCGAGAGTTCCGGAGGGCAGCAGGGCACGACGCTGCGCGGGATGCCGGTCATCGTCCTGACGACGCGGGGCGCGAAGAGCGGCAAGCTCCGCAAGAACCCGCTGATGCGGGTGGAGCACGAGGGCCGGTACGCCGCCGTGGCCTCGCTGGGCGGCGCGCCCAAGCACCCGGTCTGGTACCACAACATCGTCGCCGATCCCCGCGTGGAGCTGCAGGACGGGCCGGTGCGCCAGGACATGACGGCGCGTGAGGTGACCGGCGAGGAGAAGACGGTGTGGTGGGCGCGCGCCGTCGAGGCGTTCCCCGACTACGCCGACTACCAGCGCAAGACGGACCGTGAGATCCCGGTCTTCGTCCTGGAGTCGGCGGACCGCCCGCACTGACCCGCGGACGGCCGGCACCGGCGGGCTGCCGCGCGCCGCCGGTGCCGTCTTGGCGGCCGGGCCCGCTGCCGTCGGCCGGTCAGAGGGTGACCAGCGAGACCTCCGTCGCCTTGACGCTCGTCCAGACCGGGACGCCGTCGGCCAGGCCCAGTTCCAGGGCGGCCTGCGGGGTGACCTCGGCGACCAGGTCGGGTGCTTCGGGCGAGGTGACCAGGATCCGCAGCCTGCTGCCCGCCGCGGTGATCTCCCGTACCGTGCCGGGCCACACGTTGCGCGGGCTGCCCTCGGGGCGTTCGCGGTGCACGGACACCGCCTCGGGCGCGAGGATCGCGAGCGCGGGCGCGCCCTCGGCGATCCGGTCGGCGGCAGCCAGGCGGCCGCCGCCTTCGAGCGCGAGCCCCTCGCCGGTCCCGGTGCCAGGCCAGGCGTTGCGGCCCAGCATCCGGGCGACCCAGGGCGAGCGGGGGCGGCGGGCGACGTCTGCGGGCGGCGCGTCCTGGAGCGTGCGGCCGCCGTCGAGCACCAGCACCCGGTCGGCCAGCGAGACCGCCTCGACCGGGTCGTGGGTGACGATCAGGCAGACGCCGCCGAACCCGGCGAGATGGCCGCGCAGGGTGTGCCGGACGTGGGCTCGGGTGGTCTGGTCGAGCGCGGCGAGCGGTTCGTCGAGGAGCAGCAGGCGGGGGCGGGCGGCCAACGCCCTGGCGAGGGCGACGCGTTGGGCCTGGCCGCCGGAGAGCTGGGCGGGCTTGCGGTGGGCCAGGGCACCGACCCCGAGTCGGTCGAGCCACTGCTGGGCCGCGCGGCGCGCCTCGGCGCGCGGCACTCCGTGCGCGCGCAGCCCGTACGCGGTGTTGCTCAGAGCGTTCAGGTGCGGGAAGAGCGCGCCGTCCTGGGGTACCCAGGCGACGCCGCGGCGGTGCGGTGGCAGGGCGGTGACGTCGGTGTCGCCGAGCCGGAGTGCGGCGCGGGCGCGCGGGGTGAGACCGAGGAGGGCGCGCAACAGGGTCGTTTTTCCGGCGCCGTTGGGGCCGACGACGGCGATGGTGGTGCCGGGCTCGGCGTCCAGGGTCAGTTCGTTGAAGCCGGTGACGTCGGCGTGCAGCGGCCAGCGGTCCTGGGGTTCGGCGGGCGGTGCGGGCTCTTCGGCGGCCGGCGCGTCGTCGGCGGGGGTGGCCGTGGTGTCGTCGGACGGGGCCGGGGAGCGGCGGGCGGTGCGGGGCGGCGTACCGCCGGTCCAGCGGCCGCGCAGCGCCACCAGGACCGCCATGGCGATGGCGAGCAGCAGCAGCGAGACCGAGGTCGCCGCCTCCGGGGAGTCCTGGAGCAGCAGGTAGACCTGGAGCGGCAGGGTCTGGGTGGTGCCGGGCAGATTGCCGGCGAAGGTGATCGTGGCGCCGAATTCGCCGAGCGCCCGCGCCCAGGTCAGCGCGGCTCCGGCGGCCAGGCCAGGGGCGGCCATCGGCAGTGTGACGGTGCAGAAGACGCGGAAGGGCGAGGCGCCGAGCGAGCCCGCGGTCTCCTCGTAGGAGGGGCGGAGTCCGGCCAGGGTGCCTTCGAGGCTGATGACGAGGAACGGCATCGCGACGAAGGTGGCGGCGACCACGGCGCCCGAGGTGTGGAAGGGCAGGACGATCCCGAACGTGTCCTCCAGCCAGGGTCCGAGCACGCCGCGGCGGCCGAAGCCGAGGAGCAGGGCGACGCCGCCGACGGTCGGCGGCAGCACCATCGGCAGCAGCACCAGCGAGCGGACCAGCGCCTTCCCGGGGAACGACACCCGCGCCAGCAGCCAGGCCAGCGGCACCCCGAGCAGCAGGGACAGGCCCAGCGCCCAGAAGGAGACCAGCATCGAGAGCCGGAGCGCCTCGGTGACGCCGGGGCTGGTGAGGTGGGTGCCGAGATCGCTCCAGGTGGTGCGGGCGAGGATGCCGACGAGCGGCATCAGCAGGAACGCCACCGCGAGGAGGGCGGGCACCGCCAGGGCGACGGGCGTACGGGCACCGGGTACAGCGATCCGGCCGGTGCGGGCGTCCGGCGGGCGGCGGATGCGGAAGCGTCTCATCGAGGTTCCTGGGATCGGGCCGGAGCGCTGGGCGCGGCCGGTGGCGGGGGCACGGCGACGGGGCCGCGGGGCGCGGCCCGTCGGTGCTCACGGATCCGCGCCCCACGGCGTTCCGCAGCGGCTACGGCTGCTGGAAACCGGCCTTCCGGAGGATCTTCTGCGCCTCGGGGGTGCCCAGCCAGGTCACGAACGCGGCGGCGTCCTTGGAGTGCTTCGAGGTCTTGAGGGTCGCCGCCGGATAGTCGGCGACGGCGTTCTGCGCGTCGGGGATGTCGATCGCGTCGACCTTGCCGGGCGCCGTGGCGGCGTCGGTCTTGTAGACGATGCCGGCGTCCGCCTCGCCGAGTTCGACCTTGCTCAGCACGGCACGGACGTTGGGCTCCTGGGAGACCGGCTTCACCGCCAGGTGCTGCTTGTCCAGGACCTGCTTGCTGTAGCGGCCGACCGGCACCTCGGGGGCGGCCAGGACGACCTTCAGCTTGCTGCCGGCGAGGTCCTTGAGGCCGCCGATCTTCTTGGGGTTGCCCTCGCCGGTGGCGATGACCAGGCGGTTCTTGGCGATGACGGACGGCTTCCCGGTGTCGGAGCGCAGCCCGTCCATGGTCTTGGTGTCGGCGGTGACCAGCGCGTCGGCGGGGGCGCCCTGCTTGACCTGCGCGGCCAGTTCCTGCGAGCCGGCGAAGGAGAAGTGCACCTTGGTACCGGGGTGTTCCTTCTCGTACGCGGCGCCCGCGGTCTTGAAGACGTCGGTGAGCGAGGCCGCGGCGAGCACCGTGAGGTCGGTGGCGGCGCCGTCCTGCGCGCTCTTGTCGCCGCCCTTGTCGCTGCCGCAGGCGGCGAGCGGGACGAGGAGGGCGGCGGTGACGAGTGCGGCGGCGGCGCGGCGGCCGGTGACGACGTGAGGCATGTGCGGGACTCCTTGGGACGCGGGGCGACCGGGTCGCCCGAGCGGATGGGGACAAGCCGCGCCGGGGACGGCGACGCCGCTGGGAAGAGACGTCCGGAGCGCCGGGCGCCGCCGGAGGCGTGCCGGAGCGCGGCGGCGGCTCGCACCGGGTGACCGGGCGCTCAGGTGCGATCGATGTGCACGTTGGTGGACTTGACGCGGGCGGTGGCCTGCATGCCGACCTCCAGGCCAAGCTCCTCGACCGCTTCCCTGGTCAGCAGGGAGACCAGGCGGTGCGGTCCCGCCTGGATCTCCACCTGGGCCGCGACGTCGCCGAGGGTGACGGCGGTGACGATGCCGGGGAAGGCGTTGCGCACCGAGGTGTACGGGGCGTCCTCCTCGCCGGCGCCGGCCTGCCCGACCTCGATGGAGAAGGCGGCCAGATCCCGGCCGTCGATCAGCCGGCGGCCGCTGTCGTCGCGGTGCGTGGCGACCTTGCCGGCGTCCGCCCAGCGGCGTGCGGTGTCCGGGCTGACGCCCAGCAGCCGCG
This sequence comes from Streptomyces pinistramenti, assembly GCF_020564935.1. Lineage (GTDB taxonomy): Bacteria > Actinomycetota > Actinomycetes > Streptomycetales > Streptomycetaceae > Streptomyces > Streptomyces pinistramenti. The sequence continues at coordinate 131,406 of NZ_JAJCXB010000010.1, forward strand.
CCGCCTGGCCAATCGTGTAGGACTGCATGTGCGACAAGATATGCAGGTCAGGCTGGCATGTGCAATCCCTTCAGGCGAAGCTCCATGGCAGACGCCGACCCGCTTGGAGGAACGCATCACACGGCGTCCGCGACCGCCCTCACGGCCGCGAAGCGGCCGCGCTCACGCCACGTCAGCTCCCCCTGCGCACCCGCCGACCACAGCCGTCCCGACCGGCGCACCGTGCAGAAAAACACCACCGCAGGCCCGGGCCCGATGGAGGAACACCCAAGAGCTTTTCACCACGATCAGCTGGCATTTACGATGCCTGGACGCGTATTTGCCTCGTGAATGTGAGATGCCGGTTGCCCTTGTCCGGCAGCCGCCCAAGGAGCCGCTCCATGCACGTCGACGACCTCCTCCAGCTCGACGACCTCGACCTGACCCTGCTGTGGGGCGATGAGCCGCTGCTCGCACGGGAGGTGAGCGGGGTGACCGCCACCGGCCTGGAGCCCCCGGAGACGCTCCCGCGAGACGGCGAGCTGGTGGTCAGCGGGCTGGGATGGTGGACACCTGGCGAGGGTGGGGCGAAGGCGGACCGCTTCGTGGCGGCGCTGCGCTCCGCGGGGGCGGCCGCGCTGCTGACGGGCGAGGAAACGCACGGCGCGGTGCCGCAGGACCTCGTCGCGGCCTGCCGCACCCACCGCGTCCCCCTGTTCTCGGTACCCGCACACACCACGTTCCGGGCCGTCACGGAAGCGGTGCGTCGGCACCGGAGGAACGCCCCGGGCCTGCCCCCCACCGATCCGCACGCGCTGCCCGAGAACGTCCGCACCGAACTGGATCTGCTGCTCGCCCGCGGCGCGGGGCCCGACGAGCTGCTGGACCGCGCGTTCGCGCACCTGGACGGGCCGGCCTGCATGCTGCTGACCGCCACCGGCAGAACGCTCGCCCGCACACCGTCCGCGCCGCGGCTGCCGGCCCCGAGGGCGGCCCGTGAACTGCGCGGCGCCACCGGGACCAGCCTGCGGATCGAGGCGGATTCCGGTCCGTACGACAGCTGGTTCCTGCGGCTGCCGGACGCGGACGAGACGCCGTCCCGGGCGCTGCACGAGGTGGCCGATGTCCTGGCGCGCCACCGGCAGGCCGTGGACCGCCGCGCCGCGGCCGGCCGCCGGGCCGCGGACGAGTGGGTCGCGCTGGCGGCCGCGCCGTCGGTCGACAGCGCGGCGGTGGCGTCGGCGGTGCACGCCTGCGGGCTGCCGTCGGACGGTCCGTACCGGGTGGTGGTGGCGGCTTTCGGCGCCGACGATGCGGTGCACGGCGGGGAGAGCGAGCCGGTGGCGGGCGCGCTGGCCGAGGCGCTGGCGCACGCTCCCGGCACGCCGTCCGCGGTCGGCCGGCTGCCAGGAGGCGAGGCCGTCGCCCTGGTCGCGACCGGCGCGGGCGACACGGTGCGGGCCACGCTCGGGGACCTGTGGCCGGTGCTGCGCGCCTGCGCTCCGGACCGCGTGCTGCGGGCGGGTGTCAGTGGCCCCGTCCGCACCGCCGAACTCACCGGCACCGCGCTGGAACAGGCCCGCTACGCCCTCGCCGCGGCCCGCCAGGACGCCCCCAGGGGCTCCCGGGTGACCGCGGTCGAGGACCTGACGAGTCTGGCGTCGCTGCTGGCGGGGGTGCCGCGCTCGGTACGCACCGCCTTCAGCCGTACGGTGCTGGGCCCGCTGGCCGAAGGCGCGGGCGCCTCGCACCGCATGCTGCTGGAGACGCTGGAGGTCTTCCTCGCCCGGCACGGCTCCTGGGCCCGCACCGCCGAGGCGCTGCATCTGCACGTGAACACCGTGCATTACCGCATCCAGCGCATCGAGATGCTCACCGGGCGCGATCTGTCGCGCCTGGATCACAAACTGGACCTGCGGGCGGCGCTGCTGTGCCGGTAAGGGGGTGGCGGCAGGGGCAGACGGCGCCGCCATCGGCCCGCCGTGTCAGCCCCGCCCGCCCGGCAGGTCGACGTGTACCTGTGTCGACTTGATCCGGGCGGTCACCGTCACCCCGACCTCGATGCCCAGTTCCTCGGCCGCCTCCCTGCTGACCAGCGAGACCAGCCGGTGCGGTCCCGACTGGACCTCGACCTGCGCGAGCACGTCGTCGAAGGTGACGGCCGTGACGATGCCGGCGAACGCGTTCCGTACCGAGGTGCGGACCTCATCCGGCACCTGATGCGGCCCGGCCGCCCGGTCCTTGGCGAACCCGGCCAGGCTCACGCCGTCGATGACGCGGTTGCCCGTACCGTCGCGCTCCATCCGCAGCTGCCCGCCGTCGGCCCAGCGGCGCACGGTCTCCGGGCTCACGCCGAGCAGCGCGGCTGCCCGGCCGATGCTGTAGGTCGGCACGCTCGCACTGTAGGCGCTCGCGCCGGGTCGGCCCGGCGCGGGGCGGGGCTGGACGGCGGCGAGTCCGGCGGGGCCCGTTGGATCGGGGGACAGCGCGCGTCGATCGTGCGGACGGGGCGCAGCGCCCAGAAACGCACGTCCGCCGGGCGGCGGCCAACCATTCACCCTGTCACCGCCGCGTGACAAGGGGGCCGAGCCATTGGGCGGGCGGGCCCCTCCGCGATCCCCACGGATACGGTGCGGGGGGCCATCGGCCATGGTGCGAAGGAAGAGGAAAGGGTGCAAGGCTTGCGTGGGTCAGTTTCCGGTAAGTCCGGGGAGCGGGCGGGGATTTCGCGGCGGATGCTGCTCGGGGCGTCCGCCGCTGCTCTGCTCGCTGCGGGATGCAGCGGGCAAGGGAGTCGCGAAAACGGCAAGGGGACCGGACAGCCGTCGGAATCCGGCAGCAGCGGGCCGATGGCCAACCCCACAGCCCCAAGCGGTGTGTTGGGCGCCAACTTCAATGAAGACCCCAGCGACATGCGCTTCTCGCAGCTGCGTGGGCTCTCCGCGAGCTGGCTGCGCGGCTTCCTGCCCATGCCGGAGGCCGACGAGGGGCTGCCCGCGCGCCAGCGGGCGGTAGCCACTCTGCTCGGTGCGGGCAAACAGGGATACGGCACGGTTCTGTCGCTGAAATTCCCCTACCAGGGCCAAGCGCTCCCCGCGCCGGGCAGCGCCCTCATGGACGCCGAACTTGAGCGTGTGGACAAGGTGGCGCGTGCCGTGATGGGCACGGTGGACATCCTGGTGATCGGCAACGAGCCCTTCCTCGAAAGCCGTCCCGCAGATCGCGACGGTCCCGCCGTCAATGCCTTCTACGAGCACGTGGCCCGGCACCTTGTCGCATACCGAAAGGAACGTTTCGGAGCGCGCTGCAAAACCCGCCTGTACATGGGCGCGCTCAATCATCTGGACGATCCGGGACAACGGACCGCGGCTACCCGGCGCTGGGTGGAGTTCGTCCACGACACGAAGGAGATCGAAGGTGTCGACATCCACCCTCACGTGGTCTCCATCGACGCCGGCCAGAAATATCTGGACTACGTGGTCCCCCATCTCCGCGATGACCAGAAATTCCTCGTGACCGAATTTTCCCTCGTGCTCAACTGGCGTGAGCATCTGCGGGACACGATCCCGGTCCCGTTCGCCATGCGCTACGGCATGGATCCGCACACCCGGGTATGGGAACTGCTCAAGGAGGCCGTCCGGAATCCCTTCCCGCAGGAGAAATGGAATGCCTTTCTCGCGATGAGTCCGTGGTTCAGCGCGAATGCGCACTTTCTCAGGGATCAGGTGCAGAGATTTCGCGATACGGGGAAGCTTGCGGTGGCCACCTACGGTGTGGTGCAGGCTGACGCCATGGTGCGGAACATCGGCCCCGACAAGCAGCCGTGGCTGCTGAACAGCCTGTACGCGAACCGGACCGTCCAAGAACACGGGGATGGAACCACCGGGCGCAATCAGGCGTGGTGCAAGGATTTCCGGGCTCTGCAGCGTCAGCGCGACCATCTGCCGGTCCGGACGGGCGAAACGGCTACGTGATGCGGTGGGTGACGAGGGCGGCGGTGTCCGCCCGGTCGCGGTCGTCGAGGCGGCGTCGGCCTGAGCCTCGTCACCGGCCCACTGTGAAGACCACGTGGATCTTCCCCCGCACTACGTGCATGGAGACTGCGGGAAACCGGCCTCATCAGGGGAAACGGCGTTGTCTGCCGCCCAGTTGTGCCACACTCACGGCCACGCCCGCTCGACGGAGGGCAACGTGACCATGGCTCACTTCTGTGGCCCGTGACAGGCTCCCGGACCCGGAACGGGCGCCCCTTGCCATCCCGTTCGGGCTCCCGGAAGGACCGCACATGGCTGAACCGAGCCGTTCGCCACAGCAGACGCAGACCGCACCCGAAGGCCCAGGCCGTCGCAGAGTGCTCGCCTACCTCCTCGCCGCCCCCACCCTCGCCGTCGGCGTCCGCATAGGCACCGACTCGCTCGACGGGCAGGAGGCCGCGGCTGCCGTCCCGACGCTTCCCCAGCCCGAGGAACTCTTCGACCTCGGCGACCTGCAGAACCTGGCGGCCGCGCCGACGTCGGGCCTGATCACGGTCCAGGTGCACAAGGACGGCACGGCCTCGTTCGCGGTGCCCAGGGCCGAGGTCGGCCAGGGCATGACCACCGCGATTGCCATGATGATCGCCGAGGAGCTGGACCTGCCGCTGGACAAGGTGCGGGTCGCCCTCGCCGACGCCCGCCCCGAGTTGCTGATGAACCAGCTCACCGGCGGCTCCAACTCGATGCGCAGCATGTACCTCCCGGTACGCACCGCGGCGGCCGTCACCCGGCAGCGATTGCTCGCAACTGCCGCCGCACAGTGGGGCGTTGAGGCATCCGAACTGACCGTGACGGAAGGCGTGATCCGGTGCGGTTCCACGCACCGCGCCACGTACGGATCGCTCGCCGAGGCCGCGGCCGCCGTCGGCTCGAAGGTCGTCACGGCCACCGCGCCCCTCAAGTCACGGGACGAGTTCACAGTCCTGGGCACACCCAGGAACCGTATCGACGCGCTGGAGATCGTCACCGGTCGCAAGAAGTTCGGCATGGACCACCATGTCCCCGATGCCAAGCCGACGATGGTGCGCCGGCCACCCACCGTCAACGGCACGGTCGAGGCCGTCCACAACGCCGACGTGGTCAGGCGGATGCCGGGCATCACCGATGTCGCGACGGTCAAGCACGGCGTGGCGGTGCGCGGCGCGACGTTCGGACAGTGCATCGACGCGCTGCGGGCCCTGGAGGTGGCCTGGGGCCCCGGCACCGTGGACGGGGAGTCGGACGACACCGTCCTGCGCAAGCTCAAGGCGGCCGCGCTGCCCATGGTCGTGCCGCCCCTGCTCACCAAGAAGATCGACGCCGAGTTCACCTTCGCGTTCGCCAGCAACAGCCCGCTGGAGCCCGACAACGCGATTGCCGACGTGCGCGCCGACCGTGCCGAGATCTGGGCGAGCCTGAAGGTGCCGATCGTCGCGCAGAGCGAGATCGCCGCCCGCCTCGGGCTGCCCGTGAACGCCGTCACCGTGCATGTGGTGGAGGGCGGCGGCTCGTTCGGGCGGCATCTCTTCCACGACGTGGCCGCCGAAGCCGCCGAGATCTCCCAGAAAATGGGCAAGCCGGTGAAGCTGTCGTGGTCCCGTACCGACAACTTCCGGCATGGCCGCACCCATCCCATGTGCGTCTCGCGGGTGCGCGCGACGTACGCACGGGGAAATGTCCTCAGCTACGAGCAGCGGCACACCAGTGCGCAGACCGACTTCGGTCACGGCCTCGGCGAGATGATCACGTCGACGGCCGCGAAGCTTCCCGTGGCGGGCAATCCGACGTTCGCCGAGACCATCTTCCAGCTGAGCCAGTGCTCGCCCTACCACTTCGGTGTCACCACTCAGCTCCTCAACGAGGTACCGCTGAAGTTCCACACCGGCAGCATGCGGAACATCTACTCGCCGAACGTGGCCTGCGCCCGCGAGCTGGTCGTGGACCAGCTCGCCGCGAAAACGGGCAAGGACCCCGTGGCGTTCCGCCGCGAGTTCCTCCGGGACAAGCGGCTGCGCGTCGTACTGGACAAGGCGGCCGATGAGGGCAGCTGGGGTACGTCGCTGCCCGAGGGTGTCGCGCAGGGCATCGCGCTGCACACGGAGTACCGCGGAGCGGTCGCCACGCTCGTCGAGATCGACTGCCGGCCGGAGACCGTCAACCGGAAGATCGAGCACGGGGTGACCGGGCCGCGCGTCACGAAGGCGCTGATGGTCGTGGACGCGGGCTTCGCCATCAACCCCCGCGGCCTGGAAGCCCAGATGATGGGCGGCCTGAACGACGCCCTCGCCTTGGCGCTCACCTCCAGCCTGCACATCAAGGACGGCATCCCGCTGGAAGGAAGCTGGGACGACTACTTCTACACGCGCCAGTGGAACACCCCGCCCGAACTGCGGGTCGTCGTCATGCCGAGCACCGGCGACAAGCCGTCCGGGGCAGGCGAGTTGGGTGTCGCGCCCGCGTTCGCGGCAATCGCCTGCGCCTACGCGCGCGCCACCGGAACGATGCCGACCAGCTTCCCCATCAACCACGGCAAGCTCGGCTTCGAACCCCTCCCCCTCGAACCGTCCACCCCCCAGTCCCCCACCGACGGTCTCGACCGCGCCTACTGAGGAGCCCTGATCACCTCCATGGCAAGCCACACCTTCAAGCTCAACGGCGAGCGGATCACCGTCGAGGCCGAGGACGACGTACGGCTGTTGTGGGTGCTGCGTGACCTGCTCGGCGTGACAGGCCCCAAGTACGGCTGCGGGCTCGGCGTCTGCCAGGCGTGCACGTCGCACATCAACGGCAAAGCCTTCAACCCGTGTTCGGTCCCCGTCGCCACGATCGCGCAGGACGACGAGATCACCACCATCGAGGGCCTGCCCGGCACGGTCGGCAAGGAACTGCACCCGATGCAGGAAGCCTGGCTCGACCTCGACGTCGCGCAGTGCGGCTACTGCCAGCCGGGCCAGATCATGGCTGCCGTCGCCAAGGTCCGCCAGGCCGCCGACGCCGGGCGGGAGATCAGCGACGCCGACCTGGACGAGATCCGCAACATCTGCCGCTGCGGCACGTACACCCGGATCCGCGAAGCCATCAAGGCGGGCGCGAAGAACATGTGACGGGCTCCCCCGGCTCGCTTGCGCGCGACGGGCATCCGCCCCCGCCCCGCCCCCGGCTGCGAGGCGCTCAGGCCAGCAGGTTGTAGGTGCTCTGCTGGAGCGTCGCCGCGGGTGGGTAGCGGCGGTTGGCGAGGGCGACCAGGGCGGTCGCGGTGGACGGCCGGAAGGCCAGGATCGCCTCCTGGCCGGGGGTGGCGCCGCTGTGGAAGAAGAACGGGCCGTGATCGGACGGGTGCTGGAACCAGCTGAGGCTGTGCGTGTGCTCCCGGTGGCGCCCGTGGCGCAGCAGCGGTTCCCGTACGTAGCGGAGCGCGTCGGCCAGCAGGGGGTGGCGGCCGGGGTCGAGGAGCGCCTCAAGGTAGCTGAGCAGGTCGCCGGGGGTGGCGCGGACGGCGCCGGCCGCGCCCCAGCCGCCGGGCGCGAAGGGCGGGCAGGGCTCGTCCCCGGTGAGGTCGTGGCCGAGGGCGTCACGGTGGTCGTAGGGCGCGGACAGGGTGGTGTCGGCGAGGCCGAGCGGGCCAAGGACGTGGGTGGCCATCAGGTTCGGGAAGGGCGTGCCGGTGGCGTGGGTGAGGGCGGGGCCGAGGAGGGCGACGCCGAAGTTCGAGTAGTGCCAGCGCGTTCCCGGGGTGCTGCGGGGCCGGCAGCGGGCGAAGGCGCCGAGCATCCGCGGCTGGGTCGAGTGCGCGTAGGGATTCGCGTGGAACCTGGCGCGCGGCTGGAGATAGACGCTCCAGGGCAGGCGGGGCAGCCCCGAGGTGTGGGTGGCGAGGTGGAACAGGGTGATGGCGTCCCGTCGCGCGTGCGGCAGGACGGGCGGTGGCAGGAGAGCGGAGAGGCGGTCGCTGAAGCCGAGGACGCGCTGGTGGGCGAGGGTAGCGAGGAGCAGTCCCGTGAAGGTCTTCGTCACCGAACCGATCTCGAAGCGCAGGTCCTCACGGGCGCAGGCGGGGGCGTGCAGCCTCGTGCCGCGCGCCCCGGCGAGGCCGGTTCCTCCCGTGACGATCGTGCGGTGGCCTTCCTGCGACAGGGCCAGGACGACGTCCGGGGCGTCGACGGAATCGACGATGGCGCGCAGGTCAGCCTGCGTGGGGGACGGGGCCGTCATGACGGGGAGCCGTTCAGGGCCGTCAGTGCGCGGGACGTGGCCATGGTCGAGGCGAAGACGGCGACGAGCGTGGGGTGGTACAGCGTGCCGAACTCATCGCCGTCCGCGGACCGGGTGCGCTCCAACGGCATGGCGCCATCGGGTCCTTGGGCCTCCGCGAAGCGCTGCCAGGCGGTGCCGTCGAACGCGGGCGTGGGCAGCATCGCGTCGACGACGAGGAGTTCCCCGAGCAGGTCCCAGTGCTCCTTCTCGCGCCACTCGTCCACCCAGGCGGGCAGCCAGAGCGTCAGGTAGTCGGCGAGGTCGCCGGGGAGCGCATCGAGGCGGGCTCCCCAGTCGGTGAGGTGGAAGACGGTGTGGGTGACCAGGTAGGCGATGTGGTAGTCGACCGTCCACGGCTCCGGGGTCTGCGCGAGCCAGGTCCTGCGGAGGGCGGCGGCCGTCGCGGTGCCGGACGTCAGCTCGGCGCGGGCCTCATGGCGGGTGAGTCCCAGGCGCCGGCTCGGCAGCGTCTCCAGCGCCTGCCAGCTGCGGGTGCTCACCATCAGCCGGGCGTGCCGCTCCACCTCGGGGTGGTGGTAGCCCAGCTCCCGGAAGGCCGTATACACCTCCAGAGGGACGGGCGAGAGCGGCTCGCCGCGCTGCATCCAGGCCAGCAGGCCCCCGCCGTCGAGCACGTCCCGCCAGGCGAAATCGAGGAGCCGCCGCATCTGCGCCGCCTGGCTGGTGCCGGCGACACCTTCGCGGGTCAGGACCCGTCCCATGAGGGCGAGTTCGCCGACCGGCTTGAAGAACTCCTTGACCTCGTCGGCGGAAGCACCACGGTCCGGGGCCCGGAATCCACCCCGGTGTTCTTCCAGCCAGTGCACCGCGCGCGAGCCCACCCGGTGCATCAGGGCCGTGGCACCGGCCCCGCCGGTATCCGCGCCGCCCCCACGGGGCACGCGCTTCGGAGTCTCCCCGGTCATCGTCCGGCCTCCTTGAGCGTAGGGGCGACCGCCCCTGCGGAGGCCGCGGCATGGCTGGTGAGCGCGGCGGCGAAGGCGATGACCAGCGTGGAGTGGTAGCAGGAGCGGAACGCGAGCGGGGAGCCCGCCCTCGGATGCTCCGGGTCCGGTCCGTCGGCCTCCTGCGCGTGCTCCGGTATCGATCCGTCGGGCCGCTGCGCCTCCTGGAGTGCCCGCCACGCGTCGTCGGCACCGGGAAGCGTTCCCGGCGGGGCCAGCACGGCGGCTACGGCCAGCAGTTCGCCGGCCAGGTCCCAGTGGCCCGCCTCCACCGTGCACTCCAGCCAGGCCGGCAGCCACAGCAGGAGGTAGTCGCGGACGGCGGCGGGCAACCGGTGCGGCTCGCTGCCCCAGTTGGTCAGGTGGAACACGTAGTGGGTGGCGTCGTAGCCGGTGTCCGTGGTGTAGGCCCAGGGCTCGGGAAGACCGCCGAGCCAGGTGCGGGCCTGTGCCGCTGCCCGGTCCGTGTGCGGTGTCAGGCCGAGCCGGTGTTCCGCCTGGAGCACGGCCAGCGTGCGGGTGGGCGGGCGCTCGGCGAGCCGCCAGGCGCGGGTGGCGGCGAGGTCCCGCATCTGTGCCTCGAAGGAGTCGTGGTGCCGCCCCGCCTCGGCGAAGACCGCGTACAGCTCCAGGGGGTAGGCGGCGTGGGGTTCGCGGCGCACCAGCGCGGCGAAGACCTCGCCCCGGCCGGTCTCGTGCCAGGCGAAGTCGAACAACTCCTGTGCCCGACGGACCACTTCACCGCTCGTGCCGCTCAGCCGTCCGATGGTGTACGTCAGTTGCGCCAGCTCGCCCAGTGGGCGCACCGTCCAACTGCGGTCGTGGCGCGGGTCGGTGTAATCGTGCGGCAGCCGGAATTCGTCACGGTGCGCGGAGAGCCACCGCAGCGCCCCCTCAGCGACTCCCTCCAGGGCCGCGCCCCTCACCGCTCGCCCCGGGCCAGAGCCTGTGCGGCGCGCACGTGCAGAGCCGCCCGCGCGTCGCCGGCGCCGACCTGGGCGACCAGCGCCAGGCCCGCCGCCAGCCCCAGCGAGGCGGGGGCGCATCCGGCGGCGGCGAGCCAGCGGCCCACCGCCGCCGCCTGCACCCAGTCCTGACGGCGCATGGCGCGGACGAACCCCCGGGAGAGGTCGTCGGCACGGGCGGCCGCGGCCGGGAGCAACGCGGTGGCCGTGGGGCCTGCGAGGGAGGCGAGTTGGGCGAAGCGGTGGGTGATCTGCTGCCAGCTGCCGTCCACGGCCCAGGCGACCTCGGGTTCGGCGGCGGCGACCGCGGCCGGTGCTCCCCCGGGGCCCGCCCGGTGCAGCGCCGCCGTCAGCCCCCAGTGGGTCCAGGTGCTGGGCACGGACGAGGTGTCGGGCGGGAAGGCACGGGCCGCCCCGCCGGCGAGCGCCAGGTCCCCCTGCGATACCGGCATCCCCAGGAACGCCCACGGCGCCAGCACGTCCGCCCCCAGCACCCGGGCCGCCGCCAGGGCGACGGGATCGTCCGCATGGGTGATCAGGGAAGCGGAGAGGTCGAAGGGGTTGCCCCCGCCGTTGTGCAAGGCGGAGGCAACCGTGTGGGCGATGCGCTGAACGGTTTCGTGTACCGCTGAGCCGTTCCGCCCCGTCGTTGTCACGTCGCGTTCTACTTCTTCGGCTTCGGACGCGGCGTGGGCGGGGACAGCAGCCCCTCGCCTCCACCGAGGAGCGCTCCCAGGCACTCGGCAGTGTCGTGGAACGTGCCGTCCGCCTCGGTGGGGCTCAGCAGCGCTTCGACCTCCTCCACCAGCTCGTCTGTGGGTGCGGTCACGCCGGCACGGGTTTTCGTGGGCAGCATGTGATCAGCCTCCTGTCACGATTTCAGCCCTTGTGTGGCTGATTCAGGTTAGGCACAGAGCCAAGACCCCCGCATGTCGGTACGGGGGCAACACCGGGACGGGACCGGGGTGGCAGGGGTGCGGCAGGGGCGACCGGGGCGGCACCCGAGTCGGCCCGTGTGCGATGGCGGCCGGTCGGCCGCATCGCGGCGGGACCGGATCCCGACAGTCAACTTCACCTCGTTTGACGGCAGTTGGTGCGAAACGGCCGCCTGCACCCTTGGCCATGCATACGCGAGGCCGCTGCGGCACAGCTCGCCGACAACCTATGACCAAAGCTCTCCCGCCGGGTGCCACGACTGGATCCGGGTGCCACAACTGGCCTCATTCACACGTCCGGCCCGCCCCGGCTTGCACAACACCCCGGTGGGCCGCGCCGACGGCCTCACCCGGGTATTCGTACCCACAGCAGACTCCGCACGGAATGACTCCAAGCAGCACATCCAGGACGGCGGCTGGCCGCAGCACCCGTGCGCGTCTCCGAGCACCGCTCCCCTTCCGCCGGGCACCCACCCCGCCCCCGGATCAGACCGACACCTCCACCACCCCGAGGCCCAGCTCATCCTCCCCCAACGACCGGAAATGCCGGTCGACTTCGGCGTCCGTGACATCCTCCAGCCGCGCCGGTGACCAGTGCGGAGTGCGGTCCTTGTCGACGATCCGGGCGCGGATGCCCTCGACCAGGTCGGCCGAGCCGAGCGCGACCGAGGCGACGCGGTAGTCCTGGTCGAGCACCCGCTCCAGCGAGCCGAGCCGCCGGGCCCCGCGCACAGCGGCGAGGGTGACCTTCAAGGAGGTGGGCGAGTGCTCCAGCATCGTCTGCGCGGCATGCTTGGCCGCCGGCTCGCCGCTCTGTTCCAGCCGGTCGACGATCTCCTCGACGGTGTCGGCCGCGTAGCAGGAGTCGATCCAGCCGCGGTGGGCGGCCAGTTCGGCCTCCGGTGCCGCCTCCGCGTGACGGCGTACGGCATCCGGCACGTCCGTGACGGCGAGGTCGGCGGCGAATTCCGGGAGCCGGGCGGCGGGCACCAGGTGGTCGGCGAGCCCGCACAGCAGCGCGTCCCCGGCCGTCATCGAGGCGCCGGTCAGCGCAAGATGGGTGCCCAGCTCTCCCGGCGCACCGGCCAGCAGATGGAGGCCGCCGACGTCCGGTACGAAGCCGATGGCGGTCTCCGGCATGGCGATCCGCGAGCGTTCGGTGACGATCCGCACGCCGCCGTGCGCCGATACGCCGACGCCGCCGCCCATCACGATGCCGTCCATCAGGGCGACGTACGGCTTGGAGTAGCGGGCGGTACGGGCGTTGAGGCGGTACTCGTCGCGCCAGAAGGCCAGGGAGGCGGCGCCGTCGCCGTCGCGCGCGTCGTCATGAATGGCGCGGATGTCGCCACCGGCGCACAACCCCCGCTCGCCGGAACCGCTGAGCACCACGGTCGCCACCTCGCGGTCCTGCTCCCACGCGGTCAACGCGTCGTCGAGGAGCCGCACCATGCGGTGGGTGAGGGAGTTCAGGGCGCGCGGCCGGTTGAGGGTGAGGTACCCGGCGTGGCCTTCGGTGCGCAGCAGTACGGAGTCGTCGGCGGTCATCGGACGGCTCCGGTGCGGGGCGGGGCGGTGGCTGGCATGGCTCGAATCGGTCCTTCCCGTTCTGCTGCGCCCGCGGTCCGCGAACGGCCTCGGCCTCCCTGGCCCAGACGCCCCCAGTCCATCAGACGGGTCTGACACCCGTACCGGCGCGGTGACGGTTCGCGGGTTAAGGACCGTGGACCGGCGGGCACAACAAGCGGGGTGTGCCGGTGCGGGCCGCGTGCCGCGACCGCTCGCGACGACCGCTTCCCGGGAGAGGAGGGACACCGATGTCCCCCGACGACAGGCGCCGACTCGCCGACCTCACCGAGCAGTTCCGGCATCCGGCCCCGAGGCGCGTCGCTCGCCCGGCTGCCCGCGGCCGCCAAGGGTCGCGGCCCGTCCGGCAGGGCGGTCGACTGCTGCTGGCCGTCGCACTCGGGGGCCTGGCCTACGGCATCGCCGTCTCCCACGGCCTGGTGATCGCGGCCTGTCTGATGCTGGCCGGCCTGGCCGCGCAGCTCGTCGGCCGCGGACGGGGACGGCGGCCCTGGCCCGCTGCCGGGCGCAGCTGACGCGGCGCGGCAATCAGCGTGGCGATGCCGGGGTGCGGCCGACGAGCGCCTCGGGCAAGCTTCAACGCAGCGCGTTCCATTACCCGTCGAAAAGACTCCACACGCACGGGCAGGGACCTGACCGGCGTCGACGATCGGGGCGCGGGCCGGGTCGGATCCAGTGCCTGCGAAAGAGGCTCGGGCACTCGGGCGCTGCTCAACCCTCCTGACGGCAGAGTGCCACCGCCATCGCCGGCAACCACCCCACCCCCATACCGTCCCCTTTCGGCCAATTGACGCTGGGTTAAACTCTCCCCTGAGCCATCAACGCACTGGTGGACGGCCGTCGCCCATGGGCGTGGCGAGCGGCCGGGCGCTGCGGACATCGGGGAGGCGGGGCATGCGGGCAGTCACCGTGACCGTGACCGCTGCCCCGTACAGCACCGCCCACGCCGTCCGCGTACGGCGCGCGCACTCCCCCGCCTGCGCCCCGCGACCACGTATCGCTCCCTGTGCACGCAGCGGCATTCCCGATATGTCCAGCGCCGGTTGATACGGCCTCCTCCTCATCGGAGGCCCGCTCCGCCCGACCTCTGTCACCGGCGTCACGTGCTGCACAATTCCTCACCAGTGGCGGCGGGAGCATGCCTCCGGCCGTCCGTCCAGGGGCATCGCACTGCCCGAACGCTGTCACCGCACGCCCGCATGGAGCGCATCAATGGAGCCATCGGCCCACGTAGGCAAGACCGCCCTTCCAGGGGTCGGCACCCGCTACGACCTCGCCACGGAGAGCGGCCGGCACCTTTCGGTCGTCGTCCACCAGGACGGCCGGCGCATTCTCGCCTTCCACGACCCCGAGGACGAGGACAACTGCAAGGACGCCGCGGCCCTCGCCCCGCACGAGGCCACCGCGCTGTCCGAACTCCTCGTCCCCGACCCCGTCGCCCATCTGCACCAGCATCTGGAGATCGACCTGGTCACCGAGCACATTCCGGTCACCAAACGATCCCCTTACGCAGGCCGGACGCTCGGCGCCACTCAGGCCCGCACCCGTACCGGCGCGTCCATCGTCGCCGTCCTGCGCCGTACCGACGCCTTCCCTTCGCCCACCCCGGACTTCCGCTTCGCGATCGGCGACACGCTCGTCGTCGTCGGCACCCGGGAAGGCGTGGACGCCGTCGCCGAATTGATCACCGGAGGGTAACCGCCCGTGCACGAAACCACCGCGCTGCTCATCGAACTCGGGGCCATCATCCTCGGCCTCGGCATTCTCGGCCGGCTCGCAGGACGGGTGGGGTTCTCCCCGATTCCGCTCTATCTCGTCGCCGGACTCGCGTTCGGCCACGGCGGGCTGCTGCCGCTGAATGCCAGCGAGGAATTCGTCTCCACCGGCGCCGAGATAGGCGTCATCCTGCTGCTGCTCCTGCTGGGGCTCGAATACAGCGCCTCCGAGCTCGTCACCAACCTCAAGACCCAATACCCGTCGGGCATCGTCGACTTCGTGCTGAACGCGGTGCCGGGCGCGGTTGCCGCGCTGATACTGGGCTGGGGCCCGGTGGCAGCGGTGGCGCTGGCCGGCGTCACCTGGATCTCGTCGTCCGGCGTGATCGCGAAGGTACTCGGCGACCTCGGCAGACTCGGCAACCGCGAGACACCGGTCATCCTCGGAGTGCTGGTCATCGAGGACCTGGCGATGGCCGTCTACCTGCCGCTGCTGACCGCGCTGCTCGCCGGGCTGAGCCTGGCGGGCGGCAGCCTGACCCTGCTGATCGCGCTCGGTACGGTCGGTGCGGTGCTCTTCGTGGCGCTGCGGCACGGCCGGCTGATCAGCCGCGCGGTCTCGTCCGACAACCCCGAGATGCTGCTGCTGGTGGTCCTCGGCCTGACGGTGCTGGTCGCGGGGGTCGCCCAGCAGCTCCAGGTCTCCGCGGCGGTCGGCGCCTTCCTGGTCGGCATCGCGCTCTCCGGTGAGGTCGCCGAGGGCGCGCACCATCTCCTGGCGCCGATGCGCGACCTGTTCGCCGCCGTGTTCTTCGTCTTCTTCGGCCTCAACACCGACCCGGCGGCGATCCCGCCGGTACTGGTGCCGGCCCTCATCCTGGCCGTGATCACCGCGGGGACCAAGGTCGCCACCGGCTGGTTCGCGGCCCGGCGGGCCGGCGTCAAGACCGCAGGGCGCTGGCGTACCGGCGGCACGCTGGTGGCCCGGGGCGAGTTCTCCATCGTGATCGCGGGCCTGGCCGTCGGGGTGGAGCCCCGCATCGGGCCGCTGGCCACCGCGTATGTGCTGATCCTGGTGATCGCCGGACCGCTGGCCGCCCGCTTCACCGAGCCGGTGGCGCGCCGCCTGACCCGCAGGTTCGGCCAGGCACCGGCCGCGGCCGTCGCAGGAACCGGGGCCACGCCGGCCCCCGCCCCGACCGCCGAGCCACGGCCCGCCGCGGACGAGGCGGCGAACGGACCCCAGCAGACGCCGCAGGACACCCCCGAGGCGTCACCGACGGCGACCGATCCGGCGCACACCCGCAGCTGACCTGGCACGCGGCAGGCCGATGGCCGGTGCCCTGGTCTTGGGGCACCGCCCAACGGCGGCGTTCCTCGGCATCACCTCACGCGCGGGATGGACGTCACGTCGCGCGGTGGCGGTTCTTCGAGGCCACCGCGACGCAGACAAGCCCCAGCAGAAACGCCAGGCCGCCGATCACCACGTTGTTCCAGATCACTCCGGCGTCCGGACTTCTGCCCACGATCCAGGGCGCGATGATCATCCACACACCCATGGCGCACATCGCCCAGCTCAGCCCGTACATCCGGGCCGGCGTGACGGTGAATCCCAGGGCCAGCAGGCCGATCGCGATGCCCATGATGAGGTTGTGCATCACCAGCGAGGGCTGCGAGCTGGTGTAGTGCACGATCCACGGCGAGGCGGCGCAGAACAGGCCGACCAGGAACACCGGCCCGTCCACGAGTGCCACATCCCGCCCCCCGAGCACCCGCTCGTATCGGGCCTGCATCTCGGAAACATCGGGGTGACCGGCCAGATCTCCCCTGCTGTGTGAGACGTCGGCCATACGACTCGCCTCCTTCGTCCGCAAGCCTGGCCGTAACCGCGTGGCATCGACCACGCACCTTCAATTCTGCGCTTATGTCGCCTTTATGTGTAGATGGCGGGGGTGGCGAGTTCGAGAAATCGGCAAGGGCGGCTCGCGGCGCACGGAGAGTCGGGCCCCGCGACTCTCCGTTCCCCCGGAGCCCGATCCCCGCACGGGCGCGACCCGCAGCATCACGGGCGACGGCACCTCGCGGCGACACCCACTCCGCACCGCAGAAGCGCATCCCGCCTGAACACATCCCAACTCCGGCACGAACCACAGGACTTCGCCGAGCCCCGTCAGCCGAAATGCCGTGCCACGGCGCACCCGTACGCCACACACACGCCACGCAAAGACGCCGCCCCGAGCTCCCCCTCCGGGCCGGGCGGAACAGGCACACACACGTCGCGTGCCCATACCGCCCGGGGTGCCCCTCATCAGGTGCCCGCGTGCCGTCCCAGGTAGAACAGCAGGGCCAGGAAGCCGACCACGAGATGACCGACCGCTATGTAGAGCAGGACCTGCCGCGTCGTGGCGTGCTCCTTGCGGCGGGCGATCAGCGCCAGGACACGCGGCGGCATCGAGGGCCGTACGACAGGGCGTCCGATGGGGCGGCCGGTACGGCGCCTGGTCGGTACGGCGCGCCTGCGGACTCCGCAACGTGGCGCCGTACGGGCACCCGCCGCCATCCACGGGCAGGGACGCCGCCCGGCGGAACGAACCGCTCCACTGTCGAGCGGGTGATGGTGTCCCGAGCAGGGGCGCCGGGCACCCGGGGTTCCGGCCATGGGTATGCAGGTACGCGACCGGACCGAGCGCCACGGCGGCGGCCCCTTCCGTCGTGCTGCGCCGGGCACCGCGCTCACCCGGCGTGGCCGCCGAGCGGCCGGCCCGAACCGCTGCGGCAGTACGTAGACGTACGGCCGGCCGTGACCGGCCACCGCACGGTACGGCTACGGCTGCCGGCCCCGCGCGCCCCAGGCCGTCGAGCGGCGGCCGATGCCGTGCCGCCGACCGGCACGCGGCCCGACGCCGGCACCGGATTCCTCTGCATGTCGCTCACGACGCCTCCTGTACGCAGCCCAAGTCGGCCTGTACGCAGGCCAGGTCGGCCCGGCGCAGCTCCGTGAGGAGTTCGTGCTGGCCGACGAGGACCGCGGAGAGTGTCCTGCGGGCGGCCCGCAGGAGCCCCGCGACATCGCCGCCCGCCAGTTCGTAGACCACCGTGGAGCCGGTGCGGGTGGCCGTGACGATGCCGGAGCGGCGCAGCACGGCGAGCTGCTGGGACAGCGCGGCCGGCTCCACCTCGATCGTGGCGCGGAGTTTCCGTACGGGCAGCGGGCCGTCCTGCAGCAGTTCCAGCACCCGGATACGGACCGGGTGCCCCAGCATGCGGAAGAACTCGGCCTTCGCTTCATAGAGCGGCACACGGGCGGCCGTCATACCGGCTCCTCCCCCACGGCGCCCGCAACGGCACCGGCACCGACGTCTTCCGCTCCGGTGTCATCGGCCGTCCGCGCCGCTCCGGCCTCGGCCTGTGCCGCTCGCATTCGTTCCCGTACCGCTCCGGCGATACCGCCCACGCGCGTCCTCCGCATCGCGGCCCGCCGGCCGCCACGCCAACTGTTGAATTGCAGACTTCTGCAACTGTAGACGACGGCACGACGCCAGGGGACGGCAAGGCCCCCGAAGGCGACCCCTTTGAGCCGGAGAACATCCGGGGCGTGCCCGCACCATTACGGCGAACACCGAGCGCACCACCTCCCGATCACCGTCATCCCACCTCCAACAAGCCGACCGAACACCGCCTTGACAGGCACATTGCCGCCGGGACACACCTGCCTGGAGCCGAGGCCGAAGGGAGAACGCCCCTTCAAGGCCATGGCCAGCTCGCCATTCACACCGCCTCGCGGGAGCGACGGAGCCCCACACTGCGCCAAGCGCTTGATCAACACCCACAACCAGCTTCACTCGCCCGACCCGCAACCTCCGTCACCACTCGCAACTCGGCGAACCCTCCCGGCCACAGCATCAGCGTCCCCCCTGTCCCTACGTCCCAGCACATCGGCGCGACGGCAATCGGCCGACAATCGGTCGCCCACCCCACACCACCCGAAGCGCACACGCGAGTGCCCGCGGCGATAGACCGCCCCTCTTCCCCGCCGCCAGAGCGCATTTCGCGCGGCCGTCAGACGCAAACTCGCCATGCGTTACGGGTTATGCGTTACTCATTGGACAGTCGGCCGCCCCAACCCCACAGTGACGCGCATGACTTCACTCGTGCGCCACGTCACCATCAACTCCTCCGACGCCTACCGCCTTGCCGCTTTCTGGGCGAAGGTGTTGGACGGAACATTCGCTCCGGATGATCTGCCGGGAGATCCGGAGATCACGGTGAGATCAGCAGGCGCGGAACTGCTGTTCGTGACCGTGCCCGACGGCACGCCCGAGAAGAGCGGCGTGCACCTGGATCTGCAGCCGCAGGACGGGAGCCGGGACGAGGAGGTCGAGCGGCTGCTGGCGCTCGGTGCGACGCTGGTCGCCGACCACCGGCGGAGCGACGGTACCGGCTGGGCGACGCTGGCCGATATCGAGGGCAACGCATTCTGCGTGGAACGCAGCGCGGCCGAACGATCAGCCCGACCTGCCGAGGAGCCGCAGCCAGCGACAGAGCCACGGGCACAAGCGCAGACCACCAACTGAAGGCACCTCGCGCCTCACAGCCAAGCCCAGCACAGCCCAGCCCAGCCCACAATTACCGCCCCGGCACCCTCTCAACTCCCCCGTCCTCTCAACCTCCCCACCCCGCCCCGGACTCCGCCCGGAGTGCCGCTATGCGTTCCTGTGCCTCAGCGAGGTCTTCTTCGGTCGGGGCGTCGTCCTGGGTGAGGCTGCGGCGCCAGTAGCCGGTGAAGTGGGCCTGTCGCTTGTCGAGGCCGCGCTCTCCTACGAGATGGCGGCGCAGCATCCGTACCGTGCCGGCCTCTCCCGCCAGCCAGGCGAAGACCTCGCCCTCACCCGAAGGGATGTCGGCATCGCGGACGGCGTGCAGCAATGCCTCGCCGGGGCCGCCCGGCGCGTCCTTGCGGTGGATCCATCGCACCGTGACACCGGCCCTGCCGACAGCGAGCGGCTGCTCCTCCGCCGCGTCCGCAACCTCAATGCAGGCCAGGGCGCGGGCGCCCTCGGGAAGCGTCTCGATCAGTGAGCCGATGGCCGGCAGAGCGGTGTCGTCACCGGCCAGCAGCAGCCAGTCGGCGGTGTCGAGCGGCAGTTGTCCGGCGTATGCGGCGTCCGGGCCGTAGCGCGCGAGCGTGTCGCCGACCGCGGCCGACGCGGCCCAGCGGGTGGCCGGCCCGTCTGCTCCCTCGTGCAGGACGAAGTCGACGGCGATCTCCTGGCGCGCCGGATCGTGAGACCGCACGGTGTAGCTGCGCATCCACGGCCGTTCGTCTTCGGGTATGGCGAGGAATGCCTGGTACCAGCGCATCGCGTCGCCTTCGGCGCCCTCGTCCGGCAGTCGCGGGGCGCTCTGGCCCGGCCGGGGGAAACACAGTTTGAGCTGCTGGTCGGGCCAGGGGGCGAGAGCGTCGAGGCCGTCCCCGGTGAACGTGATCCGGACCATCCGCGGGGTGATCCGCTGTACGTCGGTGACGTGAATGAGCGCGACGAGTGCAGGCGTCATCGAATCCCCCTGATATCCTTACGCCATAAAGAGTTCTTCCATGACATTACTTTATGGCGTAAGGAGATGCAAGTGGTTGTCTTCGCCGGACAGGGCGATGCCCGCCGTTCGATTGCCTTGCTGTGGCGGGAAACGGGGGCCGTGCCCGCACGTCCGGCGCCCGGCCCCAAACCCGCGCTGAGCGTGGACGCGATCGTCGACGCCGGCATCGCCGTCGCGGACGCCGAGGGCATGGCGGCCCTGTCGATGCGCGCGGTCGGCGAACACCTCGGGCGCACCGCCATGGCGCTGTACACCTACGTCCCCGGCAAGAACGAGCTGGTGGACCTGATGCACGACCGCGCGCTCGCCGAACTCCCCACCGGTTACGACCTCGCGCCGGGCTGGCGCGCCGCCCTGACGTCCTGGGCCGAGGACACCTGGGCGTTCTATCTGCGCCACCCCTGGGTGCTCCAGGTGTCGCAGGCCAGGCCGGTGTTGGGCCCCAACGAATATGTCGCGCTGGAGACGGTTCTGCGGCTGCTGTTCGCCACGGAGCTGCCGGCGTCCGCAGTGCGACGCATCGTGGGCACGCTGTTCCACTTCGTGCGGGGGGCCGCGCGGACGGTCGCCGAGTCGCGGCTGGCCGCGGCGACGACAGGGGTGTCCGACGAGGAGTGGTGGCAGGCCCGTTCCTCGGTGCTCGGCGAGGTCGCCCCCGAATTCCCGCACCATTTCCCGCTCCTGGTCCGGCTGGAGACCGAGGGCGCCGCACCCGCTACGGACGACGAAGTGCCGCATCTGGAACGCGAGGCGCGGACGACGTTCGATGTCGGGCTGACAGTTCTCCTGGACGGGATCGAGGCGGCGGTCGACAGGAATCGGTGACGGGGCTTCGACGCGGCCCTCCGCCCGTCGCAGGCGCTTGCGTCGGCCGCCCCGTCGGCGTCACCGCTGCCCGTCCGGCCGACCGACCGCGCCGGATCCGCATACCTCCCATACGGCACCCGTTCGGCACCAACGCGTCAACGGCTCAACGCGGGAACGTATCTTCTGCCCATCACCACCTCAGGGGCATCTGGGTCACTCCGCACGCGCCCCCGCAACCCTTGGGCCGGTCTCCGGGTTGAGTCCGGGCATGGACGCCAAGCAGAACGCCGGTCATCCGTTCCAGCGCCGCCCCCTTCCCCCACAGACGCCGGCGCTCCCGCCGCCTCCACCGCGTCGCGCGCCCCGCCCGCACGAAGAAGGCACCCCGATCTTCGACCAGTTGCTCCGGGAGTGGCGTTCCGGCGCGCTGCGCTCGACGGTGTCGTGGCCGGTCGACGAGCCCTCCTCCGGAGCGGTGCGACGCGGCGCGGGCGGGCCGGATGACGGGCGCACCGTCCCGCGCACCCGTCGCCACGGTTCCGGCCAGGAACCGCCGTACTCCCCCTCGCAGCCCGAACGCTGAGCGGCCACCGCCGCACACACGGCGCGGCCCACGGGCGGCTGGCACAAATACACCATCGAGTGAACCGATGAGGCGATGGTGCAACGAATGGGTGACGGGCCGCTCGGGAGCAAGAAACGGAACCGCCCCGTCCCGGCTCGCGCGAGGCGGCCGTGGACGGGGCGGGTGAGCCGGGAACCAGGCGGTGCGGCGGGCGTGTTGCCGCGTCAGGCGGGGACGTTCTCCTCGATGGCGGAGACGACCGCTGCGGCGTCCGGCTCGGTCTGCGGCGAGAACCGCGCCACCACGGTGCCGTCCGCGCCGATGAGGAACTTCTCGAAGTTCCAGCGGATGTCGCCGGTATGGCCCTCGCCGTCCGCCACGTCGACCAGCTGCTGGTACAGCTGATGCCGGGTGTCGCCGTTGACATCGATCTTCTCGGTCATCGGGAAGGTCACGCCGTACGTCGCCGAGCAGAACTGGGCGATCTCCTCGGCGGTTCCGGGCTCCTGGCCCATGAACTGGTTGCAGGGGACGCCCAGGACGGTGAAGCCGCGCGCGGCGTACTGCGCGTGCAGCCGCTCCAGCGCCTCGTACTGCGGCGTCAGGCCGCACTTGGACGCGACATTGACGATCAGTACGGCCTTGCCGCGGTACTGGGACAGGTCGGCGGAACCGCCCTGGAGGGCGCCGATTTCTACTTCGTGAACAGACATGAACCGAGATGGTAGTCCGCTCGGCCGGCGGTCAGCACCGGGGCATCGGCGTGCGGACGCCGGCCCGCTACGGGAGAGCCGGGCCGGGTCCGTCGCACCGGTTCACCCCTGGCACCATGCCGCGTCGGCCGTCGGTCTCTCCGGTACGCCGGGGACCGGCTCTTCGCCGGCGGTGCCGTCGGGTCTGCCGGACGCCGGCAAGGGGGCGGCGGTGAGTACGTCGAAGGAGTCGGTGAGTCCCGTCATCGCGAGGAGTCGCATGACGCTGTCGCCGGTGGTGAGACCGGTGAGCCGGAGCCGTCCTGCCTTCGCGTGCGTCCGCTGGCGGGCCCGGCACAGCAGCGAGAGTCCGGAGCAGTCGATGAAGGTCACCGCCCGCAGATCCAGTATGAGATCGGGGCGGCGCGTGCCGGTGAAGTCGTCCAGCCGGTCGGACAGTGTCCATGCGGCGAGAATGTCCAGCTCGCCGCGGAGTTCGACGACGGTGGTGCTGCCCACCGTGTATGTCCGGCCGAGAAAGCCTCGGGTGTTGTGATCCTCGTCCATCAGGCCCGTCCCTCTTTCGTGCCAGGGCGCGAGATCCCGCCACGCGCAGGCGGCGGAGGCATGCGGAAGATGAGGGAGCGTCGATGAGGGCCGGGCGGTTCCGGCCGCCGGTGGCGCTCGATGTGGTCGCGGTGCCGGTCGCCGGTTTGTGATCCGGGTCGTCGAGTGTGCCGCGTGTGTACGGTTTTACCGCGTGTGTCTACGGCTTACCCGTTTGACGAGGTGTCAAGTCCCAGGAGGAAGGACGGCGGAAAGGTTGGCTCAAACTCGTTCCAGCGTCTGTCCGGTCGCGGACGCCGGGCCGGACGGACGGGGACGACGTGCCTCGGCGGCTACCCGGTGAGTCCGGCGAGCGTGGCCAGGCGTCGGGCCTGGGCGCGGGTGGTGCGGGCGATGGCGTCCTCGTCGGCGGTGACGAGGTGGCCGTCCGCCACGACCGGGGCGCCGTTGACCAGCAGCAGGGTCAGCGGGGCCGGGGCGCCGAACACGAGGGCGGCGACCGGGTCGGCGATGGAGGAGTGGAGCAGGCCGTCGACCTTCCACAGGGCGAGGTCGGCCAGTTTGCCGGTTTCGAGTGAGCCGATCTCTTCCTGGCGGCCCAGCACCTGCGCGCCGCCCATGGTGCCCATCCGCAGCGTCTGCCGGGCGGTGAGTGCCTTCTCCCGGTGGCTGCCGAGCCGGTTGAGCAGCAGGGCGTTGCGCAGCTCGGCGCCGAGCTGACCGGATTCGTTGGAGGCTGCGCCGTCCACGCCGAGTCCCACCGGGATGCCGGCGGCGAGCATGTCGGGGACGCGGGCGAGTCCGGCGGCCACCCGGGCGTTGGAGGACGGGCAGTGTGCGACGCCGGTGCCGGTCTCGGCGAACCGTGTGATGTCGGCGTCGGTCATGTGGATGCAGTGGGCCATCCATACGTCCGGGCCGAGCCACCCGGTGGACTCCAGCAGTTCGGTCGGCGTCATGGCGTACCGCTGTCGGCAGTGTTCCTCTTCCTGGACGGTCTCGCTGCCGTGGGTGTGCAGCCGGACGCCCCTGGTGCGGGCCAGCGTTGCGGCCGAGCGGAGCAGCTCGGACGAGACGGAGAAGGGGGAGCAGGGGGCGACGCCGATGCGGAGCATGGAGGCGGGGGACGGGTCGTGCCAGCGGTCGATTGCCGCCTCGGTGGCGAGCAGGGCCTCTTCGGTGGTCTCCACCGCGAAGTCCGGCGGCAGCCCGCCGTCCGATGCGCCCCGGTCCATGGAGCCGCGGGTGGGCGAGAACCGCAGGCCCATCTCCGCTGCGGCGCGGATCTCGGCGCCCAGCAGGTCGCCGGCGCCCCGGGGGAAGACGTAGTGGTGGTCGGCCGCGGTGGTGACTCCGGACAGCGCCAGGGCGCCCAACGAGCCCTGTGCGGCGGCGTACACCATCGGTTCGTCGATCCGGGACCAGACCGGGTAGAGGGTGACCAGCCAGTCGAAGAGGTTGCAGTTCTGGGCGAGGCCGCGGGTGATCCACTGGTAGAAGTGGTGGTGGGTGTTGACGAGCCCCGGGGTCAGCAGGTGGCCGCTGCCGTCGATCCGCCGGACGACGTCCGTCAGGCCGTCGGGCGCCGGTCCCGGGCCGGCCGATTCGATGCGGTGGCCGGCGATCACGAGGTGGCCCGTGGGGTGTTCGGTGCCGTGTGCGTCCATGGTGACGAGGGCGCAGTTCTCGATGACAAGGCGGTTGGCCGGCACGGTCGTTCCTCGTTTCGGTTCGTTCGTGGGTGGTGCGTCAGCGGGCGGCGCTGTGTCCGGGGCGCTGTGTGGCGGTGTCCGTCCCGGGGGCGTCGTCTTTTCCTGGTGTCCCTTGGGTGCGTCGTCCGCGCCACGGTGCGTGGTTGAACAACAGGTTCAGGGTGAAGGCGGATACGGCGGTGCAGGTGATGGCGCTGCCGACGATGATGCGGGCTCCGGCGGGCAGCCGGTCGTAGATGTGCGGGGCGGTCACCGGAACCATTCCGGCGACCAGGGAGACGGCGACGATCAGCAGGTTGGACGTGCCGTCGAATGCGACGTGGCGCAGGATGCGGATGCCGACGCCGGCCACCATGGCGAACATCACCAGCGCCGCGGCGCCCACCACCGGGTCGGGCAGCGAGGCGACGAGGGAGCCCAGCCGTGGTATGCAGCCCAGCACGATCAGCAGGGCCCCGGCGACGGCGGTGACCCAGCGGCTGCGGACGCGGGTCATCTCCACCAGTCCGAGGTTCTCCGCGAAGACGGTGTCGGGAAAGGAGTTCATGGCTCCGGCGAGCACTCCGGAGAGCCCGTCGGCGGCCAGTCCGCGGCCGAGGTCGCCGGTGGTCAGGGGACGGTCGGTCATCTCGGCCACCGCGAGCATGCTGGCCGTCGACTCGGTGAAGATCACCAGCATCACCACGCACATCGAGAGCACCGCCGCCACCGGGAAGTGCGGCGCGCCGAAGTGGAACGGTTCCGGCAGTCCGAGCCAACGAGCCCCGGCGGCCCGTGAGAAGTCGGCCTGGCCGAGCGGGACGGCGGCCAGGGTGCCGGCCACCATGCCCACCAGTACGGCCACTTGGCCGAGGAAGCCGCGGGAGAGCCGCATCAGCAGGACGATCACGGCGAGCACGCCGCCCGCCAGCAGCAGGCGCGCGGGCGCCGCGTAGCCGGGGGCCGACGGGTCGTCACCTGCCACCATCCGGGTGCCCACGCCGAGCAGTGACAGTCCGATGACGGTGATCACGGTGCCGCCGACCAGCGGCGGGAAGTAGCGCGCGAGACGGGCGAACGGCGCCGCGGCCAGCAGGCCGAACACGCCGCCCGCCAGCATCGCTCCGTAGACCGCGGCCATGCCGTACTGCTGCGCGATGAGGATCATCGGTGAGACGGCGCTGAAGCCCGCGCCGGCCACGATCGGCAGCCGCACGCCGAGTACCCGGCCGACGCCCACGCTCTGGATCAGCGTCACCACTCCGGCGACCAGCAGGTCGGCGTCGATGAGCAGGGCCACGGTGGCGTGCGACAGGCCGGTCGCGGCGCCGAACAGCAGGGGTACCGCGATGGAGCCGGTGTACATCACCAGGACGTGCTGGGCACCCAGGAGGAGGAGCGGGCCCCAGGGCGGGCGTCGGTCCACGGGGTGGCGTGGGGGTGGGCTGGTGTCTTCCACGGGGCGGGACCTCTCCGGGCGGCCCGGCGGGCGACTGCCGCCAGGTCGTTTCCGGGGCGGGCGAACGGCCGAACGGGGCGGATGGGGGCGGGGCTCGATGCCGGGCGCGGCCGGGTCAGCGGTCGCCGGTGTCGGTGGCGGCGAGCAGCCGTGCGCTCTCCCGTGCGGTGTCGTCGTGCGGCCGCAGCGCGCGGGAGCCCGCCAGCTTGGCCGTGATGTGCTCGCCGATGGTGACCGGAGGGTAGAGCGGTTCGGCGCCTTCGGGGACGCAGCCGGGCAGCGGGCTGATGACCGCGTCGTGGTTGCCGTCGTGGAAGTAGGCGGCGGACCTGCGGCGCACCAGCCGCCCGTCGGCGTCGGCAGGCGGCAGCACCCGGTGGAGTGTGGAGCGCCAGCGGTCGTTGGTCCAACGGGCCAGCGCGTCACCGAGGTTGACGAGCAGCGCGCCTTCGGCGGGCTGCACGTCGTGCCACCGTCCGCCGTCGCCGAGTATCTGGAGTCCTGGCACCCGGTCCGCCCACAGGACGGTGACGATGCCGTAGTCGGTGTGCGCGCCCATGCCCATCCGGTCCCGGTCGATGCGGGTCTCCCCTGCCGGCAGTGCGTAGTTGTTCATCCGCAGCACGTCGACGGAGTGGTCGGTGTACGGGCCGAAGAAGTTGTCGTCGAGTCCGAGGGCGTGCGCGAAGATGCCGGTCAGCAGCCGTGCCAGGCCGCCCGCGTGCCGGAACCACGTGTCGACGGCCGCCCGGAAGCCGGGGACGCGGCGCGGGTCGGGCCAGCGGTTCGCGGGGAAGTGCGTGGCCGGCAGCGTCCCGCCGGTGTG
This sequence comes from Streptomyces pinistramenti, assembly GCF_020564935.1. Taxonomy (GTDB): domain Bacteria; phylum Actinomycetota; class Actinomycetes; order Streptomycetales; family Streptomycetaceae; genus Streptomyces; species Streptomyces pinistramenti. Next base: position 158,024 of record NZ_JAJCXB010000010.1, read on the forward strand.
TCCGGTGCCGTCCACGCCGACGTTGAACGCTTCGAAGAGGTCCTCCGGTGAGGTCACGCCCAGGCTGAGGCTGAGTTTCTCCGCTCTGGGCGGGGTGTAGCCGCGATTGACCTCGGGCGGGGCGCACAGGGTTTTCTTCTCGTCCAGGGTGAGGGCGAAGAAGGTGTCCATCGCGTCGGCCAGGTCCTGCCCGGCGGCGGCGGGGATGCCGTGGCCGGTGATCTGGAGGAAGCCGACGGTGGCGGCCGCCGCGTCGACGGCCGATGCGAGCGCGGCGCGCTCCGCTGCGCCGCCCGTGGCCCAGCGCGAGACATCGATGACGGGAACCTCGAAGTCGCCGTGAGATGTGGGGAGTTCAGCCATCGTGGCACTTCCATCCGTGCGGGGCAGGGCGGATTTCCTGACGGTTCATCACACGGTGGCGGGGTGTCCTGGGCATGTAAATGCCCGGCTGCGGATTCTGGCCGACCACCCAAACCCGCCCCGCTCCACCCCCTCCCCCCTTGGCCGAACCTCCAATGGGGTTCCCGCACGGGCAGGACCTACGCCGGGTCGGCCACGTCCGGCAGGTCGCGGGCGCCGAGGCGCAGATGCTCGATGTGGTAGACGGCCTCGTCGAGGAGCTGGGCGACGTGGGTGTCGTAGAGGCTGTAGACGATGCGGCGCCCCTGGCGGGAGCCGGTGACCAGGCCCAACGCGCGGAGCAGGCGCAGCTGGTGGGAGACGGCCGACTGCTCCATGCCGATGGCGTCGGCGAGTTCGCCGACCGGGCAGGGGCTCTGCCGGAGCCGGGTCAGGATCATCAGCCGCGAGGGCGTGGCCAGTGCCTGGAGCGTGGCGGCGATGGTCGCGGCGGCGTCCGCGTCCAGATGTGCCGCCGGTGTGGTGCGGCCGTCGACTCCGTGTCCCATGAGACACATCGTATCCGGCGTACACTTGAAGACCTCTTCATGTATTCCGTTATGGTGTCGCGCGTTACCGACCCCGCTCCCCCGAGGTGTCCTCCATGACGTCCACGCTGGTCGACGGCCGTACGGATCGCTCCGGCCGCACACCGCCCGCGCCCCCTGCCCCCGCACGGCGCACCCGCCTCTTCGCGCTCCCCGAGGTCCGCTGGGCCGCGCTCGCCGCGCTCACATTCCTGCTCGCCCTCCCGCTCGATCTGGCCGGTGCCCCCGCTTGGGCCTGGGGCCCGCTGTACGCGGTGTGCTACGCGGCCGGAGGCTGGGAGCCGGGCCTCGCGGGACTGACGGCGCTGCGTGAGCGCACGCTCGACGTGGATCTGCTGATGGTGGTCGCGGCGATCGGCGCGGCCGCGATCGGGCAGTTCCTGGACGGCGGACTGCTGATCGTGATCTTCGCGGTCTCGGGCGCCCTGGAGGCGCTGGCCACCCGCCGCACCGAGGACTCCGTCCGCGGGCTGCTCGACCTCGCCCCCGCGACCGCCGTACGGATCACCCGGGAACCCGGGGCCTCGGGCGGCGCGGACCGGGAGGAGCGGATCGAGGCGTCGGCGCTGCGGGTGGGAGACACCGTGCTGGTGCGCCCCGGGGAGCGGCTGCCCGCCGACGGGACCGTGCTGGACGGGACGAGCGAGGTGGACCAGGCCACGATCACCGGCGAGCCGCTGCCGGCCGGCAAGTCCGTGGGCGACGAGGTGTTCGCCGGCACCCTGAACGGCACCGGGGCGCTGCGGGTGCGGGTGGGGACCGATCCGTCGGATTCGGTGATCGCGCGGATCGTGGCGATGGTGGCCGAGGCCAGCGGCACCAAGGCGCCCACCCAGCTGCTGATCGAGAAGGCCGAACAGCGGTATTCGGCCGGCGTGGTGGTCGCCACGCTCGCCCTCTTCGCCGTCTCGCTGGCCTTCGGGGCGCAGGTCACCGCGACGCTGCTGCGGGCGATGACGTTCATGATCGTGGCGTCCCCGTGCGCGGTGGTACTGGCGACCATGCCGCCGCTGCTGTCCGCCATCGCGACGGCCGGCCGGCACGGCGTACTCGTCAAGTCGGCCGTGGCGATGGAGGAGTTGGGGGCGGTGACGCGGGTGGCGATGGACAAGACCGGCACCCTCACCGAAGGGACGCCCCGGGTGGCGGAGATCGTCGCGCTGCCGGGCACCGACGAGTCGGCGGTGCTCACGCTCGCGGCGGCGGCCGAGCACGCCAGTGAGCACCCGCTCGCGCGCGCCGTGCTGGCCGCCGCCCGGGAACGGTCGCTGCCGCCGGCCGCGGCGCACGACTTCTCCTCCGCTCCCGGGCGGGGCGTGCGGGCCGTGGTCGAAGGGCGGACCGTGCAGGTCGGAAGCCCGGCGGCGCTCCTGGACGGCCGGGATGACGGGACGCGGGAAGCGTCCGCGGCCGCCCAGGACCTGCGGGCCGTGGCCGTGGCGCGGGAGGCCGTGGCGGATGCCGAAGCCGCGGGCCGTACGGCCGTGGTGGTGCTGGTGGACGGCGAGCCGGCCGGGGTGCTGGCGCTCGCCGACCGGCTGCGGCCCGGCGCACCGGCTGCGGTGGCCCGGCTTGCCGCCCTGACCGGCACCGGAGTCACCCTGCTGACCGGCGACAACACCCGCGCCGCCGCCCGTACGGCACAGGACGCCGGCATCGCGGACGTACGGGCCGGGCTGCTGCCCCAGGACAAGGTCACGTCGGTCGCCGGCTGGCAGGCGGACGGCGCGAAGGTGCTGGTGGTGGGCGACGGCGTGAACGACGCGCCGGCGCTGGCCGCGGCGCACAGCGGTGTGGCGATGGGGCGGGCCGGTTCGGACCTGGCGCTGGAGACGGCCGACGCGGTCGTGGTGCGCGACGAGCTGGGCGCGCTGCCCGCGGTGGTGGCGCTGTCCCGGCGGGCCCGGAGGCTGGTGGTGCAGAACCTGTGCATCGCTTCGGTGTGCATCACGGCACTGGTGGTCTGGGACCTGGCCGGCCATCTGCCGCTCCCCTTGGGCGTGTTGGGGCACGAGGGGTCGACAGTGCTGGTGGGCCTGAACGGGCTGCGCCTCCTGCGGACCGCGGCGTGGCGGCGGGCCTCGGACGGCTGACGGGGCGGGCGGTGGATGCGGGCGGGACCGGGGCTCGCGGTCCATCGCCCCGCCCCGTCCGGGCGCCCCCGTAAGGGGCGTCTCCGCCCTCCGCGTACGCCTCCAGGGGTGATCTGCGAGGAATCCCTTGACCTCAACATTAGTTGAGGTCCTAGGTTCCTGTTCAGACGCCGGTTCGCCACGGCGATCCCGTGCCGAACGAGACGCTTGGAGAACGCGATGGACATGGAAGTCACCGCCTGGCATTCCCTGCACAGCACAGTGACCGCGCAGCAGGGCAAGCGCCGCTTCTCCCGCACCACGCTGCGGCGGATCGCGTCCTTCGCCCGTCCGCACCGGCGCAGACTGCTGTGGTTTCTCCTGCTGAGCACGGTGACCGCGATGCTCGCGGTGGCCACCCCGCTGCTCGCAGGCCGGGTCGTGGACGTGATCGTGCACGGTGACGCCGCCGGCACCGTGCTCGGCCTGTCCGGTCTCATCGCCCTGATCGCGGTCGCCGAGGCGGGCCTCGGACTGCTCACCCGCTGGCTGTCGGCGAGCATCGGCGAGGGACTGATCCTGGACCTGCGCACCACCGTGTACGACCACGTCCAGCGGATGCCGGTCGCGTTCTTCACCAGGACCCGTACCGGCGCCCTGGTCAGCCGCCTCAACAACGATGTGATGGGCGCCCAGCGGGCGTTCAGCGACACCCTGTCCGGTGTCGTCAGCAACTTCGTGACGCTGCTGCTCACCCTCGTCGTGATGCTCGGCCTGTCCTGGCAGATCACCCTGATCGCGCTGGTCCTGCTGCCGCTGTTCGTGCTGCCCGCCCGCCGGGTCGGCCGCCGGCTGGCCGATCTGCGCCGCGAGGGCGCCGACCACAACGCCGCGATGGGCACCCAGATGACCGAGCGGTTCTCCGCGCCGGGCGCCACCCTCGTCAAGCTGATGGGCCGCCCGGCCCGTGAGTCCGCCGAGTTCGCCGCGCGGGCCGACCGGGTGCGCGACATCGGCGTGCGCTCCGCGATGGTGCAGACGTACTTCGTCACCGCGCTGACCCTGGTCTCCGCGCTGGCCCTGGCCGTCGTCTACGGACTCGGCGGATTCCTGGCCCTGCGCGGACAGCTCGAACCCGGCGCGATCGTCTCCCTGGCCCTGCTGCTCACCCGGCTCTACGCCCCCCTGACCGCGCTGTCCGGCGCCCACGTCGAGGTCATGAGCGCCCTGGTCAGCTTCGAGCGGGTCTTCGAGGTCCTGGACCTCAAGCCGCTGATCTCCGAGAAGCCGGACGCCAGGACGGTGCCCGAAGGCCCGGTGTCGGTCGAGTTCGACTCCGTACGCTTCGGCTACCCGTCGGCCGACAAGGTGTCACTGGCCTCTCTGGAGGAGGTCGCCACCCTCGACACCCGGGGCGGCGAAGAAGTCCTGCACGACGTGTCCTTCCGCGCCGAACCGGGCCAGATGGTGGCACTCGTCGGCTCGTCGGGCGCCGGCAAGTCGACCATCGCGCAGCTGCTGCCGCGGCTGTACGACGCCGACGCGGGCGCGGTCCGGCTGTCCGGAGTCGACGTCCGCGATCTGACCGCCGCCTCGCTCCGCGACGCGCTCGGCATGGTCACCCAGGACGGGCACCTCTTCCACGACTCGATCCGCGAGAACCTGCTGCTCGCCAAGCCGGAGGCGACCGAGGACGAGCTGTGGAGCGCCCTGCGCCGCGCCCGGCTCGCCGACCTGATCGGCTCGCTGGCCGACGGCCTCGACACCGTCGTCGGCGAACGCGGCTACCGCCTCTCCGGCGGCGAACGGCAGCGGCTGACCATCGCCCGGCTGCTCCTGGCCCATCCCCGGGTGGTGATCCTGGACGAGGCCACCGCCCACCTGGACAACACCTCCGAAGCGGCGGTGCAGGAGGCCCTCACCGAAGCGCTGGAGGGACGGACCGCCGTGGTCATCGCCCACCGGCTGTCGACCGTACGGGCCGCCGACCTGATCCTCGTCGTCGAGGCGGGCAGGATCGTCGAACGCGGCACGCACGACGCGCTGCTGGCGGCCGACGGACGCTACGCCGAGCTGTACCGGACCCAGTTCGCCGACGCGCCCGGCAGCGCCGACGCCGTCCCGGAGGCCGGCCCCGAGCCCGCCGGGGAAGCCGCGCTGGTGCGCTGACGGACTCCCGGTCCGCACCTCCGCCACGTAGCGGTGCCGAAACCGGCGCCACTACGTGGCGGTCCGCCGTCCGCAGCCCGTGCGATCTTTGTCCCTGTCCGCCCCCTGTCGGTCATCGCCCGACGCGCGCACACTGGCCGTCTGCCGTGAAAATGGGCCGGACCTGCAGGCTCTGCCGAAGGGGGAGGCGGTATGCGCACAACCGGTGCCCGGCGGACGTGGCGGATCGGCTCCCGCTGGCGGCGGAGCGCGGCCGCGCTGTGCTGCGGGGCCCTGCCGGCGCTCACCTTCCCCGCGCCGTCCTGGTGGTGGCTCGCCTACTTCGGCATCGTCCCCTGGCTGCTGCTGGTCAGGACGGCGCCGACAGCCCGGCGTGCGGCCCTTGAGAGCTGGTTCGGCGGCACGGGCTTCATGCTGGCGGTCCATCAGTGGCTGCTGCCGAGCCTGCACGTCTTCATCCTCGTCCTGGCCGCCCTGCTGGGTGCCCTGTGGGCCCCGTGGGGACTGCTGGTGCGCGCGCTGCTCGGCGGCGCCCCGCGGGCGGGCCGCTGCCTGGCCGCGCTGGTCCTGGTGCCGTCCGGCTGGCTGCTGATCGAACTGGTCCGTTCCTGGGAGACGTTGGGCGGCCCGTGGGGGCTGCTCGGCGCGAGCCAGTGGCAGCTGCCGCCCGCGCTGCGGCTCGCCTCGATCGGCGGGGTGTGGCTGCTGAGCCTGCTGCTCGTGGCGGTGAACACCGCGCTCACACAGCTGATCGCGCTGCCACGCGCCCGGCTGCCGGCCATCGCGGGCCTGCTGGTCTGCGCGCTGGCCTGCACCGCCGCCTGGTACGCCGTCCCGCTCCCCCACAGCGACGGCACGGTACGGGTCGCGGTCGTGCAGCCGGGGCCCGACGGCGGGCCCGAAGGGCGGCTGGCCCGCAGCGCATCGCTGACCCGCGCCGTGGCGGGCCGGGGCGTGCAGCTCGTCGTCTGGGGCGAGAGCAGCCTCACCCAGGATCCGGCCGACCATCCGCGGCTGGCCGCCCGGCTGGCCGGGCTGTCCCGCGAGACGGGCGCAGACCTGCTGGTGAACGTCGACGCGCCCCGCGCCGGACAGGCCGGGATCTACAAGAGCGCCGAGCTCGTCGGTCCGCACGGGCCGACCGGTCAGCGCTACTCGAAGATGCGGCTGGTGCCGTTCGGCGAGGCCATCCCGTTCCGGCCGCTGCTGGGCTGGGCGACCCGGGTCGGCAGAGCCGCGGCCGTCGACCGCAAGCGCGGCACCCACCAGGTGGTGATGCCGGTCGCCACCGCGAACGGGCTGCGCATCGGGCCGCTGGTGTGCTTCGAGACGGCGTTCCCCGACATGAGCCGGCATCTGACGGCCGACGGCGCGCAGGTGCTGGTCGCGCAGTCGTCGACCGCGACGTTCCAGGACAGCTGGGCGCCCGCGCAGCACGCGTCACTGGCCGCGCTGCGGGCCGCGGAAACCTGGCGGCCGATGGTGCACGCCACGCTCACCGGCGTCAGCGCGGTGTACGGCCCGCGCGGCGAGCCGGTCGGCGGGCGGCTGGGCACCGACCGCAGCGCGGCCGCCGTCTACGACCTGCCGCTCGCCGAGGGCACCAGCCCCTACACCCGGCTCGGCGACTGGCCCGTATTCGGAGCGCTCGCGGCGCTCGGCCTGTGGGGCGCGGCCGCCGCGCTGCGCCGCGTCACCCGGCCTGGGCGAGCGCGTCGGTGACGACCCGTTCGCACAGCTCGTGGGTACGCAGCGCGTCCAGCGCCGAGGGCCGTACGCCGGCCCGGACGTCGTCGAGGAAGGACAGCACGATCTGCTCGATGCCGCGCTGGCGCGCGACCGGCACCCAGTCGCCGCGCCGCCGCAGCGTCGGCTGCCCCTTGTGGTCGATGACCTCGGCGAGGTTGACGACCTGGCGCCTGGTGTCCTGACCGGAGACGTCGAGGACCTCCTCGGCCGATCCGCTGAGCCGGTTCATGGTGCCGATGGCGGTGAAGCCGTCACCGGAGAGCGTCAGGACGACGTGCTCCATCAGCCCGTCCCGGACCCTGGCGCGCACATCGACGTGATCGAACTCGCCGGGGGCCAGGAAACGAAGGGTGTCGACGACGTGAATGAAGTCGTCGAGGACCAGGGTGCGGGGGTCCTCGGGGAGGCCGACGCGGTTCTTCTGCATCAGGATCAGCTCGCGCGCGTGCTCGCGGCACTGCGCGTACCCGGGGGCGAAGCGGCGGTTGAAGCCGACGGTCAGGCCGACGCCGCGCTCCTCGGCGAGCCGGACGAGGCGCTCGGATTCCGCGTACTCGTAGGAGATCGGCTTGTCGACGTAGGTGGGCACCCCGGCGTCGATCAGCCGGTTCACGATCTCCGGGTGGGCGGCGGTCGGCGCGTGCACAAAGGCCGCGTCGAGCCCCGCGTCCAGCAGCGAATCCAGGTCCGAGTGGCGCTGCCCGCCGGGCAGCCGGTGGGTGTCGCCTACCCGCTGGAGGGTGGCCGGGGTGCGGGTCTGCAGGTGCAGTTCCACGCCGGGCTGCGCTCCCAGTACGGGCAGGTACGCCTTCTGAGCAATGTCGCCGAGCCCGATGCAGCCGACCTTCACACGTTCTCCCGGGGTAGTACCGCGGTCCGCATGGGTCGCATCGCCGCGTGTGCCGGAAGTTTAGAGCCCTCGTCCGAACACCGGCCGGGCGGCTGCCGGGCACAGGCCCCTACGGGACGGCCGGCCTGCCCTCCGGCCCGCGATGCCGTCCAGGCCGCACCGTCGCACGCAGCACCTCTTCACCGCGACACTACACACGTAGTAACACCGCTAAGCTCAGCCCCCATGAGCACCCGCACCACCTCCCGCCTCGAACTCATCGCCGACGCGGCCCTGACACTGCTCGCCGAGCGCGGCATGCGCGGCCTGACCCATCGCGCGGTCGACGAGACCGCCGGCCTCCCCCAGGGCTCCACCTCGAACCTCGCACGGACCCGGGCCGCCCTCCTGGAGGCCGCGGTACGACGGCTGGCGGAACGCGAGGCCGCCGTGCTCACGCCGCACGAGATGCCGGACACCACCGCACCCGGCCGGCCGTCCCAAGCACTCGCCGACGCACTCACCCTCGCCCTGCACCGCTACCTTTCACACCACCGCCCGCTGCTCGTCGCCCGCTACGAACTGGCCCTGGAGGCCACCCGTCGGCCCGAACTGCGGGCGGTCCACGACCGGGCGGGGCGGGCGTTCCGGGAGCCGCTGGCCGCGATGCTGACGGCGGCCGGTTCGGCCGAGCCCGAGCGGCACGTCCTGAGCCTGGTCGCCTGGTGCGACGGCGTGCTCTTCTCCTGCACCGCGGGCCAGTTCCACGCGGCCGCACCCACCCGCGAGGAGCTGCACACCTCGTGCACGGAACTGCTGAACTCGATGCTGAACGGCTAGAGCAGCACCTCCGGGACGTCCGAGGGGCGAGACGCAACGGCGCGCACCCGCCCCGGGCAGACGGCGCCCCGCCCCCTCCCCCGCCCGCCGCGTCCCCTTCCCGCCCCGCCGATCACCCCTGCGGGGACTTCCCCTGCGCACATGCGGCCGCGAGAGTGGCGGAGTGCACCGTTTGCCCGCAATGACTGTTCTGGCGGTGGTGGTCCTGGCGACCACCACCGGCTGCATGACCGTCGCGCCCCGCCCTGTTCCCGACGGTCCTCGCCATGCCGCGCCGCCCCCGCCCTCCGTGGAACCGACCGACACCGGCGTGCCCACACCGGCCGAGGACCGGAACGGGCCGCCGAAACCGAAACCGCCGCAGGACCGCCCCGGAGCGAAGGACCACCGGAAGCCGCCGGCCCACGGCCCCGGCGCGCGGCACCACGGCCTGCCCGGCGGGGCCACCTCGCAGGGCCACGGACGGTTCGTGCCGGCGCCCGGCGGAAACGGCTCGGAGGACCGGGGCGGCGCTGCGGCCCGCCCGGCGCCCACCCACGCACCGCGGCTCGGCGGGCTGCCGGCCGGCACCGATCCGTGTGCGCTGGGCCGGGCGTACGGCCACTGGAAACAGAGCGGACCTGCGCACCGAATCTGCCGGTTGACCTACGGCGGGTGAGGCGCCGCCCGGGCCACCCGGGAACGGGGCTGCCCCGGATGAATGGGCAGAGCTACGACGGCCGCCCGGGGGCATCGCCGATGCGGGCCTCCAGGTGGTCGATCTCGGCGCTGAAGCCGCGGCGGTATGCGCCGTCGGTCAGGGCATCGACCCACACCCGCGCCCGCAGCAGCTGGGCGCGGGCGTCGGCCGGGCGGTCGAGTGCGACGTAATCGGCCGCAAGGTTGAGGTGCAGCGAAGGGATGAAGGCGCGCAGGGCGATCACGGGATGGCACGGGCCGCGGCCGTCGGCGACCTGTCCACCGTCCCGCGCGCCCTCGCCCGCTTCGGGCCGCCGGGTGAGGAGGAAACCCTCGGCGGCCTCCAACGCCCGTAGGTCCCAGTCGAGTTCGTCCTTCGGGTCGTCCTGGGTGTCGGCCAGGTAGTGCGCGAGGGTGCAGCGGTGGAAGGCGTCGCCGTGCGGACCGGTCTCGTGCCACAGGGCGTGCAGGCGGTTGCGTGCCTCTTCCCTGTCGCCGGCCCGGTGCAGCATGATCGCCTGGCCGATCCGGGTCGGCACAGCATCCTCGGACGCCTCCTCCCGCTGCTGCTCCGTCACCGCTCACTCCCGCGTCGTCCGCCGCTTCCTGCTCCCCGACGCTAACCGCCGGGTGGCGCCGCCGCGCGGTGTGCGGGACGGCGCGCGGTGTGCGGGACACCGCGGGACGGGCCCGGCTCAGCCGATGTCGGGGATCCGCCAGTCGATCGGGGTGTGGCCCTGGGCCGCGACCGCTTCGTTGATCTGGGTGAACGGGCGGGAGCCGAAGAACTTCTTCGCCGACAGCGGCGAGGGATGCGCGCCCTGGACCACCGCGTGCCGCTCCTCGTCGATCAGCGGCAGCTTCTTCTTCGCGTAGTTCCCCCACAGCACGAAGACCGCCGGATCGGGGCGGGCCGCCACGGCACGGATCACCGCGTCCGTGACCTTCTCCCAGCCCTTGCCCTTGTGCGAGTTCGCCTCGCCTTCGCGGACGGTGAGTACGGCGTTCAGCAGCAGCACGCCCTGCTGGGCCCACGGCATCAGGTAGCCGTTGTCCGGCACCGGGTGGCCCAGCTCCTCCTTCATCTCCTTGTAGATGTTGCGCAGCGAGGGCGGGGTCTTGACGCCGGGCCGCACGGAGAAGCAGAGGCCGTGCCCCTGGCCCGCGCCGTGATACGGGTCCTGGCCGAGGATGAGCACCTTCACCTGGTCGTACGGCGTCGCCTCCAGCGCCGCGAAGACTTCCTCGCGGGGCGGGTAGACCGGTCCGCCTGCCCGCTCCTGCTCCACGAAGTCGGTCAGCTCCTTGACGTAGGGCTTGTCCAGCTCCTCGCCGAGGGCGCCGCGCCAGGACTCGGGCAGCATGTCGGTCACCACGTAACAACCTCCGGTGTGCGTTCCGTTCTCGTGCACAGAACTTACCGGCGACCACTGACAACGCAGGAACGGGTGGGGCGGGGGCCCCCCCGGGCCGCCGCCCCCCCCCCGGCCGGGAGGGCGGGGGGCCCGCGGCACCTTCCCCTCCACCCGGCCCGGGGGGGCCCCCCCCCCCACCCGCGGCAGGAAGGCCGGGCGCCCGGCTGTCAGACCCCGGCGTTGAGGAACAGGCCGCCGTCGATGACCAGCGTCTGCCCGGTGATCCAGCCGGCGGCGTCGGACAGCAGGAAGGCCGCGGCCCCGCCGATGTCCTCGGGGACGCCGAGCCGTGCCATCGGGTATCCGGCCGCCGCCTCCTCCTCACGGTTCTCGTAGAGCGCCGCCGCGAACTTGGTCTTGATCACCGCGGGCGCGATGGAGTTGACGCGGACGGCGGGCGCGAATTCGTGCGCGAGCTGCATCGAGAGGTTGATCAGCGCGGCCTTGCTCATGCCGTAGGCGCCGATGAAGGGCGAGGCGTTGACGCCGGCGATCGAGGCGATGTTGACGATCGCGCCGCCGTTGTCCTTCTGCCAGGCGTGCCAGGTGCGCTGCGCGAAGCCGAGCGCCGAGATGACGTTGGTCTCGTACACCTTGCGGGCGACGGCCAGGTCGAGGTCCGCGATCGGGCCGAACACCGGGTTCGTACCTGCGTTGTTGACGAGATAGTCGACGCGGCCGAACGCCTCCATCGTGCGCTCCACGGCGACGGCCTGGTGGGCCTCGTCGTGCGCCTTGCCCGCTACGCCGATCACCCGGTCGGCGCCGAGCTGCTCGACGGCCTCCTTGAGTGCGTCCTCGTTGCGGCCGGTGATCACGACCCGGTCGCCGCGGGCCACCAGTGCCTGGGCGATGCCGTAGCCGATGCCGCGGCTCGCGCCGCTGACCAGCGCCACCTTGCCGGAGAGTGCGGGGAGCGCGCTGTGCTGCTCGGTCATGTGCTGTTCTCCTGGGTGGGTGGGGCGGTCAGTTGAGCGGGCCGCCGGCGACGTACATGACCTGGCCGGAGACGAAGCCCGCCGCCTCACCGGTGAAGAACGCGATGGCGTTCGCGATGTCCTCGGGCCGGCCGACGCGCTGCACCGGGATCTGGGTGGCGGCCGCGGCCTGGAAGTCCTCGAAGCCCATGCCGACGCGCTCCGCGGTCGCCGCGGTCATGTCGGTGACGATGAAGCCGGGGGCGACGGCATTGGCGGTGACGCCGAACTTGCCCAGCTCGATGGCGAGGGTCTTGGTGAAGCCCTGCAGACCGGCCTTGGCCGCCGAGTAGTTGACCTGCCCCCGGTTGCCGAGTGCGGAGCTGGAGGACAGGTTGACGATCCGGCCGAACTTGGCGTCCACCATGTGCTTCTGGCAGGCCCGCGACATCAGGAACGCGCCGCGCAGGTGCACGTTCATGACCGTGTCCCAGTCGGTGTCGCTCATCTTGAACAGCAGGTTGTCGCGGAGCACTCCCGCGTTGTTGACGAGCACGGTCGGCGCGCCCAGTTCGGCGGCCACCCGCGCGACCGCCGCCTCCACCTGCGCCGCGTCGGAGACGTCGGCGCCGACGGCGATGGCCTTGCCGCCGGCCGCGGTGATCGTCTCGACGGTGTCCTTGCAGGCCGTCTCGTCGAGGTCGAGTACGGCGACGGCGCGGCCTTCGGCGGCCAGGCGGACGGCGGTGGCGGCGCCGATGCCGCGGGCCGCGCCCGTCACGATGGCGACGCGCTGCTCGGTGGTGGACATGCGGGTTCTCCCTACCCTCGAAACCTCGAACGCCGCGACCAGCGGCTGCCGCACCGCCCCCGAAGGTGAGCAACCGCTTAGTCGCTTCAGCAGGGCTGACGCTAGAAGCCCGGCCACCCGCTGTCAACGCCCACCGCCGCGTCGTTGCCCACCTCACCTGCGCGGGAAGCCGGAAGGTGGCCCGATGCGCGCGAAGGCAAGCCGAAAACGGCTGAACGGCGCCGTACCGGCCCCGCAGAAACCCCGGTCCGACGCCGTCCAGCCACCCCTCAGCGCACCAGCAGATCCAGCAGCCGCTCGGCCTCGACGGCCGGATCGGTGGTGAGGCCGGTGTGGACGGGGCCCGGCTGGACGACGGTGCTGCGCGGTGCGATCAGCCAGCGGAAGCGGCGCCCGGCGTCGTCCTGCGCCGCCTGGCCCGCGCGCTCCCCGCCCTGGCAGATGCCTTCGACGGCACCCAGCGCCGCCCGCACCCCCTCGACGTCAGCGGCCGGATCCAGGCACAGCAGCCTGGCCTCGTCCAGATGCGTACGCGCCTCCACGAAGCGCCGGGCGTGGCAGTAGACGACCACCCCCGCATTGATCATCTCGCCGCGTTCGACCCGGGGGACGACCTTCAGAAGCGCGTACTCGAACACGTCGCGCCCGTTGTGCAGACCGCTCACTTCACTGCCCTCCGCGGCGGCTTGCCCGCCAGCCACTCCGGCGCCCGGGAAGGCTTGTCCGGAGTGCGTTCACCGATCGTGATGTGGTCGCTGATCATCGCCGCGCGGGCCAGCAGCGCGCCGACGTACGCGCTCCGCAGCTCGTCGGCGGACCCGAAGCCGGGCTCATCGACCAGCCACGCGTCGGGCACGTCGGCCGCGATCTCGGCCAGCAGGTCCTCGGAGATCTGCGGCACGAACTCGTCGGCGGCCATCGCGATATCGGGGTCGAAGGTCGCCAGGACGTGATCCGTGGCGTCGTAGGGCTTGACGGACGCCTTCTCAGCGCCGGGCCAGTTGTGGTGCCAGATCATGGTGGCGCCGTGGTCGATCAGCCACAGCTTCCCGTGCCAGACCAGGAGATTGGGGTTGCGCCAGGACCGGTCGACGTTGTTGATCAGAGCGTCGAACCACACCACGCGGCCCGCCTCACGGGCCCCGACCTCGAAGGCGAGCGGGTCGAAACCGAGCGACCCGGGAAGGTAGTCCATCCCCAGGTTCAGCCCCCCGCTGGCCTTGAGCAGCTCCTGGACCTCCTGGTCCGGCTCGCCCAGGCCGATCACCGGGTCGAGCTGCATCAACGCCAGCTCCGGCACCCGCAGCCCCAGCCGCCGAGCCAGTTCCCCGCAGATGATCTCGGCGATCAGGGTCTTCCGCCCCTGCCCCGCACCGGTGAATTTCATGACGTACGTACCGAGGTCGTCGGCCTCGACGATCCCCGGTAGCGATCCGCCTTCACGCAAGGGCGTGACGTAGCGGGTAGCGATGACTTCGGTCAGCATTTCCCCAGGTTATACGGCCTCGCAGCCTGAACATCGAAGGTGTGACGTCGGGCACGTGCGGCCCGGGAAGCTCCGCGATCAACCCTGGGGAGAATCTGGGGAGTTTCAGCCGGGGCACCGCTCTCCCGCTCCACCGAACATTCGTCGATCACGGTGCGCCCCCATGTACGGCCACATCCACGCCTGCGCGCTGCGCGCCGTCGTCGTCCACGGCATTCCCGACCTTCTGGCCGACGGCCCGCTGACTCCGGGGGAGCTGGCCGACCGCTCCAGCACCCCGACGGCACCGTCGCCCTCACCGCCGCCGGCCAGGCTCTGCGTACCGACGTGCCCGGCTCCCAGCGGGACGCGGCCTTGCTGTTCACCGATGACATGTTCCGCCGCTCTGCCGAGAACCTCGAAGACACTCTCCGCACCGGCAAGCCGGGCTTCGACACCGCCTACGGCCTGCCCCTCTTCGAGCACCTGACCGCCACCCCCGACAAGAACCGCCTCTTCGACACCGCGATGTCCTCGCTCACCTCCGGCGTGAACGAGAAAATCGCCGCCAGCTACCCCTTCCCGGACACCGGCACCGTCATCGACGTCGCCGGCGGACGCGGTGGGCTGCTCCGCGAGGTGCTCATCCGGCATCCCGGCCTGGACGGTCTCCTCTTCGACCGGCCCGAGACGGTAACCGACCACCTGCTCAACACCGCAGACCTTTCGGGCCGTTGGCAGGTCCGGGGCGGAGACGTCTTCGCCGCCGCCCCCGGAGGCGGCGAGCTGTACCTGCTGAAGAACATGCTCCACGACTGGCCTGACGAGGACTGCCGGCGCATCCTCACCACCATCCGCCGAGCGATGAACCCCGGTTCGCGGCTGCTGGTGATCGACGCAGTCCTGCCCGACTCCGGCACCCCGCGGCCGGCCGCAGCCCTGGACATCGTCATGCTGATGGCACTCCAAGGGCGCGAACGCACCGCCTCCGAGTTCCAGGACCTGCTGGACCGCTCCGGATTCCGCCTCCACCGCATCGTGCCTACCCAGGCGCTGACCTCGATCATCGAAGCCGAAGCCGCCTGACCCGATGTTCCGTCTCGCCGAATCCAGCCGTGTCTCACTCAACGGTCGGCGCGTGCCCTGTGGGCCACCATCGGAATCACAGACGGTGGCCGCCGGAACATGCCCTCCCCTTTGATCTGACTTGCTGTGACGGGGGAACCCCGAACCCGCCCTCACCGCTCCGGATCTGCACGTGGTGATGTGCTGTGCAAGGTGCACCATTACCTGTACGCGGTACTGAGCTGCACGGTCAGCGCGGATCGAAACTGCCGACCGTATCCCCTCTCGCACGTCCCCCTGCCGCATCCGCCGCCGCGGCGACCACCCTCGATCGATGAGCCCGCGTGTGGCCTGAGGGAGCTGACCGGCGACCATCCACCGGGGCTCGCCGTCGTGCGGCGGCCGGACGTGGACAGAGAGCACCTCACTGCCCCATGGCCGCAGCTTCGTGCCGACCCAGCGCACCCGGACTCCGTCCTTGGCGAACCGCAGGGTGCGCTGGGTGGTCTCGTCCGCAGTGCGCGGCTGCACAACACGGTCGCGACGGCCGCCCGCCTGGCAGGTGATGCTCTGTGATGTGTGGCAGAGCCGTTCAGGAATGTGCTGGCGCAGGGGTCGTGTTCGGGGAGAGCGAGAGGAATGAACCGGCGGCTGTCGAGCGTCTCCGGGCTCCGGCCCACCGCTCCGACGCCCGTCCTCAGAGATTTCCCGCGTACAGATAGAGGAGTAATCCATTCGCCACCAACCTCAAGCACCCCAGCCGCTCACAGGAAGGCGCGAGCTCCGAGCAGGGTTGGCTTCAGGGGGTGCAAAACCCGCTGCACGGGCCCAGCCACAGGGGACCGCAGCCGCGATCGGTCCAGTTGCAATAATACGGTGAGTCGTAGCACACCGTGTCGCAGCTTCCGGTCCCCGCGCACTGGGAATTGCAGTCGAGGACCTGGATGTTGTGATCGCTCCGAGGCGCCGCGCTTTGTGTGTCGGCGGGGCCCAGCGTCATGAGAATCGCCCGCGCCCCGCTCTCGCCGAACGCCGCCACAGCCGCCGTCTCCAGCCCTTCGAGGGCTGCTCCCTGCCGGCGCCCCGCGATGATCTGCGGTGCCAGCCGCGTCGCGTCGTCCAGGACGGCGGACTGCTCGGCCGACAGACCGGGATGCGTCTTCCGGTAGTTCGCGAAGTGCGCCACCCACAGATCACTCCGAGCCGAAGCGGACAGCGCGCCGTAAATGGCGCGCCGATAGTCCGCGGGGTAGGAGACGAACTCGGAGTAGCCGGAGGGCAGTCGGTCGAGGTTGGCCTTCACCCATCGCGACGCCTTACTGCCCTTGGCGCGGGTCACAGCCTGCGCGGGTGTGGCTGCCAGGCCGCCGGTGACCAGAAACGTTCCCAGGGCCAGCCCCGGCACGGCCTTGAGGATTCCTCGGCGGCTCGGGGGCCGCAGCACATCGAGGTCGCGGAGCGCACGCACCACCCGCAGCGAGTCCGACGGCCCCAACAGCCGCGCCAGGCGGAGGGACAGCGCGGTTCCGGTCCAGGCCCGCACCTGGTCGCCGTTGACCGCCAACAGGGTCGGGGCCCACTCGGCCCCTTCCCCCAGGGCACGCGCGCGCAGGCCGCGAATACGGGGTTCCGTGAGGCCCGCGGTGATCAACGTGCCGTCGACGGACACGCGAACCCGATCCACCACTTCTTCACAGAATCGGCAGTCGGCGTCGAATGCCAATATCCACTCGGTCACAAGCTTCTCCCCCTGTTTGTGTGACAACCCGTCCCATGGTGCCCGTCCGGTGTGAGTTTTCACGCCGATCCGTAGCGCGCCGTTCAGCGCTCTTGCGCGCTTCGGGTCTCCCTGAAGAGAAACTATTTACCGAGGCGTCTGGAAGCGTCAATCATTTCGGCGAGAATCGAAACATTTCACACTCACAGGCCGTGCTCACGGCGGGAGCGCACCCGTCACCAATGCACCTATCTGACCTCGATCTTTCTTGATGGGCCGTCGACGGAGTCGGCGGCCCAATCGTTGCCGATGGCCGAGACCGGGCAGGCCGAGGATCCGGGTGTCGTCTCAAGTGGACGCCGGTTTCCACTGCCCCGGGTAAGAGTGATGCTGCTCGCAGAGGGGAACTGCTGGTCAGCCTGGGTTCGGCGGGAGTGCGAGCCGTTCGAGAGCGTCTGCGAACTCGCACGTCCAGGGCCGGTGGCGGGCAAGGTGGAGGAGACGGCGCCGGCCGGTGGTGACGAGCTGGCCGGCCGCGGAGAACAGGCGGAATCCCAAGCGACGCGGTTCCCAGAGTCTCGCCTGGCCGGTCAGGGCGAGCATGGGCATCCGGGCCAGCAGATCGAGCGCCCTCTGGACGATCTCCAGCCAGATCTGATTCTGCGCGGTGTCGTGCAGGGGAAGGTTCCGAATCCCGGTGACCCGGACGGCCCGGATCCGGTCCTCCGCGCGAGCCTGCAACCGGTGACGGAGCTAGAGTTCGGCGATCGACGCAGCACCTGCCGGCTGACGCGGTGGCGGCCTGTGGCGCGGTCTTGTCCGTTCGTGTGTGGTGTGTTTGCGGGACGTGAGTGAGGCGTTGCCGGGACGTCAGCGGCCCCGGGAAAAGTGGTGTCCACACCGCGGGAACGGTCAAAGGAAAGTCCCGCACGAATCGCAGG
>NZ_JAJCXB010000100.1 GCF_020564935.1 Streptomyces pinistramenti
GGGCCGGGGGCAGGGGCAGGGGTGTCGCAGACGCGGTTCGACGGGAGTGGGCGGCCTGGGCCGGTCAGGGTGAGGCGTACGTGGCGGGTTTCGGGCAGCTCTGTGCTCGTACGGTGCCCGCGCTGCTGGAGGCGGCCGGGGCCGGCGAGGAGGTGCGGGTGCTCGATGCCGGCACCGGGACAGGAGTGGCCGCGGCCGCAGCCGTGGCGTGCGGTGCGCGGGTGAGTGGTATGGACGCCGAACCTGACATGGTCCGGCTGGCGGCCGCTGCCGTCCCCGCCGCCGACGTCCGCCTCGCCGCATTGCGCCATCTCCCGTACCCGACGCCGCGTTCGACGCGGGCGTCGGCAACTTCGTGCTCAACCACGTCGGCCGGTCGCGCCAGGCGCCGGCCGAGCTGTGCCGGGTGACGCGTCCTGGCGGGCGGATCGCGCTGACCGTGTGGGCGTCACCCGCCCGGCGCACCTGCCCGCCCTCGCGCCCGATGACGACTTCCCGCGGTCCGAGGGCGGCCTGACCGGCCTGCTGGACGCGGCGGGGCTGGTGGCGTCCGGCTGCCGGACGCTGTCCTGGAATCACCGTGCGACGCCGGACGAGTGGTGGCGCGGGCCCGCGGCCGTGGCGGCCACCATCGGGCGGACGGTGAACAGCCGGGGCCCCGCGGTGGTCGGCCGCATCAGGCGCCGGTTCGAGCTGCTCGCGGTGGAGTTCGCCGACGCGTCGGGCGTGCTGCCGGCCTCCGGGCGGGCGCCGGCCGTCCTCACAGTCCCTGGCCGGGCCCGAATACCTCGTGGTGGATGTCGGCCGCGCGCACGCCGGACGCCAGCAGCTGCGCGCGGACGGACCGCATGAACGGCACCGGGCCGCAGAGGTGGGCGACGGTGCCGGCCGGAATCCGCAGGCGGGTGAGGTCCATCAGGCCGGAGCGGACGGCGGGGCCTTCGGTGCTGTCGTCGTGCGGGGAGCCGGCGCCGTCCGGCCGCTCGTACCAGACCGCCGCTTCGGCGTGTGCCAACGTGCCGATGAGGCGCCGGAGTTCGGCGCGGTAGGGGTGGCTTCCGGGGGTGCGGTCGGCGTGTGCGGCGATGATGCGGCGGCGTGAGCCGGTGGCGGCAAGATGGGTGAGCATGCCGATGGCGGGTGTGCAGCCGATGCCCGCGGTCGCGAACAGCAGCGGCCCCTCGCCCTCGTCGAGCACCACGTCGCCGAACGGGGCGCTCGCCCGCAGGTGGTCCCCTTCGTGGACGTGGTCGTGCAGAAAGCCGGAGACCTCGCCCGCCGGATCGCCGTCCGGGCCGCCCGGCACCCGCTTCACGGAGAAGCGGAGCGCGCCGTCCGGCTGTCCGGTCAGGCTGTACTGGCGTATCTGGCGCGCCCCGTCCGGGAGTTCGACCTGCACGGACAGGTACTGTCCCGGCCGGGACGCGGGCGCCGGAGCGCCGTCGAGCGGGCGCAGCAGGAACGTCGTGACGTCGTCCGTCTCCCGGACGCGGCCGGTCACCCGGTGCGTGCGCCAGGTCCGGCCGTCCGGAGCGCCGGCCGCCGTGTACAGCTGCCGTTCCGCCGCGATCAGTCCGTGGGCCATCAGCCAGTACACCTCGTCCCAGGCCGCGGCGACCTCGTCGGTCACCGCGTCGCCGAGCACGTCCGCGATGGCCGCGAACAGGTGCGTGTGCACCAGGGGGTACTGCTCCTCGCGTATCCCCAGGGAGGCGTGCTTGTGCGCGATCCGGGTGAGCAGCGCGTCGGGCCGGTCGTCCGGGTGCTCCAGGAGGTGCCCGGCGAAGGCGGCGATGGATCCGGCGAGCGCCTGCCGCTGGGTGCCGTTGGCCTGGTTGGCGCGGTTGAACAGATCGCGCAGCAGGGCGGGTTGGGCCGCGAACAGCCTGTCGTAGAAGAGCGGGGTGATGTCGCCGATGGCGGCGGTGACGGCGGGGAGGGTGGCGCGGACGGTATCGGCCGACTTCGGTGACAGCATCGGTGGCTCCGGACTCTTGGTTGGGGGGCACCCGGATCCGATCGCACAAATATGTATGTGAGATGCGCATTTAAGGGTGTGCGGGAGTGGGGTGGGAGAGGGGTGTGTCGTGGTGGCTGAGGAGAGGTGGGTGCCGGGGTCAGTCCGGCGGGTGGGAGGTCAGGCTGAGCAGGAGGGGGCCGGTGGGGGCCGCCACCAGATCGTCGACCGACAGCGGGTCGAGTGCGGCGAAGAACGCCTCCTGTGCCGTGCGCAGGGCGCCGCGCAGGCGGCAGTCGCCGCGCAGTGGGCACGGCGGATCGTCCTCGCAGCCCACCACGTCGTCGACGCCTTCCAGTTGCCGCACGAGCCGGCCGAGCGAACCCGTACGGCCGGCGGCGGTCAGGGTCAGCCCGCCGCCCCGCCCGCGCCGCGCCTCGACGGCGCCGAGGTGCTGGAGCTTGCTGACCACCTTGGCGGCGTGCGTGTAAGGCACCTCGACCGCGCCGGCCACCTCGCGGGTGGTCGGCGCGTCCGCGGTGTCGCCGAGTACGGCCAGGCGCATGGCGATGCGCAGCGCGATGTCGGTGCTCTTGGTCAGTCGCACGAATCCACCGTATAGAATTGGTATGTGGAATGCCAATTCAGGCTTCGCGGCCCGCCGCCCACCGCCCGCAAGGCGATGCGGTCCGTCGCTCTTGGCTCGATATCGCCGGGCGCTGTCAGCGAGCGTTGACGCGCTGACCAGGCTCTCCTTACGGTGATCAGGTCACCGGTCATACACGGTGCGGGTCGGCGGAGGGGGACTGCGGCGACGCCGCTCGCCGACGCCAGGACGCCCGCGCGGCGCCCGTGCCCGGCGGCAGTGGGGGGTTTCCGGCCATGGCGGCCCCCGGCCGGGACGGCCATCGCCCAGAGAATGAGGAACCCATGCGTGTCCTGTGCACCTCGACCGGTTCGCCGTCCCACGGCCGGGCCCTGCTCCCGCTGGCCCGCGCGCTGGCCGCGGCCGGACATAAGGTCACGGTGGCCTCGACCGCCGAACTCGCCCCGGTCTTCGCCGACGACGACGTCACCGTGAACATCTGCCTGCCCACGATGATCCCGCCGTCCGACGCCCCTGCCGACGCCGCCCCCGGCGACGCACCCGCCACCGACGAGAGCGCCGCGGACGACGGTCTTGACCCGCATGTGCGCAAGATGCTCGGCCTGCTGACGGGGGACCATGCGCTCGCCTCGCACGAGGTGCTGACGAAGGTCGCGCGCGAGGTGCGCCCCGATGTCATCATCCGTGACGGCATGGACGTGGCCGCCTGCCTGCTCGCCGAGCAGCTCGGCATCCCGCACCTGCCCATCCCCTCCGGCCTGGTCAACATGGTCGACCCGGCCGCCATGCTGCCCGGCATGAACCGGCTGCGCCAGGGCCTGGGGCTGCCCGTTCAGGACGAGCCCGGTTCGCTGTACCCCTACGGCCGGTTCGACTACCTGCCCGCCGAGTACTCCTTCAGTCGCTATCCGGCCACCGTGCTGTCCTACCGCCAGACCACCCTCGTGGACCGCACCGCGGGCCTCCCGGACTGGGTGACCCGGCTGCCCGCGGACCGGCCTCTGGTGTTCGCCGCCGTCGGCACCGCGCTGCCGATGCTCCAGACCGTGCTGCCCGAGGGCGCGCCGCTGCCGGACGGCATGACCGATCCGGCGGTGATGCTGCGGGCGGCCGTCGCCGGGCTGTCGCAGCTGGACTGCACGGCGATCGTGGCGACCGGCGGCATCCTGCTCGACGGCATCGAGCCCGCTCCGCACGTCCACCTCACCGACCGGATCGCGCAGCCGCTGCTGCTGGAGTGCGTCGACCTGTTCGTCACGCACGGCGGCTACAACAGCATCCGGGAGGCGGTGCGTACGGGCACGCCGATGGCGGTGGTGCCGAACTTCGGCGACCAGCCGCAGAACGCCGAGCGGGTGCAGGAACTCGGCCTGGGCCGGCAGCTGGCCGACCTCGGCCCCGACGCCTTCGCGGCGGCCTGCCGGGACATCCTGACGGACAGTGCCACCGCCACCCGGGTCCGCCGGGCGCAGCGCGCCGCCCTCGCCCTCCCGGACGTCGGACAGGTGTCGGCCGACCTGAAGAAGCTCATCGGCTGAGGCCACGGCCGGCGGCGGCCGGCACGATCCGGCACCGTGCACCTCGGGCCGCCGCCCGCCCCCGCTTCGCCCGTGGCCGCCCCACGATGATCCTTTACGATCCCTTACGGCCGCCCGGAGTCACGGGCGGCCGGGAAGAGACGAGGTGAGGACGTGGTCATGCAGCCTTCGACGCGGCGTACCCGGCGGGTGCCCACGGGGCGGGGGAACGCCCGATGAGCCGTGCGGTGTTGGTGACCGGGGCGTCGCGCGGCATCGGGCGGGCGGTCGCCGAGCGGTTCGCCGCACAGGGCGACCGGGTCGCGCTGCACTACGCCTCGCGCCAGGAGGCCGCCCGGGAGGCGTTCGGCGCGCTGGCGGGCACGGGACACGTGCTGGTGCGGGGCGATGTGAGTTCACCGGATGGCGCCGCGGACGTGGTGGCGTCCGCCGTGGACGGCCTCGGCGGCGTCGACGTCCTGGTCAACAACGCGGCCGCGAACAGCCCGCACCCGCTGGCCGAGACCTCGTTCGACGACTGGCGGGACGCCTGGCGGCGGATCGGCGACGTGAATCTGCTGGGGGCGGCGCACGTCAGCTACTGCGCGGCGCGGAACATGATCGACCGGGCGGTGCAGGGACGGATCGTCAACGTCGGCTCGCGCGGCGCGTTCCGCGGGGAGCCCGACCACCCCGCCTACGGGGCGTCCAAGGCGGGGCTGCATGCCATGGGCCAGTCGCTCGCAGTGCATCTGGCGCCGTACGGCATCGCGGTCGCCTCGGTGGCGCCGGGATTCGTGGCGACCGAGCGGGTCGCCGACCGGCTGACGGACGAGGTGCGGGCGCAGAGCCCGTTCGGCCGGGTCGCGACGCCGGACGAGGTGGCGTCGGCGGTGCACTATCTGGCCTCGCCCGGCGCGGTGTGGACGTCGGGCACGGTCCTGGACGTGAACGGGGCGTCGCATCTGCGGTGAGCGGGTCGGGACAAAGGGAAGCCCCGGCCGGACGGGGGAATCCAGCCGGGGCGGCTCTGGGGGAAGCGGACGTCCGCTTCCAATTGAACGGTAAACCATTGTGGGGGCAATCAGGGCTATACGTGACAACTGTCACGCGTATCGGACTCTCGTATCGCACTCATCGGACCCTTGCATCGCACTCTCGCCGGGCGTCTTCTCAGGGCCGTAGGCGGACCGGTGTGTAGCCCTGGTCCAGCAGGCGTGGCAGGTACCACTCCAGCGCGCTGACGGTCTGCGAGCGGTTGCCGCCGCCGTCGTGGGACAGCACGATCGCCCCCGGCTGCATCTCGCCCATGACCGTGGAGGCGATCCGGCGGGATCCGGGACGGGTCCAGTCCTGCGAGTCGACCGACCAGCCGACCGGCGACATGCCCAGGCCGTTGCAGATGCCCAGCGCGGCCGCGTCCCAGTCGCCGTACGGGGCGCGGGCCAGCGCCGGCGCGACCCCCAGCGTCTCCTCGATCACGCTGCTGGTGCGGCCCAGTTCGCTGCGCACCGCGGCCGGGCGGAGCTTGGTGAGCTGCGGATGGGTCCATGTGTGATTGGCGACGACGTGCCCCTCGCCGGCGATGGCGTGCAGCAGTCCTGGATGTTCCGTGGCGCATTCGCCGACGACGAAGAAGGTGGCCTGGGCGCCGTGCCGGCGCAGCACCCGCAGCACTTCGGGGGTGTAGCGCGGGTCGGGACCGTCGTCGAAGGTCAGCGCGATCTCACGGGTGTGGGTCGGCAGGGTGAACGTCACGTCGGCGCGGGGCGGTGCGGCGCCGGGCCCCGACAGTGCGGTCTCCCCGGCGATCGGGCGCAGCCGGTAGCCGTCCGGTGCGCTTGCGGGGACGGCCGTGCCGGGCGCGCGGGCCGCAGGGTGCGGCTCGGGTCCGGCCGCGCCCTTGTGGTCCATGGCGGGTTGCGGGGTGTGGGCGAGAGGGGCCGGCAGCAGGCGGCTCGCGGAGAGCACACCCACCACGACGGCGCCTCGCAGGAACATCCGGCGCGTATTTGTGTGGTTATCGGATTGCACATCCCTGTGCTCTCACGCGGCCACCGGCCGGAACGGCATTGACGCCCCGGGGCGACGGTGCCGCACCCGAACGGCCCGCAGCGCGCGGCGGCCCGGTGTGCGGCGGCTCAGGGGCTGACCGCGAGGACGATGTATGCGGCCAGCAGCGCCAGGTGGATGCCACCCTGGAGGGGAGTGGCGCGGCCCGGGACGACCGTCAGGGTGCCCACCACGACGGTCAGCGCGAGCAGCACCATATGGGTCGCCCCGAGCCCCAGTTCCAGCGGCCCCGGCAGCCAGACGGAGGCGGCGGCGACCGCGGGAATGGTCAGGCCGATGCTCGCCATCGCCGAGCCGAGGCCGAGGTTGAGGCTGGTCTGCACCCGGTCACGGCGGGCCGCGCGGACCGCCGCGATGGTCTCGGGCAGCAGCACCAGCAGCGCGATCACGATCCCGACGACGGAGGACGGCAGCCCGGCGGCGGCCACCCCCGACTCGATGGTCGGCGACACCGCCTTGGCCAGCCCGACCACCGCGATCAGGGCCAGCGCCAGCAGCACCAGGCTGGTCAGCGCGACCCGTGACGACGGCGGATCGGCATGGTCCTCGGCGTCGACCACCCGGCCCGACGTCGTCACCGGCAGGAAGTAGTCCCGGTGCCGGACGGTCTGGGTCGTCACGAACATGCCGTACAGCACCAGCGCGGCCAGCGCGGCGAAGATCAGCTGCGGGGGCGAGAACTGCGCCTCCGAGCCGCTGGTGGTGAACCGCGGCAGGACCAGGCTCAGGCCGGCCAGGGTGGTGACCGTCGCCAGTGCGGCGCCGGTGCCCTCGGCGTTGAAGACCGCGACCCGCCGCTTGAGCGCGCCGACCAGCAGGCTCAGCCCGACGATGCCGTTGCAGGTGATCATCACCGCGGCGAAGACGGTGTCCCTGGCCAGCGCGCTGCTGTTGTCGCCGCCGTCGGCCATCAGGGTGACGATCAGTGCCACTTCGATGATCGTCACCGCCACCGCGAGCACCAGGGAGCCGAACGGCTCGCCCACCCGGTGCGCGATCACCTCGGCGTGGTGCACGGCCGCCAGCACCGATCCCGCCAGGAAGCAGGACACCACGGCGACCAGCGCGGCCGGCAGCGATCTGCCCCAGGTCAGGGCCAGCAGGATGGCCGAGAGGACCGGCAGTGCACCGGTCCAGCGCAGCACGGTCGAGCGGAGCTCAGCGATCATGCCATCGAGCTTGGCAGAAGCCCGGGGTGCCTGCCCGCCGTGCCGGGCCATCGGCGGGCGGCCCGGCGCTACATGTGCGGTGCCCGGCGGGTCAGGCCGCCGCCCGGTGCCCCTTCGGCTCGGCGGGCGCCGTCGCCGCCTTGGTGACGTCCGCGACGACCTCGACCACGTCAGGCCCGTACGCCTGCGAGTTGACCACCTTCAGCAGGACGCAGAACTGTCCGTCGGCGCCGTGCCTGCGGGCCAGCCGCGCGCGGTTCTTCACCAGGTGGCGGACCGCGGCCCGGTGGGTGACCGGGCGCTGTCCCGCCGCCAGGAACACCGGCCGGTCGCCTTCGCCCGCGGTCAGCCGAGCCAGCAGGACGTACTCGACCGCGCCCGGCTCCACCGGGTACGCCGTGCCGCCGATGGTGAACGTGCCGCGGCCTGCGCCGGTCGCGTCGCCCGGGTGCACCGTGACCCCCGGCAGCAGGCTGGCCAGGTGGGCGGCGAGCCTGCGGTGTGCCGTCGGGTCGCCGACGCAGAACTCGGTGCGGGCGCCGAAGCCCTGGAGCCCGGTGTCGTGCGGGGCGACCTCCGGATGCGCCCCGCAGTTCTCGATCACCGCGGCCAGGCCGAGCAGCGCCAGCGCGTCGTGGCGCGGGATGCTCCAGTGGGCCGATGCGCTGTCCCGGTGAGTGACCAGGACGCACTCCGAGCCGTCGGGCAGCCCGAAGAAGCTCTGTTCACGGGTCAGCTTCCGGCGGGCCGCCGCCGATTGCGCGGCCCAGCCGGCCGCCAGGCCGATGACGAGCGCGCCGGCCGTTGAGGCCAGAAGGAGCAGGATGTCGTCCATGGCGGGGGAGCGTAGCGGCTGTCCGGGTGTGTGTTCGAGCGCGGTGGGTCGGATGGGCGGCCTTGTCCGGGTCCGGCGCTCCATGGATGGCCGAGACAAACCGCGCGGGCGGGATGTGTGGCCTCAAAGGCAGGCACATGCCTTGTGTGTCCGGTAGATGTCCATACGGTCCACCCCTCTGTCATCACGCGGACACCACGAGTAGGCTCCGGCCACCCGCGTACCGCGCGCTTGGAGGAAATTTCCGTATGTCCCATGTCCGACGCCTCACCGTCCTGGGAACCGTGGCCGTGCTGGCCGGCTCCCTGGTGGCGGTCCCGGCCGCCGCCCAGTCAGCGCCACCGCAGCAACACCCCACCGCCCAGGACATATCCACCGGCACCCCGGCCAAGACCCCCCTCGCCATCGGCTCGGGCGGCGCCGTCTCCAGCGTCGACGCCGACGCATCGGCCGCCGGCATCGCCGTGCTGAAGAAGGGCGGCAACGCCGTGGACGCCGCGGTCGCCACCGCCGCCGCCCTCGGAGTCACCGAACCGTACTCCGCAGGCGTCGGCGGCGGCGGCTACTTCGTCTACTACGACGCGAAGACGAAGTCGGTACGCACCCTCGACGGCCGGGAGACGGCGCCGCGCTCCGCGGGCAAGGACCTCTTCCTGGAGAACGGCAAGCCGCTGCCGTTCGCCGACGTCGTCACCAGCGGGCTGAGCATCGGCACCCCCGGCACCCCCGCCACCTGGGACACCGCCCTCCACAAGTGGGGCAGCCGGTCGCTCGGGCAGGTGCTGCGGCCCGCGCAGAAGCTCGCCGCGCACGGCTTCACCGTCGACAAGACCTTCCGGCAGCAGACCGCGGACAACGAAGCGCGCTTCCGCGACTTCCCCGCCACCGCCGACCTGTTCCTGCCCGGCGGCAAGCTGCCCGAGGTCGGCTCGACGATCAAGAACCCCGATCTGGCCCGCACCTACGGTGAGTTGGCCAGGAAGGGCGTCGGCACGCTCTACGACGGCGCGCTCGGCAAGGACATCGTCCGCACCGTCCGCAAGCCCCCGGTGCGTCCCGGCGCCGACCGCACGGTGCGCCCCGGCGACCTCACCAGGAACGACCTGCGCAGGTACGAGGCGCTCAGCCAGGCGCCCACCCGCACCTCCTACCGCGGCCTCGACGTCTACGGCATGGCGCCGACCTCGTCCGGCGGCACCAGCGTCGCCGAGGCCCTCAACATCCTGGAGAAGACCGACCTCTCGCGGCTCAGCGAGAAGCAGTACCTGCACCGCTACATCGAGGCGAGCCGGATCGCCTTCGCCGACCGCGGCCGCTGGGTCGGCGACCCGGCCCAGGAGGACGTACCGGTCAAGGGCCTCACCTCGCAGCGGTTCGCCGATGCCCGCGAGTGCCTGATCAAGGACGACGCGGTGCTCCCCAGCCCGCTCGCGCCCGGCGACCCGCGCCACCCCCGCCGCTGCGGCTCCGCCGGCAAGGCGTCCCCGACGACGTACGAGGGGGAGAACACCACCCACCTCACCGTCGCCGACAAGTGGGGCAACATCGTCGCCTACACCCTCACCATCGAGCAGACCGGCGGCAGCGGCATCGTCGTCCCCGGCCGCGGGTTCCTGCTCAACAACGAGCTGACGGACTTCTCGTTCGCGCCGATCACACCAGGCGTGCACGACCCGAATCTGCCGGGCCCCGGCAAGCGGCCGCGCTCGTCCATCTCGCCGACGATCGTGCTGCGGCACGGCAAGCCCGTGGTGGCGCTCGGCTCGCCGGGCGGCGCGACCATCATCACCACCGTGCTCCAGACCCTCGTCAACTATCTGGACCGCGGGATGCCGCTGGTCGACGCCATCGCCGCGCCGCGCGCCAGCCAGCGCAACGCCGCGACGACCGAACTCGAACCGGGCCTGTGGAACAGCCCGCTGCGTGGACAACTCGAAGCCATCGGACACAAGTTCAGCCAGAACCCGGAGATCGGCGCGGCGACCGGCGTGCAGCCGCTGCCCGGCGGCCGCTGGCTCGCGGCGGCCGAAAAGGTGCGGCGCGGCGGCGGCTCGGCGATGGTGGTCCGGCACTCGTAACGGACATCTCCCGCCACCGTCCGGCAACGGCGCGACCCACCGGGGCGCGTCGTTGCCGGGCCCCGGCAGCGGCGCATAGCCTCCTGGGACTGTCTGTTCGAACGAACAGGCCCAGGGAGGCACCGCACCGTGAGCATCGACGAGAGCCGCGACCGCCGCACCGCCCCGGCCGCTGACGGACAGTGGGAAGGGCTCGCCGCGCAGGCCGCGGCACTGGCGGCGGGCGAGGTGTCGTCCGCCGCACTGGTCCGCCGCTCCCTGGAACGCATCGAGGCCACCGGACACACCGTCAACGCCTTCCGGCGGGTACGCGCCGAGGCCGCGGCGGACGAGGCCGAGGACGCCGACCGCAGGCTCGCGGCCGGCGAACGGCTGCCGCTGCTGGGCGTCCCGGTCGCCGTCAAGGACGACACCGACGTGGCAGGCGAGCCGACCGCGTTCGGCTGCGCGGGCGATTTTCCGCCCAAGACCCGCGACGCGGAAGCCGTACGGCGGCTGCGCGCGGCGGGCGCGATCGTCGTCGGCAAGACCAACGCCTGCGAA
This sequence comes from Streptomyces pinistramenti, assembly GCF_020564935.1. GTDB lineage: Bacteria > Actinomycetota > Actinomycetes > Streptomycetales > Streptomycetaceae > Streptomyces > Streptomyces pinistramenti. The sequence goes on from NZ_JAJCXB010000100.1 coordinate 10,780, forward strand.
CTGGGCCAGTGGCCGTTCACCGAAGGCCCCGCCTTCGGCGACACCCGCAACCCCTGGCACCTCGGCCACACCCCCGGCGGCTCGTCGGGCGGCTCGGCCGCGGCCGTCGCCGCCGGTCTGGTGCCCGCGGCCCTCGGCACCGACGGCGCGGGCTCGGTGCGTATCCCCGCCGCCTGGTCCCACCTCGTCGGCATCAAACCGCAGCGCGGCCGGATCTCCACCTGGCCGGATGCAGAATCCTTCGAGGGCATCACGGCCATCGGCCCGCTGGCCCGCACCGTCGAGGACGCGGCCCTGCTGCTGGACGCGGCGAGCGGCAGCCACCCCGGCGACCTGCACCGGCCGCCGCCGGTCGCGGCCCGCGAGGCCGCCGGACGCGACCCCGGCAGGCTGCGGATCGCGCTGTCCTGGAAGCCGCCGTTCACCGCCCTGCCCACCCCGCTGCACCCGGACGTACGCGCCGCGGTCACCGCACTCGCCCGTACCCTCGCCGGCCTCGGCCACTTCGTGGAGGAGGCCGAACCGGACTACGGGCTGATCGGCCTGGCCTTCGTCCCGCGCGCCACGGCCGGGGTCGGAGCCTGGGCGGCCCGCGTCCCCGACCGGCGCCTGCTGGACCGCCGCACGCGCGGGTCGGCACGTCTCGGACGCCTCCTCGGCGGGTCGGTCCTGCGCCGGGCGCGGGCCGTCGAAGGGCGCCAACAGCGGCGTATCGGCGCCCTGTTCGGCAGGTACGACGTGCTGCTGACGCCGACCACCGCCACGCCGCCACCACGGATCGGCACCCTCGCCCGGCTCAGCGGCCCGCGCACCGATCAGGCCATGATCGCGGCCTGCCCCTACGCCTGGCCGTGGAACGTCCTGGGCTGGCCCGGCGTGAGCGTCCCCGCCGGATTCAGCGCGGACCGCCTGCCGTTGGGCGCGCAGCTGCTCGGCCCCGGGCACAGCGAACCGCGGCTGATCTCGCTCGCCGCACAGCTCCAGGACGCCGTGCGCTGGCACGAGCGGCACCCGGCGGGCCATCCGGCACACGCGGGCGGCGGCCCCGGCGCGGAGCCGCCGCCGGGGGACGTCAGCCGAGGAGCTTGACGATCGCGTCGGTGGTGTCGGTCTCGCCGAGCCGCGGGAAGATCTTCTCCAGGCTGTTGCGGTGCGCCGCCTCGTCCATGTCGGTCACCGCGTCGGTCGCGATCGTGACGTGGTAGCCGTGCTCGTGCGCGGCACGGGCGCTGGACTCGACGCCGATGCTGGTGGCGATGCCGGCGAACACCACCTGCGTCACCCCACGGCGGCGCAGCTCCAGGTCCAGGCCGGTGCCGTGGAAGGCGCCCCACTGCTGCTTGGTGACGAGGATGTCGGCGGGCTGCCGGTCAAGATCGGGCACCAGCTCGGCCCAGTCGGCGGGCAGGGTGCCGCCCGGCATACCGGCCTCGGTACGGCCCGGCGCGCCGCCGGTGACGTTCACCAGCACGACGGGCAGGTCCCGCGCACGGAACGCGGCGGCCAGCCGGGCGCCGCGCTCGACGATCTCGGCGGTGGGGTGGACGCAGGGCAGGCCGGTGATGCCCTTCTGCAGATCGATCAGGACCAGCGCGGTCTTCGCGTCGAGTGTGGTGGCGGTCATGGGTGTCTCCTCGGATTCGGGTGAAGGGAAGGTAGGGAAGGCCGGGGCCGGTGTGCGGCCGGACGGGTCACAGGGGCTCCGTCCCGCGGGTCCGCAGTCCCCGGTCGGTCAGGGTCAGGACGAGCAGCAGCACGCCGAGCACCCCGCAGATCACGGCGATCCCGTGCAGTCCGGCGTCGGTGGCCCGGTGGCCGTACCGCACACCGATCAGGCTGGAGGCGAGGATCGCCCCGAGGTACTGGGCGGTGCGCTGGAGTCCGGCGGCCGCGCCCACGCCGTCGGCCGGGGCCTGGACGTAGACAGCGGCCGTGTTGCCGGTCGATGCCAGGCCCTGCGGGATGCCGAAGAGGGCTCCGGCACACAGCAGGGCGATCAGCGGGCTGGCGCCGTTCAGCAGCAGGCAGACCGCGCTGCCCGCGGTCAGGCAGAGCGCCGCCAGGGTCAGCGGGCCCCGGATGCCCTTCGTGCGGGCGCCCGCGACCGAGCAGACGGCGGCGGCACAGGACATCGGCAGCATGATCAGGCCGGCGTGGAAGGACGAGGCGCCGTGCGCCTCTTCGAGCCACTGGCTGAAGCCGTAGAGCACGCAGTAGATGACGAGATAGGCGAGGCCGTGGCGGAGGTAGGTGCGCGAGAGCGCGCCGTTGCGGGCGAGCATCCGCAGGTCGATGAACGGCTGCGGATGCCGCAGCTGCCACCACACCAGGACGGCGGCCAGGACGGCCACCGGCGCGAGCAGCGGCCAGCGCGGCTGGTCGAGACGGAGCAGGAAGAACATCGCGCAGGTCAGCGTCGCGGCGAACAGGGCGATGCCGAACGGGTCGAGGGAGCCGCCGGGCGCCGCGGCACCGTCCGCACGCGTCCGGCGGTCGTCGGCCGGCAGCCACAGCAGCGCGCAGAGCAGGGCGATCAGGGCGAGCGGCACGTTCACGGCGAATACCCCGCGCCAGCCGGTCGTCGCGGCGAGCAGCCCGCCGAGCGTCGGGCCGACGGCGGCACTGGCCAGCGCGGCGAGCGAGATCCGGCCGAGCACCGCGCGCGGCGTGGGCCGTCCGGTCCGCCGCGACTCGGCGCGCAGCATCGCCATCGCCGCGGGATAGGCGGCCGAGGTGCCGATGCCGAGGAGCACCCGCGAGGCGATCAGCACGGCGAAGGTCGGCGCGAGGGCCCCGACCAGGCCCGCGGCGCACACCACGAAGACGCCGGCGACGAAGACCCGGCGCGGGCCCTGGCGGTCGGCGAGGCGCCCCATGGACGGCTGTCCGACGGCGCTGGCGACGTACATCGCGGAGATCAGCCAGGCGGTGTCGGCGGCGCCGACGTGGAAGTCCTGGCCGATGGCCACCAGCGAGGTGGCGATCATCGTCGAGTTGATGGGGTTGAGCAGCGAGCCGAGCAGCAGCGGCGTCATCAGGCGGGCGCCGAAGGCCCGGCCGGGGTCGGGAACGGCGGCGTCCGGACGGTCTGCGGCCGGTGCGGCGGCGGTCCGCGCGGGCTCGCTCACGACGGCATCAGCCGCTGTATGAGCTCCGTCGCGGTGGCGAGGGTGCGCTGCTCGTCGGCGGTCAGCCGGTCGGAGATGGCCACCGCGAGCCAGTCCTGCTTGGCCCGGCGGACCTCCGCGAGCACCTGGCGACCCTCGTCGGTGAGCGAGAAGACGACCTGTCTGCCGTCCGTGGGATGCGGGCTGCGGGCGAGGATGCCGTTCTCCTCCAGCGCGCCGAGGGTCAGCCGCATGGACTGCGGGCGTACCAGTTCCGCGCGGGCCAGTGCGGCGGTGGTGGCGGGGCCGCCGCTGTCGATACGGGCGATCACCGCCCGCTGGGTGGGCGTCAGCGCGCCCTGCGGCGACGCGGCGCGCAGGTGGCGCATCAGCTGTGACACGGTCGCGCCGAGATCGTGCGCCAGGCGCTCCTGTTCCTTGTCCGGCATGCCGCCACCCTAGCTGCATTCGACAGGGAAACTTGCAAGTTTGCCTGTTGTTTGCTTGGGGAGTGCCGACCGCTTGCGGCTGCCTGCTGCTCCCCCCACCCCCGAACCC
>NZ_JAJCXB010000101.1 GCF_020564935.1 Streptomyces pinistramenti
CCCTGTGCCTGTGCGTCTGCGCAGCAGGGCTCTTCGCTGAGGGCCTGTCGCAACAGGACTACCGACGTGACCGAGTGGTCCTCGCCCACGTCGCCGTCCACCCCGGCCTGACGGCACAACAGATCGCCCGCGCCCTCGGCATCCGCGAGCCGGCAATTGCCCGCGCTCTCGGCCGCCTCACCGACGACGGCCTCATCTGCTCGGCCGCCGACAGCGCGACGTACAGCCTCGGCTCCGGTCACCCCGCCGTCTGACGCGCTCGATCCGGCACTCGGCAGCGCAATTCATGCTGCACCCCGCTACATAGCCGACGATCCCCGGTTAGCCAAACCGGGGATCGTCCGGAGCATTTAAGTCGTTCGCGCGGCTGTGCTTGGCGGTGGAGCCGCGGCGGATGCAGTAGGTAGCACGGTAGTCCGCGAGGAGGAAGCGAAGAACGGTCACTTGCTGCCCTGATGAAGTCGGCACCTATGGCTGAGAAGTAATGGAGCCTCCGCCTATGTGGATTCTCCATGCCTTGAAGGAGAGTGAGCACCCCTGTCCGTTCCCATAAAGAAGCTCCCCCCGAATGCGAATGGGAAAGTGAGGTACCGCTTTGTGGCCGATGTAGGGATCGACCCTGTCACGAAGAAGCGCAAGCAGCTGACCCGCACGTTTGACACGCTGAAGGAAGCGAAGGCCGAGTACGCACGCATCACTAACCGTCGCCACGAAGGCACGTTCATACCGCTCAACAAGATCACCGTGAACGAGTGGCTTGACCGGTGGTTGGCTATGAAGGCCGAAGACCTGGAAGAAACCACCATCTACAACTACCGGATCACCCTGGACCGAGTACGGGGGAAGCTGGGCCATATCCGTCTTCAGGAACTTACTGAAGAGGACGTAGAAGCGTGGATGCACTGGTCTCTTCAGTACGGGCGTGTACGTGGTAAAAGGGCCGGTACTCCGCTCGGAGTGACCAGCGTGGACATGAGCCTCGCCCGGCTGAAGGAAGCTCTTAACCGAGCTGTCACGCGTCGACTGGTGTCCCTGAACGTGGCCGCGCACGTGAGCATTCCGCGTAGGGCACGCAAGGAAGAGCGGAAGACCAAGCAGGAAGTGAAGCCCTGGAACGTTCAGGAGGTTCGGACGTTCGTCCATGGCGTCAAGGAAGAAAGGATTTACGCTCCGCTCCTGCTGTCCCTCATGGGCCTACGCCCGGCTGAAGTCTGCGGACTCCGGTGGGAAGATGTCGACCTGGAAAATGCCACCATCACCATTGCCAACACGCGCACGATGATGGGCAACCGCTACGTGGTGGAGAAGGACACGAAATCCATGGCCGGCGAGCGGGACCTCCCGCTGCCCGCTCCGGTGCTGGCTGCTCTCAAGGCATTCAAGGCTCTCCAGGCCAAGGAGCAGACAGCTCTGGGCGAGGCTTACATGCTCTCCGGCTACATCCTGGTGCATGAGACCGGAGAACCCTTCACGATCAAGCAGCTCCGCCGTTTCGTGTACCGGCTCATGGCGACCCTCGGACTCCGTCGCGTTCGCCTCTCCGACGCTCGTGCGGCGTGCCTCACATACCTGGCCAACAAGGGTGTGCCGGACCATATCCTTGCGCGATGGGCCGGACACTCGAACGTGAAGACCACCAAGAGGTGGTACATCAAACCGGACGTGGAGGATCTCCGTGAAGCCGCCACAACTTGGCACGGCCTGCACGAGGATCCGACCCAAGCGTGTGAGAAATCGTGAGATGTGAGAGCGTGCGGGCGTGAGTGAGATACCGATGCACACCCTGCAGTACCGCTCTGACGGGCCAGAAGACGCTCCAGTCTTGGTTATGGGTGCCTCACTGGGTACCACATGGCACATGTGGGACCGGCAGATCCCCGAGTTGACCCGCCACTGGCGCGTCATCCGCTTCGACCTGCCCGGTCACGGCGGCTCGCCCGCCCACCCGGCGTCCTCCGTCGCTGAGCTGGCCGACCGCGTGGTCGCCACTCTCGACTCGCTGGGCGTGGACCGGTTCGGCTACGCGGGCTGTTCCATCGGCGGAGCCATCGGCACGCAGCTGGCACTGACCCGCCCGCAGCGGGTCACGTCGCTCGCGCTGATCTCCTCCTCGCCGCGCTACGGCACCGCGGATTCCTGGCGTCAGCGTGGCGTGGTCATCCGGACGAACGGTCTGGACCCGATCGCCCGTACCGCGCCCGAGCGCTGGTTCACCTCCGGCTTCGCGGGCGCCCAGCCGGCCATCGTCGAATGGGCCGTCCAGATGGTGCGGACCACCGACCCCGGCTGCTACATCGCCGCCTGCGAGGCGCTGGCCGCGTACGACGTCAGATCGTCCCTGAACAGAGTCGGCGCGCCGACCCTCGTCATCGTCGGGTCCGAGGACCAGGTCACGCCGACCACCGACGCCCGCACCCTGGTCGCCGGGATCCCGGACGCCGGCCTGGCTCTGGTGCCCGGCACCTCGCACCTCGCGCCCGTGGAGCAGCCCGCGGCCGTCACCGAACTCCTCATCCGGCACTTCACCACCAGCTGGCACGACAAGCCGGGGCCGGGCGGCCAGGCGGCGATCGGAGCCGCCGCGCCCAAGCCGGTACTCGCGCCCCCGCCGCCTCCGCAGACGGCACCGGCCGCCATCGAGTCCGGGCTCGCGCAGCCCGAGCTGGTGCGCGGCAGCGCGTACGAGCGGGGCATCAAGGTCCGGCGCGAGGTGCTCGGCGATGCGCACGTCGACGAGGTCGAGGCGACCACCGACGACTTCTCCGGTGAGTTCCAGGACTTCATCACGCGCTACTCCTGGGGCGAGACCTGGTCCCGTCCCGGGCTCGACCGGCGCACCCGCAGCATCATCACGCTCTCCGCGCTGGTCGCCGGCGGCCACCGGGACGACCTGGCGTTGCACACCCGGGCCGCGCTGCGCAACGGCCTCACCCCGTCCGAGATCAAGGAAATCCTGCTGCACACCGCGGTCTACTGCGGCGTCCCGGCCGCGAACGCCGCGTTCACCGTCGCCCAGCGCGTCATCCGCGAGGAGACGACGCCGGAGGGGTGAGGGCGGGGAGGAGGCCGGGCGGGGTCGGGGTCGGCTTGGGCCCTATGGTTTTTTCCCCGCCGCCCACCCCCCTTCGGGGGGTGGGCGGGTGTAGTGATGCGGTTTCCCGCAGCCCCCCAGCCGGCCCCCGCCCTCTCCCGCGCGGCAGGATGGCAGGTATGGAACTCACGAAGAAGACTCACGCCTGTGTCCGGCTGGAGAAGGACGGGCAGGTGCTCGTCATCGACCCGGGGCTGTTCACCGAGCAGGACGCGGCGGTCGGCGCCGATGCCATTCTCGTGACCCACGAGCACATGGACCACTTCCACGAGGACCGGCTGCGCGCGGGCATGGAGGCCAATCCGGCCGCCGAGATCTGGACCCTGGCCAGCGTCGCCGACCAGCTCTCCGCGGCCTTCCCCGGCCGGGTGCACACCGTCGGCGAGGGCGACACGTTCTCCGCCGCCGGCTTCGACGTCGAGGTGCACGGCCAGCTGCACGCCGTCATCCACCCCGACATCCCGCGCGTCACCAACGTCGGCTTCCTCGTCGACGGCACGGTCTTCCACCCGGGCGACGCGTTCACCGTCCCGGAGGGCCGTGCGGTCGACACGTTGCTGCTGCCGGTCCACGCGCCCTGGAACAAGATGTCGGAGGTCATCGACTACCTCCGGGAGGTCGCACCGCGGCAGGCCATCGACATCCACGACAGCCTGCTCCAGGACCACGCGCGGCCGGTCTACGACGGCATGATCGGCAACCTCACCGGCACCGATCACAGCCGCCTCGCCGCCGGCCGCAGCACCGACGTGGGCTGACCGTCACCGCCGACTGTCAGTCCCTCGCTGTAGGTTTACCGGCATGCGCATCGCGACCTGGAACGTCAACTCGATCACCGCCCGCCTCCCGAGGCTGCTGGCCTGGCTGGAGAGCACCGGCACGGACGTGCTGTGCATCCAGGAGACCAAGTGCGCCCTGGAACAGTTCCCCGCCGACCAGCTCCGGGAGCTGGGCTACGAGTGTGCGGTCAACGCCAACGGCCGCTGGAACGGCGTGGCCCTGATCTCGAAGGCCGGCCTGGAGGACGTCGTGCTCGGCCTGCCCGGCGGCCCGGAGTACGACGGCGCGGAGGAGCCCCGCGCCCTCTCCGCGACCTGCGGCCCGGTCCGCGTCTGGTCGGTGTACGTCCCCAACGGCCGCGAGGTCGGGCACGCGCACTATGCCTACAAGCTGAGCTGGTTGCAGGCGCTGCGCAGCGCGGTCGCCGAGGACGCGGCGGGCGACCGCCCGTTCGCGGTCCTCGGCGACTTCAATGTCGCGCCGGCGGACGAGGACCTCTGGGATCCGGCCGCGTTCGAGGGCCAGACCCACATCACCCCGGCCGAGCGCGAGGCGCTGGCCGACCTGCGCGGAACGGGCCTGAGCGATGTGCTGCCCCGCGCCCTCAAGTACGACCGCCCGTTCACGTTCTGGGACTACCGCGCCCTGGGCTTCCCCAAGAACCGTGGCATGCGCATCGACCTCGTCTACGGCAACGCCCCGTTCACCAAGGCCGTTTCGGACTGCTACGTCGACCGCGAGGAGCGCAAGGGCAAGGGCGCGTCCGACCACGCGCCGGTCGTCGTCGATCTGGAGATCTAGGGCTTTTCATCCGGGGCAAGGCGGCGGGCGGCGCGAACCGTGCCCGGCTCTCGCTGCCCGCCTTTCCCGGCTGTACCGACGCGGGCGAGAGCCGGCCCGGCCGTCCTACGGGACGACCAGTACGCGGCCCAGCTGTGCGCGGCTTTCCAGCAGTTGGTGGACCTCGCTGGTCTCGGTCGGTGGCAGCCGGGTGTGGACCGCCGCGCGCAACAGCCCCTGGGGCGCGTACTCGGTGAGTTCGGCCAGGTCCTTCAGGGACTGTCCGGCGTCGGCCGCAGGGGCGGCGATGAGGGAGAACCCGGTGACGGTTCTCAGGGCGAACAGGTCGGTGACGGGGATGCTGCCGAGCTCGCCGCTCGCGGCTCCGTACGCCACCAGCCGTCCGTACGGGGCCAGTACGTCCGGGCTGCGGCGCAGAATCTCGCCGCCGGCCGCGTCGAGGACGACATCCACGCCGCCGGGCGCGTAGCCCGCCCCGGGCCACCGGCGCCGCTATCGGGAGCGCGCCGGCCGTGCCCGCGCCGAGAGAGTTGGGTACCCGGACGAGCTGTCGCGCGTCCGCGACGGCGAGGTCGCAGAACGCGTCCTCGGAGGACTCGCGCAAGCGGCACTCGGTCTACGGGTTCCGGCACGGCCACATCAGCGCGCTGCTCGCCGAGGAACGCCCGGATCTGGACGCCGAGTTGCCGGCCCACCTCCTGATCGGCGCGCTGCAGAACGGGCCGATCGTGCACCTGCCGGCGTAGGGGAAGGCCGACGGCTTGCGGTGTCGTTGCGGCTGCTGGTCACTGGCGTGCGGGAGAAGCGACGGGCCGCCGGCGCCGGGTCGGGCCTGCCACTCGCACCTGGCCGTTGACGTCCGGCGGAAAGGGGGGGGGGCTCGCTCCGTCAGGCGTCAACGGGCGGGTGGCGTACGGCGATCCCGTCCGTTGACGCGCAGAGCGGTGGCTCCGGCGGATGCGGTCCGGGGGGCTCGAACGGCAGGTGTCAACCCGTCGAACGGGGGCTCGTCGCGCCGCGCGCCTGTGGCCAGGGTCCGGGCGTGGATGCGACCCTGCACACCATGAACATGTCTTTCCTGGACAAGTGGCGCAAGCGCCCGGAGGCGGACCGTCCCGTGCCGCTCACGGACGCGGTGCGCGACGATCCCGACAGCGTCGCCGAGCTGCTGTCCGAGTGCGAGCTGCTGCGGGCCCAGGCGGCGGACGCCGGTGTGGAACTCGACGATTCCGTACGGTCGTTGGAGGCGTTGGACCAGTTGCAGCCGGTGTGGCGGGACGATCCGGAGGTGCTGCCCTGGCTCGGCAACGACGCGGGCCTGTATCTCGGTACGGTCCTGGTGCGTACGGTGCGCGGCGCGGTGTGGCAGGTGTGGCCGGACGGTCAGCCGGTGGTGCGGCTGGAGTCGGGCCGGGAGATCGATGTGGTGTCGGCCGGTCATGAATGGGCCGATGTCGGGGCGCCGGAGCTGTCCCAGGTGTATGCGGAGGTCGCCGAGAGCTGAGTGCGGCGGGTTGTGTGGGGCTGCGGTCCGCGGTTCCTCGGGTTCTCCACTCTTGTCAGGACCGTCGTGCGTGTCAGCGGAGAAGTGCCGGTTTTGTCCGGGTAAGTTGCACAATCTCCGCTGTACGGATGAGAGTGGGCAGGTCTGCATATGGCCGGTGATGCGCTGATTGAAATGCGCGGGGTCAACAAGTACTACGGGAAACTTCACGTCCTCCAGGACATCGACCTCACCGTCGGCCGCGGCGAGGTGGTGGTGGTCATCGGCCCCTCCGGGTCAGGGAAGTCCACCCTGTGCCGGGCCATCAACCGCCTGGAGACGATCGAGTCCGGCACCATCACCCTGGACGGGAAGCCGCTGCCCGAAGAGGGCCGCGCCCTCGCCGGGTTGCGAGCCGAAGTCGGCATGGTCTTCCAGTCCTTCAACCTCTTCGCGCACAAGACCGTCCTGGCCAACGTCATGCTGGCGCCGGTCAAGGTCCGCAAGAAGAGCAAGGACCAGGCCGCCGTGCGCGCCCGCGAACTCCTGGAGCGGGTCGGACTCGCCTCGCAGGCCGAGAAGTACCCCGCCCAGCTCTCCGGAGGCCAGCAGCAGCGCGTCGCCATCGCCCGCGCGCTCGCCATGGAGCCCCTCGCGCTGCTCTTCGACGAGCCGACCTCTGCCCTGGACCCGGAAATGATCAACGAGGTGCTGGAAGTGATGCAGCAGCTCGCCGCCGACGGGATGACCATGGTCGTCGTCACCCACGAGATGGGATTCGCGCGGTCCGCCGCCAACCGCGTCGTCTTCATGGCCGACGGCCGGATCGTCGAGGACCGCACGCCGGAGGACTTCTTCACCTCGCCGAGGAGCGAACGCGCCAAGGACTTCCTGTCCAAGATCCTCAAGCACTGAACGGGGGCGCTGTGATGACGCACCTGCACTCCTGGCGCCTGCGCCGCCCCCTCGCGGCCCTCCTTTTCACCGTCCTCGCCCTGGCCGCCACCGGCTGCGGCCGGGAAGGCAGCCCGCCGGCCAAGGGCCCCAGCGCCGACCAACTGCCGCACTACACCGTCGCCTCCGGCTTCCGGCTGCCCGCCTCTCCCACTTGGACGAAGGCGAAGCGCCGCGGACACCTCGTCATCGGGGTCAAGGAGGACCAGCCCTACCTCGGCGAGCGAGACCCCTCGTCCGGCCGGTACTCCGGCTTCGACATCGAGATCGCGAAGATGATGTCCGCCTCGCTGGGCTTCGCCCCCTCCACCATCGTCTTCAAGACGATCGCATCGGCCAACCGCGAGACGGCGCTGCAGAACGGCCAGATCGACCTGTACGTCGGCACGTACACCATCAACCCCAAGCGCAAGAAGCAGGTCGGCTTCGCCGGTCCGTACTACATGGCAGGGCAAGGGCTGCTGGTGCGCTCCGACGAGAAGGGCATCAAGGGGCCGCAGGACCTCGCGGGCAAACGCGTCTGCTCCGCCGCCGGTTCGACGCCGTACCAGCGCATCAAGGCCGACTTCCCCCGGGCCGACCTGGTCGGGTACGACACCTACTCCGTGTGCGTGGACAACCTGCTCACCTACCAGGTCGACGTGGTCACCACCGACGACGCGATCCTGCTGGGCTACGCGGCGAAGGCCCCCGACGAACTGAAGGTCGTCGGCAAGCCCTTCTCCCGGGAGCCGTACGGCATCGGCGTCCCGCGCCGGGACACCGCGCTGCGCCTCGCCCTCGACGACGCTCTGGCCGCCCAGGAGAAGAACGGCAACTGGAAGAAGGCGTACGAGGCGACCCTCGGCCTGTCCGGGACTCCCGCGCCGAAGCCGCCGCCGATCGACCGCTACCCGGCGGGCTGAGGAGAGAAGGAACCGACCGATGAACGTTCTCCTCGACAACCTCTCCCTCTACGGCGAGGGCCTGCTCGGTACCGTCGAGCTCACCGTCTACGCCTCGCTGCTCGCGCTCGCCCTCGGCTTCCTCATCGCGGCCTTCCGCGTCGCCCCGGTCGGCTCGCTCCGCGCCTTCGGCACGGTCTGGGTCACCGTGCTGCGCAACACACCGCTGACGCTGCTGTTCTTCGCGGTGCTGCTGGGGCTGCCGCGGTTCGGCCTGGTGCTGCCGTTCAAGCTGTTCGCGGTGCTCGCCCTCGGCTGCTACACCTCGGCGTTCATCTGCGAGGCGGTGCGCTCCGGCATCAACACCGTGCCGGCCGGGCAGGGCGAGGCGGCCCGCAGCCTCGGCATGACCTTCCCGCAGATCCTCGGTGACGTGGTGCTGCCGCAGGCGTTCCGCTCGGTCATCCCGCCCATCGGCTCCACGCTGATCGCCCTCGCCAAGAACTCCGCCATCGCCGGATCCTTCAGCGTCGTCGAACTGCTCGGCACCTACAAGACCCTCAACGAGCTGGGCTACAGCATCATCTGGTCCTTCATCTGGATCGCCGTCGGCTATCTGATCGTGACCCTGACCATCAGCGCGCTGTTCAACGTGCTGGAGAAGCGCTGGGGAGTCGCCCGATGACCACCGCCCTCTACGACCTCCCCGGGCCGAGGAGCCGGCGGCGGCACCTGCTCTACGGCACCGGCGCGAGCGTGATCCTCCTCGCCCTGATCGGGTGGATCATCTCTCTGCTCTTCGACACCGGACAGTTCACCGCGCAGAAGTGGACTCCCTTCACCTACAAGGGAATTCAGGAGCTGCTGCTCACCGGCCTGGGCAACACCCTCAAGGCGTTCGGCTACGCGGCGGTCCTCTCGATGGCGCTCGGCGCGGTGCTCGCCTGTGCCCGGCTCTCCGACCACCGGGCGGTCCGCTGGGCCGGCACCGTGCTGGTCGAGTTCTTCCGCGCGATGCCCGTCCTGGTCATGATCTTCTTCGTGTACGTGGCGCTGAAGGTCGAGCCGCTGCCCGCCCTGGTCACCGGACTGACGCTCTACAACGGCTCGGTGCTCGCCGAGGTCTTCCGTACCGGCGTGAACTCCGTCGAGCGCGGGCAGGGCGAAGCCGCGTACGCGCTGGGCATGGGCAAGACGCAGGTGATGACGCACGTCCTGGTGCCGCAGGCGGTCCGCGCGATGCTGCCCACGATCATCAGCCAGCTGGTCGTCGCCCTCAAGGACACCTCGCTCGGCTTCCTGATCACCTACGAGGAGTTCCTGCACGCCGGCAAGCTGATCGCGTCCAACCTCGACTACGACCTGCCGTTCATCCCCGTCGTCATGATCATCTCGCCGATCTACATCGGGATGTGCATGCTGCTGTCCTGGCTCGCCCACTGGGTCTCCCGGCGGCAGCGGCGCAATCCGAAGGTGGAGGCCGCGGAGGTCGGCGCCGCGGAGCCGGGCACGCTGCTGCCCGGTGCCGGGCCCGGCCTCCCGAAGCCGCCGCACGCCTGACCCCGGCCTCGTCGCCGCCCCGTGCCGCCCGCTCTCAGCGGATGCCGCGCGCGAGCCACGGCGTGAGCGCCCCGCGCAGGATCAGTTCCTTGTACGTCTCGTCGCCGGGCAGCGGCACGATCAGCCACTGGCCCGGCGGGAAGGACCGCGCCTTCACCCAGGCCGTCCCGCCGTACACGGACCGCAGGAACGCGGGGACCGAGGCGCGGGGAAGGTCAGGGAACTCCACCCCGTCGACGATGATCTTCGCGTCGTCCTCGGGGAACAGCTGGACGCTGACGGCGGGGCTGCCGCCCAGCTCGACGTATGCCTCGTGCGGCAGCGAACCGTCCGGGTCGAGCACCGCGAACGCCCCGGCCGCGGTGCGCCGGGAGGTCCGGTCGGCGCCGATGTCGTCGGTGACCGTCATTTCCAGCCGGTACGCGTCGGCGATCTCCCGGATCGCGCGGACGGCGGACTCGGTGGTCGGCAGCTGCGGGTGTCCCATGCCCCCGATCCTGCCGGACGGCCGGCGGAGCCGCGCCGGGCGCGACGCGGCAGGGTGCGCCCGGCCCGGCCGCTACAGCCGCACCGGAAGCGACGAAAGCCGCCAACTGCCGGGCAGCGGGTCGCGCCTGAGCTCCTCGGGGGCGACCGCCAGTCGGACGCCCGGGTAGCGGGAGAACAGCCGGTCGAACGCGACCTCGCCTTCCTGGCGCGCGAGGGTGGCGCCCAGACAGTAGTGCATGCCGTGCCCGAAGCCGACGTGGTTCTCGGCGTGCCCCGCGGGGTGCCGGGTGATGTCGAGACGCTCGGGGTCGTCGTAGTGCCGGGGGTCGAAGTTGGCCGCGACCAGGCTGAGTTGGACGGCCTCGCCGCGGGATATGGGCGCGCCGGCCAGCTCGATGTCCTCGGTGGCGTACCGCAGTTGCGTCGCCTGCACCGGGCCGCACCACCGCATCAGTTCGTGGACGGCGCGCGGCAGCAGCGCCGGGTCGTCCCGCAGCAGGCGGAGCTGGTCGGGGTGGGTGAGCAGCGCCGTGGTGCCGTTGCCGATCAGGTGGGCGGTGGTTTCGTGCCCGGCCAGGACCAGCGTGAGCACCATCGTGACCATCTCGACGTCGCTGAGCCTGCCGCCGTCGTCGTCGTGCGCCCGGATCAGCTCGCTGAGCAGGTCGTCCGTGAGCGCGGCCCGGCGGCGGCCGATCAGCTCGTGGATGTGCTCGATCATCGGGATCATGGTCCGGGCCAGCCGCTCGGGCTCCAGCGAGACGAGATCGGCTCCCCAGATCCGCCACTGCGCGCGGTCCTCCTCCGGGATGCCGACCAGCTCGCAGATCACCGTGATCGGCAGCGGATAGGCGAAGTGCTCGATGAGGTCGACGACGCCGTCCTCGGCGTACTCGGGGAGCCGGTCCAGCAGCGCGTCGGCGATCTCCGTCACCCGCGGGCGCAGGTCGGTGATCTTCCGTGCGGTGAAGGCGCGGGACACCAGGCGGCGGAGCCGGGAGTGGTCGGGGGCGTCCTGGTTGAGGATGGAGCCGAGGAAGTAGACGTTCAGTTCCTCGGGCAGGCCGAACATCTTCAGCATCCGGGTCATCGGATCCTCGCCCGCACTGCTTTCCGAGTGCTCCCGGTTGTTGGCGAAGCGCTGGTCCCGCAGCACCTCGCGGACCTCGTCGAAGCGGGTGACGAACCACAGCGGTGAGTCGTCGACGAACCGGCCCCGGACGACCGGGCCCTGCTCGCGCAGCGCGCCGTAGCCGCGGAACGGGTCGGTGATCAGCGCGGGATCCATCACGTTCGGCTCGTCCGGGTGCTTTCCGACGTGAACGGTCAGCGTGGCGGGTGGTGTTGCCGGGCTCTGTTCGGTGGGTGCGGACATCGTCGGTTCTCCTCCGGGTAGGGAGTCAAGGACGCAGCTGGCGGCGCATTTCCTCCGCGCTGAGCTGGGCGATGTGCTCGTAGACGGCGATGATCCCGGGCGCTGCCCGAGCCGCCGCCTCGCGTACGCGGTCGGCGTCGGGCAGCCCATCGGGCGTGGCGGTGGGGCCTGCCGGGGTCTCCAGCGCGGCCTGCACCGTATGGGCGAGCAGGCGGGCCCGGGGTTCGGTGACGGCCGGGGCGCGGCTATCGAGGTAGGTGTCGGCCATGAAGAAGCCGACGAGTATCGCGATCAGGGTGTACCGCTGGTCCGCGAGGGCCATGTCGTCGCGCACCAGGCCGCAGGCGCGCAGCGCGCCGAGATGCCGGTCCAGCGCCCGGTCGCCGTGCGCCACCAGCTCCGCCAGCTCCACGGCGGCGATGTCGCCCAGGCGCCCGAGCACGCCGGAGTCGTCGGTGTGGACGGCGCGCAGCACCGGGCTCTCCAGGGCGTCGCAGTAGTAGCGGCTCATCACCGCGCTCGGCAGCACCTCCAGCGGATCGGCGCGCATCCGCGCCAACTGCCGCTCCAGGGCGTCCTGTTTGCTGTCGAGCACGACGGCCAGCAGCAGCGCGTCCTTGGTCTTCCAGTGCAGGTAGACGGTGCCCTTGCCGACTCCGGCGCGACGGGCGATCTCCTCGATCGTCACCCGCCGGTACCCCCAGGCCACCAGCAGCTCACCGGCCGTCCGCAGAATCCGCTCGCCGCGCCCTTCCAGCTCCACGCCCTCCCCCTCGCCTTCGTGACCAGATAACGAATCCGGTCACAGAGTCAACGGTAGGGCGCGGAAGGCGGGCTCAGTAGGCGGATTCCGGACAACTCGCGTGGGTGGGGCAGGACTTGCGGCCGGTCAGCCGTCCTGTCTAGTCGCGCACCGGTACCGACATGTACGACGGGTCGGCGGCCGGAGAGGAGAAGGTCAGTGCGGCGCCGTGCGGGTTGTGTGCGATGTAGAGCGGGTCGACGGTGTCCACGACCACGGCGAGCCGGTGCCCGGCCGGGACGTCGTACGCCGTCGAGAAGAGGTCCAGATCCACGCCGAACGGCCGGTTCGGGGCCTTGCCGTGGAAGGTGAACGGCGCGTGCGTGACGAGCTTGCCGACGCCGAGCGGGCCGACGTCGTAGAGGTAGGCGATGGCGGTGCCGCTCTCCGCCGTGCTGGTCAGGGTCGTGTGCAGGCGCGCGGTGCCGCGGATGTGCTGCTGGGCCGCGTACCGGTCGGACTGCCAGACGGCGGCCAGGGAGCGCGGCAGCAGCGGGATCGAGGCCATCGGCGGCGCCTTGAGGAACTGGTCCAGCATGCTGGAGAGGAAGATCAGCCCGCCGTCGGCGCCGGAGTCGAGGTTGGTGGCGGTCCTGTGGGTGCCGCCGAGCGGGATACTCCGGTGCGCGGACGGTACGTCCTGCCAGCTCCGGTAGCCCTCGTAGGCGCCGGTGGAACGGGACTTGAGCTGGACCGGCGACTCGCGGTCGATGCCGTTGTCGGCGCCCTTGAGATAGTGGTCGAACCACCGCTTCGTGCTGGTCCAGGTGTCGTTGGGCAGCCCGAACAGGCCGGTGGCCTCGGCCGTGGCGTGGTCGCCCGGACGGAACTCCAGCCGCTTGGGGCCCTTGAGCTTCTCGAAGAAGTCGGCGTACTGGTTGGGCGGGAAGAGCGAGTCGCCCCAGGCGTTGCCGAGCATGACGGCCGCGCCGTTCGCGTTGATCTTGTCGAGGTAGGTGGCGGGCGAGCGCTTCCTGCCCCAGGCGATCATGTCCTTCTCCTTGGCCAGGTTCGAGCCGAGGAAGTCCTTGAGCACGCCCTGGAGTTCGGCGCTGGGACGGCCGGTGAGGGCGCCGGCCGCGCCGAGCATCGCCCCGGCCTGGAGGTGCTGGGTCCGGCCGCTGTAGATCGAGCCGATCAGGTCGGCCCAGCCGCTGAGGGCGGCGACCGCCTTGATCCGCCGGTCCTGCGCGGAGGCCAGCAGGCTGATCCCCGCGCCGTAGGAGACCCCGCCCATGCCGACCTTCTGCGGGTCGGCGGGGGTGTGGGCGAGCGCCCAGTCGATGACCTTGGAGGCGTCGGCGATGTCCTGCGGTCCTGCCGTCTCGATCTTCCCGCCGGACTGCCAGAAGCCGCGCACGTTGTATCCGATGACGACGTACCCGGCGTCGGCCAGCTTCTTCGCCTGCGCCATGTACTCGATCTGCGGCATCGCCCAGCTGGTGGGCAGCACGATGACCGGGAAGCGCCGGGTGCCGTCGGCACCGGCCGGGGTGAAGACGTTGGCCTTGAGCGTGACGCCGCCGTCGCCGGTGATGTCGACGAACTTCACGGCGGAGCCGGTGGCCGCCGCGGTGCGGTCGGTGTGGGCGGCGGCGCCGGAGGCGGCCGGGGCGCCGGCGAGGACGGTGGTGGCGAGGACCGCGGCGGAGACGGTGCCGATCGCGGCGCGCAGCGTCGTGCGGGAAGGCGTCATCTTCTGCTCCAGATCGTGATGCGAACCGGCGGCCGCTGTCCGGGGAACCCGGGGAGGCCCGGAGGCGTCCCGGCGCATGCCGAAGGCATCCGCCGACAGGAGGGGCGGCCGACGGTTCGAGGTGACTGGAGAGTAAAGTCCGGCGCTTACCGCAAGTAACCCGTCGGTAGGTTACGGATGGGTAACGCAGTGGTGTCCGTGGTCGTCCCGTCCGTAGGGAGCAAGGTGCGGCGGATCCGGGTGCGGGCGGAACTTCCCTGGAGGCGTGGGGAGTTGAGGGGGCAGGGGC
>NZ_JAJCXB010000102.1 GCF_020564935.1 Streptomyces pinistramenti
GGGCACCAAGGGGGCGATGGAGAGGTGAGGGGGTAACGGGGGCGGAGGGGGTGTAGGGCTCCAGGGGCCGGGGTGTTGGGGCACTTCGGGGAGGGGCTTGAGGGGAGGGCGTGCCGGGCGGGGTGTCCGCTGCGGCCTGGACAGCGCGAGGGTTTCTGACGGACAGTCAGAAACCCTCGCGTTCGTTCGTGCCCCGGAGCCGGTTGGCGGGGGCGGCGCTCCGCCCGGCCGCCGGGCGCGGGCGCCCCGCCGGAAGCACCACGTGCCACGCCCCGCACCCAAGCCCCGGACCCACCGCCCGAGCCCACCGCCCCGCACCCATCAGCAACCCGCCCCGCACCTCACGCCGCCACCAGAAGGAGAGGCCGCCGACGTGCACCTCGCCCCTACCGCGCGCCAGCAGCGGTTGCGCGCCGAACTCCGGTCCTATTTCCGGGAGATGCTGCCCGACGGGCCGCTCGACGACCCCGCTGAGCAGCGTGCCGTGCTCCGCCGGATCGGTGCCGACGGCCTGCTCGGTCTGGGCTGGCCGGTCGCGTACGGAGGCCAGGGGCGCGGCGCCGACGAGCAGTTCGTGTTCTTCGACGAGGCGTACCGTGCGGGTGCGCCGGTCTCGATGGTCACGCTCAACACGGTCGGCCCGACGCTGATGAAGTACGGCACCGATGAGCAGAAGGGCTACTTCCTGCCGCGCATCCTGAGCGGCGAGACCGTCTTCGCGATCGGCTACACCGAACCGGAGGCCGGTACCGACCTCGCCGCGCTGCGTACCCGCGCGGTGCGGGACGGCGGCGAGTGGCTGATCGACGGCGGCAAGAGCTTCACCAGCAATGCCCACCAGGCCGACTGGATCTGGCTGGCCTGCCGTACCGATCCCGGTGCGCCCAAGCACGAGGGCATCTCGATCATCCTCGTGCCGACCACCGCGCCCGGCTTCTCCTGGACGCCGATCGGGACGGTCGGCGGGCTGATGACCACCGCGACGTACTACGACAGCGTCCGGGTGCCCGCCGGGAATCTCGTCGGCGAGGAGAACGCCGGATGGCGGCTGATCACCAACCAGCTCAACCACGAGCGGGTGGCGCTGGCCGCCATCGGGATGCAGGCCGAGGACGCCTTCGACGCGGCGCTGGCACATGCCCGTACGCCGGATCCGGCGACCGGGGAGCGGCCGGCCGACCGGGCGTGGGTGCGGTCCCGGCTGGCCGAGGCGCACGCCAGGCTGGCCGCGACCCGGCTGCTGAACTGGCGGCTGGTCGGCGACGTCGGCGCCGGGACGCTCGGCCCGGGGGACGCCAGCGGCGTCAAGTTCGCCGGTACGGAGAGCACCGTCGAGGTGTACCGGATGTGCCAGGAGGTGGTGGGCGACGCGGCCCTGGTGCGTGCCGGATCACCGGGCGTCTTCGGGGACGGCGAGCTGGAGCGGATGAACCGTGCCGCGCAGATCAATACGTTCGGGGGCGGCGTGAGCGAGGTGCAGCGGGAGATCGTCGCGACGATGCGGCTGGGGATGCGGAGGGGGCGCCGGTGACGGGCCGTCAGGACCGGGTGCGTGACGAAGCCGCCCGCAGCGACGACCTGTACGCGCGGCTCCGGCGCTTCGAAGGCCGGCCCGCCGCGACCGCAGGTGTCGGCAAGGACCCCGTCAACCTGCCCATGATCAGGCACTGGTGCGAGGCGATGGGGGACGACCACCCCGCGTACCGGGGCCCGGACGCGGTGGCTCCGCCGACGATGCTCCAGGCGTGGACCATGGGCGGGCTTTCCGGCCACACGGACCGGTCGCCCGACTACGACGCGCTCTTCGCGCTGCTCGACGGCGCCGGTTACACCTCCGTCGTCGCCACCGACTGCGAGCAGGAGTACCTGCGGCCGCTGCGTCCCGGTGACCGGATCACGTTCGACGCGGTGATCGAGTCGGTGTCGGACCGCAAGACCACCAAGCTGGGGACCGGGCACTTCGTGACGACGCGGATGGACGTGCACGCCGGCGGCAGGCTCGCCGGTACCCACCGCTTCCGGATCCTCAAGTACGCGCCGGCGCGCGCGGGCGGGCGCCCACCGAGGGCCGAGCCGCCCCGCCGCCCCCGGCCCGTGATCAACCGCGACAACGCCGGGTTCTGGGACGGGGTCGCCGCCCACACCCTGCTGATCCAGCGGTGCACCGGCTGCGGGCGGCTGCGACTGCCCTGGCTGCCCGGCTGCGTGGACTGCGGTGCGCAGGAGTGGGACACGGTCGAGGCGGGCGGGGCGGGCACCGTCCACTCGTACGTGGTGATGCACCACCCGCCGTTCCCGGCCTTCGACCCGCCGTACGCGGTCGCGCTGGTCGAGCTGGCGGAGGGGGTGCGGATGGTGAGCAACGTGGTCGGTGTGGCGTACGACGAGGTGCGGATCGGGATGCCGGTGCGGCTGGAATTCCTGCGGGTGGATGAGGAGTTGGAGCTTCCGGTCTTCCGGGCCGGGGTGGCTGCCGAAGGATCCGTGGCCACGGGCGGAGGCGAGGGCTGACATGGACTTCACACCTACGGAGGAGCAGCGCGCGGCGAGCGGCCTGGCGGCGGAGATCTTCGCCGACCTGTCCACACCGGAACGGCTGGCCGGGCTCGGCACGGGCCCCGACACCGTCCTGTGGAAGGCGCTGTGCGCGGCCGGGCTGCCCGGTGCGGTGGAGGACACCGGGCTGCTCGGTCTGGTGCTTCTCCTGGAGGAGCAGGGGCGGGCCACCGCCCAGGTGCCGTTCGCCGCGACCTGCGTCCACGGGCTGTGGGCCGTCGCCGCGCACGGCACGCCCGCGCAGCACGAGCGGCTGCTGCCCGCCCTGCGCGACGGGACGCTGACGGCCGCCGGCGCGTTCACGGGCGGCGGCGCACCGGCCGTACGCGCCGAGCGGTGCGCCCCCGGAGCGCCCGGTACGGACCTGGCGCCGGTCCGGCTGACCGGTGCGGTGCCCGTCGTCCCCTGGCTGTGCGGTGCCGGGCTGCTGCTGGTGCCGGACGCCGGGCGGCGGCTGTGGCTGGTGCGGGGTGACGCTCCTGGTGTCGGCATCGAGCCGGTCGCCACGACCGCGCCCTGGTCGGCGGGCCGGCTCACCCTGGACGGCGCACCGGCCGAGCGGCTGGGGCCCGACGGGGCGCCCGGCACCGGCCCGTACGACGACGTCCTCGCCGCCGCCCGCACCGCCTTCGCCGGGCTCCAGGCGGGGGTCTGCGCGGGCGCGGTCGCCCGTGCGGTGGAACACACCTCCACCCGCGAGCAGTTCGGGCGCCCGCTGTCCACCAACCAGGGGGTGCAGCTGCGCGCCGCCGACGCGCACATGGACACCGAGGCGATCCGCGTCACCGCCTACGAGGCGGCCTGGCGCCGGGACGCGGGTCTGGACGCCGCGGCGTCCGCACTGACCGCCGCCTGGTGGGCGTCCGACGCGGGCACCCGCGTGGTGCACGCCGTCCAGCATCTGCACGGCGGGATCGGCGCCGACGTCGACCACCCCGTCCACCGGCACTTCCTGTGGGGCAGGCAGCTCGGCGCGCATCTCGGCGCGGGCGCCCAACTCCTCGAAGAGCTGGGCAGGTTGCTCACCGATGAGGACGTCAAGGGGGAAGGGGAAGTCGATGAGGACATGGAGGGGGAAGCGGTATGAAGCCTGGCGAGGAACTGCCCCCGCTGAGCATTCCCGTCACCCGCACGCTGATCGTCTCCGGGGCGGTCGCCTCGCGTGACTACCAGGACGTGCACCACGACGCCGAGGCGGCCCGCGCCAAGGGCTCCCCCGACCTCTTCATGAACATCCTCACCACGAACGGTCTCGTCGGCCGCTACATCACCGACCACTTCGGGCCGCGGGCCAGGCTCCGCAAGGTCGCCATCCGGCTCGGCGCGCCCAACCACCCGGGGGACACCCTGGTGTTGACGGGCACGGTCACCGGGGTCGACGGCGGGACGGCGCAGGTCCGTGTCGTCGGCGCGAACGGTCTGGGCCACCACGTCACCGGCACCGTCACGGTCACCGTGCCCGCCGACGACGGCCACCTCCCGGCAGACGAAGGACACGAAGGGGAGGGAGCATGACCCTGCACCGTGCGGACACGCTCGGCGGCCGGGCCGCCATCGCCGGTATCGGCGCGACCGCGTTCTCCAAGGACTCCGGCCGCAGCGAGCTGAAACTCGCCGTGGACGCGGTGCACGCCGCGCTCGACGACGCGGGCCTGCGGCCCGCCGACGTCGACGGCCTGGTCACCTTCACCATGGACACCAGCCCGGAGATCACCGTCGCCCAGGCGGCCGGTATCGGCGAACTGTCCTTCTTCTCGCGCGTCCACTACGGGGGCGGCGCGGCCTGCGCCACCGTCCAGCAGGCGGCCCTGGCCGTCGCCTGTGGCCTCGCCGACGTCGTCGTCTGCTACCGCGCCTTCAACGAGCGTTCCGGGCGCCGCTTCGGCTCCGGCGTCCAGCAGCGCGAACCGTCGGCCGAGGGCGCGGCGCTCGGCTGGATGCTGCCGTTCGGCCTGCTCACCCCCGCCTCCTGGGTCGCCATGGCCGCCCGGCGCTACCTGCACACGTACGGGCTCACGCCGGAAGCCTTCGGGCAGGTCGCGGTCACCGACCGCAGGCACGCGGCCCGCAACCCGGCCGCGTACTTCTACGGCAAGCCGATCACCCTCGCCGACCACGCGGCCTCCCGCTGGATCGTCGAACCGCTGCGGCTGCTGGACTGCTGCCAGGAGACGGACGGCGGCCAGGCGCTCGTGGTCACCTCCGTCGAGCGGGCCAGGACGCTGCGCAGGAAGCCCGCGGTGATCACGGCGGCGGCGCAGGGCGCGGGCCGCGCGCAGGAGCAGATGACGAGCTTCTCGCGGGACCTGACGGGACTTCCCGAGATGGGGGCCGTCGCCCGTCAGTTGTGGCGCACGGCAGGTCTCGCGCCCGCCGACATCGACGTGGCGATCCTCTACGACCACTTCACGCCGTTCGTGCTGATGCAGCTGGAGGAGTTCGGCTTCTGCGCGCCCGGTGAGGCGGCCGGTTTCGTCGCGGCGGACACGCTGCCGCTGAACACGCACGGCGGCCAGCTCGGCGAGGCGTATCTGCACGGGATGAACGGGATCGCGGAGGCGGTGCGCCAGGTGCGCGGCAGCTCCGTCAATCAGGCGCCGGGCGCGTCCAGGGTGCTGGTCACGGCCGGAACCGGAGTGCCCACGTCGGGGCTGATCCTGGGGGCCGACGGCTGACGTACGGGCCCGGCGGCAGAGCGGCGGGCCCGGCGGTTGAGGCGCGGGCCCGGCAGCGCAGAACCTGCGAGGTGGGCTTCCTTCGACGGCATTGTCCGTATCAGGTGGTGGAGGTCGCCTTCCGGTCTTTCGACCCTTCCGGCCTCTCAGCCCGGCCCTCACGTGCTCGAAGGAACTCGTCCTTCTCCCCAACACGCTCCGGTCGAGCTCCCTCGCTCGCCCCGCAGGCTGATACTTACGCTACGCCTCTCCGTGGCGTGTGAAAAGCCCCTTTTGTGAATTTTCTCCGCACGGTGGTAACGGCCGCCGGAGGCGTCGGCAGGGGCGTCAACGGAGGCATGACCTCGGCCGTTGCCCTAGGGGAGCGCCGCCTCCCGTCCGCCCTGAGGAGGTAGGGCGGGCCCCACCTGTACAACTTCAGACGGAGGGCGCTTCGGCACCTGGGGCCGATCCCTCCGGGGTCCTCCCGCTTCTAGCGTGGAGACATGACCACGCCAGTGTGCACAAGCGCCGCGACACCAGCCGCGTACCCGTCGTTCTCGACCTACGTACGCGCCCGGGGACCGGTGCTGCTGCGTGCCGCGCGGTCGCTCAGCACCAATCCGAACGACGCGGAAGACCTGTTGCAGACCGCGCTCGCCAAGACGTTCGTGGCCTGGGAGCGCATCGAGGACCACCGCGCCCTCGACGGTTACGTCCGCCGCGCGCTGCTGAACACCCGCACCTCCCAGTGGCGCAAGCGCAAGGTCGACGAGTTCGCCTGCGAAGAGCTGCCCGAGCCCGACCCGGTGCCGGCCCCCGACCCGGCCGAGGTCCAGGGCCTGCGGGACGCCATGTGGGAGGCCATCATGCGGCTGCCGCCCCGCCAGCGGGCGATGGTCGTGCTGCGCTACTACGAGGACCTGAGCGAGGCGCAGACCGCCGCGGTCATGGAGGTCTCCGTCGGCACGGTCAAGAGCGCCGTCTCGCGCGCCCTGGCCAAGCTGCGTGAGGATGCCGAACTGGCTCTGATCATGTGAGCAGGACGCCCAACACCCGGGGGTTTCCCCCACGTTGGACGGTCCCGCTGACCGGATCGATCGACGGGAGGTGAGGACGCAGGCTGAACGGGTCCGGATTTCCGCTGCACCCAGCAGGTTGCACAAGGAGTGTTCTCCATGCCCGATCGTTCTCGCCGGCACCCGCGCGCCCGCGCCTCTTCACCGGCCGGGCCCCGGCGGGGCATCACGGCGGTGGCCGTGCTGGCCGCCGCGCTGACCGTGACCGGCACGCTGCCCGCGTACGCGGCGCAGCCCCAGGGCTCAGGTGAGGTCGTGCGGCAGGGCCTGGACCGTCTGGTGCACGAGGACCGGTACCCGGCAGCCCTGGCCGCCACCCGCGCGGCCGACGGGCGGGCCCGCAACTACACCGCCGGGGTCGCGGACCTGAAGACCGGGGCGAAGGTGCCGGCCGACGGGCAGGTGCGCGCGGGGAGCAACACCAAGACGTTCACGGCCACGGTCGTCCTCCAACTGGTCGGCGAGGGCAAGGTCGCGCTCGGCGCCCCGGTCGAGAGGTATCTGCCGGGCCTGGTGCGGGGCAAGGGCATCGACGGCCGCCGCATCACGGTGCGCCAGCTGCTCCAGCACACCAGCGGACTGCCCGACTACGCCGACCACCTCAGCGACCTCACCGGCAAGGACCGCCACACCTACGTCCAGCCGCGCACCCTGCTCGACCTGGCACTGGCGCACAAGGCGCGGTTCGCTCCCGGCACCAACTGGAGCTACAGCAACACCAATTACCTGCTGGCCGGGCTGATCATCGAGAAGGTCACCGGACGCCCGCTGGCGGAGGAGATCACCCACCGGGTCATCGAGCGCGCAGGGCTGCACCACACCTACTTCCCCGGCCCCGGCGACGAGCGCATACGGGGCGCCCACCCCGAGGGCTACGTCGCGGCGAAGCCCGGTGCGCCGCTGGAGAACATCACGGAGCTTGACCCCTCCTGGGGATGGGCCGCAGGGCAGCTGATCTCCACGCCCGGCGACCTGAACCGCTTCTTCGCAGCCCTGCTCGGCGGCCGGCTCCTCAAGCCCGTGCAGCTCGCCCAGATGCGCACCACCGTCCCCGCCGGCGCCCTGTGGCCCGGCGCCCGGTACGGGCTGGGTGTGGTCAGTACGCCGCTGAGCTGCGGCGGCCGGATGTGGGGGCACGGCGGTGACATACCCGGCTACCAGACGCGTACCGGTGTCACCGACGGGGGCCGCGCCGTGACGGTGGCGGTCACCGCCGACGGGGCGCCGACCGCGCGGGGCCCCGCCGACGTCCGGGGCATCCTCGACACCGCCCTGTGCCGGTGAGCCGGCCGCCCCTGCCTGGCTAACCGCAGTCGCAACAGCTGCAACAGTCACAGCAATCGCAGCCGTCGCAGCTACCGCAACCATCGCAACTGTTGCAGCAGTCGCAGGAGCTGCACCATCCCTCGTGCTTCCGCCGCGACCACGGGCCGTCGAACGTGTCGGAGCAGCAGATCTGGCAGGTGCAGCACAGCCCGATGGCGACGAAGCAGCCGGGGATGAGCCCGCGCGGCTTCTTCGGGGGCGGCGGCATCGGCGGGATGCCTCCGCCGTACGGGTTGCCGCCCTGGTACGGGTTCCCGTCCCCGTAAGGGTTGGTGCGCTGGCCCGGGTGCGGGCCCGGGGCGCCGTGGCTCCCGTGGGCGCAGCCCGCGGTGCCGAAGGCGCGGTCCACGGAGCGGCGGAGTTCGTGCACCAGCAGCACGTGCGCGAGCGAGGAGTCGGCGAACTCGACGTCGCGCAGGGCGAGCCGGATGCCGTGCAGCGCGTCGTCGCACAGCCGGCGGGCCTGCGCGGTGGTGGCGCCGGTGGCGGTGAGCGGGTTCCAGGCGCCTTCGGCGGCGTCCGACGCGCGGTCCTCCACGGCGTCCAGGAGGTGCGCGAGCCGCCCGAAGAGCCGGCCGGCCTCGGCGAGCGGTGCGGCGTTGCCCATCCGGCCCGCCAGGACGGCGGTGTGCGCGAAGGCCGCCGCGGTCGCCGTCTCGGTCGGCTCGGTGATCACCGTCAACGGCGTGCCGGGGCCCGCCAGTTCCTCGATGCCCACCTGCCGGTCGACGGCGTCGACGAGGACCGCGGTGTCGAAGCCGAGCCCGGCGCCGGTGCGGGCCCCGGCACGGTCCCAGCCCGCGGCGACCTTGCGCGCGGCGGCCGCCACCGGACGGCGCCGCAGCAGTCCGTTCCGGTCGGCGACGTGGTCCCGTATCTTCGCCGACGCGAGGACGAGCGAGACCGACGCGGCGAGCCTGGCGCCCTCGCCCTTGGCCACGGACGCGGTCCGCAGGCCACGGAGCGGGCAAGGGCCCGCGGTGCGCCGCCCGGCCTCGCCGCGGGGTGACTGGGCGTCGGTCAGCACGGACACGATCAGTCCGTCGTAGTTCGTGACGACCCGGGCGAACTGGCCGTGGTCGGCGCGCAGGGCGAGGCAGAGGCCGCACAGGTGGGCCATCCAGTCCGCCTTGAGCCCTTCGGTCAAGCGATGGGTGCAGGGCCTGACAATTCCGAACAAGTGAAACCCCCGTGAGACTTCGGCGCGATACGTCGGCGTGGCCGGCGGCGGGAATCGTATCCAGGTGGCCGGGGAAAAGGAGATGCGTGCGGCCTCTCGCGCTGCGCCGGTGCATCGTGAACAGGTTTCCCGACTCGCCCACGCCGAGCACCCGATCAAGTCCCCGCTCGACGACGACTCGGTACGCCGGCTGCTGGAAAAGGGCCTGCCGCGCGGCGACGAGCGGGTCCTCGACCTCGGTTGCGGAACCGGGGAATGGCTGCTGCGCGCGCTGGCCATGCACCCGCGGCTGCGGGCCGAGGGTGTCGACCTCTCCGGTGACGCCCTCGCGCAGGCCCGCCGGGGCGCGAGCAGCCGCGGTGTCGCGGAACGTCTCGTGCTCCACCACCAGGACGCCGCCGATTTCGCTTCCCCGCACTTGTTCGATCTGGTGCTCAGCGTGGGGGCCGCGCACGCTTTCGGCGGCCTGCTCCCCACCCTCGCGGCGGCACGCACGTCGCTGGCTCCAGGGGGCCGGGTGCTGATCGGCGACGGTTTCTGGGAGCGCGAGCCGTCCCAGGAGGCCGTCGAGATGCTCGGTGACTTCACGGACCTGGCGACCACGCTCGACCGGGTGGCCGCCGACGGCTGGACCCCCGTCCACGGGCACGTCAGCACGCGCGGTGAACTGGACGGCTACGAATGGGCCTGCTGGGGGTCGCTGGCGTCCTGGGCCCTGGATCACCCGGACGATCCGGACAGCGCGTACGTGCGGGAAACCGCCGCCGCCCGGCGCTCGGAATGGCTGCGCGTCTACCGGGACACCTGGGGCTTCCTCTGCCTTGTACTGCGCCGGACAGCCGACTGACCCCGGAGCGCCCTGGTGTCCGGCGCCGCCCCGGGGGACGTCGGTCGCCGCGGTTGACCAGCAGCCTGCCGACGGCGCGTCCGGCCTCGGCGACGCGGTTCGCGAGGCCGGCCGGATCGCCGCCCTCGGCGTCCCGCAGCAGCACCTCCACCCCGGCGAGCTGGGCGACGCGCTCGGCCAGGCGGGTGGCATCGAGCTCCCGGCCGGGGCCCTGCGCGCTCAGCAGGCGGCACAACTGCTCGGACCTGGCGGCCAGTTGACGGTTCTTGCGGTAGAGGCCGAGGAACACGTTGACCTTGGTGCGCAGCAGCCAGGGGAGTGGCCGCCCCGGCCCCCGTACGGGACGACGCCCCGGCCCCCGTACGGGCAGCGGCCCCCGCCCCCACCCCAGGCTCTTCCCCGACCGCCCCGCACCGCGGCCACGCCGCCGGCTGCCCACCACGCTCGCCGGCATCCCCCGCGTCGGCACCGCCGTCGTCTTCGAGCCGCACGGCCAGGGCCAGACCGTCGGCGGCGACTTCTACGACATCTTCCCGATGGGCGCCCGCCGTTGGGGCTTCCTCCTGGGCGACGTCCAGGGCAAGGACCCCGAGGCGATGTCCGTCACCGGCCTGGCACGCCACCTGGTGCGGCTGCTGGCCCGCGAGGGGCAGGGCGTCGAGTCGGTGCTCGGCCGGCTCAACACGGCCATGGCGGAGGAGAGCACGGAGACGGTCGAGGCCGGCGGCGAGCAGGCCAGGCCGCGCTTCCTGAGCCGGGCGGAGGGGTGGCGGGGGTAGGGGCCCCGGTCCCCCTGTTACGTCTCTCCGCGTGCCCCGGTGCCCCACTCGACGTGCTCCTGTAGGCCGCGCAGCACGTCAGCAGGCGGGCTGGCGGCACAGGGACCGCACAGCGGAAACTCCCAGCCCGGCCCGGAGTTGGCGTGAAGATAGGTCTCGGCGACGCCGTGGCCCGTGCCGCATCCTTCACACGACACAGGTGCGGGCGAGACGTCGTCCAGGTCAGCCCCTCGGGCCGGTGGCGAGAGCGGTGCCGCACCCGGGTGCAGCCGGAGCGCGGTCGTGCCCCGGTAGGCGCGGCCCGTGGCGACGGTCCGGTGGAGGTACGCGTCGACGGCGTCAGGACCGGCACCGGGCGGCAGCGGATCGAGCCCGACCGTGACGCACACCGGCCCGCCCCGGACGACATGGTCCCGCCAGATGGGCCCCGGCGACGGCAGCCGCAGGGCATGCACCGGATGCCCGTAGTCGAGCGCCGTCACGGCACCGTGCACCAGGAGACGGGCGCCGATCCCGGTGAGCGGCTCGGCGGCCGGCCGGAGCGCCATGGCATCCGCCATGCCGAGGAGTGCGGTCTCGACGGCCGCCGGGCTCTCTCCCCGGCGCCGCAGGGGGACGTGTCCGATCAGCAGGGCTCCCACGGGATCGGCGGGGGACGCGGTGTCGAGCCAGGTCGACACGGCACACCCGCCGAGGAACGCGGGGCCGGGGACGGGACGGATCACGAGGCCGGCACCTGCGGCTCCGCCTCGTCCGCGCGGATGCCGGCCGCACGCCGCTCCCGCGCGGTGGACAGCCGTGCGTCACCGGGTGGGCAGTCCCATTCGATTCCCCCACCGGGCGGCCGGAGTTGGAGGTACGTGCCCTCGCAGCCCATGACGCGGCCGAGCCTGCCGGTCCGGCGGTCGATGACGTAGATGCCGGTGCGGTAGCTCATGCGGTGTCCCTCCGGAGCGCTGCCGTGAGCCGCCGAGCGGTGTCGAGTGGGCAGCCGCCCAGCTCGATCAGGCCCGGCGCCTGCGGATCGCCGCTGCTCCACGTCGAGTGGTGCAGCCGGAGCGACGGCAAGGTCACACCGGCGTCGTGAAGGGCTTTCCGAAGGTCGTCGAGCACCCCGTCGGATTCCGGGATGCGGTGTGCGGCCCTGCGTGGTTTCTCCGAGGTCATGGGCCGGGCTCCTGTCTCGTGAGCGCAGGTCGCACACCAAATGACGCGACGTCAGAAGCCATGGAGCGTCCCGGTGTTACCGCGCTGATCGTTCGGATTCCCCAAGACTGCATCGGGCGCGATCAAATCTGCAAGACTTCACAAAGGGAATTCGAATGGATAACTCAAATTGATTAAGCGCATTGCGAATAGGGCATGCCACTGCTTCTATTCGGGGTGTCGGAAGTCCTTCATAATGGGTGTGGGAAGGGGAGCGCATGCCGGAGCGATCAGCAGGGTCGACGGTTCCGAGGCGGCAACTCGGGCGCTATCTGCGTGACTTACGGATGCAGGCGAGGCTGACGGTGCGCACGGCCGCCAGGGAACTGGAGTGGTCCGAGGCCAAGATGTGGCGCATCGAGACGGGCCAGACCTCGCTGCGCAGCCACGACGCCGAGACCATGTGCAAGGTGTACGGGGCGCCGTCGGACATCACCGAAGCCTTGATGGGGCTGGCGAAGGAGACGAAGGCCAAAGGGTGGTGGCATTCGTACGGGGATGTCGTACCCGAGGGCTTCGACGTCTACATCGGCCTGGAGGGGGCGGCGTCGAGCCTGGCCACCTATGAGAGCGATCTGGTTCCTGGGCTTCTCCAGACCGAGGAGTACACACGGGCCACGATCCGGGCTTTGGCCGATGAAGACGACGAGGAGGTCGAGCGGCGAGTCAGGCTCCGCATCGAGCGGCAGACGCTCCTCACTCGGCCAACTGCCCCGCCTCAGTTCTCTCTTGTCCTGAGCGAGGCGGCGCTGCGCCGACCGACCGGTGGCGCGGCGGTCATGCGCAAGCAGTGCGAGTACCTGGTTGCCGCGTCGGGGTGGGCGAATGTCATGATCCGTGTCATGCCGTTCAGCGTGGGATCGCACTACGGGCTGGTAACGGGCCCGTTCGTCGTCCTGCGGTTTCCGGTGACCGGCGACGGTGCGGAGACAGAACCGCCGACCGTGTACGCGGACGGTTTCACCGGCAGCCTGTACCTCGACAAGCCGAGCGAGGTGCAGGCATACGACCGGGCGTTCCGCGAGATCTGGGAAGCAGCACTTGATGAGCAGGCGTCGCGGCGCCTTATGAGGGAGGTAGCGGAGAGCTATGGACAGGATTGATCTGAGCGCGGCTCGTTGGCAGAAGTCGAGCTACAGCAACGCCAATCAGAACTGCGTCGAGGTGGCGCCGGGCTTCCCGGGTGTGCTGCCGGTGCGTGATTCCAAGCGTCCGGAGGGTGCGGCTCTGGTCGTTCCCGCCGGTTCGTGGTCGGTGTTCGTAGGGGCTGTCAAGGGCGGCAAGTTCGGCGCTTGAGGGAGGCGGCGGAGAGTTATGGCCAAGGTTGATCTGAGTGCGGCTCGTTGGCAGAAGTCGAGCTACAGCAACGGCACGCAGAACTGCGTCGAGGTGGCGCCGGGCTTCCCGGGTGTGCTGCCCGTACGCGACTCCAAGCATCCGGGGGGAGCGGCTCTGGTCGTTCCCGCCGGTTCGTGGTCGGTGTTCGTAGGGGCCGTCAAGG
>NZ_JAJCXB010000103.1 GCF_020564935.1 Streptomyces pinistramenti
GACGTGGCCGGCCGCCCCCGGCACGGGGCGGCGGGCACGCTGCCGGGACCGGCGCAGTCGGCGCCCGGCGGACCGGGCCGCAGCCCGGGGCCTGTGGGCCGCGGCGCGTCAGCCGCGGCGGCGGACCGCCCTGCGGTGGTTGGCGGTGAACAGGAACGCGGCGCCCGCGGCGAGCACCGCGGTGCCGCCGATCGCGAGCGGCGCGGCCGTGGTGTCGCCACCGGTCTCGGCCAGCCGCTGCCCGTCCGACGGCCGCGCGCCGCCGCCGTCGGTCCGCGCAGCGTTGCCGTCCGCGGCCGGGGCCGCGCCGTTGTCCGCGCCGTCGTCGTGCGTCATCTTGTGGGCGCCGGCGGGGTGTTCGTGCCCGGTGCCGGTGCCGGTGCCGGTGCCGCCCGTGCCGCCGTGGCCGTGATGGTCGACGGTCGACCGGCCGGTGCCGGCGGCGATCTGGGTGTCGGTGGGCGCCTGGGCCCCGGCCGCCGCGCCACCCGCCCGGCCCGCGGCGTCCTTGCCGAACACGACGTCCGAGCAGCTGTAGAACGCCTCGGGGCTGTCCGAGCGCTGCCAGATGCTGAAGACGAGCTGGCGGCCCTTCCTGGCCGGCACCTTGCCGTCGAAGACGTAGTCGCCGTTCCTCAGCTCCGGGTTCGTGGCCTCGGCGAACGGCGTGGACTCCAGGTCCGACCAGGTCAGCGGCTTCGCCGGGTCGTAGCCCCGCTTGGTGAGGTAGAGCTGGAAGGTGCCCTTGTGCGGGGCGGTGGCCTTGTAGCGGAAGGTGTGGGGGCCGGCCGTGAGCGGGGACGCGGGCCAGTCGGCGCGCGGCAGATCCAGCCCCTTGTACTTGTCACGCCCCGCGCTGCACAGTCTCCCGTCCGGGATGATCTCCTTCGAGCGGCCGCCCGCGTCGGGGATGTTGACCTCGTTCCAGTCGTAGAACGCCTGGGCGCCACCGGCCTGGACGGCGGCCTTGCAGGCGGCGGACCGCGGGCTCTCCGGGCCTTCGGCGAAACAGGCCGAGACCCGGCTGACCGGGTCCGCCATCGATCCGTGCGCGGCCGCAGGCGCCGCCGACAGGACGGTGAGGGCGAGCGGGGCGAGGCCGGTCAGCGCGATCCCGGTGGCCTTGCGACGAGCGGTCATCGTGCAGGTCTCCTTGAGGTTCAGGTGTGCCTGGTGTCTGGTGCAAGGCGGGCGCGGTGGGGGGTCGGGATGCGAGCGGCCCGGCCGGTCCGGGAGCACACCGCCGAGGTCCGTGCCCGCCCTGCGAGCAGCACGCTAACCACGCCCACCAGCGAATCCGGGGCGGAACGAGCGCTCGGGCGGATCCTTATGGCGCCGTTAAGGCGGCTCTAAGCGGGGGCACAGGTTCCGCCCGCGGCGGCGGGCCTCGGTGACCTGACTGCGGTGCCGCTGGGGGCAGGGCCCTGTCGAACGAGGGCCGGTCACGAGATATCTTGACGTCAAGCAATGTTGCAGACGTGGAGCGGAGCACCCGGTGACTGACTCGACCATCATCTATACCCACACCGACGAGGCGCCGGCCCTGGCGACCTACTCGTTCCTGCCGGTCATCGAGGCCTACGCCTCGATGACCGGAGTCGCTGTGGAGACCCGCGACATCTCCCTCGCGGGCCGGATCATCGCGAGCTTCCCCGAGCGCCTCCGGGAGGACCAGCGCATCGACGACGCCCTCGCCGAGCTGGGCAAGCTGGCCAAGACGCCGGGCGCCAACATCATCAAGCTGCCGAACATCTCGGCCTCGATCCCCCAGCTCAAGGCGGCCGTCGCCGAGCTCCAGGAGCAGGGCTACGCGCTTCCCGACTACCCGGACGACCCGAAGACCGACGAGGACAAGGACGTCCGCGCGCGTTACGACAAGGTCAAGGGCAGCGCCGTCAACCCGGTCCTGCGCGAGGGCAACTCCGACCGCCGCGCCCCCGCGTCGGTCAAGAACTACGCCAAGGCGCACCCGCACCGCATGGGCGCCTGGACCGCGGACTCGAAGACGAACGTCGCGACCATGGGCGTCGACGACTTCCGTTCCACGGAGAAGTCCACGGTCATCGCCGAGGACGGTGCCCTGCGCATCGAGCTGACCGGTGACGACGGCTCCACCACCGTGCTGCGCGAGTCGGTACCGGTGCTGGCCGGCGAGGTCGTCGACGCGTCGGTGATGCGGGTGGCGGCGCTGCGCGAGTTCTTCGCCGCGCAGGTGGCCCGCGCCAAGTCCGACGGCGTGCTGTTCTCGGTGCACCTGAAGGCCACGATGATGAAGGTCTCCGACCCGATCATCTTCGGCCACGTCGTGCGAGCCTTCTTCCCGAAGACCTTCGCCGAGTACGGCGACGTGCTCGCCAAGGCCGGGCTGACCCCGAACGACGGCCTCGGTGGCATCCTCAAGGGTGTCGAGGAGCTGCCCGAGGGTGCGGCCGTCAAGGCGTCCTTCGAGGCCGAGCTGGCCGAGGGCCCGGAGCTGGCGATGGTCGACTCCGACCGCGGCATCACCAACCTGCACGTGCCCAGCGATGTCATCGTCGACGCGTCCATGCCGGCCATGATCCGCACCTCCGGCCACATGTGGGGCCCGGACGGCAACGAGGCCGACACCCTCGCCGTCATCCCCGACAGCAGCTACGCCGGCGTCTACCAGGTCGTCATCGACGACTGCCGCGCCAACGGCGCCTTCGACCCGGCGACCATGGGCTCGGTGCCCAACGTCGGTCTGATGGCGCAGAAGGCCGAGGAGTACGGCAGCCACGACAAGACCTTCGAGATCCCCACCACCGGCACCGTGCGCGCCCTCGACCAGGCCGGCAACGTCGTCCTGGAGCAGGTCGTCAGCGCCGGCGACGTGTTCCGCATGTGCCAGACCAAGGACCTGCCGATCCAGGACTGGGTCAAGCTCGCTGTCACCCGCGCCCGCGCGACCGGCGACCCGGCCGTGTTCTGGCTCGACGAGGGCCGCGCCCACGACGCGCAGCTGATCGCCAAGGTCAAGACGTACCTCGCCGACCACGACACCGACGGTCTGACCATCGAGATCATGACCCCGGAGGCGGCGACCGCGTTTTCCCTGGAGCGCATCCGCCGCGGCGAGAACACCATCTCGGTCACCGGCAACGTCCTGCGCGACTACCTGACGGACCTGTTCCCCATCCTGGAGCTGGGCACCAGCGCCAAGATGCTCTCCGTCGTCCCGCTGATGAACGGCGGCGGCCTGTTCGAGACCGGCGCCGGCGGCTCCGCGCCCAAGCACGTCCAGCAGCTGGTCAAGGAGAACTACCTGCGCTGGGACAGCCTGGGCGAGTTCCTCGCGCTGGCCGTCA
The DNA here is from genome assembly GCF_020564935.1 of Streptomyces pinistramenti. Lineage (GTDB taxonomy): Bacteria > Actinomycetota > Actinomycetes > Streptomycetales > Streptomycetaceae > Streptomyces > Streptomyces pinistramenti. Next base: position 3,327 of record NZ_JAJCXB010000103.1, read on the forward strand.
GCTTCGAGCACCTCGCGCAGACCACCGGCAACGCCCGCGCCCAGGTCCTCGCCGACACCCTGGACCGCGCGACCGGCACCTTCCTCAACGAGGACAAGTCGCCGAGCCGCAAGCTGGGCGGCATCGACAACCGCGGCAGCCACTTCTACCTGGCGCTGTACTGGGCCCAGGAGCTGGCCAAGCAGACCGACGACACGCAGCTCGCCGAGGCGTTCGCGCAGCTCGCCAAGACCCTGGGCGAGCAGGAGCGGACCATCGTCGACGAGCTGATCGCCGTCCAGGGCTCGCCCGTCGACATCGGCGGCTACTACCAGCCCGACGCGGCCAAGGCGGTCGCCGTCATGCGCCCGTCGCAGACGCTGAACCAGGCGCTGTCCACCCTCGGCTGACACCGCCACAGCCGGCCAGGGAGCGGGCGCCCACCCGGCGCCCGCCCCGTGCCGGCACCCGTTCCGCCCCGGCTGGGATGCCTTCCAGCCGGGGCGGACCCGTATGCACGCCGCATGGAGCGCAAGCCGCCCACTTCACTCCTGTACGTACCCCTGTCGCCGGATATGCGGACGGCGGGATTCAGCCGCGCGCCGGCTCGCGGACGCAGCGCCATTCCGTGGCGCAGGTCCGGTAGCCGAGGCTCTGGTTGATCGCCGCCATCGGGGCGTTGGAGGCGTCGTTCCCGGTGAGCGCCTCGGTGCAGCCGGCGTCCCGGGCGCGGCGCAGTGAATCGGTCTTGGCGAGCCGGGCCAGGCCACGGCCGCGGAACGCGCGCCGGGTGCCGGTCATGCCGGAGGAGTAGCGGCCGATGCCGTCGGTGGTGGCCAGGCTGAAGGCGGCGATCTCGCCGTCGACGGTCACCACGGACGTGAGCTGCAGGTCGTTGTCCGGGTGCTCCCAGGTGTGCCGCAGCCAGTCCTCGTACGCCATGGCGTCGCGCGCGGCATCGCCCGGTTCGTCGGCCGTCACCTCGGCGTCCGCGCGGAACAGCGGGTACGGATCGGCGCCGAAGTCCGCGCCGGTGTGCAGCCGGACGCCGGGCGGCAGATCCCCGGGCGGCGGCAGCGCGGCGCCCGCCAGGCCGAGCCGGAGGTAGCGGGCCGGGCGGGTGCGGCGGTAGCCGCGGCGCTCGGCGAAGGCGCGGGCACCGGCCGTGTCGCTCGCCCAGGCGAAGACCCGCTCGGCGCCGGCCGCGGCAAGATGCTCCTCGGCCGCGCTCAGCAGTGCCCCGCCGATGCCCGCGCGCCGGTGGCCCGGGTGTACGCAGGGCGTCGCGACGGCCTGACCGGGGACGCTGCTGTCGTGGACGAGTCCGCTGATCACGCACCCCGCCACCCGGCCGTCCAGGACGGCCACGAAGAGCCGCAGCCGCTGCGCCGGAGCGGCGCTCGCGACGTGCCAGGAGATTCCTCGGGGGGTGGAGATCAGGTGGGGCAGTACGGCGTGCCGCAGGTCGGCGACGGCCTTGGCGTCGGAGGGCCGGAAGTCGCGCAGGGTGAGTGTCATGGGTGCGGACGGTACGCCCTGCCGTGCCCCGGTGCCTCCCTGTTTCCGGGTGGCGGGGGAGGCGGTGAGCCGGGCGGGCCGTGTGTGCTGCCCGGGGAGCGGAGGCGCGGTGGCTCATTCCGGACAGTCCGGATCCGGTATAGGTGGCCCTTGCAACTATCCGGGCGTACCGTGATCACTGCGGGCCGCAGCCGGGATGCGGCGGCCCGCCGTCGACAAAGGAGGAGCCGCGATCATGTGCGGAATCACCGGATGGATCTCCTACGACCGTAACCTCACCACCGAGCGCGCCACCCTCGATGCCATGACCGAGACCATGTCCTGCCGCGGCCCGGACGCCGCCGGGATATGGCTCGACACCCACGCCGCGTTCGGCCACCGCCGCCTCGCCGTCATCGACATCGACGGCGGCAAGCAGCCCATGTCCGTCGAGCGCGACGGCCGCACCCTGATCGTCACCACGTACAGCGGCGAGGTCTACAACTACCGTGAGCTGCGGGCCGAGTTGGAGACCCTGGGGCACGCGTTCCGTACGAACAGTGACACCGAAGTCGTGCTGCACGCCTACCTGGAATGGGGCGAGGCGTTCGCCGCGCGCCTGAACGGCATGTACGCCTTCGCCCTGTGGGATCCGCGGACCGAGGAACTCCTCCTCGTACGCGACCGGATGGGCATCAAGCCGCTCTACTACTTCCCCACGTCCGACGGAGTGCTCTTCGGCTCCGAGCCCAAGGCGATCAACGCCCACCCGGCCGTGCGCCCCGCCGTCGACGCCGAGGGCCTGGCCGAGCTGATCACCTTCACCAAGACCCCGGGCCACGGCGTCTTCAAGGGCATGCACGAGGTGCGGCCGGGGCACCTCGTCCGCGTCAACCGCAACGGCGTGTCCGCCACGAGCTACTGGGCGCTCGAAGCCCGGGAGCACACCGACGACCTCGACACCACCGTCGCGCACATCCGCGAGCTGCTCGACGACATCGTCGCCCGCCAGCTCATCGCCGACGTACCGCTGTGCACGCTGCTCTCCGGCGGGCTCGACTCGTCCGCCATCACGGCACTGTCCGCCCGCGCCCTGGCAGCCCAGGGCATCGGCCCGGTCCGCTCGTTCGCCGTCGACTTCACCGGCTACACCGAGAACTTCAAGGCCGACGACCTGCGCGGCACCCCCGACGGCCCGTACGCCCACGCGCTGGCCGAGCACGTCGGCTCCGACCACCACGACATCGTCCTGGACACCGCCGACCTGATGGACCCCGGCCACCGCGCCGCCGTCCTGGCCGCCCGCGACCTGCCCAACGGCTTCGGCGACGGCGACACCTCGCTCTACCTCCTCTTCAAGGCGGTGCGCGAACAGTCGACGGTCGCGCTGTCCGGCGAGTCGGCCGACGAGGTGTTCGGCGGCTACCGCTGGTTCCACGACCCCGAGGCCGTCAATGCCGACACCTTCCCCTGGATCGCGGCCGGCGTCTCGGGCCGGTTCGCCGGCGGCAACGCCACTCGCGAGGCACTGCTGGACAACGGCCTGCTCGACAAGCTCGACCTGAAGGGATACGAGCAGCGCCGCTACCGCGAGGCGCTCGCCGAAGTCCCGTACCTGGACAGCGACACCGGACTCCAGCGCCGGATGCGCGAGATCAGCTATCTGCACCTGACCCGCTTCGTGCAGGTACTCCTCGACCGCAAGGACCGGGCCAGCATGGCCGTCGGCCTGGAGGTCCGCGTCCCGTTCTGCGACCACCGCCTCGTCGACTACGTCTTCAACACCCCGTGGTCGATGAAGACGTTCGACGGCCGCGAGAAGTCGCTGCTGCGCGCCGCCACCCGCGACGTGCTGCCCGACCTGGTGGCCGACCGGGTCAAGAGCCCCTACCCCAGCACCCAGGACCCGCGCTACAACGAGGCCCTGCGCGCCGAACTGAAGGAACTGGCGGCCGACCGGAACGCCCCCGTGCAGCCGCTGCTGGACGGCGCCGCCGCCGCACAGGCCACCGCGGACGGCGCGACGAGCGACATCCGCCCCGGCGCCGAACTGATCCTGGGTCTCGACGCCTGGCTGCGCACCACGGGGACGTCCCTGGACCTGTGAGCCGGGGCCCGGGAACCCCGGGCTCCCGTCGGGCGGCCTCCTCCAAGGGGCGCGGGCCGCCCCCGGGCGTGCCGGTTTCCCGGCGTCCCCGGTATCGGCACGGCGGCCGCTCCTGGCGCACAATGGGTGCCACAAACCGCGCACCACCACCGTCAGGAGCGCCCGCCGTGTCACCGCAGCACGTACAGATCATCATCGATCCGGAGGCGGCCGACGCGCCGTTCGAGCAGGTACGCGCCCAGATCGCGGACCAGGCCAGGACCGGCCTGCTGCCGGTCGGCCACAAGCTGCCGACCGTGCGCGGCCTCGCCGACGAGCTGGGCCTGGCCGCCAACACCGTCGCCAAGTCCTACCGGGCCCTGGAATCCGACGGCGTGATCGAGACCCGCGGCCGCAACGGCAGCTTCATCGCGGCCGCGGGCGAAGCCGCCGACAAGGAAGCCGCCGCGGCCGCCGCCGCATACGCCCGGCGGGCCCATCGTCTGGGCCTGGACCGGCAGGCCGCCCTCGCCGCCGTCCAGGACGCCCTGCGCGCGGCCTACGAAACGGACGACTGACACCCCGCCCGCACCCAGTGCCCCAGGAGAACCCCGTATGCCCAGCCGGCACGCCCTCGTCCGCCGCCCGGGCCCCCGCCTCGCCGAAGGGCTCGTCACCCACATCGACCGCAAGCCGGTGGACGCGGCGTCGGCGCTGCGCCAGTGGGAGACCTACGTCCGGACGCTGAGCGACCACGGCTGGCAGGTCACCGAGGTGCCGGCCGCCGACGACTGCCCGGACTCGGTGTTCGTCGAGGACACCATGGTCGTCTTCCGCAACGTCGCGCTGCTGGCCCGCCCCGGCGCGGAGTCCCGCAGGCCCGAAATCCACGCGGCGCGGGCGGCCGTGCAGGCGCTGGGCTGCTCCGTAGGCGAGATCCGCGCGCCCGGCACCCTCGACGGCGGCGACGTGCTGAAGATCGGCGACACCGTCCACGTCGGCCGCGGCGGCCGGACCAACGCCGAAGGCGTACGCCAGCTCCGCGCCGCCTTCGAGCCGTTGGGCGCCCGCGTGGTCGCCGTACCGGTCAGCAAGGTGCTGCACCTGAAGTCAGCGGTGACCGCCCTGCCCGACGGCACGGTCATCGGCCATCCGCCGCTGGTCGACGACCCGGCCGTCTTCCCGCGCTTCCTGCCCGTCCCGGAGGCGTCAGGCGCCCACGTCGTCCTGCTCGGCGGCGGAAAGCTGCTGATGGCGGCCGACGCGCCCAGGAGCGCGGAACTCTTCGCCGACCTGGGATACGAGCCGGTTGTGGTGGACATCGGCGAGTTCGAGAAGCTGGAGGGCTGCGTGACATGCCTGTCCGTACGCCTGCGCGAGCTGTACGCCTGACCGCGCATATCGTGACGGTATGAGCAACCTCGATCTCAAGCCCGCGGCCAACCTGTGCGGGGGGAACGGCCGTACGGGCCCGGTCCGCGACGTCCAGCCCGGCAAGCAGGTGCCACTCGGCGAGAGCACGGTCGTCCGGAGGCTGCTGCCCAACCTCGGCCGGCGGATGGTCGGCGCCTGGTGCTTCGTGGACCACTACGGTCCCGACGACATCGCCGACGAGCCCGGGATGCAGGTGCCGCCGCACCCGCACATGGGCCTCCAGACGGTCAGCTGGCTGCGCGAGGGCGAGGTGTTGCACCGTGACAGCCTCGGCAGCCTGCAGGCCGTACGCCCGCGCGAGCTGGGCCTGATGACCTCCGGCCCGGCCATCGCCCACTCCGAGGAATCCCCGTACGGCCACGGACCCCTGCTGCACGGCGCCCAGCTGTGGGTCGCGCTCCCCGGCGAACACCGCAACGCGGCCCCGGCGTTCGAGCACCACACCGACCTGCCGGTGATCACCGGCGGCGGCCTGACCGCCACCGTCATCCTCGGCGAACTGGCCGGCGCCACCTCGCCCGGCACCACGTACTCCCCGCTCGTCGGCGCCGACCTCACCCTCGCGGCCGGCGCCGACACCCGGCTGCCCCTCGACCCGGACTTCGAGTACGCGGCGCTGACCATCTCCGGCGAATCCGACATCGACGGCGTCCGCCTCGCCCCCGGCGCCCTCCTCTACCTCGGCTGCGGCCGCAGCGAACTGCCCCTGCGGGCCTCGTCCGACAGCAGCCTGCTCCTCCTCGGCGGCGAGCCCTTCGAGGAGAAGCTGCTCATGTGGTGGAACTTCATCGGCCGCACCCAGCAGGACATCGAAGAGGCCCGCACCGACTGGATGACGGGCTCCCGCTTCGGCACCGTCCACGGCTACGACGGCGCGCGACTGCCCGCACCCGAACTCCCCGCGGTACCACTGAAGGCGCGGGGGCGGGTGCGCTGACGGGGCTTGAGATCCCGGGCCTTGCCGCCGTGCCGCCCGCGCGCCGTACCGGCCGCACGACCGGCAGATGCACGGCGACCGCGTCATTCCCCCTGGTCAGCGGAACCGCCGAAACGGGCTGCGGGCCCGTCGAGCTGCTGGGTGAGCAGATTGAAGCCGTCGTCGGCCCGGATCACCTGCCCCGTGGCCACGGCGAACCCCTCGTCGCCCACCAAGGCGATCAGGCGCCCCAGATCGGCGGCTTCGGGCAGCCTGCCGTGCACGGAGCGCTCACCGAAGTACTGCCGGATGACCTCGGGGAAGAAGGACGTCGCATCAGTGTTGGCCGCACCCGATGCGACGGTGTTCACCGCGACTCCGTACCGGGCGGCCTCGGCGGACACCTGCTGGCTGAACACGTTGAGCGCGGCGGTGGCGGTGGAATGGGCGATGCTCCCGGTGATCACATCGGCGGCGGTGCTCGATACGAAGATGATCCGCCCCGTGCGCTGCTGCTGCATGGCCGCCAGCACACGCTGCGTCAGGAAATATACGCCGGACAGCTCCCCGGTGAGCTTGGCGGCGAAGGCGTCCCAGGGCAGCGAGGCGAACGGTACGTACGGCGGCGCGGCGGTGTTGGCATTGCACACCAGGACATCGATCCGGCCGTGCTCGGCAAGCACGCCGTCGACCAGGGCGTCGACCTGTCCGGCGTCACAGACGTCGGCGGGTACGGCCTGCGCGGTGCCGCCGGTGGACTCGATGTCCTCGACCACTCCCGCGGCCGCTTCGCTGTTGCTCAGGTAATTGACGATCACGTGGCAGCCACGGCGCCCGAATTCCCGCGCAGTCGCGGCACCTATCCCTCGGCCGGCGCCACTGATCAACACCACGCGCTGCGCGTTGCTCATGCATACCTCCAGAACATCGATGAAGAACCGACGGAAACGCCGGCGCGATCACGCTCAACCGTGGAAGCGGCTTTGTATAAGCACCGGAATCCCGGAAAGAACCGGTGAGACCGCGTGATTTTCGCGGGTTGGCCGGGGTACCGGAATCCGGCCGACGGCGTATGTCCGGGTAATTCGAGTGCGGATCGTCGCGGCGTGTGCAAGCCGTCTGTGGGCGACACCGATTCTTGCAGTACCGGAGAACGGCCGGCCACCGCGGTTCCTCGAAATCTGCGTGAAGATTGCTGGCATCGTGACAAGTGCCGGCGCAGAGTCTCTGGAATCCCGTCCGCGGCCACGCTGGACCGGCCGTCGAGTGATACCTGGTCAGGTCGCTGCACCCGGGCGTTATCGTGACCCCTGTCCTGGTGTCAAAGGCTTTTTCTTTCGTTGGATTTGCGGCAATTGTGGTCCGCAGTGGGAGAGTTCGACCGGCAGCGTGATTGCGGGAAGTTAGCCAGATCACCTGTGCAGTGCCAGTGGGCGCTCGTTATCCTTACGTGAATGTATGTGCCGATCGGGGGGATAGGCATGCTCGCTCATCACGACACCGCGCCGCCGCAGCTCACGTTGCACCGGACCACTGAAGAGGCGGCCCAGGACTTCTCCGCCCGCCTGCCGGGCCGGACGGCGGGCATCCCCTCTTCGGCCTCCGCTCGCCGCGCGGGACGGTGAACGGCCTTACGCGGCAGTGGGGGCCAGGACCCACCCGGATTTACCCGAGTGATGCGGCGGGCGAGACGCGGCCGCCCCGTCGGCCGGCTCCTGACCGCGTGAACTCCGGTCGGCCGGGCGTCATTTCGCACCTCCGTCCACCCAGACGCGCAACGACACGAGGTGTCCAACCTGCCGAAGGGGAACCATGCGCCACATGACCGTCCTCATTGCCGGCGAGACCGCGTTGCTGCGCGACGCGCTCACGGAGCTGCTGCAGGCCCAGCCCGACATCTGCGTCCTGGGCCAGACCGCGGGAGAGCACGAGACCTTGCGCAAGGCCGCAGCGCTCGAACCCCACGTGGTCCTCATGGAGCCATGGGCGAAGTGGAGCGCTGTCATCCGCACGGTGCGTACCCTGCGACGCCTCTCGCCGTGCTCGGCCGTGCTCGCGCTGCCCTCGCGCAACGCGGTGGTCGACCGGCAGGCCCTGGAGGCGGCGGGGCTGCGCAACTACCTGCCGCGGGACGCCGGTTGGACAGCCTTGCTCGCAGCCGTGCGCTCGCTGGCGCCCGCGGCCGTTCAGGACGCCGTCAAGAGGCCGGTCCCCGCGCTCTCGCGCCGTGAGACCGAGGTGCTGCGCGGTGTGGCCACCGCGATGACCAACCAGCAGATCGCCAGCGGCCTGGGGATCACCACCGGCACCGTCAAACGGCACCTGCATGCCGCCTTCCGCAAGCTGGACGCGGTGTCCCGGCTCGACGCGGTCACCCAAGCGGTCGCGGCCGGGCTCCTCATTCCGCCGGCACCCGGATCGGCGTGCGGGGCGGAGACGCTGGACGTCGGGTGACGGCTCCGGCCGGGGACCGTCGTGCGTATCCGGGGCCCGGTGCGGAGAGGAGATGCCGTGGTGCTGACGTTCTTCACGATCTTCGCCAAGAGCTGACACGACCCTGAAGCGGACCGGTGTGTGCGGACGGTCCGTGTCGCACATGCTGAAAAGGACGAAGCGGTGCGGTGCGCGGGGAGCAGCCGCGTGCCGGGCCGAGGACCGTATGTGGATGAGTTGAGGGGGAGCCAACGTGCGCAAGGTGCTCATCGCCAACCGTGGCGAAATCGCTGTCCGCGTTGCCCGTGCATGCCGGGACGCCGGGATCGGGAGCGTAGCGGTTTACGCCGACCCCGACCGGGATGCCCTGCACGT
>NZ_JAJCXB010000104.1 GCF_020564935.1 Streptomyces pinistramenti
GGTCCGGGGGCAGCGCGCCCCTCGGGAGGGGGTGTGAAAAACAGGTGGAACCGGCGTACGGGTACTAGCTGTGGCCCAGTTCCTCGGCCGGGCCGGTGTCCTCGACCGAGCCGCCGTCGGGCTCGGGGCGCAGGGACAGGGCGTCGACGATCGTCTCGTCGACCACCGGGGCGGCGGGGCGCGGCGGGGCCGGCATGACGGCGGCCTCGGAGTGGCCGCCGCAGCCGTACGCCAGGGAGACGACCCGGCCGTCCGCCGGGGAGAACTCGTTGGCGCAGACGCCGAACGCCTGGCGCAGGGAGCCGGCGAGCGGGGTGAGGAAGCCGCAGGACACGCAGGTCGCGGGCGCGGCCTGGGCCATCGGGGTCTTGGCGCCGTACGCCTCGTCCCAGCGGTCGGCGGCGAGGTGCAGGCCGTAGCGGGAGAGCACCCGGGCGCGGCGCATGCCCAGTTCCTCGGCGACGGCCGCGATGCCGCCGCGCTCCGGGGCCGGCTGGACCGCGGGCGAACCGGGCACGACATCGGCGTCCTCGGCCTCGGCGACCTCGGCCACCTCGCCGGGCACCGCCCTGGCGACTGCGGAGTTCGGCGGCGGGACGTCCTCACCGGTGTAGCCGGGCTCCAGGCGCAGGTCCTCGGCCTCGGTGGGCAGCAGGTCGCCGGGGCCCATGTCGCCGGGGCGCAGCCGCTCGCTCCACGGCACCCATTCCGGGGCGAGGAGGGCGTCGGGGCCCGGCAGCAGGACCGACTCGTCGAGCGTGACGACCTTGGCGCGGGAGGCCCGTGCGACCGTCACCGCCCAGCGCCAGCCGCGGTAGCCGGGCTCCTTGCAGGCGAAGAGGTGCGTCACCACGCGGTCCCCGTCGGCGACCGCGTCGATGTGCTCACCGACCATGCCCGGCAGCGCCGTCTCCTCCGCCGCCGCACGGGCAAGGTCGACCGCCTCGGCGCACAAGCGGTCAGGGGTACGGCTTCGCATCGCAGCACTCACAAGAATCGATTCTCTCTTCCACGCCGTCTCACGAGTGCGCCAGCCGGAGCTGTCCTGTCCTGTCCGGACGACCGGCAGGGCCGGGGCGGGCGGAGCGGACCTGGGGACCGCGTCGACGTCCGCGCCCGATCGCTTGGGTCGAGCGCACCTCTTACGACCCATTCTGCGGGATCGCACAAAGGCGCGCGGCCAAGAACGACCGCCGGTGGCGCGCTACACACGCTACCCCTTCCATCGTGGACGACCCCTCGGCGGGAGCGGCAAATGTCTTCGGCGACCGCCCTCGCCGGTGCCGCGCCCTGCGGGACGGCGGTGACACCTTGCGCGAGAAGACGGGGAAACCACCATCTCCTGGGCGAGTTCGGGCAGTATGGCCAGGTGGCTGCCGCAAGGGCGTCGAAGGTGTCGAAGACATCACGGGTGTCACGGGCATCGACCGCAGGCCGGAATCGAGGCAATCGGGCCCGCCGGGCGGGCCGGGCGGCCGGCCGCGTGCTGCGCAGCCCGTTCACCGGCGCGGCCCGCGGGCTGCGGCGCGTCACCCACGCGCACGGCGCGGGCGAGTCGGGCCTCGGCAAGCTGATCGAACTGCACGCGGTGAATTCCGCGGGCGACATGATGATCACGGTCGCGCTGGCCTCGACGGTCTTCTTCTCCGTGCCGACGGACCAGGCGCGCGGCCGGGTGGCGCTCTATCTGGCGGTCACGCTGGCGCCCTTCGCGCTGCTCGCGCCGGTGATCGGGCCGCTGCTCGACCGGATCCCGCACGGCCGGCGGGCCGCGATGGCGGGCTCGATGCTGGCCCGTGCGCTGCTGGCGGTGACGATGTCGGGCGCGGTCGCGGGCGGCGGCCTTGAGCTGTATCCGGCGGCGCTCGGGGTGCTGGTGGCGTCCAAGGCGTACGGGGTGGTGCGCAGCGCGGTGGTGCCGCGGCTGCTGCCGCCACGGTTCTCGCTGGTCAAGGCCAATTCGCGGGTGACGCTCGCCGGGCTGCTGGCGACCGGCGCGGCGGCACCGGTCGGGGCGGGGCTGCATCTGATCGGCCCGAGCTGGCCGCTTTTCGGGGCTTTCGTGGTGTTCGCCGGCGGCACGTTCCTGTCGTTCACGCTGCCGCACAAGGTCGACTCCGGGAAGGGCGAGGCCCGCGCCCGGCTGACGGCCAGGGCCGAGTCGGCGGGCCCGCCGCGCTCCCGGCGGCCCGGCCTGCGGACCGTCGGGCCTTCGGTGCTGCACGGCCTCCAGGCCAACGCCGCGCTCCGCTCGCTCTCCGGCTTCCTGACCTTCTTCCTCGCCTTCATACTGCGCGAGCACCCGCTGACCGGGCTCGGTGCCGCCACCTCGCTGGGCCTGGTCGCGGTCTGCGCGGGCGGCGGCAACGCGCTGGGCACCGCGGTCGGCGCGTGGCTGCGGGCCCGCGGCCCGGAGCGGATCATCGCGGGGGTGCTGGGCGTCGCACTGACGGCGACGGTCGTCGCCGCGGTCTACTACGACCTGCTGGCGCTGGTGGTGGTCCCGGTGGCCGCGGCCACCGCCGGGCTGTGCCAGGCGCTGGCGAAGCTGTCGCTGGACGCGATGATCCAGCGCGATGTGCCCGAGCAGGTGCGCACCTCCGCGTTCGCCAGGTCGGAGACGGCGCTGCAGATGGCGTGGGTGGTCGGCGGTGCCATCGGGATCGCGCTGCCGCTCATCGGGATGCTGGGGATGGCGGTGGCCGCGGCACTGGTGACGGCCGGCGTGCTGCTGGCCGTGCGGGGGCTGCTGAGCGCGGCGCGGCGGGGTGGGGCGGCGGGTCCGCGGGTGGTGTGAGCGCCTGCGGGCGGTGCGGGCACGGCGTCGGACGCGTCCTTCCCGGCGGGCGCGTGCCGGGCGCGGCACGGCACGCCGCACCCGCGCGTGGTGTGCGCCGGGACGCCAGATAGCCTGCCCGCATGACCGCTGCGTTGATCTCCCGGGGCAAGGGCCGCCGTGCCGCTGCCGCCGTCGGTGCCGTTTCCCTGGGTCTCATCACCCTCTCCGCCTGCGAGAAGCCGACCGATCTGGCGACCGTGACCGTCGGTTCGTCGACGATCACGGCCGAGGCCACACCCGGCTGCAACGGCGACGGAAAGATGCTCGACAAGAAGCAGGTCGAGTCCTGCATCACCAAGAAGGGCGGCAAGACGATCACCGTCCACCCCGGTGAGAAGGTCCGCGTCGGCGTGGAGCCGGATGTCGCGAAGTCCGGCTGGATCGTCATCGGCGGCGGGCCCGTCATGCGCGAGCCGAGCAAGGAGACGTACCGCAGCTTCGACGCGGACACCCTGTTCATGCAGCAGAACCCGCAGACCGGTCAGACCACCTACACCAAGTCGGTCACCCTCCAGGTCGCGGAGCTGGGCCAGGGCCAGGGCCCCAAGACCATGTGGCACTTCACGCTGAAGCAGAAGGACTGAGCACGCTGACCGGGACCGGGGAGCGGCGGCGCGCCGTGCGGGCCGCCTGATGCGGGTACTGGTCGTCACGGCGGTGGCCGCCGAGCGCGACGCGGTGTGCGCGGCGGGCGGACCGTACGAGGCGTACGGCCTGCCGGGCGGCTACCCGCTGCACCGCCCGTCCGGTGACCGGCCGCCCGCCGTCGACGTGCTGGCCGCCGGTGTCGGACCCGCGGCGGCCGCGGCGGGTACGGCCACCGCGCTGACCGCGGCGGCCCTCTCCGGCACCCCGTACGACCTGGCCGTATCGGCCGGTATCGGCGGCGGCTTCGCGCCCGCTGCGCCGCTGGGTTCGCTGGTCGTCGCGGACGAGATCGTCGTCGCCGACCTGGGCGCCGAGACGCCCGAAGGCTTCGCGCCGGTCACCGCGCTCGGCTTCGGGACCGTGGCGCACCGCCCCGACCCGGCGCTGGTGCGGTCCTTCGCGGCCGCGTCCGGCGCGGCGGCGGGCCCGGTGCTGACCGTCTCGACGGTGACCGGCAGCGCGGAGCGCGCCGCCGAGCTGGCGGCCCGTCATCCGGGTGCGCTGGCCGAGGCCATGGAGGGTTTCGGCGTCGCCGAGGCCGCCGCCGCCCACGGTGTGCCGGTCCTGGAGGTCCGTGCGGTGTCCAACGCCGTCGGTCCGCGCGAGCGCGACGCCTGGCGGATCGGCCCCGCGCTCGCCGCGCTGACCGGCGCATTCGGCGCGCTGCCCGGCGTCCTGAGCGCCCCGTAACACCCCGGCCCTGCGCCCGGTCGCGGGCCGGGCCCACTTGGAGGAGGACCCCGTGAACCGGCCGCTGAACATCGCGTTTTCGCCGTGCCCCAACGACACCTTCGTCTTCGACGCCTGGGCGCACGGCCGCGTCCCCTGCGCCCCGGACCTGTCGGTCACCTTCGCGGACATCGACCTCACCAACGGCATGGCCGAGCGCGGCGAGTTCGATGTGCTGAAGGTGTCGTACGCGGTGCTGCCGTGGGTGCTGGACGAGTACGCGCTGCTGCCCTGCGGCGGGGCGCTGGGGCGGGGCTGCGGTCCGCTGGTGCTGACGAAGCACGCCGGTTCGGCCGCGGGCCTCGCGGGCAAGACGGTGGCGGTGCCCAGTGAGCGCTCCACCGCGTATCTGCTGTTCCGGCTCTGGGCCGCGGCCGAGGTGCCCGGCGGGGTCGGCGAGATCGTCGTGCTGCCGTTCCACGAGATCATGCCCGCGGTGCGCGACGGCAAGGTCGACGCGGGCCTGGTCATCCACGAGGCCCGCTTCACGTACCGGAACTACGGGCTCTCGTGCCTGGCCGACATGGGCGAGCACTGGGAGGACACCACCGGCCTGCCGATCCCGCTCGGCGCGATCATCGCCAAGCGGTCGCTGGGCGCGGACACCCTGCGCGCCCTCGCCGACGCCACCAGGACGTCGGTGCGGATGGCGTGGGACGACCCCGACGCCTCCCGCCCGTACGTGCTCAGGCACGCCCAGGAGATGGATCCGGCCGTCGCCGACCAGCACATCGGGCTGTACGTGAACGAGTTCACGGCCGACCTCGGCGAGCACGGCTACGCCGCGGTGCGCGGGCTGCTCACCCGCGCGGGGGCCGAGGGGCTGGTGCCGCCCCTCGGCCCTGATGCGCTGACGTTCGTCTGATTCCGGGTGACCGGCCGGCCGGGCGTCCTCAGACGTCCAGCTGGTCGGCGACCGCCCGCAGCATGCCGGCGATCTTCGAGCCGTGCGCCTTGTCGGGGTAGCGGCCGCGCTCCAGCTGCTGGGTCACGTTCTCCAGGAGCGTGGTGAGGTCCTGGACGATCGACGCGAGTTCGTCGGGCTTGCGGCGCTGGGCCGCCGCCACCGAAGGCGCGGGGTCGAGGATGGCCACGGAAAGTGCCTGGTCACCGCGCTGGCCTGCAACGACGCCGAATTCGACGCGCTGTCCGGGCTTGAGTGCGTCCACGCCGTCGGGCAGTACCGACGAGTGCACGAAGACGTCATCGCCGTCATCACGGGAGAGAAAGCCGAAGCCCTTCTCGCTGTTGAACCACTTGACCTTGCCGGTAGGCACGTCTGTCCTCGTCCTCGTACTCGTGGGAAAAAACTGGCGAACTGCGGGAAATGCGGAACTGCCGGATGCGATAGCCGCTGGACTGCGGAATGTGCGGAAAAAACGGGTCTGGATAGCAGTGCAGCGGGTCACCTGGACCCGCCGTCACCAAGGCTAGTGGTCCGGTGCCCGGTGACAAGACGTCGCCAGGTGGTTCCTCGGTGCTCCTGGCCCGGACTTACCCTGGTCAGGTGTCTGACGAAACTCCCCAGGCCGGGGATCTGCTGGTCCGAATCGGCGCGATCACGTTCTTGATTGGCGCACTGGCCACTCTGGCCACTGTGACGCCGCTGTTCATCGGCGCCGAACCGCTGCCCTCCGTCTTCTACTGGGTGTGCATGCTGATGGGCGTCGGCTTCCTCGTCGCCGCCGCGGGGGTGATCAGGTCCGCCGCCGCCCAGCGCCGTCAGGCGGACGCCGCTTCCGCGGCCTCGTCCGCGACGTAGCGCCGCAGCCAGGCCGGGAACGCGGTCAGGTCGTCGAGTACGACGTCGGCGCCGGCCGCGCGCAGTTCCCCGGCGTCGCACGGGCCCGCGGCCACGGCGACGGACAGCGCGTCCGCGGCCCGCGCGCCGCGGACGTCCCCGGTGTGGTCGCCGACGTAGATCTGCGCGCCGTACTCCTTGAGCGCCTCGGCCTTGGCCTCCGCCCAGAGTGAGCCGACGAGGGCGTCCGCCGCGATGCCGAGGCGTTCGAGGTGCAGTGCGGCGTTCGGCTCGAACTTCGCGGTCACCACGACCGCCCGCCCGCCGGCCGCGTGGACGGCCGCTATCGCCTCCAGGGCGCCGGGCATCGCGAGCGTCGGCCCGATGGCGTACGCGGGGTACAACTCGCGGTAGACCGCGCTGATTTCGGCCACCCGCTCCTCGGGGAACCAGCAGCGGACCTCGTCCTCAAGGGGCGGCCCGAGCCGGGTCACGGCGAGGTCGGCGTCGATGGGGGTGCCGGTACGGGCGGACAGCTCCTGGTAGGCCGCCTTGATGCCGGGGCGGGAGTCGATCAGCGTCATGTCGAGGTCGAATCCGACCGTCAGAGGGTGCGCAGCCATGCCTGCCATTGTGCCCGCGCGTGCTCCGCGGCCCTCCCCTCGGGGCGCGGGGCGGCCGGGCCGGACCGCCGGAGTACCCACGCCGACCCACGGCCGGGCCGTACCCTTAGCCTTGCCTTACCTAAGCGTGTGCCCGGGTGTCCCTGGCCGGATCCACGGGCACGCTCTCAGCCACGGATATCTCGAAATGGACCCGATGTCAGCCGACCAGGCAAGCAGTCCCGGAGGCGCCGCAGCGCGTCCCCGCATATCCGGCCGCCGCGCCTCATGACGCCCGGGGTACGCGGCCGCCGGCTCGGCCTGACGGCGGTGGCGGTGCTCGCGCTGCTGCTGGCCGTACTCTTCTCGCTCGCCGTCGGCAGCCGGATGTTCGCCCCGTCGGAGGTGGTCGGGGCGCTGCTGCACGGCGGTGACGGGGACGCCGCCGAGGTGGTGCGGTTCCTGCGGCTGCCGCGCACGCTGATCGGCCTGATGGTCGGCGCGGCGCTGGCGATGGCGGGGACGGTCATGCAGGGCATCACCCGCAATCCGATCGCCGACCCGGGGATCCTCGGCATCAGCCAGGGCTCGTCGGTCGGCGTGGTGCTGGCCATCTCCCTCGCCGGTGTGCACACGTTGACCGGCTATGTCTGGTTCGCGTTCGCCGGTGCCGCGATTGCCTCGGTCGTCGTCTACGCCATCGCCTCCAGCGGCCGCGGCGGCGCCACCCCGGTCAAGCTGGCGCTGTCCGGTGCCGCGATCAACGCGCTGCTGGTGTCGGTGACGATGGCGGTGCTGACCACGCAGGCCGCGGCGCTGGACGAGTTCCGCTTCTGGCAGGTCGGCTCGCTCACCGGGAGGGACAGCGAGGTGGCCGGGCAGATCTGGCCGTTCCTGCTGGTCGGCGCGGTGCTGGTGCTGTCCGTCGCCCGCGGCCTCGAC
Organism: Streptomyces pinistramenti; assembly: GCF_020564935.1. Taxonomy (GTDB): domain Bacteria; phylum Actinomycetota; class Actinomycetes; order Streptomycetales; family Streptomycetaceae; genus Streptomyces; species Streptomyces pinistramenti. The sequence goes on from NZ_JAJCXB010000104.1 coordinate 7,502, forward strand.
GCCCTGGCGCTCGGCGAGGACGTCGCCAAGGGCCTCGGCCAGAACGTCGCGACCGTACGGATCGTCGGCGGCCTCGGCGCGACGGTGCTGACCGGCGCCGGGGTCGCGGCGGCCGGGCCGATCGCGTTCGTCGGGCTGGCGGTGCCGCACATCGCCCGCGCGATCGTGGGCAGCGACCACCGCTGGGTGCTGCCGATGGCGGCGCTGCTCGGGCCGGTCATCGTGCTGGTGTCGGACACCATCGGGCGGATCGTGTTCCCGCCGTCGGAGGTGCCCGCGGGCGTGATGACCGCGCTGATCGGTGTGCCGTTCCTGGTGACCCTCGTCCGCCGGAAGGCGGTGGCCGCATGACCGCCCCTGCCACATCGCCCGACGCCGCCGTACGGCGCCCGCCCGCGCGTCCCGCCGGTCACGGCCGCCTGACGGTCGGCCGGGCGTCCTTCCTCGTGCACCGCAGGGCCGCCGTCGTCGCGGCGCTGCTGGCGGTGCTGCTGGCCGTCGTGTGCCTGGCGTATCTGTGCATCGGCGAGAGCTTCGTCGCGCCGTCCGACGCGCTGAAGGTGGTGCTGGGGCAGCCGTCGTCGCAGGAGCTGGTGGTCGGGACGCTGCGGCTGCCGCGGATGGTCGTCGGGCTGCTGGTCGGCGCCGCGTTCGGGGTGGCCGGTGCGCTGATCCAGACGGTCGCCCGCAATCCGCTGGCCAGCCCGGACATCATCGGCGTGACGCAGGGCGCGAGCGCGCTGACGGTCGGCTCGATGACCTTCGGCGTCACCTCGTACGCGGTGCTGCCGTACCTGTCGGTGGCGGGCGGGCTGCTCGCCGCCGGGCTGGTCTATCTCTTCGCCTGGCGGGGCGGGCTGCACGCCACCCGCTTCGTCCTCATCGGCATCGGCTTCGCCGTCGCACTCCGCTCGGTCACCCAGCTCTTCCTGACCAAGGGCGACTATCTGGTCGCCCAGCAGGCCCAGGTGTGGATGACCGGCTCGCTCAACGGCCGCGGCTGGGCGGAGGCCGCGCCGCTGGGCTGGGCGCTGCTGGTGGCGCTGCCCTGCGTGCTGTGGGCGGCGCGCGCCCAGCGGACCGTGTCGATGGACGACGACACCGCGACGGCGCTCGGCGTCCGGCTGGGGCGGACCCGTCTCGGCCTGGTCGCCATCGGTGTGGTGCTGGCGTCGATGGCGACCGGCGCGGCGGGCCCGGTCGATTTCGTGGCGCTGCTGGCGCCGCAGATCGCGCGCCGTCTGACGCGCACCGCGCAGATCCCGCTGCTGAGTTCGGCGCTGCTCGGCGCGGGCATCGTCGTGTTCGGCGATCTGCTGGCCCGCAAGGTGTTCGCGCCGACCGAACTGCCGGTGGGCGTGCTGACCGCGGCCGTCGGCGCCCCGTATCTGATCTGGCTCATCATCAGGGGCCATCGCACCCGTAGCCGTGCCGCAGGAGGACAAGCGTGACCGAGACCGGCGAGAGCGTCGTCACGGATGCCGGGGACGGCTCCCCGAGCCGGCTCACGGCGCGCGATCTGACGCTGGCGTACGACGACCGTACGGTCGTCGACGGCCTGGACCTGGACGTGCCGCAGGGCGCCGTCACCGTCGTCGTGGGGCCCAACGCGTGCGGCAAGTCGACGCTGCTGCGGGCCCTGGGGCGGCTGCTGCGGCCGCGCCGCGGTGCCGTGCTGCTGGACGGCACCGATCTGGCGCGCATCCCGACGAAGAAGATCGCCAGGTCGGTGGGGCTGCTGCCGCAGACCCCGGTCGCGCCGGAGGCCATCACCGTCGGCGATCTGGTGGCCCGCGGTCGGCAGCCGCATCAGCGCTGGTGGCAGCAGTGGTCGGACGACGACGAGCGCGCGGTGGCCGAGGCGATGGAGCGCACGGACGTGGCGCAGCTCGCCGAGCGGGCGGTGGACGAACTGTCCGGCGGCCAGCGGCAGCGGGTGTGGATCGCGATGGCGCTGGCCCAGGAGACCGATCTGCTGCTCCTGGACGAGCCGACGACCTACCTCGACATCGCGCACCAGGTCGAGGTGCTGGACCTCGTACGGCAGCTCAACCACGACCGGGGGCGGACCGTCGTCGCGGTGCTGCACGACCTCAACCAGGCCGCGCGGTACGCCGATCATCTGGTGGCGATGAAGGCGGGCCGGATCGTCGCCCAGGGGCGGCCGGGCGAGGTCGTCACCGCGGGTCTTGTGCAGGAGGTGTTCGGCCTTGAAGCGGTCGTGGTGCCCGATCCGGTCACGGGCTCGCCGCTCGTGGTGCCGGGCCGGCCGTGGGCGGGCCGCTCCGGCTGAGTCCCTGACCTGTCTTCCCTTCTCCCGCGTTTACCGAGCAGGTTTCCCGAGCAGAAAGGGCAGTTCATGTCCCGCTTCGCCGTCCCCCCGCGCCGTACCGCGGCCGTCGCGCTCACCGCGCTGACCGCCTCCCTCGCGCTGGCCTCCTGCGGATCCGGAGATCCGGGCTCCGCTTCCGGTGGCTCGTTCAAGGCCGCCGACTGCCCGAAGCAGCCCACGACGCGCTGGGCGGAGCCGGCGTCCGGCGGCGGCACGCACACGGTGGCGACGGCGACGGGCGACGTGCAGGTACCGGTCGCCCCGAAGCGGGTGGTGGTCCTGGACACCGCCGAACTGGACTCCGCGATCACGCTCGGCGTCAGGCCGGTCGGCGCCACCCGGTCCGATGTGGCGTCGGGCTTCCTGGACTACCTGCCCAAGGACAAGGTCGCGGGCATCAAGGACGTCGGCAAGATCGGCGCCCCGAACCTGGAGGCGGTCGCGGCCCTCAAGCCGGATCTGATCCTCACCAGCAAGGTCCGCGACGGCCGCAGCTACCGGCAGCTGACGAAGATCGCGCCGACGGTGATGACCGAGACCACCGGCTACCCCTGGAAGCAGAACTTCGCCACGCACGCGGCGGCGCTCGGCCGGATCCCGCAGGCCAAGAAGGCCGTTGCGGCGTACGAGGCGCACGCGAAGAAGGTCACGGCGGCGCTGGGCGGGGCGGCGAAGACCAAGGCGCTGCGGACGAACATCGTCCGCTTCGTCGAGGGGGCCGACACCCGCGTCTACGGCTGCCGGAGCTACGTCGGCACCATCCTCGCGGACATCGGCACGGGGCCCACGGACGTCGTCGACGGGGCCAAGGACGGGCTGATGACGGAGCTGAGCGCCGAGCAGATGAACAGGGCCGACGCCGACGCCGTCTTCTACGCGAGCTACGGCACGCCGGAGAAGTCGAAGGAGGCGCAGGTCACGGGGGGTGCGCTGTGGAAGAACATGCGGGCGGTGAAGGGCGGCAGGTCGTTCCGCGTCGACGATCAGCTGTGGATTCAGGGCATGGGGTACACGGCGGCCGGCGAGATTCTCGATGAGGTGCAGCAGCGGCTGGGCAAGAGGTGAGGCGGGGCGGGGCTTGGTGACCCGGTACGGCCCCTCCGGCCCACCCGGTCTCGTCGACGGCTGACCGCCGGTGGGCCTCAGCCCTCTCGCCTCGCCCCTCGGGCCTCGGGTGACTCAGTTTGTCCAGCGGCGCATACGCCACAGGAGGAAGAGGGAAGAGGCCACGGCGGCGATGCGGACCATTCCGGGGAGGGCGTCCAGGAGTTCGTGGCCCAGTTGGCCGGGGGCGATGGGGGCGCCCCAGCGGCCGTCCAGGCGGCCCCAGAGCCAGATCAGCATGCCGCCTACGAGGATGCCGGGCACGCCCAGTGCGGCGAACTTCGCCTCGGCGCGGGAGAGTCGGCGCGATACGTAGGCCAGTGCCCAGCCTGCTGCCAGTGCCAGCCAGGATCCCAGTACGGCGCCTGCGACCAGCAGCACCACGGCCAGCGTGATCACCGGGCTGAGACGGATGCGGACGGCGCCTGCGGAGTCCTGGGCCTCGTCGGCGGCGGGTTCGGCGGGCGGTGTGGCGCGCTTGCGGGTGAGGGTACGGCGCAGGATGCCGGGCAGGGGCGGCTTGCCTGCGGGGGGCGGGGCGGGCGTGGTCCCGGGGTCCGGTTTGCCGTCCTTGGCCTGGGTGTCGTCCTTGGGGCGTTCCCATATTTCCGGGATCTCGATGCCGCCGACGAAGCCGGGCACCGACTCGCCCGGCCCGAACGGCGCCGCCTGTACCCGCCACCAGTCGGGACCGTCGTCGCCGCCCAGTTCGTCTGCGCCCGCCAGGTGGGGCGGGGCACTGGCGGCCGGGGGCAGGGTGAAGCGCGGTCCTGCGGTGTCGCCCGCCTGCTCGGCCGTCGGCCCGGCGGCCTTCTTGAGGAAGCTGAGTTTCGGTACGGGAGCGCCGCCTTCCGGCAGCGGGCGGTCACCGTCGCGGGGCGCGGGGACCGTCCCGGTGAGGCCACTACGGGCGGCCAGGCTGCCGAGCCTGTCGCGTACGCCGGGGCGGGGGGCCGGTGGTTGCGGATTGGGGGGGCGGGTGTCGGCGGCCGTGTCCC
>NZ_JAJCXB010000105.1 GCF_020564935.1 Streptomyces pinistramenti
GTGGTGACCAGTTCGTGCGCCCGCGCGCGGGCCGCGGCGCCGTGCCTGGCGCGGCGGGCGGGGTCGCGGAGCAGGGCGCAGCAGGCGTCGGCGAGGGCGCTGGGGTCGCGGGCGGGGACGACGAGGCCGGTGCCGCCGATGACTTCGCGGACGGCGCCGACGTCGGTGGAGACCGTGGCGCGGCCGCAGAACATCGCTTCCACCAGGGGGCGCGGGAAGCCTTCGGCGATGCTGGGGAGGACGAGGACGGTGCCGGATGCGTAGGCGTCCGCCAGGGTCGGCGCTGCGGGGCTGCCGATCCGCTCGAAGCTGACCGGGTTCCGGCCGGCAGCGCGGTCGGGGAAGAGCTGGCCGGCCAGTGCCCGGCAGTGCGCGAGGTAGCCGGGCGCTTCCGGGTCGCCGGAGGGGCCGCCGATGATGCGCAGGGTGGCGTGCGGTGCGGCCGTGCGGACGGCGGCGAAGGCGCGCAGGAGTCCGGCGAGGTCCTTGGCCGGTTCGACGGCGCCGACCCACATCAGGGTCGCGGAGTCGTCGGCCGCGGCGTCGGGGACGGCGGCGAACGGCGCGGCGTCCAGGCCGGGGCGGACGGTGCGCAGCCGGGCCGGGTCGGCACCGCAGCGCTCCTGCCAGCGGCGGGTGTGGGTGTGGCCCGGGGTGATCAGCGCCGCCTGGGCGTAGGTCTCGGCGGCGAGGGCCTTGCGGAAGGCGGCGAGGAGGGCGCGTACGGGGGCGCCGAGGGGCGTGGCAGCGTGCGCGAGGTAGTGCTCGCGCAGGCGTGCGCCGTACTCGGTGACCAGGAGCGGGGTGCCGAAGAAGCGTTTGGCCAGCAGGCCCGGAAGGGCGGCGGGGCCGGTGGATGTGGCGTGGCAGAGGTCGGCGGCGGCGAGCCCGGGGGTGCCCTCGCCGCCGTACCAGTCGAGGGAGAGGGGGCGCAGCGCGCGGGCGAGCTGGTCGGTGGCGGACAGCAGGTCGGGGACCTGTGCGGCGTGCGCGGCGTGGAGGGTGCCGGGGGCGTGGCAGACGCGTTCCAGGATGCGGAGGGTGTCCTCGGAGCGGAACAGGGCGGCCAGATGGATGTCGCGGGCGAGGTCGGCGAGCCCGTAGAGACCTGCGGCGAAACGGTCCGCCTCGGTGGTGGCGGCCGCTGCCGGGGTGGCGGCGCCGGGGGGCGCGGCGGCGAAGGCGGCGGCAAGGTCGCCGAAGTGCTGGGCGAAGCGGCGGCGTTCGCGGCGGGCGGGGGTCCGATGGCGGTCGTCCTGGCGGCGGGACCGGGCGGCGGGTGCGGGGCCCTGGAGCGGGGCGCGGCGTACGCGGTGGACCTGCGGGGGCGGTGCGGGACGGTGTCCTGCGGTTCTGCGGGCGTCGTCGGTCAGGGCGTAGACGTCGAACTCGTGGCCCGTGAGCCCGCGTACGAGCCGCTCGCACCACAGGTACGACTCACCCGGCGCGTAGGGATCGGCACCCTCGGTGAGCAGTCCGATGCGCACGAGTGCACCCCCGTCCTCGATATCGGCGTCCTGGCCCGACGGCCCGGCCGTCAGCTCCAGGGAGACGCTATGCAAAAGGGCCGGTGGTGGGGGGGGGGGGGGGGGGGGGGCGCGGACGGTTGTCCGTCGCACCACCGGAAGGGGTGAACGCTCGTAACTTTCCGCCCCACAAGGCGTTTCGGCGCGATAAGGCGGACCCGTACCGTCCCGCCCGGCGCCGCGCGGCGTCACGGTAGCCGCGCCCGCTCTCCTCAGGCGGCCGCGCGACGCGCCCTCCGGTCGGCGGCCGCCTGCGGATCGAGGACCGGCACGGCCGTCAACAGCCCTTGTGTATACGGGTGTTGGGGGTTGTCGTACACGGCGTCGACCGGCCCTTCCTCCACGATGCGGCCGGCCCGCATCACCGCGACCCGGTCGCTGACCGCACGGACGACCGCCAGGTCGTGGGCGATGAAGACCAGGGACAGGCCCAGGTCGCGGCGGAGTTCGCCGAGCAGGGCCATCACCTGGGCCTGGGTCGTCACGTCGAGCGCGGAGACCGGTTCGTCGCAGACCAGCAGCCGGGGCGAGGGGGCCAGGGCGCGGGCGATGCCGACACGCTGGCGCTGGCCGCCGCTGAACTCGTGCGGGTAGCGGTGGTACCACGCCGGGTCCAGGCCGACCCGCTCCAGCAGGTCCCGGGCCCGTCGCCGTACCTCGGCGTCGTCGAGGCCGCCCGCGGCGCGCAGCGGGTCGGCGACCGATTCGCCGATGGTGCGCCGGGGGTTGAGCGAGGAGACCGGGTCCTGGAAGACCATCTGGAGGTCGCTGCGGAGCGGGCGCAGGGCGCGCTCGCCCAGGCCGCCGATGTCGCGGCCTTCGTAGTGCAGCGTGCCCGCCGTGGGGTCCAGGAGGCGGACCAGCATCCGGCCGACGGTGGTCTTGCCGCTGCCGGATTCGCCGACGAGCCCGAGGGTTTCGCCCGCCCGTACGGTCAGGGAGACGTCCGCGACGGCGGTGGTGCGGCGGCCGCGGCGGCCGAACTCCCGGCGCAGTCCGGCCGCTTCGAGCAGCGGCGGGGCGGCTGCCGACGCGTCGGCAGCGGGTCCTGGAGCGGCGGCCGGCCGGTCGGCGGCGTGCAGGGCGGCGCGCGGCGCGGGGAGCGCCGCCGCTCCCCCGCGCGCCGTCTCGATGCGGGGCACGGCGGCGAGCAGGTCCTTGGTGTACGGCTCGCGGGGCGCGCCCAGCACCTGGCCGACCGGGCCGCGTTCGACGGCCCGCCCGCCCCGCATCACCAGGACCTCGTCGACGCTGCCCGCGACCACGCCGAGGTCGTGGGTGACCAGCAGCAGTCCCATGCCGGTCTCGGCCCGCAGGGTGTGCAGCAGGTCGAGGATCTGGGCCTGGACGGTGACGTCGAGTGCGGTGGTCGGCTCGTCGGCGATCAGCAGGCGTGGTTCGCAGGCCAGGGCCATCGCGATCAGGGCGCGCTGGCGCATCCCGCCGCTGAACTCGTGCGGCCTGCTGCGGGCGCGCCGGGCGGCGTCCGGGATGCCGACCCGGTCGAGTGCGGCGACCGCGCGGGCCCGTGCGGCGCGGCGTGAGGTGCCGGGCCGGTGGACGCGGTGCACCTCGGCGATCTGGTCACCGATGGCGTAGTAGGGGTCGAGCGAGGACAGCGGGTCCTGGAAGATCATCGCCGCGGTGCCGCCGCGCAGCGCGCGCAGGGCGTGGTCCGGGGCCGCGAGGACGTCCGTGCCGTCGACCCGTACGGTGCCATCGACCCGGGCGCCGGTGCCCCGGTGCAGGTCGAGCAGGGCCGCGGCGACGGTCGATTTGCCGGAGCCCGACTCCCCCACGATGCCCAGTGCGCCGCCGGCCGCGAGGGTGAACGACAGCCCGTCGACGGCCCGTACGCCGTCGACGGCGCCGGTGCCGCCGGGGAAGGTGATCGCGAGGTCGCGGACCTCGACCAGGTCGGCGGTCATGTCAGGGTGACCCTTCGGTCGGCGAGTGCGTACAGGACGTCGGCGATGGCGCCCGCGAGGACGACGGCGGCGCCGATGCCGAGCACCGCGCCGACCACCACAGGGAGGTCCACGGTGCGCACCGACTGGACGGTGAGCCGGCCGATGCCCGGCAGGCCGAAGAGGGTTTCGGTGAGCATCGCGCCGCCGAACATGGTGCCGAGGTCGATGGCGTTGAGCGCGATGACCGGCGGCAGGGCGCCGCGCAGCGCGTGCCGGCCGATGACCGCGCGCTCGCGCAGGCCGTAGGCGCGGAAGGTGCGGATGTGGTCATCGGCCAGCGTCTCCAGGGTGGCGGAGCGGGTCAGCCGGGCGTACTTGGCGGATTCGAGCAGGGCCAGCGCCGTCCAGGGGAGCAGCAGGTTCCAGGCCCACTGTTCGGGGTCCTCGGTCAGCGGCACGTAGGTGGGGAACGGCAGCCACTGGAGGCCGGCGCAGAACAGCATCAGGAGCAGCAGTCCGGTGATGAAGACCGGGGTGGCGGTGCCGGCCAGGGTCAGGACGGTCAGGACGCGTTCGGTGGTGCCGCCGCGGCGCAGGGCGGAGAGCAGTCCGGTGCCGACGCCGAGCAGCAGCCACAGCACCATGGCGCCGAGCGCGAGCGAGGCGGTGACCGGCAGCCGGGACGCGAGGAGCGTGGTGACCGGCTGGTCGTTCTGGTACGAGAGGCCGAGGCAGGGCGCGTGGCAGTGCAGTACGCCGGTGCCGGTGGAGTAGTCGCGGCCGGCGACGAGGCCCTGGAGGAAGTGCAGGTACTGCTGGAGCAGCGGTTCGCCGAGGTGGAGCTGTTCGCGGACCTGGCGGATCTGTTCGGCGTTGCAGCGGGGCCCGCAGGCGAGCTTGGCCGGGTCGCCGGGTGCGACGTAGAAGAGGAGGTAGACCAGGGCGGAGAGCAGGAAGAGGACGATCAGCGCGCCGCCCAGTCGGCGCAGGACGTAGCCGGTCATCGGGCGGCACCCTTCGTCGTGTCCGGCGCCGCCGCGGCGGCCTGTTTGCGGGCCGGGCGCGGACCGGCGGTGCGGGTGCCCACCCGCAGGCGGGAGCGCTCGCGCGGGTCGAGTGCGCCGCGCACCGCGTCGCCGAGCACGGTGAACGCGAGCACGGTCACGAACAGGCAGGCGGCGGGCAGCAGGACATACGCCGGGTCGGCGCGGAACCACGTGGTGGCGGTGGACAGCATCTGGCCCCATGAGGAGGTGGGGGGTTTGACGCCGATGCCGAGGAACGACAGCGACGCCTCGACGACGATGTTGGAGGGCACCAGGATCGCCGCATAGGTGATCACCGGCGCGGCGAGCGCGGGCAGCAGTTCGCGGCGGGCCACCCGCCAGGGTCCTGATCCGCCGAGCCGGGCCGCCGCGACGTGGTCGAGCTTCTTCAGCGACAGCGTCTGGGCGCGCACGATCCGGGACACACCGCCCCAGTTGAGCAGCCCGATGACGACGATCAGCAGCAGCGGGCGGGGGAATTCCTCGGGGACGACGGCGGTCAGCGCGACGGCGAAGACCAGCATCGGCAGCGCGACCAGCACGTCGGTGAAGCGGCTGAGGACGCCGTCGAGCAGCCGGTTGCCGAAGCCCGCCGCCAGGCCGACGGCGACGCCGATCAGGACCTGCACGACGGTGGCGCCGAGCGCGACCAGCAGGGAGACCTGGGCGCCGTACAGCAGCCGGGAGAACAGGTCGCGGCCGGTGCCGGGTTCGACACCCAGCCAGTGGTCGGCGCTGATCCCGCCCAAGGAGCCGGTCGGGACGCCGCCGCGGGCGGAGTCGATGAGCTGGTCGTGGTAGGTGGTGGGGTCCTGGCCCTCCAGCGCCGACAGCAGCGGTGCGCCGAGGGCGAGGAGGGCGAGCACCGCGAGCACGGCGGCGGCCGCGACGGCCGACGGGCGGGCGCGCAGCCGCCGCCATGCTCCGGATTCCTGGGGGTCGCTCACGTTCTTCCTGCCGGCCTTACTTGACCGCGACCTGCGAGATGTCGAGGACGCCATCCCAGTCGCTGATCACGATGTTCTTGACGTCCTTGCCGTAGAGCCGCTTGTAGACGGGGTGGAAGAGCGGTACGGACAGGGCCTGTTCGCCGATCTTCTTGTCGAGGGCGCCCCAGCGCTCGGCGGCCGCGCCGAGGTCGGTGAGCTTGTTGATCTCGTCGATCTCGTGGTTGACGGCCGGGTCGTCGAGCTGGGCGTGGTTGAAGTTGTAGGCGTCCTTGACGATCTGCCGGCCGTCGTAGATCGGCGCGATGAACGGGCCGCCGGAGGGCCAGTCGGCGCCCCAGCCGCCGATGAACAGGCCCGGTTCGTCCTTCAGGCTGTGGACCTTGTCCTGGTAGTCGTTGTCCTCAAGACCGGCGAGCTTGACGGTGATGCCGGCCTTTTTGAGGGCTTCCTGGACAGCGGTGGCGATGTCCGGGCTGGTCTCGAAGTTCTTTGCCGTGGAGTGGGTGAGGGTGATGCTCAGCCCGTTCTTGTAGCCCGCTTCCTTGAGAAGTTCCCTGGCCTTGGCCGGATTTCCGGTCTTTCCGGCGGGGAAGGGGTCGGCTCCGGTGTAGCCGAAGGTTTTCTGGTTCGGCAGGAAAGTGGTGGCGGGCTGGGCGAGCGAGGATCCGCCGGCCGCGTTGACGACGCTCTGCCGGTTGACGGCGTAGGAAATCGCCTGCCGGACCTTCGGGTTGTCGAAGGGCTTCACCTTCGGGTTGAAGGCGAGGTAATTGGTGTAGCCGAAGTGGCCGGTGCCGACCCGCTTCTGGAGGTCCTTGTCGCCGGCGATCTGGGCGAGTTCGGCGGGCCCGAGGTTGGTGTCGGTGGTGACGGCGGCCGCGTCGGCGCCGGCTCCGGTGGACAGCCGCTGGTTGATGACGGCGGAGTCGAGGCCGGATTTCACGTCGATGGTGTCCGGGTAGGCGTGCCGTTCCTTGTCGGTCTTCTCCGACCAGTACGGGTTGCGCTTCAGCAGAATGCGCTCGCCGTCCCCGGTGTTCTTGACGACCTTGTAAGGGCCGGACGAGAGGGGGTGCTCCTCGTATTTCGTTCCGGTGTCCTTCTTCCTCGGCACCGGCGCGAACTGGGTCTGCGTCGCAAGGAGCGGGAATTCCCCTTCGGGCTTCTTCAGGTGGAACACCAGGGTCTTGGCGTCCGGCGTCTCGATCGACTTCAGGCCGTCCTTCGACGTGTCCTTGTAAGGACCCTGGTATTTCTCGCCGCCGACCAGCCAGTCCCGCAAATAGGGTGCGCCGCCCGACAGTTCGGCGGCAAACGACCGCTCGATGCCGTATTTGATGTCCGCACTCGTGATGGGCGACCCGTCCTCGAACTTCAGGCCGTCCTTGAGGGTGTACGTCCACACGGTGGCGTTCTTGCTGGGCCGCCCGGTGTCGGTGGCGAGGTCGGGTACGGCCTTGGCGCCGGCCGCGCCGTTCTCGCGGTTGCGGGTGGTGAGCGTGCGGAAGACCAGGGTCGGGACCTTGCCGCCGCCGGACGTGTACTGCCGGGCGGGGTCGAAGTCGCTCTGCGGCTTGGAGTTGAGGACGGTCAGCGTGCCGCCCTTCTCCGGCGCTCCGGCGCCCTGCGCGCCGCCGTCCTCCGGGCCGCAGGCCACGGCGCCGCCGGCCAGCGCGACACCCACCGCTGCGGCGGTGAAGCGGCGCGCGGTACGGGGGTTCCGGCGGGGGCCGGCTTCGGGATGGGGATGGGCCGCTTCGGCCATGACGGGGTTCGCCTTTCACAGCGGGACGCACCCGCAGAAGGCGGCAGGGAAGGCGCATGACGCGCGAGGCCGCCCCTGCGGAGGCGTGGACGGGTCGGTCACGCGGAGACGCGGGGGAAGGGCCCCGGCCGGAGAGCCGCCCGCCGTCGTACCGCGTGAACTGCGCGGTTGCCGGAGTGCTCTGCGGAGCCGGGGAGGGCCTCAGCGACAGTCGATGTCGGCAACGGACTGCACGGACACGCCGATCAGCGCCAGCTCTATGGCGGCGAGGGCGACGGCGTGACGGTGCGGCATGGGCAGAACATTGAACGAATTTGCGATTCCTGGCAAAGGCATCTCGCCATGAGAGACACCCCGTCTCACGCCCGCCCCGCCGCCGCCCCACGGCGCGAGCCCGCCACCTGACACCAGGTCACCCGGCCCGACGGAACACTTCCCGACGGATCAGTTCCCGGTGGGATACGGCCACGCGTTGGGCCGGCAGGTCACACCGTCCGTCGTCAGGAACTTCGTCTGCTGCATCATCACCGGCGCCAGTGCACCCTGCGCACCGCAGACCTCGTGATCGTGCCCGAGCCGGTGGCCGACCTCGTGGTTGATCAGCATCTGCCGGTAGGCGAACAGCTTGTCCTGACCGTACGTCTTCGCGCCCTGCGCCCAGCGGTAGGCGTTGATCATCACGCGGTCCGTCGCCGCCGAGTCGCAGGAGACGTTCTCCTCGGACGTGTCCAGGCCGGACTTCGCGCACCATTTCGCGGTGGTACCCGGGCTCGCCAGCGAAATCACGAAGTCGGCGGCACCGGACGCCACCCGCTCGAAGGTCCGCGTCCCGCCGTGCGCCCAACTCCGGTCGTCGTTGAGGGTCTTGTGCACCGCCTCGGCGAACAGCGCGCCGTCCAGCCCCATGCCGTCCTCGACGTCGACGCGGTAGCGGAGCACCTTGCCGTGCCCGGGAGCCTTCGCGGCGCCGCCGGCCGGGGTGAAGTGCCCGGAAGCGGTCAGCTGCGCGTCCAGCGGGAAGGGCTTGGCCATCCGCTGCTCGTACGAGGCGGGCTTGGCGTCCTGCGGCGGGCGCGCCTGCGACCGGCCGTCCGCCGGGTCGGCGGGGTCCTGGCCGCTGTTCGCCTTCCCGTCGCCGCCCTGCCGGTGGTCGGCGACCTGGCCCGCGACGACCACGGCGAGCACCGTCGTCACGGCCGCGGCCGCCACACCGGTGAACGTACGGCCCATACCGCCCTTCCTGCCTTCCTCCATCCGCGCGGCCTCCCCCGCGCCGGCCGGCACCGCGGCCCGCTCCGCTTCCTCTCCGTCACCCCCGGACCCGTCCCGCGGCTCCGGTACACCGGGCGCTTCCCGGTCGAAGACCACCGAACGCCCGGTGAACCGCCCGCCGTCCGGTATCCCGCCCGCCGGCCGCCGACCGCCCGGCGCCGCCGCGTCCGGCTCAGGCCCCTCCGGCTCCGCCGCCGCGCCCCGGCCGCCGCCCGCGCCCTCGTCGGCAGCGAACGCCTCCAGATACTCACGCCGCGGCCCGGGTATCCCCCCGGCCGCACCCGACGGCGGACCGAGCACGGGCCCACCGCCGAATACCCCTGAACTCCCGCCCGCTGTACCGCCGTTGACGTCTCCGGCCGCAGACGCGCCCCGCACACCGTCCGGCTCCGCCGCACGCGGACGCGGCACCCTCGGGGCGCCCCGCACGGACCCCCGGCGGGCGGCGGGCGGGCCGGGCGCGGACGCGCCGGGCACCGAAGGGGGCAGCCCCCAGCCGCCGCCCGGCTCACGCTGTTCGGGATGGCCGCCGCGCACCGTCTCGCGCCACGGCCCCCGGGGCGCCCGCACCGCGCCCTGCGGCCGGCCGCCGGTCCCGGGGTGCGGCTGCTCGCCGTCGGCCGGCCCGCGCCTGCGGCGGCCGGTGCCCGGTCCGGCCGGTGCGTGGTCGTCCGGCCCCGCCGCCGCGGCGGGGGGCAGCCCGGCCGTCCCCGTGGTGTCGTCCCCGTCCTGCGACCCGCCTGTGCGGCTGTGGCGTCCCACCGGTCCTGTCAGCTCCTGCCCGCGTCGGCGGTCGTCTCGTCGTCGAGCAGCTCGCGGATCGCCCGAGCCACCGTCTTCGGGTACTCCATCATCGCCACGTGGCCCGCCTCCGGAAGGGTCAGCAGCCGCGAGCCGCGAAACGCCCCGGCCGCCCGTCGCGCCATCCGGTAGGAGACCAGATGATCGCGCCCACCGTAGACGAGAAGGGTGGGCGCAAGTACCCGCTCGGCCTGACGCCACAGATTGTGCTGCCCGCCGAGCGTGTACGCGTTGACCAGGCCACGGGCGGAGCGTTCCATCGCGTCCCAGAAGTAGGGGAGTTCGAGCCGCCTGGCGTACTCGGTGACCGCCGCACGGAACCCGTCGGGCGTGACCCGCCCGGGGTCGCCGTAGCAGAGCGCCAGCACCTCACGGGTGCGGCGCTCGGGCGTCCACTCCCGGGTGAGACGGCAGAACAGTCCGGCCGCCCCGGGGACCGCGAGCAGCGCGGTGGGGACGGCCGTCAGCTGCGGCCGCAGCTCGGGCAGCGCGGGCGAGATCAGTGTCAGGGTGCGGACCAGGTCCGGGCGGGCGGCCGCCACCCGGGTCGCCGCCGCGCCGCCCATGGAGTTGCCGATGAGGTGGACGGGGCCGCGCCCGGAAGCGTCGAGGTAGCGGATGACGGCGCGCGCCTGCGCGAAGACGGAGTAGTTGCCGTCGTCCGGGGGCGGGGCCTCACCGAAGCCGGGCAGGTCGAGCGCCTCGCCGTCCAGCCGGTCGGCGAGCAGCGGCATCAGCGCCGACCAGTTCTGCGAGGAGCCGCCGAGACCGTGGACGTACAGCGCGGGCTCCCGCTCGCCACCGCCCGTGCCCGCGGCCCGCGGCGCACCGCCCCCCGTGGCCTCGGCCGGCGTGCGAACGGTCAGCGTCAGCCCCGGCAGGCTCACGGTGCGCACCGTCTCGCCGGCTTCCTCCGGTCCGCCGGGGCCGGCTGGCGGCACCGGGAGGGCGGCGGTCCCGGTGTCCGGCGACTCGGTCGAAGACATGCTGTCGATGTTACGAGATGATCACGCAGGCGCTCGTGTGTTCGCCGTCACACACCGCATCGCGCCAGGAGGGCCGCTCTCCTACGCTCATAGCAAGGGCGTTCCCGGCCCCAGACGCGCACCAGGCGCCGCCCGGCAGTGCCGGCCGGCGGGAAAGGGAGCGATCATGCCCGTCGATCCGACCGATCCGGACACCTTCGAGGACGAGGAGACCGCACAGAACGGCGCGGAACCCGGCATGGAAGCGCCGGAGGCCGACACCGCCGAGCAGCATGCGGACGTCACGCCCCGCCGCGACATCGCGTCGCCGGACTCCGACCCGGACTCCGCGAACGAGGCGGACCGTGTCGAGCAGTCCCGCATCGTGGACCTCAACGAAGACGAATACCGATGACCTGGGGGGTTATGTCAGCTTCTGACAACGGTCCGGACCAGATTTTCTCGGCTTCGAGCACGCACAGCCGGGTTACCCAAAAGTACGATGGCGGGCGCGGTGCACCATCTTGCGCGTGCCGCGTACGGAACGACTTCTGGGAGGCAGCGTGAGCGCCATCGAGCAGACCGAGGCGGCGCGCCCGCGGGGCACACGCCTGCCACGCCGAGCACGGCGCAACCAGCTTCTGGGTGCGGCACAGGAAGTGTTTGTCGCGCAGGGCTACCACGCGGCCGCGATGGACGACATCGCCGAGCGGGCCGGCGTCAGCAAGCCGGTCCTCTACCAGCACTTCCCCGGCAAGCTCGACCTCTACCTCGCGCTCCTCGACCAGCACTGCGAATCGCTGCTGCACTCGGTGCGCACGGCGCTGGCGTCGACGACCGACAACAAGCAGCGCGTCGCGGCGACGATGGACGCCTACTTCGCCTACGTCGAGGACCCGGGCGGCGCGTTCCGGCTGGTCTTCGAGTCGGACCTGACCAATGAGCCGGCCGTGCGCGAGCGGGTGGACAAGGTCTCGTTGGAGTGCGCCGAGGCGATCTGCGCGGTGATCGCCGAGGACACCGGCCTCTCGCGCGACGAGTCGATGCTGCTGGCCGTGGGCCTGGGCGGGGTCTCGCAGGTGGTGGCCCGCTACTGGCTGTCGTCCGAGAGCAAGGTGCCGCGCGACACCGCGGTCGGCCTGCTGACCTCGCTCGCCTGGAAGGGCATCGCGGGATTCCCGCTGCACGGCATCGACACCCACTGACCGTGTTCGCTCCCGGCGTGCTCCGGGGTGCCCTGCGCGTCCCCGTGCCGGGCTAATGTGGCTGCGTACGGCGCGGATGGCCGCGCACCCAACTGACCGTCGGAGGGACATCAGCCGTGGAGGTCAAGATCGGCGTGCAGCACGCGCCCCGCGAGATCGTTCTGGAGAGCGCGCAGTCTGCCGAAGAGGTGGAGGGCGCCGTTGCCGACGCCCTGGGCGGCAAGTCGCCGCTGCTGAGCCTGGTGGACGAGCACGGCCGTAAGGTTCTGGTCCCGTCGGACCGGCTGGCCTACGTGGAGATCGGCGAGCAGTCGGTCCGCAAGGTCGGTTTCGGGGCGCTCTGAGCCTGGGCGCCGTACGGGCGCCCGCAGTCACAGTGAGCGGCGGGCCGGAGGTT
>NZ_JAJCXB010000106.1 GCF_020564935.1 Streptomyces pinistramenti
GGGGATGGCCCGCGTCGGGGGGCGGCTCGTCATCAGGGGCTGGGCTGGAGGGGGCTGGGCCGTAGGGGCTGGGCCGTCCTCGGGGCCGGCCAGAGTGGGGTGCTGGCTGCGTTCTGGGCTTCTGGAGCCAGAGCTCCAGAACTATGGGGTCGAGGGTCCAGGGCTCCAGGTTCCTCGCAAGACTGCGAGCTGGGCGGAAGGCTGTGGGCTGGGAGAGGCGGGGAGGGGGAGGGGGAGGGCCCCGCCCCTCTAAACCTCAGCCCGTCCCTCCGCCTCGACCCCGTCCACCCCATCCCTCACGCCAAGCCCCTGCCCCACACCCGTGCCCTCGCCCGGACCAGCGCCCGGACCATCGCCCAGATCAGCGCCCTCATCCGCTCCCTCCGGAACGATGCCCAAAGCGGCGTCCTTCGCGGCTTCGGCTTCGCGGCGGAAGAGGCGGAACCACATGAAGACGACGAAGCCGGCGAAGACGAACCACTCGCCGGTGTAGCCGAGGTTCTGGAATGCCTTGAGGTCCAGTCCGCTGCCCTCAGCGGCGGCCGGCGGGACGGCGCGCAGCGGGGCCTGGGCGTCGCCGAGGGTGATCCAGGCGTCGTAGACGTGGTACGGCACGATGTTGACCAGCGACGCCGCGCTGATCATGCCGAGCTGGCCCTGCGGCAGACCGCCGGTGGCCTGCACCCCTGCGGTGCCCTCGTTCTCGGATGCCTGGAGCGCTCCGGTGACGGTCACCTCGCCCTTGGGCGGTGCCGGGACCTTGGCGGCGTCGGCCCGCGAGTTCGCATCGCCCGGCAGCCAGCCGCGAACCACCGGGAGGGCCTTGCCACCGTCCGTACGCAGCAGGGTCAGGACGTAGAAGCCTGGTGTGTCGTTCTGCTTCCGGTCCAAGGTGCGGTCCGGGACGAGCAGTTGGTGGCCGGTGTCGTAGGTGCCTCGTGCGCTGGCCTGGCGGCCCGAGGTGACCTGGTCGACGGGGAGCAGGCTGTCGAGGGGCCGGGCCGCGGCCGCCTTGGCGTCGGCGGAGCGGTCCTCCTGCTGCTGATGCGTATTGACGCGTGCCTCGAAGCGGCTCAGCTGCCAGCTGCCCATGAAAATGCAGAAGGGGATCGCCAGTACGGCGAAGACGTTGATTCCCCACCACCGCGGGGTCAGCAGGAATCGGTACACGCCCTCAACGGTACGGGGCCCGAGCGGAGGGGCTGCACCGCCCCCTCCACGGCGCAGCCCCGGCCGTCAGGGCCTGGGCTGTCGGCCTCACCCGGTCGACAGCACCCCGGTGCGGTACACCGTTCCGGAGCACGCGTCCTTGATCGTGGCGTCGGTGGCGGCGGGCTCGCCGGCCTCCGGTGTGTGGCTGAGCACGATGCCGCCGGGCGCGGCCCCGTTGTCGCCCGAGCCGCTGCCGGCGCCCGAGCCGTTTCCGCTGCCGTCCTGGCCGGCGCCGCCTCCGCCGTTGCCTGCGGCGGCCGGCGAGGAGTCGGCCGCCGCGGCCGGTGACTTCGAGGGTTCAGGGGTGGGCGACGGGCCCGGGTGGGCGCAGCCGGTGGTCCCGCCGCCGGCGTCCGGGATCCAGGCGAATTTGACCTCGTACGCCTGGCCGGGTTTGAGGACCAGCTGGTCAGGGGTGGTTGCGGGGTCGGGCAGCCCGGTGGCTTCGTCGCCGGACGTGTGGTCGACGACGTGGATGCGGTCGGTTTTCGTGGAGCCCTGGGCCACCGCGTCGACGGTGCCGCCGCCGTCGACGGAGCAGGCGGTGTTCGAGGTGTTGACCACCCGGAACGCGCCGTAGACGCGTCCGCCGGAGTCGGCGTGGCCGACCGTGCCGGTTCCCTTGCCCAGCTGCTCGCGGGCGCAGACCGGCGAGGTGACGTCCATCGTCTCGTACGGATCGGGGGTGCCGGCGCCGGCAGCCTGCCCGAGGCCGCCCTTCCGCGTCGCCGTCCCGTCGCCCTCGGGCTCGCCGGGGCCGCGGTGCACGCCGTTCTTGCCGGTGGGCGGCACGCCGTGGTGTTCGGGGCCTTCGCCGTGCGGGCCGTCGGCGGTGCCGTCGGTCCGTTGGCTGCTCGCCGCGTTCGCCGGCCGGTCCGCGGAGGCGTCGTCCAGGTTCGCGACGTGCACCATGGCGGGGATCGACGTGCCGCCGAGCAGCAGTGCGGCGGCGGCGCCCACGACGGCGTGCCTGCGCCGCCTGCGGCGGGCGGGTACGGCGCGGCGCAGGTGGTCCAGGGCGTCCGGGGCGGGCTCCAGTTCGTCGACGGAGGACCGGAGCAGCCGTCTCAGTTCGTCCTCGCCGCCGAGTCCGCCGCCCGGCGGACGGGGGGCGAAGGGGAGCGAGGGCACGGGAGCGGTGGCGTCGCCGTCATCGTCGTGGTGGCCCTGATACCGGTCGCGTCCGTCGCCGCTGCCACGCCCGCCACTGCCTGCGCGGTTGCCGCTGCCGTACCCGTCAGCGCCGGCGTCGACACCGCCCTCGGCACTGCCGTGAGCACCGCCCTCACCACCGACACCGATGTCATGACGGAGCGCCGTCAGCCACCGTCCACCGGGGTTCCGCGCCTGGTCCGCTCCGGGCTCGGCGCCCCACCCGAACTCCGTGCCTGCCCCACGCTCAGAATGCAGCTCACCCTCAGGGTTCGCCCCGCAATCGGGGGCCTCCCCCCGCACGGCATCCGCCCCGTATTCCGCCTCCCGGCCAACGGGTCCTTGCGCATCGGGCCCCATCCCGGCCCCCGCGCCGGACGGTTCATGCCCCCCCGGCGTGCCGAAGGTCTTGCCGTTCATGCCGAGGCCTCCATCGCGACGCGGAGCGCCGCGATGCCGCGCGATCCGTACGCCTTGACCGAGCCGAGCGATATTCCCAGCGTCTCGGCGACCTGGGCCTCGGTCATGTCGGCGAAGTAGCGCAGGACGAGCACCTCGCGCTGGCGGCGTTGCAGGCCGCGCATCGCCTGGATGAGCTGGTCGCGCTCCAGGAGGTCGTACGCGCCTTCTTCGGCGCTGGCCATGTCGGGCATCGGCTTGGAAAGCAGCTTCAGGCCGAGGATGCGGCGGCGCAGCGCGGAGCGCGAGAGGTTGACGACGGTCTGCCGCAGGTAGGCGAGGGTCTTTTCGGGCTCGCGTACCCGGCCGCGCGCGGAGTGCACGCGTATGAACGCTTCCTGGACGACGTCTTCGCAGGATGCGGTGTCGTCGAGGAGCAGCGCGGCGAGTCCGAGCAGGGAGCGGTAGTGCGCGCGGTAGGTCTCGGTGAGGTGGTCGACTGTGGTGCCCGCTGCCATCGCGTCGTCAGTGTCCCCGCGTTGGGAGGGGAGCTGCGTGGGACGCGTGGCGGGCCAGGGGGCGATCACCGGCATGCCCCCGGACGCACGGGGGCGCGGCGGGCGCACTGTTGCGCCCGCTGCGCCCGCTGGGGCGATCGTGAAACCGAGTACCTCTGCCACGCCTGTTGGACACGCTTCCCCCCGTCAGGGTTGTACGCGCAAGACACCACCTTCGACGATGCGTCAAATGCCCTCATGCGTACCAGCTCTTCCTCAATGCCCCATTTATCGCGACGCATTCACCCCCGGCGCCTCCGGAGCACCCGAGGCCACCCGTGACACCCACGCCTCCCTCGGACGCTCCCCGGACACCTCCCGGACCCCCTTCAGGAACCCGTACGCCTCTGTGGACACCGTGCGGGGCAGCCACGAAGACGTTCCCCGCCCGGCTGCCGGTTGCAGTGCGACGGGGAATAAATGGTCGGCCAGACCTCCGGCCCGGTTCAAGTGGTACGGGCCAACGGTTCACACACAGAAAATTCACACGATTCACAAAGTATGTCCTAGGCAGCCCCCACCGGGACACCTGATCCCGCCAAGATGCGGCAGCCGGGCCGGGCGTAGCCCCACCGCAAGACGTCGGCCCGCCGGAAGAAGAGGCAGCTCCCGCTACCCGTCCCACTCCCCCGCGACCAACTCGCCGATCTGCGCGAGGTTCAGTGCCGCGCCCTTGCGCAGGTTGTCCCCGCACACGAAGAACTCCAGCGCCTTCGGATCGTCCAGCGAGCGCCTGACCCGCCCGACCCAGGCCGGGTCCGTACCCGCCACATCGGCCGGCGTCGGGTATTCGCCCCCCGCAGGGTCGTCGCTGAGGACAACTCCGGGGGCAGCGGCCAGGATCGCGTGCGCGCCGCCGACCGTGACCTCGTTCTCGAACCGTGCGTGGACGGTCAGCGAGTGGCCCGTGACCACCGGCACCTGTACGCAGGTCGCGGTGACGGGGAGGCCGGGCAGCCCCAGGATCCTGCGGGATTCGTCGCGGATCGCGAGTTCCTCCGACGACCAGCCGTCCTCCTGGAGCGAGCCGGCCCACGGCACGACGTTGAGCGCGACCGGCGCCGGGAACGGCCCGAGCGTGTCGCCGACCGCCCCCCGCACATCGCCCGGCGCGTTGCCCAACTCCGTTCCGGAGACCGCCGACAGCTGCGCCCGCAGCGTGTCGACGCCGGCCTTCCCTGCTCCGGAAACGGCTTGGTACGAGGAGACGATCAGCTCGCTCAGCGCGTATTCGGCATGCAGGGCGCCGAGCGCGACGATCATCGCGAGCGTCGTGCAGTGGGGGTTGGCGAGGATGCCGCGCGGACGGACCCGGGCGGCGTGCGCGTTGACCTCGGGGACGACGAGGGGCACGTCCGGATCGCTGAGGAACGCGCCCGAATTGTCCAGGACCACTGCGCCCTTGGCGGCCGCGAACGGCGCCCACCGCGCGCAGACCTCGTCCGGCGCGTCGAACATCGCGACGTCGATGCCGTCGAAAACGTCCTCGCCCAGGGCGAGGACCTCGACCTCCACACCCCGCACGGTCAGCTTGCGGCCGGCCGAGCGGGGGGAGGCGACCAGCCGGATCTCGCCCCAGGCGTCGGCCCGCTCGGAGAGGATCCCGAGCAGGACCGAGCCGACGGCGCCGGTGGCGCCGACCACGGCGAGATGCGGCTTACGGGCGGGGCGGGCATCCGCCCCCGCGGCGTGCGCGGGGGACGGACGGCCCGCCTCGGCCGGAATCATCGCCCGGTGCCGCCATAGACCACGGCCTCGTCACTGTCCGTGTCGAGGCCGAAGGCGGTGTGCACGGCGCGCACGGCCTCGTTGACGTCGTCGGCGCGGGTGACGACCGAGATGCGGATCTCGGAGGTCGAGATCAGCTCGATGTTCACCCCCGCGTTCGACAGCGCCTCGAAGAACGTCGCGGTGACGCCGGGGTTGGTCTTCATGCCCGCGCCGACCAGCGAGATCTTGGCGATCTGGTCGTCGTAGCGCAGCGAGTCGAAGCCGACGGCCGCACGCGTCTTCTCCATGGCGGCGACGGCCTTGCGGCCCTCGGCCTTCGGCAGGGTGAAGGAGATGTCCGTCAGCCCCGTCGAGGCGGCCGACACGTTCTGGACGACCATGTCGATGTTGACCTCGGAGTCCGCAATCGCACGGAAGATGCGCGCGGCCTCGCCCGGCTTGTCCGGGACGCCGACGACCGTGACCTTCGCCTCGGAGGTGTCGTGTGCGACGCCCGAGATGATCGCCTGCTCCATCGGAAGGTCCCCTTGCGGTTCGTTGCTGACCCACGTGCCCTTCAGCCCCGAGAAGGAGGAGCGGACGTGGATCGGGATGTTGTAACGGCGTGCGTATTCGACACAGCGGTGCAGCAGCACCTTGGAGCCGGAGCTGGCCAGCTCCAGCATGTCCTCGAAGGAGATCCAGTCGATCTTCCGGGCCTTCTTCACGACCCGGGGGTCGGCGGTGAAGACGCCGTCGACGTCGGTGTAGATCTCGCAGACATCGGCGTCCAGGGCGGCCGCCAGCGCGACGGCGGTGGTGTCCGAGCCGCCGCGGCCCAGCGTGGTGATGTCCTTCTTGTCCTGGGACACACCCTGGAAACCGGCGACGATGGCGATGTTGCCCTCGTCGACCGACGTCTTGATGCGGCCCGGTGTGACATCGATGATCCGCGCCTTGTTGTGCACGGAGTCGGTGATGACACCGGCCTGGCTGCCGGTGAAGGACTGCGCTTCATGACCGAGGTTTTTGATCGCCATCGCCAGCAGGGCCATGGAGATCCGCTCTCCGGCGGTCAGCAGCATGTCGAACTCGCGCCCCGATGGAATCGGGGACACTTCCTGAGCGAGATCGATCAGCTCGTCCGTCGTGTCGCCCATCGCCGAAACCACTACGACAACCTGGTTGCCGTTCTTCTTGGCTTCGACGACTCGCTTGGCAACGCGCTTGATGCCCTCGGCATCCGCAACGGATGAGCCGCCGTACTTCTGCACGACAAGGCCCACGTGCGCTCCTCGCAACTGTCTCTTCGGGAGTTTCCTCCCGGACCCCCGGAAATGGGGGTACTGCGGTCGACTCAGTTTAGCGAGCAGGCGGAATCCGCCTCGCTGATACCGCATCCTGAGACACAAAGCTCACTCATCGGTCATCTTCGATCACCGATCCGTTCACCGTGTCCCGCGGCGGATCCGCGCGGCGCACCGTCGCGCCCGCTCGGCCAGCACATGCCCGCTCCCGGGCGGTGCACACGGGAACGTAAGCCAGGTCACACGGAGCCCGGGGCGCGCTGCGCACGGTTTCCGCCACCCCGGGCTATGCCCGGCGCAGCCCCAGCGGCCCGGCGATCTCGGCCGCCATGACCTTGCCGGCCTCCTCGGCGAGCCGCTCCTCGTCGTGGTCAGCGTCGCTGTCGGTGTCCAGGCCGTCCAGCGCGTCCAGCGGCTGGTCAAGGCGTACGTGGGCGACCAGCGACTGCAGCGCGCGCAAGGCGGCCGACGCGGTCGTGCCCCAGTTCGTGAGGTAGGAGAACTGCCACCACCACAGCGCTTCGCTGACCCGGCCCGCCCGGTAGTGCGCCAGGCCGTGCCGCAGGTCCGTGACGATGTCGGCGAGATCGTCGGAGATCCGGCAGGCGACCGGCTCGCTGCGCGGCACATACGGGTCGAAGACCTCGGAGTACACGTCGACCGGGTCGAGCAGCACGGCGAACCGCTCCCGCAGCTCGTCCACGTCCGGCTCGGGACCGCTGTCCGGTTCGTAGCGCTCGTCCGGGACGATGTCCTCGTGGGCGCCCAGCCGGCCGCCGGTGAGCAGCAGCTGGGAGATCTCCAACAGCAGGAACGGCACGGCGCTGTCCGGCTCGTCGCCCTGGGCGACCGCGGTCACCGCGACGATGAAGCTCTCGATCGAGTCGGAGATCGATACGGCGAAGTCGTCGGGATTCTGTGTCGCGTTGTGCAGCGTGGCATCAGACATCGAGAAGTCTCCTCCCTTCGAAGGCACGCCCGAGCGTGACCTCGTCGGCATACTCCAGATCGCCCCCGACCGGCAGTCCGCTGGCCAGTCGCGTCACCTTCAGGTCCAGATGCTTGGTCATCCGGGCCAGATACGTGGCCGTGGCCTCGCCCTCCAGGTTCGGGTCGGTGGCCAGAATCAGCTCGGTGACGGTGCCGTCGGCGAGCCTGGCCAGCAGTTCCCTTATCCGCAGGTCGTCGGGCCCGACGCCCTCGATCGGGCTGATCGCCCCGCCGAGTACGTGGTAGCGGCCGCGGAACTCCCGGGTCCGCTCGATCGCCACGACGTCCTTGGGCTCCTCCACGACGCAGATGACCGCCGGATCCCGCCGCGGGTCGAGACAGACCCGGCACTGCTCCTCCTGCGCGACATTGCCGCACACGCTGCAGAACCGGACCTTGGCCTTGACCTCCATCAGCGCGTTCGCGAGCCGGCGGACATCGGTCGGCTCGGCCTGAAGAATGTGAAAGGCGATCCGCTGCGCGCTCTTGGGACCGACGCCGGGCAGCCTGCCCAACTCATCGATCAGATCCTGAACCACGCCTTCGTACACGGAACGTCTTCTTTCTCTTCTGCCGTACTCGGTACGCTAGTTGGCTACTCCTCAGAAGGGGAGACCGGGGATTCCACCGCCGCCGAGGCCCTGCGCGAGCGGACCGAGCTTCTGCTGCTGCATCTGCTGGGCGCTGGCGTTCGCGTCCCGCACGGCGGCGAGCACGAGATCGGCGATCGTCTCGGCCGTCTCCTCCGCGGATTCGGCGTCGACCGCCTTCGGGTCGATGACCAGACCCTGCAGCTCACCGGAGCCGGTCACCGTCGCCTTGACGAGGCCGCCGCCCGCGGAACCCTCCACGGGCGTTTCGGCCAGCTCCTGCTGAGCGGCCGCGAGGTCCTGCTGCATCTTCTGGGCCTGCTGAAGCAGCTGCTGCATATTGGGCTGACCACCGGGGACCACGACGTGACTCCTGCCATACGACAACGATTGGTGCGGTAGCCCGAGCCTACGTGCTCCACGAGCCCGGCGCCCTACGCCGGACGGAGGAGCATGAATGTCCGGCCGGGCACGCACGAACCCACCCGGGAACGCGCGCACGGACGGCCTCTGCCCGCCCCGCCCCACCCGCGATCCGGCCGCCGCCGCGCCCGCGTCTTGGCCGATTTCCTCCCGCGTCCTGCCCTGTTTCCTTCCTGCTGCCTCCCTGGCACGGGTACCCATTCCGGGTGATCGACGACGCAGAGTGTGTGGGCGGCGTGCGGGCGAGTGCGGGCGAAGAGTTTGTGGTGGGGCTGGGCGGGTGCGGGCGGGATTGCGGCCACGGCCCCGGGGACGGGCGCTGCGGGCGCTACGGGCTCAGGCGAGGCCCTCCGTACGGCTCCCGCGTCTGCCTATTCCCTGCCCCTCCTCCCCCGCTGCTCACTCCCCGCTCACTCGTTGTTGAACTCCTCGACCACCGTCGCGCCCAGTTCGCGCACGATCAGGTCGTGGCCGCTCAGCGCGGGGTCCACGAGGTCCGGGTCGTCCTCGGCGGGCATGTCGTACTCGATCGCCGACGGAGGCGGCTCGGGAGCGGTGTACTCGGGCTCCGGCGGCCGCCCGCCCTGGCCGCCGCCCGATGCCGGAGGCGCCACGGCGTCCCGCGCCATCCGGGCCCCCTGGCTGCCGCCCTGGCCGGATCCGCCGGGCCCGCCCGACGAGCCGCCCGGCTGCGGCGGGGCCGCCTGCGGCGCGGGCTGCGGCGCCGGGCCCGGCGCAGCTCCGTAGCCGCCGGCCGGTCCGCCGCCGTAACCGCCGCCCTGGCCGCCACCGCTGCCGCCACGGGCCCCGCCGGCCGGCGGGTTGGTGCCGCCCGACGGATCGACGATGGCCTCCACCCGCCACTGGACCCTGAACTTCTCGGCGAGCACGTCCTTGAGCACGTCCTCGCTGCCGCCGTTGGCGAAGCTGTCGCGCGCACCGGCATTGGGGAAGCCGATCTGGAGCGTCGTGCCGTCGAAGCCGGACACCTGGGCGTTCTGGCTCAGCAGGATCCACGTGAAACGGCGGCGGCCCTTCACCGCGTCCAGAATGTCCGGCCACATCTGCCGCACCTGTGCCGCTCCCGGCGCTCCCGGTGCCGCGCCGGCCTGTGGCTGCGCGGGGGCGGGCCGGTCCGGCGCGGGGGCCGCGGGTGGTGCGGCGGGCGCCTGCCGGGCACCCTGGCCGGGCGCCGCGGCCGACGGCCAGCCGCCGGGCTGCCGCCCTCCCCCGGCACCACTGCCGCCGCCCGCACTCCCGGGCCACGCACCGGGCCGAGCGGGCGCACTCTCATCAGAAGCCCCGGGAGCGGCCTCCGCACCGGACGGACCCGCACCCTGACCACCGGCCGCGGGTGCCGTGCCGCCCGTGCCGCCCGGCCAGGCACCGGGCCGCGCCGCGGGCTCGGCCCGCTCCGCCGCGTGCGAACCGCCCTGGGGCACAGACGCCCCGGCCGGCGCCTCTCCACCGGCCGCCTCTCCCGCGGAACCTCCATCGCCATCCGCCACAGGACCGCCCCCGGCCCCCGGAGCCCCCTGCCCCGGCCCGACGGCACCGGCCCCACCCGTCGCTCCGCGTACCGCCGCACGCGCCGCAGCCGGACCCGCAGGACCTGCGGGCGGCCCCACCGGATGGGCCTCCGGACCTGGTACGTACCCGGCCGCGGGCCCGCCACCGGAGGAGACCACCGGCCCGCCGGCCCCGTCCGCGAAAGCGCCAGGACCCACCGGGCCGCCGCCTCCGCCGAGCGCGGCCGCACCGGCCCCGCGCTCCAGCCTGTCGAGCCGCGCCTGCACCGACCGCTCGTCGTCGTAGGCCGCGGGCAGCAGGACCCGCGCGCAGATCAGCTCCAGCTGCAGCCGCGGCGAGGTCGCTCCGCGCATCTCCGTGAGGCCGGTGTTGACCAGGTCGGCGGCCCGGCTCAGCTCGGCCGCGCCGAAGACGGACGCCTGCGCCGTCATCCGCTCCACGACGTCCGCGGGAGCATCGATCAGCCCCTTCTCCCCGGCGTCCGGCACGGCCGCCAGGATCACCAGGTCGCGCAGCCGCTCCAGCAGGTCGGCGACGAACCGCCGCGGATCGTTCCCGCCCTCGATGACCCGGTCGACGACCTCGAAGGCCGCGGCGCCGTCCCCGGCCGCGAACGCCTCGACGACCGAATCCAGCAGCGACCCGTCCGTGTACCCGAGCAGCGCCGTCGCCATGGCATACGTCACACCGTCGTCACCGGCTCCGGCGAGCAGCTGGTCCATCACGGACATCGAGTCACGCACCGACCCGGCCCCGGCCCGGACGACCAGCGGCAGCACGCCGTCCTCCACCGGGGCGGACTCCCGCCCGCACACCTCCGCCAGGTAGGTGCGCAGCGTCCCCGGCGGCACCAGGCGGAAGGGGTAGTGGTGCGTACGCGACCGGATCGTCCCGATGACCTTCTCGGGCTCCGTCGTCGCGAAGATGAACTTCAGATGCTCCGGCGGCTCCTCGACCACCTTCAGCAGGGCATTGAAGCCCGCCGAGGTGACCATGTGCGCCTCGTCGATGATGTAGATCTTGTAGCGGCTGCTCGCAGGACCGAAGAACGCCTTCTCGCGCAGCTCACGGGCGTCGTCCACGCCACCGTGCGACGCGGCGTCGATCTCGATCACATCGATCGATCCCCGGCCGTTCCTGGCCAGGTCCACACAGGACTGGCACGTCCCGCAGGGCGTGGGAGTGGGACCTTCCTCACAGTTCAGACACCGCGCCAGGATCCGCGCACTCGTCGTCTTGCCACAGCCGCGCGGCCCGCTGAACAGATACGCGTGGTTGACGCGGTTGTTCCGCAACGCCTGCTGCAGCGGATCGGTCACGTGCTCTTGCCCGATGACCTCGGCGAAGGTCTCGGGTCGGTAGCGGCGGTACAGCGCAAGGGACGACACGCATACGACGATATCGGCCCCCACCGACAATCGGTCCGCCCGCAAACGCAAGCGCCCCCCACGCACCCGCCAGAGCCGACCTACCCTTGCTGCCTTCCGGCCCTGGGGGAGTTCAGTCAGATAGCGCCACGTGAGGGGCTGAGCACCACAGT
>NZ_JAJCXB010000107.1 GCF_020564935.1 Streptomyces pinistramenti
CAGAACTGCGTCGAGGTGGCGCCGGGCTTCCCGGGTGTGCTGCCCGTACGCGACTCCAAGCATCCGGGGGGAGCGGCTCTGGTCGTTCCCGCCGGTTCGTGGTCGGTGTTCGTAGGGGCCGTCAAGGGCGGCAAGTTCGACGTCTGATCCGGGAGTTACGACGCGAGGGACGTGCCCCTGTACCGGTCTGTGGCCGGTGCGGGGGCACGTCGGCGTGATGCGTCCACCGCGGGGCATCGGCGACGGCCGGATTTCCCGCACTTGGAAATCGCGTCTCCCGAGGCTGCCCGTTTTGAACTCGGATCCGCAAGACAGGACTTGGGGAATTCAGCAATGATTCTCAGTCGGATGCGAGGAGCTCGGCCAGCCGAAGGGTGTCTTCGAGGTAGCGCTCGTAGGGAAAATCGGCCGCGATGAGCCCGGCTCGGAACTCGTCGCCGAGCGGCTTTCCGGCGGTGTGGAAGGCATCCCGGCCGGTCTCGGTGAGGCGGACCAGCCGCCGCCGCGCGTGTTCGGGGTCGACGGTGATCTGCACCAGACCATCCGCTTCGAGTGGTCGTAGCGCCCGGCTGATCGCCGGGTCGGACACCGACAGCGCCTGCGCGAGCCGATGCTGTGTCGCCGGTTCGATGTCCTCCAGCGTGCCCAGAAGTCGTATCTGGCTGTAGGTCAAGCCGGCGGGGCCATCGGTGCGCTGCCGGGCCGCCTCACCCAGCAGCATGACCACGCGGTGCAGCGCGTCTGCGAGTCCGTCATCCACAGCCACCACTGTACCCGACCATTGACGGGTTAATATTAACCAGTTAAGAATGGAGTCATGGACAACTTCTCCTACCTCGCTCAGTCCGCCTTCCCACTGGTCTGGATCCTGGTGCCGGCCGTCGGGGCTTTCGTGCGGACCCGCCATGCGCAGTCACCTCAGCAGGCGCTGGAAACCTGGCAGCGCTGGTGGGCCATCGGTGCCTTCGGCTGCGGCAGCCTGTGGATGACGGTCGCGTTCCTCGGCTTCCCGAACGTCATGGCCACGGCGATCGGCTTCGACCGGACGCCCTTCATGTTCGAGATCGCCTTCGCCAACCTCGGGCTGGCCGTCATGGGCTTCCGGGCCGCCTCGGCATCTGCGCGGGAGCGCATCACCATCGGGCTCGGCGGTGGGATGTTCCTCTGGGGAGCCGTGGTCGGTCACCTCTACCAGTGGTTCGCCAACGGTGACCACGCCCCCGGCAACACCGGCGGAGTCCTCGTCAACGACCTCCTGATCCCGGCGGTCATGATCATTCTGGCCGTGCGATCCCGGCGTCTGGCGGCCACGCCCCGGCCGACCGTGGAAACCGGCGCCTGAGCCGCAGGAGCTGTTCCTCACCATGACGACTCATACCGGCCACGAACCCGACGCCGAGACCGGCGAGGTGCGAGCGCTCGCCGCCGAGCGGCTCATCATGTTCGTCGACGCGGCGATTGCGATTGCACTCACCTTGCTGGCGCTGGATCTCCCCGTCCCTGTCGGCGACACCACCGGCGCCATGCTGAGTTCGGTGGCGGCCCACGGCAAGGAGTACCTGGCCTTCGCGCTCAGCTTTGTGGTGATCGCCGCCCATTGGCGTGCCCACCACGAGATCTTCCGATACGTCCGCTCGCTGAACAGCCGCCTGACCAGTCTCACCCTGGCATGGCTGTTCATGCAGGTCCTGATGCCGTTCGCGACCCGGGTGATCACCGCCGACGGCGCCTTCCCGCCCCGGTTCAGCCTGTACGCGATCGTGCAGGTCCTGGCGTCCGCGTCGTTCGCGCTGATCATCCGGGAGATCCGACGCGCACACCTGTACCGCACGGACGTCCCGCCCCAGGTGTTCGCCGAGAACCTGGTGCGCAGCATCTGCCTGGCCGCAGTGTTCGGGGCGTCCGTTCCCCTCTCGTTCCTGAGCATGAGCTCCGGCGCGTACCTCTGCTGGCTCGCGGCGCCGATCGTGCTCGCCGTAGCCCGCCGCGTCCAGGGCCGCGCGCCGTCCGGCAACTGATCGGGATCGTCCGGCCGGACCTCAAGAGCGGTGTACGCGTACGGTGCAGCGGCAGCGCGGACTTCATCCCGGCCGCCGCACACATCGGGGCCCCTCCCGTCCCGCCCACCGCCCCGTCCGATTCCCGCCAGCGCCCCGCCCCCCGGCCGCCGACCCTGGGAGGCATGACGACAACGACCCATCTGCCCCTGCCCATCGCCCCCGCCACGCTCAGGGAATTGCGCGAACTCGACGACTCCGGGCGGCCGATGCGGCCGTACACCGCGCGGGAGGACGGGGTGCCGATCGCCTCCGTGGGCGGTCCGCTGCGCTGCTGCCTGCGGGGCATCGAGGCCGGCGAGCGGGTCGCGCTCGTCTCCTATGCGCCGCTGCGCCGTTGGGCGGCGGAGAGCGGGGCCGAGCCGGGGGCCTACGACGAGGCGGGGCCGGTGTTCATCCATGCCGGGCCCTGTGCCGGGCCCGCCGACGGCCGGAGCTACCCCTTCGCGCGGCCGGGGGCGCTGCGCACGCTGCGGCGCTACAACGCGTCGGGGCACATCGTCGGCGGTGCCCTCTTCGAGATTCCCGACGATGCCGAGGCCGGTTTCGAGCGGGCGCTGGACGTGGCGTTCGGGGCGCCGGAGGTGGCGGTGGTGCACGTACGGGCGGTGGAATACGGCTGTTTTCAGTTCGAGGTACGGCGCCCGTAAGCCAACTCGGCCGGTTGCCGCCGGTAAGCGGTGAAGAACACATCGCGAGGGCGTGACATACCAATTGGTACGCATCGAGAATCGCAGCACACGACTACCCGTCCGTAACAAGCGGAGGCACCCGGTGCTCAGCACGATGCAGGACGTACCGCTCACGGTCTCGCGAATCCTGACGCACGGCTCGACCGTCCACGGCGAGTCGGAGGTCATCACCTGGACCGGAGCGGACCCGCACCGGCGCACGTTCGCCGAGGTCGGCCGCCGGGCCGCGCAGCTCGCCCACGCGCTCGCCGGCCTCGGAGTGGGGGAGGGAAGCCCCACGGGAACGCTGATGTGGAACAACGCCGAGCACCTGGAGGCGTATCTCGCCATCCCCTCCATGGGCGCCGTGCTGCACACCCTGAACCTCCGGCTGCCCGCCGAGCAGTTGACGTGGATCGTGAACCACGCCGATGACCGCGTCCTGCTGGTCAACGGCACCCTGCTGCCGCTGCTCGCCCCGCTGCTGCCGCGGCTGCCGACCCTGGAACACATCGTCGTCGCGGGGCCCGGCGACCGTTCCGTGCTGGACGGTGCGCGGCCCGAGGTGCACGACTACGAGGAGCTGCTCGCCGGGCAGCCCGAGCGCTACGACTGGCCCGAGCTGGATGAGCGGGCGGCGGCGGCCCTCTGCTACACCTCCGGGACGACCGGCGACCCCAAGGGCGTGGTCTACAGCCACCGTTCGGTCTATCTGCACTCGCTCCAGGTCAACACCGCCGAGGCGTTCGCGCTGTCCCCCCGCGACATCGCGCTGCCCGTCGTGCCGATGTTCCACGTCAACGCCTGGGGCCTGCCGCACGCCGCGTTCATGGCCGGCGCGTCCCTCCTGATGCCGGACCGCTTCCTCCAGCCCGCGCCGCTCGCCGAGATGATCGAGACGGTACGTCCCACCATCGGCGCCGCCGTGCCCACCATCTGGCAGGGCCTGCTCGGCGAACTGGACGCCACCCGGCGCGATGTGGCGTGCCTGGAGACCGTCATCATCGGCGGCTCCGCCTGCCCGCCCGTCCTGATGCGCGGCTTCGAGGAGCGGCACGGCATCCGCGTCGTACACGCCTGGGGCATGACCGAGACGTCCCCGCTGGGCTCCGTCGCGCACCCGCCGGCCGGCGCCACCGGCGACGAGGAGTGGGCCTACCGCACCACCCAGGGACGTTTCCCCGCATCCGTCGAGCCCCGGCTGATCGGCCCAGGCGGCGAGACGCTGCCCTGGGACGGCGAGTCCGCAGGCGAGCTGGAGGTCCGCGGGCCGTGGATCGCGGGCGGGTACTACGGCGGTGCGGACGGCGAAGTGCAGCGCCCCGACGACAAGTTCAGCCCGGACGGCTGGCTGCGCACCGGCGACGTCGGCACCATCACCCCGAACGGCTTCCTGACCCTGACCGACCGGGCCAAGGACGTCATCAAGTCCGGCGGGGAGTGGATCTCGTCGGTCGAGCTGGAGAACCATCTGATGGCCCACCCGGGGGTGGCCGAGGCCGCGGTGGTCGCCGTGCCGGACGACAAGTGGGGCGAGCGCCCGCTGGCCACCGTGGTTTTGGCCGAGGGGGCGACGGCCGGGTACGAGGAGCTGAAGGCGTTCCTCGGCGAGCGCATCGCGCGCTGGCAGCTACCGGAGCGGTGGGCGCTGATCCCGTCGGTGCCGAAGACGAGCGTGGGCAAGTTCGACAAGAAGGTGCTGCGCAGGCAGTACGCGGACGGGGAGCTGGACGTCACCCGCTTCGGGGCGTAGGCGCAGGCAGGGGGGAGGGCGGCGGACGGCCGCCCTCCGGTTCCCCAGGGGCGCTCAACGGCCCGCGTCACGCGGTCAGTTCGTGCCGATCTTGGCGAGCAGGTCGACGATGCGGGCCTGCACCTCGGCGCTGGTCGAGCGCTCCGACAGGAACAGCACGGTCTCGCCCGACGCGAGGCCCGTGAGCTGGGCCGGGTCCATGTCGGGGGCGGTGTAGACGACCAGCGGGGTGTGGTCGAGCAGGCCGTTGGCGCGCAGCCAGTCGATGATGCCGGCCCGTCGGCGGCGCACCTGCATCAGGTCCATCACCACGAGATTCGGCCGTGCCTGTGTCGCGAGGGCGACCGCGTCGGCGTCCGTACCGGCCCGCGCGACCTGCATGCCGCGCCGCTCCAGCGAGGTGGTCAGCGCGCCCGCGATGGCGTCGTTCTGCTCGATCAACAGCACGCGGGGCGGGTGCTGTTCACCGTCCCGCGGCGCCAGCGCCTTGAGCAGCACCGCCGGGTCGGCGCCGTACGCCGCCTCACGGGTGGCCTGCCCAAGACCCGCCGTCACCAGCACCGGAACCTCGGCCGCGCCCGCCGCCTGGCGCAGCGACTGGAGCGCGGTACGGGTGATCGGTCCGGTCAGCGGATCGACGAAGAGCGCGGCGGGGTACGCGGCGATCTGCGCGTCCACCTCTTCGCGGGAGTTGACGATCACCGGGCGGTAGCCGCGGTCGCTCAGCGCCTGCTGCGTGGAGACGTCCGGCGCGGGCCAGACCAGCAGACGGCGCGGATTGTCCAGCGGCTCGGGCGGCAACTCGTCGTCCATCGGCGGCGGCTGATGATTCATCACCTCGACCGCGCCGTTCGGCCCGTCCAGCGGCTCGGGGCCCTCACTGCCCTCGTCCGGCGCGGAGATCGCGAAGGCGCGGCCCTCGCCCGAGCCCAGCAGGTGCTGCTGATGGGGCTGCGCGGACGGCTGCGGGGCCTGGGCCGGAGGCGGCGTGTGCGGCTGGGGGCGGCCGGTGTGCGGACGGGGGTCGGCCGGAGCGGCGTCGGCCCGCTCGTCGTCCTGCGGGGGCGCGGCGAGCTTGCGGCGGCGGCCCGAGCCCGCGGAGGTGCCACCGGGCGGCGTGCCACCGGGCGGGGTGGCGCTGGGCGGGGTGGTGCCGGGGGCGCCCGCCGGACGCTGCTGCTCGATCTGCTGGGCGAACGGCACGCCCTGCCCGAGCGTGCGCACGCGGAACGCCTGCCCGTGGGACTGCCCGGCCGCCGGGCCGCCGTCCTCCTCGGGGAGCGGCTGCGCGGCCGCCGGGTCCTGCGGCTGTGCGTGGCCGCCGGCATGGCCCGGCTGCGGCGCCTCGGCCGGGCTCGGGCGCCCGCGGCGGCGGCCGGTCGGGGCGGGGCCGGCGCCGTCGGCGGCCTGGGCGAGGCCGGAAGCCGTGCCGTGGGCGGTGCCTGCCGCGGCGGACGGGTCCGCGTCGCCGGTGGGCTGTGCGACGAGCCCTTCCGGACCCGCGACGAAGGTGCCGGACGCCTCGGCGTCGGCCATCGCCGCCGCCGCCCGCTCCTCGGCCGCGGCCCGCCGCGCCCGCCGCCACCCCAGGCGAATACCTGCACCTGCGTGACCCCGTCGGGCACCGTGAAGACCCCTGAAGTCGTGAACGGCTGCTCATTCGCCACCCGCGGTTGCACACGCCCGGCGGCCGGCACCACGGCCGTCGCGGGCCCGCACAGCAGGGCACCGCCGAGGACCAGCGCACCGGTCACCGCCACCCCCCGCCTCGCAGGCCCACTCCTGAAAGCACGCAGCGGATCCCGCCCCGAAGAATTCTCTGTCCTGGACACAGCACAGCCCTCCCCGAACACGAACGACGGGCCCGATGGCCCCTCCCCACCCATGGTCCGCAGGCCCCACCACCCCGAGGAGAGCAGCAGACGCAATTACGGAACAAACCACCCCAGCCGGTGAAGACCAGACGACGGAACAGAACAACCTGCCCCAGTGGCCCCCACTCCTCAGAACGGGATCTACGAGCCGGGGTCCACAGGGCGAACGTTGCCCAATGCGGCACTAGTTGTAGAAGGCGCGGATGCCCTGGCTGCCGTCGCCCTGCTTGACGAGCGTGAAGCTCTGGGCCCGGGTGCCGTTGTACGTCTTTCCGCTGACGACGCCTTTGTCCATGGTGAGAGCCAGGCCGGAGTATTTGTTGCGGATGCCCGAGCTTCCGTCGCGCTGCTTGACGACGGTGAAACTCTGCGACCGAGTGCCCTTGTACGGCTTACCGCTGACGACGGCCTTGTCCATGGTCAGGACCAGGCCGGAGTACTTGTTGCGGATGCCCGAGCTTCCGTCGCGCTGCTTGACGACGGTGAAACTCTGCGACCGAGTGCCCTTGTACGGCTTACCGCTGACGCGGCTGCCGTCCATCGTCAAAGCCGTGGGGGTGGCCGCCTGCACGGGCGGTGCGCCCAGCCCGGCGAGCGAGCAGGCGAAGACGGCGCCCGCGGCGGCTCCGCCGATGCGTCTGCGCACGGTGAGTTGAGCCATGTCGATCCCTCCGGGAGTCGGTGCGGGGCGGTGATGCCGTTCCCCGCTGTGCCATGACAGCACCCGCATCACAAGCTGCACGAGACTCGATACGGACGGTGACGACGATCGCGCTTCGGGGGGAGCGGGGCCCGTGGGGTCGGCGACGAGGGGCAATCGCTCGAATCGGACCGTTTCCGGCGATTTCTCGTCGCGCGGGGATGACTGCTGACCACCTCTGCCGCGTAGCCGATTCAAACCGGATGCCACAATTGGCGCATTCTGACCGGTTCGCCCGGGAAAGGCGGCGGACGGTCCCCTGTGATCCACACGGCGACCGGGCCGGACCCCCGTCAACGCTTCGCCACGTGGTGCACCTCGGCCATGGAGAGAGGGCTCAACGTCGGCCGGTGCCGGTCGAGGGAGCGGCTACGCGCTCCGGAGGGGTACCGGGTTGTCCGGGGAGTCGAGCCACACCCGCTCGCCGTCGCCGTCCGCCGTGAGCCCGAAGCGATCGAATCCAGGGCGGCCCGCGTCGGCCCACCAGCGCCACGTCTGCTCCAGCTCGTTCCACAAACGCCGGGCCCCGGACTGGACGACCGGGAACGCCGCGCGCCCCTTCTCGTAGTCCGCTGTCGCCCAGGACGTGACGCCCGTGTCCATGAGCCACAGCCGGTAGGCGCCGTTCTCGCCCCACTCGACTCGACAGAACAGGTCCGGGATCTGCACCCCGATGGCGAACATCTGCACCCAGTCGCCCACGTCATCCGGGGACAGCGTGGTATCGGACCGGCCGCCCGTACCGGGCCACTCCCTGCCGTCCAGGTAGGCACCGGTCGGTGGCAGTTGCTTGCGCTGAGCCCGCATCCGCATGAAGGCCGACGACCCCATGAACGGACCGGACGCCGTACCGTCCTCGGCGACCGTCAGACGCGCGACCGCCTCCCCGCCGTACGTCGGCCCCCACGGGGTCACGATGACGCCTCCTGGCCGCACCTGAGCCCGCCATGCCGGGGGCACGCTGCCGATGGAACAGGTAGCGATCAGCCGGTCATACGGCGCCCGTTCCGGGTAGCCCTGCGCCCCGTCGCCAACGTGCACCAGCGGACGGAACCCGGCGAGGTCGAGGCGGGTTCGTGCGCCCTCCGCGCCGGCCTCGTCCACCTCGACGCTGACGACGCTCTCAGCGCCCAGCCGGTGCGACAGCAGCCCGGCGTTCCAACCGGTCCCGGTGCCGATCTCCAACACGGTCTGTCCGGGCTCGACGCCGAGGGCGTCCAGCATCGAAAACACCATCGTGGGCATGGAGTTGGAGCTGGACGGGGACTTTCCTCTGCCGGGTCCGCTGTACGCGCCGTCATCCCATTGGGTCGTGATCGGCGCATCCCGGTGGACGGCTTCCCACCAGGCGTCGGGCTCCTCGCTGCGGAGCACGCGGTCACTCTGGCGATTCATGCCGGCTCGGCCGGGCCAGATGGCGTCAGGCATGAACTGATGGCGCGGCACCGCCTCGAACGCAGCGAGCCAATCGCTCGTGAGGGCGCCCTTTCCCATGAGCACGGAGACGAGCCCCTTGGGGCCCGCCTCCTTCGCGGAGCGCTCGGTCACTTGCCGTCCGCCGGTCCCTGGCCGTCGTTGGTGTTGCCACCCTCGCCGGAGCCGCCCCCGCCGTGCTTGTTCCCGCTGTCACTGTCGTCCTGCGGGTTGCCCCCTGTCGCCCCGGTCAGCCACCACATGCGCATATCGCCACCTCCGTTGTCTCTCCCTGGTAGCGACACGCTAGGGACAGTGGAACCTCAACTCCTAGCCGATTACGCCTGATTGCGCACGGATTACCCGAGCGAGTCACGAGCCTTCGTGATCAGCGCGCGTGCCTTCGCCCCGTGGACCGCCATGTCGGCCAGCGTCGCAAACGTGTCGGCGTACGCCTTCACCTCACTTGGCTGTGTCAGCGTCAGATAGCCGGACACCAACTCCACGTTGACTTGGGCGCTGTCGTAGATCCAGAAGTTCTCCACCGGGAGTTGGCGGCGTTGCCGGGCCACCGGGACCACACCGAGGCTGACGTTCGGTAGACCACTCACGGTGAGCAGGTGCTCCAGCTGCTCCTCTTGCGCCTCCCCGGTGCTGAGCGTGTTTCGGAGAACGGCTCTTCGATCAGAAACGCGAACAGTCGTTGCCCCTCATTCAGCACACGCTGACGTTCCATGCGCGCGGCAACGGCGGCGGTCACATCGTCAAGCGGCACCCGTTGCCGCTGGATCGTCCGAAGCACGTCCTCGGTGTACCGGTGGGTCTGGAGGAGGCCGGGAAGAACCCAAGAGCTGTACGCACGGAACCGGCGCGTGCGCTGGTACAGCGGCAGACGTTCCTCCTGGGACCGTCGCAGTCCGGCACGCTCAAGCCGCCGCCACGTCAGCCACATGCCCTCGACAGCCCGCAGTGAGGCGATCAGGTCCTCTGTCCGGTCCTCGGCGCCGCACGCCCGACACCACGCCCGAATGTCGTCCTCGCTGGGCTTGGCCTTCCCTGTCGAGATCCGAGACACCTTGGACGGATACCAGCCGCACAGCGCGGCCAGATCCTTGCCGTCGAGCCCGGCATCCTCGACCAACTCCCGCAGGAGGTCAGCAAGGAGCTGTCGGGCTTGCCGGACGCCGGATGACGATGATCGAGGCATGGCTCACTGGACCGGCCTGTACTCCTCGTGAGGCGTGGCCCGCTCCCAGATCGCATCGAAAGCATCGGTGCACCAAGCGGCCAACGCGGCGTCCGTGACGTACTCACGCTCCATCAACGTGCCGTCCCCGCCGAAGTGGTGGAACAGCACCAACTCTGCGTCGAAGACCCAGAAGTCCACGGCGGGTACCGCAAGATCCTTGGCCCTGCGCCGGGGCAGCCAACGGACTTGCTCCCCAGCGGCGACGTTGGTCGCGGCGTAGTCGTACTCCCAGCGCACATACTCGGTCAGCGGCTCGGAGACGACGCGGGCACGGCGGACGGCCACGCCTCGGGACACCGCGGCGTGTACGGCGTCGTGCCACCCCTCCCACCACTCCGCCCGGTTGTCCCGGGTGAACTGACGGCGCCCCTCTCGCCAGGCAAGGAAGTCCGGGTCCTCGCTGTGGTAGTGATCGCGCACTTCCAGATGGATCGCGGACCTTCGGGCTTGAGACAGGGGCTCACGTGCCGGGGGCCTCATCGGCGACGTCTCCGTCCGGTCGCGGGATGTACTGGATCAGGACCTTGGGCAGTCGAACGATCGTCTCGTGATCCGGAACGTCCGTGCCATGGCCGGGGATTGACCCGATCTCCTGGCACGCCTTCACCTCGTCCTCCGTGGCCTTGTACGACGGATCAGGAGATCCCCGGTGTCCTCGTCCAGCCAGACAGTGGGCGAGTCGTCCTTACCGGTGTTCGGGATGATCCCCAGAAAACGCAACCTCATGAGCTCTCCCTGTGCGATCCGATTGCGCTCGATTGCTCGACGGTCGCCCCTGCGACTGATCAGCACAAGAGGGCCTGGCGCAGGAGGACCGGCGGGGCTTGCGTGAGGTCGTTGAAATCGAATCAAAAGCGCGATGTGGTTTATTTTAATGCCCTCCCGCAGGCGTCACTACCTAGGCCGGGAATAAGTAGGCCAAGCGGGCGACAAATCCATTAAGGGAAATGGGCATTTGCTGGGCTCGCAGGGGCGCCCTAGCGTGGGTTGCGCGAAGCAGGCAGCGCACACAAAGGAGTAGCGCTCATGACAGTCACGATCAAGCAAGTCATGGCCCTGGAAGACATCTCGCCGGATGAGGCCACTCACGGCAAGGCGATCAGTTTCACCGGGAAAGAGTTGGGTTCGGTAACCACGGCGGTGTACATCCTGGCCGGTAAGGAATACCCGACTCAGGCCACACCCGTACCCAACGAACCCACGAAGGCCACAGCAACGGTTCCCAATACATGGCTGGTTGGAAGTGGTCAGGTATTCCTGAAGGGATCACGCGACCGGCAAACCAACACCATGCCCTTCGACGTCATCCCGGGCTAGGGATATTCCGCGAAATCGCACGCGGAATACCGGCCGGGCCGGCGGGGCACTCGAAACAGGGCGCGCTCCGCCGGCCCGGCAATCCTCTTCGAGAGTCACAGATCCGAGATTCACGAATTCGAGAGTCACGAACGGAATTCAGCAGCACATACATGGCACTTGTCCCCGCCTCGCACGGGGCCGCGTGGGTGCGTTGTCCAACACCGGTACCAGCCGGTCGTAGAGGTTGAGTGCCGCCGCGATCTGCTGGGCTGCCGCGGCCGGGAACGGCTGGTCGATCATCACGTGGGGCGCACCGCCTCGGCGGGCCGCG
>NZ_JAJCXB010000108.1 GCF_020564935.1 Streptomyces pinistramenti
GGGGCCCGGCCCGGCGGTCCCGGCGCCCGCGGCCGCGCGGCGCCCGGCGGCCCGATGGACGTACGCGGCCCGGACACCCTGAGCCGTACGGGCGGCCCGTACGGCCCCGCCGACCGTTCCTGCCCGCCCCGCCCCGCCCCGATCGAGGTCCCCCACCCATGAACGCACGCCAGCGCCGCGGACTGATCCTGCTGCTCCTGTCGGCCCTGTGCGCGGCCGCCGCATTCGTCGGCGTGCTGTCGGTCATCAGGAACGTCGAGTCCAAGGTCGGCCCGGAGAAGACCGCCTACCGGCTGAAGACCGACGTCGCGGCCTACAAGGCGCTGGATCCCGGGCAGTTCGAGAAGGTGGCGATGCCCGAGCGGTGGCTGCCGGCCACCGCCGTGACCCGGCTCGACGACCTCAGCGGCAAGATAGCGGTCACCCCCCTGCACAAGGGATCCCTCCTCCAGGACGACATGATCGTCGACCGGCCCGCGCTCAAGCCGGGCGAGCAGGAGATCGCCATCATGATCGACGCCGCCACCGGCGTGGCCGGCAAGATCAACCCCGGCGCGCGGGTGAACATCTACGCCACGTTCGATGGCAAGCGCCCCGAGGACAAGCCGGTCTCCAAGGTCATCGTGGCCGGCGCCCAGGTCATCGACGTCGGCAAGCTCACGCCGCTGGAGGCCAAGGACCCCGGCGACACCACCGCGGCCCGCAGGGACGGCGAGGCCGTCCCGATCACCTTCGCGCTCGGCACCCGCGACGCCCAACGCGTCGCCTACGCCGAGTCCTTCGCCTCCCACGTACGCCTGGCCCTGCTCGCCCCCGGCAGCCAAGCCGCCATCCCGCCCGGCGAGCGCACCTACACCCTGGACGGCGACAAGTGACCCGGAGGCACCGGTGACCATCCGCATCCTGCCGGCCATCGGCGACCCCGACACCGCGCGCGCCGTCGCCGCGCTGCTCGGAGCGCTCCCGCACGCGGAACCCGCGCCCCAGGCCGCCGACTCCACCGCGCTGCTCGACACACTGGCCGGCGCCGTGCCGCCCGGGGCGAACGGCCCCGCCGCCGTCGAGGCGCTGCCCGAGGTCGTCCTCGTCCACGAACGGATCGGGCCGCTGCCCGCGCTCGACCTGATCCGCGAGGTCGCGCTGCGCTTCCCCGCCGTCGGCGTCGTCCTGATCACCACCGACGCCGGGCCCGCGCTGTTCTCCGCCGCCATGGACGCCGGCGCCCGCGGCATCGTCAAACTGCCCCTGGGCCACGACGAACTGGCGGCCCGGGTCCAGGCCGCCGCCCAGTGGTCGGCCGGAGTGCGCGCCCACCTCGGGGCCGGCCAGGACGCGCTGCCGGGACCGGCAGGAACGCTGGTGACCGTCACCGGCGCCAAGGGCGGCGTCGGCACCACCGTCGCCGCCGTGCAGCTCGCGCTCGCCGCCCGTGGCGCGGGCCGCAGTGTCGCGCTGGTCGACCTCGACCTCCAGTCCGGCGACGTCGCCTCCTATCTGGACGTCCAGTTCCGCCGCTCCGTCGTCGACCTCGCCGGCATCGCCGACATCTCCGTACGGGTACTCCAGGACGCGGTGCACGACCACCCCACGGGACTCGGCCTGCTGCTCGCACCGGACGAGGGGGAGCGCGGCGAGGAGGTCGACGACCGGGCGGCCCGCCAGATCCTCACCGCGCTGCGCTCCCGCTACGAAGTGGTGATCGTCGACTGCGGCTCCCAGATGCAGTCCGCGAACGCCGCCGCCGTCGAACTCGCCGGCACCGCCCTGCTGGTGACCACCCCCGACGTGGTGTCCGTACGCGCCGCCAAACGCCAGGTGCGGCTCTGGGACCGGCTCCAGATCCGCAAGGCCGAGGACACCACCACCGTCATCAACCGCCTCACCCGGCACACCGAGATCCAGCCGCCGCTGGTCGCCAAGGCCACCGGCACCCAGGTCGCCAGGACCACCGTCCCGGCCGCCTTCAAGGAACTCCAGCCGTGCGTCGACTCCGGCCGGATGCAGGACCTCGACAGCCGGTCGACGGTTCGCGCGGCGCTGTGGGCGCTGGCCGGCGAACTCGGCCTGATCGACGTACCCGAGGCCGTACCCGGCCGCCCGGGGCACCGCGCCCGCCCCTCGCTGACCGGCCGCAAGCGCAAGGCCCTCACGGCGGGCCCCGGCACCGCGGCCCACCGGGCGCCGGGCGCGGCGGCGACGGGCCCGCGCGACCCGGCCGCCCCGGAGGGCTGAGCGGTGCGGCGCCCGCTGGGCGGCAGCGACCGCGGCCAGGTCTCCGTGGAGTTCCTCGGCGTGCTTCCGCTGATCCTGCTGGTTCTCGTCCTGCTCTGGCAGTTCGTGCTGGTCGGCTACACCTTCACGCTCGCCGCCAACTCCGCGGACAAGGGCGCGCGGGCGGCCACCGCGACCCTCGACGGCGGCCCCGGCGCCTGCCGCGCCGCCGCCGAGGACGACCTGCCCGCCTCCTGGCGCGAGGGCGCCAGCACGTCCTGCGGCACCGAAGCCGGACTGTGGAAGGCGACCGTACGCATCAAGGTCCCGGTGCTCTTTCCCGGGGCGGGCAACTTCCCGTGGACGGTCACCGGCACCGCGGGCGCGGCGGAGGAGGGCTGAGGGATGACACGGACCACGAGGATGCGGCGGAGGGCGGCGGCCCGGCGCCCGGTGCCCGCCAGGCTGCGCGGCCGCGGCCGGGACCGCGGGCAGGCGTCCATCGAATTCCTCGGCTTCCTGCCGCTGCTGCTGCTCGTCGCGCTCGCCGTCGTCCAGCTCGGCATCGCCGCCTACGCCGTCCAGCAGGCCGGCACCGGAGCCCGCGCCGCCGCCAGGACCGCCTCGCTCGACGCGGCGGACCGCCGGACCGGGCCGCAGGCCGCCGGGCGGGCGGCGATGAGCGGCTGGGTCGGCAAGGGGGCGCGGATCAGCGTCGGCGGCGGCAGCGGCGCGGTACGCGCCACGGCGACCGTCACCATCCCCTCCGTCATCCCCGGCGTCGGCTTCGGAACCGCCAGCCGCAGCGCGACGATGCCCCGCCCCGCGGACCCGCCCGCGCCGGGCGCCGCCGCCTGGGAAGGAGCCCTCGCGCGATGAGCCTCAAAGGCCGGATCAGCACGCCGGAGCCCACCGGAGAGCCCCGCCAGGACGGCCATCTGGTGCCCGTCTACCGTGCCAAACTCCTCGCCGAGATCGACCTCGCGGAGATGTCGTCGCTGGCCGCGGCCGAACGCCGCTCGCGCCTTGAGCGGGTGCTCGGCCACATCATCAGCCGCGAGGGCCCGGTGCTCTCCACCGCCGAACGGGGCCGCCTCATCCGCCGGGTGGTGGACGAGGCGCTGGGCCTGGGCGTCCTGGAACCGCTCCTGGAGGACGCCTCGATCACCGAGATCATGGTCAACGGCCCGGACCAGGTCTACGTCGAACGCTCCGGCCGGGTCGAGCTGGTCCCCGTCCGCTTCGCCTCGCACGAGCAGCTGATGCAGACCATCGAGCGGATCGTCTCCACCGTCAACCGCCGCGTGGACGAGTCGAATCCGATGGTCGACGCCCGGCTGCCGTCCGGCGAACGCGTCAACGTCATCATCCCGCCGCTCGCCCTCAACGGCGCCACCCTCACCATCCGCCGCTTCCCGCGCGCCTACACCCTCGCCGAACTCATCGGCATGGGCACCCTCGACGACCAGATGCTGATGCTCCTCGCCGCGCTGGTCCGCGCCAAGGTCAACATCGTCGTCTCCGGAGCCACAGGCGCCGGCAAGACCACCCTGCTCAACGCGCTGTCCGGGCTGATCCCCGACGGCGAGCGGATCATCACCGTCGAGGACGCCGCCGAACTCCAGCTCCAGCAGAGCCACGTCATCCGTCTCGAATCCCGGCCGCCCAACGTCGAGGGCAAGGGCCGGATCACCATCCGCGACCTCGTACGCAACTCCCTGCGGATGCGCCCCGACCGCATCATCGTCGGCGAGGTGCGCGGCGGCGAGACCCTCGACATGCTCCAGGCGATGTCCACCGGACACGACGGATCGCTGGCGACGGTGCACGCCAACAGCGCCGAGGACGCTCTGATGAGGCTCCAGACCCTCGCCTCCATGTCCGACGTCAAGATCCCCTTCGAGGCGCTGCGCGACCAGATCAACAGCGCCGTCGACTGCCTCGTCCAGCTCGGCAGACACGCCGACGGCGCCCGCCGGATCAGCGAGATCGCCCTGCTCGACTCGCGCGGCCACGAGGACTACCGCATCGCCACCGTCTGCCGCTTCGACGCCGAACCGATGGCCGCCGACCGCGTCGTGCACGGCAGTTTCCGCTACTTCCCGCTGCCCCGACGGATCGCCGAACGCCTCTACATGGCGGGCGAAGCCACCCCGCCCGCCTTCGGCGTCGCCGCCACCGACGACCAACTCGCCACCCGGGAAGCCCGATGAACCCCGCCCCCAGCCCCTCCGACCCTTCCAGGGAGCACACCCGATGAGCGGCATGGACCCCGCGCTGCCGGCCCTCGGCGCCAGCCTGCTCTGCGGGGCACTCGCGGTGGCAGGGATCCGGACGTACGCGGCCGGGCGGGCCCAGCGGCAGGCCGTCGTGGACCGGCTCGCCGACGAGCGCGGGCTGCCGGTGACGGGACGGGGCCGCCGCTTCGGCTCCGTCGACCGCGCGGTGCGCGGCACCCGCTTCGGCCGCCGCATCGAACGCCGGCTGGCCGCCACCGGCCTTGACGTCACCCCCGGCGAGTTCACCGTCTACCTGCTCGCCGCCATCGTCGTCCTCTGGGTGATCGCGCAGGCCACCCTCGCCGCGTTCTTCGGCCCGATCGCCGCCCTCACCGTCGTCTGGGCCGCCTTCGCCTTCCTCAACTGGCAGCGCCAGAAACGCATCGAGAGATTCATCAACCAACTCCCCGAACTCTCCCGCATCCTGGCCAACGCCACCCAGGCCGGACTCGCCCTGCGCACCGCCCTGGGCATGGCGGCCGAGGAACTGGAGGCCCCGGCGGGCGAGGAACTGGCCAAAGTCTCCGACAAGCTCGCCGTCGGCCACTCCGTGGACGAGGCGCTC
This sequence comes from Streptomyces pinistramenti, assembly GCF_020564935.1. GTDB lineage: Bacteria > Actinomycetota > Actinomycetes > Streptomycetales > Streptomycetaceae > Streptomyces > Streptomyces pinistramenti. Next base: position 5,056 of record NZ_JAJCXB010000108.1, read on the forward strand.
GGTGAACTCGCCGAACGCCTGCCCTCGCGCGAACTGGTCGTCCTGGTCACCACGCTGGTACTCGCCAACCGCGCGGGTGGCACCGTCGTCGGCTCGCTGCGCAACCTCACCAAGACGCTGGAGGAGCGCAAGGAGACCCGCCGCGAGGTCCGCACCCAGCTCTCCCAGGTCGTCGTCACCGCCTACGTCGTCCCGCTGCTCGGCATCGGCACCCTGCTGCTCATGAACCGCATCGCGCCCGGCGCCATCGACCGGATGACCTCGTCCTTCCCCGGCCAGCTCGCGGTCGTCGCCGCCTTCGTGCTCTACGGACTCGGCTTCTTCTTCATCCGCAAGCTCTCCAAGATCGACGTGTAGGGGACGGGTATCGCCATGGGCATCGGAATCGGAATCCTGCTGGCGCTCGTCCTCGCGCTCTCGGTCGCCGGCATCTGCTGCGGCCTCGCGCTCTACCGCCGCGAGGCCGAACTGCCGCCCGACCTCGCGGTGTCCCTGGAGGTCGGCGCGACCCGCACCACCGCCGTCGGCTCGGCCGTCGACCGTACGGGCATGCGCTACGCGCCCGCGGTCCTGCGGCTGATGGGCGACAAGCGCGTCGCCCGGGTCCGCCGCCGCATCGACCTGGCGGGCAACCCCGGCGGGCTGACCGTCGACCGCTACGCCGCCCGCCGCGCCGTCTACGGCGCACTCGGCCTCTTCGGCGCGCTGGTGATGTTCCTGCGCGGCCAGCCGCTCCTCGGTGTCCTGATGGTGCTCTTCGCGCTGTTCTGGACCGAGGTCGGCATCTGGGCCGCGATCCGCCAGCGCAAGGACACCATCGAGCGGACCCTGCCGGACTTCCTGGACGTCCTGGCGGTGGTCGTCAGCGCGGGGCTCGGTTTCCGCCAGGCTCTGGACCGCGTCGCCGGCCGCTACGAAGGCCCCTGGGCCGACGAACTCCGCATCACCCTGCGCCAGATGGACATGGGTGTCAGCCGCCGCGAAGCCTTCGAGGAACTGCGCAAACGCAACGACTCGGAGCAGGTCGCGCAGTTCGTCACCGCACTTCAGCAGGGCGAGGAGCTGGGCGCGCCGATCGTCGACACGCTGATCCAGATCGCCGACGACATGCGGCGCACGGACGCGCAGAACGCCCGCAGGCGCGCCGCCCGCGCCGTACCCAAGGCCACCATGGTCGTCACCACCTTCATGGTCCCGGCCACCATGATCCTGCTGATCGCCGGGTTCTTCCTGGGCTCTGGCACCCACTTCGGTTCCCTGCTGGGGGAGTGAAGGGCGGTGAAGGGGACGGGGGTCACCGGGGGGCGGAAAAGGGCGCAGGGCGCCGCGCGCCGGGGCGGTCGCGCACCCGCCGTTGAGCGCGCCCGCGCAACCGGCCGGATACCTCCCAGGGACACCGCCGCTTCCGGTCAACTCCTTCGCAACAGCAACGAGTTGTGCCACAGTGGGTGCCTCGGCGGCCCCTTCGCACCCCGGTGCGTTCGGGCCGGCCGGCCCGCCACGGCGCCGGCATCGCTATCGGATGGTCCCGGAGGGGGATCGGGGGTGAACGGGGTGCGAAATGCGCTGCCGGGCCCAAGTGCCCTGAGTGGCCGAAAAGCTGCGCTGTGTCCCTTCTCCGTGTCCCCGCAGGAGTATTGGGTACGGATTCCCTGTTCCGGGAACGCCTATCCGGCGTACTTTTCTCGTGTCGTGACCGCGGAGCAACGCGCCGACACCGGGGGGACAGCCCAGCCGGACCAGAGCGGGACGGCCGCCCATGGAGGGAAAGACGATGGCGAAGCGGATTTTGGGGAACGACCGGGGACAGACCTCGATCGAGTACCTCGGCATCATCGCGGTGGTCGTGGCGATCGTCCTGGTCCTGTCCACCACGGACTTCGGCAGCCAGATCGCCAACGCCATCGCCAACAAGATCTCCGACGTCGTCGGCATCTAGCTGCCGCCACCGCCATGACGGCCCGCACCGCGCGCCGCCGGCGCGATGCCGGCCAGGCTTTCCCGATCTACATCGTGGCGGTCGCAGGACTGCTCTTCCTCGCCTTCGCCTTCTTCGCCGTCGGCCAGGCCGCCGCGACCCGCAACAGCGCGCAGACCGCGGCCGACGCCGCCGCCCTGGCCGCCGGGCAGCAGTACCGCGACCAGCTCAGCGCGGGGTTCATCGACGCGCTGCGGCACGGCGCGGCCTGGCAGGACCTGATCGAGGGCCGCGGCGTCGACTCCGGCGCGGCCTGCGACCACGCCGCCTGGTTCGCCGGACGCAACGACGCCACGGTCTCCTCCTGCACCCCCGACTCCTGGCCCACCTCCTTCGCGGTCCGCGTCACCTCCCGTACCGCCGTGGGACGTTCGGTGATCCCCGGCACCGAGCACACCCACGCCGCCGCCGACGCCACCGCCGTCGTCGCCCCCCGCTGCACGGTCTCCGACACGCCGGGCGAAGGAACGGGCAACGGCAAGGTCGGGGACGGTAATAAGGACGCCAACGGCAAGGGCGGCAAGGACGGCAAGGGGGACGGCAAGCCCGGCGGGGGAGATTCCGGGGACGCGCCGTCCCCCGTCCGCCTCGTCTGCGACGGCCGGGCCTGGCAGCTCGACCCCGCCGCGCTCCACGGCCTTCCGGAAGCCGCCGACCTGTTCTCCGTGCGGCTCGCCCGATGACCGCCAGGACACGCGGCACACCGGCCGCCGCGCGCACCGCCAGGAGTTCTTGCCGCCCGGCCGGACCGACGACCCGCTGACGACCAAAGGATTCGCACCCATGAGCATGCGGCGCACCACGAAAGCCGCCCGAGGAGCGGTCGCCATGGCGAGTGCGGCCGGCCTGGCACTGGTCGTGGCCGGCTGCGGTGGCGGCGGCGCCGCCTCACAGACGGCGGACGGCAGCCACCCGAAACGGAGCACCGCCCCCAAGGAGACCGGATCCACCGCCCCCGCCGCCGAATCGGACACCGTCATCGGCGAGATCAAGGGCCCGGACGGCGTCGACGTCACCCTGCACTCCGTGATCCGCGACTCCGGCGGATTCGTCACCGTCAACGGCACCGTCACCAACCACGGCAACCGCGTCTTCAACGCCATCGACTGGCGCTCCAACGAGTCGGAGCTGCGTTCCAGGTCCTCCCTCTCCGGCGCCACGCTCGTCGACAAGGAGGGCAAGAAACGGTACTTGGTGCTCCGCGACACCGACGGCGAGTGCCTGTGCACCACCGGCCTGAGCGGACTGCGACCAGGAGCGAGCCGCCCGATCTTCGCCCAGTTCCCCGCGCCGCCCGCCAAGGTGACCCAGGTCGACTTCCAGCTGCCGACCATGCCGCCGGCCAGCGTGCAGATCACGGAGTGAGAAGCCGATGACCGCCACGCACCCGCCCCGCGCCACCTCGCGGCCCCGCACCGCCGCCACCGCCGCCGCCGTGCTGCTGCTGACCGCCGCGCTCGCCGTCCCCGCCGCGCGCGCCGACACCCCACCGGGCGTCACGGAGGACACCACCCCGCCGGTCCACATCGATTCCCGTGACCCCGATCTGCGCATGGTCCAGGGCGCGAAGCTCGCCCCGTCGAAGGTCCTCAACATCAAGTCGGTCGTCGAGACCGACGACGGCTCCGAGCGGCGGCAGGACACCAACGACAACGTGACGTTCTCGCTCCAGGCCGAGGTGCTGTTCGCCAAGGACAGCGCCGAACTGTCGTCGGACGCCCACTCCCGGATCGGCACCATCGCCACCGAATCCCAGCGCCAACACGCCACCAGCCTGCGGGTCTTCGGCTTCACCGACAACCTCGGCTCGTCCGCCCACGGCATCAAACTGTCGAAGGAGCGCGCCCACGCCGTCCAGCGCGAACTGGCCGAGCAGCTGGACCCCTCGGTGACGTTCCAGATCCGCGGCTACGGCGAGCAGTACCCCATCGCCGACAACAGCACCGAAGCCGGCCGCAAGAAGAACCGCCGGGTGGAGGTCAGCTTTCCCCGCGCGTCGTAGGGGGCGAAGGGGCAGCGCAGTGCCCCAACTTGCCTCCTTTCACGGTGTGTTCGGCGGCGTTCCCGCCTGCCGGACCTCCAGCGTCAGGCCGGGCCGCAGGCCCCAGCGGGCCATCGCCCCCGCCTCCGCCTCCAGCACGTGCCGGGACCGCGCCCGCGGCAGACCCAGCCGCCCCGGGCACATGGTCCGCACCGCCATCACCCTGAAGTCCCGGGTCAGATAGGCGACATCGAGCGCGAACCGCATCCGGAAGGTGTGCACCCCGCTCGCCGGCGTCAGCAACAACACCCCCTCGATGCCGTCGCGTCCCAACAGCCCCCGGGTGCGCGCCCGGTAGGACGCCGCGACCTCGACGGGCACCACCACGTCCGCGCCGTGCAGCGTCCCCGATCCGTCCCGCCACCGCTTCGCCGAACCCACCATGAGCGCCGTTCTACCAGCCCCGCACGAGAGTTGCCGACCCACCCCGGGCCGGCCCGCCGCGTTCTATGGTCGTCGTGTGCCGCCGACGCTGATGATCCTCGCCGCCGCCTACGGCGCCGCCACCGGACTGCTGCTGCCCCGCCCCGCTCACCGGATGGCCGTCGAACCGGAGGAGAACTGGCGCGCGCACTGCCCCGGAGGCCACCCCCTCACCGGATACGCCCGCGGCTGGCTGGGACCGCCGCGCTGCCCGCGCTGCCGGACGGCGTACGGGCCGCGGGCACTGCCGACGGCGGCCGCGACCGCGCTGGTCTGCGCGGCGCTCGCGGCGGCCACCGGCGCCCGCCCGGAGCTGGCCGCCTGGCTGCTGATGGCCCCGGTCGCCGTCCTCCTGACGGCCGTCGACTGGCGGGTACGACGCCTCCCGGACGCGCTGACGCTGCCGCTCGCCGCCCTCGCCGCCACGACCCTCGGACTCGTCGGCTGGCTGACCGGTACGTCCGGCTCCTGGCTGCGGGCACTGCTGGGCGGCCTGCTGCTCGGCGGGTGCTACCTGCTGCTCTTCGCCGTCAACCCGAGCGGCATCGGCCTGGGCGACGCCAAACTGGCGCTCGGCCTGGGGATCGCCCTGGGCTGGTACGGCTGGCGCGCCCTGCTCACCGGCGGCGCCGCGGGGGTGTTCCTCGGCGCGCTGTGGGGCGCCGCTCTGCTGCTCGCCCGCCGCGGCCGGCGCCAGGAGCCCATGCCGCTCGGCCCCTTCATGATCGCCGGAGCCCTCTGCGGTCTGCTGCCCGCGGCCGCCGCGGCCGGCTGACGCG
>NZ_JAJCXB010000109.1 GCF_020564935.1 Streptomyces pinistramenti
GGGCGTGGTGGGGCGAGGGTCAAAAGCGGGGGCAGGCGCGGGCGGTGTGGACGGTGGTGGCGGCCAGGTAGAAGGCATCGGGGCGCCACAGGATGCCGGTGCGGGCATCGCCGTCGATCAGGCATTCCAGGGTGGTGCGGTCGGCGGTGTCGAGGTGTTCGCCGAGCTGATCGCGCAGCCGGGTGAGGTGGATGTGCAGGTGTTCGCGGGCCGGCAGGTCCAGCGGGGCGGGCAGGTCGGTGAGGAAGGTGCGGGTGCCGGTGGGGATGAGGCCGGCCCGCGCCAGGAGGGCCGGCCAGTCCTCCACCGTTGCGGTGGCGCCGGGCAGTTGCCCGCGCATCACGGTGAAGCGGTCCTCGGCCGCCGCGTCCAGCCGGGCCTGCAGTCCGGGCCGGCCCAGCCCGATGTCGCGGGGCAGGAAACGCGGGGGCAGACCGCGTTCGGCGACGGCCAGCAGGCCGCCGGGGCGCAGGGCGGCGGCCAGTGCCTTCAGTGCCGCCGCCTGGTCACCGAGGTGGTGGATCGCCTGGCTGGTCCAGATGACATCCGTGGCGGGGAGGGTGGCGAAGCCGGCGGGCAGGTCGGTGTGGTGGGTGCTCAGGCGGGTGCCCAGGTGGTGGGCGGCGGCGCGCTGGGCGGCCCGCTCCAACAGGCCGGCCGACCCGTCGACGGCGACGACGTCCGCGAACGGGAAGGCACGGGCCAGCCGGCAGGCGGCGACCCCCGGCCCGCTGCCCACGTCCAGCACCCGGCCCACACCCGCAACGGCGCCCTCACCCCCCAGCAGTTCCCGCAGCCAGGCGGCGGACTGGTCCAGGGCGGGGGTGTGCAGTTCGGCTTCGCGTTCCAGGCGGGCGCCCATGGCGTCCCAGTCGAGGTCCCCGGTGTGGTGCGGGTTCATGGCGTTCCTGCTTCCGGGAAGAAAGAGGCGGACACAAAGAAGGTGGGGCGGGGCAGTTGACCCGGGCGAACGGCCCGGCCGCGCCCGGCCGCGCCCGGGCGGTGCCGGGCGGTGCCGGCGGCCACGCACGGCGGTCACCTCCGGTCAGAGTGCGTCCACCACCCCGTACAAGCAATTTTTGTTGCCGTTTCAGGAACAGCGCTGTGTAATGACCGGGTGGAGCACTCACCCGCCATCGCCGAGGCCCTGTCCGAGGTCGGCCCACGCCTGAAGCGACTGCGCACCCAGCGGGGGGTCACCCTCGCAGCGCTGGCCGAGGCCACCGGCATCTCCAAGAGCACCCTCTCCCGCCTGGAATCCGGCGGCCGACGGCCCAGCCTGGAACTGCTGCTGCCCATCGCCCAGGCCCACCAGGTGCCGCTGGACGAACTGGTCGGCGCCCCCGAAGTCGGCGACCCGCGCATCCGGCTCACCCCCCGCCGATCGGGCGGCAACACCGTCCTGCCACTGACCCGCCAACCCGGCCCCCTGCAAACATTCAAGATGGTGCTGCCCGCCAGCCGCACCGAACCCGAACGCTGCACACACGAGGGCTACGAATGGCTCTACGTCCTGTCCGGGAAGCTACGTCTGATCCTGGCCGACCACGACCTGACCCTGGACCCCGGCGAAGCCGCCGAGTTCGACACCCGACTGCCCCACTGGTTCGGCTCCACCGGCGAAGGCCCCGTCGAACTCCTGAGCCTCTTCGGCCGCCAAGGCGAACGCATACACATCCGCGCCCAACCCCGCACCCACACCCCCCACCACCACACAGAACACACCAACCACACCAACCCCGGACACTGACCCAAGCACCACCCCGAACACAGCACCACAGGCACAGGAACCGGCACGCGCCACTGCCTTACGAACCCCTCACAACCAGCACACCAGCCCGCTCACCCAACCCACCCGGCCACCTGCTCGGCCCTGCCGCCCCGGCAGCCGGCCTACCCCGACCGTCCGAAGCCGGCCACCCCCGGCCAAGGACATACCAGCCGGGCCGACCGGTCACGACGGCGCGCCACGCAGCCCACCGCGCGCGGACGAGACCCCCCCGCCTCACCCAACAACCCTTGCACCTACGGCACTTGAACAGACCACCTACCCAAAAGCACTACCCCCGGAGACACACACCCAGGCACACCAGCCTGCCCGCACAGACCGAAGACACTGGCCCAGTGCACTCACGCGGATCGGTCGGAGACGAGTGAGGTGATCGCGAGATGAGTCTCGGTGCAGGTATCGCGGCGCCCGTGCGGCCCTTCTCATGTCATGGCCCGGGGACGATCACCATGTCCGCCGGAACCGTAAAGCGGTGGACAGCCCTCCTGTGCTGGGCGAGCATCTCCGCGATGAATAACGAACCTCTCTCCATCCCCAAACGCGTCCGCTTCGTCGAGCTCAGCGCAAAGGCGCTGCGGGCGCTTGCCGGCGGTGACCTCGCCGGCGGCAGCGCCGAGGCCGGGGTCGCTCTTGACGAGTACTTCGTCTGCGACCGGGCTCGCTGGGTCTTCGGCTATCGCGCTGACCAGCTCGCCGAGGACCCGTCTGCCGCGCCCTGGATCACGCGGGTCGCGGTGTCCGAGCCGGACGGGGCCGTCGTCGGCTACGCCGGGTTCCACGGGTCGCCGGACGAGGCCGGCATGGTCGAGGTCGGCTACACCGTCGTGCCCGGGTACCGCCGCCAGGGCTATGCCCGCGCCATGCTGACGGCGCTGCTCGTCAAGGCCGTCACCGATCCCGGTGTCACGACCGTGCGGGCCACTATCAGCCCCGACAACAACGCCTCCCTGGCCACCATCGCGGGCTTCGGTTTCACGCGCGTCGGCGAGCAGTGGGACGAGCGCGACGGGCTTGAGATCGTCTTCGAGGTCCCGGCAGACGCAACTCAAGCCGAGCAGCTTTCCGGCCTCGGCGGACATGGTGATCGTCCCGGTCGGGCCGTGACCATGAGAAGGGCCGCACGGGTTGGGTGAGTTGTGAAGCTGACCTGGGCCCGTACGGCCTGATCCCATCCTGCCCGGTCCGGTGTCTCACGCGCACATTCCGGCGAGTTGTTCGCCGAGCTCGCCAGTTTGTGGGAGGCCGCGCGACAGTCCGCGCTCCGCGAGGCCCGGGGATGGGAGCGTGTGCGGGCGGAGGGTGCCGGCCGGAAGCCCAAGCTGGTCTTCCTCGATCGGCTGCTGGTCGCCCTGGTCCATCTGCGCCATCAGTTGCCGCACGCGATGCTCGCCGAGCTCTTCGAGGTGGATCGCTCCACCGTCTCCGCGGCCATCCGCCAGGTTCGCCCACTGCCAGCGGCCCGTGGTTTCGCCGCGCCCGACCGGCCCAGCCTGCGGCTGAAGACGCTGGAGGACGTTGGCGCCTATGCCGAGGCGGAGGGCGTTGAGTTGCGGCTCGACGGGGTCGAGACCCAGGTCCGCCGCCCGCAGGCAGGCCGCCCCGGGCGCCGGGCGTTCGTCTCCGGAAAACGCAAGCAGAACACCATCAAGACCACCACGTTCAGCGACGGCCAGGGCCGCCTGCTGCTGTCCGGCCTGGTCCGCCCGGGCCGGATACACGACCAGACCGCCGTGTGCACCGAGGGCATCGCCGAGCAGTTCCGCACCCGTCCCGGCGTGAAGGCGAAGGTCGACGCCGACTACCTCGGGCCGGCCAAGGAGTTCCCCGACCAGGTCGGCGCCCCGCCGAAGAAGCCCAAGGACGAGGCGTGCGACGGTGACAAGCGCGCCTGGCGCGAGCACGGCATCGGCAGCCCTCGGCGAGGATCTGTGTGGAGCACACCAACGCCGAGCTCCGCCAGTGGGCACCCCTGCGGCGATTCACTGGACGCCGCGATACCTGCGCCGAGACCCATCTCGTGATCGCCTCACTCGTCTCCGACCGATCCGCGCAGCGGGCCACCCGCCACCGGATGAGCACCGAACTCGTCCTCGTCCGCGACACCACCTGCTGATCACCCACCAGCCGAGCCGCCGGGCCAGCACGCCCGAACCTCAATTCCCCCAACACCGTTAGAAGGGTTGTCGAACGCGTCGCGAGAACTTGACCGCCGGGACTGACCTGCGGATACGCACCTGGCGAGCGAGGTGGCCGTGGAGGGGGCGACGGAGGGGCCCAGGGAGGGGGCCGACGAGGCTTGGCCCAGGTCCTCGCCGGACGTCTGCCCCGTGGCGGCGCGCGGCTCGTGGGCGGGGTCAGGTGTGAAGTCGACGGGCACGGTGTCCTCGGCTTCTCCGGCCTGCTTGCCGGGTCGGCGGTCGTCCGACCGCTGCGCGCCGGGCCGTGCCCACCGTGAGAAAGCACCCCTTGTCCTCGGTCTGACGACCACCGCCGATGCGTGTCCGCTTCCGCCCTGACCAGGTATCGACTGGGCAGGTTTGTCCGTGACCGGCGTCATGAGCAACGCCTCGCTGCGGGGCCCGGACTCTGTCCACAGGTCCGCGCCCGCACCGTAGGCGCCCGGCCTGGTGCAGCAGGTGCCCGACGTGCGAACAGGCAAGGAAGCGCCATGGAGACGACGTCGACGAAGGTGCCCCAGCTCGCCCGGAGCTGATCGCGCAAGCCGCCGATGTCCGGGGGCAGTTGGCACGGTGTTCCGGGCGCAGGTGAGGCTGCGGTGAAGGAACTGCTCAGTGTTTGGCCGGCCCGGTCCGAGGGCGCGGGAGACGACGGCTCCTTCGTCGTCACGGCCGGTTCCGACACTGACGATTCTCGATCCGCGTCGACGGAACGCGCGGGTGAAGGCGGAGATCGGCCACCCGCTGGACGGTCTGCACCCCTCAGCGGTCGTGGCCCACTCCTCTGTCATGGTCGGGCCGGGGCCTGTGCTGCTGCTGGTCGTTGGTACCGGCCTCGTCTGTGTGCTGCTCCGGCTGCTGCGGGTCGGCGATGGCGCGGCGGCAGGCGTCGGCCTCCCGCGTGAAGGCGGCGGGCCGGTCGAGATTCTCCGGTGAGCCCAGCCACGTCGCGGAGTCCGCCGTCCGGCCCTCCGGCCGCTCCGTGACCTCGTCTGGCTCCTGATCGACCTCGTCGGCCCCGGCGGCGAACAGGTCCAACTGCGTGGGAATCGCGGCCTGCTGGTGGGCGTGGACGACGGTGGCCCGCTGCGCTGGGGTGGCCGCGGCGGCATGGTCGTGATCGACGGCGTGCACGGTGGCCGTTGCTGAGTCCGGCGACGGTGCGGACGGCTCGGATCGCGTGCTGGAGGGCAAGGCTGGCGACCCGGGCCCGCTCGTACCGGGTCGACGCGCGGGGCGGCTTCCCGTCGGTGCCGGCGATCCACCGGCGGGCCGGCCGGTGCAAGTTGGCGGTGTAAGTGATCTGGTCCGGCGCCGGAGGGCGGCGGCCGAGCTCGGGCACGGTGAGCCGGTGTCCGTGGCGGGCCAGGGCCTGGTCGGCGATGTAGTCATCCAGGCCGGGCAGGAATCCACGGCCGCGCAGGGTCTCAGCGAGGTGGCGGCGGGCTTCGGCCAGGACGTGGCGGCGGGCGAAGACGTGACGCACGGTGCCAACCGCGGCGACATCGATCGCGGCGAGCGCGGTGTCCGCCAACGGGCGCGCCCGCCCCCGGGTCACCGCACCGGTTGCCCGGCACGCTCCAGCATTCCGTCGACCATCCGGTGCCCGAACCACAGCAAGGCCGACACGCGCCACCACGCGAGCAGCTGCTCCAGCGGGCGCGGGGTCTTCTTCTCCGGGCGGGTGTCCTGCGCCGCCCACCACGCCAGGCCGTGGCGGGCGCGCCCGTCGGGCAGCCGCCCGTGCTTGCTGACGTACTGGTCGGTGATGCCCTTCAGGCCCGCGTCGATCTGCTCGCGGCGGGTAGCGGACCAGTCGATCAACTCGGAGTCGACCCCCGCGATCTCCATGACCGGCCGACGCCCGGCGGTGACGGTGCGCGGCTCGGTCGCCGGCCCCAGTTCCTCGCAGACCTCGGCGGCCACGGTTTCGTTGTAGAGCGCGGATCAGGCGACGGTGTTCTCGAACAGGGCCTCCATGTGGACCGAACTGCAGGTGTTCGTCTCCGACATCCCTTGGAACGGCCTTGACCAGCATGGATGAGCCTGTCTCACACAGTGTCCTCAACGAGTTCGTCTTCTGCCGTGTTCCTTTCCGTGCCGTCGTCACGCTATTTCGCCCCGCCGCAATTGGCTGGCTCCGTACCCGCACCGTTCAGCTTGCCCGGGTACCAGGCCATGAACCAGTTGCTCAGAGCTGGCCACGCGGTAGGGAAAACCCCCTGCTGAGTGGGGTGTTGGTCGCAATGCGCCGAGTGTGCCAGGAACGGCAGGGTCCAGCCATGAACATTTCTCGGTTCGACGGAAGATCACCCAAGCATGCCGCGCTCGCCCTCGTGTGTGCCGTGGCCGTAATGGCGGGGGCTGGGTGCGACGACAGCCGGCACTCTTCCTCGCCTGCTCACCAGCATTCCGCAACGCGCGGGGCGGTGGTCTCCGTGACCCCCGTTGCGGACCTGGACGCCAAGGAGGTCGCAGCCCGCCTGGCCAAGGCGGGTATCGATGCAGCACAGGTCCGCTACGGCGTGCGAGCTCACCGGATCGTGTATCGCACCGTCGATTCCAAGGGCACACCCACCACGGCCAGCGAGTTGGTCGCGATGCCGAAGAACGATGAACGCGGTCTTCGGGTCGTGTCCTGGCTGCACGGCACCGAGGTGTACCGAGGAGAGGCGGCCTCGGTGAACGACGAATCGCCCGACCGGTCCACGGCGCTGCTGTTCGCCTCGACCGGGCGCGCGGTATCTGCCCCGGACTACCTCGGCCTGGGAAAGGGCCCCGGAATCCATCCGTACGGGAACCCGAAGGCGACCGTTACCGCTTCGGTGGACGCGTTGCGAGCGACACGTACGTTCGCCCGCAGGGAAGGGCGCGGCCTCGACCGGCGCGTACTCATCAGCGGGTTCTCCCAGGGCGGCCCCGCCACGATGCTGGTCGGGCGGGCCCTGCAGCAGGGCGCCGATCCGTATTTCCGTCCGGGTGTCCTCACCCCGGTCGCCGGCCCGTTCGATCTGAGCGGTTTCGAGGCCGCCGCGGCAGACGACAAGATCGAACGGTCCTCGCTCTACCTCGCCTATTTCGCGACCGCGTGGAACCGGATGTACGGCCTGTACGGCGCCCCGGACCAGGCATTCCGAGCCCCTTACGACAAGACGGTACAGACGCTGTTCGACGGCGACCACAAGGCGTCGGAGCTCACGGCAGCACTGCCCAAGACTTCGAAGCAACTGTTCACCGAAGAGTTCCTTCAGAGGGTTCGCCACCCCATGGGGGATCTGCGACGCAAACTGGAAGTGATGGACACCACGTGTGACTGGCGGCCCGACGTCCCAGTTCACCTCTTTCACGCCAGGGGCGACAAGGACGTCTCCTTTGCGAACTCCCTGCGCTGCCAGCGCCAGCTGACTGCCAATGGGGCTGACCAACAGCTCAGTGATGTCGGCGAGTTCGACCACAACACGACGGTCCTCAAGGCTCTGCCACAGGTGGTGCGCGAGTTCGACTCGGCCCGCTGAGTCGACCCGCGATCGAGTGGCGGCCAATTCACAAATGCCGACACTCAGCACATGGCACGGCAAGGCTCTGCCACCCCGCATGAGGTCGAATGGGAATCCGAATGTCCCATCGCAAATGATCTGATCCGTAGTCAGGACTGTGGCCTGCGGCGACCAGATGGGGTGAGACGCCAAGACGGTGGTTTTCTCAGTTGATCGGATTCCGTGGGTATGAGTGCTGGTCGTCGTCTCAGCTGATCTGGTCCGTCGGGAACAGATCTGGGTGATACCAGCTTTGGGCGTTCAACCACGTCTGGTAGGCACGGTAGATCTTGAGAAGGCCGTCGCGCCCTTCTCGTACTTCCAGAAATTCGTCAAGCAGTCGAAAGAGCGTGGCAACAGCAACAGCGTCGGCTTCCGGTTCAGGAGATGCATAAAACCGCCGGGAACGAGATGCCGGACGAGAGCGACCCAGACGAGGTTGTCGCCGTGCCCAAGGCGGACGATCAGCCATTCCCGGAGGCCGACCAGCATGCCTCCGGAGCTTCCCGTATCGACGCCGAGAACGAGCGCGTTCATGGACGCGTAGGCGCCGTCCGTCCCGTGTGTCGAAGGCTGTTGCCGCACGGTCGCGAGCCAGCTCCCGGTAATGCTGGATGACGGCTCCCTGCCAGACTGTCCTTGAGCCCGAGCTGTGACCATAGGCTGCTGGGGGATCTCCTGGCAGCGGGATTCTGCGGGCAGGAGACGGGGGTTGTCCGGGCGCCATCGCGCCAAGACCACCGGGCGTCACGGCGGCCGGCTTCAGGCTTCAGGGGTTCTCGGGGGTTCTTGAGGCGGGTTGGAGGTTGGTGACCCGCAGGAACTCCCGATCGCGCCAGGAGACCGGCTTCACCGTATAGCTGACGGCCTGGCCCCGGTAGTAATACTCCACCCTGCGCTCGTTGCGGGGGGTCCTGTGGGGGAAGGTGAATTCCAAGATAGCGCCGCCGTTGTCAGGCTTGATCTCTCCGCGTGGCGAGTCCTTGTCGCAGCCGCGGATCACGGTACCCCGGGTGGACTGGACAGCGAGCCGCCGGGCAGGGCAGCCGCGAACGTGGTCGAGGTCGAGGCCCTGGTAGCAGTCAAGGCGGGGGCCGGAACGTGGGTAGAGCGCGAAGGGCTGCCCGCGGTCGTCGATGACCGTGGTGCCCTGGCGTCCGGCACACAGCCAGTCCATCTCAAGGTGCCACAGAACCTCGTCCTTGCCGGCATCGGGCGTGATGATGAACTCCTCGACGTCTGTCGCGCTCACCGAGAAGGGGAAGTTCACATCCTTGGCATGCAACCGAGGCGCGGCTGCCTGCAGGTCGGTGCTGAAATGCCACGGGGAAATCAGGCGGGGCGACACAAGGGAAATCGGCAGTCCGGGGCATGCCCGCCGGGCGGGACGACGGGACAGGACCACCGGGCGCATCCCCCGCAGGACCACCGCCCGACCCCTCACGTTGCTCTCCACCGTGACCCGGAAGCGCCCCTGACGGACCCTCACCACAGGCGGGTCCGTATCCAGCACCACCGTCTGGTCCTCCTCGTCGATGTCGGACTCGCGGGCCACGGTGACGATGATCGGGCTCTCGGCGTCCTCGACGCCGTCAGCCGACAGGTGGAGGTGTACTCCTCCGGTGATCGCCCCCGCTTGCACGACAGCCCCCTGCCGTCCTCCATTCACCTGGTTCTCGGTATCCCCGGTCTGCTGTCCGTCGCCCATGCATCCCCCTGTAGTGACCAGACCTCAAGCCCATTGTGGCAGTCATAAAGCCCAACTGTGCTGCTTCCACGGGAAGTTCACACCCGTCCTGCCCCGCACAAGAAGTTCGAGGACGCTCCCTGAGCGGTGCTGGCGCTGGCGGAGAGAAAGTTGCCAAAGCGGCGTTTCCGTTCCCGGACCGGGATGGCCCCACCTCGGGAGCCTGAGGCTCGCCCACGAACATCTCCCCAGGCCCCTCACCCCGTACCGTGAGGGTGGAACACCTCGCGAAGCACCACAGCCTGCACGCAGACCGCCCCACCCCAACGAGCGACAGCCGTTTCGAACGCATCGGCGGACCAGGTCACCTGAGACCACAAGTAAATCGCACCAGATCCCCGGAGACGGGACACCGTAGGCTTGATCGTGCTGACGGACAGAGCCGTCGGCTCAGCCGTGACGGACCACTCCAACTCCGCGGCGAGCCCGCCCTCCGCAACCGGGAACGCGCCATCCAGGTCTCCGCCACGGCCCACCAGTTGTGGGTGCTCTCGGAACAGCTCACCAGCGTGCACCACTGATGGCCCGCAGAACCGCCTTCTCGAAAATGAGCGGCAGCCAACAAGCTGGGTGCAAAGAGGTCCGGAAATGCAGAAATGCCCCGCCGGGAACCGAAGTTCCCGACGAGGCATTCCACAAAAATTGTTCGGCGGCGTCCTACTCTCCCACAGAGTCCCCTCTGCAGTACCATCGGCGCTGAAAGGCT
>NZ_JAJCXB010000011.1 GCF_020564935.1 Streptomyces pinistramenti
GGCGGGCCCCCCGCCCCCCCACCGCTGTGACATGGCGCTTTGCGGGGAACCTGTCGGGGCGAGGGGGGTGCGGAAGATCCGGAATCCGCCCATGCGAAACTTTTCACATGAGTGCCTGCCGCGCCCCTCGCCGCCTCACCGGCCGCCGTCGCATCACCCTGCTCGCCGCGGGGACCGCGCTCGCGTCGCTGACGCTGACCGCCTGCGGGGACGGCACGTCGGGCGGTTCGGCGCAGACCCGGTTCGTCCAGGGAAAGAACGGCGTCGCCACGGTCGCTGCGGGCGACCGGCAGAAAGCGCCCGACATCTCCGGTGAGACCACCAGAGGAAAGCAGCTGGACATCGCGGATTACCGCGGCAAGGTCGTCGTCCTCAATGTCTGGGGATCGTGGTGCGGGCCGTGCATCGCCGAGGCGCCGAATTTCGCCGAGGTCGCCAACGACACCAAGGGCAAGGGCGTCCAGTTCGTCGGGATCAACACCCGGGATTCCGAGAAGTCCCAGGCGACGAGCTTCGAGGATCAGCACAAGATGCCGTATCCGAGCCTTTTCGACCCGACCGGGAAGCTGATGCTGCGTTTCCCGAAGGGCAGTCTCAACCCGCAGTCGATTCCCTCCACGATCGCCATCGACCGGCACGGCAGGATCGCCGCGCGGTCCATCGGTCCGCTGGCCGAGGACGACCTGCGCAAGATGATCAAGCCGCTGATCGCCGAGAAGTGATCCAGTGATCGCGCTCGCCGCCGCCACGCAGAACCAGACCGTCCTGACCGGCGCCCTGCTGGCCGCCGTGCCCGTCGCGCTGCTCGGCGGCCTGGTCTCCTTCTTCTCGCCCTGCGTACTGCCGCTCGTACCGGGCTACATGTCCTACGTCACGGGTGTCACGGGCACCGACCTCGCCGAGGCCAAGCGCGGCCGGATGCTGGCCGGCGCCCTGCTGTTCGTCCTCGGCTTCACCGCCGTCTTCGTCTCCGGCGGCGCGCTCTTCGGGTTCTTCGGGCAGCGGCTCCAGGACAACAAGGAGATCATCTCCCGTGTCCTGGGCGGCCTGATGATCCTGCTCGGGCTGGCCTTCGCCGGTGTGCTCAAGCGCTTCGGCCAGCGCGAGCTGCGTTTCCACAGGAAACCCACGATGGGTCTGGTCGGCGCGCCGGTGCTCGGGGTGCTCTTCGGCGTCGGCTGGACGCCGTGCCTGGGCCCCACCCTCACCGCCGTCAACACCCTCGCGTTCAACCAGGCCAGCGCGGGCCGCGGCGCCCTGCTGACCGTCGTCTACTGCCTGGGCCTCGGCCTGCCGTTCGTGTTCGTGGCGCTGGCGTTCCGGCGGGCGCTCGGCGCGTTCGGCTGGGTCAAGCGCCACTACGTGTGGGTGATGCGGGCCGGCGGCGGCATGATGGTCGCGCTCGGCATCCTCCTGGTCACCGGCGTCTGGGACAGCCTGATGTCCGAGCTGCAGAGCTGGACGCAAAGCTTCACCGTTGGGATCTGATTGATGTCCACCAAGACCGACACCCCCCGCGACCCGGGCTCGGGCCCGGAGACCGGCGCGCAGCCGGCGGGGGACGCGGGCACGGATCTCGGCGCGGCCGGATCCCAGCTCTCCACCGCACCCAAGGAAGAGATCAGCTTCCCCTCGCTCGGCCCGGTCGGCTGGGCGCGGTGGTTCTGGCGGCAGCTCACCTCGATGCGGGTCGCGCTGCTGCTGCTCTTCCTGCTCTCGATCGGGGCGATCCCCGGCTCGCTGATTCCGCAGACCAGCATCGACCCGGTCAAGGTCGACTCCTTCAAGGCCGACCATCCGACGCTCTCCGGGATCTACGACAAGCTGGGGATGTTCCACGTCTACAGCTCGGTGTGGTTCTCCGCGATCTACCTGCTGCTGTTCATCTCCCTCATCGGCTGCATCGTGCCCCGCACCTGGCAGTTCGTCGGGCAGCTGCGCGCCCGCCCGCCGGGCGCGCCCAGCCGCCTGACCCGGCTGCCCGCGTACACGACCTGGCGCACCGAGGCCGACCCCGACGCGGTGCTCGGCGCGGCCCACAGGCTGCTGAAGAAGCGCCGGTTCCGGGCCGACCGTGCCGGTACGGCGGTGGCGGCCGAGAAGGGCTACCTGCGCGAGGTCGGCAACCTCGTCTTCCACCTCGCGCTGATCGTGCTGCTGGTCGCGTTCGCCGTCGGCAGCCTGTGGAAGTCCGAGGGCGGCAAGCTGGTCACCGAGGGCGACGGCTTCGCCAACAGCCTCACCCAGTACGACGACTTCAAGTCCGGGCCGTTCTTCGACACGGACACGATGGAGCCGTACGGCTTCACGCTCGACAAGTTCGACGCGACGTACGAGCGGACCGGTCCCGAACGCGGCACCCCGCGCACCTTCCGGGCCAACGTCACGTACTACACCGGCGCGGACGGCAAGGAGCACAGGACCTCGATCGAGGTGAACGAGCCGCTTGAGATCGCGGGCTCCAAGATCTACCTGCTCAGCCACGGCTATGCGCCGGAGGTCAGCGTCAAGGACGGCCGCGGCAAGGTCGTCTACGACGGTGCGGTGCCCTTCCTGACGCAGGACCCGAAGAACTTCACCTCGACCGGTGTGGTGAAGGTGCCGGGCGCGGAGACGAAGGACGGCAAGCGCAACCAGCTGGGCTTCCAGGGCTTCTTCGTGCCGACGTTCGGCGGCAAGGGCTCCGGGTCGATGTTCTCGCAGTTCCCCGCGCTGGACTATCCGGTGCTGACGCTCACCGCCTACCACGGCGACCTCGGCCTGGACTCCGGGCTGCCGCAGAGCGTCTACCAGCTCGACCAGAAGAACCTCAAGCAGTACTCCGCCAAGGGCAAGAAGCTGGCGAAGATGATGCTGCCGGGCGAGACGATGAAGCTGCCCGACGGCGACGGGTCGATCACCTTCAAGGGTGTCAAGACCTGGGCCAGCTTCAAGATCACCCACCAGCCGGGCAACGGGCTCGCGCTGGGCGGGGCGGTGGCGGTCCTGCTGGGCCTGGCGGGCTCGCTGTTCATCCAGCGCCGCAGGGTCTGGGTCCGTGCGGTACGCGGCGCCGACGGCGTCACCGTCGTCGAGATCGCGGGCCTGGGCCGCAGCGAGTCGGCCCGGCTGCCGGAGGAGATCGCCGACCTGGCCGTGGCGCTGGCACCCGACGCCCCCGCGGTGCCGGATCCGGAGCCTGAGACGGAGACGGAGACGGAGACGGAGACGGCGGCGGACGCCGGACCGGACGCCGCCCCCGGCACCGACGGCGGCTCCGGGGCGCACCCCTCCGCAGGCCCCGAACCCGAAGTCCCGGCGCAGCCCACCGACTCCGCCGAACCTGCTGATCCCTCCGAAGGAGCGCGCGCGTGAACATCGCGGCCGCAGCCAACGAGACACTGGCGCACAACAGCAATCTGCTGGTCTATTCGGCGATGGCTGTCTACACCCTGGCCTTCCTCGCGCACATGGCAGAGTGGGTGTTCGGCAGCCGCAGCAAGGTGGGCCGCACCGCCGCTGCGCTGACCGGCCAGGCGAAGGCGCCCGCCGCGGTGGCCGTACGGACGGCGGCCAAGGGCGGCACGGCGGTGCTGGAGCGGCCGAAGGTCATCACCCGCTCGGCGCCCGGCAGCCGCGACGTCCCGGACGGGCCCGGCGCGGCCGGCGGCACCGAGAAGGGCGACCTCTACGGCCGGATCGCCATCTCGCTGACCGTCCTGGCCTGGGCGCTGCACGTCGGCGGTGTGGTCACCCGCGCGCTGTCCGTACAGCGGGCCCCCTGGGGCAACATGTACGAGTTCTCCACGACCTTCGCGGCGGTCGCGGTCAGCGCGTACCTGATCCTGCTGGCGCTCAAGAAGAACGTCCGCTGGATCGGCCTGCCGCTGGTCACCACGGTGCTGCTGGACCTGGGCCTGGCCGTGTCCGTGCTCTACACCGCCAGCGACCAGCTGGTGCCCGCGCTGCACTCGTACTGGCTGTGGATCCACGTCAGCTGCGCGATCATCTCCGGCGCGGTGCTCTACCTCGGTGCCGTCGCGACGCTGCTCTTCCTCTTCCGCGACCGCTACGAAGCCAAGCTCGCCGACCCGACGGGCAAGCAGCCGGGCGCGTTCGCGACCTCGGTGCTGGAGCGGCTGCCCGCCGCCTCCTCGCTCGACAAGTTCGCCTACCGCGTCAACGCCACGGTCTTCCCGCTGTGGACGTTCACCATCATCGCGGGCGCCATCTGGGCCGGGGCCGCCTGGGGCCGCTACTGGGGCTGGGATCCCAAGGAGGTCTGGTCCTTCATCACCTGGGTCGCCTACGCCTGCTACCTGCACGCCCGCGCCACCGCCGGCTGGAAGGGCCGCAAGGCCGCCTGGCTGGGCCTGATCGCGTTCTGCTGCTACCTCTTCAACTACTACGGCGTGAACATCTTCGTCACCGGTCTGCACTCCTACGCCGGAGTCTGATCCCCCGTCGGTACACCGGAGGCGGCCCGCGGACGGGCCGCCTCCGACGCGTTTCCAGGGGTCAGCGGCGCTTGCGCCCGCCGCGTTCCTGGCGCGGCGGGTGCTGGCCGCCGCCCGGCAGCGCCGGCTTGGGCAGATGCGCCACGTCCCACTGGGCCTCGGCCAGCTGCCGCGCGGTGTCGTGCGGCAGCCGCGGCGGCCGGTGCGCCGCGTTCCGGAAGCCGAACGCCGAGGTCAGGTCGCCGAAGGTGGACCGCCGCCAGTTGCTGATGTTGGGCTCGTGGACACCGGTGAAGCGCTCCAGGAACTGGAGCACGGAGGTGTGGTCGAACGGGTCGCCCGCCGCCCAGCCGCCGACCGTCCACGGCGAGATGATCATGCAGGGCACGCGGAAGCCGCCGCCGATGGGCAGGCCGCCGACGAACTCGTCCGGAGTGCCGGCCGGCGGGGTGGGCGGCGGCACGTGGTCGAAGAGCCCGTCGTTCTCGTCGTAGTTGAGGATGAAGGCGGTCTTGCGCCAGACCTTGGGGTTGGACGCGATGGCCTCGATCTTCTTGGCGACGAAGTCGGCGCCGGCGGCCGGCAGGTAGTCCGGGTGCTCGGACTGGTGGCTGGTGGGGATCAGCCAGGACACCGCCGGCAGCCGGTCGTTGCGGGCGTCGTCCTCGAACGTGCCGGCCGGCTGCGGCCGCACCCCCTTCTCGTACAGCGCCTCACCGGGCTTGGCGTTCCGGAAGTTCTGGAACTGCTCCAGGAGGTTGCAGCCGTAGTCGTCCTCCTCCTGGTAGACCTTCCAGCTGACCTTGGCCGCCTCCAGGCGCTCGGCGTACGTCGTCCAGCGGTACGGCTTCGGCGCGGTGTTGTTGAGGATCGGGCCGCCGTGCCTGCCGCCCGGGTCGAGGGTGCCGGTCATCCAGTACAGCCGGTTGGGCCAGGTCGGCCCGAAGACCGAGCAGAAGTAGTTGTCGCAGAGCGTGAAAGCCTCGGCGAGGGCGAACTGGAAGGGGATGTCCTGGCGGTTGTGGTAGCCCATCACGTACGGCCCGTTGACGCCGTCGGCCTTGCGGTGCGCGGGCAGCCAGCGGTCCATCTTGCCGCCGTTCCATGCCTCGTGCTGGACCGACCAGGCGTGGCTGGTGGACGGGATGGCCTGGGCGCTGGAGGTGTGGGTGTTGAGGCGGAACGGCAGCAGGTAGCCGTCCGGGTTCACCGCGTCCGGCTGGTGGAAGACGGAACGGCCGTCGGAGAGCGTGAGCGCGTCCGGGTCGGCGAAGCCCCGGACGCCGCGCAGGGTGCCGAAGTAGTGGTCGAAGGACCGGTTCTCCTGCATGAGGAGGACGACGTGTTCGATGTCGCCCAGCCCGCCGTGCCGGGGCGGCCCTGCGGCCACGGCCTTCTGGACGCTCGGAGGCAGCAGCGACAGCGCCGTGGCGCCGCCGATCGCGCCGGCGGCGGAACCGAGGAGTCTGCGTCGGGTCATATCGGGCATAGGTGGCACTCTCCCTGTGTCGCGTGAGACCGCAGTGGGACGACCCGACTGTCTCGGCGGGTGGGTTGCACGGGCAGGGGGAGATGGCTGAACTATGTGTCAAATGGCTATGAACAGGCGCCAGTTGGCTGGGAAAAGCTACGACATGTACGCCGATTGGTGCAGTGCGGGAGTTTCGGGTGGCGCAGGTTAGGGACGCTCGTCGGGCAGCAGCGCGGCGGCGGCCGCTGTGTTACCGGCCCGCACCAGGGCGTGGATCTCGTGGGCCAGCGGCGTCACGTCCGTGATGCCGGTCGTCCATTCGTCGGCGTAGCGCCCGGACGCGTCCCCGGACAGGCCGAGTTGCAGCGAGCGGTGGCCCAACGGCCGCAGCAGCAGGTCCCGTTCGGGATCCCACTGCACCCGTACCGGCGACTTTTTCACCTGCCGCTGCCAGGTGGCGCGGTCGGTGTGCACGTCGGGGTCGTAGCGCGAGAGGCAGGACGTGCGCAGCGCGGTGTCGAAGCCGGCCCGGTCGATCTCGATGGCGAGCACGGTCTCCTGGCCGGGCTTGGTGCCCCAGCCGGAGCGGTACATCATCCACAGGAACGACGGTTTGATCCAGGTCATCCGCTCCCGCTTCCAGGCCGCGGGGAAGCGCCCGTCGCGGGCGGCGGGAACGCCAAGTTCGGGCGCGTACGCCTGATGGACGGTGACGGTCCTGGTGGTGTGCAGGGCACGGACGCGGCGCACGGGTTCGGTGGCCGGTGGGGTGTGATCAGGGGACATGGCGGATCAGCCTGCCGCAGCGCGGCGGGTGCGGGCCACCGGATTGCGCGCGCCCGGCGCTCCGGCGGCGCCGGCTCACTCGGCGCCGATGTCCTCGTTCCACAGCGCCGGATGCGCGCCGATGAAGTCCCGCATCATCGCCGCGCACTCCGGATCGTCCAGCACCACGATCCGTACGCCGTGCCGGGCGAGCCAGTCGTGTCCGCCGTGGAACGTCCTGGCCTCGCCGACGACCAGCCGGGAGATGCCGAACTGCCGTACCAGGCCGCTGCAGTACCAGCAGGGCGAGAGCGTGGTGACCATCGTCGTGCCGCGGTAGCTGCGCTGCCGTCCTGCCGCGCGGAAGGCCGCGGTCTCGGCGTGCGCGGACGGATCGCCGTCCTGGACCCGGCGGTTGCGGCCACGGCCGAGCAGGGTGCCGTCCGGGCCGTAGAGGGCGGCGCCGACCGGGATGCCGCCTTCGCCGAGTCCGGCGCGTGCTTCGGCGAGTGCCGTCGCCAGCATCGTGCGGGAGTGCTCCTGGAGGTGCCGCGGGTCGCCCGGCAGGTCCGGTGCGCGGCCGTCGTCGCCGTGCAGCCGCAGGGCGTCGCGGTCCTGCGCCATGCCCTGCCGTCCGTGCTCCGGTCCCTGGTCCATGGCGCAAGCCTCTCAGAGGTGCGCACCGACGGGCGGCCGACGGGCGGCCGGACGCCCCTTGTGCCGCCGGTCAGCTCTGGGTGGGCGGCGGCGTCTCCTCGGGACCGTTCGGGGAGCCGCCCTCCTTGCGGCGCAGCTCGTCCTCGCGGCGGCGCAGGTCGGCTTCCCAGTCCTTGAGCAGCGACTCGTCCTTCTTGTTCTCGTCCTTGAGCGACTTGAGGAACTCGGGGTTGTCGTCGGGCGCCACCCACCTGGTGCGGTGGTTGCGGTGCGGGGTGCCGCTGCCGTCGGCGGGCTGCCGGACCTTGCCGGCGACCAGCCAGACGATCGGTCCGACCAGCACCTCGCCGAAGAGCAGGATGATGAGCACCCAGACGACCTTGGGCAGCCCGCGGACCTGGGACTCGGGGGTGTTGACGCAGTCGATGAACGCGTAGATCCACAGCGCCAGCACCAAGAGGAAGGGCAGATACCTGAGCATGGCGTGAAGATCCCCCTGGACGCGGTGGCGGGCCCGCTGCGGGGCCCGGTGACCCGTCCAGGGTAGTGCGTACCCGATACTGGGACGTATGGCTTATGACGATCTTCGCTCGTTCCTGCGCGCGCTCGACCGGGAGGGCGACCTCAAGCGCATCAAGGCCGAGGTCGACCCTTATCTGGAGGTCGGCGAGATCGTTGACCGGGTGCAGAAGGCGGGCGGCCCGGCCCTGCTCTTCGAGAACGTCAAGGGCTCGGCGATGCCGCTGGCCATGAACGTCTACGGCACCGACCGCCGGCTCCTGAAGGCACTCGGCCTCAAGGAGTACAGCGACATCAGCGACCGGATCGGCGGCCTGCTCAAGCCCGAGCTGCCGCAGGGCTTCGTCGGGATGCGGGAGGCGTTCGGCAAGCTGGCCGGCATGACGCACGTCCCGCCGAAGAAGGTGAAGGGCGAGGACGCGGCCGTCCAGGAGGTCGTGCTCAAGGGCGACGAGGTCGACCTGGACCTGCTCCCGGCGCTGTTCACCTGGCCGAAGGACGGCGGCTCGTTCTTCAACCTCGGCCTCACGCACACCAAGCACCCCGAAACGGGTGTCCGCAACCTCGGCCTCTACCGCCTCCAGCGCCACGACAAGCGCACCATCGGCATGCACTGGCAGATCCACAAGGACAGCCGCAACCACTACCAGGTCGCGGCCAAGCGGGGCGAGAACCTGCCGGTCGCCATCGCCTTCGGCTGCCCCCCGGCCGTGACCTACGCGTCCACCGCTCCGCTGCCCGGTGACATCGACGAGTACCTCTTCGCGGGCTTCCTCCAGGGCAAGCGGATCGAGATGGTGGACTGCAAGACCGTCCCGCTCCAGGTCCCGGCCCAGGCCGAGGTCGTCATCGAGGGCTGGCTCGAACCCGGCGAGATGCTGCCCGAGGGCCCGTTCGGCGACCACACCGGCTTCTACACGCCGCAGGAACCGTTCCCCGCGCTGACCATCGACTGCGTCACGATGCGCAAGCGGCCGCTGCTCCAGTCCATCGTGGTGGGCCGCCCGCCGACCGAGGACGGGCCGCTGGGCCGGGCGACAGAACGCTTCTTCCTGCCGCTCCTCAAGATCATCGTCCCGGACATCGTGGACTACCACCTCCCCGAGTCCGGCGGCTTCCACAACTGCGCGATCGTCTCGATCGACAAGAAGTACCCCAAGCACGCGCAGAAGGTCATGCACGCCATCTGGGGCGCGCACATGATGTCGCTGACCAAACTGATCGTGGTGGTTGACGCGGACTGCGACGTCCACAACCTCCACGAGGTGTCCTGGCGGGCGCTCGGCAACACCGACTACGCCCGGGACCTGACCGTCGTCGAGGGCCCCGTCGACCATCTCGACCACGCCTCCTACCAGCAGTTCTGGGGCGGCAAGGCGGGCATCGACGCGACGGAGAAGTGGCCCGAAGAGGGGTATACGCGAGACGGCGGCTGGCCGGACATGGTCGAGTCGGACCCGGCCGTCCGTGACCGGGTGACCAAGCGCTGGAAGGAGTACGGCCTGTGAGCGGCGAAGCGATCCCCGTGGAGGGCGGCGCGAACCCACCCGCCCCGCGCGTACGCGGAGGGGTGTCGGCGTTCCTCCGCCTGGTGATGATCGAGCACTCGGTCTTCGCCCTGCCGTTCGCCTACATCGCCTCGCTGACCGCGATGTACCAGTGGGACCGCACCATCCACTGGGGCCGGCTGCTGCTGGTGACCGTGGCGATGGTCGGGCTGCGGACGTTCGCGATGGCCGCCAACCGCATCATCGACCGCGAGATCGACGCCCGTAACCCGCGCACGGCCGGTCGCGAACTGGTCACCGGCGCGGTCTCGGTGAAGTCCGCGTGGACCGGCGCGCTGATCGCCGTCGTCGTCTTCCTCGCCGCCGCCGCGCTGCTCAACCCGCTGTGCCTGGCGCTGGCGCCGGTCGCGGTGATCCCGATGGTGGTCTATCCGTACGGCAAGCGGTTCACGAACTTCCCGCACGCGATCCTGGGTCTCGCCCAGGCGATCGGCCCGGTCGGCGCGTGGATCGCGATCAGCGGCAGCTGGTCGTGGGACGCGGTCATCCTGGGCCTCGCGGTCGGCGTCTGGATCGGCGGCTTCGACCTGATCTTCGGCTGCCAGGACGTGCAGGCCGACCGCGCGCACGGCGTGAAGTCCGTGCCGGCCCGCTTCGGCATCCCGGCGGCGCTGCACGGTGCCCGCGCCTGCCATGCCGTCACCACCGCACTGCTGGTCTGGTACGCGCTGGCCACCGATGCGGGGGTGTGCTTCTGGATCGGCCTGGTGATCGTCGCCGGGGCCTTCCTCTACGAGCACACGATCGTCCGGCCGCACGACCTGTCCCGGCTCAACCGGGCCTTCTTCAGCGTCAACGGCTTCATCGGCATCGCGCTGTTCGTCTGCGCGCTGGCCGATCTGCTGGTCCGTGGGCTGACGGTCTGACGGGCCGTTATCCGTGACACCAAGGGCGGGGCCGCGCGGCCCCGCCCTTTCCCGTGGGCCGGGCCCGGGGCACGTACGCGGCGGCCGGGCGAGGCTCGGACAGCAGGCTCTCAGGCCGCCTTGACCATCGGCCAGGCGATCAGCCGCGGATAGGTCCACCACTCGCCGCGGGTCGCCTTCACCGTGCCGATGATCGCGCAGACCACGCCCGTTATGCCGTAGACGCCCATCATCGCGATCACCGTCAGCATCGGGATCGCGAGGCCGGCCGATGCGCGCTGTGCCTCGTTCGCCGCGAGCCCGTAGACGAGCATCGTGCCGAAGTACAGCAGTGTGCCGAGTGCCGCCACGAGGGCCTGGGTGATGCCGAAGTTCAGGGCCTCGGTGGCGTGGTGGCGGACGTACCTGTCGTGCTTGTTGCGCTCGCCGCCGCGCACCGACATCGGGGCGATCCAGCCGGCGAACGCGCCGAGGCCGCAGCACATCATCGAGCCCGCGGTGACCGTCAGCAGCGCGCCGAGGTGCGCCCACATCGCGGCGCTCGTCGACGGCGGGGGCGGCTGGGTGCCGTAGCCGGGGTCCGTGCCGTACGCGGGGGCCGACGGGTAGCCGTAGCCGTTCGGGGGCGGGCCGCTCTGCCATCCCGGACCGCCGCCGTACGGCTGCTGCGGCCCGTATCCGTATCCCGGCTGCTGGTAATCCGACATCCTGCTCACCCCGTGTGCGCTGCGTAGTGCCCGCCGTGGCGCCGCCTCAGCGGCCCTGCGGCTCCCGTTCCCCAGAGATTACGGGACGGGTCCGACAGCGGCGCCGGCCGCGTCGGCCCGGGGCCTGCTCCGGAACGCGAAGGCGGCCAGCACGCCGCCCAGCAGCCCGAACAGGTGGCCCTGCCAGCTGATCCCGCTGTCGGTCGGCAGCGCGCCCCAGACGATCGAGCCGTAGAGGACCGCGACTGCCGCGCCGATGCCGATGTCGAGGATCTTGCGGTCGATGAAGCCGCGGACGAGGAGGTAGCCGAAGAGGCCGAAGACGACGCCGGACGCGCCCGCGGTGTTGCTGTGCGGGGCCGCGGTCAGCCAGACGCCCAGGCCGCTGGTGAGGATGATCAGCAGGACGACGCCCAGGAAGCGGCGCACCCCGCTGCGCAGCGCGGCGATGAAGCCGAGCAGCAGCAGCGGCAGGGTGTTGGCGGCGAGGTGGCCGAAGCCGAAGTGGAGGAAGGCGGCGGGTATCACGTCGGCCAGCTCGCCGAGATCCCGCGGCTGGATGCCGAAGGTGTCCAGGGCGTGCCCGCTGACGGTGTCGACACCCTCCAGCAGCCAGAGCAGCCCGATCCAGCCCAGCATCAGGAAGATCGCGGGCTTGGCGCGGCTCATCTTCTGGCCTTCCTCTGCTTCTTTCCGGCGTCTTCCGGGTGTGGCGGGCGAGCGGGTTCATGAGGGAGAACGGCCGTGACGGGCCGGCGGTTCCGGCGGCTAGGCTCGATGTCGTGGAGCCTTCGCCCATCGACACCAGTCAGCAGGACCCCGGTCGGCGCCGCCCGTGGGTCGTCGGGATCTCCGGCGCGTCCGGGACGCCGTATGCCGCGTCCGTGCTGCGCGGGCTGCTCGCGGCGGGGGAGGCGGTGGACCTGGTCGTGAGCCGGGCGTCCCGGCTGACCCTGCTCGACGAGACCGGGATCGCGTTCCGTGACGCGCACTGGCGGCCGGATCTGCGGGAGTGGCTGGCGCGTGGCGCGGACGGGAAGCCGGAGACGTTCGCGGTGCGCGAGGCGGAGCTGGCCGATGTGCGGTACTGGCCGGCCGGTGATCTGGCGGCGGGTCCTTCGTCCGGGTCGTATCCGGCGAAGGGAATGCTGATCGTCCCGGCGAGCACGGCATGTGTCGCCGGGGTGGCGCTCGGACTCTCGAAGGACCTGCTCCAGCGGGTGGCGAGCGTGACGCTCAAGGAGCGCAGGCCGCTGGTGGTCGCGGTGCGGGAGACCCCGCTGAACGGGCCGACGCTGAAGCATCTGGTGTCGCTGGACGAGGCGGGCGCCGTGGTGCTGCCCGCCTCTCCTGCGTTCTACGCGGGCGCGAGACATATCCAGGATCTGGTGGATTTCGTCGCGGGCCGGGTGCTCGATGCGGCGGATGTGCCGCACGGTCTGTACCGGCGCTGGGAGGGGGAACTGGGGGGTGGCTCCCTGGGGGAGCCCCCCGCTGCGCCCTAGCGCTTCTTGGTGGCGGCGCGCCCGAGGCGGCGCCGGGCCCGCGGGGCCGCGGGCTGGTGGGCACGTGAACGATTGGCCTGGTCCTGCAGCTCGCGCATGCGGGCGTAGGCCATCTCGATCGAGTACACGGTGACAACTCCTGTGAAGATCGTCGTTGATCATTTGGAAGAATCACAGGGCGTCGAGCCCTGTGTGCCTTAGATTCTACATGTAGAACTCGAATTTGCGTAAAGATTGGAAGGCTAGAGGGCATGGACGCGGTGGATAGGCAGCTCATCCAGGCACTTCGCGAGAACGGGAGGGCCTCGTACGCGGAGCTCGGCCGCCTCGTCGGCCTCTCCGGGCCCAGCGTCACGGACCGGATCAACCGCCTCGAAGCGGCCGGCGTGATCACCGGGTACCGCGCGACGGTCGACGCCAAGTCCCTCGGGCTCGGCGTCACGGCACTGGTCGGCATCTCCCTCTCGGACGCCGCCGACCACGAGGACGTCGCACGCAGGCTGCGCGACCTCGCCGAGATCGAGGACTGCTGGTTCATCGCCGGCGACGACTCGTACATGCTCAAGGTGCGGGTCGGTGACGTGGACGGCCTGGAGACGACCATCAGGCGGCTGTCCGGCACCAAGGGCGTCTCCCGTACACGCACCACCATCGTGCTCTCCACCAAGTGGGAGAACCGCGTCGGCGAGCTTCCCGAGGAGGTCGAGTAGCGGCCGCCACCCCCTGGCCGGGGCTGCGAGGGGCGGGGCCCCGCAGGGGGCCCCGCCCGCTCAGCTGACGGGGGAGTAGGCTCGGGCAGGCCCGTTTCCGGCACCGAAACGGGGCAGATACGGCAGAGACTGGGAGGCGACCGGATGGCTGCGTCGATGGATGTGGGCCTCAAGCGCGAGCTGGAAGCGAAGGTCCACGCCGGGGAGCGGCTGACCCGCGAGGACGGCATCGCCCTCTACGAGTCCGACGACCTGGCATGGCTGGGCGGCCTCGCGCACGAGGTGCGCACCCGCAAGAACGGCGACGTCGTCCACTTCAACGTCAACCGTCACCTCAACATGACCAACGTGTGCACCGCGTCGTGCGCCTACTGCTCGTTCCAGCGCAAGCCGGGCGAGAAGGACGCGTACACCATGCGCATCGAGGAGGCCGTCCGCCTCGCCAAGGCGATGGAGGGCGAGAACCTCACCGAGCTGCACATCGTCAACGGCCTGCACCCGACGCTGCCGTGGCGCTACTACCCGCGGTCGCTCAGCGCCCTCAAGGAGGCGCTGCCCGACACGGTCTCCCTCAAGGCGTTCACCGCCACCGAGATCCACCACTTCGAGACCATCTCCGGCCTGTCGGCATCCGAGATCCTCGACGAGCTGATCGACGCGGGCCTGGAGTCGCTGACCGGCGGCGGCGCCGAGATCTTCGACTGGGAGGTGCGGCAGCACATCGTCGACCACGCCACCCACTGGGAGGACTGGTCGCGGATCCACCGCCTCGCGCACGAAAAGGGCCTCAAGACCCCGAGCACGATGCTCTACGGGCACATCGAGGAGCACCGCCACCGCGTCGACCACGTCCTGCGCCTGCGCGAACTCCAGGACGAGACCGGCGGCTTCCAGGTCTTCATCCCGCTGCGCTACCAGCACGACTTCGTGGACATGCAGGACGGCAAGGTCCGCAACCGGCTCCAGGCGCGCACGACGATGGCCAGCGGTGCCGAGGCGCTGAAGACCTTCGCGGTCTCCCGCCTCCTCTTCGACAACGTCCCGCACGTCAAGTGCTTCTGGGTGATGCACGGCCTCCAGACCACGCAACTCGCCCTCCAGCACGGCGCGGACGACATGGACGGCTCGGTCGTCGAGTACAAGATCACGCACGACGCCGACAACTACGGCACGCCGAACAAGCTCACCCGCGAGGACCTGCTCGACCTGATCCGCGACGCCGGATTCCGTCCCGTCGAGCGCAACACCCGCTACGAGGCGATCCGCGAGTACCCGGGCCCCGACCCGGACCGCCGCGAGTCGCCGCAGGCGATGCGCGTGTGACCTGCTGACCTGCGCCCCGGTCCCGGCCGGGGGCGCTGTCAGTGGTCGGCGTTAGGGTCCAGGTCATGAGCGTGCGCTTCGACCTGGACCCTTCTGTCACCCCGGAACTGCGCGACGGACTGCTCACCCTGTGGGCGGACGTCTCCAACGCCGGCGGTGCGGTCGGCTTCGTCCCGCCGGTGACGCCCGAGGAGATACGCCCCGATCTGCTGACGCATCTGACGGCGATGGCCGAGGGCCGCGAGCGCCTGGTGGTGGGCCGCGACGCGGACGGCAGGGCGGTGGCCACGGCGTTCCTGGCCCTCAACTCCCACCGCCTGATGCGCCACTGGCTGTGGGTCTACACCGTGATGGTCCACCCCTCCCTCCAGGGGCAGGGCGCGGGCCGCGCGCTGATGGACGCGGTCGACGACGCCGCCCGGAGCATCGACGGCATCACCGGCATCCGCCTCACCTGCCGCGGCGGCACCGGCATATCGCGCTTCTACGCCGCGTGCGGCTACAAGGAGGTCGGCCGGGTGCCGGGCGCGATCAAGGTCGCCGACGACGACGTCCGCGACGACATCACGATGTGGCGTGAGCTGCACTGACCGGGCCCGCGGTGAACAGCCGCCGGGGGGACGGAAGATCGCCAGTGGCGCTGTGCTTGACTGGTTGGCGACCCTTTGGTTGCCGTTGAGAAGAAGGTTCCGCCCCGTGAGCAGCCCCAAGTTCGCCACACTCCGCTACACCGCACTTCGCATCGGCCTTTTCAGCGCCTGCTTCGCGCTGGTGTGGGTGCTGGCCTACTTCCGGATCATCCCGCTCGGCGTCGGCAGCGCGAACGCCGTCTGGCTGCTGCTGCTCGCCATCGTGATCTCCGCGCCGCTCAGCTTCGTGCTGCTGCGCAAGCAGCGGGACGCGATGTCCGTGCAGATCGTCGACAAGGTCGACCGCCAGCGCGAGCGCCTCGCCGCCAACCGCAGCCAGGAGGACGGCCTCCTCTGACCCGGTCCCCGCACGCCGCGCCGGAACCGGGCGGCCGGACCGGGCGGACGAGGGGCGGCTGCCGCCCTTCCTGCTGACGGGTCCGGTGTCGGCCTCCTCACACCGCACGCACCAACACAGGCGCCCCACCGTGGAGTTTCCCCTCCGCGGTGGGGCGCCTGCCGTTTTCGTCCCGCTCGGTAGTGGCCTGCCCAAAGATTTTCTTTGAGTTCCCCAAAGTTCGAGTGTTAACGTACTTGTCATGAAGACAGCAGCCGCGCCCTCGTTCCCCATGAGCGTCCCGCTCGTGGCGCGCCTGCACGTCGATCTTTGCCGCTGTCTGTCCGCGGCCTGTTGCCGCCGCTGACCTTGCTCGCCGCGGCCGGAGATCCGCGTAACGGACCTCCTGGCGCTCTTCCGCCGTTTTCCCGACGCCTGACCTGTCCCCGGAGTGTGTCCGTTGTCCACGTCTGAGTCCGCTGTGTCCGAAGAGGCTCCCAAGACATCCAAGTCCTCCCGAATACCGAAGATTCCGTTCTGGGTCCAGATCCTGGCCGGCCTCGTCCTGGGCGTGCTGCTCGGCTGGATCGCCAAGAGCGGCGACGTCGGCTGGCTGACGTCCACCCTTGAGCACATCGGCGACCTCTTCATCCAGCTCCTGAAGCTGGCCGTCGCCCCGCTGGTCTTCTTCGCGATTCTGGTGTCGATCACCAACCTGCGGCAGGTCAACAACGCCGCCCGGCTCGCCACCCGCACCCTGCTGTGGTTCATGGCCACGTCGCTGATCGCGGTCGCCATCGGCCTGGCCATCGGCCTGCTGACCAACCCCGGCTCGGGCACCGGCCTGACCCCCAAGGACGGCAAGGCCCCCGAACACGCCGGCTCCTGGATCGACTTCCTCACCGGCATCGTGCCGACCGACATCATCACGCCGTTCACCGAACTCCAGGTCATGCAGATCGTCTTCATGGCCGCCGTCGTCGGTATCGCCGCCCTCCAGCTCGGCGACAAGGCCGAACCGGTCCTCAAGATCAGCCGGTCCGCCCTCGAACTGCTCCAGAAGGCCCTGTGGTGGGTCATCCGCCTCGCCCCGATCGGCACCGTCGGCCTCATCGGTCACGCCATCGCGACGTACGGCTGGAACCTCATCGGCAAGTACGCGACCTTCACCGTCGACATCTACGTCGGCTGCGCCCTCGTCCTCTTCGGCGTCTACCCGCTGCTGCTCTCGACGGTCGCCAAGGTCAACCCGCTCCAGTTCTTCAAGGGCGCCTGGCCCGCCATCCAGCTGGCCTTCGTCTCCCGCTCGTCGGTCGGCACCATGCCGGTCACCCAGAAGGTCACCGAGCGCCTCGGCGTGCCGAAGGAGTACGCCTCCTTCGCGGTGCCGTTCGGCTCGACGACCAAGATGGACGGCTGCGCCTCGATCTACCCGGCAATCGCCGCGATCTTCATCGCCCAGATCTTCGACGTCCCGCTGGGCATCGGCGACTACGTCCTGATCGCCTTCGTCTCGGTCATCGGCTCCGCCGCCACCGCAGGGCTCACCGGCGCGACCGTCATGCTGACCCTGACCCTCTCCACCCTGGGCCTGCCCCTGGAGGGCGTCGGCCTGCTGATGGCCATCGACCCGATCCTCGACATGATGCGCACCGCCACCAACGTGGCGGGCCAGTCGGTGATCCCGATCCTGGTCTCCGCCAAGGAAAAGATCCTGGACCGCGACGCCTACGCACGGGCACACGGCAGCCGGCTGGAGGACGAGGCCGCCGACAGCGCGGACGAGCAGGTCCCCGTACCGGCGGCGGCCGCCGCGTAGTTCAGAGCCTGCGGTACGCACGCGCCCCGATCCTTCAGCGGCAAGGACCGGGGCGCATCCGTATGCCCGGTCGCACCGGTGGGCCGGCGGGGTACGTCAGACCGTCGAGAACTTGGCGACGTACGCGTCGAAGGGCTCGATGCCCACCTCGGCCCGCAGTGCGTCCATGCGCTCGGGTTCCTCGCAGGGCCACGGCAGGGGCGAGCCGTCCCGCACGCCGGCGATCTGGGTGCCGTAGACCTGCTTGCGCCCCTCGTTGACCAGCGTGCGGTCGCACAGAAAGGCCAGCTCACGAGGGTCGGCCGAACCCGCAGCCACCGCCCGCGCCATCATCCGGAGCGCGCGCCGCTGCACATCGAGCTGCCGGTCGGCGTGCTGCGCGGTCAGCCGACGCCACGCCAATTGCCCGGCCGGTTCCTCCCCGTTCGCGTGCACCGAGGCCCGCTGGTCCGCCGCGGCCATCCGCACAAGCTCATCCGTCAGCGCGGCCGCAGCCCCCCGCGCCCGACCGGCCCGCGCCCCTCAATTCCCCGCCACCACCGCCCCCGTGTGCTCCAGGACGGCTGCCGCGAGAGGGGCGTGTACGGCCGGGGGGAGGGCGTGGCCCATGCCGGGGATTTCGGTGAGGTGGGTGGCGTTGAGGGACTGGGCGATGTGCTGCGGGTGCGGGGGCGGGAAGACCGGTTCGGCGGGGGCGGAGATGACGAGGGTGGGGACGCGGTTGGCGGCCAGGGCTTCGGTGCGCAGCATGCCGGAGTCGTCGGCGGCGCCGGGGGCGGCCGAAGTGTCGTAGCGGCCGGTGTGTTCGATGATCCGGCGTTCCTGGGCGCGGAAGTACGCGGCGTCGAAGGGGAGTTGGTTGCCGCTGAGGACCCGCCAGTGCTGGGTGCGGCGGTCCAGTTCGGCCTCCAGGCCGTGGTCCTCGACGGGTCCGGCCCACATCTCCAGCACCTCGGGCGCGATGCCGGGGAGGTCGGCGACGGGTATCTCGGTGCCGTCCGGGGCGGTGTACGGGCGGGTGCTCAGGGCCATGGTGCACATGAGGGTGGCGCTGAGGAACCGTTCGGGACGGTCGGCGAGTGCCATCTGCGTCAGCATGCCGCCCAGGGACATGCCGGCGACGTGGGCCCGGTCGATGCCGAGTGCGTCCAGGATGGTGATGACGTCCTGGGCGAGGTCGGCGATGCGGTACGGGTTGTCGGCGAACGACCAGGTGGAGCGCCCGGTGTCGCGGTGGTCGTAGCGGATCACGCGGTGCCGTGCGGCGAGCGCTTCGACGAACGGGTCGGGCCAGCCGAGGCCGGACGCCTGGGCGCCCATGACCAGCAGCAGCGGGGGCGCGTCGGGGGCGCCGGACTGTTCGGTCCACAGGCGGACACCGGGGGCGGCTTCGATGAACTGCTGCATGGGTGGCCTCCTGGACCGTCGCAACGTAACGAGACGTATCGTCTCGTATGGCTGGACGGCACGTCAAGGGAAGGGGTGTGCGGGCGGAAGATCGTAAACTTCCCTTGCGGGTGGAGGGGTGGAACGGAAGGGCGTTCGGCGTGGGTGCGGTGAAGGGCAAACGCGTACCGCGAGCGGTGCGCGAGCAGCAGATGATGGATGCGGCGGTGGCCACCTTCGCGCGACGCGGATACCGGGCCGCCTCGATGGACGAGATCGCCGAACTTGCCGGCGTCTCCAAGCCCTTGGTCTACCTCTACCTGAACTCCAAGGAAGAGCTGTTCAGCGCGGTCATCCGGCGCGAGTCGGCGGCGCTGGTCGAGGCCGTCACCGCGGCCGTCGAGCCGGATGTGGCGGCCGACCGGCAGCTGTGGAGCGGCCTGAAGGGCTTCTTCGCGCACACCGCCGAGCATCCGGACGGCTGGGCGGTGCTGCACCAGCAGGCGCGTACCCAGGGCGAGCCGTTCGTGCGCGAAGTGGCCGTGATGCGGGCCGAGATCGCCGATTTCGTGACCGGACTCATCAGCGCCGCAGCCCAAGAGGCGGGCTGCGACGGCGAGTTGGCCGAACGCGAGGTGGCGAGCCTGGCGCACGCACTGGTCGGCGCGGCCGAGTCGCTGGCGGAGTGGGCCAATGTGTCCCCGGACACGGATACCGACGGCGCGGGGGAGCGGGAGCGGCCGTCGGCGCAGGAGACCGCGGCCACTCTGATGAACTTCGCCTGGGCCGGCCTCGGCCGCCTGATGGGCGGCGAACGCTGGGCCCCCGGGGGGCCGGGGCCGGACGGGGAGCCGGGAGCGGACGCGGCGGCGTCGTAGCGCGCGGCCGCGGCGCACCCCGGCCGCCCCAGGAGCCGCACCGGCCCCACCACACCTGACTCCGGCGTAAGAAACCCGTTCCCTCCTCTGGAGCCGGGCTCCGCGGCGCGTCAGACTGGGAGCCCCGTGTCACCTCTGTGGGGGAGGTGGCACGGGGACGACTTCTCTCCGCCCGGGGATTGCTCCCCGGCCGCCCGCTCCGCCACCGCGACCTCGCAC
This sequence comes from Streptomyces pinistramenti, assembly GCF_020564935.1. Classification (GTDB taxonomy): domain Bacteria; phylum Actinomycetota; class Actinomycetes; order Streptomycetales; family Streptomycetaceae; genus Streptomyces; species Streptomyces pinistramenti. The sequence goes on from NZ_JAJCXB010000011.1 coordinate 19,796, forward strand.
CACACGGTCTTGCACCCCGCCGCAGGCCACACACCCCACCCCAGCGAAACGGCCTCCAGCAGCGCTGTCCCGCGCCCGCCCTCCTCGTCCCGCGCGGCCGACCGCCGCACCGGCATCCCGTACGGATCCGGATCCGTCACCTCGATCCGGGTCCGCCCGTCCCCCTCCCCGCACACCCGCACCGTGACCGGTGCCCCCTCCCCGACGTGCAGGATCACGTTGCTCAGCAGCTCACTGACGCACAGCTGCGCCGCCCCGCCCGCGTCCCCGAGGTGCCGCCGCAGCGCCCGCCGCACGCCACGGACCGCCCCCGGAACCGCCAGCAGTTCGATGACCAGCGTCGTCCTCACCGCACCGCTGCCTTCCGCAGCGCATCGGCCAGCCGCAGAGCCGTCGCCGCATTGCAGTTACCGAGCGCGACGAGCGGCGCGTGATAGGCCCCCGCGAACGCCGGCAGCTCGACCCCGAGCGACGGCAGGGTGATCCCGTTCTCCCGTAGCGCGCTACGCAGCGCCTCGGTGCACTCGTGCACGTCATCGGGGGAGGGGCGGTGGTGGTGCTCGGACATGGCGTACGCCTTCCTGTGCGCATCGTGATGAACCGGTCACAGCGTGCCGTCACGGGGAGTAGCGTGAAAAGGAATTCAGGCCCCACTGCGCATACCGTGGAACGGTGAACCATGCCTGCACCTAAGAACATTGACGGGTCGTCCAGCGTCCCTGCCTTCTACGGCAAGGAGTTGCGCTGGAAGCGGGAGGCGGCGGGCCGCACTCTCCAAGGGACCGTCGACGGCAGCTTCTTCGCGCCGAGCTATCTGAGCGAAATCGAACGCGGCACCCGCCGCATGCCGCTGGAACTGGCCCGCCACGTCGACCGCTTCCTGGAGACGGACGGCTTCTTCGAACGACGCTGCGAGGACGTACGCAAGGCGCGCCAGGGGGCGCATGCGAGTTACTTCGCGCCGATCGCGGAGTCGGAGAAGCGGGCGCGGGTGATCGAGGAGTGGAGTAGCGCGTTCATTCCTGGATTGCTGCAAACCGAGGCGTACGCGCGGGCCGTCATCCGTTCCACTCATCCGCTGGACCTGAGAGAGGAGGCCGACGCGAAGGTTCGCGCCCGAATGGAGCGAGCGGAACTCTTCAACGACCCGAAAAGGCCAGAGTATTGGGTCATCCTGCACGCGTCCCTGGTGCAGGACCCCGACCCGATGTTGCCATCGTCGGAGATGGCGGAACAGCTGAGCCATATCGCGTCCTTGGCGCGATCAGGTCGGGTGCCGACACAGGTCCTGCCGTGGAATGCGGCTACCCGGCCCTTCATGGCGCTGTCGTTGACGTTCATGGAGTTCAGCGACGAGCCGCCGTTCATGTACACGGAGGCGCCGTACCACGGCCAGATCGTCGACGATCCGGCCCTCGTGAAGCAGTACCGCAAGGCATACGATCGGCTCAGGGCCGCCGCACTGTCCCCGGAGGCGTCCCTCGCCTTGATCGACGAAGCAGCAGAGGACTACGGAAATGGCAAGCACCGAGACTGACTTGAGCACAGCCTTCTGGCGCAAGAGCAGCTACAGCAACGGCGACGGCGGCAACTGCATCGAAGTGGCCGAGGAGTTCATCGGCGCGGCCCACTGGCGTAAGAGCAGCTACAGCAACGGCGATGGTGGCGACTGCATCGAGATCGCCGACAACCTCCCCGGCCTCGTCCCCGTCCGCGACTCCAAGGCGGCTCCCGGCGGTCCGGCGCTCATGATCCCGGCGGGCGCCTGGCACCACTTCGTCACGGCGGTCAAGGCGGACGGCCTCACGGCGTAGGCGAGTCCCGGCGACGCGACGGCCCCCGACCGGCTACGGCCACGGGGGTCTTTGCGTATTTAATTGACCCGCGAGTCGGTTTCCCGTTCTCTCAACAGGTGCCGCTTGACGGCTGGTTGAGGGGACCGCAAGGATCGAAGAGACGTCAATCCGAGGGGGGAAGTCGATGAAGCTCAGGCAGCTTGCCAGTGACTGTGACGACGGGCCGTGCCCTACTGTGTGGGCCGTGGAAGGCACGGAGAACATTCTGGTTCAGGGCTTCAAAGTGGACGATGCCCAAGCGTTGGCCACCATGCAATTACCGGAAACGGAGACGGCCGTTCGCATCCCTTTGGCGCTACTGAGGAAGGTTGCCCGTGACCATCTCTCCTGAGGACTTCGGAAAGCTCTTTGCCGGATTCCAGCAAGAGGCTTTCCGGCTGGAGACATTGGACGACTACGGTCAGTCCGGCGGCGTGGAAGCCTACCAGGATTTTCTGGCCGGAAAGCCTCGGCCGGAAGGCTATGAGTCGGCGCCGTGGACGGAGAAGGTACGGCGTGCGACTGATGCCGGGAAGCGGATGTACCGGGTGCACATCCTTGCCCGGCCGCTGACCAAGTATCTCCAGTACGAGCTGTCCTGGGGATATCGACGGAACATGACGGCCGGTGAAGAGTTCTTCATCCTCGACACCACTGAGCAGGAAAACCCGTTGCGCGGCGTGCCGGACTTCTGGGCGTTCGATGAACGTTCCGTGGCGTGCATGAGCTATGACGACGCCGGGAAATTCCTGGGAGCGGAACTCCGGCCCGCGGGCGAGGCGGCGCAGTGGATGGAGCGCCGGGACGTGGCCCTGCGTCACGCCGTACCGTTCGCCGAGTGGTGGGACCGGTACGGGACGGAGTGAGCGGTCCGGGCATCGGCAAGGCGCTGCGGGAACTACGCGAGGCCGGCGGGAAGCAGGCCAAGGTGGTCGCCCGTGGCGCTGCCATGTCTCCGAGCAAGCTCAGCAAGATCGAGAACGGCGTACTGGCGCCGAGCGTGATCGACGTCGAGCGGGTCCTGGCGGCCCTGGACGTACCGGACGACGTGAAAGCCCGGCTCTCCGAAGCGGCCCGCCGAGTGGCGACCGAGGCGACGGCGTGGCGGATATACCGCCGCACCGGGCTGCACAAGCACCAGGAAGACATCCGCGCGATAGAAGCGCAGACCACGCTGCACCGTACGTTCCAGCCGTCGTGCATTCCTGGACTGCTGCAAACCCCGGAATACGTCCGGCGGCTCCGGCAGCGATCAGCGGGTACCGATGAAGGTCTGGAGAAGATGGTGGGAGCCCGGCTCCGCCGACAGGAAATCCTCTTCGACCGCGAGCGCTCCTTCCGCTTTCTCGTCACGGAATCCGTGCTGCGCTGGCAGATGGTGCCGGTCGGGATGATGGCCGCCCAGCTCGACAAGCTGATCTCCGTGTCGCGAATGCCGAACGTTCACCTCGGCGTGATCCCGCTGGGTACCGAGATGCCCGACCTCCCGACCTCGTCCTTCGTGATGTTCGATGCCCGCCTCGTGATCGTGGAGATCCCGCACGCCGAAATCACGACCAGTGAACTGCGTGATGTCGAGGTGTACGCGGCCAAGTTCACCCGGTTCGAGCAGGTGGCTCTTTCCGGAGAGGCGATGCGAGGTTTCGTGGCGCGCATCCGGGACGACTTCTTGCGGGAACAGGAAATCGGCGCGAGCAGGCCGGATTTGGGCGGAAGATGAACCGGGAAAACTCGTCCTCCGAGGAATGAGGAAGGTTCATCATGCGCGAGACCGACCTGTACGACCTGTCGCTCGACGGAGTGGAATTCACCAAGGCGTGCGGCGGCAACACGCACCCCGACGGTGAATCCTGCGTCACCCTCGCCCGTATCAGGCCCGGGGTGTGGGCGGTGGCGGACAGCAAGCGGCCCGGTGCCGAGCCGCTGCGGTTCACCACCGGGGAGCTGGCGGCGGCCGGCATCGACCCGGCCCGTTTCGGGCTTTCGGCCTGACGGTCGCCCGTCCGTCGGCAACCCCGCCCTGGAGGCCGGGCGGGGTTGCCGTCAACTCCCTTGGAAAGGCGGCTCGTTGCATCACCATGGATACCTCTGGGTGGGGCCGAAGCGGCTCCCGGAGCGAGGGGCGCGGCCGTACGGGCCGGACGGCGGCGGGGTGGACGGCGTCCACTTCGACCGGGAGGGCATCCGTCGGCCGCCGCCCGCGACGGAACCGGCCGCGACGAGTCCGCCGGATGTGATCGAGCGGTACCGGCGGGCCGCGATCGAGTGGCGTACGAGCGAGGTGCCGCCGATCGAGGTGGCGCTGTGGCTCACAAAACCGGCCACGGCGATCCGGGGAACCTGGCAGGATCCGGAGGGCGCCGCGGCCTGGCTCACCGAACAACTTGCCCTCCACGCCGCCCGGTTCGCATCCGAGCAGGACCGCGAAGCCGTCCGGCTGTCGCTGAAGGCCGCCGCGGCCGCCGACCGGCTCGCTCGCGGGCAGGACGTGGTGTACGGGTTCTACCTCGGGCGCCCGCTGTTCCTGTCGCTGGGAGTGGTGACCTGTTCGCCGAACCGTGTGCGTGCTGAACTGGGCTGTCCCTTGGGGCGCGCCGGGCAGAGGGCGGGGGCGTGGCCGGTGGCGGCGCCGTCCACCGGAGTATGAGCAGGTACGGCAGCAGGTAGCGACACCGGCAAAAGGCCATGGAGGCAAGCGTGGTGGCACGTCCAGGACCCCGCCTGATCCTGCTCTGCGGCCTGCCCGGTGCGGGGAAGACGACGCCGGCCAGGCGGCTTGCCGGTGAGATTCCGGCCGTGCGGCTGTGTCCGGACGAGTGGCTGGCCGATCTCGGCATCGGGTTCGAGGACGAGGAGACGCGCGAGCGGCTGGAGGGGCGGTTCTGGGTCCATGCCCAGGTTCTGCTGCGGCGGGGCCAGACCGTGATTCTGGAGTTCGGCTTCTGGGCGCGCTCGGAGCGGGACGAGAAGCGGCTCGGTGCGCGGGCGCTCGGCGTCCCGGTCGAACTGCGCTACCTGGCGGCGCCGCTCGACGAACTGCACCGCCGCCTCCACGCCCGTAATGGGGAGGGCGCGTTCGGCGCGGTCCCGGTCGCCCGCGAGATGCTCGACGCGTACGCGGGCCTCTTCCAGGCTCCGGGCTTGTGCCGAACTCGCCCTCTATGACGAGCCGTTGGCGCCCTGAACGGGGGCCCCGCGCCGGTCCCGCCCGTGGGCTCGCTCACCCCTCCCGCCGCACCCCCGGTGCGAAGCCGTGCCGCCGAGCGGTCGTGACGATCGCCAGCGCGACGGCGGCCAGCGCCAGCAGTACCCACGGGAACACGCCGGGCCCCGAGGACTGGAGCAGCATCCCGCCGAAGGCGCCGCCGCCGAAGATGGCGAGATTGAACGAGGTGGTGAGCATGGCGTTGGCGACGTCCGTGTCGTTGCCCGCCGCGTCCGCCGATGCCGTCTGGAGCTGGGTGGCCGATCCGCCGAAGGCGAAGCCCCACACCAGGACGGCCAGGCAGAAGGCCACCGGGTGGCGCGCCACGAGGGCGAAGGCGAGGGCGGCCAGGCCGAACGCGGCCACGCTGCCCAGCGTCAGCACCCGCAGTGCGCGGTCGACGAGGACGCCGGTCACCCAGATTCCGGCCAGCGCGGCGAGCCCGAACAGCAGCAGGGCGATGTCCACGCGGAGGCCGACGCCGGCGTAGGAGGTGAAGGGGGCGATGTAGGTGTAGAGGATGTTGTGCGCGAGCATCCAGCTGAACACCACCGCCAGAATCGGCGGGATTCCCGGGGCCAGCAGCACGCGCAGCAGGGGGGTACGGCTGCCGGCGGCCTGCCCCGGCACGTCGGGGACCTTCGCCAGCGCGAAGAGGGACAGGGCGACCGAGAAGACCGTCATGGCGCCGAAGGCCCAGCGCCAGCCGACGAGGGAACCGGCGAACGCGCCCAGCGGTGTGCCGATCGACAGTGCCACCGGTGTGCCGGCCATCGCGACGGCGAGCGCCTTCCCCTTCTGCCCCGGCGGCGCGATGCTGCGTGCGTACCCGGCCAGCATCGCCCACAGCAGCCCGGAGAACGCGCCTGCCGTGAACCGTGCGACGAGGGCGGTCGTGTAGTCGCCCGACAGTGCCGTCACGGCGTTGGTGGCGGCGAACCCGATGATGCCGGTGAGCAGCAGGGGCTTGCGGCGTATGCCCCTGGTGAGGGCGGTGGCCGGGATCGCGGCCAGCACCGTTCCCGCCGCGTAGGCGCTCACCAGCTGGCCGGCTCCGGACGCGGTCACGTCGAGCCCGCGGGCGATCTCCGGGAGCAGGCCGGCGGGGAGCGTCTCGGTCATGATGACGACGAATCCGGTCCAGGCCATCGCCAACAGCGCGGCCCACGGCAGGCGTTGGCCCGGCGGCGCCGCCTCGCGCTCGTCGTGGACGGGCGGTGCGTCATGCGTGCTGCTCACGGTGGTCCCCTCGGGTCGGGCTAGTTATGGATCGATTGATCCGTAACTAGACCACGCCCGGGGTGTCCCTCGTCAAGAACTTTCTGGATCGACTATTCTGTAAGTCGGCGGCTTCGGGGCCCGGGCTTCGGCGCAGGGGCTCGATCCGCCGGCTCGGACGTGTCGACCGACCAGGAAGGGGCGCGGAGCCGATGGCGCGAACGGGAAGGCCCCGGGGGTTCGACACCGGGCAGGCCGTCGACGCGGCGCTGGCGCTCTTTTGGCAGTACGGCTACGAGTCGACCTCGCTGGCGCAACTGCGGGAGGCGATGGGTATCTCGTCCGCCAGCTTCTACGCCGCGTTCTCGTCGAAGGAGCAGCTCTTCGAAGCGGTCGTGCAGCGCTATCTGTCCACCTACGGGCAGGTCACCGCCGTCGCCGCCGACGAAGCGCTCGCCCCGCGCGAGGCGATCGAGCAGACACTCCGCCGCTCCGTCCGCATGCAGACCGACCCGTCGCACCCCAGCGGCTGCCTGGTGGTGCTGGCCGAATCGACCTGCGCATCCGGGAACCAGCGGGTCCGCGACCTGCTCGCCGACCGCAGGGCCTGGGACCGCCGGAACATGACGGCCTGCGTCGAACGCGCCGTCACCCGCGGTGAACTCCCGCCCGGCACGGACCCGAAGGCGCTCGCAGCCGTATTCCACAGTTTTCTGCTGGGGCTCTCCACCCAGGCACGCGACGGCGTCCCGGCAGCGGACCTCGACGCGTCCGTGACGCACGTGATGCGGGTGTGGGACGGCATGGCTTCGGCTTTGCATCCGGTGTGAGTGCCGGGGGCGGGGCCGGATGCTGCCCCCCGTCCCCCCACGCGACAACCCTGACGGCCACCCGGCGCAAGCATGCAAGCATTCCGCATGCTTCTTGTGCTTTTCGGGCTACCCGCCGTGGTGGTACTCCTCGCGCTGACCCTGCTGCTGGCCGGTCATGCCAGGAGGCGGCTGCGGGGCGGGGGCGGAGTGCGGCTGGCCAGTCCCAAGCCGTGGGCGTTGGTGTGCGGTCTTGCGGTGGCCGGGGCGTTTTTGGTGTTCGCGTATGCGGAGGGGGCCTACTCGCCGGGGTTTTACGGGGACAAGACCTGTATGTGGCGGATGGGGGTGCGGGCGCACCCGTCCTCGTACAGCTACTTTCCGCTCAGCACGGTGTGCAGCGGGGGTGTGGAGATCGTTCCTGGCTGGGTGAATCCGGTGCTGGCGGGGCTGGGGGTGCTCGCGGTGGTGGCGTGCGTGGCGTTGCCGGTCGCGGCGGTGGTGCGGTGGCGGCGGCCGGTGGGGGACCGGGCTGCCTGACCGTGGGCGGGCGGCGCGGCGGAACTCCGGGAGTTTCAGGGCGTGTTCCGGCCCACGGACCTGACCGCTCCGCCCGCGTGGAGGCGGGTGATGCGCTGCTGGGCGGCGAGGCCGACGACACAGCCTGGTGACGTATCAGGCGACGTCCGCCGCGCAGTGGGGGACGTGCCTCAAACGCCGTGGGGCTGTTGATCTCTGCCATCATCGGCGGATGCTGAGCATCGGAACGATCGTGATGGGGGCTGCTGATGTGCGGCGGGCCGCGGAGTTCTGGAGCCGGGCACTGGGCTACGTCCCTCGCGACGGCGAGGTGGAGGACGACTGGGCGGTCCTGGTGCCGGCCGACGGTTCCGGTGCCGCACTGGCCCTCGGCCTCAGTACGACGCCCGTGCAGGAACACCCGAGAGTCCACCTCGACCTCTATGCCGGCGGCGCCGCCGATCAGGAAGCCGAAGTGGCGCGACTGATGTCCCTGGGCGCTGGACGCGTCGACTGGGATGCGTATCCGGATGACGCCGACTTCGTCGTGCTCGCCGACCCCGAGGGCAACCGCTTCTGCGTCATCGACACCGGCCACAGCTGACCGACACGGGGACGGCGGAACGCATGCGGGTGCGCGCGACGGGTCCGTGAAGTCCTGTCCGGCTCGCGGCAGGGCTTCACGGACCCGCGCTGGCTCAGAACCCCACGTCCCGGCTGCGGAAGTCGTCCAGCGATTCCCGCCGTACGAGCAGCCGGGCCCGGCCTTCGTGGACGGCCACCACCGGGGGGCGTCCCACCAGGTTGTAGCCCGAGGCCATCGACAGCTGGTACGCGCCGGCCACCGGCACCGCCAGCAGGTCGCCGGGCCGGACGTCGGCGGGCAGCGGCACGTCGGATGCGAGGATGTCGCCCGCCTCGCAGTGCCGTCCGACGACCGTCGCCCGGCACGTCGCGGTGTCCGGGCGGCGGCCGATCAGGCGCGGTGCGTAGCGCACTCCGTAGAGGGCCGGGCGCGGGTTGTCGCTCATCCCGCCGTCGACCGCGACGAACACCTGGCCTCCGGTGCGCTTGACGGCCAGCACCCGGTACAGCGCGATGCCGGCCGGGCCTGCCACCGCGCGACCGGGCTCGATGATCAGGCGGGGCACGGTCAGGCCGGCCGCCGCGCAGCTCTCGATGAGTTCGGTGCGCAGCCTGCGGGCCAGTGCCGTGAGGTCGAGGGCGGGCTCGCCCGGCCGGTAGGCGATGCCGTGGCCGCCGCCCATGTCCAGCTCGGGCAGCACGACGCCGTGCGTGTCGCGGATGCGGGCCATCAGGCCCACGACCCTGCGCAGCGCCGCGAGGTACGGCTTGACGCTGGTGATCTGGGAGCCGATGTGGCAGTGCAGGCCGGTCAGTTGGAGCTGCGGCTGGCCGATGATCCTGGCGATGGCGTGCTGCGCGGAGCCGTCGGTGAGGGACAGGCCGAACTTCTGCCCGTCCGTTCCGGTACGGATCTTCTCGTGGCCGCCCGCGGAGATGCCGGGGACGACGCGGACCATCACCTTCTGGTGGCCCTTGGGCCCGACCGCGGAGGCCAGCCGGGCGATCTCGGACGGGCTGTCGATGACGATCCGGCCCACGCCGAGCCGCAGCGCGGCCTCCATGTCGTGCGGCGACTTGGCGTTGCCGTGCAGCACGATCTGATCCGGCGGGAAGCCGGCCGTCACCGCGAGTTCCAGCTCGCCGGCCGAGCACACGTCGAGCCCGAGCCCTTCCTCGTCGACCCAGCGCACCATGGCCCGGGAGAGGAACGCCTTGGCCGCGTAGAGCACGTCGGCGTCGGGGAAGGCGTCGCGGTACATCCGGCAGCGGGCCCGGATCTCGCCCTCGTCCAGGAGGTAGACGGGGGTGCCGAAGCGTTCGGCCGTCTCGGCCAGAGCGACCCCGGCGACGGCCAGGCCGCCGTCGGGGAGGCGGGTGGTGGAGGCCGGCCAGACGGACAGGTCGTCGGCGTCGGCGGGGAGTTGGGGGAGAACTGCTGTGGTCATGGAATGAGGCCCCTTCAGGCGGTCCTGGCCGCGCGCCGGCCGTCGGGCGATGACGTGCGTGAGGCGGCGGGCGCGGCCGCGACCTGGGCGGCGGTGAACGTCGGGTCGACGGTCAGCAGCCGCATTCCCAGCGGCCTGGTCATCGCGCGCAGGACGGGTCCGGAGAGCCGGACCCAGGGCTGGTCGGTGCCGAGCGTGGCGGCCAGGCGTTCCCGGCTGGTGAAGGCGACGGCGGTGTGGGTGCCCAGCGGGGTACGGAACATGCGTACCGCCACCCCCACTCCTCCCGGCCGGACGGGCACGTACAGGGGTCCGGCCGGGACCGGTTCTTCCGGCTCGGGGTCGTCGTCGTACTCGTACAGGCACATGGCGGTCTCCCTGCGGGATCACGGATGGTGCGCCCGGGATGCGGGGAGGCAAGCCCGTGGCGCGCACCGAAGGTATCCCCGCTGTGCGGCGGCTACCGCACTCTCATGACGGGACCTTGACGGCTGCCGTCCCGGCCCTTGCGGATCACTGACGGCGGATCGTTGACGGGGGGCGCGTCCGACGTGCGCAGGGCCGGGTGTGGCGGGTGGGTACCGTTGCGGCGAGCGGCGGAAGCCGGTCATCGGCGCGGAATCGGGAGAGTGGTGCGTGGTGCTGGGAGAGCTGGGGTCCGTGGGAGCGGTGCTGCTCGGGATAGTGGTGCTGGTGGTGTACTTCCTGCCGTCCTACATCGGGTTCTACCGGCGCATCGACAACCGGTGGCTGGTGCTGGTCATCAACGTGCTGTTCGGGGCCACGTTCGTGGGCTGGCTGGTGGCGCTGTTCCTGGCCACGCGGAAGACGCGGGTCCGGCAGCAGGCGGCGTGAGCACGGGGCGGGCCCGCGCCGCCGCGGGAGTGCCCTACGGCGTCTCCCCGCGTCCCCCGCGACTTCGGCTGCGGAGCGAGCAACTGCTCGCGGAGCGCCGTGAGGTGATGCGGGGTCTCCCCTGCGCGGGTCTCGTCCAGTGTCGTCGGAGCGAGCAGCAGGGCATCCGTGACCACCAGGCCGGCCGGTGATCCGGCGGTGACGCCGGTGGGGGTGTGCGGCGCGGCCCCCAAGGTTTCCCCCAGCACGTCGGTGACGAAGACGGCCTTGGCGCCGACCGCGCGGGCCCGCTCCACCAGCACCGTGAACTCGTCCAGCGGGCGCCCCGGCGGGAAGACCACCACCGTGTCGCCGCGGCCCAGCGGCAGCAGCGCGTCGGCGAGCGCGAAGCCGGTGGCGCCCAGGAAAAGGGCCCGGCGGCCGGTTCTGGCGAGCATCAACGCGAGGCGGCGGGCGGCGAGTTCGGAGGCGGCGACGCCGTAGCAGAACACCTCGCCGGCCGGTGCGAGGGCGGCCGCCGTGCGCTGGAAGGACGCGGTTCCGGTCAGCCGCCGGGCGCACCCGATGCGTTCCTCCGCCTCGTCGAAGACGTCGTCCCAGATGCCCGCAGGTCCTGGCCGACGTGGGCGATGCGCTGCCGCAGCCGGACCTCGGCGGCCAGGCCGCGCGTGCGGCCGGTGACGTCGTCCGCGGGCCGTCCCGCGGGTCCGGCCCGCGACGTTTCTGGAGTCTCCATCACCGCCATTGACTTCCGCGTGACCGCCGTTACTCTCCTGGGCGACGCATTTCAAGAGAGCCACTCACGGAAATCGACGTTACGGCAGCGGGCCCTGCGCAGGGAGACACATGGCACAGCGCACCCTTCCGGTCATCGAGATCTCCGGCCCGCCGGCCGAGCGCGGCCGCCGGTACGGCGAGGCGGTGCGCGAGCGCATCCACGCCGCGACCGCCTACTACGAAGCCGCCTTCGGCGCCTCCAGCGGCCTGACCTGGGAACAGGTCACCGCCCGCGCCGCCCGCTGGCTGGCACCGGTCCGCGACTTCGCCCCGCACCTGGTCGAGGAGATGCAGGGCATCGCCGACGGCGCCGGGGTCGGCCTGCTCGACATCCTCGCCCTCAACGCCCGCGGCGAGATCATCTACGACAAATCGTTCACCGCGATGGCCACGGACGGCGGCGCGCACCCGGGCACCGCCGACGCCGGTGAGCCCGCCGAAGGCTGCACCTCCTTCGCCGCGTTCGGCGAGGCCGGCGGCGACGGGCACGTCTGGGCCGGGCAGAACTGGGACTGGCGGGCCGGTGTCGCCGACACCGTCGTCCTGCTCCGGATCGTGCAGCCGCCGAAACCGACCCTGATCATGCAGGTCGAGGCCGGGCAGATCGGCCGCCAGGGCGCCAACTCCGCCGGTATCGCCCTGAACGCCAACGGTCTCGGCGGCCGCTTCGACGACGCGATCGGACTGCCGCAGACCGTCGTACGGCGCAGCGCCCTGGACCGGCACAGCATCACCGACGCCCTCGACGTGCTGTGCCGCACCCGCGCGCACATCGCCAGCAACGCCCTGCTGACCTGCCGCGAAGGCTTCGCCATCGACCTGGAGACCACCCCGGCGGGGCACGGCTGGATGTACCCCACCGACGGTCTGCTGGTGCACGGCAACCACTACCAGGCGGGCATCCCGGCCGCGCTCGCCGCCGGATACCGCCCGATGGCGTCCGGCTCGCTGGTACGGGTGCCGCGCGCCGAGGCCGGACTGCGCGCGCTGCGCACCTCCACCGGGCCCGACGACTCCCGCCGGATCATCCGGGAGGCGATGTCGGACCACCTCGGCCACCCCGCATCGCTGTGCACCCACCCCGATCCCCGCACACCCCCGCTCAAACGCTGGGCCACGCTGGTCTCCTCCTGCGTCGACCTGACCACCGGCGACTACCACGCCACGGCCGGCACCCCCTGCGATCACCCCTACCAGCGCCTGCCGTGGAATCTCTACGACGGCCCCGGCGCACCCGCGGACCGCCGCCGGGACACGGGAGCCCGCCGATGACGCCGGGTGACCGTTCGGGCAAAGGACCGGACGTACACGGGCAAGGGAAGCGGCCGGCGAAGGGGCCCCGGCCGGTGGAAGCGACCGGTCGGCGGAAGGCCCCGCCCCGCAAAAGGCAGGAGCCCCTCTCCCCACCGAAGTGGAGGAGCGGGGCTCCTTGGGTACTGCGTTAGCTCGACCTAAAGGCTTTCAGGTCGGACCGGGCAACTCAGACCGGCGAAACGTTCTCCGCCTGCGGGCCCTTCGGACCCTGCGTGACGTCGAAGTTCACCTGCTGGTTCTCCTCCAGAGAGCGGAAGCCAGAGGCGTTGATCGCCGAGTAGTGGACGAAGACATCCGGGCCGCCGCCGTCCTGGGCGATGAAGCCGAAGCCCTTTTCAGCGTTGAACCACTTGACGGTTCCGGTAGCCATAAGCCCTCCTTGGGCCAAAGGGTTGCCCTGCTCCAGAACCTGCAAACAAGTCTGAAAACTACAAAAGCCTGCGGGTCACATGCTCCGCAGGCTCTGTACTGCAAGGGAAACCAAACTGCAACTTGCGCTGAGCGTAGCATGGGGCGCTCGTGAGGCGGAAGAGCCAAAGATCACGTTTACCCGACGGGCGTACCGGCCATGTGCGCCCCCGCCGTGCTGGCGTACTCCCCACAGGTCTAGCCTCCGCATGTGGACAATTCAACCTTTGGAGACGCGCCCGAAGACGCCGCTGCCGACATCCGTCGCAGCCGGCCGCGGGTGGGCCACATCCAGTTCCTGAACTGCCTGCCCCTCTACTGGGGCCTCGCCCGCACGGGCACCCTGCTCGATCTCGAACTCACCAAGGACACCCCGGAGAAGCTCAGCGAACAGCTGGTCCGCGGCGATCTCGACATCGCGCCGATCACCCTCGTGGAGTTCCTGCGCGCCGCCGACGACCTCGTGGCCTTCCCCGACCTCGCGGTCGGCTGCGACGGCCCGGTGATGTCCTGCGTGATCGTCTCGCAGAAGCCGCTGGACCAGCTGGACGGAGCACGGGTGGCCCTCGGGTCGACCTCGCGCACCTCCGTACGGCTCGCCCAGCTGCTGCTCGCCGAGAAGATCGGGGTCCGTCCCGACTACTTCACCTGCCCGCCCGACCTGGGCCTGATGATGCAGGAGGCGGACGCCGCCGTCCTCATCGGCGATGCCGCGCTGCGCGCCAACCTGCACGACGGGCCCCGGCTCGGCCTGGAGGTGCACGACCTCGGGCAGATGTGGAAGGACTGGACGGGCCTGCCGTTCGTCTTCGCCGTCTGGGCCGCCCGGCGCGACTACCTGGAGCGCGAGCCGCTGGTCGTGGAGAAGGTCCACGAGGCGTTCCTGGCCTCCCGTGACGTGTCGCTGGAAGAGGTCACCAAGGTCGCCGAGCAGGCGGCGCGCTGGGAGACCTTCGACGAGCAGCTCCTGGAGCGGTACTTCACCACCCTGGACTTCCGCTTCGGACCCGACCAGCTGCGCGGCGTCACCGAGTTCGCCCGCCGGGTCGGCCCGTCCACCGGCTTCCCCGCCGACGTGAAGGTCGACCTGCTGGGCCACTGACCGGCCGCCCGCCTCCCACCCCACGGCGGGAGGCGGCCGGAGGGGCGAAAACCCCTGGCGTACGCTGGACCGGTCCGTCAATACCCCTCCGAAAGGGACGCCCCGGTGACCGAGAACGCCGACCTCCAGTCCGTACTCGACCGCGCCGCACAGGGCGGCCGCATCACGCCGGAGGAAGCGCTCGACCTGTACCGCTCCGCGCCGCTGCACGCCCTCGGCCGGGCGGCCGACGCCGTACGCCGCCGCCGCTACGCCGGCACCGAGCACATCGCGACGTACATCATCGAGCGGAACATCAACTACACCAACGTCTGCGTGACGGCCTGCAAGTTCTGCGCCTTCTACGCCGCGCCCAAGGACACCGCCAAGGGCTGGAGCCGCGACCTCGACGACATCCTGCGCCGCTGTGCGGAGACCGTCGAACTGGGCGGCACCCAGATCATGTTCCAGGGCGGCCACCACCCGGACTACGGCGTCGAGTACTACGAAGAGCACTTCTCGGCGATCAAGAAGGCGTTCCCGCAGCTGGTCATCCACTCCCTCGGCGCCTCCGAGATCGAGCACATGGCCCGGATCTCCAAGGTGACGCCGGAAGAGGCGATCCGCCGCATCCACGCCGCCGGCCTTGACTCCTTCGCCGGTGCCGGCGCCGAACTCCTCCCGGCCCGCCCGCGCAAGGCCATCGCCCCGCTCAAGGAGTCCGGCGAGCGCTGGCTGGAGATCATGGAGACCGCGCACCGGCTGGGCGTCGAGTCCACCTCCACCATGCTCATGGGCACCGGCGAGACCAACGCCGAACGCATCGAGCACCTGCGCATGATCCGTGACGTCCAGGACCGTACGGGCGGCTTCCGCGCCTTCATCCCGTACACCTACCAGCCGGAGAACAACCACCTGAAGGGCCAGACGCAGGCCACCCTCTTCGAGTACCTGCGGATGATCGCCATCGCCCGGATCTTCCTCGACAACGTCGCACACATCCAGGGCTCCTGGCTGACCACCGGCAAGGAGGTCGGCCAGCTGTCGCTGCACTACGGTGCCGACGACCTCGGTTCGATCATGCTGGAGGAGAACGTCGTCTCCTCGGCGGGTGCCAAGCACCGCTCCAACCGCATGGAGATCATCGAGCTGATCCGCACGGCAGGACGGGTGCCGGCCCAGCGCGCGACCACCTACGAGCACCTCGTCGTGCACGACGACCCGGCCAACGACCCCGTCGACGACCGTGTCGCCTCGCACATCTCCTCGACGGCCATCGAGGGCGGCACCGCCCACCCCGAACTCAAGCTGATCGACGCCAACTGAGCCCGTGGCGCTGACACTTCACGTCGCCGAGTCCTCCCCGGAGGCCGCGGTGCTCGTCGACGGCGCGTCCATCGCGGCCGTCGGCCCGTACGAGGACCTGGCCGCCGTCCGCCCCGGAGCGCGGGTGCGGCGGTGGCCCGGCATCCTCACCCCGGGGCTGCTCAACCCGTACGGGCCCGAGCTGCTCGAAGACACCTATCACCCGGACCCGCGCGAGGCCGACGAGTTCGGCACCGAGCCGATCACCGGCGCACGCGCGCGGGCCCTCTTCCGCGCCGACCCGTCACGCCACGGCGCCAGCGCACGGCGCGGGGTGCAGCGGATGCTGGCGCACGGCACGGTCGCCATCGCAGGGGAGCTGCGTGGCCGGGCCGCCGTGGACGCGGTGCGCAGGGCCGGGCTCGCGGTCGGGCGGCGCCCGGAGAGCCTGCCGGGCCCGGCGTCCTTCTCGCCGGTCCCGCTCGTCCTGCTGCCGCCGCTGAAGCCGGGCGGCCCCGCCAGGTTCGCCGTGTTCGACGTGCCGGACCGGGCCGCGCTGGTCAGGCTCGGCGCCGCCACCTGCGTCGCCACGGTCATCGACGGACGCCTGGTCCACCGCCGCCGCTGACCCGACCGCCGCCCTGCGGACCGGGCCCGTGGGCGTCCTGCCACAATGGACGCGTGACCCGCGCATCCCTGGACAAGCAGCCGCACGAAGTCGCCGCGATGTTCGACGACGTGGCGGCGCGCTACGACCTCACCAACGACGTGCTCTCGCTGGGCCAGGCCCGACGCTGGCGCAAGGAGGTGGACCGGGCGGTGGCCGCACGGCCCGCCGAGCGGGTGCTCGACCTCGCGGCCGGCACCGGCACGTCCTCGCTGCCCTTCGCCGCGACCGGCGCCTACGTCGTGCCCTGCGACTTCTCCGTCGGCATGCTGGCGGAAGGCAAGAAGCGGCACTCCTGGCTGCCGTTCACCGCAGGCGACGGCACCCGCCTGCCGTTCGCGGACGCGGTCTTCGACGCCGTCACCATCTCCTTCGGCCTGCGCAACATCCAGGACACCGACGCGGCGCTCGCCGAGCTGTACCGCGTGACCAAGCCCGGCGGCCGGGTGGTGATCTGCGAGTTCAGCGAGCCGGTCTGGGCGCCGTTCCGCACCGTCTACACCGAGTACCTGATGCGCGCACTGCCGCCGGTCGCCCGCGCGGTCAGCAGCAACCCCGACGCGTACGTCTACCTCGCCGAGTCCATCCGCAGCTGGCCCAACCAGCCCGAACTGGCCGCCCGGATGCAGGGCGTGGGCTGGACGAAGGTCGCCTGGCGCAACCTGACGGGCGGCGTGGTCGCCCTGCACCGGGGGACCAGGCCGGCCGTCTGACGGGGTACGGGCCGCGCCCACCGGACCGTCCGCCCGGTGAACCGCGGCCACCCGCCCACCCGTTGGGCCCCGGTCAAAGATCCAGCCGGTAGCAGTGCCCCTCCCGCTGCGACCCCGGCGTGCTCACCGTCTCCGCCCGCCGCATCCCCAGCCGCCCGGCCACCGCCAGGGACCGCTCGTTGCGCGCGTCGATCATCGCGACGACGTGCCGTACGCCGCCCGCCCGTACGGCATCCAGCGCGGCCTCGGCCGCCGCCGTCGCGTAGCCCTTTCCCCAGTGCTCGCGGCCCAGCCGCCAGCCGATCTCTATCTCGCCCGCAGGACCCCAGTCGTCGTACGGCCACGGCTGGGCCCCGGTGAAGCCCAGTACCGCGCCGTCGTCCGGGGCGAGCAGCGTGTAGAAGCAGAAGCCGCGTTCGGCGTGATGCCGGCGCTGGCGGGCGGTCAGCTCGTCGTACACCGACAATTCGGCCGGTGCGCCGCCGTGGAATTCCATGACATCGGGGTGCCGGAAGGCGCGGTGCCAGTGCAGTGCGTCCTCGTCCGTGGGCACCCGCAGCTCGACGGCCGGGAGCGGCCTGTCGGTGGTCTTCGTCATCGGCTTCACGGGCCAACCCTTCAGGAGGTGATCACCAAGGCACCCATAGACTGCCCCTGCCCGGTGCCCTTCGGCACCCACATATGCAGATACCCCGATATCGACTTCCGGGAGACCCCCCGTGACCGAGTCCTTGACCGAGTCCGTGACCACACCCCGCTCGGAGAACAGCGCGGATGTGATCGTCGTCGGTGCCGGTCCTGCCGGCTCGACCACCGCCTACCACCTGGCCAAGTCCGGCCTGGACGTGCTCCTCCTGGAGAAGACCGCCTTCCCCCGGGAGAAGGTCTGCGGCGACGGCCTCACCCCGCGTGCCACCAAGCAGCTCATCTCGATGGGCATCGACATCTCCGAGGAAGCGGGCTGGCTGCGCAACAAGGGCCTGCGCATCATCGGCGGCGGCTCCCGTCTCCAGCTCGACTGGCCGGATCTCGCGTCCTTCCCCGACTACGGCCTGGTCCGCAAGCGGGACGACTTCGACGAACAGCTCGCCCGCCAGGCGCAGAAGGCCGGCGTCCGGCTGCACGAGCGCTGCAACGTCGGCGCCCCGATCATCGACGACCTGACGGGCCGCATCACCGGCGTGCACGCCAAGCTCGGCGAGGAGAAGACC
Organism: Streptomyces pinistramenti; assembly: GCF_020564935.1. Lineage (GTDB taxonomy): Bacteria > Actinomycetota > Actinomycetes > Streptomycetales > Streptomycetaceae > Streptomyces > Streptomyces pinistramenti. The sequence continues at coordinate 37,746 of NZ_JAJCXB010000011.1, forward strand.
CCGGTCACCTTCCACGCGCCCGTGGTCGTCGCCGCCGACGGCAACTCCACCCGGCTGTCCCTGGCGATGGGCCTGCACCGCCGCGAGGACCGCCCCATGGGCGTCGCGGTCCGCACCTACTTCACCTCACCGCGCCACGACGACGACTACCTGGAGTCCTGGCTGGAGCTGTGGGACCGCCGCGGCGCCCAGGACCGGCTGCTGCCCGGCTACGGCTGGATCTTCGGCATGGGCGACGGCACCAGCAACGTCGGCCTCGGCATCCTCAACTCCAGCTCCGCCTTCAAGGAACTTGACTGGCGCGAGATCCTCAAGGCGTGGTGCGCCTCCATGCCGGCGGACTGGGGCTACACCCCGGAGAACATGACGGGCCCGATCCGCGGCGCCGCCCTCCCGATGGCCTTCAACCGCCAGCCGCACTACACCAAGGGCCTCCTCCTGGTCGGCGACGCCGGCGGCCTGGTGAACCCCTTCAACGGCGAGGGCATCGCGTACGCCATGGAGTCCGGCGCCATCGCCGCCGAGGTCATCGTCCAGGCGCATGCCCGCGCCACCTACGCACAGCGCGAACTGGCCCTCCAGGGCTACCCGAAGGTCCTCAAGGAGACCTACGGCGGCTACTACTCGCTGGGCCGCGCCTTCGTGAAGCTCATCGGCAACCCGAAGGTCATGAAGATCGCCACTCAGCGCGGCCTGACCCACCCGCTCCTCATGCGCTTCACCCTCAAAATGCTCGCCAACCTCACGGACCCCACCGGCGGCGACGCGATGGACCGCATCATCAACGGCCTGAGCAAGGTGGCGCCGAAGGCGTGAGCCGCCCGCCAGGAGGTACGGCAGCGGCCCCTGTCATCCGGCGGGGGCCGCGTGCTGTGAGCCTGCTGCGAGGGTCAGCCCCTGAACGCCTCGCCCCGGACGCCGCCGACGAACGAGGACCAGGCGGCTGCCTCGAAGACCACGGCGGGCCCGTCGGGTGTCTTGCTGTCGTGGACGGGGACGACGCCGGGGAAGCCGTCGGCGACCTCGACGCACGCGCCGCCGTTCTGGTTGCTGTACGAGCTCTTGCGCCATGCCACCGTGCTGCCGTCCGGAGACCGCAGGAACATGGTGTCGCTGTTCTTCAGGGCGTGGGGTCCGACGGCGAACGGCACGGCCTGGATCGTGATGTTCCGCCGCTCGCTCATCTCCAGCAGGAGCTCCAGCTGCTGGCACCAGGCGGCGCGATCGGGCAGGGGAGTACGCAGCACGGCCTCCGACAGGATCGTGCGGAAGTGTGGCGGTTCCTTACGTTCCAGCAGCTCGCTGCGCCCAATACGCGCTTCCACCTGCCGGGACAGCTCTTCGCCGTCGAGGCCACCCGCGGACAGCAGTGCCTGGGCGCACTTCTCCGTCTGCAACAGGCCGTGGATCGTGCTCACCCCGTAGTGCCACTGGCTGACCGCTTCGGACTCCGGCGTCATGTAATAGCGGTATTGCTCAAGGAATTGGCTCCGGTCGGCCATCGCCGGCTCCCACAAGGTGGGGAACGAACAACGACGCGTCCCAGCCGAGAGCTTCGCCGAGCTGACGCAGGCTCTCGCCCCTCTGTGCCCGGAGTAACCGCAGCTCTTCGGCGAACCGTTTGCGGGCTCCTGGCTCCGGCCCGTGATCGCTCGTCGTGGCGGCATGTTCCGCCCCCTTCGTAGCAGGCGTGGCAGTAACGCCGTACGGCCGGGAACAACGGCCGTACGGCGTCGCCTCGTGCGCTGTAATGAACGCGCGCTCAAGGCTTTCCCGCTATCCAAAGTGGCCCAATTACCGTTATGTGTAATGGCGTTGGGGGTTGCAGGGGGAATTCCCGGCGTCGGCCGGATCGCCGGTGATCCGTCAGGAGGCCGGGACGCCCGAAGGGACCGTCGCCGGCGCGGACCTGCGGGGCTCCGGAGCCGTCAGCTCCCCGGCGCCCGCCGGGACGGGCACGGCGGCGAAGATGGCGTTCTGCTGGGCCTGGAGTTCGCGTACGCGCTCGGGCGGGGTGCCGGGCAGGCGCTGCTCCTCGTACAGCTTGTGGGTCTCCAGCTGGGCGGCTTTGCTCTCGGGGGTGTGGAACTGGACCTCGAAGAGCTGGCCCGAACGGGGCGCGCGCCAGGCGGAGTTGATGGCCTTGTAGCCGGACTCGCGCTTCCAGGTGTTGGCCCAGCGGGCGCTGTCGTTGCCCCAGGAGGACAGCAGTCCCGCGGCGGTGGCGACGCCGGCGCTGTAGCGGCCGGAGGGCCACTGGAGGGTGTAGCGGACCGAGTCGTTGATCTGCGCGAGCGATGCGTTGACGGTCTGGCCCGGTGTCTCCTGCATCCAGGTCGCGACCTTGCGCTTGAGCGAGTCCGGGGACTTCAGCCGCTGGTCGAAGCCGACCAGCTCGGCGTGGCTGAGCTGCGCGGCGGCCCGGATCTGCGGGCTGATGGAACGTTCGGCCTGCCGGGCGCGGGCGGCGAAGGCGTCGACGGCGGCGTTGTCGGAGGCGTTCAGGTTCAGGCCGTCCTGGTGCCAGCCGCCGTCGGTGCCGGTGTCCTGGCCGGTGGTGTGGGCGGACTTGGCGGCCTTCGTGGTGCCCGTCGGGGCGGCGGTGGCGGTGTGGACGGCGCCCAGGCCGAGGGCGGCGGCAAGGGCGGCGCCGGTGACGGCCCGGCTGACGGTGCGATGGGTGTTCATCGGAGTGCGGTGTCCCTCTCTGCGAGTGCCGCACGGTGCCGTGGAGGCAGGTGTGCGGCGGGTGGCGAGAGGTGCAACGGTCCGTCCGGCCCATCGGTAGCGGGCGCGCGGCCATGGGGGTGTACATGACCGGATCGTGGCGCCGTGCGGCGTGAACTCGCCGCAGAAGCGGGCCGTTCCGTGCAGCGGACAGGCGAAGGGCCGCCCCTCCCGAGCGGGGGAGGGGCGGCCCTTTTCAGGCGCTAGGGGACATGAGCGGCATAACGCACCGCTCGTGCCCGTGAGTTGTCGCCGGAGCGTGCCGGTGCCACGCGCCGCAGGGGCTCATGGCACTCAGGGCGGCTCAGAGGACGCGGACGGCGCCCGTGGGCTGGTCGTAGCTCAGCGGGCGCTCGACGATGCCCGTGCTGGAGTTCTGGGCGCCGATGAAGTTGCCGTTACCGACGTAGACACCCACGTGGTACGCGCTGCCCGCGCTGCCCCAGTAAAGGAGGTCGCCGACCTGGAGGTTGTCCAGGCCGACCTGGGTGCCGGCGGTCGACTGGGACTGTGAGACGCGCGGCAGGCTGATGCCGACCTGGCGGAACGCGGCCTGGGTGAGGCCGGAGCAGTCGTACGCCGAGGGGCCGGTGGCGCCCATCACGTACGCCTTGCCGATCTGGGCGCGCAGGAAGGAGACCAGGGCGGAGGTGCTGCCGCTGGAGACCGGTGCCGGCGTCTCGTCGGCGGCCGGGGTGGAGGCGCCGACGAGGGTGGTGCGCTCGGAGGAGCGCGAAGCGCGGGTCTGCGCCGCCTCCTTGGCCTTCCGCTCGGCCTCGGCCTTGGCCTTCTTCTTGGCCTCGGCCTTCTTCTCCGCCTCTGCCTGGTCCTTCTTCGCGGTCTTGGCAGCCGTCGTCAGCGCGCTGTCCTGCGCGGCCTGACGCTCGTAGGAGAGTGCGACCTGCTGGGTGGTGTCGGCGCTCTCGGCAAGGTCGGCGGCGAGCGCCGTGGTGATGGTCGGTATCTCCTGGGTTTCGGAGACCGGCTTCTCGGCGGCGTTGGCGGGCACACCGGCGCCGGCCACCGCGAGGGTGAGGATGCCACCGGTCACTCCCGCACGCAGTGCCCGCGAGGACGCGGAACGGCGGGGCTTCCGGTGGCTGGGTATGAGTGCGTTCGGGGACATGGCACCACGGCTATCAGGAGCCACAGGTTGCTGCCAACAAAGGTGGCCTGCACCACACTTGACGCGTACGCGATGAACAAAACGGACTTTTGACTGCCCGTCGGTTCGGCGGTGCGATGCCCGAAATTCGTGATCATGTTCCTACGCACGGCATTTGCAGCCGGTGCGGGGGTCCGGAGGCGCCTATCACCTCTCCAGGCGCCACGCCAAGGCTTCCCGCGAGTCAAGGATTTATGGCGCGAAGCCGGGTGGGATAGCTCACTCCTGAGTGTCCGTTATGTTCCCGTGACCTCTCTGCGGTGCGCGCTCGTGAATGCGCGCACGTACGGACGATCACGGCGGGGTCACGAGCGGGTCACGCCTGCGGGTGTGCGGCATATAGCAGTTGACGGTGTCCAGCGCCAATTTGCTTGTATCGGCCATGTCTTGATAGGGGCAATGCCGCCTGACCAGCGGTAACCCGCGTGAATGTCACCTCTCGTGATCACTCGCGCGCTTCACGTATGAAGATCACCGCTCATCCGGCTTCATGATCCTTCGTCAGGTGGTGGAGATCACAAAGACGTTGGTGCACCCCGTGTCGCAGATCACAGACCGTCGGGCATAAGATGCAGGCGGTTCGGGCTTGTGAACTGCCTCACATGCGCGCGATCTCCATGAGGTGAAGATCGAGTCCGGGCGGACCGCCATCCAGTCATCGTCGACTGAAGGGAGCGAGGACGGTGAACGCCTATGCGCCCATCCTCGTACTGGGTGCCCTCGGGGCAGGCTTTGCGATCTTCTCTGTCGTGATGGCCACGCTCGTCGGACCCAGGCGCTACAACCGGGCCAAGCTCGAAGCGTACGAATGTGGAATCGAGCCGACCCCGCAGCCGTCCGGCGGCGGTCGCTTTCCGATCAAGTACTACCTGACGGCGATGCTGTTCATCGTCTTCGACATCGAGATCGTCTTCCTCTACCCCTGGGCCGTCACCTTCGACGCCCTGGGGCTGTTCGGGCTCGTCGAGATGCTCCTCTTCGCGCTCACCGTCTTCGTCGCCTACGCCTATGTCTGGCGTCGTGGCGGCCTGGAATGGGACTAGGGGCCACCAATGGGACTTGAAGAGAAGCTGCCCAGCGGCTTTTTGCTGACCACTGTCGAGCAGGCCGCGGGCTGGGTGCGCAAGTCATCGGTCTTCCCCGCGACCTTCGGGCTCGCCTGCTGCGCCATCGAGATGATGACGACCGGCGCCGGGCGGTACGACCTGGCGCGCTTCGGCATGGAGGTCTTCCGCGGTTCGCCGCGACAGGCGGACCTGATGATCGTGGCCGGCCGGGTGAGCCAGAAGATGGCGCCCGTTCTGCGGCAGGTCTACGACCAGATGCCGAACCCGAAGTGGGTGATTTCCATGGGGGTTTGCGCTTCATCGGGCGGAATGTTCAATAATTACGCGATTGTTCAGGGCGTCGACCACATTGTCCCGGTTGACATCTATTTGCCGGGCTGCCCGCCACGTCCCGAAATGCTGCTGGACGCCATCCTCAAGCTGCACCAGAAGATCCAGGAGACCAAGCTCGGGGTCAATCAGCAGCAGGCGGCCCGCGAGGCGGAGGAAGCCGCACTCAAGGCGCTCCCGACGATCGAGCTGAAGGGGCTGCTGCGGTGAGCGAGCAGGACGACCCGAACGCACCCGGCCAGAATGTCCCGGCGCAGCGCGACGACGCCGGCGACCTCATCGCCACCCGCCACGGCATGTTCGGTGCCGCGGGCGGTGCCGACACCTCCGGATACGGCGGCCTCGTACGCACCGTCCGGCTGCCCGGCGCGAGCGGCCGGCCGTACGGCGGCTGGTTCGACGAGGTCGCCGACGAACTGGAAGGCGCCCTGGAGGAACAGGGCCTGGTCCCCGAGAACGTCATCGACAAGACCGTCGTCGACCGGGACGAGCTGACCTTCCACATCGAGCGGGAGTACCTCCCCACCGTCGCCAGGACGCTGCGCGACGACCCGGCGCTGCGCTTCGAGCTGTGCACCGGCGTGAGCGGCGTGCACTTCCCCGGCGACAAGGGCCGCGAGCTGCATGCCGTCTACCACCTGCGCTCGATCACCCACAACCGGCTGATCCGGCTGGAGGTCTCCGCCCCCGACACGGATCCGCACGTGCCCTCGCTCGTGGAGGTCTATCCCACCAACGACTGGCACGAGCGCGAGACCTACGACTTCTTCGGTCTCATCTTCGACGGCCATCCGGCGCTGACGCGGATCATGATGCCCGACGACTGGCAGGGCTTTCCGCAGCGCAAGGACTACCCGCTCGGCGGCATCCCCGTCGAGTACAAGGGCGCCCAGATCCCGGCTCCCGACCAGCGGAGGTCGTACAGCTGATGTCTTCTTCCCCCACCTCCCCGACGCCCGAAGCGCCGTCCGCGTCGCAGGCGCCGCCCCGCGAGACGACCGAGGGCACCGTCTACACCGTCACCGGCGGCGACTGGGACGAGGTCGCGACGGCGGCCGCGAAGTCGGACGACGAGCGCATCATCGTCAACATGGGCCCCCAGCACCCCTCCACGCACGGCGTGCTGCGGCTCATCCTGGAGATCGACGGCGAGACCGTCACCGAGGCCCGCTGCGGCATCGGCTACCTCCACACCGGCATCGAGAAGAACCTCGAATACCGGACCTGGACCCAGGGCACCACGTTCGTCACGCGGATGGACTACCTCACGCCGTTCTTCAACGAGACGGCGTACTGCCTGGCCGTGGAGAAGCTGCTCGGCATCACCGACCAGATCCCGGACCGCGCCTCGGTCATCCGCGTCCTGCTGATGGAGCTGAACCGGCTCTCCTCCCACCTCGTGGCCATCGCCACCGGCGGCATGGAGCTGGGCGCCACCACGATCATGATCTACGGCTTCCGCGACCGTGAACTCATCCTCGACGTCTACGAGTTGATCACCGGCCTGCGGATGAACCACGCCTACATCCGGCCCGGCGGGCTCGCCCAGGACCTGCCGCCGGGCGCCGTCGACCAGGTGCGCGCCCTGATCAAGAAGATGCGCAAGAACCTCCCCGAGTACGACAAGCTCGCCAGTGGCAACCCCGTCTTCAAGGGCCGCATGGAGGGCATCGGCTACCTCGACCTGGCCGGCTGCATGGCCACCGGTGCCACCGGCCCCCTCGTCCGCTCCGCCGGCCTGCCGCACGACCTGCGCAAGTCGCAGCCCTACTGCGGCTACGAGAACTACGACTTCGAGGTGCCGACCGCCGACACCTGCGACGCCTACGGGCGGTTCCTCATCCGCCTGGAGGAGATGCGCCAGTCGCTGCGGATCGTCGAGCAGTGCCTGGACCGGCTGGAGCCGGGTCCTGTCATGGTCGCGGACAAGAAGATCGCCTGGCCCGCCCAACTGGCCCTGGGCCCGGACGGACTCGGCAACTCCCTCGACCACATCAAGAAGATCATGGGCACCTCGATGGAGGCCCTCATCCACCACTTCAAGCTGGTGACGGAGGGCTTCCGGGTGCCGGCGGGACAGGCGTACGCCGCCGTGGAATCCCCCAAGGGCGAGCTGGGGGTGCACGCCGTCAGCGACGGCGGCACCCGCCCCTACCGGGTGCACTTCCGCGACCCGTCCTTCACCAACCTGCAGGCCATGGCAGCGATGTGCGAAGGCGGCCAGGTCGCCGACGTCATCGTCGCCGTCGCATCCATCGACCCCGTGATGGGAGGCGTCGACCGGTGACCGAGACCACTGCGACGAGCCTGGGCATGCCTCAGCTCCCCGCCCCCGACTACCCGGCCGACGTACGGGCCCGGCTCGACGCCGACGCCAGGGAGGTGATCGCCCGCTATCCCGGCCCGCGTTCGGCGCTGCTGCCGCTGCTGCACCTCGTACAGGCCGAGGAAGGGCACGTCACCCGGACCGGCATCCGCTTCTGCGCCGAACAGCTCGACCTGACCACCGCCGAAGTCACCGCGGTCGTGACCTTCTACACCATGTACCGCCGCCGGGCGAGCGGCGACTACCAGGTCGGGGTCTGCACCAACACGCTCTGCGCCGTGATGGGCGGCGACGCCATCTTCGACGAACTCAAGGAACACCTCGGCGTCGGCAACGGCGAAACCACCGAGGACGGCGCCGTCACCCTCGAACACATCGAGTGCAACGCGGCCTGCGACTTCGCGCCCGTCGTGATGGTGAACTGGGAGTTCTTCGACAACCAGACGCCGCAGTCCGCCAAGCAGCTGGTCGACGACCTCCGGGCAGGACGCACCGTCGAGCCCACCCGGGGTGCGCCGCTGTGCACCTTCAAGGAGACGGCGCGGATGCTGGCCGGCTTCCCCGACCGGCGCCCCGGAGCCGTCGAGGCCACCGGCGGCGCGGGCCCCGCCTCCCTGGTCGGCCTGCGACTGGCCAAGGGCGAGCCCGTCGCCGGACGCGGCCCCGACCACGTCATCGCGCCACGCGCCACGGCGGACGGAACCCCGGACGCGCCGCGCGCCGATGCACCGACCACGGGCGAACCGCCGTCCGGCCGCCCGTCCGACGAAGCGCCGGGCGGGCACCCCAGCTCGCACGACGCGCCACAGCAGACTTCGGCGTCCGACCAGGCCGGCCCCTCTCCCGCCACCCCGGAGGGAGGGGCCACGCCCCGCGGAGACGAAACGGCCGGGCCCGCAGTCGAGGAGGGGGAGTGATGACGGTGGCAGCCGAGATCAACGAGACCAGCCCGGAGAAGATCCTCGCGCCGGTCCTGTCCGCCTTCTGGGACCAGCCCGACTCCTGGACCCTGGAGACCTACCGGCGGCACGAGGGCTACGAGGGCATGCGCAAGGCCCTCGCCATGGCCCCGGACGACGTCATCGCGTACGTCAAGGACGCCGGACTGCGCGGCCGCGGCGGCGCCGGCTTCCCGACCGGCATGAAATGGCAGTTCATCCCGCAGGGCGACGGCAAACCGCACTATCTGGTGGTCAACGCCGACGAGTCGGAGCCCGGGACCTGCAAGGACATCCCCCTCCTCTTCGCGAACCCGCATTCCCTCATCGAGGGGATCGTCATCGCCGCTCACGCGATCCGGTCGAACCATGCCTTCATCTACCTGCGTGGTGAGGTCGTGCCCGTCCTGCGGCGGCTGCACGAGGCGGTGCGTGAGGCGTACGCGGCGGGCTTCCTCGGAAAGGACATCCTCGGGTCGGGCCTCGACCTGGACGTGATCGTGCACGCGGGCGCCGGCGCGTACATCTGCGGTGAGGAAACCGCGCTGCTCGACTCACTGGAGGGCCGTCGCGGACAGCCCCGGCTGCGTCCTCCCTTCCCTGCGGTGGCGGGCCTGTACGCCTGCCCCACTGTCGTGAACAACGTCGAATCCATCGCGTCGGTTCCCGCCATCATGAACAAGGGGAAAGACTGGTTCAGGTCGATGGGCAGCGAGAAGTCCCCGGGCTTCACGCTGTACTCGCTCAGCGGCCACGTCACCAACCCCGGCCAGTACGAAGCCCCGTTGGGCGTCACGCTGCGCCAGCTGCTCGACATGAGCGGCGGTATCCGGCGCGGCCACCGGCTGAAGTTCTGGACACCGGGCGGCTCTTCGACCCCGATGTTCACCGACGAGCACCTCGACGTCCCGCTCGACTACGAAGGCGTCGGCGCGGCCGGCTCGATGCTCGGCACCAAAGCGCTCCAGTGCTTCGACGAGACCACCTGCGTCGTCCGCGCGGTGACCCGCTGGACCGAGTTCTACGCGCACGAGTCCTGCGGAAAGTGCACACCCTGCCGCGAAGGCACCTACTGGCTGGTGCAGTTGCTGCGCGACATCGAGGCCGGCAAGGGCGTGAGGGACGACCTCGACAAGCTGAACGACATCGCCGACACCATCAACGGCAAGTCCTTCTGCGCCCTCGGCGACGGCGCCGCCTCGCCGATCTTCTCCTCGCTGAAGTACTTCCGCGAGGAGTACGAGCAGCACATCACCGGCAAGGGCTGCCCCTTCGACCCCGCCAAGTCGACCGTCTGGGCCGACAACGACGCTCACCTGGGGGTGAATGCATGACCGTCACGACCAATGCTCCCAACGGGGGCGGCGAGGCGGCGAAACCGCCGGAAGACCTCGTCTCCCTGACGATCGACGGCATCGAGATCTCGGTCCCCAAGGGGACGCTGGTCATCCGCGCCGCCGAACTCCTCGGCATCGAGATCCCGCGCTTCTGCGACCACCCGCTGCTGGACCCGGCAGGCGCCTGCCGCCAGTGCATCGTCGAGGTCGAGGGCCAGCGCAAGCCGATGGCCTCCTGCACCATCACCTGCACCGACGGCATGGTCGTCAAGTCGCAGCTCACCTCCCCGGTGGCCAAGAAGGCCCAGCGCGGAGTGATGGAACTGCTGCTGATCAACCACCCGTTGGACTGCCCGGTCTGCGACAAGGGCGGCGAATGCCCGCTGCAGAACCAGGCGATGCAGGTCGGTGCCCCGGACAGCCGCTTCGACGGCAAGAAGCGGACGTTCGAGAAGCCGGTGCCGATCTCCACCCAGGTGCTGCTGGACCGCGAGCGGTGCGTGCTGTGCGCGCGCTGCACCCGCTTCAGCAACCAGATCGCCGGCGACCCGATGATCGAGCTGCTCGAACGCGGCGCCCTCCAGCAGGTCGGCACGGGTGAAGGCGACCCGTTCGAGTCGTACTTCTCCGGCAACACCATCCAGATCTGCCCGGTCGGCGCGCTCACCTCCGCCGCCTACCGCTTCCGCTCCCGCCCCTTCGACCTGGTGTCGTCGCCGAGCGTGTGCGAACACTGCGCGGGCGGCTGCGCGACCCGTACGGACCACCGGCGCGGCAAGGTGATGCGGCGGCTGGCCGCCGACGACCCCGAGGTCAACGAGGAGTGGATCTGCGACAAGGGCAGGTTCGGCTTCCGGTACGCGCAGCAGCGTGACCGGCTGGAGACCCCGCTGGTGCGCAACGCGGAATCCGGCGCCCTGGAGCCGGCCAGCTGGCCCGAGGCCCTGGAAGCGGCGGCCCGCGGACTGGCGGCGGCCAAGGGCCGCGCCGGCGTCCTGACCGGCGGCCGGCTGACCGTCGAGGACGCGTACGCCTACGCCAAGTTCGCCCGGATCGCCCTGGACACCCACGACGTCGACTTCCGGGCCCGCGCGCACAGCGCGGAAGAGGCCGACTTCCTGGCGGCCAGGGTCGCCGGGCGCGGCCGCGACCTGGACGGCAGCGGGGTCACGTACACCGCCCTGGAGAAGGCGCCAGCCGTCCTGCTCGCCGGGATCGAGGCGGAAGAGGAGGCGCCCGGCGTCTTCCTGCGGCTGCGCAAGGCGCACCGCAAGCACGGCCAGCGCACCTATGGCCTCGCCACCCACGCCTCGCGGGGCCTGATCAAGGCGGGCGGCACCCTGCTGCCGGCCGCACCGGGCACCGAGACCGAATGGCTGGACGCGCTCGCGGGCGGCGTCGGCCTGGAGGGCGAGGGCCATGCGGCAGCCGAGGCGCTGCGGGCCGAGGGCGCCGTCATCCTGGCCGGCGAGCGGCTCGCGACGGTACCGGGGGCGCTCACCGCGGCGGTCCGCGCCGCCACCGCCACCGGGGCCCACCTGGTCTGGATCCCGCGGCGGGCCGGTGAACGCGGCGCCGTCGAGGCGGGCGCGCTGCCCGGCCTGCTGCCCGGCGGCCGGCCGGCCACCGACCCGAGGGCGCGCGACGAGGTCGCCGCCGTCTGGGGCGTGGCCCAGCTCCCCAGCCGGCACGGACGGGACACCGGCCAGATCATCGAGGCCGCGGCGACCGGCGAACTCGGCGCCCTCCTGGTCGGCGGCGTGGAACTCGCGGACCTGCCCGACCCGGCCCGCGCCAGGACCGCGCTGGACGAGGTCGGCTTCCTGGTCAGCCTGGAACTGCGGCCGTCCGATGTGACCGAACGCGCGGACGTGGTCCTCCCGGTGGCGGCCGTCGTGGAGAAGGCCGGCACCTTCCTCAACTGGGAGGGCAGGGCGCGGATGTTCGACGCCGCGCTCAAACCGGACCAGATGACCCGCAGGCACCTGCTGCCGGACGCCCGGGTCCTGCACATGCTCGCCGACGCCCTCGACGTGCACCTGGCGCTGCCGGACCTCCACGCCGTACGCCGCGAGCTGGACCGGCTCGGCGGCCGGAGCGGGCCGTACGCGCCGGAGCCGCTGGAGAGCGGGCAGCCGGCGCACCGCCCCCAGGCCGGCGAGGCGGTGCTCGCAGGGCACCGGCTGCTGCTGGACCAGGGAAAGCTCCAGGAGGGCGACGAGGCGCTGGCCGGTACCCGGCACGCGGCCGTGGCCCGGCTGTCGCGGGCCACCGCCCAGGAGACCGGCGTCAAGGACGGCGACCTCCTGGCGGTCACCGGCCCCGCGGGCGCGGTCCACCTCCCGTTGCAGGTCACGCCGATGCCCGACCGGGTGGTGTGGCTGCCGCTGAACTCCGTGGGCGGCGGCGTGGCGGCCGACACCGGGGCGCTCCCCGGTGAGTTGGTGAAGGTCTCCGCCGTCCCCGGTGCGCCGGGGCCGGCCAAGGAGGTGGACGCATGATGCAGCAACTCGCCCTCGGCGGCGGCGCGCTGGCGCAGGAAGACCTGTCGATGTTCGGCCGCGACCCGTGGTGGCTGATCGTCATCAAGGCGGTCTTCTGCTTCGCGTTCCTGATGGTGACCGTGCTGTTCTCGATCGTCTGGGAACGCAAGGTCGTCGCCTGGATGCAGCTGCGCATCGGCCCCAACCGGCACGGCCCCTGGGGCATGCTCCAGTCGCTCGCCGACGGCATCAAGCTGATGCTGAAGGAGGACCTGGTCGTCAAGCGGGCCGACAAGGCGGTCTACATCCTGGCGCCGGTCGTCGCCGCGATCCCCGCCTTCATGGCCATCGCGGTGATCCCCTTCGGCCCCGCGGACAACGAGATCTCGATCTTCGGCCAGCGCACCCCGATGCAGCTGACCGACCTGCCGATCGGCATCCTCTACATCCTGGCCACGGCCTCGGTCGGCATCTACGGCATCGTCCTGGCGGGCTGGTCGTCGGGCTCGACGTACCCGCTGCTCGGCGGGCTCCGCTCGTGCGCCCAGATGATCTCCTACGAGATCGCGATGGGCATGTCGTTCGCCGCGGTCTTCCTCTACTCCGGGTCGATGTCGACGTCGACGATCGTGGAGGCGCAGCAGAGCAGGTGGTACGTCCTGCTGCTGCCGGTCTCCTTCCTCATCTACATCGTCGCGATGGTGGGCGAGACCAACCGCGCGCCGTTCGACATGCCGGAGTCCGAGGGCGACCTCGTCGGCGGCTTCAACACCGAGTACTCGTCCATCAAGTTCGCGATGTTCATGCTCGCCGAGTACATCAACATGGTCACCGTGTCGGCGGTCGCGATCACCCTCTTCCTGGGCGGCTGGAAGGCACCCTGGCCCATCTCGACGTTCTGGGAGGGCGCGAACCACGGCTGGTGGCCGCTGCTCTGGTTCGTCATCAAGGTGCAGCTGCTGCTGTTCTTCTTCATCTGGCTGCGCGGCACGCTGCCGCGCGTGCGCTACGACCAGTTCATGAAGCTGGGCTGGAAGGTCCTCATCCCGGTTTCGCTGCTCTGGCTGATGCTGGTGGCGACCGTCCGCGCACTGAAGAACGAGGGCTACGCCTTCCAGCAGATCGTCCTCTACGTCGCCGGGGCCGCGGTCGCCCTGCTGCTCATCTCCCTCGTCGTGGACTTCTTCCGGCGGGGCGAGAAGGAGGCGGAGCCGGCCGGTGAGGGCGACGGGGCCGACGGCGCGTTCGACCCGATGGCCGGTGGTTTCCCCGTGCCGCCGCTGCCAGGACAGGAGTTGCCGCCCGCGCCGCGCCGACGGCCGAGCCAGGAGCGCGAGTTGATTGTCAGTGGTGGGGTGGACACTGTCAGTGACGGAAACGGAATCGACGGAAAGGGGGGCGACGGTGCCTGAGTTCCAGAACCCTGTGGCCGGCTTCGGCGTGACCTTCAAGGCCATGTTCAAGAAGCGGCTGACCGAGCAGTACCCGGAGGAGAAGAAACCGACGGCGCCGCGTTTCCACGGCCGCCATCAGCTCAACCGCCATCCCGACGGCCTGGAGAAGTGCATCGGCTGCGAGCTCTGCGCCTGGGCCTGCCCGGCGGACGCGATCTACGTCGAGGGCGCGGACAACACCCCCGAGGAGCGCTACTCCCCCGGGGAGCGCTACGGCCGCGTCTACCAGATCAACTACCTGCGCTGCATCCTGTGCGGCCTGTGCATCGAGGCGTGCCCGACCCGCGCCCTGACCATGACCAACGAGTACGAACTCGCCGACAGGTCCCGCGAATCGCTCATCTACACCAAGGAAGAGCTGCTCGCCGGCCTGGAGGACACCATGGTCGACACGCCGCACGCGATCTTCCCCGGGATGACGGAGAAGGACTACTACAACGGCCTGGTGAGCGAGGCGGCCCCGGGCACCGTTCGGCAGGTCGCGCGCACCAAGGGCGAGATGCCCCAGGAGGCGGCCCACACGGCAGGGGACAACGAGCCCGCATCGCCGGAGGTGATCGAACGATGAACTCCCTCGCCGCCGCGGCCTCCACGGGCGAGGCCGTGCAGTTCTGGATCCTGGGCACCGTCGCGGTCACCGGCGCGCTGTGCACGATCCTGATGAAGCGGGCCGTGCACAGCGCCCTGTCGCTCGCCGGGACCATGATCGTCCTTGCGGTGTTCTACCTCGCCAACGGCGCGTACTTCCTCGGCGTCGTCCAGGTCGTCGTCTACACCGGCGCGATCATGATGCTGTTCCTGTTCGTCGTCATGCTGGTCGGTGTCACCGCGGCCGACTCCCTCAAGGAGACGCTCAAGGGCCAGCGCTGGCTCGCCGCGGGCCTCGGCATCGGCTTCGGCATCCTGCTCATCGCCGGGATCGGCAACGCCTCGCTCAAGGAGTTCAACGGCCTGGGCGAGGCCAACGCCGGAGGCAACGTCCAGGGCCTGGCCGCCCTCATCTTCACGAAGTACGTCTTCGCCTTCGAGATCACCGGCGCCCTGCTGATCACCGCCGCCGTCGGCGCGATGGTGCTCACCCACCGGGAGCGCACGGAACGCCCCGCATCCCAGCGCGAGCAGTCCCAGGCGCGGGTCCGCGCGGGCAAGCAGGTGCCGCCGCTGCCCGCCCCCGGCGTCTACGCCCGGCACAACGCCGTGGACATCCCCGGCCTGCTGCCCGACGGCAGCCCGTCCGAACTGACCGTCAACCCCACGCTGCGCGGCCGCGGCCAGATCCGGGACGTCTCCGGGGAGGCGCTGGCCGAACTGAAGGCACTGGAACAGCGGTCCACGGAATGGCTGGGCCGCGAGACGGAGCCGAAGCCTCCGGCCGCGCAGTCGCCCACGCCGGCGGAGCCGAAGGAGGAGGCCAGCAAATGAACCCGGTCTACTACCTCTATCTCGCCGCCCTGTTGTTCACCATCGGCGCGGCCGGGGTGCTGATCAGGCGGAACGCCATCGTGGTGTTCATGTGCATCGAGCTGATGCTCAACGCCTGCAACCTCGCCTTCGTCACCTTCTCGCGGATGCACGGCAATCTCGACGGCCAGATCATCGCCTTCTTCACGATGGTCGTCGCCGCGGCCGAGGTCGTGGTCGGCCTGGCGATCATCGTGACGATCTTCCGCACCCGTCATACGGCCTCGGTCGACGACGCCAGCCTGATGAAGCTGTAAGGGGTCGCACAAAGTGGAGAACTTGATCGCGCTGCTTGTCGCGGCACCGCTGGTCGGTGCGGCCCTGCTGCTGTGCGGCGGAAAACGGCTCGACCGCGCAGGCCACTGGATCGGCACGCTCCTGGCGGTGGCCTCGTTCGCCGTCGCCGCGGTGCTCTTCGCCGACATGCTCGGCAAGAGCGCCGGGGACCGCGCCCTGCACCAGCACCTGTTCAGCTGGATCCCGGTCGGCGGCTTCCGCGCCGACCTCGCCTTCCAGCTCGACCAGCTGTCGATGACCTTCGTCCTGCTGATCACCGGTGTCGGATCGCTGATCCACATCTACTCGATCGGCTACATGGAGCACGACGAGCGGCGCCGCCGCTTCTTCGGCTACCTCAACCTCTTCCTCGCGGCGATGCTGCTGCTCGTCCTCGCCGACAACTACCTTCTGCTGTACGTCGGCTGGGAGGGCGTCGGCCTCGCCTCGTACCTCCTCATCGGGTTCTGGCAGCACAAGCCCAGCGCCGCCACCGCAGCCAAGAAGGCGTTCCTCGTCAACCGCGTCGGTGACGTCGGCCTGTCCATCGCGATCATGCTGATGTTCACCACGTTCGGGACCTTCGCCTTCGGCCCGGTGCTCGCCGCGACCGGTGACACCGGAGAGGGCAAGCTGACCGCCATCGGCCTGATGCTGCTGCTGGCCGCCTGCGGCAAGTCCGCCCAGGTGCCGCTGCAGTCCTGGCTGGGCGACGCGATGGAGGGCCCGACCCCGGTCTCGGCCCTGATCCACGCCGCCACCATGGTCACCGCCGGCGTGTACCTCATCACCCGCTCCGGGGCGATCTTCAACGCCGCTCCGGACGCCCAGATGGCCGTCGTCGTGGTCGGCGCCGTCACGCTCCTCTTCGGTGCGATCGTCGGTTGCGCCAAGGACGACATCAAGAAGGCGCTGGCCGGTTCGACGATGTCGCAGATCGGCTACATGATTCTGGCGGCCGGCCTCGGCCCGATCGGCTACGCCTTCGCGATCATGCACCTGGTCACTCACGGCTTCTTCAAGGCGGGCCTCTTCCTCGGCGCCGGATCCGTGATGCACGGCATGAACGACGAAGTGGACATGCGCCGTTACGGCGGCCTCCGCAGGTACATGCCGGTCACCTTCATCACCTTCGGCCTCGGATACCTCGCGATCATCGGCTTCCCCGGCCTGTCCGGCTTCTTCTCCAAGGACAAGATCATCGAAGCGGCCTTCGCCAAGGGCGGCACCGAGGGCTGGATCCTCGGCGGAGCGGCCCTGCTGGGCGCCGCGATCACCGCGTTCTACATGACGCGCGTGATGCTGATGACGTTCTTCGGCGAGAAGCGCTGGGATCCGCAGGAGGTCCACCCGCACGAGTCGCCCAAAACCATGACGATTCCGATGATCGTGCTCGCCGTCGGATCGGTCTTCGCCGGCGGCCTGTTCAGCATCAACGACGCGTTCGTCAGCTGGCTGGAACCGGTCACCTCCTTCGAGCACGGCCACTCACCGCTCAGCGCGACGGCCACCACCACCGCCACCATCGTGGTGCTGCTCGTCGGTGCCGGCCTCGCCTGGCTGATGTACGGCCGCAAGCCCGTCCCCGCCGTCGCCCCGCGCGGCTCGCTGCTCACCCGCGCCGCCCGCCGCGACCTCCTCCAGGACGACTTCAACCACGTCGTCCTGGTGCGCGGCGGCGAACACCTCACCCGCACTTTGGTCTACCTCGACCACTCGCTGGTGGATGGCGCGGTCAACGGCACCGCGGCCACGATGGGCGGACTCTCCGGCCGGCTGCGCCAGTTGCAGAGCGGCTTCGTCCGCTCGTACGCAGTCCAGATGTTGGGCGGGGCGGCCGTGCTCGTCGCCGCGACCCTGCTGATGAGGGGTGTCTGAGCCATGTCGTTTCCCCTACTGACGGCCACCGCCGTGGTGCCGGCGGTCGGTGCCGTCGCCACCGCCGCGCTGCCCGCGGCCAAGCGCACCGCCGCCAAGTGGGTGGCGCTGTCCTTCTCGCTGGCCACCTTCGTGCTGGCCCTCGTGATCGCGATCCGCTTCACACCGGGCGCCAAGGGCCCCTTCCAGCTGACCGAATCGCACGCCTGGATCGCCGACTTCGGCGTCCGCTACGAACTCGGCGTGGACGGCATCGCCGTCGCCCTGATCGCGCTCACCGCCCTGCTGATCCCGTTCGTCATCCTGGCGGGCTGGCACGACGCCGACCCCCTGGAAGAGACACGCCCCAACCGTCGCTGGCGCCCCACCCAGGGCTTCTTCGCGCTGATCCTGGCCGTCGAGGCGATGGTGGTCATCTCCTTCGAGGCCACCGACGTCTTCCTCTTCTACCTCTTCTTCGAAGCCATGCTGATCCCGATGTACTTCCTCATCGGCGGCTTCGGGGACGGCGCGGGGGAGCACGGCGAGGAGCAGGCCGCCACCCAACGGTCCTACGCCGCGGTGAAGTTCCTGCTCTACAACCTCGCCGGCGGCCTGATCATGCTGGCCGCCGTCATCGGGCTGTACGCCGCCACCGCCGACCAACTCGGCGCCGGCACCTTCTCCTTGCCGCAGATCGTCGAGGCACGGGCCGCCGGGCACCTGCACCTCGGCGCCGGCACCGAACGCCTGCTCTTCCTCGGCTTCTTCTTCGCCTTCGCGGTGAAGGCGCCGCTGTGGCCGCTGCACACCTGGCTGCCCAACGCCATGGGCGAGTCGACATCGCCGGTCGCCGTGCTGATCACCGCAGTCGTCGACAAGGTCGGCACGTTCGCGATGCTCCGCTTCTGCATCCAGCTCTTCCCCGAAGCCAGCAAGTGGGCCACCCCGGTCATCCTGATCCTCGCCCTGATCAGCGTGCTCTACGGCGCGCTGCTCGCGGTCGGCCAGCGGGACATCAAGCGCCTGATCGCCTACGCCTCGATCTCCCACTTCGGCTTCATCATCCTGGGCATCTTCGCGATGACCTCCCAGGGCCAGGGCGGCGCCACCCTCTACATGGTCAACCACGGCATCTCGACCGCCGCGCTGATGCTGGTCGCCGGATTCCTGATCAGCCGCCGCGGCTCGCGCCTGATCGCGGACTACGGCGGGGTGCAGAAGGTCGCCCCCGTCCTCGCCGGCACGTTCCTGATCGGCGGCCTGGCCACCCTCTCGCTGCCCGGCCTCGCCCCGTTCGTCAGTGAATTCCTGGTACTGGTCGGCACGTTCAGCCGCTATCCGGTGATCGGCATCATCGCCAGCGCCGCCATCGTCCTCGCCGCGCTCTACGTCCTCGTCCTCTACCAGCGGACGATGACAGGACCGGTGAAGGCCGAGGTCCGGAAGATGCCGGACCTCCGGGTGCGGGAGCTGGTGGTGGTGGCACCGCTGATCGCGCTGCTGCTCTTCCTCGGGGTGTACCCGAAGCCGCTGACCGACCTCGTCAACCCGGCGGTCGAGCACACCCTCTCCGTCGTGGACAAGCAGGACCCCAAGCCCGACGTACACGTGGACGCCACCACCGGCGGCAGCCGGCCCGGCCATGCCACGCACGGTGACGATGCGGAGGCCGCGAAGTGAGTTCCGTGGCGACTGTCCACAGCCTGTGGATGACGGCGGCCGATGCGCCCGGCAGGATCCCGGGGCCGCACATCGAGTACGCCCAGCTCTCCCCGACCCTGATCGTCCTCGGCGCCGCGGTCCTCGGCATCCTCGTCGAGGCGTTCCTGCCGCGCCGCAGCCGCTATCACACCCAGCTGCTGCTGTCCGTGGTGGCGCTGGCCGCCGCGTTCGCCGCGGTGATCGGCCTGGCGGCCGGCGGCTTCGGCACGTCGAAGGCGCATGTCGCGGCCATGGGCGCGATTGCCGTCGACGGCCCCGCGCTCTTCCTCCAGGGCACCATTCTGCTGGTCTCGCTGGTCGCCGTGTTCACCTTCGCCGAGCGCAGGCTCGACCCGGCGTCGCACGGCAAGCGGGTCGACTCCTTCGCCGCGCAGGCCGCGGCGGTGCCCGGCGGCAAGGCCGAACAGGAAGCCGTCAAAGCCGGGTTCACCACCACCGAGGTCTTCCCGATCGTGCTGTTCGCGGTCGGCGGCATGCTCGTCTTCCCCGCCGCCAACGACCTGCTGACCCTTTTCATCGCCCTGGAGGTCTTCTCCCTCCCGCTCTACATCCTGTGCACGCTGGCCCGCCGCCAGCGGCTGCTGTCGCAGGAAGCCGCGCTCAAGTACTTCCTGCTCGGCGCGTTCTCCTCGGCGTTCCTCCTGTTCGGCATCGCCCTGCTCTACGGCTACGCCGGGACGGTCACCTACGCCGGCATCGCCGAGGTCGTCGCCGACGGCGCGAAGCAGATCGACCCGGCACTGGCCGGCACCATGGGCAACGACGCGTTGCTGCTGATCGGCGCCGCGCTGGTGCTGATGGGCCTGCTGTTCAAGGTCGGCGCCGTCCCGTTCCACATGTGGACGCCGGACGTCTACCAGGGTGCCCCCACGCCGGTCACCGGCTTCATGGCTGCCGCCACGAAGGTCGCCGCCTTTGGAGCGCTGCTGCGGTTGTTGTACGTGGTGTTGCCTGGGCTGCGGTGGGACTGGCGGCCGGTGATGTGGGGCGTCGCGATCATCACCATGCTGGCCGGTGCGATCGTGGCCATCACCCAGACCGACATCAAGCGGCTGCTGGCCTACTCCTCCATCGCGCACGCCGGCTTCATCCTGGCCGGTGTCCTCGCCACCAGCGAGGACGGCATCTCCTCGGTGCTCTTCTACCTTGCCGCGTACTCCTTCGTGACGCTCGGCGCCTTCGCCGTCGTCACCCTGGTGCGCGACGCCGGCGGCGAGGCGACGCACCTGTCCAAGTGGGCGGGTCTCGGGCGGCGTTCGCCGCTGGTGGCCGCGGTCTTCGCGGTCTTCCTGCTGGCCTTCGCGGGCATCCCGCTGACCTCAGGTTTCGCCGGAAAATTCGCGGTGTTCAAGGCCGCGGCGCAGAGCGGCGCCGGCTGGCTGGTCGTCATCGGTGTGCTCTCGTCGGCCATCGCCGCGTTCTTCTACATCCGGGTGATCGTGCTGATGTTCTTCAGCGAGCCGAAGGCCGACGGCCCGACGGTCGCGGTGCCCAGCCCGCTGACCACGACGGCCATCGCGATCGGCGTCGCCGTCACCGTCGTACTCGGCGTGGCACCGCAGTACTTCCTCGATCTGGCGGGCCAGGCGAGCGTCTTCGTCCGCTGATCCCGCACCGCCCGTCCCAGACACGAACGGCCGCCGCCCGGCACCGACTTCAGGTGCCGGGCGGCGGCCGTTCGTGCGTCGCCCGTGTTCGTCGCCCTCAGCTGCCGTTGGGCACGCCGCTGGGCAGCTCCGGCAGGTCGGGAATCTTCACCTTGCCGTCGGTCGACCGGGCGTACTTCTCGGTGGGGCCGCCCTTCCAGCTGACGGTCAGGGACGTGCCGTCGGAGCCGGGCGTGAGCGTGCCCATCGTGCGGGTGTCGTCTTTGGTGGTGCACTTGAGCGCGGCCACGGCCATGCCGCCCATCTTCTCGACCTTGCCCAGGCAGGCGGTCTTGTGGCCCTGGCTGAGCGCCACCGTCCCGTTGCTGATGGCCAGGATGAGCGGATCGCCCGCCGACTCCGTCTGCCAGGCACCGTCGAGAGAGCCGCCGTCGGCGGGCTTGCCCGCGCCGTCCGGCGCTGTGGGAGCCGTCGGCTCCGGCTGCTTGCCGTCCTTGTTCCCGGAGTTGCTGTCGCCGCTGCTGCCGCAGCCGCTGAGCAGTATCGCGGCGAGGGCGGCCGCTCCGGCGATCTGCGCTGCCTTGCGCACGTACGTCTCCTCGGTCGGTGGTGGAACAGGGAGACGTGAGGCTAGCAGCCGGCCGGCCACCGGGAGCGGGTGTCCGGAGACGGGCGGGAGATCCCGCATCCGCCCCTGCCTCCCGGTAGTGCCGGCCTGCGCGGTGGGCCACCGGGGGCTACTTGTCGGCGCCGACCGGGCTCACGGTGATGTGCATGGCGGAGTCGGTGGCAGGAACGTTGATGTAGAGCTTCAGGGTGCGGGAGTGGGTCTCGTTGGGCGGGGTGACCACCATGCTGGTGAAGGTCAGCCCGCTGCCGCCCGAGTGGTTCGGCGGGAAGCGCAGCGTGAACCGGGTGTCCTGCCCCGTCCGCAGCGTCACGCGCGGCGCGGCGGATGTGGTGCGCTCCGCGCTGTAGCTGCCGAACTGCGACTTGAGGTCGACACCGGGGAAACCCTGCATCGAACACGTCGCGGAGCCCGTGTTCTTGAGATGTATCAGAACCTGCCCCTCAGCCTTCCCGCCGGAGGCGCTCAGCTTCAGATGGGAGGTCTTGCAGCCGGTGGGCGCCGACTGCCGTGGCGCGCTCGCCTCGGCAGCAGGCTTCGTCACCTTCGCGGAATGGGAGTCCGAAGCCGGCTTCTTCGCCGGAGCCGACGTCTCCGGCGAACCCGAGGCCGAAGCCGACTCCTTGGGGGAAGCCGACGTCGACTCCTTGGGCGAGGCCGAGGGCGATCCGCCTTCAGGTGTCGCTGTGCCACCGTCCGCCGCGCTCTGCGAGGGAGCCGCGCTCGCGGCCGAAGACGCGTCCTTGCTGCCGCCGCCGTCACACGCCGTGAGCGAGAGACCGGCCGCGACCACAGCCACGGCGAGTACCGGCATTTTCTGAACGCGCATCGCTATGCCTCCAGGTAAAGGTTGCTGCCCCTGCCGGCAACCCCCAAGCCTCCCCAGCCTCAAGAGCGTCACGAGCAAGATTTTTTGATCACGCGGACAGTGACGCTACGGCCCCGCATCCCCCTTGCAAACCCTGCATACATGGCCGTTACGCAGAGGTTGGAGATCCGTGATGTGACGACAACCCTGCACGTCAGCGAGGTCAGGGGCACGACGCCCCCACCTGGCGAAGCCGCCTAGCCACCGGCCCCCGCATTCGCCGCGTTCCGGTCCCGCTGGACGGCGCGCAGTGCGGCCCGCGACGTCCACTCCGCCTTGGCCATCGCGCGCAACTCCCGCCGCAGCGGCCGGTATACGCCGTCCCGCAGCAGCTTCGCGTCCAGGGTGACCGCCGACGCATGCGCCCCGAGCATCCGGGCGCGGGGCTCGGCGTACACCCGGGCCACGGCCGCGGCGGCCTCCCGCCCGCCCCCGGCCCGTGCCTGCTCCCTGGCCAGCGCCCCTGCCTGTGCCCGTGCGGCGAAGCGCGCCCGTACCGGGCCGCCCAGGTCCACCGGCCCCGCGGGGAACCGCTCGTAGGGAAGGATCCCCAGCACCCGCCGGGACTCCCTGCGGACCGCGCCACGCTCCTCCAGCCGCCGCAGGCACAGCCCGATGAGCGATCGGCCCGCGGAGCACACCCAACGGTGCGCAGGCGCGCCCCCGTTGCCCTTCCCGGGCGCCGGCAGCAGGGCCAGCGCGCCGTCCAGCACCGGATCGCCCAGCGGCAGCGGATTGACCACCACCACCCGGTCACCGCGCTCGACGGCGATCCGCCCCGCCGCCTCCAGGTCGGCGAGCGCCGCGCCCGCTGTGCCGTACCGGAGGAAGGAGGGCTTGACCGCCATCCGGCCGCGCACCGGATCCAGGGCGAGCAGCAGCAGTTCCTCGGCGAGGGTGAGTGTGTCCGGCGGCCCGTTCATGCCCCGGGGTCGGTGTCCCGTGCGGGCAGGATGCGGCCGGTGACCTCGCCCAGGCCGATCCGGGCGCCCTCCGGGCCCGGCGCCCAGGCCGTGAGGGTGACCTCGTCGCCGTCCTGGAGGTACGGCCCCTTGCCCTGGGTGAGTTCGAGCAGGCAGCCGAGCTGGTCCGGTTCGGGGCCGGAGACCGTGCCGGACGCGTAGAGGTCGCCGGTACGCAGCGAGGCGCCGTTGACCGTCATATGGGTCAGCTGCTGGGCGGCCGTCCAGTACATCGTCGAGAACGGCGGGCGGGAGACCGTCTCGCCGTTGATGCGCACCTCGATGCGCAGATCGATGCCGCCCGGTTCGGCCGCCGCGTCATCGAGGTACGGCAGCAGCGGCAGTTCCCGGGCGGGCGGGGCGGTACGGGCGTCGTCCAGGGCGTCGAGGGGCGTGATCCAGGCGGAGACGGACGTGGCGAAGGACTTGCCGAGGAACGGGCCGAGCGGGACGTACTCCCACGCCTGGATGTCCCGCGCCGACCAGTCGTTGAGCAGGCAGACGCCGAAGACGTGGTCACGGAAGGCGCCCAGGGCGACCGGCTCGTGCAGCGTGGAGGGGGCGCCGACCACGAAGCCGACCTCCGCCTCGATGTCGAGCCGGACCGAAGGCCCGAACGACGGAACGGCATCCGCGGGAGCCTTGCGCTGCCCGTGGGGACGCACCACCGGCGTGCCGCTGACGACGATGGTGCCGGCCCGGCCGTGGTAACCGATCGGCAGATGCTTCCAGTTCGGGGGCAGGGCGGCGTCGTTGGGGCGGAAGATCTTGCCGACGTTGGTGGCGTGATGTTCGCTGGCGTAGAAGTCGACGTAGTCCGCGACCTCGAACGGGAGGTGCAGCGTCACCTCGTCCAGCGGATGCAGCAGCGGCGTGATCGCGCTGCGGTGCGCGGGATCGGTCACCGCAGCCCGTACGGCCGCACGGACCTCCTGCCACACCGAACGCCCCGCGGCCAGCAGCGGGTTGAGCGTCGGCGCCTGAAGGACATCGGCATGCTCGGGCCGTACGGCATCGGGCAACGCGCTCAGGTCCAGCACATGGCGGCCGTACCGGACCCCGATCCGGCGCAGCGCGGGCGCCGCAGCGGTGCTGAAGACGCCGTAGGGCAGGGTGTGCGGGCCGAAGGGATCGCCTTCCGCCAGGTCGAACGGGCTCTGCTCGGTCATGACAGCTCCTCGCGTTCTACGTAACCGACGGGCCGGTGGGCCCCCGCCGCACAGAGTACGACCGCCCCGCCACCCCACGTGCGGCCTGTGGAAAACCCCCGCCCGCACAGAAGGGCGAGGCGGGATGCGGGAAGGGGACCACCGGCCGGCGGCCGCCGATGCGGCCGGTCACCCCGCAGTCCGCGGAATCCCCCGCTGCCACCGACGCCGGAAGATCTCCTCCTCCCCGTCATGGCACACCACCTCGTTCACGGCCACGAACTCCCCGGCGTCCGCCCTGATTTCGGACCGGGTGGCCACCCGCACATCCCAGCCGATCTCCGGCCGGCGCAACCGGACCGACCAGTCGGAGCGGGTACGCGCACTGGTCGGATCCCCCGACCTGATCCGGTACGTCTCCAGCGCGTCCTCGGTGAACTCCAGCCCGTCCGGGTACACCCGGGTGCCGCCGTACCGCGGATCGACCTCCAGGACCCATTCCTGCGCCGCCACGTCGCGCACCACCCGCCGCTCCGGCCGCACTTCGCCGGACTGCGGGTACTCCACGCCCAGCGGCGCCGCCTGCTCCGGCGCCTCGAAGGCGATCGGCCCGCCGTCGGACCCGGTGCCCCGCACCGGCAGTTCGAGCGACGAGGCGGCCGGATCGACGGTCCAGCCCGAGCCGTCCGGGTGCGGCCAGATCCACGGCCAGTACGCGGAGGACAGCGCGAGGCGGATGCGGTGGCCGGGCGGGAAGGCGTGCCCGATGCCGTTCAGTTCGAAGGTGACGTCCTCCGTGGCGCCCGGTTCCCAGTCCACGGCGCGGTCCCGTCCGTGCCGGGCGACGAGGTTGAGGACCCCGCGGGTGACCAGCGTCGACGAGCCGTCCGGGGCGACGTCGCAGACCCGGGCGATGACCTGGCCGCGCGTCGCCTGCGAGGTGAGCCGCAGCCGGACCCGGGGACGGCCGAGGATCTCGGTCCGCTCGGTGAGTTCGGGCAGGTCGAAGCAGACCGAGCGGCCGTCCTCCTCGCGCTGGTCGGGCGGCAGGTCCGCGTCGTTGCCGAACGGGAAGAAGCGGCCCGCGTCGACCCCGGTGTGCTGCGGCGAGCACACCGGCCGGGGGCGGTCGCCGGGCAGCGGGTACACGGTCGGGGTCACCCGGGGCGACGGCCAGGCGGCGTCGCCGACCCACCGGCCGGGCAGCTCCTGGTAGACGGTGGCCGGCGGGTGCGACTCGCTGATCCAGGCCCGCAGCAGCGGTTCGTCCATGACGTCACGCTCACCGGCCGGCCGGTCGGCGTCCGGCTTCAGCCAGCGGTCCCACCAGCGCAGCGTCTCCTGGAGGAAGCCGATGGCGGGCCCCGGCGGCAGCCCACGGTCGGGGTACTGGTGTGACCAGGGGCCGATGATGCCGCGCACCGGCGCGTCCAGGTGCTCGATCAGCCGCAGGACGGTGTCCCGGTACGGATCGTGCCAGCCGCCGACGGCCAGGACGGCGGCCTTGACGGCGGAGTAGTCCTCGCAGGCGCTGCCGTGCTGCCAGTAGGTGTCGCGGGACTGGTGGGCCAGCCAGGTGTGGATCAGCGGCTCGACGGCTTCCAGGCGCTCCCGCCAGGTCTCCCGCCAGGCGTCGCCGACCTGCGCCGGGTCCGGCGGCCGGGAGACGAAGGCGAGCATCGTCGCGGCCCAGGCGTGCATGTCGACGGCGAGCACCGAACCGCCCATGTAGTGCACGTCGTTGTCGTAGCGGTCGTCGGCGGAGCAGACCGTGACGATCGCCTTCAGGGCCTCGGGGGCGCGGGCGGCGAGCTGGAGGCTGTTGAAGCCGCCCCAGGAGATGCCGAACATGCCGACGTTCCCGGTGGACCACGGCTGTGCGGCCAGCCACTCGATGACGGCGAGTCCGTCGGCCAGTTCGGTCTCGGAGTACTCGTCGGTCGGCAGGCCGTCGGAGTTGCCGTGGCCGCGCACGTCGACGCGTACGGAGGCGTAGCCGTGCCCGGCGTACCAGGGGTGGCGCTGGGCGTCGCGGGGCGCCGTCCAGTCGCTCAGCCGGTACGGCAGGTATTCCAGGAGGACGGGTACCGGGCGGCTGCCGTAGGGGCGCCAGATGCGGGCGTAGAGCCGGGTGCCGTCCGGCAGCGGGATGCGGACGTCCTCGCGGAAGGTCTGGTGGGGGAAGTCGGTACGGAGGTGCATGAGGCGTTCCCAGGTGCGTCAGCGGGCGGGCGGTTCGGACGGGACGTCGGTGGGCGACAGGACTGGTGGGGCCAGAGGGGGCGCGGGTGTTCAGTGCACCGGATGCATCGTGCGCCGCAGCCACGGCCCGACGGCGATCACCGCCAGGCCCGCGACGACGGCGACCGCACCGTTGAGCCCGAAGTAGAGGTTGTCGGCGATCTCACCGAACAGCTTCACCGCCTGCGCCTGGATGCCGTTGGCGAGCGCGAGGGAGAGGAACCACAGGGCCATCGTCTGGCTGGCGAACGCGGCGGGCGCGAGCTTGGTCGTCGCGGACATGCCGGTGGTCTCCAGCAGGATGTCGCCGAGCCCGAGCAGGACGTACGAGGCGACCAGCCACCAGGCGGCCATCTTCCAGTCGCCGCTGCGCCCGGTGGTGGCCGGGACCATGACCAGGAACGACAGGCCGCTGAGGAGCACGCCGTAGGCGATCTTGCGGGAGGCGTGCGGCTGGCGGCGGCCCATCCTGACCCAGACGGCGGCGACGACCGGCGCGAGCAGCACCTCGGCCACGCCGAGCACGGAGTTGTACCAGGTCGAGGGGAACTGCCAGCCGAAGACGCCGGTGCGGGCGTGGTCGGCGGCCAGCAGCGTCATCGTCGAATACGACTGGAAGAGGATGAAGTTGAAGACCACCGAGGCGGCGAAGAGCACGATGTACGGGCGCAGCCGGCCGCGCTCGGCCGCCGAGACCCGCGGGCTCTTGAACATCACCGTGAAGTAGACGACCGGCGCGATCACCGAGAGGGCGGTGAGCGCGTCGACGGTGCGGTCCAGGGTGAGCCAGCCGGCCAGCGCGAGGCCGGTGGCGAGGAGGGCGACCACGGCGGTGCCGGCGACTATCAGCCACAGGGCGCGCCGCATGGCGGCCGGCGGCAGCGCGAATGCGGCGCTGTGCTGACGGCCCGCCAATCCGCGCCGGCCGGCCACGTACTGGACCAGACCGAGCGTCATCCCGACGGCGGCCGCCGAGAATCCGAGGTGCCAGCCTTCCTTCTGGCCGAGCCAGCCGGTGACCAGCGGACCGAGGAAGGCGCCGATGTTGATGCCCATGTAGTACAGCGCGAAGCCGGCGTCGCGGCGGTCGTCGTCGGTGGCGTAGAGCTTGCCGACCATGGTGGAGACGTTCGGCTTGAGCAGGCCGGTGCCGATGATGATCAGGCCGAGGCCGATCCACGTCATGGTGGCGGTGGGCACGGCCATCGCGTAGTGGCCGCAGGCGATGAGGACGCCGCCCCACAGGACGGCGCGGTAGCTGCCGAGCATCCGGTCGGCGAGCCAGCCGCCGGCGACGGAGACGAGGTAGACGAGGGTGCCGTAGGCGGCGGTGAGCGAGGCCGAGGTGTTCTGGGCGAGGCCCAGGCCGCCGTTGGCGGTCCGGTCGGAGAAGAAGAGGACCAGAATGGCCTGCATGCCCAGGAAGGAGAAGCGTTCCCACATCTCCAGGCCGAAGAGGGTGAGCAGTCCGCGAGGATGGCCGAAGAACGCGTGGTCCTCGCGGGTGTGGCGTTCTCCGGTCACGGGCGTTGCTCCTGGGGCTCTTGGGGGTGCGCGTGCTGCTGCTCTCCCGTCCGCCCCCTAGCAAAACCTTCACAAAGGGTGATCAAGAACATACCGGGCGGAGGGTCGGCCGACTTCCGGGGTGGTTCGGGGGACGGCCGCTCACGGTGATCGAACTGAGACCGGATACGCTGGCCAACGGTGGAGACAGCGACAGATCGACATTCCGTTTGATCGTCAGCAGACAGGAGTACCCCTCGTGACCGTCGTCGGGCCCTTCGGGCTGAGCGTGCGGGACCAGGCTCTTGAGGCCGATGTCCAGGCCGGGTTGGCGGCTGTCGAGGAGGGCCTGCTGGAGGCCACCAAAAGCGACGTGCCGTTCATCACCGAGTCCGCGCAGCATCTCGTGCGTGCGGGAGGCAAGCGGTTCCGGCCGCTGCTGGTGATGCTGGCCGCCCAATTCGGTGATCCGTACACCCCCGGGGTGGTGCCTTCGGCCGTCGTCGTGGAGCTGACGCATCTGGCGACGCTCTACCACGACGACGTGATGGACGAGGCAGACGTGCGCCGCGGAGTGGCCAGCGCCAACGCCCGCTGGGGCAACTCCCTGGCCGTCCTCACCGGCGACTTCCTCTTCGCCCGTGCCTCGCACATCCTGGCCGACCTCGGGCCCGAGGCGGTCCGGATCCAGGCCGAGGCGTTCGAGCGCCTGGTGACCGGCCAGATCCTGGAGACCGCGGGCCCGCGCGACGGCCGCGACCCCATCGACCACTACCTGGACGTCCTCGCGGGCAAGACCGGCTCGCTGGTCGCCGTCGCCTGCCGCTTCGGCGCGATGATGTCGGGCGCCGACGAGTCGACGGTCAGCATCCTCACCCAGTACGGCGAGCGGCTCGGCACCGCCTTCCAGCTGGCCGACGACGTCCTGGACATCGCCAGCGACTCGCACGAATCGGGCAAGACCCCCGGCACGGACCTGCGTGAGGGCATCCCGACCCTGCCGGTGCTGCACCTGCGGGCCCGCGCCGAGAGCGAGGCGGGCACCGCCGATGACCGCGCGCTGTGCGAGCTGCTGGCCGGCGACCTCACCGACGACACCCGGCACGCCGAAGCCCTGGCCCTGCTCCGCGCCCACCCGGCGCTCGAACAGGCCCGCCGGGACACCGTGCGCTACGCCGAGGACGCCCGCGCCGCGCTGGCGCCGCTGCCGGACTGCATGGCCAAGACCGCGCTGGAAAGCCTCTGCGACGCGGTGGTGCACCGCGCCGGATGAGCGGCGGCGCCCGGAGCGGACCGTTCCGGGCCGGCACCCGCAATCCGTCGTCCCCTAGGGAGCGATCACCCTCCCGGTGTACGGAACCGCTTTCGGGGTGACCGGACGTCATCCCCCAGGGGGAGGACGAGTTGCTCCCCCTGGTTGACGCGTCATCCCGGCCGTTTTGATGGGATGGAACCCACCACAACGCGGCGGAAGGGCCCCTACCGAGGCCCCGGGGTGGGCGAGCGCGCAGCGCGGAAACCGCCGCTTACGACGGAGGTAGGGCACATGCCACGGAACGAACCGACAGAGGTCAGCGACGACCGGTACGCGGACGGGGGGCGCTCGGCGAAGCGCCGTAAGGCGGTGCGGTACGGGGTGCCGGTCGCGGTGGCGGGGGTGGCCGCGGCGACGATCGGGCTGGTCCCGGCGTTCGCCGGATCCGGTTCCCCCGATCTGCCGGAGATCTCGGCGCAGCAGCTCATCGCCAAGATCGCCGCATCGGACACCCAGCAGCTGTCCGGCACCTTCCGCGTCAGCACCGACCTGGGACTGCCGGCCCTGCCCAGCGGCTTCGGCGGCGCGAAGGGCGACGCCGCGTCGGCCTCCCCGCAGAGCAAGCTGACGGAGCTGGCGTCCGGCGAGCACACGCTGCGCGTGGCCGCCGACGGCCCGGACCGGCAGCGGGTGTCGATCGTCGACAAGGGCGACGAGTACAGCCTGATCCACAACGGCGACGAGGCCTGGGCGTACGACGGCGGCAGCAACACCGCCGTCCACAGCCGCGGCCACGGGAGCGGCAAGGCGGCCCGGCACCACGGCAAGGCCGAGGACCTGCCGAAGGGCCTGGAGAACGCCACCCCGCAGGACCTCGCCAAGGAGGCGCTCAAGGCGGCGGGTGACACCACGTCGGTCACCGTCGACGGCACCGCGAAGGTCGCCGGGCGGGACGCGTACCAGCTGGTGATCAAGCCGAAGCAGTCCGCGTCGACGGTCGGCGCGATCCGGATCGCGGTGGACGCACAGAACGGCGTGCCGCTGAAGTTCACCCTCATGCCCAAGAGCGGCGGAGCGGCCGCCGTCGACGCGGGCTTCACCAAGGTCGACTTCGCCAGGCCCGCCGCCGGCGCCTTCGCCTTCACGCCGCCCAAGGGCGCGAAGGTCATCGACGGGGACAAGCAGCACGCCGAGGGCCTCCCCGAGGGCATCAAGGGATTCCCGGGCGCCAAGGGCGGGCCGACGGGCTCCCGGGGCCTGGGCGGGTTCCACGTCATCGGCAAGGGCTGGACGTCCATCGCCACGGTCAAGGGCTCGGGCTCCGGCCTGCCCTCCGGCAAGGAAGGCGGCGCCGCCGCGTCGTTCCTCGACAGCATGGGCGACAAGGTGACCGGCGACTTCGGTTCCGGCCGGGTCTTCAGCACCCGCCTCGTCAACGCCCTGCTGACCGACAACGGCACCGTCTACGTCGGCGCCGTCGACAAGCAGGCCCTGGTGAACGCGGCCAACGCGGCCGGCTCCGCCAAGTGAAGGACGGGCCCGCGCACGTGGCGCCGGGGCGCCACCGCTAGCTACCGGCCGCCCGCGCCCCGGGCGCCGTACCCGCCGTACCACGGCCGGTACGGCGCTCCGGCGCGGTCCGGCAGCCGGGGGATCAGGCGGTGCTGCCCTGGGCGGGCCGGATGTCCTCCTGGCCGGCCGTCAGCGCCGCCGCCTCCCCGGCCGCCGCCTCGCCGGCCCGCGTCCCGGCCTTGGCCAGCGCGGCCCGCGCCTTCCCCGCCGTCCGCAGCGCGTCCCAGGTCAGCACCACGAGCGCCAGCCACACCAGCGCGAACCCGGCCCACCGCTCCGGCGGCATCGCCTCGTGGAAGACCACGAGCCCCAGCACGAACTGGAAGGTCGGCGCCAGGTACTGGATCATCCCGAGTGTGGTCAGCGGCAGCCGTACCGCCGCCGCGCCGAAGGCGATCAGCGGCAGCGCGGTCGCGATCCCGCAGCCCGCGAGCAGCAGCGCAAAGCCGGTCCCGTCGTTGACGAAGCCGGACTGCCCGCGGCCACCGAGGACGAGCAGGAAGCCCAGCGCGGGCAGGAACTGGATCGCCGTCTCCGCGCTGAAGCCGGCCACACCGTCGAGTTTGATGCCCTTCTTGACCAGGCCGTACGTCGCGAACGAGAACGCCAGGACGAGCGAGATCCAGGGCACCGCGCCGTACGCGACGGCCATCACGACGACCGCGAGGGTGCCGATACCCACCGCCGCCCATTGCAGCGGACGCAGCCGCTCGCGCAGCACCAGCACCCCGAACGCGATGCTGACCAGCGGGTTGATGAAGTAGCCGAGCGACGCCTCCAGGACGTGCCCGGTGTTGACGGCCCAGATGTACAGGTACCAGTTGACCGAGATGACGGCCGCGCTCAGCAGGATCAGCCCCAGCCGCCGGGGCTGCCGCAGCAGCGGCCGCACCCACGCCCAGCGGCGCAGCGCGGCCAGGATGACCAGCGCGACGGGCAGCGACCACGCCATGCGGTGGGCCATGATCTCGGCCGGCGAAGCGGCGTCCAGCAGGTGCCAGTAGAGCGGCAGCAGGCCCCACATGCCGTAGGCGGCGAAGCCGTAGGCGAGTCCGGTGCGCTGCGTGCTTCGAGCGTCCAAAGGGCGGCCCTCCCGGTGCTGCTGCCTCGGCATCGACCCTGTGAAGGTAGCGCCGGACGCCCCGCCTGTCATGTCCGTATCGCTATACGGTCATGACAGGCGGGGCGTCCGGGAGGGTGCCTGTGGAGCCGTCCGTGCCGTGGCCGGACGGCCGGGGTGTCAGCCGACAACCGTCCAGGTGTCGTTGCCCGCGAGCAGTGCGCCGAGGTCGCCCTTGCCCTGCTGTTCGGTGGCGGCGTCGAGCTGGTTCGCCATGAGGGTGTCGTAGACGGGGCGTTCGGTGTTGCGCAGGACACCGATGGGGGTGTGGTGGAGGGTGTCGGGGTCGGCGAGGCGGGAGAGGGCGAAGGCGGTGGTGGGGGAGGGGTTGCGGGCGTCGTGGATCAGCACGCCGCCGGTGCCCTCTTCGGTGACGTCGATGACCTTGAGGTCGCCGGTGACGGAGTCGCGGACCACGCCCTTGGAGCCGAAGCCGTCCGGGGCGAGGGCGCCGAAGCGGATCGGCTGCCCGTGCTCCAGGCGGATGACGGCCTCCTCGGCCTTCTCCTTGTCCTTGAGGACCTCGAAGGCGCCGTCGTTGAAGATGTTGCAGTTCTGGTAGATCTCCACCAGCGCCGTACCGGGGTGGGCGGCCGCCTCGCGCAGCACCGAGGTGAGGTGTTTGCGGTCGGAGTCGACGGTGCGGGCCACGAAGGACGCCTCGGCGCCGAGCGCCAGCGAGACCGGGTTGAACGGCGCGTCGAGTGAGCCCATCGGCGTCGACTTGGTGATCTTGCCGGCCTCGGACGTGGGGCTGTACTGGCCCTTGGTCAGGCCGTAGATCCTGTTGTTGAACAGCAGGATCTTGAGGTTGACGTTGCGGCGCAGCGCGTGGATGAGGTGGTTGCCGCCGATGGACAGGGCGTCGCCGTCGCCGGTGACCACCCACACGGACAGGTCGCGGCGCGAGGTGGCCAGGCCGGTGGCGATGGACGGGGCGCGGCCGTGGATGGAGTGCATCCCGTAGGTGTTCATGTAGTACGGGAAGCGGGAGGAGCAGCCGATGCCGGAGACGAAGACGATGTTCTCCTTCGCCAGGCCGAGTTCGGGCATGAAGCCCTGGACGGCGGCGAGGACGGCGTAGTCGCCGCAGCCGGGGCACCAGCGCACTTCCTGGTCGGACTTGAAGTCCTTCATGGACTGCTTGGCCTCGGCCTTGGGCACCAGCGACAGGGCGGTCGGCTGCGTGGGCCCCTGTGCGATCGTCTCAGTCATTGACGGCCTCCTTGATGGCCTCCTGGAAGACCTCCGCGAGCTGCTCGGCCTTGAACGGCATTCCGCTGACCTGGGTGTGCGAGCGCGCGTCGACGAGGTACTTGGCGCGCAGCAGGGTGGCGAGCTGCCCGAGGTTCATCTCCGGCACGATCACCGTGTCGTAACGGGCCAGGACCTCGCCGAGGTTGGCGGGGAGGGGGTTGAGGTGGCGCAGGTGGGCCTGCGCGATGTGCCCGCCCGCGTTGCGCACCCGCCGGACGGCCGCGGTGATCGGCCCGTACGTCGAACCCCAGCCCAGGACGAGGACCTTGGCCTCGCCGGAGAGATCGTCGGTCTCGACGGCGGGGACGTCGATGCCGTCGATCTTGGCCTGGCGGGTGCGGACCATGAAGTCGTGGTTGGCGGGGTCGTAGGAGATGTTGCCGGTGCCGTCCTGCTTCTCGATGCCGCCGATACGGTGCTCAAGGCCCGGCGTGCCCGGCACCGCCCAGGGGCGGGCGAGGGTGGCCTCGTCGCGCTTGTAGGGCCAGAACACCTCGGTGCCGTCGGCCAGTTGGTGGTTGGGCCCGGAGGCGAACTGGACGCTCAGGTCCGGCAGGTCCTCGACGTCGGGGATCCGCCAGGGCTCGGAGCCGTTGGCGAGGTAGCCGTCGGAGAGCAGGAAGACCGGCGTGCGGTAGGTGAGCGCGATCCGGGCGGCGTCCAGGGCCGCGTCGAAGCAGTCGGCCGGTGTGCGGGGCGCCACGATCGGCACCGGGGCCTCGCCGTTGCGGCCGTACATCGCCTGGAGCAGGTCGGCCTGCTCGGTCTTGGTCGGCAGGCCCGTGGAGGGGCCGCCGCGCTGGATGTCCACGATCAGCAGCGGCAGTTCGAGGCTGACGGCCAGGCCGATGGTCTCCGACTTCAGCGCCACACCGGGGCCCGACGTCGTCGTCACCGCCAGCGCACCGCCGAACGCGGCCCCCAGCGCCGCACCGATCCCGGCGATCTCGTCCTCCGCCTGGAACGTGCGCACACCGAAGTTCTTGTGCTTGGACAGCTCGTGCAGGATGTCGGACGCCGGCGTGATCGGGTACGAGCCGAGGTACAGCGGCAGGTCCGCCTGGCGGCCCGCGGCGATCAGCCCGTAGGACAGTGCGAGGTTGCCGGAGATGTTGCGGTAGGTGCCGGCCGGGAACGCCGTCGTCGCCGGGGCGACCTCGTAGGACGTGGCGAAGTCCTCCGTCGTCTCGCCGAAGTTCCAGCCCGCGCGGAACGCCGCCACATTCGCCTCGGCGATGGCCGGCTTCTTCGCGAACTTCGCCCGCAGGAACTTCTCGGTGCCCTCCGTCGGACGGTGGTACATCCACGACAGCAGGCCCAGCGCGAACATGTTCTTGCTGCGTTCGGCCTCCTTGCGGGACAGGCCGAACTCCTTCAGCGCCTCGATCGTCAGCGTCGTCAACGGCACCGGATGAACGTGGTACGCCTCCAGCGACCCGTCCTCCAGCGGGCTGACCGCGTAACCGACCTTCGCCATCGGGCGCTTGGTGAACTCATCGGTGTTGACGATGATGTCCGCCCCGCGCGGGACATCGGCGAGATTCGCCTTCAGCGCCGCCGGATTCATCGCCACCAAAACGTCCGGCGCATCCCCGGGGGTAAGAATGTCGTGATCGGCGAAATGCAGCTGAAAACTGGAAACACCGGGCAGAGTGCCGGCCGGTGCCCGGATTTCGGCAGGGAAATTCGGCAGCGTCGACAAGTCATTACCGAACGACGCGGTCTCGGACGTGAACCGGTCACCGGTGAGCTGCATACCGTCGCCGGAGTCGCCCGCAAACCGGATGATCACCCGGTCCAGACGCCGGACTTCCTTACCGCCGCCGCCCTCACCGGTAGTGCGCTGTTCCCCGACAAGTGCTCCGTCGGCCTGCTCGGCTGTGCTGTTGACCTGGCTGGTCACTGCTTCGGACCTCCCTAGAGGCGTAAGGCTCCCCGCCTTGCGGCAGGGCTCGGGACGTGTCGTGCCGACCGGTGGTCCCCTCGCCATCGTACGGGGGTAAGGGTCGCCTTCCCTGGGTCGATCACATGATGGACGTCTTCATGAGACGACATTTCGGTGGAGATTGTCACGGAATAGCGGCTTTACCCCTCCTTCTCCATGGCGCTCCCGACCTCCTCAAAAGGTTCTAGGACCAAAGTCTTGGGCCCTGGCCGAAAAGGCCCCGGCCTGCGCGTCCGGCGCCGCGTCAGATTTCTCAGGAGTTGAGATAGGTCAGCACGGCGAGCACCCGACGGTGATCCCCGTCACTCGGCGACAGGCCCAGCTTCAGGAAGATGTTGCTGACGTGCTTCTCCACCGCCCCGTCGCTGACCACCAGCTGCCGGGCGACCGCCGAATTCGTCCGCCCCTCGGCCATCAGCCCCAGCACCTCACGCTCCCGCGGCGTCAGGCGGTCCAGCACGTCCTGCTTACGGCTGCGGCCGAGCAGCTGCGCGACCACCTCGGGATCCAGCGCGGTGCCCCCCTCGGCGACCCGCACCACGGCGTCGACGAACTCCCGCACCTCCGCGACCCGGTCCTTCAGCAGATAGCCGATGCCCCGGCTCGAACCGGCCAGCAGCTCCGTCGCGTACTGCTCCTCGACGTACTGCGAGAGCACCAGCACGCCCAGGTCCGGATACGCGCGGCGCAGCCGGATCGAGGCGCGCACCCCCTCGTCGGTGTGCGTCGGCGGCATCCGCACGTCCGCCACCACCACGTCCGGCAGCTCGCCGGCATCGTTCAGCTCGCCGATCACCTTGATCAGCGCATCGGCGTCCCCCACCCCCGCCACGACCTCGTGCCCGCGGTCGGTCAGCAGCCGCGTCAGACCCTCCCTGAGCAGCACCGAATCCTCGGCGATGACCACCCGCACTGTGTCCTCCACGCTCGAAACCCCCCGCATCATCGAACCCCACCCGGCGCTCTGCACCCTCCGGGACGCCGTCAGGGACGTCCTCCAGGACTCCAGCATCCCAGCATCCGGACGCGGAAGGGGAGAGGGCGGAGAGGCGAGGGAGGAGGGAGCGCGGGGTGGGGCGTACGAGGGGGGAATGGTGTGGCGGGCGCGGGGGGCGCGCCCGCCTTGTTTGCAGGGCTAAGACCGCCAGGGCAGTTCGGCCGTGATGGCGGTCGGGCCGCCGTTGGGCGAGTCGACGGCCAGCAGGCCGTCGACGGCGGCGAGGCGGTCGGCGAGGCCGGCCAGGCCGCTGCCCGCGACCGTGCCCGCGCCGCCCCGGCCGTCGTCCGTGACCAGCAGGACGATCCGGTCCGCTGAGTGCCAGACGTCCACCGTGGCGCTGGTGGCGCGGGCGTGCTTCGACACGTTCTGCAGGAGTTCGGAGACGGTGAAGTACGCGGTGCCCTCGATCGCGGCGGCGGGCCGGCGGTCCAGGTCCACGGTCACGGTCACCGGCACCGTGCAGCGCGCGGCGAGTGCCGACAGGGCCGGGCCGAGCCCGCGGTCGGTGAGGATCGCCGGATGGATGCCACGGGCCAGATCCCGCAGCTCCTGGAGCGCCGTCTTCACCTCGCCGTGCGCCTCGTCCACCATCTTCGCGGCGGCCTCCGGATCCTCGGCCAGCTTCTCCTTGGCCAGCCCCAGATCCATGGCCAGCGCCACCAGCCGGGCCTGCGCGCCGTCGTGCAGATCCCGCTCGATGCGCCGCAGGTCGGCGGCCGCGGTGTCGACCACCACGCCCCGGTCACTCTCCAGCTCCGACACCCGGCTGGCGAGCGGGGAGGGGCCGAGCAGGCCGTGGACCAGGACGCGGTCGAGCTGCGTCAGACCGTGGATCACCCACGGCCCGGCGAACACCAGCAGCAGCCCGATCCCGCTGGTGCCCCAGATCCCGGCAGACGACGAGAGGTAGAAGCCGTGGCCCGCGCCGTCGCCCCACATCTGGAGTCCCGGCCGGCCGGCATAGGCGGGGAACACCCAGTGCCACAGCGG
Organism: Streptomyces pinistramenti; assembly: GCF_020564935.1. Taxonomy (GTDB): domain Bacteria; phylum Actinomycetota; class Actinomycetes; order Streptomycetales; family Streptomycetaceae; genus Streptomyces; species Streptomyces pinistramenti. The sequence goes on from NZ_JAJCXB010000011.1 coordinate 74,988, forward strand.
ATAGGTCAGCAGCCCCCAGCCGAGCACCCAGAACGTCACGGAGAAGACGAAGGCGAACACCGCCCACGGGAAGTGCAGCATGCAGTAGAGCAGGTGGCGCCAGGAGGCCCCGCTCTTGAGGACGCCGCCGATCCACGGCATCAGACCGGGCTTGGCCGCGCGCGGCGGTGCCGGGTCGGCCACCGTCACGCCCAGCAGCGTGCGGGCCCGCGCCCGCTCCATACCGCCCAGCGCACGGGCGCCGGCCAGCCCGCCCGCGAACAGCGGGATGCCCAGGAACGTCACCAGCAGGCCGGCGCCGAGCGAGATCACCACCGTCGCGTACGTGAACATCACGATGGCGATCGGGAGGCTGATGAAGAGGTAGAGGAACTCCCGCCAGGTGCGCCCCGAGAACGGCGCACGCAGCCCGATCGGCACACGGGAGGCAGCAGCCTGTGGTGCGTATGCGGAATCCATCGTCTCGTTTCCGTTCTGCCGTATCCGGCTACGTGATCACCGGTGCGCCGTCGAAACGTCACCGGACGGAGCCGTCCGGACCTGCCGGACCACGCTCCTCTGCCCCCACTGCCTGCGGTGCCCGGACAGCCCTGCCGCCCCGGGGCCGGGCGCGGCGGAGGACGACGGACGGGCGCACGGCCCGGGTACGCACCCCGCCCTTCACGGCCTCCCGCGCCACGGCAGCTCCGCCGTCACCCGCGTCGGCCCGCCCTCGGGCGAATCCAGGACGAACAGCCCGTCCACCGACTCCAGCCGCTCCGCGAGCCCGGCCATCCCGCTCCCGCCGTCCAGCCGGGCACCGCCCCGCCCGTCGTCCTCCACCCGGATGAGCAGCCGCGCACCGGACCGCCACACCTCGACCGAAGCCGACCGTGCCGCACTGTGCTTGGAGACGTTCTGCAGCAGCTCGGAGACGGTGAAATAGGCGATGCCCTCGATGGCGGCCACCGGGCGCTCGGACAGCTCGACCGAGATCGTGACCGGAACCGTGCAGCGCCCGCCCAGGGAGACCAGGGCCGGGCCGAGCCCGCGGTCGGTGAGGATCGCCGGATGGATGCCACGGGCCAGATCCCGCAGCTCCTGGAGCGCCAGCTTCACCTCACCGTGCGCCTCGTCCACCATCACCGCCGCCGCGTCCGGGTCCTCCAGCAGCTTCTCCTTCGCCAGCCCGAGCCCCATGGCCAGCGCCACGAGCCGGGCCTGCGCGCCGTCGTGCAGATCCCGCTCGATCCGCCGCAGATCCGCCGCCGCCGTGTCCGTCACCGTCATCCGGTCCGACTCCAGCTCGGCGATCCGCCGCTCCAGCTCGTCGGACGGCGACAGCAGCCCGCGCACCATCGCCCGGTCCACGTTCGACAGCCAGCGCGCCACCCACGGCAGCGCCGGCCAGCCCACGAAGAGCGAGACGAACACGACGGCGAAGGTGAGGACGGCCCACGGCAGCCGGACGACCGCGAACAGCGCGTGCCGCCAGGCGACCGGGTCCGTCAGCCGCATCCACAGCCACGGGAAGAACCCCCCGTCCCGGGCCCGCGCCGGACTCGGCTCCGGCACCCGCACCCCGAGCAGCACCCGCGCCCGCGCGCGCTCCAGCTTCCCGTACTGCCGGCACACCAGCAGCCCCACGGCCAGCAGCGGCAGCCCGATCACCGTGACCGACAGCCCGATCCCCAGCACCAGCCACACCGTCACGACGGCGAACGCGAACACCCCCAGCGGAAAATTGGCCAACAGGTACCCGATTTCCCGCCAGGTCCCCCCACTGAGCGCCGCACGCGGCGGCGGAGGCGACGCGCCCTCACGGACATCGGCACCGGTACTGACCTGGGATCTGTCGCTCATGCCCCCAGCCTGCCCGGCCACGGGCTCCGGGGCCATGGGGAACGTAGGGTGACGGGGGTGGGGTTTTCCCTACCTTTGGGGCATCGGGTGGACCGGGCGCGGCACGCGGCGGCCCCGGGCCTGTGCGGGAACGCGGTAACGGGGAGGGAACAGCCGTGGGGATGAAGTTCGACATGGGCAGCCGGACGCTGTCGACCCTGACCGGGCAGACGCAGGGGTCTTCGGAGGACCTCGGTGCGCTGGTCAGGCAACTGGTGGCGGCCGCGGAACCGTTGGAGGGGAAATTCAACGGCGCGGGCAGGACGGCGTTCGACGACTTCAAGCGGAACGCGGATGAGATCGCCGCATCGCTGAACGGCGCACTGCGGTCGATCCTGGGCGGCCAGAAGGGAATGGACGGGGCTTTCGTCGCGGGCGAGCACGAATCCGCCGACAATGCCCGGCAGTCGATGGCCTCGGCGAATTTCGACGCGGCGCGATTCTCGGGCCGCTGAGCCCGACCGCATACGGACTGCCCGCACACAGGCGGCAGTTGGAAACGTCACGGTGGCTGCTCCGGCGGCCGTCGGCCACACGGGGAGGACGGCGCACATGACGGCTGGCGCGGACCGGCGGAGCTATGACACCGGCGCTTCGGGAGAGTCCCAGACGAATATCCAGTCGGTGATCGCGCGACTGGAATCGTTGATCGGGGAGCGGGACCGCCAGGTGAAGGCGGCGATGGCGGACTTCACCGCGGACGGTGTCGCTGAGCAGTACCACGGCGCTGAGCAGCGATGGAACCGGACGGCCGGTGAGGTGCGTTCGATCATCCATCTGCTGCGGACGACGCTGGAGAAGAACGACGGCACGGCACAGGCGGCGTTGCAGCGGGCCAAGGCCGCCGTCGACGGCATCGGCTGACCCGTCCAGGAACAGTGGAACGGGCGGGACACGAGCGGGCGGGACGCGAGCGGGCGGGCATGACGGGGTGGGTATGACGGGGTGGGACCTCACGCCTTCGGGCGTGCAGCACGTACTGGACAAGACCGGCCGGGCGGCGCGGGAACTGGGCGACACGATCGCTGCGTACGGCGGCCCCGAAGGGGATCTGCTGAAGGCGGCACAGGCGGCGGGCACGCTCAGGGGCGCCGGCGACGAGGCACCCGCCGGGAAGCCGGGGCCGGACGGCGCACCCGCCCCCGGCGGGCTGCTGGCCGCGGCACTGGGCGAGTTCGCCCAGAAGACGCAGCGCGATCTGACGTTCCTGGTGGCCCGTACGGTCAAGTCCGTGGACGGCGCGGCGGATGCGGCCCGTCAGTACATCGAGGGCGACGGCGAGATGAAGGCCAACGCGACGCTGCACAAGGCCCTGGGGGCGCCCGATCTCCATGTGCCGGCCAACGGCCACGACGGGCACGGCGCCGACGGCTCGGACGGCGGCGCCGGGAACCGGAAGTAGCAACAGGGGGGCTGTCGGATGAGTTCTGCCGACCATATCGATCCGTCGGGTATTCCGGAGTACACCGGAGATCTGGAGCGGCTCGAAGCAAGCGCCGCGTCGCTGAAGAAGGAAGCCGGGGCGATTCGCGGTAAGGGCGCGGACATTCACTCAGGTTTCCAGGGGCTGCGGGCGTATTACACGGCGCCGGAGGCGGATCAGCTGTTCGCCACGACCGCACCGGTCGCGGCCAAGGCGGACGCTTTCGCGGACGACCTGGAAAAAGTGGGCTCGGCCCTGGACGGATTCGCGTCCGAGGTACGCCCGTTGGTCGCCAGGCTGAAGCGGCTCAGGGAATCGGCGGCGGTTTTCGCCGCCGACGCGAAGGCGGACGAGGACTGGCAGTACAACGACGCGAAGGTGGCGCTGAACCGGGAGTTGGTCCAGGACGTCTCCTCCACGGTCCAGGCGTTCTGGGCGGCCGAGGTGGCGGCAGCGAACACCATCACCTCCCTGGTCGACGGCACGCACTGGAGCCTCGGCGACGGCACGGAGAAGGCCCACACCTACGGCCTGACCAAGGACGCCATGCTGTCCGCGGCAGAAACCCCCTGGGGCACGGCCGTTGAGACCAGGCGCCATTGGTACGACCCGCGCGCGGTGGCCCACTGGACCAAGGAATTCGTCTGGGACGGCTTCGCCGTCGACGGCATCTGGGGCACGCTCAACGGTCTGGGCACGCTCCTCAACCCGTGGAGCGACGCGTTCGGCGCGTCCTGGAAGGGCCTGGCGAACGCGGTCGGCGGCCTGGGCCAGTACACCGTCTGGCCGTTCGACTGGCTGCTGTCGCAGACGATCGGCGGCGGCAACGGCGACAACGAACAGAAAAAGGCGTTCCGCGACATGGCCAAGGGGCTGGTCGCCTGGGATGAATGGGACAAGAACAGCGGCCGGGCGGCCGGCGGAACCGTCTTCAGCGTCTTGACCACGTTCGCCACCGCAGGCGCGGGCGGCGCAGCGGCCGCATCGGGCACGGGAGCGGCGGCGAAGGCGGCCCGGATCGCGAGCACGGTCGGCAAAACCGGCCGCATCCTCGACCCGGCCACCCACCTGGCAACAGCCGTCGGCGCCGCAGCCGCCTTCACCAAGCTGGACACCGCCCTCAGCACCGCCCTCACCTCCGTCAAGGCCGGCACCGCCCTCGAACACCTCCGCCACGCCATGGCGACCACCGCCCCACCGACCCCCCACGGCCCCCTCATCGACCTGCCTCCCGGCACATCCGCAGTCCACCTCCCCGAAGGCACCGATCAACTCCCCCCGAACACGGTCGAGTACGACCGGAACACGTACCTCACCCACGACGGCGAAGTGGTGGACGCGAACGGCACCCCGAAGAAACACTCCGATGCCCCGGGTGAGCTTTCGGCGGAGGACCGGGGGCGTTTGGGGGATGAGCGGGCGACGGCATACAACGAGAACGTGGTGCCTGCGGAACGCGAATTGGTGGTGGCCGGCGCTGATCGTGTGCAATCGGAGATCTCGGGTCACAAGCAGTCGGATGGGCTGACGGCGGCGTCGGATGCCGAGCACGGGGGCCGTATGCAATTCTCTCGGGAGAGTCACGGGCATCATCAGGGGAGCGGACAGGAGTCCCACCACACGATCGGCGAAGCCGCTGCTCCTTCATCCCGTGGAAGTCATGAGGTGTCCAGTCGGCCGGGCCAAGGCCACCCTGGCGCCACCGGCGAGGAGAACACGGCGCATGCGCACTCTTCCGGGGGCGGCGGGCGTGCACCGCACGCCTTTGATCCGCCGGAGGACGATGTCCTCGGCGAGGGGCCTGGGCAGCCAGATCACAGCAAAGTCATTGACCGTCAGGCTGTCGACGATCGAATTGACGAACTCGATGACAGGAAGGGTGGGGAGGGGCACGCGCCTGGCAGGCATCTCACTGCCACTGATGACGAGTTGAAATTGCGCCTGGGTACAGCTCAGACGGATGCAAATGGTGAACTGAAACTTTATGGACCGGCGTCACCCAATGTTGGGCATGTGAAATCCGAGAATAATGTCGATCCGTTGACTGGCACGACGACGGACGGAGTTACTGGACGAGTGCATCGGGTGGGGGGTTGTGCGACGCGATTCGACAGGGCGGAAGACATGGTCAGCGTCGACCGCTACTATCGCAATTACATTTCTGAGAATGGCCATCCGCCGGATCATGATGTTGCCATTTCTGACGTGCTGGGTGCTGACGGGTACAAGAGGCTCTCCGGCTTCTATCGAGACCCGGGCAATCCTCGGGAGTTCCTCCCCATCGATTTCGAAGGTGGAACCATCAAGGCCGTGTATAAGTATCGTGCAGGGCGCGGCTACTTTCTGCATACGATGTACCCTAATCATGCGCCCGGTCGGCACCCTTAAGGAGGAAGTGTGCAGTGAATAGACAAGCTAAGCGTTTCATTGAGACCTATCTTGACCTTGAAGGTGCTTACGACACGAAGGATGGTTTGTACGAGACGCTGCATTCGTTCAATCCAGACTATATTGAAGCGATCCTTCAAGGGTTCAGTGAAGCGCTGAAGAACCACAGTGTTTCGGTAGGTGAATATGAAAGCCTCACGTCAATCGAGTTCGAGAATGAGGAGTCTTTGTATGAGTACCTTGCTGTGATTTATCGACACCTCTGTTCTGGTGATGTTGATCAGCCCGTCCCGTCGGTTTAATTCGAAGTGCTGTGGGTGATTTTGGCGTCTCTGTCTGGTTGGATGGTGGACACTTTAAGGTGATCTGTTCCGGGTGAGCTAGTGGAATGTTTTCGTGTCCATCGGCAGTGAGGTGGCCAGGGTGTGAATTCAGGCATCCCAGGGTGTCGGGCCCCTGTCGGTTTACGGATTCGGTGGCGTCTGCGGAGCGCCTCAGTGATTAGGTGTCTTCGGGGCGGTATTCGGGCCCGTGCGCTATGTGGAGGGTGGTGCCCCGCGGGAACTGGGTGGGGATTCCCTGGCGCGATGGCTGCGTGAGCGCGGAGGGAGGTGGGGGCTGCTGCCGCGCACGGCCCCGTGAGGTGTCGGGTATGGACTTGGTAAGTGGAAAAACCCCTGTCTGTCCCCGTATGTGCGGCTGGAGGTGTTGCGGGCAGGGGGAGGGTGGCCGGTGAGCAGATGGAGGGGGAGGGCGGTGTCGGAGGGGCCCCGTATCGTGTTGCGGTAGGGAACGGGGAGGGGCGATGGCGCGGGATTACGACAGTCAGTTGTTGGAGTCGGTTTCCGTGCGGCGGCGGAGACTGCGGGACGCGTTGATGTTCGGGGGACAGCGGACGCGGCGGAGCCTGGACGAGAATCTGGGGAAGGTCTTCGGGAGCATCGCCCTTGCGGCCGTGGTGTGTGCCGGGTGTGTGGGGTGGTCGTTCATCGCGGGGAAGTGGGCAGGCGGTTCCGGCACGACGGGCGTGGTGCCCGGCGACAGCCGTCCCGTGGTGCCTTCCGGCAGCAACACAGGGGCGGCGTCGGCATGGTGAGTGTGCATACGGATGCGGCCGCGGCGGGGGCGGGGCAGCGGGCCTCCCTCAGCCGGGTGACCCTGGTGGGGGAGCGGCGGCGGGTCGATCTCGTGCTGCCGGCGCAGGAGCCGATCGGTGTGCTGCTGCCCGACATCCTGCGGCTGCTCGACGACCGGCCGGGCACGGCACCGGTGTTGCGCCGGCTGGTCACCGCCGGCGGCTCGGTGCTCGCCCAGGACGACTCGCTGGCGTCGGCGCAGGTGCCCGACGGCGCCGTGCTGCGGCTGGTCCGCGAGCACGAGACGCCCGCCGCGCCGGTGGTGCACGACGCGACCGATGACGTGGCGGAAGACCTCGACATCCGCGCCTGGCGGTGGGGCGACCGGAGCCGGACGTGGACGGCGGGCACCGCGAGCGTGCTGCTGGCGCTGACCGCCGGGGTGTGCGCGGCCGGTTGGTACGGGCCGGCCCGCGCCGCGCTCTGGCTCGGCGTCATCGGGGGACTCGCGGCGGCCGCCGGTGCGGTGTGCGGGCTGCTCAAGCGGCGTGCGCTCGGGACCGCGTTGCTGGTGCCGGCGGGCGCCGTCGGCGCGCTCGCGTCGTGGCAGGCAGCCTCGACGGGCCCGGCGCGGCTGGCCGCGGTCGGACTGACCGTCGCCGCCACCCTCGCCCTGCTCGGCCTCTGCACGGGACTGGGCCGCGGCGGCCTCATCGGCGCGGCGACGGTCGGGCTCGCCGTGGGCGCGTGGGAGGCCGGTCTCGCGGTGACCGACGTGCCCCGTACGGGAGTTGCGCTCGGTGTGGTGGCGGTCCTGGCCCTGGGGTATCTGCCCCGGCTCGCGCTGATGGCGGCGGGCCTGACCCGGCTCGACGACCAGCGTTCCGGCGGCACCCCGGTGAGTCGGCATCAGGTGGCAACGGCGCTCGGCGCGACGCACCGTGGCCTCGCGCTGGCCACGGTGGCCATGGCCGTATCGGCGGGCGCGGCGGGCATCCTGGCGGCCGGCGCGGATGACGGGTGGGCGACGGCCGCCGCGCTGCTGGTGTGCGTGGTGCTGTTCTCCCGGGCGCGGGCGTATCCCCTGGCGCTGGAGGTCATCGCCCTGCTGGCGGCCGGTACGGCGGTGGGTGTCGGGCTGCTGCTCCGGTGGGCCGCGAGTTCCGGAGATCCCACGGGTGCCCTGGTGCTGCTGAGCCTCCTGGCGGTGCTGCCGTTGGCGGTGCTCGCGGTGCGGGTGCCCGAGCACATACGGGTGCGGCTGCGCCGTGTGATGAACCTGGTCGAGTCCGTCGGAGTGGTGGCGCTGTTCCCGGTCGCGCTCGGCGCGTTCGGGGTCTACGGCCGTCTGCTGCACACGTTCTGAGCTGGAAGGGCGGCGGAGCACCCATGTCGGAGAGCCATGAGACGGCCGGGCCTGCGGCAGGCCCGGAGGCGCCGGTGCCGGACGTACCGGGTCCGGCCGGCGCAAGCCCGATGGAGTGGCAGCGCGATCTGCTGCGGGAGTTGAGCGGGGGAACGATGACGGCCGGAGCGGATCCCCGGGCGATGGCCGGAGTCGGCGAGGGAGGAACCGGTGGAGGGGTCGAGGGAGGCGGAGCCGGGGCCTCTGCGCAGGGCGAGGCGCAGGGCCGGGTGGCGCAGGAGCGAAGGGGGCGGGAGACGCCAACGGTGCAGGAGGCGCGTTCGCCTTTCGACCCGCCTCCGGTTGCGCCGCCCGGTCCGCAGCCGGCTGCCGGGCCGCTTGTTCCGCAGCCTGCGGTGGTGACGGCGTCCGCCCCGCAGCCGTCCGCCCCGCAGCCGTCCGCCCCGGCGGCCGCCGCCCCGGCTCCCGGACAGCAACTCCAGTCCCCGCAGCAGTTGTTGGCCCCGCACCCTCCCCCGCAGCCATCAGCGGCCCAGCACCCGATGCCCCAACCACCCTCCGCACCGCAGCCCCCACCCTCCGGCCCGGCCGTGCCGCCACCTTCCACCCACGTCACGCTGCCCACCCAGGCCGCACCCCCAACTCACGCGCCACCCCCCGCCCCCGCAACTCAAACCCCCATATACCGCCCCGCCCCGGGAGTTCGCGTCCACGCACCGTCACCCACCCCCGTCTCCGTGCCGCTTCTGCCGCCCGATCTGGATGCGTTGCGGGTCAAGGCGCGGCACGGTGAGTCCGTCGTGCAGCGGGCGGGGCGGGCCGTGCGGCGGGCCCTCGCGTCGTCGCCGGCCGCGGAGACGGCCGCCGCCACCGAGACCGCGTACGCGATTCAGCAGCCCGTCACCACCGGCCGCCAGATCGCGGTGTCCAGCATCCGGGGCGGCGCGGGCAAGTCCACCGTCGCCGCCCTGCTGGCGCTGACCTACGCGCACTACCGTGCCGACCCGGTGCTCGCCGTCGAGGCCGACCCGGCGCTCGGCACGCTGCCGCACCGGCTCGGCGCGACGGAGGTCCGCTGGTCGGGCACGGACCTGGCGCAGATCGTCGATCCGTCGATGCTGATCACGGACCTGACGGGGTATCTGCTGCCGTTCCCCGGCGGCGGCTGGCTGCTGCCCGGCAGTCAGGGCGCGATCGGCACCCGGCTGGACCTCGATACGTACCGGATCGTGATGACCTCGCTGCGCCGGTACTTCGCGACCACCGTCGTGGACTGCGAGACGCTGCCCGCCGAGGTGGCGCGTACGGCCCTGGTGACCACGCAGGCCCGGGTGCTGGTCTCGCCGGCGACACCGGAGGGTGTGGTGGCCACGCGCGCCGTACTGGACTGGGTGGGCGGCGTGCACCGCGGGATCCTGCCGACGACCGTCGTGGTGCTCAGCCACGGCGCGCCCGATACGGGGCTCGATCTGCGGCGGGCCGCCGAGCATCTCGGCGCCGGCGGCGCGGCGGTGCTGCCGCTCCCGTACGACCGGCACCTCGCGGCCGGGGGCGCCATCCGTACCGCACTCCTCGGGGAACGGACGCTCCGGGCGGCGGCGCGGATCGCGGGTGAGGTGATGAACCGCGCGGTCTCCCGCGGCCGGCCCGCGCCCCCCGGACAGCGCGATACGGCCGGGGGAACCCCGCCGACGGCCCCGGGGAGCCCGACGCCCCAAGGGGGCTCGGCGGTTTCCCCGGCGTATCCCTATCCGCAGACGGTCACGGCTTTCTGTCCCCAGGCTCCCGAGACCCCCGTCCCATCGGGGTACACCGGCCACCCCCCGGCCGCCCCCACCCCTCCCGTACACCCCGCCGCTCCCCCCACCCCCGGGCCGCCCCGGTGACCCTCCGCATCGTTCACCGTCCCGCGCGTACCACCCGTCCGCTCCCCGGCCCCGGGGAGCGGCGGATCGAGGCGCCGCCCAACCTTCCCGAGGGCAAGTCCGGCTCGGCCGCGACGTCGCTGCTGCCGATGGCGGGGGTGCTCAGTTCGGTCGTGATGATGACCGTCGTGCGCAACAGCCAGTTCGCCGCGCTCGGCGCGATCGTGCTGGTCGTGGCGGTGCTGGGCGGTGTCCTGCTGCTCTTCTCGCAGCGCGGGCGTGCCCAGCGGCAGCGGCGTGCCCAGCGCGAGAACTATCTGGAATACCTGGAAGGGCTGCGCGAGGAGCTGGGCGCTGAGGACCGTGCGCGCCGGGAGGCGGCGCGGGTGCTGGCGCCGCCGCCGGAGGCGCTGTACGACCTGGTGCGCGACCCGGCGCGGCGGTGGGAGCGGCGGCGGACGGACACCGACTTCCTGGAGGTCCGCATCGGTACCGGCGCCGTGCCGGTACGTCTCCTCACCGTGGAACGGCAGGGCAGCAGCGTGCTGACGCCGCCCGACCCGTTCATGCTCAACGAAGCGGCGGGCCTGCAGGAGCGGTTCACCACCGCGCCGGAGATGCCGCTCACCGTGCCGCTGGACCGTACCGGCAACGTCACCGTCGTCGGCGGGCGGGCGGCGGCGCTGCGGGCGGTGCGCACCCTCCTGGTGCAGACGGCGGCCGCGCACGCACCCGACGACGTGGCCATCGCCATCGCCTGCCCCCGGGAGCGGCTGGCCGACTGGGAGTGGGCGAAGTGGCTGCCGCACGTCCTGGACCCGGAGGAGTGGGACGGCCCGGTCAGCGCCCGCCGGATCGCTCCGGGCACCGCGGAGCTGGGCGACCGGCTCGCGGCCGAGCTGCGGCAGCGCGCCACGTACGCGGCGGAGGTGCGCCGCGGGCTGGCCGGAAAGGACGCGCTGGGGCTGGCCAAGCGCCTGCTCGTGGTCAGCGACTCCTACGGGGAGGCGGCCCGCGAACTGCCGTGCCCCGACGAGGCGGTGGGGCTGCGGGACATGGGGGTGACCGTGCTGCATCCGGTCGCCGAGCGGACCGACGAGCCCGGCGAGGTCGGCCTGCGCCTCACCGTGTCGGACGGGGAGCCGGGCGAGGTCACCATGACGGACCTGCGGGATCCGGCGGCGTCCGGTGCCCGGCCCGCCGGGACGCAGGGCGCCGCCTTGGGGCCGCCCGTTGCCGTGCACGGCACGCTGTCCGCGGTGACCGCCGCGGGCGCCTCGGGCCTGGCCAGGATGCTGGCGCCGCTGCGTCTTTCCGCGGAGTCGGCCGCCGCCGGAACCCCGCTGTCGGGACCGGTGGACTTCACCGAGCTGCTGGGTGTCGAGGACCCGCAGGCCCTGGACGTACGGCAGTTGTGGCAGCCCCGGGGCGAGCAGGCGTTCCTGCGTGTCCCCATCGGGCTCGACGACCGTCACGAGCCGGTGCTGCTGGACCTGAAGGAGTCCGCCGAGCTGGGCATGGGCCCGCACGGACTGTGCGTCGGGGCGACCGGCTCCGGCAAGAGCGAGCTGCTGCGCACGCTGGTCCTCGCCCTGGTGGCCGCCCATCCGCCGGAGGACCTCGCGATGGTGCTGGTGGACTACAAGGGCGGCGCCACCTTCGCGCCGTTCTCGGGACTGCCGCACGTCGCCGGCGTCATCACCAACCTGGAGAACCAGGCAGGACTCGTCGAGCGCGTCCACACCAGCCTGGCCGGTGAGGTCACGCGGCGGCAGCAGGTACTCAAGGACGCCGGGAACCTCCCCGACATTTCCGGCTACCGTGCCGCCCGGCGCCTGCGCCCCGAACTGGAGCCGCTTCCGCACCTGTTCGTCGTGATCGACGAGTTCGGTGAACTGCTCACCGCGAAGCCCGACTTCATCGACCTGTTCCTGTCGATCGGCCGCATCGGGCGGTCGATCGGGGTGCACCTGCTGCTGTCCAGCCAGCGCATCGAGAGCGGCAAGCTGCGCGGACTCGACACCTACCTCTCCTACCGGCTGGGCCTGCGCACCTTCTCGCCCGACGAATCGCGCACCGTGCTGGACACCCCGGACGCCTTCCACCTGCCGCCGATCCCCGGCTTCGGCTACCTGAAGGTCGACACCAGCCACTACGAACGGTTCAAGGCCGGCTACGTCACCGGGCCCCACCACGGCCCGGCGCGCCAGGACGACGCCGACGACCGGCCGGTGGTCCTCCCGTACCCCGCGTACAACTCCCTCGCGCCGCCCGGCGGTCCGGACGGCACACAGCCCGTGCCCGCGCGCCGTACCGCGGGCCCCACTCTCCTGTCGGTGATGGTCGGGCAACTGGCCGGCGCGGCGCCGCCGGTGCCGCAGATCTGGCTGCCGCCACTGCCCGCGGCGGTGTCCCTGGACGCCGTGGCGGGCCCGCTGGAGACGGACGGCAGGCGGGGGATGCGGCTCGCGCGCCGGCCCGATGGCGCGTTGCGGGTTCCCCTCGGCGTGCTGGACGACCCGGGCAGGCAGTGGCAGGGCCCGTGGACGGTCGACCTGACGGCCGCGGGCGGGCACCTCGCCGTCATCGGCGGCCCGCAGAGCGGTAAGACGACCCTGCTGCGGACCCTGATGCTCTCCCTCGCGCTCACCCACACCCCGCAGGACGTCGGCATCTACGGCCTCGATCTGGCCGGCGGCGGACTGCCCGGCATGGCAGGACTGCCGCACGTCGGCGGCATCGCGGGCCGCGCCGACCGGGAGCGGGCCACCCGCACCGTCGAAGAAGTGCACGCCATGCTGACCGCGCGGGAAGTCCTCTTCCGCGAGCACGGCATCGACTCGGTGGAAGCGCTGCGGCGGATGCGGGCCCGCGGCCTGCTGACCGGGCTGCCCGGCCTGGCGTCCACCGACATCGTGCTCGTCATCGACGGATTCGGCGAGCTGCGCGAGGAGTTCGGCCCGCTGGACGAGGCCGTCGCCGATCTGCTCCGGCGCGGCAGCGGCTACGGCATCCACGTCGTGGCGGGCATGCTGCGCTGGAACGATGTGCGGATCGCCGCCCAGTCCGCCTTCGGCACCAAGATCGAGCTGCGGCTGAACGACCCCGGCGAGTCCATGATCAGCCGCAAGCTGGCCGCCACCCTCACCCCGGACGAACCGGGCCGCGCGGTGACGGAGGGCAAGCGCGTCGCCCAGGCGGCGCTGCCCCGTATCGACACCCTCGGCACGGTCGACGACCTCGGCGAGGCCGCCGAACAGGCCGTCCGTACGGTGCGCGCGGCCTGGAGCGGAGCGGACGCGGCACCCGTACGGGTCCTGCCGGCGAGGCTGCCAGCCGCCCGGCTGCCGAGCGCGGCCGATGAACCCCGCCGGATCCCGCTCGGCCTCGATCAGATGGCGCTCCGGCCCGTGCTGCTCGACCTGTTCGGCGCCGACCAGCATCTGCTCGTCTTCGGTGACGGGGAGTGCGGCAAGACCAACCTGCTGCGCCAGGTGACCCACAGGCTGATCGAGCGGTACGGCGACGAGGAGCTGGTGTTCGCCGTCATGGACCCGCGGCGCGGCCTGCACAGTCTCGTGCCGGAGGAGTACCGCGGCGGCTACGCGCACAACGCCAGGCTGGCGGGCGGCCTGTCCGCCGCCATCGCGCAGGAGCTGGAGAAGCGGCTGCCGGACGACTCGGTACCGCCGGAGGTGCTGGCGGCGGGCGGCGCGTCCGTCACCGGCCCGCGGATCGTGGTGCTGGTCGACGACTACGACGTCCTCGCCTCGGCGGGAGCGCAGCCGCTGGGCCCGTTCCTGCCCTACCTGCCGTCGGCGGCGGACATCGGACTGCACTTCGTCGTCACCCACCGGTGCGCCGGGGCCGCCCGCGCCCTGTACGAACCGTTCCTGATGACGCTGCGGGAGAGCGGGGCGTCCGCCCTGGTGATGGCGGGGGACCGGGGCGAGGGGCAGCTCTTCCCCGGCGTCCACCCCGCGGACCAGCCGGCCGGACGGGGCACCTTCGTACGCCGCGGGGAGCGCAGCCGCCTGATCCAGACGGCGCTCGCGGCACCACCGGCGGCCGGTCCGGCGCCGTCGACCTGCCGCGACGACGAGCCCACCGGCGGGGAACGCCCCCGCACGCAACGACAGGGACGGACCGACGCATGACGACGGATGTCATCGCCCTCACGGAGCGGATGCCGGACGTGTGGAGCGTGGCGGCCGGACTCATGGCGGGCGGCCCCGACACCCTGGTGTCCACCGGGTCCGAGGGCGCCGTGCTCCAGCTGTCGGACGCCGGAGGCAGGCCGCTGGCCTCCATCGAGGCACCCGTCCTCGTTCACCCGGCGGGCGAGGCGGCGCGGCTGCTCGGCCCCGGATTCGACGGCTTCGGCGAGGGGCCGCTGTGGTGGACCGAGGTACGGGCGGCCACCGGCGCGCCCGGCGCCGACCGTCTCGCGGGGGTCATCGCCGGCCGCCTGGTCGGTCGGCTGGGCGGTGCGGTGTGGCCGCGCTCGGCGGCCGTCGACGCGTACGGCACGACCGTGCCGGACGCCGTGGCCGCCACCGGACAGGTCGCCGCGCAGCCCGCGGTGGACGTCCTCACCGACCGGACTGCGGTGATCATCCTCGACCGTCCGCTGATCGCCATGACCGCCTGGCTGGCGGACGCCTTCAGGGCGACCGCGGGGGAGGAACGCGCCCTCCAGATCGTCACGCCACCCGGCACCCGGCTCACGCTGCCGGTCCGCTCGATGCTGTCAGGGCTGCCGAACCGCTGGGTCGTCCAGGACGGCCGGGGCGGATACTACGACGGCCTCTCGGGATCCGAAGTGCGCTGGCGGGACGGGCAGTTCGAGGCGACCGGGACGCTCGCGGCGCCCTACGTCCGCGGCACGTCCGCCGACCCGGAGACGGAGCCGGGGTCGGACGTGGCACCGGATCCTGGCCGTACGACGCCGGGTTCCGCCCCGCCCGCGAGCGCGGCGGACCCCGGCCGCCAGCTGCTGCTCTCCCTGCGCACCCACCACCCCGCCGATCACGACCTGCTCATCGGCGGCGCACTGGAGGACATCTGGCAGCAGCTCACGGGCGCGCCGCCGGCCGGCTGGGGCACCGCTGAACCCGCCGCCTCCCCCTGGTCACGGCACGAGCTGACCGCCCTGGTCAGACACCGCGCCCCGCAGCCCACCCGGCTCGTCGTCGTGGGGCACCCCACAAGGCCCGCCCTCGCCACCCTGCACGCACGGCGCACCGCCGAAGGCGTCGAGGAGGACCTCACCTTCGCGCTCGGCTTCCCTCCGGCATCCGGCCTTCCGCTCGACGCGTTGCCCGCGCTGGCCGCGCGCCTGGTGGCCAGGCACGGCCTGGAGTCCCTGCTCGCGCAGGTCCGCAGCGCCCGCTCCGATCTGAGCGTGCCCGCCCGGATCGACCCGCCGCCCCGGCCGGTGGCCTTCGTGCTCGGCAGCGAAGCGGTTCGCGAGACGGGGCTCGTCCGTGCCCGCAGGGCACCGCTGTCCGGCCGCCCGGAACAGCTCGGCCCGGCGGCCGCCGCGGGCTTCTACTACCCGCTGGGCGAAGACGCCTGGCAGGAACTCGACGTACTGATGCGGCATCTGCACCCCGGGGAGCGGGGAACGGACCCGCGCGGTGCGGGCCGGGTCTGAGGTCCGGGGTGCCGATCGGCCGCGTCCGCCGACCGGACACCGGGTGTCCCGTCCCTCGGGCGGCCCAAGGGGCAGGGCATCAGCTCGTCTAGACTCCGTGTATACAGATCGTCGAAATCGTTGAACAAGCGCAGTCAGGGAGCGAGGGGCGGACGTGCCGGACGACACGACCGTGCGCACCATCAGCGCCGCGGACTATTTCCAGGGGTACTCGTTCGTCGGCCTCGTCGCCGTCGTCGGTGTCCTCTTCGTTGCCGTGGCATTCGGGGCGGGGCGGCTGCTGCGGCCCGTGGTGCCGACCCCCGAGAAGCTGCTGACGTACGAATGCGGTGTGGACCCGGTCGGTGAGGGCTGGGCGCACACCCAGGTCCGCTACTACGTCTACGCCTTCCTCTACGTGATCTTCGCCGTCGACTCGATCTTCCTGTTCCCCTGGGCGACGGTCTTCGCCGCCCCCGGCTTCGGCGGCGTCACGCTCGTGGAGATGTTCGTCTTCCTCGGCTTCCTCACCGTCGGCCTGCTCTACGCATGGAAGAAGGGCGTCCTGGAATGGACGTGACCCCCGCATCCGAAGGCCCGGCGAACGGTCCCGAGGGCCCCGCCCCGGAGTACCTGCCGATGCCGCGCCGCCTGGGTACGCTGGCCCGCCTCGCGCCCGAACCGATGAAGGTGGTCCTCAACTGGGGCCGCCGCTACAGCCTGTGGGTCTTCAACTTCGGCCTCGCCTGCTGCGCCATCGAATTCATCGCCGCGTCCATGGCGCGGCACGACTTCATCCGGCTCGGCGTCATCCCGTTCGCGCCGGGCCCGCGCCAGGCCGACCTGATGGTCGTCTCCGGCACGGTCACCGACAAGATGGCGCCCGCCGTCAAGCGGCTGTACGAGCAGATGCCCGAGCCGAAGTACGTGATCTCCTTCGGCGCCTGCTCCAACTGCGGCGGCCCCTACTGGGATTCGTACTCGGTCACCAAGGGCGTCGACCAGATCATCCCGGTGGACGTGTACGTACCGGGCTGCCCGCCGCGCCCGGAGGCGCTGTTGCAGGGCATCCTCAAGCTTCAGGAGAAGATCGCGCGCGAGTCGCTGGGCGAGCGGTACGCGACCGGGTCCGGCGCGCCGCGCACCGGCCCGTCGGCGGCCGCGCTGCGCAGCGGCCTGGTGGCACCGCCGGCGCCGGCCGACGGCACGCCGGGGGAGGACCCGCGATGAGTGAGCAGCAGCCCGAGGTGCCGGAGGAGCAGGACGGGACGGCCGGGCAGCCCGAAGAGCCCCTGGTCGGCTGGCTGCCGCGGCCCGCGAGCCGGATCTTCGGCGCCGGAGCCACCGCGGAGCTGGCGTACGACCTGCTGACCGTGGACGTCCCGGCCGACAGCTGGACCGCCGCGCTGACCGCCGCCCGCGACGACCTCGGCTGCCGCTACTTCGACTGGCTGAGCGCCGTCGACGAGCCCGGCACCGGCTTCCGCGTCTGCGCACACGTGGCGGACGTGTCCCGCCCGGGAACCGTCCGCCGGCTGCTCGTCCGTACGACCGTGCCGCACGAGGCCGCCGCGCTGCCCACCGCCATTGACGTGTACGCGGGCGCCGCCTGGCACGAGCGCGAGACGCACGAGATGTTCGGTGTGGACTTCACCGGCCATCCGCACCTCGTACCGCTGCTCCTCCCGGACAGCTTCGAGGGCCACCCGCTGCGCAAGGACTTCGTGCTGGCGGCGCGGGTGGCCAAGGCGTGGCCGGGCGCCAAGGAGCCGGGCGAATCCGAGCACGGCGGCCCGAAGCGGCGGCAGATGCTGCCGCCCGGCGTCCCCGACCCGAACGAATGGGGCCCGCTCAAGGGCCAGTTGCCGCCGGCTCCGGCCCGTCCCGCACGCGGTGCGCGTGCGGCGGGAGGCGCCCGCGCGGCCGGTGGTGCCCGTGCGGCAGGCGGTGCCGGTGCGGCGGCCGCGGGCGAGCGCCCGGCGCGGCGTACCCGCACGGCGAGCGCGGGCTCGGCTGGCCAGCGGGCGGCGGGCGAGGCGACGACACCCGACGCGACGACGACGCCGGACGCGACGACGACGCCGGACGCGACGACGACGCCGGACGCGCCGACGACGCCGGACGCGACGACGACGCCGGACGCGCCGAAGGCGGCTCCCGCCCCGGCCAAGGACGCGACGTCCGGGGACGCCCCCTGGCACCACGCGCGCCCGGCCTCCGCCGAACCGCAACGCGACGAGGCGAAACCGGAGCGGGGCGCGGCGAAACCGGAAGGCGACGCCTCCGAACCGGAACGGAGCGAGCCGCGACGTGCTCCGGAGGACGCGGCCCCGAAGGACGGCCCCCGGCCCGACGGCTCCACAGACGAAGCACCCCGGGACCAGGACCAGAACCCGGCAGCAGGAGGTGACACCCCATGAGCGACGTTCTCGACATCGTGGTGCGCCTGCTCGCCATCTTCGTCGCCTTCCTCGTCTTCCCCCTGGTCATCGGGCAGACCGAGCACAAGGTCATGGCCCACATGCAGGGCCGGCTCGGGCCGATGTACGCGGGCGGGTTCCACGGGTGGGCGCAGCTGGTCGCCGACGGCGTGAAGTTCGCGCAGAAGGAGGACATCGTCCCGGCGGGCGCCGACCGGCGGGTCTTCCAGCTCGCGCCGGCCGTCGCCCTGCTGCCGTACCTCCTGGTGCTCGCCGCCATCCCGCTCGGGCCGCACACCGTCGGGCGTGACCTCGACGCGGGCATCTTCTTCGTGCTCGCCGTGATGGGTGTCGGCGTCCTCGGCTCGATCATGGCGGGCTGGGCGTCCGCCAATAAGTTCTCGCTGCTCGGCGGCCTGCGCACGGCTGCCCAGCTGCTCGCGTACGAACTGCCGATGCTGCTCGCCGCGGCCTCGGTCGCGATGGCGGCGGGCACGCTCTCGCTGCCCGGCATTCTGGAGGGCTTCCACTGGTGGTGGGTGCCGTGGCAGATCGTCGGCGGAGTGGTCTTCTTCGTGGCCGGTCTCGCCGAGCTGCAGCGGCCGCCGTTCGACATGCCGGTTGCCGACTCGGAGATCATCTTCGGCGCGTACACCGAGTACACCGGCCTGCGGTTCGCGCTCTTCCTGCTCGCCGAGTACGCGGGCATCGTCGTGCTCTGCGCCCTGACCTCGGTCCTCTTCCTCGGCGGGTGGCACGGCCCGTTCGGCGCCGCGGGCCTCGGCTGGCTGTGGATGGTGCTGAAGACCGTGGTCCTCGCCTTCGTCGTCATCTGGCTGCGGGTCACCTACCCGCGGCTGCGCGAGGACCAGTTGCAGAAGCTCGCCTGGACCGCCCTGATCCCGCTCGCCCTCGCTCAGATCGCCCTCACCGGCGTCATCAAGGTGGTGATCTCCTGATGGCCGCGGACAAGCAGCACCAGCGCACGTCCGGATTCCCCGGTTCCGGTCTGGCGAAGGGCCTGGCCGTCACCCTCCGGACGATGACGAAGCGGACGGTCACCGCCCAGTACCCCGACGTCCAGCCCGACCTCGCGCCGCGCACCCGCGGCGTCATCGGGCTGTTCGAGGAGAACTGCACGGTCTGCATGCTGTGCGCCCGCGAATGCCCGGACTGGTGCATCTACATCGACTCCCACAAGGAGACGGTGCCGCCCGCCGCCCCCGGAGGCCGCGAGCGCAGCCGCAACGTCCTGGACCGCTTCGCCATCGACTTCTCGCTCTGCATGTACTGCGGTATCTGCATCGAGGTCTGCCCGTTCGACGCGCTCTTCTGGTCACCGGAGTTCGAGTACGCCGAGACGGACATCCACGAGCTGACCCACGAGCGCGACAAGCTCCGCGAGTGGATGTGGACCGTGCCCGAACCGCCCGCGCTCGACCCGGCGGCCGAGGAACCCAAGGAACTCGCGGCCGCCCGTAAGGCGGCCGACAAACTCGCCGCCCAGGAGGCCGCGGCACAGGCCGCCGTGCCCCCCGAGGAGGGATCGTGACGCTCGCCGCCGCAAGCCACGGCTTCCTGACGCCCTCCGGCGTGGAGATCGCGTTCGTCCTCGTCGGCATCGTCACGTTCGGCGCGGCCCTCATCACGGTCACCACCCGGCAGCTGGTGCACGCCGCCCTGTGGCTGGTCGTCGCCCTCGGCGGCATCGCCGTCGAATACCTGCTGCTGACGGCGGAGTTCATCGCCTGGGTGCAGGTACTGATCTACGTCGGTTCCGTCGTCGTCCTCCTCCTCTTCGGGCTGATGCTCACCAAGGCCCCCATCGGCCGCTCCCCGGACGCCGATTCGGGCAACCGCCGGGCCGCGCTCGCCGTCGCCGTCGCCTCCGCGGCCGCCCTGGTGTGGGTGGTCGTCGACGCCTTCCGCGCCACCTGGATCACCCTGGGCGGCGCCGCCCAGGGCAGCACCGAAGCCTCCGGGCGCACCCTCTTCCAGTACTGGGTGCTGCCCTTCGAAGCGCTGTCCGTCCTGCTGCTCGCCGCGCTGGTCGGCGCGATCGTGCTGTCCCGCAGGAACCCCGAAGCGCCGCCGGCCGCCCCGGCCCCCGGCGCAGCCACGGCCCGCGCCCCGCGAGAGGAGCAGCGCTGATGCATCTCGCCTACCCGGCCGTCCTCGCCGTCCTCCTCTTCTGCACCGGCCTGTACGGCGTGCTCGCCCGCCGCAACGCGATCCTGATGCTGATGTCCGTCGAGCTGATGCTCAACGCCGTCAACCTCAACCTCGTCGCCTTCGACGTCTGGCTGCGCGACACCCTGCACGCGGGCCAGGCGCTGACCCTCTTCACCATCGCCGTCGCCGCTGCCGAGATCGGCATCGGCCTGGCGATCGTGCTGCTCGTACACCGCAACCGCGGCACCGCAGACATCGACCGGCTGCGCGACCTCGCCGAGACTCCCGGCGACGCGGACGCCGCCGTTCCGCCGCAGCCGCAGCCGGACACCAAGGCGGAGGCCACCGCGTGACGCTCACGACCACCGCCGTCCTCGTCCCCCTCCTGCCGTTCCTCGGGGCGGCCGCGGGCCTGCTCCTCGGTCGGCGCGCCCCCGGCTTCGTCCGCCCGCTGGCCGTCCTGCCGACGCTCGCCGCCGCCGCGCTCGCCATCGCCGTCGCCGTCGGCCAGGGCGGCGGCACGGCCACCGACGTCGCCACCCGGCTCACCCCGACCGGCTCCGTCCCGATCGACCTGGCCCTGCACGTCGACGGCTTCGCCGCGCTGATCGCCGTCCTCGTCGGGGTCGTCGCGACCTGCGTGCAGATCTACTCCACCGGCTATCTGCGCGACGACCCGCGCTACCCCTCCTACGCCGCACTGGTCTCGCTGTTCACCTCCGCGATGCTGCTGGTCGTCTACACCGGCGACCTGATGGTGCTGCTGGTCGGCTGGGAAGTCATGGGCATCTGCTCGTACTTCCTCGTCGGCCACTACTGGGAGACCGAGGCCGCCCGCGCCGCCTCCCTCAAGGCGTTCCTCGTCACCAAGCTCGGCGACGTCCCCTTCCTCTTCGGCATCTTCGCGCTGGCCGCCGACACCGGCACCTTCCGCATCACCGGCATCATCAGCTCGGTGGCCCGGGACGGCCTCGACCACCCGACGCTGATCGCCCTGCTGCTGCTGGCCGGTGTCGCCGGCAAGTCGGCGCAGTTCCCGCTGCACACCTGGCTCCCGGACGCGATGGCCGGCCCGACGCCCGTCTCGGCGCTCATCCACGCCGCGACGATGGTGGCCGCCGGCGTCTATGTCGTGGCCCGCCTCCTCCCCGTCTTCGCCGCCTCCGCCGCGGCGATGGTGGTCCTCGCCGTCATGGCCGCGATCACCATGATCGGCTCCGGTCTGGCCGCGCTGGCCCAGGACGACATCAAGCGCGTACTGGCCTATTCGACCGTCGGCCAACTCGGCTACATGACCGGCGCACTGGCCGTCGGCGACCGCGGTGCCGCCGTCTTCCACCTCCTGTCGCACGGCGCGTTCAAGGCCCTGCTCTTCCTCGGCGCCGGCGTGATCATCCACGCCGCCGGCACCAATTCGCTGGCCGCCATGTCCCGCATGGGCGGCCTTGCCCGGCGCATCCCCGACGCCTACTGGACCGTCACCGTCGCGCTGCTCGCCCTCGCCGCCATCCCGCCGTTCGCCGGCTTCTTCTCCAAGGAAGCCGTGCTCGGCGCCGCCGAGCACGCCGCCACCGGTGAAGCACACGGCATCCCCGGCGCCGCCGGCTGGACGGTGCTGGTCTCCGGGCTGATCGCCGCCCTCCTCACCGCCGGCTACGCCACCCGCCTGTGGCTGCTGGCCTTCCGGGGCAGCGGCCCCGAAGCGCCGGACCGCGGCCCTCGGCCTCTCGCCATGAACGCCGTGCTGTGGGTCCTCTTCGTCCCCACCGCCGCCTTCGGCCTGGCCGCCCCCTTCCTGCCCCACTGGTTCGACGGACGCTCCCTCGCACCGACCCTCACCACCTCCGTCCTGGGCACCGGCCTCGCCCTCGTCGGCGGCCTGGTCACCTACGCGACCTGGCGGCACACCACCGCGATGGCCGCCCGCACCCCCGTCGGCGCGGCCGCCGTCGCCCCGGACGCCGACCCCGGCCGGCTCCTGCTCGGCCCGCTGCACCGCCACGCGGCCGCCGGCTTCCACCTCGACACCGTCTACTCCACGCTGTTCGTCCGGCCCGTACGGGCCGCCGCCACGCTCGTCCGCTTCCTCGACCGCGAGGTCGTCGACACCTACGTCCGCGCCGCCGGGACCGCACCCCGCTGGCTGGGGGCCGCCGTCCGCCGCGCCCAGACCGGCAACGTGCAGACCTACCTAGGCGCGCTGCTCGCGGGCTCGCTCCTGCTGGCCGTCGCCGCCGTCCTCGTCGCTACGGGCACGGGAGCCTGAGCCATGAATCACACCGCTATGCAGATCCTCCTCGCGGCCCTCATCGTGCTCCCCCTCCTGGGCGCGGCAGGCGCCTTGCTGCCCGCTCCCCCCGGCCTGCGGGGCCGCGGTCCCGACCAGGCTGTCCTGCGCCACGGCGTCACCGTCACCGGCGTCGTCCTCGCCGCGGCCGTCGCGCTGGCGATCGGCTTCGACCACGACCACCCGGCCCGTATGCAGGCCACCACCGACATCAGCTGGATCCCGGCGCTCGACATCCGCATCCATCTCGGCGTCGACGGCATCTCGCTCCCCCTTGTCGTCCTGACCGCGCTGCTGACCTTCCTCTGCGCGCTCTACAGCTACTTCAAGATGCCTGCGGGCCCGTCACCCAAGGCATTTGTCGCCCTGCTGCTTCTCCTGGAGTCCGGCACCCTCGCCACCTTCGCCGTCCTCGATCTGGTCCTGTTCTTCCTGGCCTTCGAGATGGTCCTCATCCCGATGTACTTCCTCATCGCCCGCTGGGGCGGTACGCAGAAGCAGGCGGCGGCTTGGAAGTTCATCCTCTACACGCTGCTCGGCTCGGTCGTGATGCTGCTCGGCCTCCTCCTCATCGGCGTGAAATCCGGCACCTTCGACATGGTGGCACTCGCCACTGACAACGGCCCGAAGTCCCAGCTCAGCCACACCGTCCAGCTCGTCGCGGTGCTCGCGATCGGCATCGGACTGGCCGTCAAATCCCCGCTGTGGCCGCTGCACAGCTGGCTGCCGGACGCGCACACCGCGGCCCCCACCGTCGGCTCCGTGCTGCTGGCCGGTGTGCTGCTGAAGATGGGCACGTACGGCTTCGTGCGGATCGCGCTGCCGATCGCTCCCGAGGGCATGCACACCTTCGCCCCGTACCTCGCGGCTCTCGCCGCCGTCGGCATCATCTACGGGTCGCTCGCCTGCCTCGCCCTCGTCCGCAAGGGCGCCAAGGGCGACCTCAAACGGCTGATCGCCTACAGCTCCGTCGGCCACATGGGCTTCGTCCTGCTCGGCATCGCCAGCATGACCCCCACCGGCGTCAACGGCGCGCTGTTCGCCAACATCGCCCACGGCCTCATCACCGGCCTGCTCTTCTTCCTGGTCGGCGCCCTCAAGGACCGTTACGGCAGCACCGACATCGACACCCTCGCCGGCGCCACGGGCGCCGCCCTCTACGGCAAGGCACCCCGCTTCGGCGGCCTGCTCGCGTTCGCCGCCGTCGCCTCCCTCGGCATCCCGGGACTGGCCGGTTTCTGGGGCGAGATGCTCGCCATGTTCGGCGCCTTCCGGCCGACCGCAGGGCTCAGCCGCCCCGCCTTCCTGACGTTCATGGTGCTGGCCGGCATCGGCACCCTGCTGACCGCCGCCTACCTGCTGCTCGTCGTCCGCCGCATCTGCATGGGCGGCACGCCGGACGTCGCGGAGTCCACCGCAGCGGTCGAGGAGGGCACCGCCACCGACGCCGAAGCAACCGCCGGTCACCAGGGCGCGCCGGACACCCGGCCCGCCACCGGGCGCCCCGCCGACGCGCCGCGCCTCCCTGTCATCCCCGACCTCGCGCGCTACGAATACGCGGCCTGGACCCCCCTCGCCGTCCTCACCGTCCTCGCGGGACTGTGGCCCGCGGCCCTCATCGGCCTCACCGACCCGGCCGTCCAGCAGCTCCTCGGAGGCGGTAAGTGATGAGCCCGATGACCTCGTTGGCCGCGGACCCGGTGGCCTCTCTGGTGCAGTCCGTCGACTGGCTCGCCATCGCGCCGCCCGCCCTGACCGCGGCCGTCGCCCTGGTGGTGCTCGTCGCCGACCTCTTCCTCCCCGCGGCCAGGAAGCCGCTGCTGGGCTGGATCGCGGTGGCCGGCCTCGCCGTCGCCGCGCTGTCCCTGCTGCCCCTCCTGAACGGCGACCGCCGCACCTTCTGCCTCACCGGCCACCCCGACGTGTGCAGCTACGCGGCCGACCCGTTCGCCCTGGTCATCCAGTTCCTGGTGATCGCCGGCGCGCTGCTGACCGCCCTGCTGTCCATCGACACCGTCAAGGACCACGGACTGCCCGCAGGCGAGTACTGGTTCCTGCTGCTGTCCTCCGCGGCCGGTGCGGCCCTGCTGCCCGCGTCCCGCGACCTCGCGACCCTCGTCATCGCCCTCGAAGTCGCCTCGCTGCCCGCCTTCGCGCTGGTCGGCCTGCGCCGCGACGACCGGCTCTCCTCCGAGGCCGCCCTCAAGTTCTTCCTCTCGTCGGTCGCCGCCACCGCCGTGATGCTGCTCGGCGTCAGCTTCCTGTACGCCGCCACCGGCAGCCTGCACCTGTCCCGGGTGGCCCACACTCTCTCCGCGCTCCCCGACCCCCGCCTGGCCACCCTCGCGAGCGCAGGCGTCGCCCTCACCCTCGTCGGCTTCGCCTTCAAGACCGCGGCCGTCCCGTTCCACTTCTGGGTGCCCGACACCTACGTGGGCGCCCCGCTCCCCATCGCCGCCTACCTGTCCGTCGTCGGCAAGGCCGTCGGCTTCTCGGGCCTCATCCTGGTCACGGTCAAGGGCTTCCCCTCGTACGCGGACGTCTGGGGCCCGGCGCTGGCCGTACTCGCCGCGCTCACCATGACCGTCGGCAACGTCGCCGCCCTCCGCCAGAACCCGGACCGTGCGCACAGCGCCGTCCGCCTGCTCGCCTGGTCGTCCGTCGGCCAGGCCGGCTACCTCCTGGTGCCGATCGCGGCCGCCGGATACGCCGACGACCCGGCGCACGCCATCGGCTCGACCGTGGCCTACGCCCTGATGTACGCGGCCGTGAACCTCGGCGCCTTCGCCGTCGCCGCCCTGGTGGCCCGCACCCGCCCCGCCAACCGGATCACCGACTACCGGGGCCTGTACGCCCAGCGCCCCCTGGCGGCGCTCGCCCTCGGCTTCTTCCTCCTGTGCCTGGCCGGCCTGCCGCCGGGCGTCATCGGCCTGTTCGCCAAGGTCACGGTCTTCTCGGCGGCCGTCGACGCGGGCCTCGGCTGGCTCGCCGTGATCATGGCCGTCAACGTCGTGATCGCGCTCTACTACTACCTCCGCTGGACCGCCGTCCTCTTCCACGGCGTCACGGAGCACGCGGAGACGGCGGACGCACCCGCAGCCGCCACCGGCCACGGCCCGGCCGCCGGTCCCCGCATCCCCACGGACGGCGGCCGCCGCACGGCCACGGACCCGGCGACCGCCCCGGACACCGGGGCCCCACAGCCCGTCCGCCCGCAGCCCGCCAGGATCCCGGCCCCGCTCTCCGCCGCCATCGCCCTCGCCACCCTCCTCGGCATCGCCCTCTCCGGCGCCCCGCAGCTCGTCCTCCGCTTCGCCTCGGGCGCGCTCCTCTAGGGCGCGTGTCGTCAGAGCCCTCTCCGGCGCACAGCGCCTCCGGCCCTGCCGCACGCCGGTGCCACCCGGGCCCGCGCCCCGGGCACCAGGGAACCTGCCTTCCCCATCTCGCGTTGACCAGTGAGTAAGGGTCCACCGGAGAGTGGAGAAACGCAGCACAGGGATCCCCTGCCGCATCGCTTGGAGGGCGTACCGTGCACCGCCGGCACAACGGGCTCAGGACCGCCGTACTCCTCGGGGGACTGTCCGCCCTCATCATCGTCATCGGCAGCCTGTTCGGCCGTACGGGCCTGATCATCGCCGTGCTCGTCGCGCTGGGAACGAACGCCTACGCGTACTGGAACAGCGACAAGCTGGCGCTGCGGGCCATGCGCGCCCGCCCGGTCAGCGAATTCGAGGCCCCCGCGCTCTACCGCATGGTCCGCGAGCTGTCGACGGCCGCCCGGCAGCCCATGCCGCGCCTCTACCTCTCCCCGACCCAGGCCCCGAACGCCTTCGCCACCGGCCGCAATCCCCGCAACGCCGCGGTCTGCTGCACCGACGGCATCCTCCAGCTCCTGGACGAACGCGAACTGCGCGGCGTCATCGGGCACGAGCTGAGCCACGTCTACAACCGCGACATCCTCATCTCCTCCGTCGCGGGAGCGCTCGCGTCCGTGGTGATGTTCCTGGTGAACTTCGCCTGGCTGATCCCCGTGGGCCGCTCCGACGACGATGACGAGGGCCCCGGCATAGTGGGAATGCTGTTGATCATGATCCTGGGGCCGCTGGCCGCCTCCCTGATCCAGCTGGCCGTCAGCCGCTCCCGCGAGTACCAGGCCGACGCATCGGGCGCCCAGCTCACCGGCGACCCGCTGGCCCTCGCCTCGGCCCTGCGTAAGCTCGAAACAGGTACCCAGCAACTCCCGCTCCCCCCGGAGCCGCGTCTGGAGACGGCGAGCCACATGATGATCGCCAACCCTTTCCGAGCGGGCGAGGGCATGGCGAAGCTCTTCTCCACCCACCCCCCGATGCGCGAACGCATCGCCCGTCTCGAACGCATGGCGGGCCCCCGCCCCTGACGCACCCACGCAACGTCTCACCACCATCCACGCGTCCAGGAGGAAGGACCCACTCTCCGCTCCGCCCGTGGAAGGCTGTCGATCATGAAGTTCATCCTCAACGTCATCTGGCTGGTTCTGAGCGGCCTCTGGCTGGCGCTCGGTTACGTCGCCGCGGGCATCGTCTGCTGCATCCTGATCATCACGATCCCGTTCGGCATCGCGTCCTTCCGGATAGCCGGCTACGCGCTGTGGCCCTTCGGCCGCACCACCGTCGAACGACACGACGCGGGCGCAGGCTCGGCGCTCGGCAACGTCATCTGGATCATCTTCGCGGGCTGGTGGC
Source organism: Streptomyces pinistramenti (assembly GCF_020564935.1). Taxonomy (GTDB): domain Bacteria; phylum Actinomycetota; class Actinomycetes; order Streptomycetales; family Streptomycetaceae; genus Streptomyces; species Streptomyces pinistramenti. The sequence goes on from NZ_JAJCXB010000011.1 coordinate 102,222, forward strand.
TGGCCCTGGGCCACATCGTCACCGGCCTCGCGCTCTGCGTGACGATCATCGGCATCCCGTTCGGCATCGCCAACTTCAAGATGATCCCGATATCCCTGATGCCGCTCGGCCGCGACATCGTCCCCACCGACCGGCCTTTCGCCACTCGCTGAGGCACCGCCCCACCCCGTCCCCAACGCCGGTGGGGCGGTGTGCCCACGGCACACCGCCCCACCCGGTCACACCTCCGACGGCCCGGCCCGAAGGCCGTGCGCCACTGTCGGGCAACGACTACCGGTAGTTCACGAACTGGATCGCGAAGTCCAGGTCCTTGCCCTTGAGCAGCTGCTGCACCGACTGCAGGTCGTCCCGGCTCTTCGAGCTGACCCGCAGCTCGTCGCCCTGCACCTGCGCCTTGACACCCTTCGGGCCCTCATCGCGGATGATCTTGGCGACCTTCTTCGCGTTGTCCTGCGAGATCCCCTCCTCGATGGAGGCGAAGATCTTGTACTCCTTGCCCGACGCCTGCGGCTCACCGGCGTCCAGCGCCTTCAGCGAGATCCCGCGCTTGACGAGCTTGGACTGGAAGATGTCGAGTACGGCCTTCACCCGCTCCTCGGCGTTGGCCCGCATTTCGATCTTCTCGCCGGACCACTCGATCGACGCGCCCACGCCCTTGAAGTCGTAGCGCTGCGAGATCTCCTTGGCGGCCTGATTGAGGGCGTTGTCGACCTCCTGCCGCTCGACCTTCGAGACGATGTCGAAACTGGAGTCGGCCATGTTGAGTTGGCTCCTCGTACGTAGATCCGTCAGGGAAGCGGTCCGATCCGGACCGCCCCGCCAGCCTAGAGGAGGCGCCCCCGCCGCCCGCGATCCCGTCAGGGGTAATCGAGTGGCGAAGCACCCCCAGCCATCGGGTATGGTTTACGTCGTTGCCACAGAGCACCGCCCCACAGCGGAACTCCCGGCAGCAAACCCTGGCGGTGTGCCCGAGCGGCCAAAGGGAGCAGACTGTAAATCTGCCGGCTTCGCCTTCCCAGGTTCGAATCCTGGCGCCGCCACAGGTAAGGAAAGACCCCCGTTCTACGGAAACGTAGAACGGGGGTCTTTTCGTTGTGGCCGAGCGATCCCTGGCCCGTGAACGTTCTCAGATATTCCCCAGAGGTTCACATAAAGTGTGTGATGTTCTATCGTCGGGGCGGCGGTGAGCGCGGCCGCCGAGGGAAGCGAAGGGGGCGGCCGGTGAGGCGACCGAGTCGTGGGTCCGAGGCCGAGGTGGAGGAGCGCCGCCAAGCGGCGCTGCGCCATGTCGCCGAGGAAGGCGAGATCCGCATCGCCGACCTCGCCGGGCGGCTCGGCGTGAGCGTGATGACCATGCACCGCGATCTCGACAACCTCCACGAACGCCAACTGCTGCGCAAGGGCAGGGGAGTGGCCACCGCCTTCCCCAACCTCACCATGGAGAGCGCCCTTCGCTTTCGTGAGCACGTCAACATGGCGGCCAAGGAGGCCATCGCCGACGCGCTCGTCGAGGAGGTCACCCCCGGCAGCACGGTCCTGATCGACTGCGGCTCCACGCTCTTCCCGCTCGCCCGCAGGCTGGCCGGCATCGAAGGGCTGCGGGTGATCACCAACTCGCTGCGCGTCACGTACCTGCTGGCCGGCTCGCCGGTCGAAGTGACCCTGCTCGGCGACCGGTTCTATGAGGACTTCGCATCCTGCGCCGGCCCCCAGGCCCGCCGTGAGCTGAAACACCTCCGGGCCGGCGTCGCCTTCGTCACCGCCACCTCGGTCAGCGACGGCCGGCTCTACCACCCGGTGCGCGAGTACGCCGACAACAAGGGCGCCTATGTCCAGGCCGCCGACCGCGCCGTACTCGCCGTCGACCACAGCAAGTTCGGTCGCACCGCCACGCATTCCTACGGTGACGTCAGCGGGTACGACCTGCTGGTCACCGACGCCGGCGCCCCCGAGAGCGAACTCCGGTCCGTGCGGGACCTCGGCGTCGCGATCCGCACCGGCGAAGCCGGTGTCCGAACCCCGCGGAGCTGACGCTCAGCGACCCCGAGCCGTACCCACGAGAAAGGCCCGAACCATGCGCGCCGTCGTCATCGAAACCCCCGGCAACTACTCGGTCACCACGGTCGACGATCCCGCTCCGGGCCCCGGCGAGGTCGTCGTCGCGCCCGTCGCCGTCGGCATCTGCGGGACCGATGTGCACATCGTCCAGGGCGAGTTCGCGCCCACCCCGTACCCGATCATTCCCGGCCACGAGTTCACCGGCGAGGTCGTCGCGCTGGGGGAGGGGGTGACCGGGCTGCGCACCGGCGAGCAGGTCGCCGTCGACCCGTCGCTGTTCTGCGGCTCCTGCCACTTCTGCGCGATCGGGCGCGGCAACCTGTGCGAGAACTGGGGCGCGATCGGGGACACCGTCGACGGCGCGATGGCCGAGTACGTCAAGGTGCCGGCCGCCAACTGCTACCGGCTGCCGCCGGGCGTGGACGTCGCCCAGGGCACCCTGATCGAGCCGCTGTCCTGCGCGGTCCGCGGCTTCGACGTGCTGCCGCGGCGGCTGGGCGACCACTACCTGATCTACGGCGCCGGCACGATGGGCCTGATGATGCTCCAGCTGGCCAGGGCCGCGGGCGCCGCCTCCCTCTCGGTCGTCGACATCAACCAGGACCGTCTCCAGGTCGCCGAGCGGCTGGGCGCCGACGCCACCGGTGCCGACGCGGACGCGCTGGACCGGCCGCAGGGCTGGGAGACCGTCATCGACTGCACCGGCGTCGTCCCCGTCATCGAGGACGGACTGACGCGGGTGCGCCGCGGCGGCACCTTCCAGCAGTTCGGCGTCGCGCCGTCCGCGGCCAAGGCGTCCTTCTCGCCGTTCCAGGTCTACAACGACGAGATCACCATCGTCGGTTCGATGGCGGTGCTGCACAGCTTCGGCCGGGCCGTGGACCTGATGGCCAAGGGCGTCATCGACGCTGACACGATGCTCACGCACAGTTTCGGCCTGGACGAGTTCGCCGCCGCGCTGCAGACCTTCCGCGACGGAACGGGACGCAAGATCCAGATCCGGCCCACCGCCGCCTGAACGCCCGCCCCTCGTCCCGCCGTACGGAAGCGAACACCGTCATGCCGACAGTCGCCGGGGTGGACTCCTCGACCCAGTCCTGCAAGGTCGTCGTCTGCGACGCCGCCACCGGAGAGATCCTGCACCAGGGCAGGGCCGCCCACCCCGACGGCACCGAAGTGGCACCACAAGCCTGGTGGGAGGCCCTGTGCGAGGCCGGCGGCGGCCTGCTGGCGGACGTGGACGCCGTCGCGGTCGCCGGTCAGCAGCACGGCCTGGTGGCGCTCGACGAGGCCGGACTGCCGCTGCGCGACGCCCTGTTGTGGAACGACACCCGCTCCGCACGGGCCGCCGACGACCTCGTCACGGAGCTGGGCGGCCCGGACGCGTGGGCCCAGGCGGTCGGCACCGTACCGGTCGCCGCCCTCACCGTCGCCAAACTCCGCTGGCTGGCCGAAAACGAACCCCGCACCGCCGACCGCACGGCCCAGGTGATGCTGCCGCACGACTGGCTCACCTGGCGGCTGTGCGGCGGCCCCGGCGGCGCCGCCGCACCGGTCACCGACCGCGGCGACGCCTCCGGCACCGGCTACTGGTCACCGGCCGACGGCGACTACCGCCGCGACCTGCTCGCGCTCGCCCTCGGCGGCCGCACGCCCCAACTGCCGCGCGTAATCGGCCCGTACGAGGCCGCAGGCCGCACCCCGCACGGCGCGCTGGTCGCGGCGGGCACCGGCGACAACATGGGCGCCGCGCTCGGGCTCGGCCTGCGGCCGGGCGACGCGGTGGTCTCACTCGGCACCAGCGGCACGGCCTTCGCGGTCTCCGAGCGCCCGGTGGCCGACCCGAGCGGCGCGGTGGCCGGCTTCGCCGACGCCACCGGCCGGTTCTTGCCCCTGGTCTGCACCCTCAACGCCGCCCGCGTCCTCAGCTCCACCGCCGGCCTGCTGGGCACCGGCCTCGCCGACATCGACCGGCTCGCCCGCGCGTCCGAACCCGGCGCCGGCGGCCTCGTCCACCTGCCCTACCTCGGCGGCGAACGCACCCCCAACCTCCCCGAGGCCGCGGGGAGTCTGCTGGGCATGCGGACGTCCAACATGCATCCGCCGCAGCTCGCCCGCGCGGCCGTCGAGGGCATGCTGTGCAACATGGCCGATGCCCTGGACGAGCTGCGCCGCCAGGGCATCGGCACCCGCCGCGTGCTGATCATCGGGGGCGCCGCCAAGGCCCCGGTGGTCGGGGAGATCGCCGCCGGGATCTTCGGCGCCCCGGTCACCGTCCCGGAACCCGCCGAGTACGTCGCGCTCGGCGCCGCCCGGCAGGCCGCCTGGGCCCTGGCGGGCGCCCCCGAACCGCCCCACTGGCCGCTCGCCGCCGCCCGCCACGTCCCTGCCCCCGCCGACCCCGGCACCGGCCGCCGCATCCGCGAGAACTACGCCCGCGCGCGGACGACGGTGTACGGCTGACGGCCTGCGGAACGCGCCGGGCACACCGCTCAGCTCCCGGCCACCGCCCGCACCGCATCCGCCACCGGCGTATCGCCGTTGACCAGCTCCAGCGTCCGGCCCGCCGTGCCCGGCTCGTCGAGCAGCGCGACCAGCGTGGCCGCCACGTCGTCACGGGTCACATCGGCCCGCCCGGTCGCCTCGGCGAGATGGACGCGGCCGGTCCCCGGAGTGTCCGTCAGCCGCCCGGGACGCAGGACCGTCCAGTCGAGCCCGGCGCGGGCCCGTACGTCCGCGTCCGCCGCGCCCTTGGCCCGCAAGTAGGCGGCGAACACCGGGTCGGTGCCCTCCGTGGGCCCGCGGTCCGCGCCCATCGACGAGACGACCAGGAAGCGGCGCACACCGGCCGCCTCCGCCGCGTCGGCGAACAGCGAGGCGGCCCCGCGGTCCACGCTGTCCTTGCGCTCCACGCCGCTGCCGGGGCCCGCGCCCGCGGCGAAGACGGCGGCGTCCGCCTGCGCCAGATGCCGTGCCACGTCCTCGACCGACGCCGACTCCAGGTCGCACACGACCGGTTCGGCCCCCGCCGCCAGCAGGTCACCCGCCTGTTCCGGCCGGCGGATGATCCCCGCCACCTCGTCCCCGCGCCCGGCGAGCAACCGCTCCAGCCGAAGCGCGATCTGACCATGTCCACCTGCGATGACAATGCGCATGGTGCCGACCGTACGCCCCGGCGCCGCGGCGTACGGGCTGGACCGTGCACCGCGCGACACCGCCGCCACCGTACGGGCCGCGGCCCGGCTCAGCGCTGCGACTGCCGGGGCAGCTCCAGCGCCACCGCGGCCGCCGAATCGCAGTACTCGCGCACCGCACTGGTCCGCGCCACCACCCGCCCCCGGTGCACCACGACCCGGCTGTACGCGAGCGACAGCACCCCGGCGATCCGCTCGCCCCGTACGGCCAGCAACTCCGCGGGAAAGCCCGCCTCGACCCGCACCTCGGGCAGCCCCAGCGTCGCCCGCGCCGCCCCGCTCACCGCCTCGTACGCCGCCTCCGGACTGGTCTCGCCCAAAGACGCCAGCAGATACGCGGCCTCCAGGGGATCGCCGCGCCCCACCGGGTTGGCCACGTCGCGCAGCGCACCGCTGCCCGCCGCGACCCGCACCCCGGCGGCCCGCAGCAGCCGTACCGGAGCCGGCCTGGCGACCCGGGAGCCGTACCGCTCCAGACCGGCGCAGTCGCCCTGCGGCAGGCAGATCACCGTGACGTCGGCGGCCGCGAGCTGCTCGGCGACCCGGGCCGCCACACTGCGCGGCATCCGGGCCATCCCGGCGCACGGCCCGATGGCCACACCGGGCCGCAGCCCGCCGGCCATCGCCGCGAAGCGCGCGAGCCGCGCCGGATCCTCCCCGTCCGTGTGCAGGTCCACCGGGCAGCCGTGTTCCCCGGCGACCTCCAGGACGGCCTCGACGTACCCGGCCGGATCGGGGTCGAGATCCGGACAGCCGCCGATCACCGAAGCCCCCATCTTCACGGCGTCCCGCAACATCGCCAGACCGTCCGCCCCGGCGGCCCCGGTCAGCACCCGTGGCACCGCGACCGCCGCCAGGTCGGCGAGCCCGCGCAGCGACCTGCGGGCCTTGAGCACCGCCTCCAGGGAACGCAGTCCCCGCACCCCGCCGACGCGGACGTGGGTGCGGGAGGCGGTCGCGCCGTGCCCGAGCTGGAGCAGGGCCGCCTCGGTGGTGCGCCGCTGGACGTCGTCGGGGGAGTCCGAAGCGGGGCCGTCGGAGTCCGCCGTCAGGGCCGTGTCGCAGTGCGCGTGCGGCTCGGCGGGCGCGGGGAGCAGCAGATAGCCGTTGAGGTCGACGCGCGGGCCCTGCCGCACGAGCGCCCCGGCCGTGCCGACCGCCTCGATGTGTCCGCCGCCGAGCCGTACGTCCACCGTGCGGCCGTCGGCGAGCCGGGCGCCGCACAGGACCAGCGCGCCCTCTTCGGACCACGCGGACGGGCTGCCGTCCGGCTTCCCCGGCTGCTGCGGCGGCTGCGGTGAACTGCTGTCGGACATCGCGCTCCTCGAAGGCACGGGCGTGCATGATCACGCAGCGTGGTCCGAGCCTAGGGCGCGGCCCGGGGTGCTTCGAGCAGGCGCGGAATAGTCGTACCGGTGTGGTGCGTGAGGCCGCCGGGGCGCCCTCCGGATACGGATTTCACGTTTGGCTGCGGGCCGTGTAATGTCTTCATCGCTCGCCCCAATAGCTCAGTCGGCAGAGCGTCTCCATGGTAAGGAGAAGGTCTACGGTTCGATTCCGTATTGGGGCTCTGATGTGTGAGGTACCTCGTCTTCGGGCGAGGGCCCCCTCGCATCACAGCGGTGTAGCTCAGTCGGTAGAGCAAGCGGCTCATAATCGCTGTGTCACCGGTTCAAGTCCGGTCACCGCTACTGACAGTAGCCGATTGTGGGGTCGGTCCTCCGATCGGCTACTCTTTTATGCGTTCATCCGTCCACCCGTCCGTCAAGGAGCACTCACGTGGCTGCCACAGACGTCCGCCCGAAGATCACGCTGGCCTGCGTGGAGTGCAAGGAGCGGAACTACATCACCAAGAAGAACCGGCGTAACGACCCGGACCGTCTTGAGATGAAGAAGCACTGCCCTCGTTGCAACTCGCACACCGCGCACCGCGAGACGCGATAACACAGGCTCGTTCGTGAGGCCGTCCCCATTTCTTGGGGGCGGCCTCACGGCGTTATCACCACAGCAGTACAGGGAGGTCCCGAGCCATGGCGCTCGACCAGTCATTCGTGGGTCGTACGTACCCGCCCACCGATCCGTACGAGGTCGGCCGGGAAAAGATCCGCGAATTCGCCGAGGCGATCGGTGACAGCAATCCCGCTTACACCGACACCGAAGCGGCCAAGGCTCTCGGGCACCCCGATGTGATCGCGCCGCCGACTTTTGTGTTTGCGATCACATTCAAGGCCGCGGGGCAGGTGATCGAGGACCCGCAACTGGGCCTGGATTACAGCCGCGTGGTACACGGCGACCAGAAGTTCGCCTATACCCGCCCGGTCCGCAGCGGCGACCGGCTGACCGTCACCTCCACCATCGAGGCGGTCAAGTCCATGGCGGGCAACGACATTCTCGACATCCGCGGTGAAGTGCACGACGAGGCGGGCGAGCACGTCGTGACCGCCCACACCAAGCTGGTCGCCCGCGCCGCATCCGAGGAGGGCTGACATGGCCGCGAAAATCTCCTACGACGACGTCGAGGTCGGCACCGAACTCCCGGCGCAGTCCTTCCCGGTGAGCCGCGCCACGCTCGTCCGCTACGCCGGTGCTTCGGGCGACTTCAACCCGATCCACTGGAACGAGAAGTTCGCCAAGGAGGTCGGGCTTCCGGACGTCATCGCGCACGGCATGTTCACGATGGCAGAGGCGGCCCGCGTGGTCACCGACTGGGCGGGCGACCCGGCGGCCGTCACCGAGTACGGCGTCCGCTTCACCAAGCCGGTCGTCGTCCCCAACGACGGGACCGGCGCGCTGATCGAGGTCAGCGGCAAGGTCGCGGCCAAGCTCGACGACGACGCCCGCACGGTCCGCGTCGACCTCACCGCGATGAGCGCGGGCCAGAAGGTGCTGGGCATGTCCCGCGCCGTGGTCCGCCTCGCCTGAGACGGCAGCCGAGGGGGCGGCCGGCCCGGCGCTGTCGGTCCGCCCCCGTACCCTGGGGCGCGTGCAGGAACTCCACGACGCCCCCCTCGCCCCGCTGACCACCTTCCGCCTCGGCGGCCCGGCGACTCGCCTGGTCACGGCCACCACCGACGACGAAGTGATCGCCGCCGTCCGCGCAGCCGACGCCGCGGGCACCCCGCTGCTGGTCATCGGCGGCGGCAGCAACCTCGTCATCGGCGACAAGGGCTTCGAGGGCACCGCGCTGCGCATCGCCACCCGCGGTTTCACGCTGAACGGCACGGACCTCGAACTCGCCGCCGGCGAGAACTGGTCGGACGCGGTCGCCCGCACCGTCGAGGCAGGACTGGCCGGCGTCGAGTGCCTGGCCGGCATCCCCGGCTCGGCCGGCGCCACCCCGATCCAGAACGTCGGCGCGTACGGCCAGGAGGTCTCCGCGACGATCACCGAAGTCGTCGCCTACGACCGCCGGGCGGACGAGACGGTCACCCTCGCCAACGCCGACTGCGCCTTCGCCTACCGCCACAGCCGGTTCAAGCAGGACCCCGACCGCTTCGTCGTGCTGCGGGTCAGGTTCGCCCTGGAGGACGCGGGCGGCCTCTCCGCACCCCTGAAGTACCCGGAGACCGCCCGGGTGCTCGGCGTGGAGGCCGGCGAGCGGGTGCCCGCGGCCACCGCGCGCGCGACGGTGCTCGCCCTGCGCGCGGGCAAGGGCATGGTCCTGGACGCCGACGACCACGACACCTGGTCGGCCGGATCCTTCTTCACCAACCCGATTCTCACGGAGGCCGAGCACACCGCCTTCGTCCAGCGGGTGCACGACCGCCTCGGCCCCGACACCGCGCCGCCCGCCTTCCCCGCGGGCGACGGCCTGGTGAAGACCTCCGCCGCCTGGCTCATCGACAGGGCCGGCTTCACCAAGGGCTACGGCAGCGGCCCGGCCCGTATCTCCACCAAGCACACCCTCGCCCTCACCAACCGCGGCGAGGCCACCACCGATGACCTGATCGCCCTGGCCCGTGAGGTGCGCGACGGCGTGCACGCGGCCTTCGGCGTCACCCTCGTCAACGAACCGGTCACGGTCGGCGTCAGCCTGTAGACCGCGAAGCTTCCCGGGCCGCTGAGCGCGCTCAGCGGCCCTCTGGAGCGCCCGGCAGCGTCAGGCGGCCAGCCAGCCGTCGATCCCCGCCAGCAGGCGCTCCTGATCCGCCTGCGGCGCCCGGGAGCCGCGCACCGACTGCCGTGCCAGCTCGGCCAGTTCGGCGTCCGTGAAGCCGTGCGCGCCGCGCGCGATCTCGTACTGCGCGGCCAGCCGGGAGCCGAACAGCAGCGGGTCGTCCGCGCTCAGCGCCATCGGCACCCCGGCGTCGAAGAGCGTCCGCAGCGGCACGTCCTCCTGCTTCTCGTACACCCCGAGCGCCACATTCGACGCCGGGCACACCTCGCACGTCACCCCGCGCTCCGCCAGCCGCCGCAGCAGCGCCGGATCCTCCGCGGCGCGTACGCCGTGCCCGACCCGCCCGGCGTGCAGGTCGTCCAGGCAGTCCCGCACGCTCGACGGGCCCGACAGCTCACCGCCGTGCGGCGCGGCCAGCAGCCCGCCCTCCCTGGCGATGGCGAAGGCGCGGTCGAAGTCCCGTGCGAAACCCCGGCGTTCGTCGTTGGACAGACCGAAGCCGATGACGCCCTGGTCGGCGTAGCGCACCGCGAGACGGGCCAGCGTGCGGGCGTCCAGCGGATGCTTCATGCGGTTCGCCGCGACCAGGACCCGGATGCCGAGGCCGGTCTCCCTGGACGCGCTGTGCACCGCGTCCAGGATGATCTCCAGCGCCGGGATCAGGCCGCCGAGCCGGGGCGCGTAGGACGTCGGATCCACTTGGATCTCCAGCCACCCCGACCCGTCGGCGACATCCTCCTGGGCGGTCTCGCGCACCAGCCGCCGGATGTCCTCCGGCGTCCGCAGGCACGACCGGGCGATGTCGTACAGCCGCTGGAAGCGGAACCAGCCGCGCTCGTCCGTCGCCCGCAGCTGCGGCGGCCGGCCGCCGCGGAGCGCTTCGGGCAGATGGACGCCGTACTTGTCGGCCAGCTCCAGCAGGGTCGCGGCACGCATCGACCCGGTGAAGTGCAGGTGCAGATGGGCCTTCGGCAACTGACGCACGTCACGAACGCTCTCCATTCACCGATCTTGCCGTACGCACCCGGCCCGCCGGTAGGGCAGCCCCGAACGAAGTGCCCCGGGAAAACGCGTACGGGCCACCGGGATGGCTCCCGGTGGCCCGCAGTCGCAGTGACTCACGTGAGTCACTGCATTCACTTCGCCTCGGCCAGCAGCTTCTGGATCCGCGAGACGCCCTCGGCCAGGTCCTCGTCGCCCAGCGCGTACGAAAGACGCAGGTAACCGGGGGTGCCGAACGCCTCACCCGGGACGACGGCGACCTCCGCCTCCTCCAGGATCAGCTCGGCCAGCTCCACGCTGGTCTGCGGACGCTTGCCGCGGATCTCCTTGCCCAGCAGCTCCTTGACGGACGGATACGCGTAGAACGCGCCCTCCGGCTCGGGGCAGAGCACGCCGTCGATCTCGTTCAGCATCCGCACGATCGTGCGCCGGCGGCGGTCGAAGGCGACCTTCATCGCGTCCACGGCCTTGAGGTCACCGGAGACGGCGGCGATGGCCGCGGCCTGCGAGACGTTGGCGACGTTGGACGTGGCGTGCGACTGGAGATTCGTCGCGGCCTTGATGACGTCCTTCGGGCCGATCGCCCAGCCGACCCGCCAGCCGGTCATCGCGTACGTCTTCGCCACGCCGTTGACGACGACGCACTTGTCGCGCAGCTCCGGGACGACGACCGGCAGCGAGCAGAACTCCGCGTCCCCGTAAACGAGATGCTCGTAGATCTCGTCGGTCAGCACCCACAGGCCGTGCTCCGCGGCCCAGCGGCCGACCGCCTCGACCTGCTCGCGCGTGTAGACCGCGCCCGTCGGGTTCGACGGCGAGACGAACAGCAGCACCTTGGTGCGCTCCGTGCGGGCCGCCTCCAGCTGCTCGACGGTCACGCGGTACCCGGTCGTCTCGTCCGCGACGACATCCACCGGGACGCCGCCGGCCAGCCGGATCGACTCGGGGTAGGTGGTCCAGTACGGCGCCGGGACGATGACCTCGTCACCCGGGTCGAGGAGGGCTGCGAACGACTCGTAGATGGCCTGCTTGCCGCCGTTGGTCACCAGGACGTTGGCGGCCTCGATCTCGTACCCCGAGTCGCGCAGCGTCTTCGCGACGATCGCGGACTTCAGTTCGGGGAGGCCGCCGGCCGGGGTGTACCGGTGGAACTTGGGGTTCCGGCAGGCATCCACGGCCGCCTCGACGATGTAGTCGGGCGTGGGGAAGTCCGGTTCGCCCGCGCCGAAGCCGATCACCGGACGCCCGGCGGCCTTGAGTGCCTTGGCCTTGGCGTCGACGGCGAGGGTGGCGGACTCGGAGATGGCCCCGACGCGGGCGGACACACGGCGGTCCGCCGGGGACTGCCCCGGACGGCTGGCGGAGGACGACTCGGAAGGAGTGGCAGCGCTCATACATGCATCGTCGCAGACCCCGGAGCGGCCCGGCGCGGGGGTTTGCGGGCACCACCCGGGACGTTTCTGTTCGACGCCCGGCTCCGGAACACGTACACTCGCTGACCGTTGGCTCCCAACAGGCCACCGCGGCTCACGCACTTAGAGCAGTCGGTCGCATGCGGTAGGTTGGGGACACACAAAGGGTCGTAGCTCAATTGGTAGAGCACTGGTCTCCAAAACCAGCGGTTGGGGGTTCAAGTCCCTCCGGCCCTGCTACACGCACTTCTTCACCAAGGTGCGTGCACGCGTACGTACTGAAATGCACCGCCGTGCGGCCGGGCCGGACGCCGCACGGCCACGACCCGGATTCAGGTGAGGACGAGTGACGGACGCCCTGGGCTCCATCGACATGCCTGAGCGCGGTCGTTCCGAGGACGACACAGCGGAATCCAAGAAGCCCCGTCGCGGCGGTAAGCGCGGCAAGAAGGGGCCTTTTGCGCGTCTCGCGCTTTTCTACCGCCAGGTCGTGGCGGAACTCCGCAAGGTCGTCTGGCCCACGCGCAACCAGCTGTCGACGTACACCACCGTGGTGATCGTCTTCGTTGTCATCATCATCGGTCTCGTAACCGTGATTGACTTGGGAATCAACCGAGTCGTCGGGTACGTCTTCGGCTGATCCCGCGGAGGGCACCTCAGCGGGGTGCCCTTTCGCATGTTCAACCCCTTGAAGCCAGGAAGAAGCAGCCACGTGTCTGACCCGAACCTGAACGACGCCGCCGAGCCCGTCGCGGCCGCAGAGGCCGACGCGGACGCGGCCGTCCCGGCGGAGGTCGAGGGCGACGCTGCCGCCGTCTCTGATGACGAGGGCGCCGTGGAGATCGTCGAGAACGCCGACGGCGCCGACGAGCTCGATGCCGAGGACGCCGAGGCAGGCGAGCCCGCCGAGTCCGCAGCGGTGCACGTCGAGGACGACGCCGAGGCCACTGCCGAGACCGACGAGGACGCCGAGGCCGAGGAGGAGCAGGAGCCGGTCGACCCGGTGACCGCACTCCGCGAGGAGCTGCGCTTCCTCCCCGGCGAGTGGTACGTCATCCACACCTACGCGGGCTACGAGAAGCGCGTGAAGGCCAACCTCGAACAGCGTGCGGTCTCGCTGAACGTCGAGGAGTTCATTTACCAGGCCGAGGTCCCCGAAGAGGAGATCGTCCAGATCAAGAACGGCGAGCGCAAGAACGTTCGCCAGAACAAGCTCCCGGGCTACGTGCTCGTGCGCATGGATCTGACGAACGAGTCCTGGGGCGTCGTCCGCAACACCCCCGGTGTCACCGGCTTCGTCGGCAACGCCTACGACCCGTACCCGCTGACGCTGGACGAGATCGTCAAGATGCTCGCCCCGGAGGCCGAGGAGAAGGCCGCCAAGGAGGCCGCCGCGGCCGAGGGCAAGCCGGCGCCGTCCCGCAAGGTCGAGGTCCAGGTGCTGGACTTCGAGGTGGGCGACTCGGTCACCGTCACCGACGGTCCGTTCGCGACGCTGCAGGCCACGATCAACGAGATCAACGCCGACTCGAAGAAGGTCAAGGGCCTCGTCGAGATCTTCGGCCGCGAGACCCCGGTCGAGCTGAGCTTCGACCAGATCCAGAAGAACTGACGTTCTTCGGACCACTGCTTCCGAACAGGTCAGACCGGCTGTCACAGCCGGTCTGACCTGCTCGGTTTTTGGCCGCACGACCATACCCGTTATCGTGGTGCGGTATGCCTCCATCCGGATGACCGGATTGCGGGGCGAAACCTCTCACTAGGACCCGGAGAGAGCATGCCTCCCAAGAAGAAGAAGGTCACGGGGCTCATCAAGCTCCAGATCAGCGCCGGCGCCGCGAACCCGGCTCCGCCGGTCGGCCCCGCGCTGGGTCAGCACGGGGTCAACATCATGGAGTTCTGCAAGGCCTACAACGCCGCGACCGAGTCGCAGCGTGGCATGGTCGTGCCGGTGGAGATCACGGTCTACGAAGACCGCTCCTTCACCTTCGTGACCAAGACCCCGCCGGCCGCGAAGCTGATCCTGAAGGCCGCTGGTGTGGACAAGGGCTCAGGCGAGCCGCACACCAAGAAGGTCGCCAAGATCACCGACGCCCAGGTGCGCGAGATCGCCACGACCAAGATGCCCGACCTGAACGCCAACGACCTGGACGCGGCCGCGAAGATCATCGCCGGCACCGCCCGGTCCATGGGCGTCACGGTCGAGGGCTGAAGGTCACCTCGTAGCCCCCGGCGGTAGCCGCAGAAGGCCACCGCCCGTGGCAGGGCCAGGCGCTGGCCCGCACCACGACTCCATCTCCAGCACACAGGAGCAGCAGTGAAGCGCAGCAAGACTCTTCGCAACGCGGACGCGAAGATCGACCGGGAGCGCGTCTACGCCCCGCTCGAGGCCGTCCGTCTCGCCAAGGACACCACCTCCGCCAAGTTCGACGCGACCGTCGAGGTTGCCATGCGTCTGGGTGTCGACCCGCGCAAGGCCGACCAGATGGTCCGTGGCACCGTGAACCTCCCGCACGGCACCGGTAAGACCGCCCGGGTCCTGGTCTTCGCGACCGGCGACCGTGCTGCGGCCGCGGAAGCCGCCGGCGCCGACATCGTCGGCTCGGACGAACTGATCGACGAGGTCTCCAAGGGCCGTCTGGACTTCGACGCCGTCGTCGCCACCCCGGACCTCATGGGTAAGGTCGGCCGCCTCGGCCGCGTGCTCGGTCCCCGTGGTCTGATGCCGAACCCGAAGACCGGCACGGTCACCCCGGACGTCGCCAAGGCTGTCACCGAGATCAAGGGCGGCAAGATCGAGTTCCGCGTGGACAAGCACGCGAACCTCCACTTCATCATCGGCAAGGTCTCCTTCGACGAGACCAAGCTGGTGGAGAACTACGCCGCGGCGCTTGAGGAGATCAACCGCCTCAAGCCCTCCGCTGCGAAGGGCCGCTACATCAAGAAGGCGACCATCACCACCACGATGGGCCCCGGCATTCCGCTGGACGCCAACCGCACCCGCAACCTCCTTGCCGAGGACGAAGCCGTCTGATCTCCGTGATCGACGCTTCGTAGCGCGCGCTACGTGACGCAGGCCCCGCTCTCCGCACCGGAGGGCGGGGCCTGCCGCTTGTACTGCCGGCGCCCTGCGCGCCGGACGCTATGTCCAAGCATGGGCGCCGTGGGGGCGTTCCCGCGCCCTCAGGTGGGCCGATTTGCCTGAGCGTAGGCCGTTCGCGTACCGTACCGAAGAAGCCAAAGACCGCTGGTTGTCTCTACGCGTCCTTCCCGGATGCGTAGTGGCCGAAGGATCCGCTAGCTGCGGACGGCCTGCGCAGGTGTGAGTGGATGAACTCCCGGATGTTTTCCGTCCGGTTGAGTCACGCCCCGTGCGCCTGCGCCGGGGCGTTTGTTTTGCCCAGCCCCTTCTGCGCGGTCCTCATCACCCGGAAGGAGGCCGAGGCTCATGGCGAGGCCCGACAAGGTCGCAGCAGTTGAGGAGATCACGGACAAGTTCCGTAACTCCAACGCAGCTGTGGTGACCGCGTACACCGGACTGTCCGTTGCGCAGCTCAAGGAGCTGCGCCGTTCGCTCGGTGACAACGCTCAGTACCGTGTGGTGAAGAACACGCTGACCAAGATTGCGGCGAATGAGGCCGGAATCGCGCTGGACGAGCACCTCAAGGGCTCGACCGCAGTTGCCTTCGTGACCGGTGACCCGGTCACGGCGGCGAAGGGTCTTCGTGACTTCGCCAAGGAGAACCCCGCTCTCGTCATCCAGGGCGGTGTCCTTGATGGCAAGGCGCTGTCCGCCGACGAGATCAAGAAGCTTGCGGACCTCGAGTCCCGCGAGGTTCTGCTCGCCAAGCTGGCGGGTGGCATGAAGGCGTCCATGGCCAAGGCCGCGGCGACTTTCCAGGCCCCCCTCACGAAGTTCGCCCGCACCGCGGACGCGCTTCGCAGCAAGGTGGAGCAGGGCGGTGCCGGTACGCCGGCTCCCGCCGAGGCTGCCGAGTAAGCACCTTCATGCCCCTCGCGGGGCGTGGCTCTCAGCAGTCCAGCGGGCCCGTACGCCCGCCAGACATATACATCCGGCACCAGCCGAATTAGTGGAAGGACCGCCCCCATGGCGAAGCTCAGCCAGGAAGACCTGCTCGCGCAGTTCGAGGACATGACCCTCCTGGAGCTCTCCGCGTTCGTGAAGCTCTTCGAGGAGAAGTTCGACGTCGAGGCTGCCGCCCCGGTCGCCGTTGCCGCCGGTGTCCCCGGTGCCCCCGCCGCCGCCGAGGCCGAGGAGCAGGACGAGTTCGACGTCGTCCTCACCGGCGCCGGTGACAAGAAGATCCAGGTCATCAAGGTCGTGCGTGAGCTGACCTCCCTGGGCCTGAAGGAGGCCAAGGACCTCGTCGACGGCACCCCGAAGCCCGTCCTCGAGAAGGTCGACAAGGCTGCCGCGGACAAGGCCGCCGAGGCCCTCAAGGGCGCCGGCGCCTCCGTCGAGGTCAAGTGACCTCACTGAGTCTCCGACTCACGTCCTGAGCGCCTCTGGCGCCCCTGGACACAGCGAAGGGCGATCACCCAAGCGGGTGGTCGCCCTTCGGCGTGCTCGCCACGGCTGCGTTGCCCCGGCCCGGCGTGCGAGTATGGTGATCTTCGTTGCCCTGACGTGCCCCGTGTGACGATCTCGCAGGGGCGGGGGGCCTTGACGAACCGGACGCGGCGCGCAATTCTCGGGACGCAACGCAGAAGCGATCCAGGGTCCGAGGCATGGATCGCGGGCGAAGAGGGAAGCATCGGTGTGCGCCACTGGCGCAGGGCTTTCGGCAGGCGCAGGGCATTGGACGCAGCGAAGAACAACGAGGGGTTCCTCCGGCTCGGAGGGCGCCACCTCCCGGAGGGAGAAGATCGGTATCACGGTGCTGGACCGGTCTCCGGAAACTCGCTCTGGACATCAGTGTGCCAAGTGGCTACACTGACCCTTTGCGCTGCCTGTTAGCTGCTCCCTGCCCGTCACCAGGGGCATGCCCGAACCTGAGCATCACTGACTGAACCGCCCTGACCTGGGCTTTCCCTCAGTCTGTTCGATTCGGGACCGGTACGCGCGTAGTGAGTCCGAGCCCTCGGAAGGACCCCCTCTTGGCCGCCTCGCGCAACGCCTCGACTGCCAATACGAACAACGGCGACAGCACCGCCCCGCTGCGCATCTCTTTTGCGAAGATCAAGGAGCCCCTCGGGGTTCCCAACCTCCTTGCGCTGCAGACCGAAAGCTTCGACTGGCTGCTCGGCAATGCCGCATGGAAGGGTCGCGTCGAGGCTGCGCTGGAGAGTGGGCAGGAAGTCCCCACCAAGTCCGGTCTCGAAGAGATCTTTGAAGAGATCTCCCCGATCGAAGACTTCTCCGGGTCGATGTCGCTGACGTTCCGCGACCACCGCTTCGAGCCCCCGAAGAACTCCATCGACGAGTGCAAGGAGCGCGACTTCACGTACGCGGCTCCGCTCTTCGTCACCGCGGAGTTCACCAACAACGAGACCGGCGAGATCAAGTCCCAGACGGTCTTCATGGGCGACTTCCCGCTCATGACGAACAAGGGCACCTTCTGCATCAACGGCACCGAGCGTGTCGTCGTCTCGCAGCTGGTGCGCTCGCCGGGCGTCTACTTCGACAGCTCCATCGACAAGACGTCCGACAAGGACATCTTCTCGGCCAAGGTCATCCCGTCCCGGGGTGCCTGGCTGGAGCTGGAGATCGACAAGCGCGACATGGTCGGTGTGCGCATCGACCGCAAGCGCAAGCAGTCCGTCACCGTCCTGCTCAAGGCTCTCGGTTGGACGACCGAGCAGATCCTGGAGGAGTTCGGCGAGTACGAGTCCATGCGCGCCACCCTGGAGAAGGACCACACCCAGGGCCAGGACGACGCGCTGCTCGACATCTACCGCAAGCTGCGTCCGGGCGAGCCGCCGACCCGTGAGGCCGCGCAGACGCTGCTGGAGAACCTCTACTTCAACCCCAAGCGTTATGACCTCGCCAAGGTCGGCCGCTACAAGGTCAACAAGAAGCTGGGCGGCGACGAGCCGCTGGACGCCGGTGTGCTGACCACCGATGACGTCATCGCCACGATCAAGTACCTGGTCAAGCTGCACGCCGGCGAGACCGAGACGACCGGCGAGTCCGGCCGTTCGATCGTGGTCGAGACCGACGACATCGACCACTTCGGCAACCGTCGTCTGCGCAACGTCGGCGAGCTCATCCAGAACCAGGTCCGCACGGGCCTGGCGCGTATGGAGCGCGTCGTGCGTGAGCGCATGACGACCCAGGACGTCGAGGCGATCACGCCGCAGACGCTGATCAACATCCGGCCGGTCGTCGCCTCCATCAAGGAGTTCTTCGGCACCAGCCAGCTGTCCCAGTTCATGGACCAGACCAACCCGCTGTCGGGTCTGACCCACAAGCGCCGTCTGTCGGCGCTTGGCCCGGGTGGTCTCTCCCGTGAGCGGGCCGGCCTGGACGTCCGTGACGTGCACCCCTCGCACTACGGCCGCATGTGCCCGATCGAGACCCCTGAAGGTCCCAACATCGGTCTGATCGGCTCGCTGGCCTCGTACGGCCGGGTCAACGTCTTCGGCTTCATCGAGACGCCCTACCGCAAGGTCGTCGACGGCCAGGTCACCGAGGAGGTGGACTACCTCACCGCAGATGAGGAGGACCGCTTCCTGATCGCGCAGGCCAACGCCAAGCTCACCGAGGACATGCGCTTCGCCGAGCAGCGTGTGCTGGTCCGCCAGCGTGGCGGCGAGGTCGACCTGATCCCCGCCGAGGACGTCGACTTCATGGACGTCTCGCCGCGCCAGATGGTGTCGGCCGCGACCGCCATGATTCCGTTCCTGGAGCACGACGACGCCAACCGCGCGCTCATGGGATCGAACATGATGCGCCAGGCGGTTCCGCTGATCAAGGCGGAGTCCCCGCTGGTCGGCACCGGCATGGAGTACCGCTGTGCGGTCGACGCCGGTGACGTCATCAAGGCGGAGAAGGACGGTGTGGTCCAGGAGGTTTCCGCGGACTACATCACCGTCGCCAACGACGACGGCACGTACACCACGTACCGCGTCGCCAAGTTCACCCGCTCCAACCAGGGCACCTCCTTCAACCAGAAGGTCGTCGTGGACGAGGGCGCGCGGGTCATCGAGGGCCAGGTCCTCGCCGACGGTCCGTCCACGGACGAAGGCGAGATGGCGCTCGGCAAGAACCTGCTCGTGGCGTTCATGCCGTGGGAGGGTCACAACTACGAGGACGCGATCATCCTGTCGCAGCGCCTCGTGCAGGACGACGTCCTCTCCTCGATCCACATCGAGGAGCACGAGGTCGACGCCCGTGACACCAAGCTCGGCCCGGAGGAGATCACCCGGGACATCCCGAACGTCTCCGAAGAGGTCCTTTCCGACCTCGACGAGCGCGGCATCATCCGTATCGGTGCCGAGGTCGTCGCCGGCGACATCCTCGTCGGCAAGGTCACGCCCAAGGGTGAGACCGAGCTGACCCCCGAGGAGCGCCTGCTGCGCGCGATCTTCGGTGAGAAGGCGCGCGAGGTGCGCGACACCTCGCTGAAGGTGCCGCACGGTGAGATCGGCAAGGTCATCGGCGTCCGCGTCTTCGACCGCGAAGAGGGCGACGAGCTGCCCCCGGGTGTGAACCAGCTGGTTCGCGTCTACGTCGCGCAGAAGCGCAAGATCACCGATGGTGACAAGCTCGCCGGCCGTCACGGCAACAAGGGCGTCATCTCGAAGATCCTGCCGGTCGAGGACATGCCGTTCCTGGAGGACGGCACCCCGGTCGACATCATCCTCAACCCGCTGGGTGTCCCGTCCCGAATGAACCCGGGACAGGTCCTGGAGATCCACCTCGGCTGGCTCGCCAGCCAGGGCTGGAAGGTCGAGGGTGTCGAGGAGGAGTGGAAGCAGCGCCTGCACGCCATTGCGGCGGACGAGGTCGCTCCCGGCTCCAACGTCGCCACCCCGGTGTTCGACGGTGCGCGCGAGGACGAGATCTCCGGTCTCTTCGAGTCCACGATCCCGAACCGCGACGGCGAGCGCATGGTCAAGGGTTCCGGCAAGGCGCGGCTGTTCGACGGCCGCTCCGGTGAGCCGTTCCCGGACCCGATCTCGATCGGGTACATGTACATCCTCAAGCTGCACCACCTGGTCGACGACAAGCTGCACGCGCGCTCGACCGGTCCGTACTCGATGATCACCCAGCAGCCGCTGGGTGGTAAGGCCCAGTTCGGTGGTCAGCGCTTCGGTGAGATGGAGGTGTGGGCGCTGGAGGCATACGGCGCCGCGTACGCCCTCCAGGAGCTGCTCACGATCAAGTCCGACGACGTCACCGGCCGCGTGAAGGTCTACGAGGCCATCGTCAAGGGCGAGAACATCCCCGAGCCCGGCATTCCCGAGTCCTTCAAGGTGCTCATCAAGGAAATGCAGTCGCTCTGCCTCAACGTGGAGGTGCTGTCCTCGGACGGCATGTCCATCGAGATGCGCGACACCGACGAGGACGTCTTCCGTGCAGCGGAAGAGCTCGGTATCGACCTGTCCCGGCGCGAGCCGAGCAGCGTCGAAGAGGTCTGACGGGTCTGGCCGGGGCTCCCACTCAGAGCCCCGGCCGTCCCCGGACCCCCCGTCAGACCATGATTGAGACTCGACCCTGAAAGAGGGATTGACGACAGTGCTCGACGTCAACTTCTTCGACGAGCTGCGGATCGGCCTCGCCACCGCTGACGACATCCGTCAGTGGTCCCACGGTGAGGTCAAGAAGCCGGAGACCATCAACTACCGCACCCTCAAGCCCGAAAAGGACGGACTCTTCTGCGAGAAGATCTTCGGTCCGACCCGGGACTGGGAGTGCTACTGCGGTAAGTACAAGCGCGTCCGCTTCAAGGGCATCATCTGCGAGCGCTGCGGCGTCGAGGTCACTCGCGCCAAGGTGCGCCGTGAGCGGATGGGCCACATCGAGCTGGCCGCTCCCGTCACCCACATCTGGTACTTCAAGGGCGTGCCGAGCCGGCTGGGCTACCTGCTGGACCTCGCGCCCAAGGACCTCGAAAAGGTCATCTACTTCGCCGCCTACATGATCACGTGGGTGGACGAGGAGCGCCGTACGCGCGACCTGCCCTCGCTGGAGGCGCACGTCTCCGTCGAGCGTCAGCAGATCGAGCAGCGCCGCGACTCCGACCTGGAGGCCCGCGCCAAGAAGCTTGAGACCGACCTGGCCGAGCTGGAGGCCGAGGGCGCCAAGGCCGACGTGCGCCGCAAGGTGCGCGAGGGTGCCGAGCGTGAGATGAAGCAGCTGCGCGACCGTGCGCAGCGCGAGATCGACCGCCTCGACGAGGTCTGGAACCGCTTCAAGAACCTCAAGGTCCAGGACCTGGAGGGCGACGAGCTGCTCTACCGCGAGCTGCGTGACCGCTTCGGCACGTACTTCGACGGTGCGATGGGCGCCGCCTCGCTGCAGAAGCGGCTGGAGACCTTCGATCTGGACGAGGAGGCCGAGCGCCTCCGCGAGATCATCCGGACCGGCAAGGGCCAGAAGAAGACCCGTGCGCTCAAGCGCCTCAAGGTCGTCTCCGCCTTCCTGCAGACCCGCAACAGCCCCAAGGGCATGGTGCTGGACTGCATCCCGGTGATCCCGCCGGACCTGCGTCCGATGGTGCAGCTGGACGGTGGCCGCTTCGCGACCTCCGACCTGAACGACCTGTACCGCCGTGTGATCAACCGCAACAACCGCCTGAAGCGGCTTCTCGACCTCGGTGCGCCCGAGATCATCGTGAACAACGAGAAGCGCATGCTCCAGGAGGCCGTGGACGCGCTCTTCGACAACGGTCGTCGCGGTCGCCCGGTCACCGGTCCCGGTAACCGCCCGCTGAAGTCCCTGAGCGACATGCTCAAGGGCAAGCAGGGTCGTTTCCGTCAGAACCTGCTCGGCAAGCGAGTCGACTACTCGGCGCGTTCCGTCATCGTCGTCGGCCCGCAGCTCAAGCTGCACCAGTGTGGTCTGCCCAAGGCCATGGCGCTGGAGCTCTTCAAGCCGTTCGTGATGAAGCGCCTGGTCGACCTGAACCACGCGCAGAACATCAAGTCGGCCAAGCGCATGGTCGAGCGCGGCCGCACCGTCGTGTACGACGTCCTCGAAGAGGTCATCGCCGAGCACCCGGTGCTGCTGAACCGTGCGCCCACCCTGCACCGCCTCGGCATCCAGGCCTTCGAGCCGCAGCTGGTCGAGGGCAAGGCCATTCAGATTCACCCGCTCGTCTGCACCGCGTTCAACGCGGACTTCGACGGTGACCAGATGGCCGTGCACCTGCCGCTGTCCGCGGAGGCGCAGGCCGAGGCCCGCATCCTGATGCTGTCCTCGAACAACATCCTCAAGCCGGCCGACGGCCGTCCGGTCACCATGCCGACCCAGGACATGGTGCTGGGCCTGTTCTTCCTCACCACTGACGAGGAAGAGCGCAAGGTCATCGGCGAGGGCCGGGCGTTCGGCTCGGTCGCCGAGGCGATCATGGCGTTCGACGCCAAGGAGCTGTCGCTCCAGGCGAAGGTCGACATCCGCTTCCCGATCGGCACCGTCCCGCCCCGTGGCTGGACCCCGCCGACTCCGGAGGAGGGCGAGCCCGAGTGGCAGCAGGGTGACAGCTTCCGCCTGCGGACGACCCTGGGCCGCGCGCTCTTCAACGAGCTGCTGCCCGAGGACTACCCGTTCGTCGACTACTCGGTGGGCAAGAAGCAGCTCTCCGCGATCGTCAACGACCTGGCCGAGCGCTACCCCAAGGTCATCGTGGCGGCGACGCTCGACAACCTGAAGGCGGCCGGCTTCCACTGGGCGACCCGTTCCGGCGTCACCGTCGCCGTCTCGGACATCGTCGTCCCGGAGGCCAAGAAGGGCATCGTCGCGGGCTACGAAGCCCAGGACGAGAAGGTCCAGAAGCAGTACGAGCGCGGTCTGATCACCAAGGACGAGCGCACGCAGGAGCTCATCAACATCTGGACCAAGGCGACCAACGAGGTTGCCGAGGCGATGAATGAGAACTTCCCCAAGACGAACCCCATCTTCATGATGGTTGACTCGGGTGCCCGAGGAAACATGATGCAGATGCGTCAGATCGCCGGTATGCGTGGTCTGGTGTCGAACGCCAAGAACGAGACCATCCCGCGACCCATTAAGGCGTCGTTCCGCGAGGGTCTCTCCGTGCTGGAGTACTTCATCTCCACGCACGGTGCCCGTAAGGGTCTGGCGGACACCGCCCTGCGTACCGCCGACTCGGGTTACCTGACCCGTCGTCTGGTGGACGTCTCGCAGGACGTGATCATCCGCGAGGAGGACTGCGGCACCGAGCGCGGCCTCAAGCTGAAGATCGCGACCCGCGGCGCCGACGGCAGCCTGCGCAAGACGGACGACGTGGAGTCGAGCGTCTACGCCCGCATGCTGGCCGAGGACGTCGTCGTCGACGGCAAGGTCATCGCCTCCGCGAACGTCGACCTCGGTGACGTGCTCATCGACCAGCTGGTCGCGCACGGCGTCGAGGAGGTCAAGACCCGCTCGGTCCTGACCTGCGAGTCCGCGGTCGGCACCTGTGCCTTCTGCTACGGCCGTTCGCTGGCCACCGGCAAGCTGGTCGACATCGGTGAGGCGGTCGGCATCATCGCCGCCCAGTCCATCGGTGAGCCCGGCACCCAGCTGACGATGCGTACCTTCCACACCGGTGGTGTGGCGGGTGACGACATCACCCTGGGTCTGCCGCGTGTCGTCGAGCTCTTCGAGGCCCGTACGCCCAAGGGTGTCGCGCCGATCTCGGAGGCGGCAGGCCGCGTCCGTATCGAGGAGACCGAGAAGACCAAGAAGGTTGTCGTCACCCCCGACGACGGCAGCGACGAGACCGCTTACGGCGTCTCGAAGCGTGCCCGTCTGCTGGTGGGCGAGGGCGACCACGTCCAGGTCGGCCAGCCGCTCACGCTGGGTGCCATCAACCCGCACGACGTGCTGCGGATCCTCGGCCAGCGTGCCGTCCAGGTCCACCTCGTCGGCGAGGTCCAGAAGGTCTACAACAGCCAGGGCGTGGCGATCCACGACAAGCACATCGAGATCAACATCCGGCAGATGCTGCGCCGCGTGACGATCATCGAGTCCGGCGACGCGGAGCTGCTGCCGGGCGAGCTGGTGGAGCGCACGAAGTTCGAGGGCGAGAACCGTCGCGTCGTGGCGGAAGGCGGCCACCCGGCCTCCGGTCGTCCGCAGCTGATGGGTATCACCAAGGCTTCGCTGGCCACCGAGTCCTGGCTGTCGGCGGCGTCCTTCCAGGAGACGACCAGGGTCCTGACCGACGCGGCGATCAACGCCAAGTCGGACTCCCTGATCGGCCTCAAGGAGAACGTCATCATCGGTAAGCTCATCCCGGCCGGTACGGGCCTGTCCCGCTACCGCAACATCCGGGTCGAGCCCACCGAAGAGGCCAAGGCCGCGATGTACTCGGCCGTCGGTTACGACGACATCGACTACTCGCCCTTCGGCACCGGCTCCGGCCAGGCGGTCCCGCTGGAGGACTACGACTACGGTCCTTACAACCAGTAGGACGGCCGTCCGGCCGCGCGCCGGATACGTGCTCAACCGCAGGGCGGTCACCCGATCGGGTGACCGCCCTGCGGCGTTGTGCAGCCGTCGCGCCGCGGCCCGCCGCCCGAGGGAACTCGTCCTCCCATTGCTGCGTCTGTGATGAGAAGATGGGGAGAGCTGTCGAGCGGGGGAGGATCGCGCATGGCATTCCAGCCGTGGCAGGGTGGGCAGCCCGTTCAGCCGCCGCATCAGGTGGCGGCGACGATGCGTGCTTCGCATGCGGACCGTGAGCGTGCGGTCGACGTGCTGAAGGCGGGGTTCGCCGAGGGCCGGCTCGCGCAGGGGGAGTACGAGCAGCGCATCACGCGGGCCTATCAGGCGCAGACGCATGCCGAGCTGCAGATGCTGGTCGCTGACCTTCCGCAGGGGCCGGTGCCGCAGGCGCAGTTCGCGCCGCGGCCGGTGCCGGCGGCGTTCCTGCCGATGCAGATGCCGGTGCCGGTGCACACGAACAGCTCCGCCACCGGCGCGCTGGTGTGCGGGATCATGACGCCGGTGACCTGGGGGCTGACCGCGATCCCGGCCGTCATCCTGGGGCACAAGGCGCGCGCCGAGATCCGCAGGAGCGGCGAGCGCGGGGACGGGCAGGCGCTCACGGGGCTGGTGCTGGGCTGGCTGGGGATCGGTGGCTGGGCGCTGTTCTTCCTGGTGTTCCTCGTCGCGGTGGCTTCCCGAGGGTGAGCGTCGGCTGCGGCGGGAGGCGCCCGGCCGTGGGGCTCACCGTGACCGGCTTCTGACCGGTTGTGCCCGGCGTGTCGGCCCCGAGGCATTTGTTTTGACCGGAGTCGGTGAGGTAGGTACGCTCAGACCTTGTGCCTGGGGTGTGCCCTGGCTGCCATGCGTGTCTTCAGCCGCATGGCGAGCTGTTTTCGGCCACGCCGCAATCTGCGCCTTTTCCGCCTCGCAGCGGGAGCATGCAGTTTCGACACACCCGACCTCGTGGGTCGGCGTGTGTTTCAGGTTAGCTTTACCGTGATTGGCACACAGAAACCGGAGAAGTAGTGCCTACGATCCAGCAGCTGGTCCGGAAGGGCCGGCAGGACAAGGTCGAGAAGAACAAGACGCCCGCTCTGGAGGGTTCGCCCCAGCGCCGCGGCGTCTGCACGCGTGTTTTCACGACCACCCCGAAGAAGCCGAACTCGGCCCTGCGTAAGGTCGCGCGTGTGCGTCTGACCAGCGGGATCGAGGTCACCGCTTACATTCCGGGTGAGGGCCACAACCTGCAGGAGCACTCGATCGTGCTCGTGCGTGGCGGCCGTGTGAAGGACCTGCCGGGTGTTCGGTACAAGATCATCCGCGGCTCCCTCGACACGCAGGGCGTCAAGAACCGTAAGCAGGCTCGCAGCCGCTACGGCGCCAAGAAGGAGAAGTAAGAATGCCTCGTAAGGGCCCCGCCCCGAAGCGCCCGGTCATCATCGACCCGGTCTACGGCTCTCCTCTGGTGACCTCCCTCATCAACAAGGTTCTGCTGAACGGAAAGCGCTCCACCGCCGAGCGCATCGTTTACGGCGCCATGGAGGGTCTGCGCGAGAAGACCGGTAACGACCCGGTCATCACGCTCAAGCGCGCGCTCGAGAACATCAAGCCGACCCTTGAGGTCAAGTCCCGCCGTGTCGGTGGCGCGACCTACCAGGTCCCGGTCGAGGTCAAGCCCGGCCGTGCCGCCACCCTCTCGCTCCGCTGGCTCGTGGGCTACTCCCGCGCCCGTCGCGAGAAGACCATGACCGAGCGCCTCATGAACGAACTGCTCGACGCCTCCAACGGCCTCGGCGCTTCGGTCAAGAAGCGCGAGGACACGCACAAGATGGCCGAGTCCAACAAGGCCTTCGCGCACTACCGCTGGTAGTCGCAACCCACATCGAGACCGAGAGAAGATTGAGCCGATATGGCCACCACTTCGCTTGACCTGGCCAAGGTCCGCAACATCGGGATCATGGCCCACATCGACGCGGGCAAGACGACCACCACCGAGCGGATCCTGTTCTACACCGGTGTCTCTTACAAGATCGGTGAAGTCCACGACGGCGCTGCCACGATGGACTGGATGGAGCAGGAGCAGGAGCGCGGCATCACGATCACGTCTGCCGCGACGACCTGCCACTGGCCGCTGAACGACGTCGACCACACCATCAACATCATCGACACGCCGGGCCACGTCGACTTCACCGTCGAGGTGGAGCGTTCGCTGCGCGTCCTCGACGGTGCCGTGACGGTGTTCGACGGCGTTGCCGGTGTTGAGCCCCAGTCCGAGACCGTTTGGCGTCAGGCGGACCGCTACGGCGTGCCGCGCATCTGCTTCGTCAACAAGCTCGACCGCACCGGTGCCGAGTTCCACCGCTGCGTCGACATGATCGTGGACCGCCTGGGTGCGGTGCCGATCGTGATGCAGCTGCCGATCGGTACCGAGGCGGACTTCCAGGGAGTCGTCGACCTCGTCACCATGAAGGCCCTCGTGTGGTCCGCCGAGGCGGCCAAGGGCGAGATGTACGACACCGTCGACATCCCGGCCACGCACACCGAGGCAGCCGAAGAGTGGCGCGGCAAGCTCCTCGAAGCCGTCGCGGAGAACGACGAAGACATGATGGAGCTGTACCTGGAGGGCCAGGAGCCCACCGTGGAGCAGCTCTACGCGGCGATTCGTCGGATCACGATCGCTTCCGGCAAGGCGGAGAACAAGACCGTCACCCCGGTGTTCTGCGGTACCGCGTTCAAGAACAAGGGCGTGCAGCCCCTGCTCGACGCGGTCGTGCGCTACCTCCCCTCGCCGCTGGACGTCGAGGCCATCGAGGGCCACGCGGTCAGCGACGCCGAGCAGGTCGTCACCCGTAAGCCTTCCGAGGACGAGCCGCTGGCCGCCCTCGCCTTCAAGATCGCGAGCGACCCGCACCTGGGCAAGCTCACGTTCATCCGGGTGTACTCGGGCCGCCTTGAGGCCGGCTCGCAGGTGCAGAACTCGGTGAAGGGCAAGAAGGAGCGCATCGGCAAGATCTACCGGATGCACGCGAACAAGCGTGAGGAGATCGAGTCGGTGGGTGCCGGTGACATCGTCGCCGTCATGGGTCTGAAGCAGACCACCACCGGTGAGACCCTCTGCGACGCGGGCAACCCGGTGATCCTGGAGTCGATGGAGTTCCCCGCTCCGGTCATCCAGGTCGCCATTGAGCCCAAGTCCAAGGGCGACCAGGAGAAGCTGGGTGTCGCCATCCAGCGCCTCGCGGAAGAGGACCCGTCGTTCCAGGTCCACACCGACGAGGAGACCGGCCAGACCATCATCGCGGGTATGGGCGAGCTGCACCTCGACGTGCTGGTCGACCGTATGAAGCGCGAGTTCCGGGTCGAGGCCAACGTCGGTAAGCCGCAGGTGGCCTACCGTGAGACGCTGCGCAAGCCGGTCGAGCGCCTGGACTACACGCACAAGAAGCAGACCGGTGGTTCCGGTCAGTTCGCGAAGGTCCAGATCGCGATCGCGCCGCTTGAGGGCGACGGGTACGAGTTCGAGAACAAGGTCACCGGTGGCCGTATCCCGCGGGAGTACATCCCGTCCGTGGACGCGGGCTGCCAGGAGGCCATGGAGTTCGGTGTTCTCGCCGGCTACCCGCTGACCGGTGTCAAGGTCACCCTGCTCGACGGTGCCTTCCACGAGGTCGACTCGTCCGAGATGGCCTTCAAGATCGCCGGTTCGATGGCCTTCAAGGAGGCCGCCCGCAAGGCCAGCCCGGCCCTGCTTGAGCCGATGATGAAGGTCGAGGTGACGACGCCCGAGGACTACATGGGTGACGTCATCGGCGACATCAACTCGCGCCGCGGTCAGATCCAGTCCATGGAGGACCGCAGCGGCGCCAAGCTCGTCACGGGCCTGGTCCCGCTGTCGGAGATGTTCGGCTACGTCGGAGACCTCCGCAGCAAGACGTCGGGTCGCGCAAGCTACTCGATGCAGTTCGACTCCTACGCCGAGGTTCCCCGGAACGTCGCCGAGGAGATCATCGCGAAGGCCAAGGGCGAGTAGCTCCGTCTCCCGATAGTCGGAACACGCTTTAGGCTTGACACCGTCTGCCGGGGCAATCCCCGCAATCCGTGAGGAATGTCCCGGCAGCCGGCATCCCAGCAAAGATCACCTGGCGCCGATGAGTAAGGCGTACAGAACCACTTCAGGAGGAACCAGTGGCGAAGGCGAAGTTCGAGCGGACTAAGCCGCACGTCAACATCGGCACCATCGGTCACATCGACCACGGTAAGACGACCCTCACGGCCGCCATTACCAAGGTGCTGCACGACGAGTACCCGGACCTGAACGAGGCCTCGGCCTTTGACCAGATCGACAAGGCTCCCGAGGAGCGCCAGCGCGGTATCACGATTTCGATCGCGCACGTCGAGTACCAGACGGAGAACCGTCACTACGCCCACGTCGACTGCCCCGGTCACGCGGACTACATCAAGAACATGATCACGGGTGCGGCGCAGATGGACGGCGCCATCCTCGTGGTTGCCGCCACCGACGGCCCGATGCCGCAGACCAAGGAGCACGTGCTCCTGGCCCGCCAGGTCGGCGTTCCCTACATCGTTGTCGCCCTGAACAAGGCCGACATGGTGGACGACGAGGAGATCCTGGAGCTCGTCGAGCTTGAGGTCCGTGAGCTCCTCTCCGAGTACGAGTTCCCGGGCGACGACGTTCCGGTCGTCAAGGTCTCGGCGCTCAAGGCGCTCGAGGGCGACGCCGAGTGGGGCAAGTCGATCGTCGAGCTGATGAAGGCCGTCGACGAGGCGATCCCGCAGCCCGAGCGTGACGTCGACAAGCCGTTCCTGATGCCGATCGAGGACGTCTTCACGATCACCGGCCGTGGCACCGTTGTCACCGGTCGTATCGAGCGTGGTGTCCTCAAGGTCAACGAGACCGTCGACATCATCGGCATCAAGCAGGAGAAGACCACCACCACGGTCACCGGCATCGAGATGTTCCGGAAGCTGCTGGACGAGGGTCAGGCCGGTGAGAACGTCGGTCTGCTGCTTCGCGGTATCAAGCGCGAGGACGTCGAGCGCGGCCAGGTCATCATCAAGCCGGGTTCGGTCACGCCGCACACCTCCTTCGAGGCCCAGGCGTACATCCTGTCGAAGGACGAGGGTGGCCGTCACACCCCCTTCTTCAACAACTACCGCCCGCAGTTCTACTTCCGTACGACTGACGTGACCGGCGTCGTGACCCTCCCCGAGGGCACCGAGATGGTCATGCCGGGCGACAACACCGAGATGTCGGTCGAGCTGATCCAGCCGGTCGCCATGGAGGAGGGCCTGAAGTTCGCCATCCGTGAGGGTGGCCGGACCGTCGGCGCCGGCCAGGTCACCAAGATCAACGTCTGATTTCGTTGATCGGGGTAACCCGGTAGCTCCCCGGAGCATTCGAGCCTCGGCTCACGGAAGCGCCCGTACGACTTCGGTCGTGCGGGCGCTTTCCGCTGTCCCGGTGCGGGGTCGCGCGGGCGGCCGGGGCTTGCCTGGGCGGGGCCGCTCGCCGACGATGGGCGGGCCGGCGCGTACTCCCCCGGGGAGACGCGACCCTTTGTCCCAGGAGTGACGCCGTGCTGCGCACCATGTTCAAGTCCAAGATCCACCGGGCCACCGTGACCCAGGCCGACCTGCACTACGTCGGGTCGGTCACCGTCGACGCCGACCTGCTGGACGCCGCCGATCTGCTGCCCGGCGAGCTGGTCCACATCGTCGACGTCACCAACGGGGCCCGGCTGGAGACGTACACCATCGCGGGGGAGCGCGGCTCGGGCGTCATCGGGATCAACGGGGCCGCCGCGCACCTCGTGCACCCCGGCGATCTCGTCATCCTCATCAGTTACGCGCAGGTGGACGACGCGGAGGCGCGGGCACTGCGGCCGCGGGTGGTGCATGTGGACGCCGGGAACCGGATCGCCGGGGTCGGGGCGGACGCGTCAGAGCCGGCGCCGGGGAGCGGGACGGTGCGGGGGCCCGGGGCGGTCGCGGGGGTGTAGGCGCGTCGGAGGGTGCCCGCGGGCGGCCGGAAAGGGTGGGCAAACCGCCCTTTCGCGCGAGCCGAGGGGTTGGGCGCCGGTGTCGTGGGGTACCCTCCCCGGCTTCGGTTGGCCAGCCATGGCGCAGGTGTGGCACACTGTCCAGGTTGCTCGGTTGAGTGCCGATGCTGCGCGCCTCCCGCCGGGAGGACCGGAAGCGAGTCCCAGGTATTCGTCGTCCCTTTTCAGGGGCGGAAGTACGGGAATCTTCCGGGAAGTGTCAGCGGGGTGCCTCAGCCAGGCGCTCGGTGGGTGTTCTGCCCCCACTTCTCCTTCTTGAAGGGTTTCCGTTACGGAAATTTTCGGGAAGGGGCGCGACACGCCCGACCGCGTGGGTCGGAGGCGGGACGCGAACGCACCGAGTCCCAGAGCGTTACGAGAGACAGGACTACGAAGTAGCCATGGCGGGACAGAAGATCCGCATCCGGCTCAAGGCCTACGACCACGAGGTCATCGACAGCTCGGCGAAGAAGATCGTCGAGACGGTGACGCGAACTGGTGCGTCGGTCGCGGGCCCGGTGCCGCTGCCCACTGAGAAGAACGTGTACTGCGTCATCAAGTCGCCGCACAAGTACAAGGACTCGCGCGAGCACTTCGAGATGCGCACGCACAAGCGCCTGATCGACATCCTCGACCCGACGCCCAAGACCGTTGACTCGCTGATGCGCCTGGACCTTCCGGCCGGCGTTGACATCGAGATCAAGCTCTGAGAGGCGCGGAAGAGATGGCTAAGCAGATCAAGGGCATCCTGGGCGAGAAGCTCGGCATGACCCAGGTCTGGGACGACAACAACCGTGTCGTTCCGGTGACCGTGGTGAAGGCCGGCCCCTGTGTCGTTACCCAGGTGCGCACCAATGACCAGGACGGCTACGACTCCGTCCAGATCGCCTTCGGCGAGATCGACCCGCGCAAGGTGAACAAGCCCCTCAAGGGCCACTTCGCGAAGGCCGACGTCACCCCCCGCCGCCACCTCGTCGAGGTCCGTACCGCCGATGCCGGCGAGTACACCCTCGGCCAGGAGCTGACTGCCGAGACCTTCGAGTCCGGCATCAAGGTGGACGTGACCGGCAAGAGCAAGGGCAAGGGCTTCGCCGGCGTCATGAAGCGTCACGGCTTCCACGGCGGCAAGGCTTCCCACGGTGCCCACCGTGTGCACCGTAAGCCGGGCTCCATCGGTGGCTGCGCCACCCCGGGCCGCGTGTTCAAGGGCATGCGGATGGCCGGTCGTATGGGCAACGAGCGGGTCACCACCCAGAACCTGACCGTCCATGCCGTTGACGCGGAGAAGGGTCTGCTGCTCATCAAGGGCGCAGTTCCTGGTCCGAACGGCGGCCTCGTCCTGGTCCGTACCGCGGCCAAGGGGGCCTGAGGTAACCGATGAGCACCATTGACATCCTTTCGCCGGCAGGTGACAAGGCCGGGACCGTCGAGCTCCCCACGGAGATCTTCGACGCCAAGGTCAGCATTCCGCTGATCCACCAGGTCGTTGTCGCTCAGCTGGCCGCTGCCCGCCAGGGCACGCACAAGACCAAGACTCGCGGCGAGGTCCGCGGCGGTGGCAAGAAGCCGTACCGCCAGAAGGGCACCGGCCGCGCGCGCCAGGGTTCGACCCGTGCGCCGCAGTTCGCCGGCGGTGGCGTCGTCCACGGCCCCGTGCCGCGTGACTACTCGCAGCGGACGCCCAAGAAGATGAAGGCTGCCGCCCTGCGCGGTGCCCTCAGCGACCGGGCCCGCAACAGCCGCATCCACGTCGTCTCCGGCGTGGTCGACGGTGCGATCTCCACGAAGGCCGCCAAGGACCTCCTCGGCAAGGTCAGCGAGCGCAAGCACGTGCTGCTGGTCGCCGAGCGTTCCGACGAGGCCGCGTGGCTGTCCGCCCGCAACCTGCCCCAGGTTCACCTCCTGGAGCCGGGCCAGCTGAACACGTACGACGTGCTCGTCTCGGACGACGTGGTCTTCACCAAGGCCGCCTTCGAGTCCTTCGTGTCTGGCCCCCAGGCCATTGAGACCGAAGGGAGCGACGCCTGATGAGTGAGGCCGTCGTCACCAGCAAGACCTTCTCGGACCCGCGCGACATTCTCGTCAAGCCGGTTGTCTCGGAGAAGAGCTACGCGCTGCTGGACGAGAACAAGTACACGTTCATCGTCGCGCCCGGCAGCAACAAGACCCAGATCAAGCAGGCCGTCGAGGCGGTCTTCTCGGTCAAGGTCACCGGGGTCAACACGATCAACCGGCAGGGCAAGCGCAAGCGCACCCGCACCGGTTTCGGCAAGCGCGCGGACACCAAGCGCGCCATCGTGACCCTCGCCGAGGGCGACCGTATCGACATCTTCGGCGGCCCGACCTCCTGACGGAGGTCGAGTCGTCCGGAATCGGACGAGGACTGAGAAATGGGTATCCGCAAGTACAAGCCGACGACCCCGGGCCGTCGTGGCTCCAGCGTCGCCGACTTTGTCGAGATCACGCGGTCCACGCCGGAGAAGTCGCTGGTCCGCCCGCTGCACAGCAAGGGCGGCCGTAACAACGCCGGTCGTGTGACCGTTCGCCACCAGGGCGGTGGCCACAAGCGCGCCTACCGAGTGATCGACTTCCGTCGTCACGACAAGGACGGCGTGCCGGCCAAGGTCGCGCACATCGAGTACGACCCCAACCGCACCGCGCGCATCGCGCTGCTGCACTACGCAGACGGCGAGAAGCGCTACATCATCGCGCCCCGTGGCCTGGTCCAGGGTGCTCGGATTGAGAACGGCCCTGGCGCCGACATCAAGCCGGGCAACAACCTGGCCCTGCGCAACATCCCCGTGGGTACGACGATCCACGCGATCGAGCTGCGGCCGGGCGGCGGTGCGAAGTTCGCCCGCTCCGCCGGTGCCTCCGTGCAGCTGCTGGCGAAGGAGGGCACCATGGCCCACCTTCGTATGCCCTCCGGTGAGATCCGCCTGGTCGACGTCCGCTGCCGCGCCACGATTGGCGAGGTCGGCAACGCCGAGCAGTCGAACATCAACTGGGGCAAGGCCGGCCGTATGCGCTGGAAGGGCGTCCGCCCGACCGTGCGCGGTGTCGTGATGAACCCCGTCGACCACCCCCACGGTGGTGGTGAAGGCAAGACTTCCGGTGGTCGCCACCCGGTCTCGCCCTGGGGTCAGAAGGAGGGTCGTACTCGCTCGCCGAAGAAGGCCAGCAACAAGTACATCGTCCGCCGCCGCAAGACGAACAAGAAGCGCTAGGAGCGGGTTTAGATGCCGCGCAGTCTCAAGAAGGGGCCCTTCGTCGACGGACACCTCACCAAGAAGGTGGATGTCCAGAACGAAGCCGGCACCAAGAACGTCATCAAGACCTGGTCCCGCCGCTCCATGATCGTCCCGGCCATGCTCGGCCACACGATCGCGGTGCACGACGGCCGCAAGCACGTCCCGGTGTTCGTCACCGAGTCGATGGTCGGCCACAAGCTCGGCGAGTTTGCGCCGACCCGCACCTTCCGCGGCCACGAGAAGGACGACCGCAAGTCGCGGCGTCGTTGATCGGCGGAGTGCGAAGACTATGACTGACACCGAAGGGACAACCATGGAAGCCAGGGCCCAGGCGCGGTACATCCGCGTCACGCCCATGAAGGCCCGCCGCGTGGTGGACCTTATCCGTGGCATGGATGCCACGGAGGCTCAGGCGGTCCTGCGTTTCGCCCCGCAGGCCGCGAGCGTGCCGGTTGGCAAGGTGCTGGACAGCGCCATTGCCAACGCCGCGCACAACTACGACCACACCGACGCCGACAGCCTCGTCATCTCCGAGGCGTACGTCGACGAGGGCCCGACCCTGAAGCGGTTCCGTCCGCGCGCCCAGGGCCGTGCCTACCGGATCCGCAAGCGGACCAGCCACATCACCGTGGTCGTCAGCAGCAAGGAAGGAACCCGGTAATGGGCCAGAAGGTTAACCCGCACGGGTTCCGGCTCGGCATCACCACCGACTTCAAGTCGCGTTGGTACGCCGACAAGCTGTACAAGGACTACGTCAAGGAAGACGTCGCCATTCGTCGCATGATGACGAAGGGCATGGAGCGCGCCGGTATCTCCAAGGTGGAGATCGAGCGCACCCGTGAGCGCGTCCGCGTTGACATCCACACCGCTCGTCCGGGCATCGTCATCGGCCGCCGTGGCGCCGAGGCCGACCGCATCCGTGGCGAACTGGAGAAGCTGACCGGCAAGCAGGTCCAGTTGAACATCCTTGAGGTCAAGAACCCCGAGGTGGACGCTCAGCTGGTGGCCCAGGCCGTCGCCGAGCAGCTGTCCTCCCGCGTCTCCTTCCGTCGCGCCATGCGTAAGAGCATGCAGTCGACGATGAAGGCCGGCGCCAAGGGCATCAAGATCCAGTGTGGTGGCCGTCTCGGCGGTGCCGAGATGTCCCGCTCGGAGTTCTACCGCGAGGGCCGTGTGCCCCTGCACACGCTCCGTGCGAACGTCGACTACGGCTTCTTCGAGGCCAAGACCACCTTCGGCCGCATCGGCGTGAAGGTCTGGATCTACAAGGGCGACGTCAAGAACATCGCCGAGGTTCGTGCGGAGAACGCTGCCGCCCGTGCGGGCAACCGCCCGGCGCGTGGTGGCGGCAACGACCGCCCGCGCCGCGGTGGCGAGCGTGGCGGCCGCGGCCGCAAGCCGCAGCAGAACGCCGCTGCCGAGGCCCCCAAGGCCGAGGCCGCTGCCGCTGCTCCGGCGGAGACCCCCGGAACGGAGGCCTGACCGACATGCTGATCCCTCGCAGGGTCAAGCACCGCAAGCAGCACCACCCGAAGCGCAACGGCATGGCCAAGGGTGGCACCGAGCTGGCCTTCGGTGAGTACGGCATCCAGGCCGTCACCCCGGCTTACGTGACGAACCGTCAGATCGAGTCCGCTCGTATCGCGATGACCCGTCACATCAAGCGTGGCGGCAAGGTCTGGATCAACATTTACCCGGACCGCCCGCTCACGAAGAAGCCGGCCGAAACCCGCATGGGTTCCGGTAAGGGTTCTCCGGAGTGGTGGGTCGCGAACGTCAAGCCCGGTCGGGTGATGTTCGAGCTGTCCTTCCCGAACGAAAAGGTTGCCAAGGAGGCGCTGACCCGCGCCGCCCACAAGCTTCCGATGAAGTGCCGCATCGTGCGGCGCGAGGCAGGTGAGTCGTGATGGCGGCCGGTATCAAGGCGACCGAGCTGCGCGAGCTGAATGACGAGGACCTCGTCGGCAAGCTTCGTGAGGCCAAGGAGGAGCTGTTCAACCTCCGCTTCCAGGCGGCGACCGGACAGCTTGAGAACCACGGTCGGCTCAAGTCCGTCCGTAAGGACATCGCCCGGATCTACACCCTGATGCGTGAGCGCGAGCTGGGCATCGAGACGGTGGAGAGCGCCTGATGAGCGAGAAGAATGTGACTGAGACGAACGAGCGCGGATTCCGCAAGACCCGCGAGGGTCTCGTCGTCAGCGACAAGATGGACAAGACCGTCGTCGTCGCTGTCGAGGACCGTGTCAAGCACGCGCTGTACGGCAAGGTCATCCGCCGTACCAACAAGCTCAAGGCGCACGACGAGCAGAACGCCGCTGGTGTCGGCGACCGCGTCCTCCTGATGGAGACCCGGCCGCTGTCCGCCTCGAAGCGCTGGCGCATCGTCGAGATCCTTGAGAAGGCCAAGTAGGGATTTCCCGTAAGGGAGTTCCGAGAGATACCGCCTGTGGGGGTTACCCCTCAGGTCAGTTCCGCCAGGCTCGGCAGGGACTTCGCTGAAGTCCCTGCCGGGAACCGGCAGACGATCAGGAGATAGACGTGATCCAGCAGGAGTCGCGACTTCGGGTCGCCGACAACACGGGTGCGAAGGAAATTCTCACCATCCGTGTTCTCGGTGGTTCGGGTCGCCGCTACGCGGGCATCGGTGACGTCATTGTCGCCACCGTGAAGGACGCGATCCCCGGTGGCAACGTGAAGAAGGGTGACGTCGTCAAGGCTGTCATCGTTCGCACCGTCAAGGAGCGCCGCCGTCCGGACGGCTCGTACATCCGCTTCGACGAGAACGCGGCCGTCATCCTCAAGAACGATGGCGACCCCCGCGGCACCCGTATCTTCGGCCCCGTGGGCCGTGAGCTGCGCGAGAAGAAGTTCATGAAGATCATCTCGCTCGCGCCGGAGGTGCTGTAACCGATGAAGATCAAGAAGGGCGACCTGGTCCAGGTCATCACCGGTAAGGACAAGGGCAAGCAGGGCAAGGTCATCGCGGCCTTCCCCCGCGAGGACCGTGTCCTGGTCGAGGGTGTCAACCGGGTCAAGAAGCACACCAAGGCCGGCCAGACCGCTCGCGGTTCGCAGACCGGCGGCATCGTCACGACCGAGGCCCCGATCCACGTCAGCAACGTTCAGCTGGTTGTGGAGAAGGACGGCAACAAGGTTGTCACCCGCGTCGGTTACCGCTTCGACGATGACGGCAACAAGATCCGCGTTGCCAAGCGGACCGGTGAGGACATCTGATGACTGCCACCACCAACGCGCCGCGCCTCAAGCAGCGCTACCGCGAAGAAATCGCCGGAAAGCTGCGTGACGAGTTCTCGTACGAGAACGTCATGCAGATCCCCGGTCTGACCAAGATCGTGGTCAACATGGGTGTGGGCGACGCCGCCCGCGACTCCAAGCTGATCGACGGTGCCATCAAGGACCTCACCACGATCACCGGCCAGAAGCCGGCCGTCACCAAGGCCCGTAAGTCCATCGCGCAGTTCAAGCTGCGCGAGGGCCAGCCGATCGGTGCCCACGTCACCCTCCGTGGTGACCGCATGTGGGAGTTCCTGGACCGCCTGCTGTCGCTCGCGCTGCCGCGCATCCGCGACTTCCGTGGTCTGTCCCCGAAGCAGTTCGACGGCCGGGGCAACTACACCTTCGGTCTCACGGAGCAGGTCATGTTCCACGAGATCGACCAGGACAAGATCGACCGGGTCCGGGGCATGGACATCACCGTGGTGACGACCGCCCAGAACGACGATGAGGGCCGTGCCCTGCTTCGTCACCTCGGCTTCCCGTTCAAGGAGAACTGACCGTGGCGAAGAAGGCCCTGATTGCTAAGGCGGCCCGCAAGCCGAAGTTCGCTGTGCGCGCGTACACGCGTTGCCAGCGCTGCGGCCGGCCGCACTCCGTCTACCGCAAGTTCGGCCTCTGCCGCGTGTGCCTTCGTGAGATGGCTCACCGTGGCGAGCTGCCGGGCGTGACCAAGAGCTCCTGGTAAACCCCTAGTTGGGTTCACCCGGAAGCTCTCGGTAAGCATCCGGTCGGCAGGCGCCCCGCCCTTTGTCCCGTAGGGTAGAAGGGTTGGGCGCCCCGCCGCCCGAGACCGACCGCGGGCACACCGCCCGCATAACGTCGCTTACTACGCCGTAGGTCCCCGCGCCGCACCCGTCCCGACTCTGATCGGGGAGAGGGATGGCGCACATAGGAAACCCCGGCGAGAGAGGCCGAAGGCCAATTCATGACCATGACTGATCCCATCGCAGACATGCTGACCCGTCTGCGTAACGCGAACTCGGCGTACCACGACACCGTCGTGATGCCGCACAGCAAGATCAAGTCGCACATCGCGGAGATCCTCCAGCAGGAGGGCTACATCACCGGCTGGAAGGTCGAGGACGCCGAGGTCGGCAAGAACCTCACCCTCGAGCTGAAGTTCGGCCCGAACCGCGAGCGCTCGATCGCCGGCATCAAGCGGATTTCGAAGCCGGGCCTGCGGGTCTACGCAAAGTCCACCAACCTGCCGAAGGTCCTCGGTGGCCTGGGCGTGGCGATCATCTCCACGTCCCACGGTCTCCTGACCGGTCAGCAGGCCAGCAAGAAGGGCGTGGGTGGGGAAGTCCTCGCCTACGTCTGGTAACCAGGGAACGGAGGAATAGCTAATGTCGCGTATTGGCAAGCTGCCCATCCAGGTTCCCGCTGGTGTGGACGTCACCATCGATGGCCGGACGGTCGCGGTGAAGGGCCCCAAGGGTTCCCTCTCGCACACCGTTTCCGCGCCCATCGAGGTCGCCAAGGGTGAGGACGGTTTCATCACCGTCTCGCGCCCGAACGACGAGCGTCAGAACAAGGCCCTCCACGGCCTGTCCCGCACGCTGGTGGCGAACATGATCACCGGCGTGACCACGGGCTACAGCAAGGCGCTCGAAATCAGCGGTGTCGGCTACCGCGTCCAGGCGAAGGGCTCCAACCTGGAGTTCGCCCTGGGCTACAGCCACCCCATCGTCGTCGAGGCGCCCGAGGGTATCTCCTTCAAGGTCGAGTCCCCGACCAAGCTCAGCGTCGAGGGCATCGACAAGCAGAAGGTCGGCGAGGTTGCGGCGAACATCCGCAAGCTGCGCAAGCCTGACCCGTACAAGGCCAAGGGCGTCAAGTACGCCGGCGAGGTCATCCGCCGCAAGGTCGGAAAGGCTGGTAAGTAAGCCATGGCATACGGTGTGAAGATCGCGAAGGGCAATGCCCGTAAGGGTGCCGCCCTCAAGCGGCGCCACATCCGCATCCGTAAGCGGATTGCGGGTACGCCGGCGCGTCCGCGTCTGGTCGTGACGCGTTCCAACCGCGGCATCACCGCCCAGGTCATCGACGACATCGCGGGCCACACGCTCGCGTCGGCGTCGCACCTGGACGCGTCGATCCGTGGCGGTGAAGGCAGCAAGGGCGACCAGGCCAAGCAGGTCGGTGCCCTGGTCGCTGAGCGCGCCAAGGCCGCCGGCGTCGAGGCCGTCGTGTTCGACCGCGGTGGCAACCAGTACGCCGGGCGCATTGCCGCTCTGGCGGACGCCGCCCGCGAAGCCGGGCTGAAGTTCTAAGCCCCGGTTCCGGAGCTAGCGGACGTAACAGAGAGAGGTAAATCCAATGGCTGGACCCCAGCGCCGCGGAAGCGGTGCCGGTGGCGGCGAGCGGCGGGACCGGAAGGGTCGCGACGGTGGCGCTGCCGCCGAGAAGACCGCATACGTTGAGCGCGTTGTCGCGATCAACCGTGTCGCCAAGGTTGTCAAGGGTGGTCGTCGTTTCAGCTTCACCGCGCTGGTCGTGGTGGGCGACGGTGACGGCACCGTAGGTGTCGGTTACGGCAAGGCCAAGGAAGTTCCGGCTGCCATCGCCAAGGGCGTGGAAGAGGCCAAGAAGAACTTCTTCAAGGTCCCCCGTATCCAGGGCACCATCCCCCACCCCATCCAGGGCGAGAAGGCTGCGGGCGTTGTCCTGCTCAAGCCGGCTTCCCCCGGTACCGGTGTGATCGCCGGTGGCCCGGTGCGCGCCGTTCTGGAGTGCGCGGGCATCCACGATGTCCTGAGCAAGTCGCTCGGTTCGTCGAACCCGATCAACATCGTGCACGCCACGGTGACCGCGCTTCAGGGCCTTCAGCGCCCCGAGGAGATCGCGGCCCGTCGTGGCCTGCCGCTGGAGGACGTTGCTCCCGCAGCCCTGCTGCGTGCGCGTGCCGGGGTGACCGCGTAATGGCGCACCTCAAGATCACGCAGACGAAGTCCTACATCGGCAGCAAGCAGAACCACCGTGACACCCTGCGGTCGCTCGGGCTCAAGCGCCTGAACGACTCGGTTGTCAAGGAGGACCGTCCCGAGTTCCGCGGCATGGTGCAGACCGTCCGCCACCTCGTGACGGTTGAGGAGGTCGACTGACATGGCGGAGCAGAACCCGCTGAAGGTCCACAACCTCCGGCCCGCCCCGGGCGCCAAGACCGCCAAGACCCGTGTGGGTCGTGGTGAGGCGTCCAAGGGTAAGACCGCTGGTCGTGGTACCAAGGGCACGAAGGCCCGTTACCAGGTTCCGGAGCGCTTCGAGGGCGGGCAGATGCCCCTCCACATGCGCCTCCCGAAGCTGAAGGGCTTCAAGAACCCCGCCCACAAGCAGTTCCAGGTCGTGAACCTGGAGAAGCTGGCCGCGCTTTACCCGCAGGGTGGCGAGGTCACGGTGGCCGATCTGGTCGCCAAGGGCGCGGTGCGCAAGAACGAGCTCGTCAAGGTGCTCGGCGCCGGCGAGGTCTCCGTGGCACTGCAGGTGACGGTGGACTCCGTCTCCGGCTCCGCCAAGGAGAAGATTGCCGCTGCCGGCGGCACCGTCACCGAACTCATCTGAGTTCGTTGGTTCAACTGACCGGGGATGCCCATCGTTTGGGGCATCCCCGGTTGGTCGTTCCACGGGGGTACGGTCGCCGGTAAGGTGGCTTGCCGGTGCAGTGTTTTCCTGGGGGAGAGCACCGGACCCCCGCCGTACGGCTCCGGCCGTGCGGCGTTTGGCCACTTTCTATTCGTCGATCCTCAAGACCGTCACCTCTCGCCCACGAGGCGGGAGGCGCAGGAGGCACCGTGCTCACCGCGTTCGCCCGAGCGTTCAAGACGCCCGACCTGCGCAAGAAGCTGCTGTTCACATTGGGCATCATCGTGCTCTACCGGATCGGTGCGCATATCCCGGTCCCCGGGGTGAGCTACGCGAACGTCGAGACCTGCATGAAGCAGGCCGGCGGCAACAGCGGGTTGTTCGCCCTGGTGAACATGTTCAGCGGTGGTGCGCTGCTGCAGATCACGATCTTCGCGCTGGGCATCATGCCGTACATCACGGCGAGCATCATTCTCCAGCTGCTGACCGTGGTCATTCCACGACTGGAGGCCCTCAAGAAAGAGGGGCAGACCGGTCAGGCGAAGATCACCCAGTACACCCGCTATCTGACCGTGGCGCTGGCGATCCTGCAGGGCACCGGCCTGGTGGCCACCGCCCGCAGCGGCGCGCTCTTCAAGGGCTGCCCGGTCGCCAGCGAGATCGTGCCGAGCAACTCCATCTTCACCACCATCACGATGGTCATCACGATGACCGCCGGTACGGCCATGGTCATGTGGCTCGGTGAGCTGGTCACCGACCGCGGTATCGGCAACGGCATGTCCATCCTGATGTTCATCTCGATCGCCGCCGGATTCCCGGGCGCCCTCTGGCAGATCAAGGTCCAGGGCAAGCTGGCCGACGGCTGGATCGAGTTCTTCGCCGTGATCGTCGTGGGTCTTGCCATGGTCGCCCTGGTGGTCTTCGTGGAGCAGGCCCAGCGCCGCATTCCGGTCCAATATGCGAAGCGCATGATCGGTCGCCGTTCCTATGGCGGTACGTCCACGTACATCCCGTTGAAGGTGAACCAGGCGGGTGTGATTCCCGTCATCTTCGCGTCGTCGTTGCTCTACATTCCGGCCCTGGTCGCGCAGTTCAGCGGTTCGACGGCGGGCTGGGCGGAGTGGATCAGCACCAACTTCACCAAGGGCAATCACCCGGTTTACATCGTTACGTACTTCTTGTTGATCGTGTTCTTCGCCTTCTTCTACGTGGCTATCTCCTTCAACCCCGAAGAAGTTGCCGACAACATGAAGAAGTATGGTGGCTTCATCCCGGGCATCCGGGCTGGTCGCCCGACGGCCGAGTACCTCAGCTACGTGCTCAACCGGATCACGTGGCCGGGCTCGCTGTACCTGGGGCTGATCGCTCTCGTGCCAACAGTGGCGTTGGTGCTGTTCAACACGCAACAGAACTTCCCGTTCGGTGGGACGAGCATCCTGATCATCGTGGGTGTGGGTCTGGAGACCGTGAAGCAGATCGAGAGCCAGCTTCAGCAGCGCAACTACGAAGGGTTCCTCCGCTGATGCGAATCGTCCTCGTCGGACCCCCGGGGGCCGGTAAGGGTACGCAGGCTGCGTACCTTGCCAAGAACCTCCAGATCCCGCACATCTCCACGGGCGACCTGTTCCGCGCCAACATCAGCCAGGGCACGCCCCTGGGAGTGCAGGCGAAGTCCTACATGGACGCCGGGAACCTGGTGCCGGACGAGGTCACGATCGGCATGGCCGAGGACCGCCTGGAGCAGTCGGACGCGGCCGGGGGCTTCCTGCTGGACGGGTTCCCGCGGAACCTCAAGCAGGCCGAGGCGCTCGACGGTTACCTCAAGGGCAAGGGCATCGCGCTGGACGCGGTGCTCGACCTGGAGGTCCCCGAGGACGAGGTCGTCAAGCGGATCGCCGGCCGGCGCATCTGCCGCAAGAACTCCGCGCACGTCTTCCACGCCGAGTACAGCAAGCCGAAGACCGAGGGCGTCTGCGACGTCTGCGGCGGCGAGCTGTACCAGCGCGACGACGACCATGAGGACACGGTGCGCAAGCGCCTGGAGGTCTACCACTCGGAGACCGAGCCGATCATCGACTACTACAAGGACCAGGAACTCGTCGTGACGATTCCGGCCCTCGGCAAGGTCGACGAGGTCACCCAGCGGTCCATGACCGCACTGGGTCGCGGCGCGTAAGGCCGCACACACACTCCGGTACGGCCGCGTTGCCCGGCGAGGGCGGCGCGGCCGTATCGTGTATGAGGGGCGGGCGCGCCCGTCCGGCGGTCGGCCGGGCAAAGGACGCAGATGTCGTCATCGTCGGTTCAGGAAGGCGTTATTCGCCATGGTGGAGATCAAGACCCCGGAGCAGATCGCGAAGATGCGCGAGGCGGGGCTGGTGGTCGCCGCCATTCACGCGGCGACCCGTGAGGCCGCGGTGCCGGGCGCGACGACCAAGGATCTGGACGACGTGTCCCGCAAGGTGCTCGCCGCGCACGGCGCCACCTCGAACTTCCTTGGCTACGGCGGCTTTCCGGCGACGGTCTGCACGTCGGTGAACGACGTCGTGGTGCACGGCATCCCCGACACGGAGACGGTCCTGCGGGACGGCGACATCATCTCCATCGACTGCGGCGCCATCATCGACGGCTGGCACGGCGACGCCGCGTACACCGCGTTCGTCGGCACCGGTCACTCCCCGGAGCTGGTCGAGCTGAGCCGGGTGACGGAGGAGTCGATGTGGGCCGGCATCGCGGCCGTCGGCAAGGGCAACCGGCTGGTGGACATCTCCAAGGCGATCGAGGGCTACATCCGCCGGCAGCCGCGCCCCTCGAACGGCAAGTACGGCATCGTCGAGGACTACGGCGGCCACGGCATCGGCTCGCAGATGCACATGGACCCGCACCTGCTGAACTACGTCGACCGCAAGCGCGGCCGCGGCCCGAAGCTGGTGCCGGGCTTCTGCCTCGCGATCGAGCCGATGGTCAACCTCGGTACCGCCAAGACGCACGTGCTGGAGGACGACTGGACGGTCAAGTCGAACGACGGCGGCTGGTCCTCGCACTGGGAGCACTCGGTGGCGCTGACCGAAGAGGGCCCGCTGGTGCTGACCGCGGTGGACGGCGGCAAGGCGAAGCTGGCGGAGCTGGGCATTCAGGCCGCGCCGGATCCGCTCGCGGGCGCCTGATCCGGG
Source organism: Streptomyces pinistramenti (assembly GCF_020564935.1). GTDB lineage: Bacteria > Actinomycetota > Actinomycetes > Streptomycetales > Streptomycetaceae > Streptomyces > Streptomyces pinistramenti. The sequence continues at coordinate 145,988 of NZ_JAJCXB010000011.1, forward strand.
GGCCCGGCCGCTGTCCGTCAGGGGCGCGGCGACGGGCCGATGGCGGTGCGGTGGCGTAAGGATCTCCCCGGGTGGGCAATAATCGTGGATTCGTCTTTTCGGTGGCGCTGACGTAGACTGACGCGTCGGCTCTCGTGCATCCGTGTGCCTGCTTCTCGGAGCGGCCCACGCAGGAGAGTTGATCAAGGTAGCCGATTCGAAAGGCGAAGCGTGGCCAAGAAGCAAGGTGCCATCGAGATCGAGGGCACCGTGATCGAGTCTCTGCCGAACGCGATGTTCAAGGTAGAGCTCCAGAACGGTCACAAGGTCCTCGCGCACATCAGCGGCAAGATGCGGATGCACTACATCCGTATTCTCCCGGATGACCGGGTCGTGGTGGAGCTCTCTCCGTACGACCTGACGCGTGGCCGGATCGTCTACCGCTACAAGTAGATCTTGTCGCCGCCCCGCTCCCGTGGGGCGACGGCACTGACCCGGAGAACCTCACACCCATGAAGGTCAAGCCGAGCGTCAAGAAGATCTGCGACAAGTGCAAGGTGATCCGCCGTCACGGCCGGGTCATGGTCATCTGCGACAACCTGCGCCACAAGCAGCGCCAGGGCTGACGCACGCCGACCAACCTGCATTTCGCAGTTTTTCGCGCGACGCACGTAAACACGTACATACGCAGTCACCCGACCCCCGCATCTGTCGCGTGGGGACGACACCCCCGGCTCGGAGGCCGGGGCCCGGCTCGTAATTCAGCAGAGTCTTACGGGAACGGTGCTGCGGAAGACCTCCGAATAGCCATCAGGAGCCACATCAATGGCACGCCTCGCAGGCGTTGATCTCCCGCGTGAAAAGCGCGTGGAGGTCGCCCTCACCTACGTCTTCGGCATCGGGCGCACGCTGTCGCAGCAGACCCTCGCCGCCACCGGCGTGAACCCGGACACCCGGGTCCGCGACCTGGCCGAGGAAGACCTGGTCAAGATCCGCGAGTACGTGGACAACAACCTCAAGACCGAGGGTGACCTCCGTCGCGAGATCCAGGCCGACATCCGCCGCAAGGTCGAGATCGGCTGCTACCAGGGTCTGCGTCACCGTCGTGGCCTTCCGGTCCACGGCCAGCGCACCAGCACGAACGCCCGTACCCGCAAGGGCCCGCGTCGCGCGATTGCCGGCAAGAAGAAGCCGGGCAAGAAGTAGTCCTCAGCAGGACGCACTGTGGCCTCCGGGGGACTTCCCCCTTGGCCCCCCAAGCGGTCTTCGCTGTAGGACCGACCACCTCCACGGGAGTAATGAATGCCTCCGAAGGGCCGTACGGCCGGCGCCAAGAAGGTGCGCCGCAAGGAGAAGAAGAACGTCGCCCACGGGCACGCTCACATCAAGAGCACGTTCAACAACACCATCGTTTCGATCACCGACCCGACCGGCAACGTGATTTCCTGGGCTTCGGCCGGTCACGTGGGCTTCAAGGGTTCGCGTAAGTCGACTCCGTTCGCCGCGCAGATGGCCGCCGAGTCGGCTGCCCGTCGCGCGCAGGAGCACGGCATGCGCAAGGTCGACGTCTTCGTCAAGGGCCCCGGCTCCGGTCGTGAGACCGCGATCCGCTCGCTCCAGGCCACCGGCCTGGAGGTGGGTTCGATCCAGGACGTCACCCCCACTCCGCACAACGGATGCCGCCCGCCCAAGCGTCGCCGCGTCTGACCAGCTGAAGTAGGAGACAAAACAATATGGCGCGTTACACCGGGGCCGACTGCAAGCGTTGCCGTCGGGAGAAGCAGAAGCTCTTCCTCAAGGGGAGCAAGTGCGAGAGCGCAAAGTGCCCGATCGAGATTCGTCCTTACCCCCCGGGTGAGCACGGTCGCGGGCGCACCAAGGACAGCGAGTACCTGCTCCAGCTTCGTGAGAAGCAGAAGTGCAGCCGTATTTACGGTGTCCTTGAGAAGCAGTTCGTGAACTACTACAAGGAAGCGAACCAGAAGACCGGCAAGACCGGTGAGAACCTTCTGCGCATCCTTGAGACCCGCCTCGACAACGTGGTCTACCGGGCCGGCTTCGCCAAGTCCCGCGACCACGCCCGTCAGCTGGTGCGTCACGGACACATCAACGTGAACGGCCGCAAGACCGACATTCCGTCGGCTCGTGTGTCCGCGAACGACATCATCGAGGTCCGCGAGGGCTCCCGGAACCTGACCCCGTTCGCGGTGGCGCAGGCCGAGGCCGGCGAGAGGACCGTTCCGGCGTGGCTGGAAGCGATCCCGTCGAACCTGCGGGTTCTCGTGCACAGCATGCCCGAGCGCCAGGTGATCGACACCCAGGTGCAGGAGCAGCTGATCGTTGAGCTCTACTCCAAGTAAGTAGGGCAGCGGGCTCGGGCGGTACAGGCTCTTCGGAGCCGTACCGCCCGTACCCTTGTGTACAGAGGGCGTCAAATAGCGGGCGCCCACGACTGAAGGATGCACACATGCTTATCGCTCAGCGTCCGTCGCTGACCGAAGAGGTCGTCGACGAGTACCGTTCGCGGTTCGTGATCGAGCCGCTGGAGCCGGGCTTCGGTTACACCCTCGGCAACTCCCTGCGTCGTACGCTCCTCTCCTCGATTCCGGGTGCGGCGGTCACGTCCATCCGTATCGACGGCGTCCTGCACGAGTTCACCACCGTGCCGGGTGTCAAGGAGGACGTCACCGACCTCATCCTGAACATCAAGCAGCTGGTCGTTTCCAGCGAGCACGACGAGCCCGTGGTCATGTACCTGCGCAAGCAGGGCCCCGGTCTGGTCACCGCCGCGGACATCGCCCCGCCGGCCGGTGTCGAGGTCCACAACCCCGACCTGGTCCTCGCCACGCTCAACGGCAAGGGCAAGCTGGAGATGGAGCTGACCGTCGAGCGCGGTCGCGGCTACGTCTCCGCCGTCCAGAACAAGCAGGTGGGCCAGGAGATCGGCCGGATTCCGGTCGACTCCATCTACTCGCCGGTGCTCAAGGTCACGTACAAGGTCGAGGCGACCCGTGTCGAGCAGCGCACCGACTTCGACAAGCTGATCGTCGACGTCGAGACCAAGCAGGCCATGCGGCCGCGTGACGCCATGGCGTCGGCCGGTAAGACCCTGGTCGAGCTGTTCGGCCTGGCGCGCGAGCTGAACATCGACGCCGAGGGCATCGACATGGGCCCGTCGCCGACGGACGCCGCGCTCGCCGCCGATCTGGCGCTGCCGATCGAGGAGCTGGAGCTGACGGTCCGCTCCTACAACTGCCTCAAGCGCGAGGGCATCCACTCGGTGGGCGAGCTGGTGGCCCGCTCCGAGGCGGACCTGCTCGACATCCGCAACTTCGGCGCGAAGTCGATCGACGAGGTCAAGGCGAAGCTGGCCGGCATGGGCCTGGCGCTCAAGGACAGCCCGCCCGGATTCGACCCGACCGCCGCCGCCGACGCCTTCGGCGCCGACGACGACGCGGACGCCGGTTTCGTGGAGACCGAGCAGTACTGAGTCGTACGGCCGGGCCCGGGGTACGTCCCCGGGCCCGGCCGCATGAAATCTTCCGCGGGGCGGCCGCCTCGTGGGAACTGACACCGGTACCTGATACGGCCGGTGCAGCAATGAAGGAGAAACACCATGCCGAAGCCCGCCAAGGGTGCCCGTCTGGGCGGCAGCGCTGCGCACGAGCGTCTGATGCTGCGCAACCTGGCCACCGCGCTCTTCGAGCACGGCCGCATCACGACGACCGAGGCCAAGGCCCGTCGTCTGCGCCCGTACGCCGAGCGTCTGGTGACCAAGGCGAAGAAGGGTGACCTTCACAACCGCCGCCAGGTCATGCAGCTCATCTCGGACAAGAGCATCGTGCACACGCTCTTCACCGAGGTCGGCCCGCGGTTCGAGAACCGTCCGGGTGGCTACACCCGCATCACCAAGATCGGTAACCGCCGTGGCGACAACGCTCCCATGGCCGTCATCGAGCTGGTGGAGGCCCTGACCGTGGCCCAGCAGGCCACCGGTGAGGCCGAGGCCGCCACCAAGCGTGCGGTCAAGGAAGACGCGCTGAAGAAGGACGAGGCCGCCGAGGCCAAGGCCGCCGAGGTGCCGGCCGAGGAGTCCAAGGACGCCTGAGGCCGCTGAGTCTGCGGACGGGTCCGTTCCCTTCGGGGAGCGGGCCCGTTCCGTTTGTCCGCTCTGAGAGGATCGATGCGTGAGCGATGAGGTGGAGCCCGGGTGCGTCCGGGTGCGGCTGGATCTTTCGTACGACGGCAAGGACTTCTCCGGCTGGGCGAAGCAGCGCGAGAGGCGCACCGTCCAGGGGGAGTTGGAGACCGCGCTGCGGACGGTGACCCGGTCGGACGAGACGTTCGAGCTGACCGTCGCCGGGCGGACCGATGCCGGGGTGCACGCGCGCGGTCAGGTGGCGCACGTGGATCTGCCGGAGGCGGTGTGGGCCGAGCACGGCGAGCGGCTGCTGCGCCGGCTGGCCGGGCGGCTGCCGAAGGACGTACGGGTGTGGCGGGTCGCCGAGGCGCCGTACGGCTTCAACGCGCGGTTCTCGGCGATCTGGCGGCGGTACGCGTACCGGGTGACCGATCACCCCGGGGGCGTCGATCCGCTGCTGCGCGGCCATGTGCTGTGGCACGACTGGGAGTTGGACGTCGAGGCGATGAACGCGGCCTCGCAGGCGCTGCTGGGCGAGCACGACTTCGCGGCGTACTGCAAGCGGCGGGAGGGGGCGACGACGATCCGTACGCTCCAGGAGCTGAGCTGGGTGCGGGACGCGGCCGGGGTGCTGACCGGGACGGTGCGGGCCGACGCGTTCTGCCACAACATGGTGCGTTCGCTGGTGGGCGCGCTGCTGTTCGTCGGCGACGGGCACCGGCCGGTGGAATGGCCGGGCAAGGTGCTGGCGGCGGGGGTGCGGGACTCGGCGGTGCATGTGGTGCGGCCGCACGGGCTGACGCTCGAAGAGGTCGGCTATCCGGCCGACGAGCTGCTGATGGCGCGCAATCTGGAGGCGCGCAACAAGCGGACGCTGCCGGGGGCCGGCTGCTGCTGAGGCGCCGGGGCGGGGCGGCAGGCGGCCGCCCCGCACGCCGGGCTCAGGAGTGGGTGGCCTGCTCCTGGGCGGCCTTCGCCGCCTGGTACTTGCCGCGCTGGATGATCCGGGCGAACGCGTAGGACTCGCCGTCCCTGCCGATCTGTATCACCGGGGCGGAGGCGCCGGTGGTGCGCTTGCCGTCGAGGTAGCCGGAGATCGTGAAGTAGGCGTAGCGGCCGGTGGCGTTGGTCGTCATCCGGCAGGCCGTGCCGCGGCAGAAGGACCCGCCGACATCGCCGCCGGCCAGCGGGGCGAGGTTGTTGGGGGCCTTGTCCTTGACGTGGGCGGCGGCCGCGGGGGAGTCGAAGGCCGCGACGCCGACCGTGACCGCGACGCCGTCCTTGGCGTACGTGGCGCGCAGCAGGGACGTGCAGCCGCTGTGTTTGAGCAGCGAGCCGAGTGCGCCCTGGGCGGCTTCGGTGCAGTCCTTGGAGGCGGCGGTCGCGGCGCGCGGGTAGGTGTGGTCGCCGATGACCATCTTCTTGTCCGGGAAGAGGGTGGCGGGTGTGAAGGGCGCCTTGTCCTTCTTCGGGTCGCTGATGTAGTCCCGCGGGTTCGGCGGCGGCGGGACGGAGACGTCGGAGAAGGACGGGTGCGGTGCGTCCGGTTCGATGGCCGAGCCCGATGCGGAGCCGTGCGCCGTCGGCTTGGCGTCGGAGCCGCCGCTGTTGCTGCTGACCACCGCGGCGGCGACGATGCCCGCCACGACGACGGTGGCCAGGGCGCCGCCGCCGATCAGCAGCCAGCGCTTTCGCTTGGCGCCCGCTTCGCTCTCCTCGGCCAGCGCTTCCCAGTCCGGGGTGGAACCGGTTCCCCCGGGGCCGTCGAACGGCCCCCCATGCCCAAAGCTCATGCCGCGCATCCTAATCCGCTTGGGGAAATCGGCGGTCTCCGGTGACAATCCGCTTCATGGGACATGTGGAGGCCGGGCATCTGGAGTACTACCTGCCGGACGGGAGGGTCCTGCTCGGGGACGTCTCCTTCCGGGTGGGGGAAGGGGCCTCGGTCGCGTTGGTGGGGGCCAACGGCGCGGGCAAGACGACGCTGCTGCGGCTGATCGCGGGGGAGTTGCAGCCGCATGGCGGTGCGGTCACGGTCAGCGGCGGGCTCGGCGTGATGCCGCAGTTCGTCGGCTCGGTACGGGACGAGCGTACGGTGCGCGATCTGCTGGTGTCGGTGGCCCAGCCGCGGCTGCGCCAGGCGGCCGCCGCGGTGGACGAGGCCGAGCACGCGATCATGACGGTGGACGACGAGGCCGCGCAGATGCGCTACGCGCAGGCGCTCAGCGACTGGGCGGAGGCGCACGGCTACGAAGCCGAGACGGCCTGGGACATCTGCACCATGGCGGCGCTGGGGATGCCGTACGAGAAGGCGCAGTGGCGGCAGGTGCGCACGCTGTCCGGCGGCGAGCAGAAGCGGCTGGTCCTGGAGTCGCTGTTGCGTGGCAACGACGAGGTGCTGCTGCTGGACGAGCCGGACAACTATCTGGACGTGCCGGGCAAGCGCTGGCTTGAGGAGCGGCTGCGCGAGACGAAGAAGACGGTGCTGTTCGTCAGCCACGACCGGGAGCTGCTGGCGCGGGCCGCCGACAAGATCGTCAGCGTCGAGCCGGGGCCCGCCGGGTCGGACGTCTGGGTGCACGGCGGCGGCTTCGCGACGTACCACGAGGCGCGCAAGGAGCGGTTCGCGCGCTTCGAGGAGCTGCGGCGGCGCTGGGACGAGAAGCACGAGCAGCTGAAGAAGCTGGTGCGCAATCTGCGCCAGGCCGCGGAGAACAGCCACGAGCTGGCCTCGCGCTACCACGCGGCGCAGACCAGGCTGCGCAAGTTCGAGGAGCTGGGCCCGCCGCCGGAGCCGCCGCGTGAGCAGGACATCACGATGCGGCTCCAGGGCGGCCGGACGGGCGTGCGCGCGATCACCTGCGAGGGCCTGGAGCTGACCGGCCTGATGCGGCCGTTCGACCTGGAGATCTTTTACGGCGAGCGGGTCGCGGTGCTGGGGTCCAACGGCTCGGGCAAGTCGCACTTCCTGCGGCTGCTGGCCGGGGACACCGGGAATCCGGTCGCGCACTCCGGCGCCTGGAAGCTGGGCGCGCGGGTGGTTCCCGGGCACTTCGCGCAGACGCACGCGCATCCCGAGCTGCTGGGCCGCACCCTGCTGGACATCCTGTGGACCGAGCACGCCAAGGACCGCGGCAAGGCGATGAGCGCGCTGCGCAGGTACGAGCTGGAGCGGCAGGCGGAGCAGCGCTTCGAGCGGCTCTCGGGCGGCCAGCAGGCCCGTTTCCAGATCCTGCTGCTGGCGCTGGCGGGCGCGACCGCGCTGCTGCTGGACGAGCCGACGGACAACCTCGACCTGGAGAGCGCCGAGGCGCTGCAGGAGGGCCTTGAGGCGTACGACGGGACGGTGGTGGCGGTGACGCACGACCGGTGGTTCGCGCGGTCCTTCGACCGGTATCTGGTCTTCGGGTCGGACGGCCTGGTGCGGGAGACGGCGGAGCCGGTGTGGGACGAGCGGCGGGTGGAGCGGGCGCGGTAGGCGCCGGGTCCGGCCCGGTTCGCCCGGCGCGTTTTGACCCGGCTGGGTGCAGGCCGGTATTCTGCTGGTTCGTTATGCGTATTGGCTTGCTCTATCTCACGTGAGGGGCCCTTACGCCGGCCACCGGGCCGATGAACCAGCGGCGGACGATCGGGTTGCGTCACCCGTAGTGCTGCCAGTGCTGGTGCGATCGACCGGGTGTCCAGTACAGGACCCCGTCCTCCGGACCCTCGCGGGTACGGGGTGACCCCATCACTGAAGAAGCGAAGGCTACGACCGTGCGTACGTTCAGCCCCAAGCCCGGCGATGTCCAGCGCCAGTGGCACATCATTGACGCGCAGGACGTTGTCCTGGGCCGTCTGGCCACCCAGGCCGCGTCCCTCCTGAGGGGCAAGCACAAGCCGGTGTACGCGCCGCACGTTGACATGGGTGACTTCGTCATCATCGTCAACGCCGACAAGGTGCACCTGTCCGGTAACAAGCGGAGCCAGAAGATGGCCTACCGTCACTCGGGTTTCCCGGGTGGTCTGCGGTCCGTCCGCTACGACGAGCTGCTCGACAAGAACCCCGAGAAGGCCGTCGAGAAGGCCATCAAGGGCATGCTCCCCAAGAACACCCTCGGCCGTCAGATGCTCTCGAAGCTGAAGGTCTACGCGGGCGCCGAGCACCCGCACGCTGCGCAGCAGCCGGTCCCGTTCGAGATCACCCAGGTCGCGCAGTAAGTCCGGCCACCCCCTAAGACGAAAAGAATCTGAGGAGCATCGTGGCCGAGACCACTCCCGAGACCCCCGTCATCGAGAACGACGAGGCGGCCGTCGAGGAATACACCACCGAGACCGAGGTCGTGGAGGGTGAGTACACCTCCGAGTCCCTCGCCTCCCGCTTCGGCGACCCGCAGCCGGCTGCCGGCCTGGGCCGTCGCAAGAACGCCATCGCCCGCGTCCGGATCGTTCCGGGCACCGGTCAGTGGAAGATCAACGGTCGCACCCTTGAGGGTTACTTCCCCAACAAGGTGCACCAGCAGGAAGTCAACGAGCCCTTCAAGGTGCTCGAACTGGACAACCGCTACGACGTGGTTGCCCGCATCTCCGGCGGCGGCATCTCCGGCCAGGCCGGTGCGCTGCGTCTGGGCGTCGCCCGTGCGCTGAACGAGGCGGACGTCGAGAACAACCGCGGCACGCTGAAGAAGGCCGGCTTCCTCAAGCGCGACGACCGTGCGGTCGAGCGCAAGAAGGCCGGTCTGAAGAAGGCCCGCAAGGCGCCGCAGTACAGCAAGCGCTAAGCGCGCTCGCTGCGACATGCAGCACTTGGCGAACGCCCCGGTGGCACTTTCCGTGCTGCCGGGGCGTTCGGCTATCCGGGGCCGGGGCGTATATCTGGACGCCGGGGGCGTATACCTGGATTCCACACTCTGGACCAAGCTCAGATACTCGGAGGACACCAGTGGGACGACTCTTCGGAACGGACGGGGTGCGCGGTGTCGCCAATGCGGATCTGACGGCGGAGCTGGCGCTCGGTCTGTCGGTCGCTGCGGCGCACGTACTCGCAGAGGCGGGCACGTTCGAGGGGCACCGGCCGGTGGCCGTGGTCGGGCGAGATCCGCGGGCGTCCGGTGAGTTCCTGGAGTCCGCGGTGGTGGCGGGCCTGGCCAGCGCCGGTGTGGACGTGCTGCGGGTGGGCGTGCTGCCGACCCCGGCGGTGGCGTATCTGACCGGGTCGCTCGGTGCGGACCTCGGTGTGATGCTCTCCGCCAGCCACAATCCGATGCCCGACAACGGCATCAAGTTCTTCGCCCGCGGCGGTCACAAGCTCGCCGACGAGCTGGAGAACCGCATCGAGCAGACCTACCGCGGGCACCGCGCGGGCGAGCCCTGGGAGCGTCCCACCGGGGCGGGTGTCGGCCGGGTCACCGTCTACGACGAGGGCTTCGACAACTACGTCGCGCATCTCGTCGGCGTCCTCCCCAACCGCCTGGACGGCCTGAAGATCGTCATCGACGGTGCGCACGGCGCGGCGGCGCGGGTCTCGCCCGAGGCGTTCGCGCGGGCCGGCGCCGACGTCGTCACCATCGGCACCGACCCCGACGGCCTGAACATCAACGACGGCTGCGGCTCCACCCACCTGGGCCTGCTGCGCGCCGCGGTCGTCGAGCACGGCGCCGATCTGGGGGTGGCGCACGACGGTGACGCGGACCGCTGCCTGGCCGTGGACCGGGCGGGCAACGAGATCGACGGCGACCAGATCCTGGCCGTGCTGGCGCTCGGTATGCGGGAGTCCGGTGCGCTGCGCAAGAACACCGTCGTCGCCACCGTCATGTCCAACCTGGGCTTCAAGCTGGCGATGGAGCGCGAGGGCATCGACTTCGTGGCGACCGCGGTCGGCGACCGGTACGTCCTGGAGGCGATGAAGGCGAACGGCTTCGCGCTGGGCGGCGAGCAGTCCGGGCACGTCATCGTGCTGGATCACGCCACCACCGGGGACGGCACGCTGACCGGCCTGATGCTCGCGGCCCGGGTCGCGGCGACCGGCCGTCCGCTCGACGAGCTGGCCGGGGTCATGGAGCGGCTGCCGCAGGTGCTGATCAACGTCCCCGACGTCGACAAGTCGCGGGTCACGACCTCGCCCGCGCTGACCGCCGCGGTCGCCGAGGCGGAGCGTGAGCTGGGCGCGACCGGGCGGGTGCTGCTGCGGCCCTCCGGTACGGAGCCGCTGGTGCGGGTGATGGTGGAGGCCGCCGACATCGAGCAGGCCCGCGCGGTCGCCGAGCGGCTGGCGGACGCGGTGAAGTCGGCGCTGGGCTGATCCGGCGGGCCGGACGCTGTACCGAAGGGCCTTCCTTCCCCGGGCGGGGGAGGAAGGCCCTTTGTGCTGCCGGGAGTTGACCTGGTGTCAGGCCGCGGGGCCGTAGCCGGTGCAGGTGGGACGGAAGTGCGGGTCGGCGGGGCCGAGCGCGTTCATGACGTTCTGCAGGGCGGGGCTGTCCAGGAAGAGGCCCGCATGTCCGACCTTGTCGTCGGGGCACTGGTCCTGGAGGAGGACGTCGGTCACGCCTTCGCCGTGCAGGAAGGCGTTGGTGTAGGGCGTGACGACCTTGTCCTGCCGGGTCTGGATGACGACGTAGCGGACGCCGGGCACGGTGTCGCCGTCCTTCCACAGGGCGTTCTGGAAGTCCGATCCGGCCGCCTGCTGCTTGAGCGCGGTCAGCCCCGTGACGTCGAGGAAGCTGTTGACGAAGCCGAGTGCGTTCATCGTGCTGCCGAGGCCGACCAGGCCGTCGAGGGTGGTGCCGTGGTTGCTCGGCGCGATGCCGACCAGGGTGCGGACCTTTGCGGCGCCGCCCAGCCGCTTGAGGTACTGATTCGGCATCATGCCGCCCTGCGAGTGGCCGACCACGTCGACCTTGTCGGCGCCGGTGGCGGCGAGCACCTTGTCGACGAAGGCGCCGAGGGCCTTGGCCGAGTCGCCGATGTCGGCCAGCCCGCCGATCCGGCCCATCGACAGGTGGTTCATGCCGTAGTTGAGGGTGTAGACGCAGTAGCCCTCGTTGGCGAGCATCGGGGCGAGCGCGACCCAGTTGGCTCCGGAGTTGGCGAAGGTGCCGTGGGTGAGGACGACCGGCCGGGGGTGGCGCGCGGTGGGCTTGCACGTCCAGTCGTTGGCGCCGTCGACCGTGTCCGGGCGGGCGAGGAAATTGTGTACGGCGGTGCCGAGGTCGCCCACGGGGTACGGGGGTCCGTCGACGGTGGCGGGCCGTGCGGTCGGGGGGGCGGGCGTGGCCTGGGCGGTGCCGGTGGCGGCGAGGGGGGCGGCGCCCAGGCACAGGGCGGTGCCGGCGGCGAGGGCCCAGCGGCGCAGTGGGCGGCGGCGCGCGGGGGTGCGTTTCATGGGGCCTCCAGGTGGGGGGTGGGCAGGCCGGGTCCTGGCGTGCCGGGGAGCCCGGCGGACTGCTAACGAGGGGGTGCGCCGGAGGGGTTCGGGGCAGGCCGGATGGCGGCGGGGGTGCGTCCG
>NZ_JAJCXB010000110.1 GCF_020564935.1 Streptomyces pinistramenti
GGCGACGAACGGGACGGACGCGACTGGCGGGGCGCCGCCACCGAGGTCATCGACCTGGGCGGCGCCACCCTCACGCCGGGTTTCGTCGACGGGCACAGCCACCCCGTCTGGGGTGTCGACATGGCGACCGGAGCCGACCTCTCCGGCTGCCGCGGCCTCGACGCACTGCGCACCGTGCTCGCCACCGCCGCCCGCGCCCTGGCCCCCGGCCAATGGGTCACCGGCTGGGGCCTGGACCACAACGTCTTCGGCGACCACCCCGTCCACCGCGACCTCATCGAGGACGCACTCGGCGGCGCCCCCGCCTTCCTGCGCCTCTACGACGGGCACTCCGCCCTGGCCCGCGGCGCCGCCCTGGCCGCCGCCGGCATCGACGGACCGCGCACCTTCACCCAGCGCGCCAGCGTCGTCTGCGACGATCGCGGCCGGCCCACAGGACACCTCGTCGAACACGCCGCGATGGACCTGCTGCTGCCCGTCGTCCCCCGCCCCGCAGCCGCCGAACGCCGCACCCGGCTGCTGACCGTGCTCGACGAGATGGCGGCCGCCGGGCTCACCGGCGCCCACGTCATGGACCTCCAGAGCCCGGACGTCCCGCAGCTCCTGGACGGCATCGAGGCCGAGGGCCACCTCCCGCTGCGGCTGCGCCTCGCGCCCTGGTGCATGCCAGGCATCGACGCCGAAGGGCTCGGCCACCTCGTCGCGCTCCAGCAACTGGCAGGCCGCCAATGGCGGGTGGACGGCGTGAAGTTCTTCATGGACGGCACCGTCGAGGGCGGTACGGCCTGGCTGGAGCGCCCGGACTGCCACGGCGAGGGCACCGAGGCGTTCTGGCCTGACCCGGCCGCGTACACGCACGCCGTGCACCACCTCGCCCGCGCCGGAGTGCGCACCGCCACCCACGCCATCGGCGACGCCGCCGTCCGGCACGTCCTGGACACCGTCGAACTCCTCGGCGACACCGGCGCGTCCGGCCGGTACCGGCACCGCATCGAGCACATCGAGACGGTGCCCACCAGCCAGCTCCCCCGCTTCGCCGCGCTCGGCGTCGTCGCCTCCATGCAGCCCCTGCACACCGGATACACCCGCGCCGACCACCCCGACGCCTGGTCGAGGCGGGTCGGTACGGAGCGCGCCGGGCGGGCCTGGCGCTGCCGCGACCTGCGGGACGCCGGCGCCGTGCTGGTCCTCGGCTCCGACTGGCCCATCGCACACCACGACCCGCGCGCCACCCTGGCCGCCGCCCGGCTGCGGCGCCCCGCGGGAGAGCCCGGCACCGCCCCGGTCACCCCGGACCAGGCACTGACCGGACTGATGGCCCTGGAGGGCCTCACCTCGCATGCCGCGCTGGCCGCCGGCGAAGAGGCACAGGCCGGCCGGATCGCGCCCGGCTTCCGCGCCGACCTCACCGCCCTGGCCGTCGACCCGGTGACCGCACCGGCCGACGACGTCGCCGCCGCCCCCGTACGGCTGACGATGAGCGGCGGCCGCGTCACGCACCGGGGCACGGCGTAAAAACCCGCGCGGGCGGCCGGGCGGACCGGCCCCGCCCGCGGCGGTGCTCAGCCCGCGGTGGCCGCACCCCGGGCCGGCTTGCCGACGTAACGGGCCAGATGGTGCGGCAGCGTGCCGTACCAGAGGCAGGCGAGGGCGAAGCCGAAGAGCAGGCAGAGGGCGCCGCCGAGCGCGTCCAGCCAGAAGTGGTTGGCGGTGGAGACGATGACGAGCAGGGTGAAGAAGGGGTAGAGCAGGCCGACGACCTTCGCCCACAGCGGGCGGGCCAGCAGCGCTATGGTCAGGCCGCACCACAGCGACCAGCCGATGTGCATCGACGGCATCGCCGCGTACTGGTTCGACATCGAGGCGAGATCGCCGGACGCCATCGAGCCCCAGGTGTGGTGCGCGGGCAGGGTGTCGACGAAGCCGCCGCCCGCCATCAGCCGCGGCGGCGCCAGCGGGTAGAAGTAGTAGCCGACCAGGGCCACGCCGGTGGTGGCGAACAGCGCGAGACGGGCCGCGGTGTAGCGGCCGGGATGCCAGCGGTAGAGCCAGACCAGGACGCCGATGGTCACGAAGAAGTGCAGGGTGGCGTAGTAGTAGTTCATCGGGACGATCAGCCACGTCACGGCGTTCATCGCGTGGTTGACGGTGTGCTCGACCGCGATGCCCAGGGAGTGCTCGGCCTGCCAGATCCAGTCGGCGTTCCGCAGCGCCCGGTCCTTCTGCTCGGGGACCGCGTTGCGGATGAGGGAGTAGATCCAGTAGCTGATCGCGATGAGCAGGATCTCGAACCACAGGCGCGGTGCGCGAGGGGAGCGCAGACGGGCGATCCGGCCCTTCTCCACGGGACGTTCCGCGGTCGCGCCGTGGGGCGGCGGGGGAGCCGGCCGGTCGTCCAAAGTCCTCACATGCGCTTCACCCATAGGCAGACAGTCTGCCAGAAAGCGGTAACCCGCCGATCATTCCCCGGACGGGGATCCGGCACCCCGGCGTAGGTCTCAAGGGGGACGGCGGACCCCCTACTCCTCAGGGATGCCGACGGATTTGGGGGTATTCGCACCTTTTGGCGCCGAGGTGGTGGACCCGCGGACCACCAGTTCGGGAGGGGAGAGGCACTCACAGTGCGACGCCGGGGTGCCGCCCCTCACCTCCGGCAGCGCACGCACCGCCGCCTGCCCCATCGCGGGCACCGGCTGCCGGATCGTGGTCGGCGGCGGATCGGTGAAGGCGATCAGCGGGGAGTCGTCGAAGCCGGCCACGGACACCTCGCGCGGTACGGCGAGCCCGCGCTGCCGGGCCGCACGGACCGCGTCGAGCGCCATCATGTCGCCGGCGCAGACCACCGCCGTCGCGCCCCGCTCGATCAGGGCGGCGGCCGCCGCCCTGCCCGGCGTGCAGCCCGGAGACGACTGTGATGCCGGCCACCCCGCGGTCGACCGGCATCTCCGTCAGCTCGTCCTCGGTGGAGCCGCCCGGGCTCTGCGTCGCGAGCACCGGCAGATATCCCTGACAGGTCAGCGCCTGCCCGATGACCTGCGCGAACGCCGGGAAGATCGGGTTGTCCAGCTCCGGCGTGAGCAGCCCGACCAGGCCCGCGCTGCGCTGCCGCAGCCGCACCGGACGCTCGTGGCCCAGCGCGCCGAGGGCGGCCGGAACGGACTGACGGGTGGTCGCGGAGACGCCGGGCTTCCCCTTGAGCACCCTGCTGACGGTGGCCTCGCTGACACCTGCCTGCGCTGCCATATCGGCGAGCCGGGCGGTCATGCAGGGGGCTGTGTCTTTCGCCCCTCAGATCGCCCACCAGGTACAGCTGTCGCCCGGCAGCAGCGCACTGCCGCCCTCGGTGGCGACCGGCGCGCTGGACAGCAACAGCCGCCCGGGAAGCGGGAGTTCGACTGCGTCCGGCAGGGTGTTCACGGTGCACAGCACGCCGGGACGGGCGAAGGCGAGCACCCCGTCGGGGGCCGGTCGCCAGCTCATCTCCCCGTCGCCCAGGCCCGGGTGGCTGCGCCGCAGGGCGAGCGCCGCGCGGTACAGCTCCAGGGTGGAGTCCGGGTCGCCGCTCTGTGCCGCCACCGAAAGGCCGCCCCAGCCGGCCGGCTGCGGCAGCCAGCTGCCGCCGGGCCCGAAACCGTACGGCGGCCGGTCGCCCGCCCAGGGCAGCGGCACCCGGCAGCCGTCCCGCATCCCGTCCTGCCCGCCGGCATCGGATGCGCCGTCCGGTGCCGCTGCTGCGGACACGGTGCCGCGGAAGAACGCCGGGTCCTGGCGTGCCTCGTCGGGCAGGTCGGTGACCTCGGGCAGGCCCAGTTCCTCGCCCTGGTAGAGGTACGCGGAGCCGGGCAGCGCGAGCATCAGGAGGGTCGCGGCGCGGGCGCGGGGGAGGCTGCCGCCGAGGCGGGTGGTGTGGCGGACGACGTCGTGGTTGGAGAGCACCCAGGTGGTGGGGGCGCCGACGGACGCGGTGGCGGCCAGTGAGGCGTCGATGACCGCGCGGAGCCCGTCGGCCTGCCAACCCGCGCCCAGGAACTGGAAGTTGAATGCCTGGTGCAGTTCGTCGGGGCGGACGTAGAGCGCCAGCCGCTCCGGGGTGGGGGCCCATGCCTCCGCGACGCCGATGCGGGCGCCGTCGTAGCTGTCCAGCAGGGTGCGCCAGGTGCGGTGGATGGCGTGCACGCCGTCCTGGTCGAAGAACGGCAGGTGCTGGCTGCCGATCAGGGTGGCCTGGGCGCCGCGGCCGATGTCCGGCAGGCCGGCCGCCTTGACCATGCCGTGCGCGACGTCGATCCGGAAGCCGTCCACCCCCAGGTCGAGCCAGAAGCGCAGGATGGCCGCGAACTCGGCGTGCACGTCCGGGTTGTCCCAGTCGAGGTCGGGCTGCTCGGGGGCGAAGAGGTGGAGGTACCAGTCGCCGCGCTCGGTACGGGTCCAGGCCGGGCCGCCGAAGATCGACTCCCAGTCGTTCGGCGGCAGTTGGCCGTTTTCGCCCTTGCCGGGCCGGAAGACGTAGCGCTGCCGGGCCAGCTCCGGGTCCTGGAACCAGGGGTGCTGGTCGGAGGTGTGGTTGGGCACGATGTCGACGATGACCCGCAGGCCCGTTTCGTGGGCGGCGCGGATCAGTTCGTCGGCGTCCTGGAGGCGGCCGAAGAGCGGGTCGACGGCGCGGTAGTCGGCGACGTCGTAGCCCCCGTCGGCCTGTGGGGATGCGTAGAACGGCGTGAGCCAGACGGCGTCCACGCCAAGCTCCTTCAGGTACGGCAGGCGGCTGCGCACGCCGCGCAGGTCGCCGATGCCGTCGCCGTCGCTGTCGGCGAACGAGCGCACGTAGACCTGGTAGATGACGGCGTCGCGCCACCAGCCGGGACCGTGGCCCGGTCCTGGTGCCTGGCGGGCGGGGCTGGGGGAAGTGAGCTCCTGGGTCATCTGCCGTCCCTGTCGAGTGAGGAGTCGGTCGGTCTCCACCGGAATCAACGCTCGGGCGGCCGTGCGGTGACGGGGCGGCGGCCGGGCCGTGGGTGACCTTCCGGCCATCCCCCTGCGCAAAGTTCCGGTGGCCTTGCAGAGATTTACCGCAGGCTCCTTCCGTTTCCTGGCGTCGTCGTTACGTTCCTGACCGCCAACTCGGGCAATACCCCGAGGAGTTCACCGCACATCTCGGAGGCTGTCCCCTCCTTCAGGGCTCCTGCGGAGCAGGGCAGGGGAAGCCGGATCGCCGGCGGGGCGACCCGGAGTTCACCCGGTGCCGGGGCGAGGCACCCCAGAACCAACAAGAGCTCTCAACTGTCCTACCTCCCGGGCAGGTTGTCGTGCATGACGACAGCAGCGACAGCGGAGGACACCGGGTGTGCCCGGTGGGCCTTCCGCCTGCGTCTGTCGTCCGCCGCGTTGATGGCGGAGTGGGACCGGTGCCGGTGGGCGGGGAACGAGTGGCGCGCGAAGCCCAAGCAGACCCACGCACGGAACAGGCACCGGCCCGGAGGCACGGACAAGCGGACGTGCGGTCCGGCGCAGCTCGACAAGATGCTGACGGAAAGATGCTGACAACGGCCCGTAAGGCGAACGCGTGGCTGCGTGCGGGCTCCTCGGCTCCGCAGCGGCAGTCGATACGCGACTTCGACGATTCCCAGCTGATCGCCTGCACCGGGGCCGGTACCGGCACGGGAATGAGCCCGGCCGCCCCCGCCCCGGCGTCCGCGCTCAGACCGTCTCGGGCAGCGCCATCAAGCGGGTGACCAGGTCCGCGAACATCCCGTCCGCCGGCTCGTCCGCCAGGAAGCGGCGGACGACCGCCGCCGTCTCGGGGTCGTACGCCGCGCTCACCGAAGCGAGCGCCGCGAAGTCGTGCACCAGCTGGCGCTCCAGCTCGGCACGCGGGATCCGCCGGCCGTCCAGCCACAACAGCGCCGTCGTCTCGGCCAGCGAGATCCACGAGCGCACCACCAACGCCAGCCGCGGCGCGGGCGACGAGACGCGCAGGTGGGCGAGGATCTGCTCGTAGGCGGCCTGCCGTACGCCCTCGATCATCGCGCCGGTGCGGCCCGAACCGATCGCCGGGCCGCCCCGCATCAGCGCCGAGAAACCGGGGCCGTGCTCGTCGACGAAGTCGAAGAACCGCTCCATCACCCGCAGCAGCCGGGCGCCGAGCGGCCCTTCCTGCGGCTCCACGAACCGCGCCGCCAGCTCGTCGGCCGCCCGCCGCAACGCGGCCTCGTAGAGCTGCTGTTTGCCCGGGAAGTAGTGGTACACCAGCGGCCGCGATATCCCGGCCGCCTCGGCGATCTCGTCGATCGACACATCCTCGGGCGAACGGTGGCTGAACTGGTCGAGGGCGACGGCGATCAGCTGCTCGCGCCGCTCCTCGACACCCATCCTGCGGCGCGCCCCGGTCGTCATGCCGCACACCCTAACGACCTCGGGCACACCGGGGATTCACAGGTCCAGAACGAGAGACGCACCCCGCGCCCGGGACACGCAGATCAGCAGCGAGTCGTCCCGCTCGGCGTCGGTCAGCAGCTCGTCGCGGTGGTCCACCTCGCCCGCCAGCACCCGCTGCCGGCAGGTCCCGCAGAAGCCCCGCTCGCAGGAGTACGGCAGATCGGACAGCGCCTGCTCGCGGATCGCCCGCAACACGCTGGTGTCCGCGGGCACGGCGATCGTACGGCCGGTGCGCCGCAGCTCCACGGAGAACGGCGCGTTCTCCCCGGCAGGGGCGAGGGGCGCGGGCGCGAACCGCTCGGTGTGCAGGGTCAGTCCGGCCGCGCCCCCTGGCAGCAGCGCGGCCACCGCGTCCATCAGCGGATCGGGGCCGCAGCAGTACACGGCCGCGTGCGGCGGCGCGTCCGCCAGGGCCGCCGCCAGATCCGGCCGCCCCACCTCGTCCTCGGCGGCCACCGTCAGCCGCCCGTCGCCCGCCCCCGCCAGCTTCTCCACCTCGGCGAGGAACGGCATCGAGGCGCGCGAACGCCCCGCGTACACCAGCCGCCACGGCACCCCCTCCGCCTCCGCCTGCCGCACCATCGGCAGGAGAGGCGTGATGCCGATGCCGCCCGCGATGAAGAGATAGGCGTGGCAGTCCGCCAGCGGGAAGCGGTTGCGCGGGCCGCGCACCTCCACCTCCATCCCTTCGCGCAGCTGCTCGTGCACCTCGCGCGAGCCGCCCCTGCCGTCCTCGATCAGCCGCGTCGCGATGGTGTACGCCCCGCCCTTCGGACACACCGCTTCGGCCGGCTCCCCGCACAGCGAGTACTGCCGCACGGTGCCGGACGGCAGCACCAGGTCGAGGTGTGCCCCCGGCTCCCAGCCCGGCAGCCGTGCGCCGGTCAGCCGCAGCACCACCACCCCGTCGGCCGCAGCGGTCCGCTCGGCGACCCGCAGCCGCAGCGGGGCGGCAGGCCCGCGCCCTGGTCCCCGGCCCGAAACCGGCCGGTCCAGCGCGGGCATCGGCCACAGCGGCGACCGGCCGATCCGGCCGCGCAGCGCCCGGCGGGCGAGCAGGGCGGCGCCGGCCACCAGCAGCGCGGTGCGCATACGCGGCAGTGCGGGCATGTCAGGAGCCTCCGGGGGCAGTGGCGTCGGCCGCGGTCGCGGCGGGGGAGTGGGCGAGATAGGCGGCGGCCTGCTCGGTGCTGCCGTACTTCGACGGGTGGTACGTCCGGCTCAGGTACTGGGGAATGGACCGCAGCATGCCGCCCGGCGTCGGCAGCACACCCTGCCGGCCGCCACGCAGGAAGTCCCTGGCCGACGCCCTGCCGCCGGGCAGCGAAGGGTCGTTGGCCACGAAGAAGCGGGTGCCGCGTTGCCAGAGGAACACCAGCGCGGCGAAGGCGGTGGCCCAGGTGCGCACCCGCCGCCGGTAGTCGCCGTCGAGATGCTGGAAGAGGTCGAAGGCCACCGAACGGTGCTCGACCTCCTCGGCGCCGTGCCAGCGCAGCAGGTCCAGCATCACCGGGTCGGCGCCCCTGGCGTCCAGCGCATCGGCGTTGAGCACCCAGTCGCCCAGGAACGCGGTGTAGTGCTCGATCGCGGCGATCATCGCGACCCGTTCCTTCAGCCACCACACGCGTGCCCGGCCCGGCGGCAGCGTCCGGTCGCCGAGCAGCTTCTCGAAGAGCCAGTCGACCTGCGCGGTGTACGGCTCCGGATCCAGGCCCAGCGCCCGCAGATGGGGCAGGACGTCGTCGTGCGCCTGGGAGTGCATCGCCTCCTGGCCGATGAAGCCGATCACGTCCTCGCGCAGCCGCGGATCCCGGATGAGCGGCAGCGCCTGCTTGTAGACGTGCACGAACCAGCGCTCCCCGGCGGGCAGCAGCAGATGCAGCACATTGATCGTGTGGGCGCTGGCCGGGTCGCCCGGGATCCAGTGCAACGGGGTGTCCGCCCAGTCGAACGCGACGTTGCGGGCCTTCAGCGGGATGCGCTCGGACGCGACCGGCTGCGGCCGCGGCGCCGACTTATTAGACATGGCGTCAATGTACTGGGGGGTAAGTCGTTGGCAATACCCCCGTGCACGCGGGAATTCCCGCCGGACACACGACGACGGCGCGGGGAAACCCCCGCGCCGTCAGGAAGCGACCGGCCGCCCGCAGCCGCCGTCAGTGCAGCCCCGTGACGCGGCCGCCGCCGACCAGCCGGCCGGACAGCTCCGCGTGCGCGCCCGCCTGCGCCGGCAGCGCCATCAGCCGCCCCGCCACCCGGCCTTGCACCCCGCCGCTCGCGGTGATTCCGCCGACCTGGTCACTCCCGGCCGCCAGCAGCCACCACCTGCCGCCGCCGGCCTGCCAGAGCACCCCGGCGAGCACCCGCGGGCCCCGCGGCCCGCACCCCGTACC
>NZ_JAJCXB010000111.1 GCF_020564935.1 Streptomyces pinistramenti
GGCCGCGCCCTCGCCCCTGAGCCGTCGCGGCTGCGGGCCCGCCGGCAGCCGCGCAGGACCGCTCCGGTGTGCTCCGCCGCCGCGGCGACCGCGGCGTCACGGGCTGCCGATGCCTCATCGGCGGTCAGCGTACGGTCGGCGGCGCGGAAGCGCAGCGCGTAGGCGAGGGACTTCTTGCCCGCGCCGACCTGCTCGCCGCTGAACACGTCGAACAGCCGCAGCGACTCCAGGAGTTCACCGGCGCCCGCGCGCAGCGCCGCCTCCACGTCCGCCGCGGGCACCGTGTCGTCCACGATGAGCGCGACGTCCTGGGTGGCGACCGGGAAGGTGGAGATCCGCGGTGCGCGCAGCGGGCCTTCGGCCGCCCGCTCGACGCGGTCCAGGTCGATCTCCATCGCGCAGGTGCGCTCCGGCAGCCCCAGCGTCTTGATGACCCGCGGGTGCAGCTCACCGGCGTTGCCGACCAGCACCTCCTCGCCGTCGATCCGCGCGAGCAGCGCGGCACAGCGGCCCGGGTGCCAGGGCGCCTGCTGGTCCTGGCGGACGCTCAGCTCGACACCGGCCTCGCGGGCGACCGTACGCCCGGCCTCGACGGCGTCCGCCCAGGTCGAAGGCCGGCCCGTGCCCCACCAGCCGGCCTGCTCGCGGGCCCCGGCGAGCACCACGGCGACGCGCCGCGGCTGCTGCGGGAGCGAGGCGTTCAGCCCGGCGATCTCCTCGTCGGTCGGCCGGCGGTCCACGGGCAGCCGGACGGCCGGCTTCTCGTCGCCGGTCGGCCGGAAGACCTGGCCGGTCTCGAAGAGGGCGAGGTCGTGCGTGCCCCGGCCGTCGTTCCGCCGCAGCGCGCCGAGCAGGCCCGGGATCAGCGTCGTGCGCAGATCGGGCTCCTGGTCGGAGAGCGGGTTGACGAGGGTGACGGTGTTGCGCCGCGGGTCGTCCGGCGCGATGCCGAGCTGGTCGAGCACGGCGGAGCCGGTGAACGGGTAGTTCAGGGCCTCGACGTAGCCCGCACCGGCCAGCGCCCTGCCGACCCTGCGGTGCAGCCGCTGGCGCTCGGTCAGGCCACGCCCTGCGGGCGGCAGCGGGAGGGTGGAGGGCAGGTTTTCGTAGCCCTCCAGCCGGATGACCTCTTCGGCCAGGTCGTTCGGCTCGCTCAGGTCGGGCCGCCAGGACGGCACCGTGACGACCAGCTCGTCCTGCCCGTAGACGTCGCAGCCGACCTGCTGGAGGCGGCGCACGACCGTCTCCCGGCCGTAGGTGACGCCGGCGACCTTGTCCGGGTGATCGGCGGAGATGGTGATCGTGCGCGGCCCGCTGGGCGAGACGATCTCCGTGACGCCGGGCTCGGCGGTGCCGCCGGCGAGCAGCACCAGGAGGTCGACGGTCCGCTGCGCGGCGGCCGACGCCGCGGCCGGGTCCACGCCGCGCTCGAAGCGCCGGGACGCCTCCGACGACAGCTTGTGGCGGCGGGCCGTACGGGCGATGGAGAGCGCGTCGAAGTGCGCGGCCTCGACCACGACGTCGGTGGTGCCGCGAACCTCACCGGTCTCCGGGTCGGTGACACCCACGGCGATCTCGGTGTTGGCGCCGCCCATGACACCCGCGAGGCCGATGGGGCCGCGGTTGTCGGTGATGACGAGGTCCTCGGTGTCCAGCACCCGCTTGGTGCCGTCGAGCGTCGTCAGCAGCTCGCCGCCGGTGGCACGGCGGACGCCGATCGGCCCGTCGACGGTGGAGCGGTCGTAGGCGTGCAGCGGCTGGCCCAGTTCGAGCATCACGTAGTTGGTGATGTCGACGGCGAGCGAGACCGTGCGCATCCCGGCCTTCTGCAGACGGCGCTGCAGCCAGATCGGGGAGCGTGCCTCGGGGTTGAGGCCGGTGACCGTACGGGCGGTGAAGCGGGTGCAGCCGAGCGGGTCGGCGACCTGGACGGGGTAGCCGAAGGAGTTCGGCGGCGGCACGTCGAGCAGCGCCGGGTCGCGCAGCGGCAGGCCGTAGGCGGTGGCGGTCTCGCGGGCGACGCCGCGCATCGACAGGCAGTAGCCGCGGTCCGGGGTGACGGCGATGTCCAGCACCTCGTCGACGAGCTGGAGCAGCTCGATGGCGTCCGTGCCGACCTCGGCCTCCGGAGGCAGCACGATGATGCCGCCGGTGCCGTCGTCGCCCATGCCCAGCTCGTCGCCGGAGCAGATCATGCCGTGCGACTTCTTGCCGTACGTCTTGCGCGCGGCGATCTTGAAGTCGCCGGGCAGCACGGCGCCGGGAAGCACCACGACGACCTTGTCGCCGACCGCGAAGTTGCGGGCGCCGCAGACGATCTCCTGCGGCTCGCCGGTGCCGTTGGCGTCGCCGACGGCGACGGTGCAGAAGCGGATCGGCTTCTTGAAGCCCTCCAGCTCCTCGATGGTCAGCACCTGACCGACGACGAGCGGCCCCTTCAGGCCATCGCCCAGCCGCTCGACGGTCTCGACCTCCAGGCCGACCGCGATGAGCTTGGCCTGTACGTCACGGCCGGACTCGGTCGACGGCAGGTCGACGTACTCCCGCAGCCAGGAAAGCGGGACACGCATCAGATCTCCATCCCGAACGGCCGGGTGAACCGGACGTCGCCCTCGAACATGTCACGCATGTCTTCCACGTTGTGCCGGAACATCAGCATCCGGTCGATGCCGAAGCCGAACGCGAACCCGCTGTACTTCTCGGGGTCCACGCCGCAGGCGATCAGCACCTTGGGGTTGACCATTCCGCAGCCGCCCAGCTCGATCCAGCCCTCGCTGGAGCAGGTGCGGCAGGGCCGGTCGGGGTTGCCCACGGACGCGCCACGGCAGACGTAGCAGACCATGTCCATCTCGGCGGACGGCTCGGTGAACGGGAAGTAGTTCGGCCGCAGCCGGGTCGTCATGCCGGGCCCGAAGAGCGCCTGGACCATGTGGTCCAGGGTGCCCTTGAGATCCGCCATGGTCAGGCCCTCGTCGACGGCGAGCAGCTCGATCTGGTGGAAGACCGGCGAGTGCGTGGCGTCCAGCTCGTCGGTGCGGTAGACCCGCCCCGGGCAGACGACGTACACCGGCGGCTCGCGGTCGACGAGCGTACGGGCCTGGACCGGCGAGGTGTGGGTGCGCAGCACGACACCGGACTCGTCGCCCTTGGTGCCCTCGCCCTGGACGAAGAAGGTGTCCTGCATCTGGCGCGCGGGGTGGTCGGGCACGAAGTTGAGCGCGTCGAAGTTGAACCACTCCGCCTCGACCTCGGGGCCTTCGGCCACCTCGTAGCCCATCGCCACGAAGACGTCGGCGACCCGCTCCATGAAGGTGGTCAGCGGGTGCCGGGCACCGGAAGGCTGCCGGTCGTAGGGCAGCGTGACATCCACCGCCTCCTCGACGAGCACACGCGCGTCGCGCTCCGCCTCCAGCTCCTCCTGGCGGGCCTTGAGCGCCTGGTTCACGCGGCCGCGTGCCTGGCCGACGCGCTTGCCGGCGTCCGCCTTGGCGTGCGGGGGCAGCGCGCCGATCTCGCGGTTGGCCAGCGCGAGCGGCGAACGGTCGCCGGCGTGCGCGGCCTTCACCTCGCGCAGTGCCTCCAGATCGGCCGCGGCGGCGATGGCGGCGAGCGCCTCGTCCGTCCGGCGGGCGATCTCTTCCGGTTTCAGGGCTTCGACCTCGACAGGGTCGTACGACTTATTGGGTGCGGACATCTCTTCCCGTGCTTCCGGTGGTCTGGCTTGGCTTGGCTCGCTTCGCCTCGGCTCTTCGATCACAAACTTCGGATGCCGAGCCCGCGCTGTGCCCGCGATGCTTGTGCGCCAAAGGTGCCAAAGGGCAAGTCTAAGGGGAGGGGCCGACAGGGCTGTTCCGAGCCCCGGCCCGGGGCGCCCGCCCGTCGCCCGCCACCGCCCTTGCACGACACTTCGTGGCCCCTCCTATGCCATGAAGGCCGGAGTCGCGACAGGCAGGACAAAGCGGAATTCGGCGCCGCCGGCGGGAGCCCTGCCGACCGTGATCGTCCCGCCGTGCGCCTCGACGATGCCCTTGACGATGTACAGGCCCAGGCCGGTGCCGCCGCGCTTGCTGCCCCGCCAGAAGCGGGTGAAGACGCGGCTCATCGACTCCTCGGGGATGCCGGTGCCCTCGTCGCTCACGGTGACCGCGGTCCCTTCCGTGTGCGTCGCCTGCGCTGCCGCTGTGACCTCGATGGTGACGGTTCCCGCGCCGTGCCGCACCGCATTTTCCAGGAGGTTGCCCAGCACCTGGTCCACCTTGTCCGGGTCCGCCCACAGATCGGGCAGCGGCTCAAGCAGCCGGATCATGAAGCGTTCCGGGGCCTGGCCCGCCGTGGTCTGCGCCTGGACATGCCGGCGCACCGCCGCGACCATGTCGACCCGCTGCCGCCGCACCTCAAGACGCCCGGAGTCGATGCGCGAGATGTCCAGCAGCTCGGCGATCAGCCGGGTGACGCGGTTGGCGTCGGCGTCGACGGTCTCCAGCATCAGCCGCTTCTGGTCGTCGGTGAAGCGCTCCCACTTCTGGAGGAGGGTGGCCGTGAACCCCTTGACGGAG
This sequence comes from Streptomyces pinistramenti, assembly GCF_020564935.1. Lineage (GTDB taxonomy): Bacteria > Actinomycetota > Actinomycetes > Streptomycetales > Streptomycetaceae > Streptomyces > Streptomyces pinistramenti. Next base: position 4,557 of record NZ_JAJCXB010000111.1, read on the forward strand.
GTCAGCGGCGAGCGCAGTTCGTGCGCGACGGTGGCGATCAGCTCGGCGTGGCTCAGCTCCGTACGGCGCCTGGCCTCGGTGCCGCGCAGCGCGACGATCAGCCGCTGGACGGGGCCCGTCGGGACGCTGCGGACATAGCGCGCCGAGACCAGGACCTCGCGGCCGCCCAGCAGCAGATTGCGCTCCGGCTGGCCGCGGCGGATGGCGAGGCCGCCGTAGGGGTCGGTCAACTGCCACCAGCGGCGGCCCTCGACGTCCTGGAGCGGCAGCGCCTGGTCCAGGGGCCGGCCGAGCGCGTCCTGCGGGTCGGTACCGGTGATCCTGGCGGCGGCGGTGTTGAAGCAGATGACGCGGCCCCCCTCATCGGCGACGACGAGGCCGTCGGGCAGGTCGTCGGGGCCGATGCCGAGGCCCGCGGTGAGGTCGGGACGGGCGGCGGCGTGCGCGAGGCCGCGGTCCTGCGGGCTGATGTCCGCAGCGGCGGCAGCGCCGGAAGTCCTCACGCTCATCCCCTGTTTCCCCCTCCGGGCCCCGGGCACGTCACCCTACTAGCAACGGCCGTAGGTGCCGGGACGATCGGCCGGACACCCCTCAGGCGGGTGACGCGCCGCGGCAGCCGCCGGCCGTGCGCTGGGCGCGGGCCGAGGCGTAGAGGCAGACCGCGGCGGCCGTCGCGAGGTTGAGGCTCTCGGCCTTGCCGTGGATGGGCACCCGCACCACGGCGTCCGCCAGGGCCCGGGTCTCCTCCGGCAGGCCCCACGCCTCGTTGCCGAAGATCCAGGCGGTGGGCCCGCTCATCGCTCCGGCGTCGAGTTCGGCGTCGAGATCCCGCTCGCCCGCGCCGTCGGCGGCCAGCAGCCGCGCACCGGCACCGCGCAGTCCTTCCATCACCCGCTCCACCGGCACGCCGACGGCCACCGGCAGATGGAAGAGCGAACCGACCGACGCGCGCACGGACTTGGGGTTGTAGAGGTCCACGGAGGCGTCGGTGAGCACCACCGCGTCGGCGCCCGCCGCGTCGGCGCAGCGCAGGACGGTGCCGGCGTTCCCGGGGTCGCGGACGTTGGCGAGTACCGCGATCAGCTGCGGGCGGGCGGCGAGGATGTCGTCGAACGGCGCGTCCAGGAACCGGCAGACGCCGAGCAGGCCCTGCGGGGTGACCGTCTGGGAGATGTCGGCGACGGTCCGGTCGTCGGCGTGATGGACACGGACGCCCGCGGCGTGTGCGGCGGCGATGATCTCGGCGTGCCGCTCGGCGGCCTCGACGGTGGCGAACAGCTCGACGAGGGTGGGCTCGCCGCCGACGCGGTGGGCGATGGCCTCCCGGACGGCCTGCGGGCCCTCGGCGATGAACCGGCGTTCCCTGCCGCGGAAGGCGCGGCGGGCCAGCCGCCGGGCGGCGGCGACGCGCGGGGAACGCGGGGAGATCAGCTCGGGGGTGCCCATGGTCGGCGGCTCGCTTCTTTCGTACGGTGCGGGGCGGGCGGCGGGTCGTACGCCGCCGGTCCGGTAAACGGCGGCGGACCCGCCGGCCGGGGCCTGCGGTGCCGCTTCACCACGTCGTCAGGCCGGTGTTCAGGCGGCCTTCGGGGCGTTGACGTCGCTCGGGAGCGCCTTCTGGGCGACCTCGACGAGCGCGGCGAACGCGTTCGCGTCGTTGACGGCGAGGTCCGCGAGGATCTTGCGGTCCACCTCGATGCTGGCGGCCTTCAGACCCTGGATGAAGCGGTTGTAGGTCATGCCGTTGGCGCGGGCAGCGGCATTGATGCGCTGGATCCACAGCTGACGGAAGTCGCCCTTGCGCTTCTTGCGGTCGTTGTAGTTGTAGACGAAGGAGTGGGTGACCTGCTCCTTGGCCTTGCGGTACAGACGCGAGCGCTGGCCGCGGTAACCGCTGGCCTGCTCGAGGATTGCCCGGCGCTTCTTGTGGGCGTTGACCGCCCGCTTGACGCGTGCCACTTGTTAACTCCTTGTAGCGGGGCCGTGGTTGTCGTCACACGGCCCGGTTCGATTCAGTCCCGGTCCTGGTCGCGCGCCGCCTCGGGTGAGGGGCGCGGCGACTCACTTGCCGAGAAGCTTCTTGATCTTCGCGGCGTCGCCCGGGGCCATCTCGGCGTTGCCGGAGAGGCGACGCGTCAGACGGGACGACTTGTGCTCGAGCAGGTGGCGCTTGCCGGCGCGCTCGCGGAGCACCTTGCCGGAGCCGGTGATCTTAAAGCGCTTCTTGGAACCGCTGTGGGTCTTGTTCTTCGGCATGCGCCGTACTCTCCTCGTCAGTGGCGCTCCCACCGGCCGGGCCGGAGCGGGAGCGTCAGAATGTTTCGGTTGGTGTCCGGGACGGGCGCCCCGGCGCAGGTCCGGGGCTCACGCCCAGGAATCACGCCTCGGCGGGCTCCTCGTGGGACTCCTCGGAGGGAACCCCACCCTGGCGCTCCGCCTTGCGGGCGGCCTGCGCCTCGCGGGCCTCGGCCATCGCCTCGGTCTTCTTCTTGTGCGGACCGAGGACCATGATCATGTTTCGGCCGTCCTGCTTCGGATTCGACTCGATGAAGCCGAGGTCCTCCACGTCGGACGCGAGCCGCTGCAGCAGCCGGAAGCCCAGCTCGGGGCGGGACTGCTCGCGACCACGGAACATGATCGTGATCTTGACCTTGTCACCCTGCTTGAGGAACCGAACGACGTGACCCTTTTTGGTGTCGTAGTCGTGCGGGTCGATCTTCGGCCGGAGCTTCATCTCCTTGATGACCGTGTGCGCCTGGTTCTTGCGCGCCTCACGGGCCTTCATGGCCGACTCGTACTTGAACTTTCCGTAGTCCATGAGCTTGCAGACCGGCGGACGTGCGTTCGCGGCCACCTCGACGAGGTCGAGGTCGTACTCCTGCGCAAGCTCCAGGGCCTTGGCAAGCGGCACAATGCCGACCTGCTCGCCGCTGGGACCGACGAGTCGCACCTCAGGGACGCGAATCCGGTCGTTGATGCGGGGCTCGGCGCTGATGGATCCTCCTCGGTAGCACCACGCGACGGCCTGGCGGACTGCCGCGTAACGTCTTTTTCGGTGTGACCAACCGCGCCGGTACATGCAAAACGCCCCGGACGGGACACAGGCGGGGCTCCGTAAATGGATCAGGAGCACCGCCGCGAAAGTCTCCGCGGGGCGCAGCCGGACCGTGACCCGCCAACCGTGAGGTCGGTCGGGTGGGAGATCGGAGCCTCCACTTGTGGGCCGGTCACATGAGTGTCCGGCCGGTCGGAACACCAGAATACACGAGTCAAGAGGTGCGGGCCATAGGGTGGACGCGATCCCCTCAGCAGGAAGAGAAGTCCCACGCATGAGCGACCAGACCCCGCAGCAGCAGCCCGACACCCCCGACCCGGCGGACCCCGACTTCGACGCGATGACCCGTGACATCGCGGACGTGCCGGCGGTCGAGGTGATCACGACGGTGGCGGTCCACCTGATGAGCTCAGCCGCGGTCAACCTCGGCCTCGCCGAGGAGGGCGAGGCGCACAAGGACCTGGACGAGGCACGCAAGCTGATCCACGCGCTGGCCGGCCTGGTGACGGCGAGCGCCACGGAGATCGGCTCGTACCACGCGGCGCCGCTGCGGGACGGGCTGAAGTCGCTGCAGCTGGCCTTCCGCGAGGCGTCGGTCGTCCCGGACGAGCCGGGCCAGGGTCCTGGCGAGAAGTACACCGGTCCCGTCTACGGCTGATCGGGGAAGGACGCGCAGCGAGCCCCGGCCGGGATGTACCGGCCGGGGCGCGC
>NZ_JAJCXB010000112.1 GCF_020564935.1 Streptomyces pinistramenti
GCGCCGGGCCCGGCCCCCGACCCGCTGCCCGCCCCGCACACCCGTCCACCGGGTGGCTGACGGGCGCCCGCACCCCTTCCACATTTCTGCAACGCGTTCTACTCTGCTGCCGATCCGGTGGTCGACGGACCGTCAGAAATGCTGTCCCGCAGGCCCGGAGGCCGGGAGCGGACGAACTGGAGGGGCCGTGCACCTCGAATACACCCCCGAACAGCAGCGGTTGCGCGCCGAACTGCGGACGTACTTCGCCGGACTCGTGCCGGACAACGCCTACGCCCGCTACTCCGACCCCGCCGCCCAGAAACGGTTCTACCGCGACACCGTGCGGCGCCTCGGCCGCGACGGCTGGCTCGGAGTCGGCTGGCCCGCGGAGTACGGCGGTCGCGGCATGTCCCCGATGGAGCAGTTCATCTTCTTCGACGAGGCCGCGCAGGCCGGCGTGCCGCTGCCGCTGATGGCGCTCAACACCGTCGGCCCGACGATCATGCAGTTCGGCACGGACGAACAGAAGGCGTACTTCCTGCCCCGCATCCTCTCCGGCGAGATCGACTTCGCCATCGGCTACAGCGAACCCGACGCCGGCACCGACCTCGCCGCCCTCAAGACCCGGGCGGTGCGCGTGGGGGACGAGGAAAGCGGCCACTACGTCGTCAACGGGCAGAAGATCTGGACCACCAACGGCGACACCGCGGACTGGGTATGGCTCGCCGTACGCACCACGGACCCCACGGACGGCATTCCGCCCCACAAGGGCATCACCATGCTGCTGGTGCCGACATCGGACCCCGGCTACTCCTGCACCCTCATCAACACCCTCGCCTCGCACGACACCACGGCCAGCTACTACGAGAACATCACCGTCCCCGTCTCCCGCCGCGTCGGCGAGGAGAACAAGGGCTGGCGGATCATCACCAACCAGCTCAACCACGAGCGGGTCACCCTCGCCGCGCACGGCACGATGGCCATCCGCGCCCTGCACAACGTCCAGCGCTGGGCGGCGGCGACCCCCCTCGCCGACGGCCGCCGGGTCATCGACATCGGCTGGGTCCGCGGCCGGCTGGCCCGCACCCACACCGCCCTGGACGCCATGAAACTCCTCAACTGGCAGATGGTCGACGCACTCCAGCAGGGCACACTCACCCCGCAGGACGCGTCGGCGGTCAAGGTCCACGGCTCCGAGGCCCGCCGCGACGCCTACGCCTGGCTGATGGAGATCGTCGGTGCGGCCGGCCCCCTCAAGGAGGGCTCGGCCGGCGCGGTGCTCCACGGCGAACTGGAACGCGGCTACCGCTCTGCCGTCATCTTCACCTTCGGCGGCGGCAACAACGAGATCCAGCGCGAGATCATCTCCTGGATCGGCCTGGGAATGCCGCGCGTACGGCGGTGACGGGGTGCGACGTCCGCCGGTGGCCGGCACTTCCGGAGGGTGGGTGGCAGTCGAACGTGCACCTGTGCGTGCGAGATCACGGTGCACGCCCCGCGCTGCCGGATCATCAGCGTGCCTCCGGGCCGTGCCGGTGAACGCGCCCTCGGTGTGCGGTCCGGAGAGGTCGGTGACGCGGCCGGTGGGGGCTTCGCCGTCCGGCGGGGAGGGGCTCCGAAGAGTGACCACGCGACCGAGCCGACATGGAGGAACGAGCGGCGACGCCGTGGCGTCGGCCGCTGATGTCCGCCGGGTGCTGCCGCGCCGTCCGGTGGGTCAGGGTAGTTCGGATTCGAGGCGGCGCTGTAGTTCGCTGAGGGTCTGGCGTGCGAGGTTGAGTCTTTCCGGGTCGAGACCTTCGGTGGTGCGCAGGGCGAGCTGAGTGTAGGCCGCCTGCATCCGGTGCAGTGCGGCGCGGCCGGTCGGGGTGACGTCGAGCAGCTTGGCCCGCCGGTGCGCGGGATTGGGCCGGTAGCAGGCGAGTTCGTCCTCGACGAGCAGGTCCGCGACGCGCTGGACGGCCTGGCGCGTGTGGCCGAGCCGGCAGGCGATGGCCCCGACCGGGGCGGCTTCATGTTCGACCTCGGCGAGGACTTGCCAGCGCGCCAGGCTCTGGCCGGTCGGTCGGGCGATGCCGTTGCCGATCGCCTCGACGACGTCGGCGAGTCTGCCGACCTGGTCGATCAGTGCGCTGTAGGCATCACAGGCCCGGCCGCCACCCTTGACAGCATGTTGTCGTGTCGCTACCTTCTCGGGCATGGCAACATGTTGTCATGTTGCGCTTCGGGTCGCAATGAACGAACGAGGAGAACCGCATGTCCTCCGCACCCCGCCCACTCTTCATCTCACGCCACATCGTCATCACCGCACCACCCTCGGCGGTGTTCTCGGTGCTCGCCAATCCGCACCGCCACGCCGACTTCGACGGTTCAGGCACCGTGAAGAACGCGGTCTCGGGACCGGCCCGGCTGGGCTTGGACGACACGTTCAAGACAGCCATGAAACTGTTCGGTGTGCGCTACCAAATCGTCAACACGGTCGTCGAGTTCGAGGCGGACCGGCGCATCGCGTGGTGCCACCCCGGCAAGCACCGCTGGCGCTACGAACTCGAAGAGGTCGACGGCGCCACACGGGTGGTCGAGACCTGCGACTTCTCCACCTCGCCGGTGCGCGGACTGCTCGTGCGCACACCGTGGCCCCGCTGGAACGCCGCGGGCATCGAGAAGACCCTGCCGCGGCTCAAGTCTCTGGTCGAGAACGGCGCCTGAACCGACCAGCCGGGTCAGCCCGGCCCGGCTCGCCCCACCGGTAGCGGACACAGCCGGCCACATCGCCGCACGGCCACCCCGGTACTCGAATCGCCGGGGCCATCCCACCACTTCGACATGTTTCCGCGGCATGTCCGCATGTCGCCGAACCATGCCGCGCAGGGTCGAACGCTGCCACCCGCCCAAAACCGCCTTCAGCGGCGACCGCCGCAGTGCGCACTTCACAACCCAGGAGAGTCGAACGGAATCCCAACCTCGCCTCATCCGGATCGACATCCCCGAAGCAGATCTCGTGGACCTCGCGGAGCGCCTGGACCGCACCCGCCGGCCCGAAGAGCTGCCCGGGACCGGTTGGTCCTACGGCGTCAACAGGGCATGGCTGCGGAACCCGGCCGATCACTGGCGCGAGGGCTACGACGGCGGTGGCGAACTTCCCCGGGGACAACGCGATCCAGGACCTGGCGAAACCGTCCCATGTGGTCACGCGCTGGCGGGAGTACGACCGAGGCGGGCACTTCCCCGCCCTGCAAGCACCGGAGGCACTCATCGCCGACATCCGGGAGTTCTTCCGCTCCCTGCCCGGCAAGCCCTGACGCAGGACTGACCCCACCGCAGAGAGGAACCACTGTGCAGATCGGCATCGGACTTCCGAATCAGGTACGCAATGTCACCGCGTCGGCCCTTCCACGCTGGGCGGCCCGGGCCGAGGAAGCGGGGTTCTCCACCCTCGCCACGACCGGGCGCTACGCATACCCGGGTGTGAGCGACACCGTCGCGCTCGCGGCCGCGGCGGGGGCGACCACCACAATCGGACTGCTCAGCGCGGTCCTGCTGGCCCCGACGTGGCCCGGTGCCCTGCTGGCCAAGGAAATCGCGGGGATCGACGGGATCGCCGGCGGCCGTCTCACGCTCGGTATCGGCGTCGGGTCGCGCGAGGACGAGTTCACCGTTCCCGGACACGCACTGCACGGTCGTGGCACGCGGTTGGAATCCGACCTGGCGACGTACCGAAAGGTCTGGGGCGGAGAGCCGGCCGGCAACGGACCGAACCCGGCTGTGCCGTCGGGAACCCGGCAAGTCCCCATGCTGTTCGGCGGGTACTCCGCTCGTGCGCTGGACCGCATGGTGCGCTGGGGCCAGGGCTATATCGGCGGTTCGCTGCCGCCGGACATGACGGCGCCCCAATTCGAGGCGGCGAGACGGGCCTGGCGGGAGGCCGGCCGCCAGGGCGCTCCGAAACTCGTCGTGCTCACCTACTTCGCACTGGGCGACACCGAGGCCGGACGGGCGAACATCCAGGACTTCTACCGGCTGGCCCCCAAGGACATCGCCGACAACGCGGTGCTCCGCACCACCCGGAAGACGATCGAGCAGTCCATCACGGAGTACACCGACCTCGGTATAGACGAGATCATCTTCGTTCCCGCCACGGACGACCTCGATGAGGTCACCAGGCTCGCCGACATCACCACCTGAACAACCGCCAGGAACCGGCATCCGGCAAACCCCCAAACGCTCCGCGAACACCACCGAACGGAACGAACGAGGTGAAGGACAAGGCAAGACCCGGGGTCGATACCCTGAGAGCATGACCACGGCTTCCAGCCCAGCCCCCCGGCCGCGCCCTGGGGGGCGCACGGCACGGACCCGCGCGTCGGTGCACGACGCCGTGCGGAAACTCCTGGCCACCGGCAGAACGGACCTCACCGTTCGGGAAGTCTCCGAGCTCTCGGGCGTGCACGAGGTCACGATCTACCGCCGCTGGGGATCCATCGAGACGCTCGTGCTCGATGTCGCCACGGCCCGGCTGAACGAGGAGGCGCCCTTCCCGGACGCCGGCGAGTTGCGCACCGACCTGCTCACCTGGGCGAACGCCGTTTCCTCGCAGCTGCAACGCAGCGACGGATTCGCGTTCTTCAAGGCGCTGAGTTCCGCCGCGTCCCCCGCGTTCGGTGCCCGTCCCGAAGACACCCGGCTGCACGCGGGGGACTACCTCCGAAGCCGCATGGCGGAGATACAGCGCGCCCTGGACCGCGACGCCGAGAAGGGCGGCAATCCGCCGACGGTGGACATGGTGCTCGACCTGGTCCTCGCGCCGCTCTACCTCCGGGCCCTGTGGGGCTACGCGCCCCACGGTGAGGTCGAGGTGCTCGTCGACCGTGCCCTCGCTGCCGCGCCACCGAACCACGCCGGTCGCAGGGGCCCGCGGCGTTCCACCGGGCACTCCCGCGGGTGAGCCCCGGCTGGGGGGCTCCGCTCGGCGGGCTGGTGCCGGGGCCGCTCTTTCAGCGGTTGACCGGGGTGCGGTCGTCGAGCCAGTCGAGCATTCTGCCGAACGCATAGCGCTGCCCGCCGAGATGGCAGTGGGCGTCCGCGCCCTCCTCTTCGGTGAAGCGCAGCCAGGTCCTGTCCGGGGCGGTCAGCGCGTTGTGGACCTGTTCGGGCTGGCCCTGGAAGAACAGGTCGTCGGCTGCCTCGCACACCAGCACGGCGCATGACACGCGTTCCGCGATCCCGTCGCGCAGGTGGTAGTCCAGCATCCTGGCCGCGCACTCCCGCGGCGTGGCGCCGCCCATCACGAACTGCCCGTGCTCGAAGGCCCAGCGGGCACCGGGGCCGCTCCGCATCGCGGCGGCGAGGGCGGCGTCGGTCTCCGGGGCCGACTCGGCGGTCAGTGCCCGTTCGATCTCCGCACGGTCACCGTCGAGGAACGACATGACGAAGGCGCCGAGGTCGTACACCCCGTCATTGGCGATGACGGCCTTCAGCCTCGGTTCGAAGGCGGCGGCCCGGATGCACAGCTCCCCACCGAGGCTCATCCCGTGCAGACTGATCTTGTCGGGGTCGACCTCCTGCCTGCCGAGCGCGTGGTCGATCACGGGGCCGACGACGTTCTCCCAGTCCGGCCTGAACAGCAGTCCCTGGTGGTGCCGGGTACCGGGTTGGCCCGGTCCGTCGAAGCACAGCACGTGATAGCCGCGCTCCTGCGCCGCGAGCCCGCCGCAGAACGTCAACTCCTCGGCGGTGCCGTCGAATCCGTTGTGCATCACGATCAGCGGCTGACGGCCGGGCAACGGGCTCGGGTAGAAGTATCCCGGCAGGGTCGTGTTCTCGTACGGGATCTCCACCCGCTCGATGCCGCGGCCGGACAGGTCGACGAAGCGGTGGTACGCCTCGACGGACTTGTCGTACGTCGCCCGGATCCGGGGGTCATCGGGGTCGCCGTGCAGGAAGAACTCCGCGGTGCGGTAGTAGTTCGACGCGCGCAGGTAGGAATCCCGTGCGGTGACGGTGTGGCCGCCCCGCTGCGCCTCGGCGGCCACCTGCCGCAGACGCTCCGCGGTCGCGGACCACTCCTCGTGCCAGCTGTCGTAGTCACCGGACGTGATCCGGCCGGCGGTGAACAGAACCTCCCCGAGGTCCGCACCGCCGTACGCGATGTGCCCCAGTGATCGCAGGGTTTCGTACCAGAAATTCTCGTCCTCGTGGAAGAACAGTTGCTTCACGGCCACCACTCCTAATGTAAGTAGACCTGCGTTAAGCAGCATGACAGTGATCCCCCAGCTAAGGCAAGGCATACTGCGTTAGAGTGCGCCGCGCGACCGCCGTCGGTCACGGTCGGTGGCCGGTGCGCCCCCTGGGCACGCGCAGTCGGCCGGATTCCGATGCCAAGGGAACGCGGTGGACGCCGGGCCCGCGGTCCGACCACGGGTGACGAATCGGCAGCTCGGCCCGCCGCGCGGAGGCCGGCAACGCTCTGTGGTCACACGGGCCCCGCCCGCCCGGTGCTCTACAAGCGCCGCCGCTCCACCGCCATACTGGACGGGCAGGGCACGCAGGGGGAGCTGCGCGGAGGGACGCGCGGACGGGGGCGGCGGCGGACGATGGCGGACAGCGGACTGATGCACGGGCGTTACCGGCTGCTCGACATGATCGGGCGCGGCGGGATGGGCGAGGTCTGGCGGGCGCGGGATACCTCGCTCGGGCGCCACGTAGCCGTCAAATGCCTCAAACCGATCGGCACTCGGCGCGATCCGAAAGTGCTGCGGGTGCTGCGCGAGCGGTTCCGCCGCGAGGCGCGGGTCGCCGCGGCGCTCCAGCACCGCGGCATCACCGTCGTCCATGACTTCGGCGAGGACGACGGCACCCTCTTCCTCGTCATGGAACTGCTCACCGGCCGCAACCTCAGCCAGCTGCTGGACGACAACCACCGCGCCCCGCTGCCCGTTCCCGACGTCATCGACATCGCCGAACAGGTCGCGGCGGCCCTCGCCTACACCCACGAACAGGCCGTCGTCCACCGCGACCTCAAACCGGCCAACATCGTGCGGACCACCGACGGCACGGTCAAGATCTGCGACTTCGGGATCGCCAGGCTCGGCCACGACATCGGCTTCACCGCCCGGCTGACCGGAACCGGCGTCGCCATGGGCACCCCGCACTACATGTCGCCCGAGCAGATCGGCGCAGGCGCCGTGGACCACCGCAGCGACCTGTACTCCCTGGGCTGCGTGCTCTACGAAATCACCACCGGCGCCCCGCCGTTCGGCGACGGCGACGCCTGGGCGATCCGGCCGGCGGTGAACAGAACCTCCCCGAGGTCCGCACCGCCGTACGCGATGTGCCCCAGTGATCGCAGGGTTTCGTACCAGAAATTCTCGTCCTCGTGGAAGAACAGTTGCTTCACGGCCACC
>NZ_JAJCXB010000113.1 GCF_020564935.1 Streptomyces pinistramenti
CGCCGGTATGGGCAGGCTGGGGTTTGCGGGCCTCGTCGAGGGTGAGGTTCCACAGGGTCATGCGGCCGTTGTCCCAGAGGTAGTCGGTGACGCTGACGTAGCGCGGGTCCTTGGTCGGTTCGCGCACGGCGAGGTGTCCGGCTGCGAGTTCGACGCCTGCCAGGACCCCGCGGAGGGCCAGTACGCGGGTCACGACCTGGTGGCGGACGCTGTAGACGCGCAGGTCGCTGGTGCGGCTGTCGAGGTCCACGACCATGATCAGGTCGGGTTTTCCGTCGCCTGTGAGGTCGTGCAGCACGGGCCGGCGGACGGATTTCGGGGTCGGCGGCGGGCGTCCGTCGTCGGTCAGGTCGGCGTCGAGGACGGTGAGCGGGTCGGCGTCGGCCATGTTGCCGCTGGGGATGTGCGGGACGCCCGGCACGGCCTTGAGGACGGCCGGGTTCTCGTCCCGCCCGAGGGGTGCGGGCGAGTGATCGGCCCACAGCGCGAGCGGCGCCTTCACGTCCCTGGCCCGCCCGTCGCTCTGCAACCCCTCCAGCCCCGCGCACCCCGCCACGAGAACGAGCGGGGCCAGCGCCACGAGGGTCACCCTCGCCCGCCGCATAAGGCCACCGCCTTCCCTGGGGCCACCCTCACCCGTCGCCACACGCGGTCACCGCCCTCCCCTGGAGGCACTTTCGCCGGGGATGTGCGGCGCACCGTGGGGAGGCCGTACGCGGGTGGCGAAAGGCGTGAGCGACGGCGCGCGCCCGCCGGCCATACGTCCACGGAGCCGGCGTCCCGGACGTCCCGGACGCCGCCGGGCAGCAGTGCGCAGGGCGGTACGCCCCGCGTAACCGTGTGCCCTGGTGTCCGTATGACCCTGCTCATACCGGTACATAGCTTGACCAAGCTACCCAAGATCGTGACGGGAGGAAGGTTCAGGAGGGCCATTCCGTGACAGGACCGCGCCAAGAGATCTTGGTGACTGTTACACGATGGAGGGATTGTCGTGAAGATCTCTCCGTAGCGTTGCCGTGTCAGTTCGGCCGTGGCTGCCGCCGCAAACCGGTGGAGCCGCCTCGCACACAGCTTTCGGCGGACCCGGTCCGCCCACGACGAGGAGTACCCCCATGCCGGCCCAGCGCCGCTCCGTGATCCGTACCGCCGCCGTCGCCGCCGGTGCGTTCGCGCTCCTGCTGCTGCCCACGGGTGCCGCCTTCGCGGCCGATTCCGCCGTGCCGACCAGCAGCCGTACGTCGATCATGCTTCCGGACGAAGGATTGGCCGGGCTGGCGGAGAAGGCCGGGCACCTGCCCGCGGCCGGTCTGCTCGGCGGCGTCGGTGCGCTGGGCGCTGCGGCGGTGGGGCTGTCGGTGCGGCGGCGACGTCCTGGGACGAGTGGGACGGCGGCGCGTCGGTCGGAGTGAGCCAGGAGTGAGCCGCCGGCAACCGCGGCTTCGACGGCTTCGACCCAATGGCCGGGCGGGGAAACCCTCCCGGCCATTGGCTTGGGCCCGTTCCCCCGGGCCCACGACGGACAAGCCAGTGGTCCCCCGCCACAGAACGACCGCCACCCTCACCTCCCCCTCCCCGCACACCCGCCGCTCCCCATCCGCGCATACACCGCCACCCGGGCGCCGTGTACCTCCGTGCTGCGGCAGAGGACGAACGCGTTGTGCAGGGTGGTGCGTTTGGCGATTTCCTGGTCGTTGGTGTCGGTCGGCTGGCCGTGCGGATCACCGGCGACGACGAGGCGGCGGGTGGCGAGCATCCGGTTGCTGATGGTGTCGCCGGAGCGTTCGGTGCCGTAGAGGGTGTGGGAGGCCACCGGGCTGCGGTCCAGGGCGAGGTCGCGCAGCTCCTGGTAGTCGTCCGGATGGGCGGCCGCCCAGATGCGGCGTCGGGCGGGCATGAACAGCAAGCCGTCGCCGGGCGCGGCCAGTTCCTGTACGGCGCGGGCGACGGCGGTGGCGTCGTCGACCCGGCTGTCCGCGCTGCGCAGGTGGATGTCGACGGGCAGCAGCGCCGCGAGGACCAGGGCCACGGCCAGGGATCTGCGGAGCCGCCGGCCGCGGGTCTGGCCCTGTTCGCCGGACGGGCGCAGCACCCGGGCCAGGGCGGCGCCGGCCAGCAGGGCGAAGCCGGCGACGTAGTAGAGGACGTAGCGGTCGACGTAGGCGGGTTCGGCGTGCGAGAGGAGGAACAGGAGGAGGGTGGGGAGGAGGAGCAGCGGGAGGCCGATGGCGCGCAGTCCGATGGGGCCGCGGGAGCGCACCGCCACGCGCGAGCAGCCGATGCCGGCGACCGCGAGGACGGCGAAGGTGAGCAGCTGGATGGGGTTGGGCCACATCAGCCAGCTGATCTGTGCCGTCTGCCGGGTGCTGAAGACGGCGAGCGGTGCCAGTCCCGCGAGGACGGCGAGGGCGGCGTATGCCCAGGTCCGCAGGGTGCGGCGGGGCAGGCGGCCGAGGACGAGGGCGATGCCGTGCACGGGCAGCACCAGCGAGGCGAACTCGTGCAGCAGGCAGGCGAACAGCATCAGGGCCAGGTAGCCGCTCCACAGCAGCCGGTGCGGCCTGCCGGGTGCGCGCCGCGCTTCGGCTGCGGCCCGCACCAGCAGGTACGTGGCCCAGACGACCAGCGCGCAGACCATCGCGTAGGAGCGGCCCTCCTGCGCGTACTGCTGCACGACCGGGATCAGCGCGAAGGTGACTCCGGCGGCCAGTCCGGCCCGGCGGCCGACCAGTCGCTGTCCCAGGAGGGCGACCCCGGCCGCGGCGGCGGTCATGGCGGCGACGGAGGGCAGCCGCAGCCCGATCACGTCCTGGCCGACGGCGCCGCCGAACGCCGTGCCGAGGAGCCCACCGGGCCCGAGGATCTTGTCGAAGACGGCGAACCAGGCGTGCATCAGGGCGTAGTAGAGGCCGTGGACGACGTCGGCGTGCTGCAGCGTTGCCCAGAGGTCGGCCGGGCTGCGGTGCGCCATGTCGTAGGTGACGGCCTCGTCCCGCCACATGGCGTCGTCGCGGCGGATGCCCCACATGCCGAGGGCCAGCATCAGCGCGGCGGGGACCAGTGCCACGGCGCTCCGTAGCAGCGGCGCCGCTCGTGCGGGCGAGCCGGCGGGTACGTAGGGCTGCTGCGCTTGCGTTACGTCGATGACGGACTCCGGCACGTACGGACGCATTGCCTGGGGAACTGAGGGGGCGAGGGGGCCGGGGGGAACTACGGGGTGTGCAGGGCCCGTTGGTTCCTCGCGGGGTTCGGCGGGCGGGGCCCGGTCGGCGTGGACCGGGCCCCGCTGCGCTATCCGATCCGGGTCAGCTTGGCGCCGAACGTCGGCTCGGTCAGGTCCTGCTGGAGCGCGACCGGCACCTTCTGTTCGCTGGCGCCGCTGCCGACGGTCAGCGCGCCGACCGTCGTTCCGGCCTTGGCAGTGTGCGGGACGCCCTTGCCGTCGTCGCCGATGGCGAAGGTCGCCTTCATGCCGGGCCAGCCGACCGCGGTGAGGTCCTTGGTCGCGACGACCGGGGTCTCGCCGCCGAGGCCGTCATCGACGTAGCCGACGACCTGCCCCTTCTTCACCACGGTGTCCGAGACCAGCGCATCCTTGGTCGCCTTGATCACCTTCGCGCTGTTGTCCAGGGCCAGCTTGAGGTGGGCGTTGGGGTCGGGGCTGTTGGTGCGCTGGTCCATCGTCACGCCGAGCAGCAGCTGATCCTTGCCGCCCACGGTGTGGTACGCCGCCCACATGAACGCGCCGCCGGCCGGCGTGCTCGAACCGGTCTTGATGCCGCGTACGGCGGGCGACATCGTCGTGAGCAGGCTGTTGTTGTTGAAGAGCCGCTCGGGCAGGCCCTCGATCTGGACGTTCTCGGTGGCGACGACGGCGCGGAAGGCGGCGTTCTTCATCACCTCGCCCGCCAGCTTGAGCTGGTCGACTGCGGTGCTCACGGTCGACTTGTCCAGGCCGCTGGGGTCGGTGTACG
Source organism: Streptomyces pinistramenti (assembly GCF_020564935.1). Lineage (GTDB taxonomy): Bacteria > Actinomycetota > Actinomycetes > Streptomycetales > Streptomycetaceae > Streptomyces > Streptomyces pinistramenti. The sequence goes on from NZ_JAJCXB010000113.1 coordinate 3,972, forward strand.
TCGTCTTGGACATGCCGAGCTTCTTGGCGGCCGCGTTCATCTTCTTCACAAAGGCGGCCTCGCTGCCGGAGTCCCAACGGGCGAGCTGGCGCGCGGCGTTGTTGCCCGAGGGGATCATCAGCATCTGGAGCATCTGGTTCTCGTTGAACGTCTGCCCCTTCTTGAGCGGCACCCGCGACTCGTCCTTCTTCTTCGAGTCGGCCTCCGCCTGGGCGTCGATGGTGATCGTCTCGCCCTTGTCGGACTTGTTCTTCAACGGGTGGTCGCGCAGGATCACGTAGGCCGTCATCACCTTGGCGACACTCGCCGTCGGCACGGGCTTCTCCTTGCCCGACGTCCCCAGGCTGCCCACCCCCACGACCTCCGCCGCGGACTGCCCCTGGTCGGGCCAGGGCATGGCGAACTTGTCGCCCTTGAACGTGAACGCGGTCGACGAGCCGACGGCGAGCGTCGGGGCCGGCAGCGGCCGCGCGGCCTGGACGACCACGAAGATGACCGCCAGCAGGATGACCAGCGGCGTCCAGATCTTGAACCGGCGCACGACGGTACGGAACGTGGTCTCGGGCGGCGGCGGGGTGTTGGTGAGCTGTGCGAGCAGGTCGAGCGGCGGCAGCGGTTCCTGGCGGGTCCGCTCGGCCTCGGGGACACCGGGGGTGTCCGGCTGCGGCTGCCGGGCGGCGGTCGCGCCGGTGGCGGCCGCGGTGGCTCCGGTGACAGTGGCGGGCGGCTGTTCGCCGGCGTCCTTCGCCGGGGCGGCCGTCGGCTTCGCGGGGGCAGCGGGAGTCTTCGCCGCGGCCTTGTCGGCCGTCTTGCCGATCGACTTCTCGGCACCGATGTCGTCCGACTTCAGCGCGATGAACTGGCTGGTGCGCTCGGCTTCCTTCTCGGATTCCTTGCCGGATTCCTTGCCGGATTCCTTGCCGGATGTCTTCTCGGGCTTTTTCTCAGCAGCCTTGTCGGATGCCTCGCCGGAGTCCTTCTTGGGCGCCTTGTCGGATTCCTTATCGGACGTGGCGGGCTTGGCGTCGGCCTTGCTGTCGCCGGCCGCGGCGCCGCCCTCGGCCTTGTCCGCCTCGGCGTCGTCGGGCTCGGCGTCGTCGGGCTCGGCGTCCGCCTCGGCCGCGGGCTTGCCGGCGAGCTTCTCCGGCGGGGTGATCTTGAAGGCGGTGGTGGCCTGGTCGACCGGCGGCTCGGCCGGAGTCTCGGCCGATGCCTTGGCCGAGCCCTGGTCCGGAACGCTCCCGCTCTCCGGCTCGCTCCCGCCGCTCTTCTCCCCCTTCTTCTCCGTGCCTTCGCTCTTTTCCCCGCCCTTGCCCTGCGCCTCGCCCTTGAGCTTCGCGACGGCAAAGACGCGCGTGGTGTCGTCGGCCGGTGCGTCATCCTCGCCGGGCTCCGCATCCAGTGTCTTGAACACCGCCGTCGGCTGGTCCACGACCTCGGCCGCAGCCTTGGGCTCGGCCTCACCCTCGGTCTCCGCACCAGGAGTGGCACCGGCAGTGGCCGCGGCAGCGCCCTTCACGTCATCGCCCGCACCGCTGTCCGCGTCGCCATCCGCGCCGTCCGCAGTCTTTGCTCCCGGCTTTGCGGTGGCGGCCTCCGCATCGCTCCCGGGCCGGTCGGCGCCCGCGCCGTCCCCGGGACCATCCTCGGCTTCGCCCTCGGGCTCGTCCCCGGATTCGTCCTTGCCTGCGACCCACGCAGCCACGACGTCCCGCAGCCGGCCCTCGTCGCCCACGCCGCCCGCCTCGGAAGCCCCGGGCGCCTCCGGAGTCCCGGACGCCTCAGAAGCCTCACCGGACGCCTCACCGGACGCCTCGGCACTCCCAGAGGCATCACGAGCCCCGTCGGCCCCCGCCGGCTTGTCCGCCGACGCCTCCGGCTCGCCAGCCGACTCCTCCGGCCCCTTCGCCGGTTCGTCCGGCTCCCCACGGAAGACGGTCAGGCGCGGATCGCTTCCGCTCCGCGCCGTCTGCCCCGACGACTGCTTCTTGTCCGACTTGTCGGGGGACTCGCCCGCCACCGATGTCTCCTTCGTACGTCGCACTGCTGCCTGGCCCAGTGTTCCCAAGTGTCCTGTGTCCGCGAGGACGCGAGGGCGCCGCCATGCGTTCCACCCACCGCCGCACCCCACGGAAGGTGTCGCCGACGTGCTAGACGAGAACGACATACCTACCGGTTCCCTATCGAACCCCCCACGCACTCTCGACAGATGAATGTGAGAGGGGTCACCCTGTCATTCATCCACGCGGGGAGGCATGGATGGGCAGGAGCCGTAGAACAATTCCGGAGGAGCTTCTGCTGCTCGCTTTGGACCCGACCACGGGCACCACAGCGCAGCCGCAGTCGCTCGACCTCGGCCTGGCCGGGGCCCAGCTAGTAGAGCTGGCTCTGGCAGGACGGATAGCCCCAGACGGGGATCGTATCGCCGTGGTGATGCCACGGCCGACCGGAGATCCGACTCTGGACTCCGCGCTCGAACTGCTGCGCCGACGCGGCAGCCCGGTGCGCGCGGTCCACTGGATCGGCGGGCCCCGGCTGGGGCTGCGCCAGACGTATCTCTCGCATCTCGAACGCTGCGGCATGGTCCATGCCGTGGAGGGGCAGATGTGCGGGGTGCTGCCGACGACGCGCTACCAAGCGACGGAGACGGCCATCAGCCGGGAAATCAGGGCCCGGCTGGACAACGCGATCCGCACCGGCGTACCACCGGACCCGCGGACCGCGGCACTTGCCGCGCTGGCCCATGCGGTCGGGCTCGGCAAGCATCTCTACCCGGGGAACGAAGGGCGTTCATCGCGCTCCCGGCTCCGGGATCTGATCCGTCACGACCCGATGGGCGGCCTGGTCGCGCACGCCGTGATGGACGTGCAGAACGGTGTGGCGGCCCCGCCGCGACGCCCTTCGGCACCGGGTTCGGCGGCGGGCGCGGGCCACGGTCCGACGCGGCAGCCGGCGGGCCGTGCCACGGAGCCGTCCGGCGTGCCCGTCCAGCCCCGGCACGGGCGCGGGAGCATGGCCCGGGTCGGCGCGAGGTGAACCGCACCGGCGCACGGTGAACCGCGCAGGCGCACGCTGAGTCTGCGCGCCGGGCCGTGAACAACGCACCACCGCAGCACCGCAGCACCATCCCCACCGGCCCGTTCGGGAGCCGCAGCAAGCGCGGGGT
>NZ_JAJCXB010000114.1 GCF_020564935.1 Streptomyces pinistramenti
CACCGGCTCGGCGGCGGCAGGCCGGGCCCGTCCGGTGAGCTGTGCGGCGGGCCGCAGCAGGGGCGCGGCCGGGCGCGGGCCGCGGTCCCCGCCGTCGTCCGCAGCGTCCCGCGCCGCAGGGCCCGGCCGGACCACGGTCTCCCGCTCCGTGGTCCGCACCTCCCGTTCGACGCGGGTGACCGCGTGGCCGGGAAGGCGTGGCGGGGCGGCCGGGGGCGCGAGCAGGCCGGGCGCGGGGCCCTCGTCGTCGCGCCCGCCGCCCAGTGCCTCGATGCGTTCGAACGGGCCGGGCAGTCGCGGGCGCACCCGGGCGGGCCGGCCCGGAGCGTCCGCGGGCGGGCCCGGCAGCCCGGCGGCGGGCACGGGCGTGTGCCGGGCCAGCAGCCGGTCGAAGTAGTCGGGCAGCTCAGGCATCTGCGCACAACTCCAGGTAGTAGCGGCGGCGTTGCGGGCTGAGCGCGAGAATCTCCGGCTCGCTCCAGCCGTAGGCGGTGGCGAGCAGATGGACGTCCAGGAGCACGTCACGGGCCCAGGCGTCCAGCTCGGTCCACAGGTAGTCGGCGATGTCCAGCTCGGCCGGGGTGGCCTCGCCGCACTCGGGGCAGGCGATGCTGAGGGTGATCTCGGCCGTGGGGTCGGCGCGTTCGGCCTCCTCGGCCAGCCGGTGCCGCACCTTCTCCGGCAGCGCGCCGGGCAGCGCGTCGGCCGGCAGCGGCTCGCCGTCCCGCGTGGCCGAGACCGTGCAGCGGGCCAGCAGCAGTTGCTGCGGGTCGGGAGGGGCCAGGGCGGCGGACGGGGCGTCGAGCGCGCGGGCGACCGCGGCGAGGTCGGCGACGGTGGGCAGCCGGAAGTCGACCACCCAGCCGCCGTCGGCCACCCGCAGCACCCCGTCGTCCGCCGCCGTGTCCGCCGCAGGAGCCGCGAACTGCGCCGCGTCGAGGTCGAACTCCATCGCCTCGGCGCACCTGCCGCACTCCACCCGCACCTGCATCCGCTCGCCGAACAGCACCCGGCGCAGCCCGAACAGGTCGGCGGCGCGTCGGCCGACCGGCACCGCGAGCAGCGCGTCGGCGGTGGCCTCCGGGCGGGCCGCCCGGTGCAGCAGCAGGGCGCGCCCTGCCGCGTCCCGGTCAAGACCCGCCTCCCAGGTGGCCAGCAGCTCCCGAGGCCCCGTCAGCGCCATCCCTCACCCCCGTCCGGCAGCTCCCGCGGTCAGGCGGGATGCGTGAACGACGGCTCCTGCGGCTCGGGCACCTCGTAGTCGCGTTCCCAGCCCTCGCACTCCAGCTTCAGGCTCTGGATGGCGACGGCGTTGGCGTTGGCGTCCATCTCGCCCAGGACCTGGTACTCGCTCGGCCAGGACCGGTAGATCTTGTGCGAGACGGCGACCTGCCCGGCTTCGTTGAGGACCTGGATGACGATGTCCTTGCGGAAGTCGGCCAGCGACACCTCGGAGCCGAGACCGGCGCCGACCTGCCACACCTTGTTGGCCCAGCGGTCGAACTCCGGGTCGTGGGTGACCCCGCGCTCCAGGGTGATGCCCTCGAACTCCGAGCGGCCCGGGGACTTGCGCGGAGAGCTGGGGTCGCCGCCGTTCCGGTGCTTGACGACCTCGGTGGTGCGCTTCAGCGGGCTGATCTTGCTGATGCCCGCGACCGTACGCCCGTCCCACAGGACCAGGAACTTGAAGTTCTTGTACGGGTCGAAGCGATGGGCGTTGATCTGAAACTCAGCCATCGGATTCCTTCACGTCCTTTTCCCTCATGTCCCCAGCCGTCAGACGTCGAACTGACCGGCCATCTGCTGGATCTTGACGATCACGAACTCCGCGGGCCTGACCGGCGCGATGCCGACCACGACATTGACGATGCCGCGCTCGATGTCCTCGTCGGTCGTGGTGTCCTTGTCGCACTTGACGAAGTACGCCTGGCGCGGAGTGCCGCCCTTGAAGGCGCCCTTCTCGAAGAGCGAGTGCAGATAGGCGGAGGCGTTCAGCCGGATCTGCTGCCACAGCTGCTCGTTGTTCGGCTCGAAGACCACCCACTGGAGGCCGCGCAGCAGGCTCTCCTCGACGTGCAGCGCCAGCCGCCGCACCGGGATGTACTTCCACTCGCTCTCCAGCGCGTCCGCGCCCTCCAGGGTGCGGGCACCCCAGATCAGCGGGCCGATCACCGGGAAGCTGCGCAGCGCGTTCACGCCGAGCGGGTTGAGCAGCCCGTTCTCCCGGTCGGTGAGCTTGACGGTCAGCGAGTGCACCCCCGCGAGCCGCGCCTCGGTGCCGGCCGGCGCCTTCCACACCCCGCGCTCGCTGTCCGTACGCGCGATGACACCGGCGACCGCGCCCGACGGCGGGAAGGAGCGCAGCCGGCCGGTCAGCGGGTCGGTGAGCTGGAGGTGCGGGAAGTACAGGCCGGAGTGGTTGCCGCGGACCGGCGTGAAGGCGGCGATGCCGGCCCGTGCCGCGTCCACGCTGCCCCAGGCGGCGGGCGCGTCCACGAGCAGGAAGATCCGCCGCTCCTTGCAGAGCCGCTCGGCCGCCGACAGCACCGTGACCATGTCGTCGGTGTTCTCGTACGACGCCAGCTCGGGCAGCGCCAGCAGATTGACGTCGTGGACGTCGCGCAGCGCCTGGAGGCCGGTCTTGCGGGCCTCGCTGCCGATGAGGTCGCGCGGCCCCGGCAGTTCGCCGTCCTCGCCGCCGCACAGCGGGAAGACCGGCGGGTTGACGGATGCCTCAAGGCCCAGGTCGTTGGCGCACTCGCCGACGAACCTGACCACGTCGTCGGGGTCGGTCGAGCCGGCCACGACCTGGATGCGGCGCCCGAACGCGAGGACCTCGGCACCGGCGAAGGCGTGCTTGCCGGGAGCGTCGGGCAGCGCGCGGAGCTTGTGTTCGAGCAGCAGCGCCAGCTCGGTGACGTTGCACGGTGCCTCGCCGTCGCAGTCCGGGTCGTAGAGCGTGAACTCGCGCTCCACCTCGCCGATCTTCACCGTCAACTCGACGTTCAGATCCGGGAGTTCGTGATGGAACGCCTTGGAGACCGTGCCGGACGGGTCGGGGCGGCCCTCGCCGACGACCGCGACGCGGACCAGCGAGGAGCCGGCGTTGACGAGGGTCTCGGCGTACCGGCCGTGGCCGGGATCCATGGACAGTCCGGAGAACGCCTCACGGGCGGTGCCGTGCGCGTCCAGGATCTGGAGGTTGAAGGTCTCGTCCGGGTGGTGGGTGTCGTAGTCGACGGCCACCCGCAGGCCGGAGCCCCAGACGCCGGGTTCCTTGGCGTGCACCTCAAGGACCGCGCACCGGCTGTGGCCCTCGGTGGACTCCAGGGTGACGCAGGCTTCCTTGCCGGTGTGCGCCTTGGCGACCCGGACGATCACCGCGACGGTGCCGCCGTTGCCGAAGAACTGGTGGACGGCGTAGCCGAGCGGGCTCTGTGAGGTCAGCCCGCCGAAGCGGCGCTCGAAGTCGGCGAAGCTGGTGATCCGTACCGGGTGGTTGAGCGGGCCGCGCCGGGTGTGGCCGACGAAGGCGGTCACGGACGTGGTGACGGTGGTGATGCTGCGGATGCTGCTGGGAAGCTCTTCGACATAGACGCCGGGATAGGTCGTATGTGTCGGCTGTGTCAGCATTCCCTCTCCAATCCCTTCAGGCACCGAGTGTGAGGACACCAAGAAATCGAGAAAGTCGGGAGGGGGGCGGGAAGAAGGGGGAGGGATGGCGGGTGCGGGAGAGCCCGCGGCCGCGCTGTTGCCCGCGGTCACGCATCCCCCCCACCACCCATCAAGTTCCCCCGTCTGCACCCGGTGCACAGCGGTCTGCCGACCGGCCTGCACGGGACCAAGCCCGAAGCTTGTGACTCCTGATGCGTAAGTGCTCAACGCAGTGTCCAGCGTGGGGAGTTGGGGGTCAAGAGGTCATTCAGGACACGGCGTGCGTGGGAAATGTGACGGGCCATCGCATCTCCTCCGCACCACATGTGCCCCGCCCACCGACGCGGAATCACGCGACAAGGGGCGCGCGGGTGTGTACCGGCAGAAGCCGCCGCGCGGGGCGTGCGGGCACGGGGCACGGCGGGTGACGGCGCGCCCCACGCCGGGTGACACACGGTGGTGCCGGAAAGGATCGCGCCCGGCAACGCGAGGACGGATTCCGGCCTCGGCGCGACGTGAGCCGTTCCACAACGACGGGCGCCGGCGCGTACGAATCCGCCGGTGTGCGGCGGCTCTGCCATGGAATCTGTGACCGTAATCACCGCCACAGTGTGATCTGCGATTTAGGGCCGCAGGTCCCGCGGCGATAACCTGCGAGACGGACATGCCGCGTATTCGGTCACCGTGTACGCATCCCCTGTGACAGCGCCGTCACGTTGCCCTTCGCGGCACGCCCATCGCAGAGAACGACCCGCGATCACTACGGCGATTCTGAGAAGACAAGGGACGGACGCGCGTGGACCTGTTCGAGTACCAGGCGAGGGACCTCTTCGCCAAGCACGGTGTACCGGTGCTGGCCGGTGAAGTCATCGACACGCCTGAGGCAGCCCGCGAGGCGACCGAGCGTCTTGGCGGCAAGTCTGTCGTCAAGGCCCAGGTGAAGGTCGGCGGCCGAGGCAAGGCCGGCGGCGTCAAGCTGGCCGCCAACCCCGACGAGGCGGTCGCCCGCGCGACCGACATTCTCGGCATGGACATCAAGGGCCACACGGTCCACAAGGTGATGATCGCCGAGCTGTCCCCGGAGATCGAGGCGGAGTACTACGTCTCGTACCTCCTCGACCGCACCAACCGCACTTTCCTGGCCATGGCCTCGGTGCAGGGCGGCATGGACATCGAGGAGGTCGCGGAGAAGACCCCCGAGGCCCTCGCGAAGGTCCCGGTCAATGCCGTCGACGGCGTGGACATCGTCAAGGCCCGCGAGATCGTGGCCCAGGCGAAGTTCCCGGCCGACGTGGCCGAGGGTGTCGCCGAGGCCATGGTGACCCTGTGGGACACCTTCGTCGCCGAGGACGCCCTCCTCGTCGAGGTCAACCCGCTGGTGAAGACCAAGGACGGCCGCATCCTGGCGCTGGACGGCAAGGTCTCGCTCGACGAGAACGCCGACTTCCGCCAGCCGGAGCACGAGGCCCTGGAGGACAAGGCCGCGGCCAACCCGCTGGAGGCCGCCGCCAAGGCCAAGGGCCTCAACTACGTCAAGCTCGAAGGCGAGGTCGGCATCATCGGCAACGGTGCCGGTCTGGTCATGTCGACCCTGGACGTCGTCGCGTACGCCGGTGAGATGCACGGCAACGTGAAGCCCGCCAACTTCCTCGACATCGGTGGCGGCGCCTCCGCCGAGGTCATGGCGAACGGCCTGGAGATCATCCTCGGCGACCCGGACGTCAAGTCCGTGTTCGTCAACGTCTTCGGCGGCATCACCGCCTGTGACGAGGTCGCCAACGGCATCGTCCAGGCCCTGGAGCTGCTCAAGTCCAAGGGCGAGGACGTCAACAAGCCGCTGGTCGTGCGCCTCGACGGCAACAACGCGGAGCTGGGTCGCAAGATCCTTTCCGACGCCAACCACCCGCTGGTGCAGCGCGTGGACACCATGGACGGCGCGGCCGACAAGGCCGCCGAGCTCGCGGCTGCGAAGTAAGGACGAGGGACTCCAACACCATGGCTATCTTCCTCACCAAGGACAGCAAGGTCATCGTCCAGGGGATGACCGGCGCCACCGGCATGAAGCACACCAAGCTCATGCTGGGTGACGGCACCAACATCGTCGGCGGCGTGAACCCCCGCAAGGCCGGCGAGAAGGTCGACTTCGACGGCACCGAGGTGCCCGTCTTCGGCTCCGTCGCCGAGGCGATGGAGAAGACCGGCGCCGACGTCTCCGTCATCTTCGTCCCGCCGAAGTTCGCCAAGAGCGCCGTCGTCGAGGCGATCGACGCCGAGATCGGCCTCGCGGTCGTCATCACCGAGGGCATCGCGGTGCACGACTCCGCCGCCTTCTGGGCGTACGCCGGCGCGAAGGGCAACAAGACCCGGATCATCGGCCCGAACTGCCCCGGCCTGATCACCCCCGGCCAGTCCAACGCCGGCATCATCCCGGGCGACATCACCAAGCCCGGCCGCATCGGTCTCGTGTCCAAGTCCGGCACGCTGACCTACCAGATGATGTACGAGCTGCGCGACATCGGCTTCTCCTCGGCCGTCGGCATCGGTGGCGACCCGGTCATCGGCACCACCCACATCGACGCCCTCAAGGCGTTCGAGGCGGACGCCGACACCGACCTGATCGTGATGATCGGTGAGATCGGCGGCGACGCCGAAGAGCGCGCGGCCGACTTCATCAAGGCCAACGTCACCAAGCCGGTCGTCGGCTACGTCGCGGGCTTCACCGCGCCCGAGGGCAAGACCATGGGCCACGCGGGCGCCATCGTCTCCGGCTCCTCCGGCACCGCCCAGGCGAAGAAGGAGGCCCTGGAGGCCGCCGGCGTCAAGGTCGGCAAGACCCCGTCGGAGACCGCACGGCTGGCCCGCGAGATCCTCGTCGGCTGACCGCAGCCTCCCGGCAGCACCGGACCCGTCCGGCGCACTCCGGCCGCGGGG
>NZ_JAJCXB010000115.1 GCF_020564935.1 Streptomyces pinistramenti
GCCGCAACGGACGGGGTCACCGTCCTGCTCGGACCCGAATCCGACATCGGACGGGCGCTCGCCGCCGGCCGCCCGGACCGCGCCGTCCGGCTCCTCGCCCCCTGGCGCGAGCGGTACGGCGACGCGCTGCGTCTGGAGGCCGTCGACCACGGACGTCCCGGCAGCGGCCCCGGCTCGCTCCGGCTGGCCGCCCGCACCCTCGGCCTCGCCGTCGACCAGGGCATCCGCGCCGTCCTGACCAACGCGGTCCGCTACGCCGACCCCGGCCAGGGCCCGGTCGCCGACGTCCTGGACTCCGCCCGCCGCCTGGTGCCGGTCGACCGGCACCGGCCCGAGACCTGGGACAGCGGCGAACGCTGGCTCAAGGACGCCGCCGCGATGGGCCGCGCCGCCGAGCGGATCGCCGAGGCGGCCGGCTTCCGGCGCGGCCTCGCCCACCGGCTGCTCGCCATGACCGAGGAGACCGCGGGCGCCTGCCTGGTCGACCCGCAGGGCGACATCGGGCTCGGCCGCGTCCACTTCCCCGAACCCCGGCTGGTCGGCGCCGAACACCGCACCGCCGCCCGGGTGCTGCGCTCGCGCTGCGCCGCCGGAATGGTGCGGCGCGGCTACGACCGCGACCGGGCCCGCTGGGAGCGGCTGCACGACGAGCTGCGCACGATCGAACGGCTCGGCTACCCCTCGTACTTCCTGACGGTCGCCCGGGTTGTGGACGACGTGCGGCAGCGGGGGATCCGGGTGGCGGCCCGCGGATCCGGTGCCGGGTCGCTGGTCAACCACCTCCTGGGCATCGCCCACGCCGACCCCGTCGAGCACGGGCTGCTGATGGAGCGCTTCCTGTCCGAGCGGCGGCAGGCGCTGCCGGACATCGACATCGACGTCGAGTCCGCCCGCAGGCTGGAGGTCTACCGCGCGATCTTCGACCGCTTCGGTGCCGAGCGGGTCGCGACGGTCTCGATGCCCGAGACCTACCGGGTCCGGCACGCGGTACGCGACGTGGGCGCCGCCCTGGGCATGGACCCGGCCGGGGTGGACCGGCTCGCCAAGGCGTTCCCGCACATCAGGGCCCGTGACGCCCGCTCGGCGCTGGCCGAACTTCCGGAGCTGCGCGGGGTCCGGGAGGCCGCCGACGAGCGGCTGTGGCAGCTGGTCGAGTCCCTGGACGCGCTGCCCCGCGGGATCGCCATGCACCCGTGCGGAGTGCTGCTCTCGGACGCCTCGCTGCTGAGCCGTACGCCGGTCGTGCCGACCAGCGGCGACGGGTTCCCCATGTCCCAGTTCGACAAGGAGGACGTGGAAGATCTCGGGCTGCTCAAGCTCGACGTGCTGGGGGTGCGCATGCAGTCCGCGATGGCGCACGCGGTCGCCGAGATCGGGCGGGCCACCGGGCACCGCATCGACCTGGACGATCCGGCGCAGGTGCCGCCGCGCGATCCGGCCACCTACGACCTGATCCGCTCCACCGAGACGCTCGGCTGCTTCCAGATCGAGTCGCCCGGCCAGCGCGATCTGGTCGGCAGGCTGCAACCGGCCTCCTTCCACGACCTGGTTGTCGACATCTCGCTCTTCCGGCCTGGCCCGGTCGCCGCCGACATGGTGCGGCCCTTCATCGAGGCCCGGCACGGCCGCAGGCCCGTCCGCTACCCGCACCCGGACCTGGAGGAGCCGCTGCGCGAGACCTACGGCGTCGTGGTGTTCCACGAGCAGATCATCGAAATGCTGCGGATCATGACCGGCTGCGCGCGGGACGAGGCGGACGAGAAGCGGCGGGCGCTCTCGGATCCGGAGTTCCAGGGGCGGGTGCGCGCCTGGTTCGCGGACCGTGCCGGGCGGCGCGGCTACGCACCCGAAGTGATCGCGCGCACCTGGGAGATCGTCGAGGCGTTCGGCGCGTACGGGTTCTGCAAGGCGCACGCGGTGGCCTTCGCGGTGCCGACCTACCAGTCCGCCTGGCTCAAGGCGCATCACCCCGCGGCCTTCTACGCCGGGCTGCTCACCCACGACCCCGGGATGTACCCGAAGCGGCTGCTGCTCGCGGACGCCCGGCGGCGCGGGGTGCCGGTGCTGCCACTGGACGTGAACCGCTCGGCGGTCACCCATCGCATCGAACTGGTGTCCGGATCGGTGGACGGCGGCGGCCCCGGCGCCTGGGGGCTGCGGCTCGCGCTCGGCGACGTGCACGGCATCGGCGAGGACGAGGCGCGGCGGATCGAGGCCGGGCAGCCCTACCCCTCGCTCCAGGACCTGTGGCAGCGGGCCGGGCCGAGCCGCCCGGTGGCCGAACGCCTCGCCCGGGTCGGCGCGTTGGACGCCTTCGGCGCCAACCGCAGGGACCTGCTGCTGCACATCGCCGAACTCCACCAGCGGCAACGGCGGGCCCCCGCAGGCCAGTTGACGCTGCCGGGCCGGGCCGACGGCGGCGACGACGGGCGGGCCGACGCCGTCGAGCCCGTCGGGCTGCCCGACCTCGGCGACGTCGAACGGCTCAGCGCCGAACTGGGTGTCCTCGGCATGGACACCTCCCGCCACCTGATGACCGACCACCGGGAGTTCCTCGCGGAGCTGGGCGTCCTGCCCGCCAGGCTGCTGCGGGGCGCGGGCAACGGCGAGACGGTGCTGGTCGCCGGGGCCAAGGCGGCCACCCAGACGCCGCCCGTCCGCTCCGGCCGCCGGGTCATCTTCACCACCCTCGACGACAGCACGGGCCTGGTCGACTGCGCCTTCTTCGACGACAGCCACGAGCGTTGCGCGCACACCGTCTTCCACTCCTGGCTGCTGCTGGTGCGCGGCACCGTCCAGCGCCGCGGCCCGCGCAGCGTCGGCGTGGTCGGCGCCGCCGCCTGGAACCTCGCCGAACTGGCCGAACTGCGCCGCGACGGCGGCCTGGAAGCGGCCTGCGCCCGCCTCGCCGCCGCACCGCAGGCGGCGGAGGCCGCGCCGGGACGCACCATCCGGCTGGAGACCGGCTACACCCTGCACCCGTGGGCCGACCTCCAGCCCCCCGGCGAACGCGCCGCCACCGGCCGCAAGCTGTGGCACTCCAGCCCGGGGAGCGCGGGATGACCCCCGTACCGGAGCCCGGCGTGCTCCACGTACGGTTCTGCACCGCCGCAGGCGAGCCTGTGGGCGCGGCGGCGTACGAGCAACTGCTCGGCCTGCTGGCGCAGTTCACGCCGGCGGTCGAGGCGCTGCCGCCGGACGCCGCGCTGGCCGACGTCCGCGGGGCACTGCGCTACTTCGGCAAGGACGCGGCGGGCATCGCCGCCCTGGTGCGGCTGCGCACCCTGGCCTGGTACGACGTGCGGTGCACGATCGGCGTCGCGGGCAATCCGCTGCTCGCGCGGATGGCGGCCCAGGGCGCGCGGCCGGGAGAGGTCCGGGTCGTCCCCGGGGACGAAGGGTCCGTCGCCGCGTTCCTCGCCCGCAGGCCGGCCGCCGCCCTGCACGGCGTGGGCCCGGCGACCGCGCGCACGCTGTGCGCCTACGGGCTCGACAGTATCGGCCGGATCGCCGCCGCGCCCCCCGCCACCCTCCAGCGGATCCTCGGCGCGAAGACCGGCCGGATGGTGCACGAGCGGGCCCGCGGCATCGACCCGACACCGGTCTCCCCGTACGCCGCCGCCCGCTCGATGGCCGCCGAACACCGCTTCCCGCACGACGAACTGGACCCGGACAGACGGCGCGGCGCCCTGCTCGCGCTCGCCGACGGACTGGGGGCCAGGATGCGGGTGGGCGGGCAGGCGGCCCGCGCGCTCACCCTCGTCGTCCGCTACGCCGACCGTTCCACGACGACCCGCACCCGCAGGCTCGCCGAACCGACCGCGCACGGCCCGGCGCTGACCGAAGCGGCCTACGCGCTGCACGCGGCGCTCGGGCTGCAACGGGCGCGGGTACGGTCACTCACTCTGCGCGCGGAGGACCTGTGCCGGGCCGAACGGGCCACCAGGCAGCTGACGTTCGACCCGGCGGACGACAAGGCCCGCCGGATCGAGGCCGCCGTCGACCGGGCGCGGGCCCGCTTCGGCGAGCGCGCGGCAGGCCCGGCGGCGACGCGCCCGCCCGCTTCCCCTGCGGGCACCGGCCACACGGCGCGTGGCCCCCGCGGGTCAGCCGGCTGACCCGCGCCGCGCCCCCGGCTGCCGGTCCCGGAGCCCGCGCAGCGTCAGGAAGCCGAACGAGGCGAGCGCCAGCGCCGCGGGAATCAGCAGCAGCCACCCCGAGAAGGCCAGCACCCCCGCCGTCAGCACGGCACTGGCGATCACGCCGTACCACAGGGGCGTGCGGCGCGGCAGCAGCACCAGCGCGGCGCCGAGTCCGGCCAGGGTGACCGCGGCCAGGCAGGTGGCGGTCGCCCGCATCAGCAGATCCAGGTCGGCGCCGCCGAAGCCCGCGGCCACTGCCAGCAGTACGCAGGCGCAGCCCAGCACCGCGAGCGCGCGCCGCGGCACCTCGCCGGGACCGCCGCCCCTGGCGAGCCGGCGGGGCGCGGCCCCGTCGCGGCCGAGCGCGGCGCCGAGCCGGGAGGCGCCCGCCAGATAGGAGTTGACCGCGCCGAAGGTGAGGAACAGGGCGGCCACGGCGGCGACCGGCCGCGCGGCGGCGCCCACGCTCTGGGTGAGCAGCGCGGTCAGCGGGGTGTCCGTACCGGCCGCTGCCGGGCCCAGCGCGCCGATCGTGGCGAGCGCCAGGCCGAGGTAGAGCACCGTGATCGTGATCAGCGTATTGCGGGTCACCCGCGGCAGATCCCGGGCGGGGTCGGCGAATTCACCGGACAGATGGCTCGCCGCCTCCCAGCCCGCGAACGCGAAGAACAGCACCGAAGCGGCCGAGCCGACCGATGACCAGCCACCGGGCAGGAACGGGGTGAAGTGATCTGCCGACACGTGCGGGGCGGCGGCCAGCACCGCGCACAGCAGCACCACGGCCAGCAGCCCGCCGAGCAGCAGCTGCACCCGGCCCGACATCCGCAGCCCGACCGCGTTGGAGACCAGCGCACCGGCCAGCACCACGCCGCCGACCACCGCGGCACCCGCATCGCCCCAACCGGCCGCGTCCGCCACGTACTTCCCGCCGATCCAGGCGGCCGACACCACTCCGATCGGTACCGCGCCGAAGAACCACCAGCCCACGGTGGCCGCGGCCCGCGGCCCCGCCGCCCGGTGCACGTACGTGGCCACGCCGCCGCCGTCCGGGAAGCGGGCGCCGAGCGCGGCGAAGGACGCCGCGACCGGTACGCACATGGCGAGCAGGACGACCCAGGCGAGGATCGAGGCGGGCCCGGCCGCCGCCGCTGCCAGGGACGGCAGGGTGAGCACGCCGGGCCCGAGCACCGCACCGGCGCACAGCGCGGTGCCGCTGCCGACGCCCAGCCGCCGTACAACCGGCGCGTGGGAGACGGGAAGAGGTGTCTGTTGAACGGTCACGATCGCCGAAGTTAGCCGGAACAATGATCAAAAGAAGTGCCCGCCGAACGAAATTCGGTGTATGGGGCACCATGGGGTGGCATGGACGACATTGATTCGGCGATTGTCCGCGAACTGCAGCGCGATGCGCGGCAGAGCAACCGCGACCTCGCCCGCACGCTGCGCATCGCCCCCTCCACCTGCCTGGAGCGGGTCCGCGCGCTGCGCGCCCGCGGCGTGATCACCGGCTACCGCGCCACGGTCGATCTGCGGGCGCTCAACCGGCCGGTGCAGGCCCTGCTCACGGTCCGCATCCGCCCGATGAACCGCGAGGTCATCGAGCGCTTCAAGGCGTTCTTGACCTCGCTGCCCGAAGTGCTGAGCGTCTACGTCGTGGCGGGCGGCGACGACTTCCTCGTACACGTCGCCGTTCCGGACGTCGACCGGCTGCACGCGCTCCTGATGGACCAGGTCTTCAAACGCCGCGAGGTCGTCGACTGCCGCAGCTCGGTGATCTACCAGCACGTGGCCACGGACGTCGTCGAGCCGCTGCCGCCGGTATAGGCGGGTGCACGGACCGGCGGCTGCCGCGGCCGTGTCCCAGACTGGGTTCCATGGCGGGAAAACGCAGTGCGGGACTGCTGCTCTACCGCGTCGGCGAGTCCGGCGTGGAGGTGCTTGTGGCCCACATGGGCGGGCCGCTGTGGGCCCGCAGGGACGCCGCTGCCTGGTCGGTCCCCAAGGGCGAGTACGTGCCGCCGGAGGAGCCGCGGGCCGCGGCCGGGCGGGAGTTCGAGGAGGAGCTGGGACTGCCGCCGCCGCCCGGCCGCTACCTTCCGCTGGGCGACGCCCGGCAGGCCGGCGGCAAGGGTGACCGCGGCCAGGCAGGTGGCGGTCGCCCGCATCAGCAGATCCAGGTCGGCGCCGCCGAAGCCCGCGGCCACTGCCAGCAGTACGCAGGCGCAGCCCAGCACCGCGAGCGCGCGCCG
>NZ_JAJCXB010000116.1 GCF_020564935.1 Streptomyces pinistramenti
TCATCCACCGAGGTGGACGGGGTATCAACATATCTGGCGTTGACTTTTGGCACGCTGTTGAGTTCTCAAGGAACGGACGCTTCCTTTGCGCCTGTTTCACCAGGCTCTCCGGGCGCTTCCCTTCGGTGTTTCACACTCTATCAGGCCCTTTCGGCCTTTCGAACCACATTCTTTCTGCGGACATGCAGAAACCGATTCGATATTCCGAATCATGATTCGAAGGAGTGCCGCCCACTTGGCTTGACCGCAGTTCTCTGCGGTGTCGGCTTTCCGGGGCAGGTCTCAGACAGTACAGGGCTGCTTGGGGCGAGGCAAATCGATGGGGTGCTCGGCAACGGTGCCGGACGGGGCTGTGGGCGGTGTTGCTCATGCGGAACCGTCAGTTCTTATGACTTACGCTTCTGAGCGGTGCGCCGTCCAGGACAGGTAGTGACGGCGGCCTGATGAATCTCCACCCCTGGGAGGCTTCCCATGACCACCGTGACGTCCCCGCTTGCCGGACGCGCCATCGGACTCGCGGCTGTGCCCGATCCCGTCTTCTCCGGCGCGATGGTGGGCCCCGGTACCGCCATCGACCCCGTGCGCGAGCCGTCCGAGGCCGTCTCGCCCGTTGACGGCGTCGTTGTCTCTTTGCACCCACATGCGTTCGTCGTAGTGGACGCCGCCGGCCACGGGGTGCTCACGCACCTCGGTATCGACACTGTCCAGCTCAACGGCGAGGGCTTCGAGCTGCTCGTCAACAAGGGCGACACCGTTCAGCGCGGCCAGGCGGTCGTGCGCTGGAATCCGGCCTTGGTCGAGGAGGCCGGGAAGTCGCCGGTGTGCCCGGTCGTCGCGCTGGAGGCCGCTGCCGACTCGCTCGGCGAGGTCCGTGAGGACGGCGACATCAAGGCGGGCGAGACGCTCTTCTCCTGGCAGTAGCCGGGTGCCGTCCCGCGACGGCAGTTACGACATCCACCGCGGCGGCGCGTATCGCCGCATCAACCGGAGACGGGTGAAATGGAGACAACGCTGCGAGGCGTCGGCGTGAGCCATGGCGTGGCGATCGGCGAGGTGCGGCACATGGGCACGGCGGTTCTCGAACCGCCGGCCAAGCAGATTCCGGCCGAGGACGCGGAGCGCGAGCAGGGGCGTGCCCGCCAGGCCGTTGAGGCTGTTGCCGCGGACCTGATCGCGCGGGGGAACCTGGCCGGCGGTGAGGCGCAGGCCGTGCTCGAGGCGCAGGCCATGATGGCCCAGGACCCCGAGCTGATGGCCGATGTCGAGCGTCGGATCGCGGTCGGCAGCACCGCCGAGCGTGGTGTGTACGACGCGTTCGCCGCCTATCGGGCGCTGCTGGCGGGTGCCGGTGAGTACCTGGCCGGGCGGGTCGCCGACCTCGATGACGTGCGGAACCGGATCGTCGCGCGGCTGCTGGGTGTGCCGATGCCGGGGGTGCCGGACAGTGATGAGCCGTATGTGCTGATCGCGCGGGATCTCGCGCCGGCCGACACCGCGCTGCTCGACCCGGCGCTGGTGCTCGGGTTCGTGACCGAGGAGGGCGGGCCGACCAGCCACAGCGCGATTCTCGCGCGGGCGCTGGGGGTGCCGGCCGTGGTGGCGCTGCCGGGCGCCGGTGAGCTGGTCGAGGGCACCGTGATCGCCGTCGACGGCAGCACGGGTGAGATCTTCGTCGAGCCGAGTCCCGAGAAGCGTGCGGGGCTTGAGCAGGCGGCCGCGGCGCGTAGGGCGGCGCTGGCGGCTTCGTCCGGTCCTGGTGCCACGTCGGACGGGCACAAGGTGCCGCTGCTGGCGAATGTCGGCGGTCCCGCGGATGTGCCGGCGGCGGTCGAGGCGGGTGCGGAGGGTGTCGGTCTGTTCCGGACCGAGTTCCTCTTCCTGGACGACAGCCAGAAGGCGCCGTCCGAGGACAAGCAGATCGAGGCGTACCGCAAGGTGCTGTCGGCCTTCCCCGAGGGCCGTGTCGTGGTGCGGGTGCTGGATGCCGGTGCGGACAAGCCGCTGGACTTCCTGACGCCGGGCGACGAGCCGAACCCGGCGCTGGGTGTGCGGGGGCTGCGGTCGCTGCTGGATCACCCCGATGTGCTGCGTACCCAGCTGACGGCGCTGGCGAAGGCGGCCGAGGGGCTGCCGGTCTACCTTGAGGT
This sequence comes from Streptomyces pinistramenti, assembly GCF_020564935.1. Taxonomy (GTDB): domain Bacteria; phylum Actinomycetota; class Actinomycetes; order Streptomycetales; family Streptomycetaceae; genus Streptomyces; species Streptomyces pinistramenti. The sequence continues at coordinate 2,148 of NZ_JAJCXB010000116.1, forward strand.
CATGGCGCCGATGGTGGCGGACCGCACCGATGCGAAGGCGTTCGCCGACGCGTGCCGGGAGGCCGGTCTGCAGGCGAAGTTCGGCGCGATGGTGGAGATTCCGTCCGCCGCGCTGCGGGCCCGGTCGATTCTGCAGGAGGTCGAGTTCCTTTCGCTGGGGACGAATGACCTGGCGCAGTACACCTTCGCGGCGGACCGTCAGGTGGGGGCGGTGTCGCGTTTGCAGGATCCGTGGCAGCCGGCGCTGCTCGATCTCGTGGCGGCTGCGGCGGATGCCGCGAAGGCCGAGGGCAAGAGCTGTGGGGTGTGCGGTGAGGCGGCCGCCGATCCGTTGTTGGCGTGTGTGCTGACCGGTCTCGGTGTCACCAGCCTTTCCATGGGTGCGGCGTCGATTCCCTACGTGCGGTCGACGCTGTCGAAGCACACGCTGGCGCAGTGCGAGCGTGCGGCGGCGGCGGCGCGGGCCACGGACACCGCCGACGACGCGCGGGCGGCGGCGCAGGCGGTGCTCTCCGGAGAGTGATGCCGTGCGGCGTGAGCGTCGCGTAACGGTGCCGATGGCCGTCCCGCCCTGTGTGGCGGGGCGGCCATCTGCCGTAGGGGCGGCGGTGGTTGGGGCTTCAGTGGTGGCGGTGGGTCTCGGTTGGTGGGGTGAGGGTGAGGCCGGCGGCGTGGTCGACGCGGTGCTCGGGCGGGATGGGTTCGCCGGTGTCGGCGTCGGTGCAGTAGGCGGTGAAGACCTGGGCCGCGGTGAGCGGTCGTGGCCAGCCGTCGCGCAGGGACCAGCCGCGGACGGTGTCGTGGGTGGCGTCGGGTGGGAGGCCGGGGGTGGTGTCGGGGGTGGTGCTGCGGGAGACGATGCCGCCCGGGGAGCCGAGGGCCATGCCGGCGGCCAGGACCGTGCAGAAGATCAGGGTCCGTGATTCGGAGAGGTGGTGCCGGCCGCCGTCGAGTGCGGTGGTGTGCAGGACGGCGAGGAGTTGCGGGTCGCCCGCGGGGATGCTGCACACGAGGTGGTGGGTGCCGTCCCCGAGTGCTTCGAGGAGTTGTTTGAGTGCGTCGGTGGCGCGGGTGAAGGCGGCGTGGGCGAGGTCTTCGCCGCATTCCTCGCAGGTGCCGGTGCGGGCGAGTAACGCGGATGCCTGTTCCCAGGTGGCCTGTCGGTCGGCCTCCTCGATCAGCAGTGGCAGGAGTTGGGCGAGGGGTTCGCCCGCGTAGGGCAGGGTGGCGCCGGCGCCGGCGAGTTCGGCGGCGTAGCGGGCCCGGCTGTCGGTGTGGTCCGGGTCGATGCCGAGGTCGCCGCAGTAGGTGTCGTATGCCTCCGGGTCGAAGAGGGCGAGGGTGATGCGGACGCCCTGGGAGGCCAGGGTGCGCAGGAGGGCCTCCATCTGCTGGAGGTAGCCGGCGTGGTCGTCGAACGGGAAGGTCCGGTAGCGGCGCATGGCCGCGAAGTCCTGTGCGTCGGCCAGGACGGCCGCGGTGCTGGGGACTTCGCGGCGCAGTCGGTCGTGGGCGCCGTGGTCGGCGGGCCGGGATGTGGATGTCATGACTCCCCCTCGGTGCGTTGGCCGTCCGCGGCGGCGGTGTGCCGCCGCGGACTTCACTTGTCACTGAGAGTAATCGGGGGGTCTGACAATGGCGGCCGGAGTGCCGAGTGCCGTTACTTTGCGCGCTCGTTGGCGAGGCGCTCGTAGAAGCGGAGCAGTTCGAGGTTGTCGACCGAGCCGGGGTTGACGGCCTTGTCGAGCGGTGTGCCCTGGAGGAGGCGTTTGACGGGGACCTCGATGCGTTTGCCGGTGAGGGTGTGCGGGACGCCGGGCGCTTCGATGATGTCGTCGGGGACGTGGCGCGGGGAGAGCTGGGTGCGGATGGTGTGTTTGATGCGGGTGCGCAGGTCGTCGTCGAGGGTGGCGCCGGGGGCGAGGTGGACGAAGAGGGGCATCCAGTAGCCGCCGTCGGGGAGTTCGAGGCCGATGACGAGCGATTCGCGGATTTCGGGGAGCCGTTCGACGGCTTCGTAGATGTCGGCGGAGCCCATCCGGACGCCTTGGCGGTTGAGGGTGGAGTCGGAGCGGCCGTGGATGATGACGCTGCCCCGGGAGGTGAGGGTGATCCAGTCGCCGTGCCGCCAGACGCCGGGGTACATCTCGAAGTAGCTGTCGTGGTAGCGGCTGCCGTCGGGGTCGTTCCAGAAGCGGACCGGCATGGAGGGCATGGGGCGGGTGACGACGAGTTCGCCGACCTCGTCGGTGACCGGCTTGCCCTGGGCGTCCCATGCCTGGAGGTCGGTGCCGAGGCCGGGGGCCTGGAGTTCGCCGATGTGCACGGGGAGGGTGGGGACGGCGCCGGCGAAGCAGCTGCAGATGTCGGTGCCGCCGCTGACGGAGGCGATCCAGAGGTCGGCGTCGGCTTCCTGGAAGGAGTCGTGCAGCCAGCGGAAGCCGTCGGGGGGCAGCGGTGATCCGGTGGTGGCGACGCAGCCGACGGCGGCGAGGTCGAGGTCGCGTGCGGGGTGGATGCCGGCCTTGCGGCAGGCCATGACGTAGGCGGCGGAGGTGCCGAAGACGGTGGCGCGGGTGCGTTCGGCGACCCGCCATTGGGCGGCGATGTCGGGGTGGCCCGGGCTGCCGTCGTAGAGCACGATCGTGGCGCCCACCAGGAGACCGCCGACGAGGAAATTCCACATCATCCAGCCGGTGGACGTGTACCAGAAGAAGCGGTCGTCGGGGCCGAGGTCGCAGTGCAGGCCGGTCTGTTTGAGGTGTTCGACGAGGATGCCGCCCTGGGACTGGACGATGGCCTTGGGGAGGCCGGTGGTGCCCGAGGAGTAGAGGACCCACAGGGGGTGGTCGAAGGGGACCTGTTCGTAGACCGGTTCGGTGTCATTCGTGGTCAGGTCCGACCAGTTCAGGGCGCCTTCGGGGGCTTCGGTGCCGAGGAGCGGGACATGGACGACGGCCCGGAGGGTGGGGAGTTCGGCGCGCAGCTCGGTGACGGTGTCGCGGCGGTCGTGTTCCTTGCCGCCGTAGCGGTAGCCGTCGACGGTGAACAGGACGACGGGTTCGACCTGTTGGAAGCGGTCCAGGACGCTGCGGGCGCCGAAGTCGGGGGCACAGGAGGTCCAGACGGCGCCGACGGCCGCGGTGGCGAGGAAGGCGACGACGGCCTGCGGGATGTTGGGGAGGTAGCCGCTGACGCGGTCGCCGGGGCGGACGCCGAGTGCGCGGAGTTCGGCGGCGAGTGAGCCCACCTGGGCGCGGAGTTCGGCCCAGCTGACGGGGACGGGGTCCAGGGATTCGTCGGCGTGCAGCAGGGCCGGGGTGGCGGCGCGGTCGGCGTCTTCGGCGGCGCGCAGGGCGTGTTCGGCGTAGTTGAGGGTGGCGCCGGGGAACCAGCGGGCGCCGGGCATCGCGTCGTCGGCGAGCACCGTCTCGTAGGGGGTGGTGAAGCGGACGTCGAACCAGGTGGCGACGGCCTGCCAGAAGTCGGGGAGCGCGTCGACGGACCAGCGGTGCAGGTCGGCGTAGCTGGTGGCGGGGTCGCCCGGGGTGGCGGCGGGCGCGCCGTGGTGGGTGGCGGCCCATGCCTGGAAGCGGGTGACCTGTGCGCCGGCGATGCGGTCCGGGCCTGGCTGCCAGAGGGACTGTGGCTGCGGGGCGGGCTGCGGTGCGGTGGTCATGATGCGGCTCCCGGGCGGTACGCGTGGTGGGCGTCGGTCGCGCACGGCGGGGGTGTGCGCGTGACGCGGCTTGCCAGGACGATGCCATGTGATCGACTTGTGCACCAGGGTGGGCCCGGCATCAAGGGGCTCCCGGATGCCGGGGCGGTGGGCGCAGGGCCTGGTCGGACGGGGTGCGGGCGGGGCGGTGTGCGGGGGGTGCGGTGGTGAGCGGGGCCAGCGCATCCGGCCAGCCGCGCAC
>NZ_JAJCXB010000117.1 GCF_020564935.1 Streptomyces pinistramenti
TCTGTCCCGTCTCGCTGAGCTTGGACGAGTCTCACTGATCTGAGTGGGGCTGCATCGAATCTCACGTCCGGTGGCTGTTGTCGAGAGTGCAGTCACCCACAGGGGTGACCCGTGTCCCGTTCCATGTGGCTTGTCTCATGGCATCCGTGATGGTCGATGCATGGGTGGGGTACAGGTCCTGCGGAGTGGGGCTCTGCCAGAGGTCTCGGATTTCGATCTGGCCTGGCTGGAGCGTGGCGACGAGGTACGGAAGCCGTTGGGGTACGCGGCGGAGGTGGCCTTCGAGGACGTTGCGCCTGTCCGGGACTTTCCGTCGTACCGGGGACAGCGGCATTTCCCTGGCCTGTACTGGTCGGCGACGACGGGTCGGCATGTCGGGTTCGAGTCGTGGCTGGAGCGCGATCACGCGATCCTGATGGACTTCGACCCGCAGATCGTGGGGTTCGCCTCGCAGCCGTTCTGGCTGTTCTGGCGCGATGAGGCATCGGGCCGCGGTCGGTCGCACGCGCCGGACTTCTTCGCGCGGGCAGCCGACGGCACGGGCCTGGTCGTGGACTGCCGCCCGGCGGACTGCATCGACGCCCGGTCCGCGGCGGCGTTCGCCGCGATGCGCCGCGCCTGCGAACAACTGGGCTGGGCCTATCGGCTGGCCGGGGAGATCGACGCGGTGCGGGTCGCGAACCTGCGCTGGCTCGCCGGCTACCGCCACCCCCGTTACGGCGAGGCGGAGAGGCTCAACGCGGCAGTGACCGCAGCCTTCGCCGTCCCCGCGCCACTGGTTGCCCAGGCCGCCTCCGTCGGCGATCCCCTCCAGGTTCTCCCGGTGGTCTTCCACCTGCTGTGGTGCGGACGTCTGTCTGCCGATCTGTCCTATCCGCTCAGTGACCGCACGCTGGTGAGCCGGAGCGAGGAGCGATGAGCCAGACAAATCCGCGCGGAGCACTGCGTGTTGGCGACCGGGTCCGCTTCGACGGGCAGGTTCATACCGTGGCCGGGCTCGCGGGCACCACGGTCCGGCTGGTCGACAGCCACGGGGCACCGTCGCTGATGATGTTCACCCACCTCATGGCCGCCGAGGACTTCGAGCTGCTCGACTCGCAGGCCACGACGCCGGGTCTGCCGCCGTTCGGGCAGCTCGACACGGTTCCCGAACCCGCCTTGCGCAAGGCCCAGTTCTTCGAGCGGCACCTGATCGAGGTCGAGACCGGGGTGGCGCCGGATGCGCCTGCGGGCACCAGGCCCCGTCCGGAGTTCGACCCGAAGTGGCGCACGATCAACGAGCGGATCGTGGCGAAGGCCGCCGAGCTGACCGCCTCGGGAACGTCGGTCTCGGACCGGACCCTGCACCGCATGCGGCTGCGATGGCGCGACGGGGGCGTGTGGGGTCTGGTCGACCGGCGGGCCGCACGGCTGTCCATGCCGAGCACCGGACGAGTGGATGAACGGCTGGTGGAGGCCCTCATCGAGGTGCTCGCCTCGCAGGAAAACACGTCGACCGGCACCCGCACCAGGGTGATGCGGCAGGCCGAGCGGCTGGTGGCCGAACGCCACGGCGAAGGGGTGGTGCCCGTTCCATCGCGCGCGACGCTCTACCGGCTGGTGAAGGCTCTGGCCGAGGGGCGGCACAGCTTCGGGGCGGCGACGACCAGGCGGTCGCAGGCCCGGAGGCCGGAGGCGCCGTTCACGCCGACCATGGCCGCCCGGCCCGGCGAGGTGGTGCAGATCGACACCACCCCGCTGGACGTGCTGGCGGTCCTGGACGACGGGGTGACCGGCAGAGTTGAGCTGACCATTGCGGTCGATATCGCGTCGAGGACCATCTGCGCGGCCATCCTGCGGCCGGCGGGCACGAAGGCGGTCGATGCCGCCTTGCTGCTGGCGCGGATGCTGGTGCCCGAGCCGATGCGGCCCGGCTGGGCGGACGCGTTGCGCATGTCGGCCTCGCTTATCCCGCACGCCCGTCTGATGAGCATCGACGCCCGGCTGGAGCACGCCGCAGCCAAGCCGGTCATCGTCCCGGACACGATCGTCGTCGACCGCGGGAAGGTTTTCATCTCCGACACCTTCATCGCGGCCTGCCGGTCGCTGGGCATCTCGGTCCAGCCCGCACGGCCGGCCACCCCGACCGACAAGGGTGTGGTCGAGCGCACCTTTTCCTCGATCAACACCCTGTTCTGCCAGCATGTTTCCGGTTACGTCGGCTCCAACGTCACCCGTCGCGGCCAGGACGTCGAAGCCGTCTGGACGATCGCGGAACTTGCCGACCTCTTCCAGGAGTGGGTTATCGCCTGCTGGCAGACCCGGCCCCACGACGGGTTGCGCAGTCCGTTCCTGCCCGGCAGGGCGCTCTCGCCGAACGACGTCTATGCGCTGTTGGTCTCCCGCTCGGGGCATCTGCCGGTCTGCCTGAGCGGAGACGATTACATCGAGCTGTTGCCGGTGGAGTGGCGGAAGATCAACGACTACGGGATCACCGTCGACTACCGCACCTACGACTGCCGGGAGTTGGGCCCCTACCGGCGTCAGCCGTCCGGGGTCGACGTCAAAGGCAATCTCTGGGAGGTCCATTACGACCCCTACGACCTCTCTCATGTTTGGGTACGCGACACCCGGGCCGGAGGATGGATCACGGTCCCATGGACCCGGCTGGGCACCGTGTCGGCGCCCTTCGCCGACTTCACCTGGCGCCATGCACGGTCACTGCTGGCCGCGCGGGGAGCGGATACCACCGACGAGGGCGCCATCGCGGCAGCGGTCGAGGACCTGCTGACCCGGGCCGGGGCAGGCCCGGACCGGCGGATCGCCGCCCGCACCCGGGCCGCATCCGCGCTCCCAGGGCGCCCGGCTGCAGACATCTCGCCGGAGACGGTCGAGGAGACGGAGTCGGACGACGAGGCGGTGGGCAAGGTCATTCCCTTCGGGGTATTCGATGCCTTCACCGACGGGAGCCGCTGATGACGCACTTCCTGGAGCCGGAGGAAGTCGACTACCCGCTGACGACGAAGGAGGGCTGGGCCGCGTTCGTCGCGGAGACCATCGCGCCTCCGGTCGTCCTGCCGCCCGCGGCCCTGCAGCGGCTGCCGGAGTCCGAGCGGGCGGAGTATGACCAGGCACGGGAGGACTACCACTCCCAGCTGGTGATCGTCTCCACCCCGACGATCCGCCATGTCGCCGCGACCGGCCGCAAACGCATCCTGCTCAACCGGCACCAGCACTCCGCCCGACGGGGATTGATCGTCTCGGGCCCGGCGGGCACCGGGAAGACCACCGCCATCACCCAACTGGGCAAGAACTACGAACAGTTGGGTCGGCGCCGGGGAGAGATCCAGCCGAAGTCCCTGCCGGTCGTCTATGTCACCGTCCCGCCGGCCGCCACCCCGAAGATGCTGGCCATCGAGTTCGCCCGGTTCATCGGCCTGCCGCTGCCGTCCCGCTACAGCCAGGTCGAGGTCACCAACAAGGTCTGCGACCTGCTCTGCACCCTCGGCTGCCGTCTCGTGCTCATCGACGAACTGCACAACCTCGACATCGGTACACGGGTCGGCGCCGAGGCGTCCGACCAGATCAAGTACCTGTCCGAGCGCATCCCGGCGACCTTCGTCCTGGCCGGTGTCGACGTCGAGGGCACCGGACTGTTCGCCGGACGGCGCGGCGGCCAGATCGCCAGCCGTTACAGCCTCATCCCCACCAGCCCCTTCCGGCACACGACCGCAGACCAGCACGGGGCCTGGCAGTCCCTCGTCGCGACGCTTGAGGAGTCACTGCGGCTGCATGCTCACCGGCCGGGCACCCTACTCAAGCTCAGCAGCTACCTCCACGACCGCACCAGCGGCATGATCGGCAGCCTGTCCCACCTCGTTCGCGAAGCCGCCCTGGACGCCATCCTCGACGGCAGCGAACGAATCACCAAAGCCTCGCTGGAGCGGGTCGACCTGGACGAGAGCGCCGAACAGCAGAACCTCCCTCGCGCACGTCGACGTCGGACCCGCAACGAGAAGCGCACCGCGTGACCACGCGGCTGCGGGTGCTGCCGCTGTCCCCGCCGCCCGTGCACGGCGAGACGGTCGGTTCCTACCTGAACCGGCTCGCCGACGCCAACCACCTCACCATCGGGCACTTCTCGTCCCTGATCGGCCCGTCGCGACAGCACCGCCGTGACGACAACCGAGTCGGCTACTGGACCTCTGCGGGACTGGTGCGGCTCGCCGCCCTGACCGGTCGGACCTCGGTCTCCCTGATCCACTCAATGCCCCCGCTCGGAACAATCGGCGACCCGATCCGGCGGCTGCCGCTGTCCGCCACCGAGGAGGTCATCGAGCCGCGACGCCGCCCGGCCTGCCGCCTCTGCATGGCCCGCCGCCACATCCGCGGTCTCGTCGTCCGCAGCACCCCGCACCATGAAGGCGTCTGCCACCGGCACCATCGCTGGCTCCTCGGAGACGAGCAGCACAGCCTCACACGACTGCCCGAGGTTCTTCGGGCCAACCGCCGACATCAGCGGATCGTCCGCCGGGGCACCCACCCCACCACCGCGCTGGCCTACGTCGACGCCCGCGACCGCCTGACCAAGTGGTTCACCAACGAGGTCAGCAGCCCACCGCTGCAACAGCGTTGGAACCGACGACTCAACCTGCTGGGCGAGGACCCGTTCGGCGATCCTCACCGTCCGTCCGCGTCCCGGATCGAACTGGTCACCTATCCCGAAGCCGTCGTCCTCACCCGCCTGTTCGCCTCCCCGCACTGGCGAGGCCATAGCCGCCTGCCCGCCGAAGCGGCACGGCGTCTCGGTATCGCTCCCGATCAGCTGCCCTTGTCGACGAGCCCGTAATTCCCCAGGAGCTGGCTGACGGGCTTTCGGGCGGAGCGTCCCTCTTGCGGGCAGCGGAAAATCGTTCGACGGGCCGGGCCAGAGCCGTCATGATCCGCACTCGTGACGACTCCGAAGCAGCTCCTGGTCCGGGCCGCCGCCCGCAACAACGCCGAGTGGTGCGCGACGATGAGCCGATCACACGGCTTGGCAGGCGAGTTCGGGGCACATGCCTGGGCCGCTCCGTCTCGCACGCCGCTGTATTACCCCGACGCGGTGACGCTGGTGCCGGGCGCCGACCGAGCCGCGCTGGTGTCCCGGATCGACACCGTCGCACCCGGCGCCTCCGTCAAGGACAGCTTCGCCGACCTCGACCTGACGGAGGCCGGCTTCCAGGTGCTGTTCGAGGCGCAGTGGATCCACCGCCCGGCAATTGCGCCCACCCTGGCGCCGGAACTTTCCTGGGACGTGGCGGGCGATCCGGACGCGCTGCGCACCTGGGCGCTCGCCTGGGACGACGGGGACGGCAACGCGGACCTCTTCCGACCCGAACTGCTCGACGACCCAGCTACCTTCGTGCTCGCCGGACGGTCCGCCGACGGCCGAGTGGTCGCCGGAGCGGTGGCGAGCTGCAGTGACCAGGTGGTCGGAATCTCCAATGTCTTCGCGCTGGACGGTGGCCCTGACGCGGCCTGGCCGGTCGTACTGGACGCCGTGAACAGGCTGTTCCCCACCCTGCCGGTGGTCGGCTACGAGCAGGGCGAGGACCTGACGGCGGCCGTCCGCCATGGCTTCGAACCGGTCGGTCCGCTGCGGATCTGGCTGCGCGGCCAGCAGTGAGACCGGCTCCAGGGCCGCCCGAGCCCCCCTGTCTCTTGACCTGACCCGGAAACAGCCACCTTCGGTGAGAACTCTGGACGCAGTCATCTCACCGTCATGACACAGCCCAGCTCAGGACGCATCAGCGTCGTCATGATCGACGAGACACACGCCCGGCATCGCCAACACGACCTCTCAAACACCCCGACAGCCCCGGCGGAAATCCCACTCCTACCTGTCACACCCCAGGTCAGCAGCCTGCCTTCTGCAAGATCTAATGAGAAGGGACA
>NZ_JAJCXB010000118.1 GCF_020564935.1 Streptomyces pinistramenti
TCGCCCCCACCACGGGCGACGGTCCGGCGCAGGCACCGGCCGCCGCAGGCCCGGGGGCCCCCGCAGAGCAGGACCGTACGGCGACGATGGCCGCGCAGTCCGGATACGGCGGCCCCGGACAGCCGCCGCACCCCGGCGGCGCGTACCCCGGGGCCGCGGGCGGACCGGCCGCGCAGCCGCCCGCGTACGCCGCGACCGGCCACGGCTCATCCGGTGGTGGCTGGGGAAACCAGCCGCCCTACGGGGGCGGCGGTGGCGGCGACCCCTGGGGCGCGCCGGGACCGCAGCCTCCCCAGCGGCGGCGTAACGGCGGCCTGGTCGCCGCCGTGCTGGTCGCGGCGCTGGTCGCGGGCGGCGTCGGCGGCGGCATCGGCTTCTGGGCCGCGGGCCGCGGCGAGGGCTCCTCCACCACGGTCACCGCATCCGGCGACCCCGGTGCGCTGAACCGCAAGCCCACCTCCGTCTCCGGGATAGCGCAGAAGGCGCTGCCCAGCGTCGTCACGATCGAGGCGCAGGGCGCGACCGGCGAGGGCGGCACCGGCACCGGCTTCGTCTACGACAAGCAGGGCCACATCCTCACCAACAACCACGTCGTCGCGGCCGCGGCCGACGGCGGTTCGCTCACCGCGACGTTCTCGGACGGCAAGAAGTACAACGCCGAGGTCGTGGGCCGGGCCCAGGGCTACGACGTCGCCGTGGTCAAGCTGAAGAACGCATCGGACGCCAAGCTGAACCCGCTGCCGCTGGGCAAGTCCGCCAACGTGCAGGTCGGCGACGCCACGATCGCGATCGGCGCCCCCTTCGGCCTCTCCGGCACGGTCACCACCGGCATCGTCAGCGCCAAGGACCGCCCGGTGGCCTCCAGCGACGGCGGCGGCACCAGCGCCTCGTACATGAGCGCGCTGCAGACCGACGCCTCCATCAACCCGGGCAACTCCGGCGGCCCCCTGATGGACGCGAACGGCAACGTCATCGGCATCAACTCCGCCATCCAGTCGGCAGGCAACGGCGGTATGGGCGGCGAGAGCCAGCAGTCCGGCAGCATCGGCCTGGGCTTCGCGATCCCCATCGACCAGGCCCGCCGGGTGGCCCAGGATCTGATCAGGACGGGCAAGCCGGTCTATCCGCAGATCGGCGTCCAGGTCACGATGAAGGACACCGGCAACGGCGCGACCATCGCCCAGACCGGCAACAACGGTTCGGACGCGGTCACCCCGAACGGACCCGCCGCCAAGGCCGGCCTCCAGCCGGGCGACACCATCACCAAGCTCGACGACACGGTGATCGACAGCGGCCCCACCCTGATCAGCGAGATCTGGCAGCACAAGCCCGGCGACAAGATCACCCTCACCTACAAGCGCGCCGGCAAGGACCGCACCGCGGTCGTCACGCTGGGCCAGCGCACGGGGGACAAGTGACGCGCTAGTCTGATCCCCGCGGCACCGCCAGGCGCTGCCGCGGGGAGGCTTGCCCGAGCGGCCTAAGGGAACAGTCTTGAAAACTGTCGTGAGGTAACCCCTCACCGTGGGTTCAAATCCCACAGCCTCCGCAGAGGCCGGCGACTCAGCTGGTCGAAAGGGGCGTCCGAGGTGATCGGGCGCCCCTTTCGCGTGCCGGGTGGCCTTGGCCTGGGACGGGCCAGGGGGGAGCCGGGCGACGGTGAGGCCGGCGTGGAGTGGAAGGCAGGGCGAGGACGGTATGGCGGGGCGTGGAGTCGGTGGTCGGGGTGCCGGTGGCCGGGGTGGGGCCGTGCGGATTCGGCGGGCGACGGTGCGGGATGCGAAGCGGCTTACGCGGATGGTGCGGAGTTCGCGGGCGTATGAAGGGCCGCATGCCGCGATGGTTGCGGGGTATCGGGTGGGGCCGGATTACATCGAGGCGCATGAGGTGTATGTCGCGGTGGAAGAGGGCGGCGATGCGTCGGGTGCCGGAGAGGGCATGGGGGAGCGGGTGGTCGGGTTCTATGCGTTGGTGCTGGAACCGCCGGAGCTGGATCTGATGTTTGTTGCCGATGAGGCGCAAGGGGCGGGGATCGGGCGGTTGTTGATCGCACACATGCGGGATGTGGCGCGGAATGCCGGGATCGCGAGCGTGCGGGTCGTCTCGCATCCGCCGGCCGAGGGCTTCTATCGCAGCGTCGGCGCGCGGCGCACCGGCACCGTGGCGGCGAACCCGCCGGCTGTGATGTGGGACCGGCCGGAGATGACGATCGACGTGGTGGAGTGAGCGGGGGAGGGGGCGGCGCTTGTCGGTGGGGTGGGCGGTGGCAGCGGGCGGGCGTGGCTGCTGGACCGGCGGCCGATCGCCGACGGGGTCGGTAGCCGTCAGGCACCGTTCTCCGAGGTGCAGTTGGCGTAGTTGTCGTGTATTTCGGTGAAGAGGTTGTGCCAGAGGGTGGAGTCTTCGGTGGGCTCCAGGGATTCCAGGAGGGTGCGGAGTTCCTTGAGGGCGGTGGTGGAGTCGTCGCCGGTGAGGCGGGCCTCGTAGTGGGCGATGAGGGCCAGGGCGGCGGCCAGGTTCGGCAGGGAGTCGCAGGCGTAGCCGCCGTAACCGGCCGCGTGGTCCCAGCCGTTGGGGTCGTAGAGGTCGATGCTGCCGGTGTCGCCCATCAGCATCAGGGTCAGGCCGTTCTGCTCGCCGAGTCCGTAGGCGTAGCGCTCGGGCGGTGAGTCGTCGTCCGGGTAGCGCTCGCCGAAGAGTTCGGCGGGGTCTTCCTCCCAGGGGCCCGATGTGAGCAGGGCGGTGGAGTCGAAGCCGATGAAGTCGAGGCGAATGGCGGGGAAGCCGACGGTGGTCAGGAACGTGCGGGTCGGCTCGTCCTCCAGGCGCTGGGGGAGGTCGGCTTCGGCGGGGCGCCACAGGGTGTCTGCGCCGAAGTGGGCGGTCAGCCAGTCGGCGGTCGGTGCCTGGGCGGCGGCCAGGAGCGCGGCGGTGTCGTCGGGCGTTGCCGTCGCGCCCCTGTTCCCGGTGGTACCCGCCGGTGCCTGCGGCCGGGTGTCCGTGTGGGCGTGCGTGTGTGCGTTCATGGTGATCCCCCGGTTCGGACTGCTGTTCCACCGTGCTGAGTTCAGTGAAGCGCACGCCACTGACAATCGGCCCAGGACTCAGTCGAGCGCGACGAGTTCGAGGTGTTCAGGGCTCCAGAGGTCCTCCGTTCCGTCCGGGAGGAGCAGGACGCGGTCAGGGCGCAGTGCCTCGATGGCGCCCGGGTCGTGCGTGACCATCACGAGGGCGCCCGGGTAGTTGTCGACGGCGCTCAGCACCTCGCCGCGGGACGCCGGATCGAGGTTGTTGGTGGGCTCGTCCAGGAGGAGCACGTTCGCCCCGGAGTGGACGAGCCCGGCCAGCGCGAGACGGGTCTTCTCGCCGCCGGACAGGACGCCGGCCGGCTTGTCGGCGTCATCGCCCGTGAACAGGAACGAGCCGAGGACGTGCCGCACTTCGCCGTCGGTGAGATGCGGCGCGGCGGCCGCGAGGTTCTCCCGGACGCTGCGCGCCGGATCGAGGGTGTCGTGCTCCTGGGCGAAGTACCCGAGCCGTAGCCCGTGCCCGTGCACCACCCGCCCGGAGTCCGGCAGTTCGCGCCCGGCGAGCAGCCGCAACAGGGTGGTTTTGCCCGCTCCGTTGAGGCCGAGGACGACCAGGCGGCTGCCCCGGTCCACGGCCAGGTCCACGCCGCGCAGCACCTGGTGGTCTCCGTATGCCTTGGCCAGGCTGACGGCCCCCAGGGGCGTCCGGCCGCACGGTGCGGGTTCGGGCAGCCGGATCCGGGCGACCTTGGCCGTGCGGCGGGCCGGTTCCAGGTCGGCGAGCATCCGGTCGGCGCGCCGTGCCATGTTCTTCGCGGCGGTGGCGGTGGCGACTCTGCTGCGCATTTTGTCCGCCTGGAGGCGCAGGGCGGTGGCTTTGCGTTCGGCGTTGCCGCGCTCGCGGGCGCGGCGGCGTTCGTCGGCCGCGCGCTGGGTGAGGTAGGCGTGCCAGGTGGTGTTGTGGATGTCGAGGGTGGAGCCGGCTGCTTCTGCTGCGCCTGGATGTGGCCGGGAGCCGGGGGACGGATCCAGGTGGAAGACCCGGTTGACCAGGCCGGCCAGCAGCTCGGCGTCGTGGCTGATGATCATCAGGCCGCCGCGGTGACCGGCCAGGAACGTCCGCAGCCAGGTGATCGCGTCGACGTCCAGGTGGTTGGTCGGTTCGTCGAGCAGCAGGGTGTCGTGGTCCGCGACGAGGATGCGGGCCAGTTCGACGCGGCGCCGCTGCCCGCCGGAGAGCGTGCCCACCGGCTGGTGCATGACGTGCGGCGGCAGCCCGACACCCGCGGCGACCCGTGCCGCGTCGGCCTCGGCCGCGTAGCCGCCGCGCGCCTGGAAGTCGGCCTCCGCGCGGGCGTACGCCGCCATCGCGCGCTGCTGTGCGGCGGGTGCGGCGGCCGCGGCCATGGCGGTCTCGGCGGCGCGCAGCGCCCGTACAGCGTGGTCCAGGCCGCGGGCGGACAGGATCCGGTCGGTGACGCCGACGGACGGGTCGGCCGTACGGGAGTCCTGCGCGAGGTGGCCGAGCGATCCGGTACGGGTGACGGAACCGGCGGCGGGCCTGGCGGCTCCGGTGAGGGTGCTCAGGAGGGTGGTTTTACCGGCGCCGTTGCGGCCCACGAGGCCGATGCGGTCGCCGGGGGCGATGTGGAAGTTGAGGTCGGACAGCAGGAGTCGGGCGCCGACGCGTACGTCGGCACCGCGGACGGTGATCATGGATAACGCTCCGGAAAAGCTCAAGGACACACAGACACACGGGTGGCGTGAAAGCGGGTGTCCGAGCTAGGAAATCCGGGGTGTCGACATGGCGGTCAGGGTAGTCGGGGTGGTGCGCGGGCGCAGCCGAATATTGGGGGCGCGGGCTGAGTGGGGGCGGCCGTGGCCGGTGTCAGGGGGTGGCGCGCGGGGCTGTGGGGGAGGCGACGGAGTGGTGGGCGGCGGAGGCGAGGGTGGCCCGGGTTTCGCGTTCGGGCGGGCCGGTCCGGCGGGCGGCGACGGTGAGGGTGCCGGCCGGTTCCGTGCCGAGGCCGGTCTCGTAGGCGCGGCAGGCGGCCCGGAAGAGGCGCGCGTTGCGCTGCCCGGGAGACGAGGGGCGGACGAGGCGCACGAGGGTCGTGGCG
>NZ_JAJCXB010000119.1 GCF_020564935.1 Streptomyces pinistramenti
AGACACACGCCCGGCATCGCCAACACGACCTCTCAAACACCCCGACAGCCCCGGCGGAAATCCCACTCCTACCTGTCACACCCCAGGTCAGCAGCCTGCCTTCTGCAAGATCTAATGAGAAGGGACACTGTCTCAGCGAAGGTTGACCGCTTCGGCAGGCCGCGCCGGATAGGCGACCGATGATCGTTTCGGTTACTGGTGTGTCTTGGGTGTCTCAGGCCAGCCTCGGGACAGCCGGTAGCACCTGCGTGAGCACCACCGTCGGTCCCTGCCGTTCGCGTGGCGGTGGAATGGCTTCTGGCATTGTTCGCAGATCAGCGGGTTGAAGAAGGTGGCTGGGTCATGGCCGCGGGATGCCCATGTGCGGCATCGGCGGCTGCACCAGCGCCGATGGGGATCAGACGGGGATTTCGTCTCTATCGGGGTTCCGCAGAACGCGCATGTCAGTGAGGGCAGGGGAAGTCCGTGCCGCTCGATCATCCAGTCCCAGCGGGAGATCTGTCGGCTGCATCTCTCCGAGCAGGTGCGCTCGGATATCGGAGCACCTCTTTCGCGCCAGCCGGACGGCGCAATCCGGCCGATCACTGTCAAGTGGCTTGCCATGTAAAACCGCTTTACAGCACTCTCGGTGTGTGAGTACCACACGAGACGAAGCACTCGCCGCACTGCGGGGCTGGTCGAAGCCCGGACGCCGGGCCGACCTGATCGCCGCCGCATGGCAGGCGGGCGAGACCAACGTCGTCGCCCTTGCCGAGGCCGCGCGCATCAGCCGGCCGACCGTGTACGCCGATCTGCGTTCCCGGGGCATCGACCCCGACCACCGACCGAAAGGCAGCAGCGTGATCACGAACCTCTCTCCCCTCAACATCGAGGGATTCACCGGCGTTGGTGAACGGATGGACGCCGAGTACGACGCGGCCCTGCGCCGGTGGCTCGACGTGCGTCCGGGCATCAACCCGCGTGGCCCCCAGGCCCACGCCGAGGGCATGCGACTGGCGGCCTTGATGGACACCGTCGCCCGCTACGCCGACGTGCGCGACCTGCTGGCCCACGAGCAGACTGCCCGCGCCGAGCGCGACCGCCTGCTGCACCAGGTCGAACTGCGCTGGGAGGCACTGAGCACCGCCTCAGCCTGGCTGGCTGCCCACCACGCCTACGTCCTCGCGGTCGACGAGGCCCGCATCGCTATCGACATGTGGTGTGAGCGCGCCGACCACGCCCTTGCCCGGCCGTTCTTCTGGGACTCGACGAGGGGCGAAGCTGCGTATCGGCAGATTCGGGAGGCCGGATTCCCCGCTTTGGAGGAGGCACAAGCCGACCTCGACCGGACGCCGGCACCGACCGCCGAGCGGCTGCGCGCCAACCTCGACCAGGCGCACGAGCGCCGCACCGAGCTGGCTGCCCAGACCCTCCCGTTCGCCCAGTCCGCCGCCCGCTGACCCCGCCGCTCAACAAGCAGAAGGAGCCCCGCGCTCGCGAGGCCCCGAAGGAGAAAGCATGACGACCGACACCACTTCCGTCCGCGGCAGTGACGCCGAGCCGACCGAAAAGGAACTTCGCGACCTCGCCGCCGAGCACAACATCGCCATTCCGAACCGGCCGCCCCTCGGCCTGGTCCGACGCAGCCGGTACGACAACCTCTCCGACGACCTCGTCGCCGCCCTCGTGGCGCTGGCCAAGGCCAAGGACGACGTGCGCTATTGGATGGGTCGTTTCGACGAGGCACACGACCGCGCGACCGCAGCCGACCTTTCCGCGACCGCGGCGCGCGCCGCCTACGACGTCGCCAACGAGCGCGCCGAGCAGGCCGAGGCCGAACGCGACCAGCTCAAGCAGCACCAGGATGACGAGACCGACCCGCAGCCCCCGGCCGGTACCGCGCACTACACGTACGGCGCCGCCGAGATGGCCCAGCACCTCGAAGACGGGTGCGCGGACTGCGCGGCCACGCTGCCCGACCAGTCCGACATCTTCCTGGTCGAGGTCGCGCACGCGGCACGGGACGCCGGCGCGGCTGTAGCGCTCTTCCTGCTCCTCCAGGACCTCGACCGCCGCAACCTCGTGAAGAAGGAGACCCCGTGACCTATGAGACCGATCTCGCCGCTGCCAAGCGTGCCCGCCGCGCCTGGGGCTGCACCTGCGGCACCGATAACCCGCCGCACTACGACGCCTGCCATGCCTGCCAGCGCCCGTCGTGGACCTGCGCCACCTGCGACACCGTCAACACCTGTGGCCGCAGCGCCTGCAACGAGTGCGCCGACGACATGCCCGCCGAGTTGCTCGGGGACCGCTCCGAGGGGTTCGAGATGACCTACCCGGAGTGGATCAACACCCAGGTCGGCCCCCGCGTTGTCGGGGGCCGCTACGACCATGGAGACAGCGCAAGCGCGTACGAGGTCCTCGCCATCGACCGCGGCCCCCGCCCCACCTGGCCCGTCTGGCAGATCACCGCCCGCTACGACCGCGACGGCCAGGACACCACGCACTGCTCCGGCTGGGACGCGGGCAAGGACCGCACCCTCTCCACGCCGTAGGCACTGCACCCGGTATCCGCGCGGTACGCCGTGCATACGAAGGGCGCCCGCAGCCATTGGAGCTGGCTGCGGGCGCCCTTCGGCAACTGTAGTTGGCAGCATGGCGATTGGCCGCCGGGCGGGTGTTGGAGGAGTGCCCGCCTGTGGTGATGTCCGGGCCGGGTTCGCCACCGTACTGCTCCGGCGCTTGACATGGTTGGTAGGATCGCCCAGGTACGAAGTGGCGTTAAGCGATTCTGCTGACGCCCGGTCGCTCGTTGTTCTTTCTGGTGGCCGGCCGGGCGGGTTGGTCGCGTGTGACCTCGGCAGCCCTTCTGCGTGCGGTTGCTGTAGCCGTGTTGAGGGGCCCGTAGCCGACCGGCTGCGGGCCCCTCAACTGTTCGGGGTGTTTACTGCTGGCTGTTTCCGGTGCCTCGGTGGTCGGTGGCTGCTGTAACTGTGACTGCGGCGCCGATAATTGCGGCGGCGCTGCCTGCGGCTTGGAGGGCCTGTGCCAGGGGTGGGTAGGTCAGGGAGAGGAGGCCGCAGGCGGTTGCGGTGATGAGCAGGGCCGCCACGGCCGTTACGGCTGGTGTGCGCCTCGTCTGGTGGGTGGCCGGCACGTCCGTCGGCACGGCATCCGGCTCGGCCGCGGGCGCGGCGGCCGCGTGGGCCGTTGCTGTACTTCCGGTGGCGGTGGCGGTGGCGGTGCCTCCGTAGGAGATGGCGTAGGCGGTTGCGGCCGGGGCCTGCGGTGTTCCTGCCGCGGGCTGCTGGGGGGCCGTGGGCGGTGCGAACTGCCCCGGCACCGGTACGGGTGCCGGGGCGGGCATCGGTGTCGGTGTTTGCGGTCGTACCGGGAAGGGCTGTGCGGGGGCCTGACGGTGGGTCGGGTCGGTCGTCATCGGGTCTCTCTCGTCGGGTGCTGCGTGCACCGGGTTGTGCCTTGGTGGCGTGGTCGGGCCACCCTCACGGCCGTTTCCTGTGGGATCCAGTTTTCGCGAATCTGCCGAATTCCCTGGTCAGAGCGCATCTGACGGGGTTTGAGCGGGGGTTCGCGGGAGGTGGACGGCAGGGGTCGGCGCTGCTACGTGCCGGGTGGTGGCAGCACCATGCGGGCGCCGTGGGTTAGCGGCGCAAGCGCGGTCCTGGGGGTGCCGAAAGACTTACCTGTGACCGGCTTCCATTCAAGGGATGCCGCGGTCGGATCCGCGGCGGGCCGGCAACCGGGCCGTGCGTACCGGGAATTGGTGGGCGGTGGGCTGCTCGGCGGGCAGTTGCTCGATGCGACCGGCTGGAGGAGGAGGCGTTCGGCGGTGGCGTGTGCCTCATCACCGGGGACGGTGCAGATGGTCCGGGAGGCTGTGCCGCGTCGGGTCGCTCGGCGGGGATCCGTGGAAGGGCGTGGTCCTGGAGTCGGACGCCGACCGGATGGCCGAGGGGCGTGCCGTCGCGTCACCTCTGGTGCTGGGAAGGTGCATTGGGGCGGGCGTTCGCGCCCGTGCTTGACATCGTTGGTAGGATCGCCTCAGGCACGAAGTGGCGTCAAAGCGATTCTGCTGACGCCCACCGCTCGGTGTCCTTTCTCGTGACGGTCGGCCGGCCGAGGTGGTCGGCCATCACCTCAGCGGTCCTCCCGCACCAGTGACCTCCCGTCACGCAGACGACAAGCCACACCCCCTCCACGTAGTCAGCCAAAGCGCCCGAAGGGCGCCAAAAGGAAATCCCGCCCGAAGGGTGGTATTTCCATGAGGAGTTGGAGCGAAGCGCAAACTCCCCACCAAAAGACGCGAAGCGGCTGTTAGTTATGCGAAGCATGACTAACCATCAAAAAGCCGCGAAGCGGCGCCAAGTGGAGCGAAGCTCCACAACACCCACCAAAGGTCACGTAGTGACCGCGCCTTCCGCTCCGCGGAAGTGACGCGCGGTCACTACG
>NZ_JAJCXB010000012.1 GCF_020564935.1 Streptomyces pinistramenti
ACCGGCGGATGGGCGGGCCGGGCCCCGCCGCCGGTTCAGCGGCGGCGAGGAGAGGGCCCCGACGCCGGTTCAGCGGCGGGTCACGGGGCGGGCCGGGCGGCCGGCAGTTCCTGGAGATGGCGGCGGCCCGCGGCCAGCAGCCCCGGCAGCGGCGCCGCCTGCGGATACCACCGCTTCTCGTACTCCCAGCACAGCCAGCGCCCGGCGCCGGCCTCCTCGACCGTCGCGTCCACCGTGCCCGTACCGCTGCCGAGTGCGGCCAGGCAGTCGGCCAGCGGCAGCGTCCCGGCGCCGAGCGGAACGGGCGTCGGATCCTCGGCCGACACCACGTCCTTGACCTGCACATAGCCCAGGTACGGGGCGAGCGCCGCGTGGCTCGCGGCCGGTTCCTCGCCGCCGAGCCGGGTGTGCAGCACGTCCCAGAGCGCGCCGACGGACCGGTGCCCCACCAGGCCGAGCACCCGGGCGGCGGCCGCCCCGGTGCGGTGCGAATCGTGCGTCTCCAACAGGACGCGCACGCCCCGCCCGGCGGCGAACGGGGCCAGCGCGGCGAGCCGGCGGGCGGCGTCCGCGTCGGCATCGGCGGCCGGCCGTTCGCCGCCACCGGGGAAGACCCGTACGAACGGCGCGCCCAGGTCGGCCGCGAGTTCCACCAGCTCCCGCAGCCGGTCCGCCAGCTCCCGTTCGCCCGCCGCGTCCTGCTGCTCGGCGACCCGCGCGTACCCGGCGACGGCCAGCGCCGTGATCCCGGCGTCGGCGAACTGCCCGCGCACCGCGGCCCGTTCGGCGGTGCTCGTCCCCGGGTGCACCGGCTCCTCCGGATGGGCCCGCAGTTCCACGCCCTGGTAGCCGGCGTCCACCGCCAGCCGCAGCACCTCGGGCACCGGCATGCCGGGCACCCCCAGGGTCGAGAACGCGTAACGCACCGCACCGGCATCCCGGCTCGTCCGGTTCATGGGTTCCTCCCGTCCGCAAGGTCACACAGGCGCGCTCCGGGGCGCGCGGGGGAGCGTGCCCGGAGCCGGGCCACCGTAAGCCGGACGGGCCCGCCGCACCGGGTGTCGGCGCGCCGCCGCGCGGGCTGTTTCCGTCCCGGCGGCGCACCGCTACCGTCGTCCACCAGCGCTGCCGCACCACCGCCGTTGCCACCGCACGCGTAAGGGGCAGGACCGTGACACACACGACCGTACGCATCGCCATGAACGGCGTGACCGGGCGCATGGGGCACACCCAGCACCTGGCGCGCTCCGTCCTCGCCCTGCGCGACGAGGGCGGCCTGACCGCCGCCGACGGGACGGTGATCAGGCCCGAACCGGTCCTCGTCGGCCGGTCCGCCGACAAGCTGCGGATCCTGGCCGACCGCTACGGCATCGACCGCTGGAGCTGCGACCTGGACACCGTGCTCGGCGACGACTCCGTGGGGATCTACTTCGACGCGCAGGTCACCGCCGCCCGCGAGGCGGCGGTGCGCAAGGCCGTCGCCGCCGGAAAGCACGTCTACGTGGAGAAGCCCACCGCGGGCGACGCCGCCGCCGCGCAGGAACTGGCCCGGCTGGCAGCGGCGGCGGGGGTCAAGAACGGCGTCGTCCAGGACAAGCTCTTCCTGCCGGGACTGCGCAAACTCCGCCGCCTGGTGGCGGACGGCTTCTTCGGCCGCATCCTGTCCGTACGGGGCGAGTTCGGCTACTGGGTCTTCGACGGCGGCAGCCGGCCGTCCCAGCGACCCTCCTGGAACTACCGGGCCGAGGACGGCGGTGGCATCGCGGCCGACATGTTCCCGCACTGGGAGTACGTCCTGCGCGAGCTGTTCGGCCCCGTCACCAGCGTCCAGGCGCACCTGAGCACGCACATCCCGCGCCGCTGGGACGAGAGCGGCGCGCCCTACGAGGCGACGGCCGACGACGCCGCCTACGCGATCTTCGAACTGGCCGGCGGCATCGTCGCGCAGATCAACTCCTCCTGGGCGGTACGGGTGCACCGCGACGAACTGGTGGAGTTCCAGGTGGACGGCACCGAGGGATCGGCCGTCGCCGGCCTGCGCGGCTGCCGGATCCAGCACCGCGCCACCAGCCCCCGGCCGGTCTGGAACCCCGACGTGCCCTCCGGCGACCACTTCCGCGCACAGTGGCAGGAGATGCCCGACGACGCCGATTCCGGCAACGCCTTCAAGATGCAGTGGGAACTCTTCCTGCGCCACGTGGTCTGCGACGAGCCCTGGCACTGGGACCTGGCGGCCGGCGCACGCGGCGTCCGGCTCGCCGAACTGGGCGTGCGTTCCGCCCGGTTGGGCCGCAGGCTGGAGGTGCCGGAGGACGACAGGTGACGGCCCGCAACCGGCGCCAGGATCCGTCGCGCGCCCGGTCCCGGCGGCGTTGTCGTACCCCGGCGGTACCTTCGGAGCATGGACAGCACGGTCAAACCGGCAGTGGTCGAAGGGGTCCTGGAGCGGATCACCTACGCCAATGAGGAGAGCGGCTACACGGTCGCGCGCGTCGACATGGGACGCGGCGCCGGAGACCTGCTGACCGTCGTCGGAGCGCTGCTCGGTGCGCAGCCGGGCGAGTCGCTGCGCCTGGAGGGCCGCTGGGGTTCCCACCCGCAGTACGGCAAGCAGTTCACGGTCGAGAACTACACCACCGTCCTGCCCGCCACGATCCAGGGCATCCGCCGCTATCTCGGCTCCGGCCTGATCAAGGGCATCGGCCCGCGCATCGCCGACCGGATCACCGAGCACTTCGGCCTGGAGACCCTCGACGTCATCGAGCAGCAGCCGGGGCGCCTGGTCGAGGTGCCGGGCCTCGGCCCGAAGCGGACGCGGCTGATCGGCGCCGCATGGGAGGAGCAGAAAGCCATCAAGGAGGTCATGATCTTCCTCCAGGGCATCGGTGTCTCGACCTCCATCGCGGTGCGCATCTACAAGAAGTACGGCGACGCCTCCCTCTCCGTGGTCCGCAAGGAGCCCTACCGCCTGGCGGCCGACGTGTGGGGCATCGGCTTCCTGACGGCGGACCGCATCGCCCAGTCGGTCGGGATTCCGCACGACAGCCCCGAGCGGGTCAAGGCCGGCCTCCAGTACGCCCTGTCGCAGTCGGCCGACCAGGGGCACTGCTTCCTCCCCGAGGAGCAACTGATCGCGGACGCCGTGAAGTTGCTCCAGGTCGACACCGGCCTGGTCATCGACTGCCTGGCCGAGCTGGCGGCGGATCCGGAAGGGGTGGTGCGCGAGAAGGTGCCGGGCGGCGACGGCGGGGAGCCGGTCACCGCCGTCTACCTGGTGCCCTTCCACCGCGCCGAGATCTCCCTGGCCGGCCGGCTGGCCCGGCTGCTGCGGACGGACGAGGACCGGATGCCCGCGTTCCGGGACGTCGCCTGGGACCGGGCGCTGGCCTGGCTTGCGCGGCGTACGGGCGCCGAGCTGGCGCCCGAGCAGCAGGACGCGGTGCGGCTGGCGCTGACAAGAAAGGTGGCGGTGCTCACCGGAGGTCCTGGCTGCGGCAAGTCCTTCACGGTCCGCTCGGTGGTCGAGCTGGCCCGCGCCAAGAAGGCCAAGGTGGTGCTCGCGGCTCCCACCGGGCGGGCCGCGAAGCGGCTGTCGGAGCTGACCGGCGCGGAGGCTTCCACGGTCCACCGGCTGCTGGAGCTGAAGCCCGGCGGGGACGCCGCGTACGACGCCGAGCGGCCGCTGGACGCGGACCTGGTGGTGGTCGACGAGGCGTCGATGCTGGATCTGCTGCTCGCCAACAAGCTGGTCAAGGCGGTGCCGCCGGGAGCCCATCTGCTGCTGGTGGGGGACGTCGACCAGCTGCCTTCGGTCGGCGCGGGCGAGGTGCTGCGGGATCTGCTCGCCGAGGCAGGGCCGGTGCCCGCCGTCCGGCTGACCAGGATCTTCCGACAGGCCCAGCAGTCCGGAGTGGTGACGAACGCGCACCGCATCAACTCCGGGGTGCCGCCGCTGACCCAGGGTCTGCCGGACTTCTTCCTGTTCGCCGAGGAGGACACCGAGGAGGCCGGGCGGCTGACCGTCGAGGTGGCGGCCCGCAGGATCCCGGCGAAGTTCGGCCTGGATCCGCGGCGGGACGTCCAGGTGCTGGCCCCGATGCACCGCGGACCGGCCGGCGCGGGCGCGCTGAACGGCCTGCTCCAGCAGGCGATCACCCCCGCCCGGCCCGACCTGCCCGAGCGCCGCTTCGGCGGCCGGGTCTTCCGCGTCGGCGACAAGGTCACCCAGATCAGAAACAACTACGAAAAGGGCGCCAACGGCGTGTTCAACGGCACGGTCGGGGTGGTCACCGCGCTGAACGGCGACGACCAGACGCTGACGGTGCGCACCGATGAGGACGAAGAGGTCCCCTACGACTTCGACGAGCTGGACGAACTGGCGCACGCCTACGCGGTGACGATCCATCGATCGCAGGGCAGCGAGTACCCGGCGGTGGTGATTCCGGTCACCACGGGCGCCTGGATGATGTTGCAGCGCAACCTGTTGTATACCGCTGTGACCCGGGCAAAACGATTGGTGGTGCTGGTGGGCTCCCGCAGGGCCCTGGGGCAGGCCGTTCGCACCGTATCCGCCGGTCGGCGGTGCACTGCGCTGGATCACCGGCTCGCGGGAGCGATATGAGGGTGCGCCCGACTTCCCTTATCGGGGCGAAGGGGAGCAGGATGGGCAGGTAGGCGGCACTGAGTGCCGCCTAGAGGCCCTATGGCCGACCCCGAGTGCACATCCAAGGTCCAAATGGGGGAAGGTATAGGCAGTCAGGGCACCTCGAAGAAGAGGCACAACGTCGGTGAGGGATGACGTGAGCGACAACTCTGTAGTACTGCGTTACGGGGACGGCGAATACAGCTACCCGATCGTCGACAGCAGCGTCGGCGACAAGGGCTTCGACATCTCGAAGCTGCGCGCCCAGACCGGTCTGGTGACCCTGGATTCCGGTTACGGCAACACCGCTGCGTATAAATCCGCGATCACCTATCTGGACGGTGAGCAGGGGATTCTGCGCTACCGCGGCTACCCGATCGAGCAGCTTGCAGAGCGCAGCACGTTCGTCGAGACCGCCTATCTGCTGATCAACGGTGAGCTGCCCACCGTCGACCAGCTTTCGAACTTCCAGCAGGACATCACGTACCACACCCTGCTGCACGAGGACGTCAAGCGCTTCTACGACGGCTTCCCCCGGGACGCCCACCCGATGGCCATGCTGTCGTCGGTCGTCAGCGCGCTGTCGACGTTCTACCAGGACAGCCACAACCCGTTCGACGAGCAGCAGCGGCACATCTCCACGATCCGGCTGCTGGCCAAGCTGCCGACGATCGCGGCGTACGCCTTCAAGAAGTCGGTCGGCCACCCCGTCGTCTACCCGAGCAACGACCTCGGGTACGTCGAGAACTTCCTGCGGATGACCTTCTCCGTGCCGGCCGCCGAGTACGACCTCGACCCGGTCGTCGTGGGCGCCCTGGACAAGCTGCTGATCCTGCACGCGGACCACGAGCAGAACTGTTCGACCTCCACCGTGCGTCTGGTCGGCTCCTCGCAGGCGAACCTCTTCGCCTCGATCTCGGCCGGCATCAACGCCCTGTGGGGCCCGCTGCACGGCGGCGCCAACCAGTCCGTGCTGGAGATGCTGGAAGGCATCCAGCGGGACGGCGGCGACGTCGACTCCTTCATCCGCAAGGTGAAGAACAAGGAAGACGGCGTGAAGCTCATGGGCTTCGGGCACCGCGTCTACAAGAACTTCGACCCCCGGGCGAAGATCATCAAGGCGGCGGCGCACGACGTCCTCTCGGCGCTCGGCAAGTCCGACGAGCTGCTGGACATCGCCCTCAAGCTGGAGGAGCACGCGCTCTCCGACGACTACTTCGTCGAGCGCAAGCTCTACCCGAACGTCGACTTCTACACCGGCCTGATCTACCGGGCCATGGGCTTCCCCACCGAGATGTTCACCGTGCTCTTCGCGCTCGGCCGGCTTCCCGGCTGGATCGCCCAGTGGCACGAGATGATCAAGGAGCCCGGTTCCCGCATCGGCCGCCCGCGGCAGATCTACACCGGCACCGTCGAGCGCGACTTCATCCCGGTCGAGGAGCGCTGACGGCCTCGCGCCACGCGCTGTGACACCGGCTCCGGCCCCCGCCCCCACCGGGCGGGGGCCGGAGGCGTTCGCGGGTGGTGCCGCGGCAGGGAAAACGAAAGCGCCCCGCCTCCAGATCCCCCCACGGGTCCAGAGCACGGGGCGCTTCCCATGTCCCGGTTCGGATTCCCCCCACGGGATCCGTCCGGGCGTTCAGGGTGCACCGCGATCTGCCGGGACGCGCACATTCGGGAGGGCCGCTCAAAGCTCCCCGGGCGCGTCGCCCCGGCCACGCGTAGCCGGGCATGATCCCCCAAGATCAGCACGGCTGTTGCCGTGCAGGCCCCGCCGGGGTGCCTGCACGCCCGGTTAGACTCTCGACCCCCCTCAATGGTTACGTTCAGAACTCTGTGATCTGGGTCTCTTGCCATATAGGGGCGAATGTGGTCAAGGGGCGCGAGTTGAAGATCACGGGCCTCGCGTATGGGTGTTGTGCCGGTTGTGAGAGATTTGTGAATGCCGGGGATCGAGATCCGGCCGCGCCGCCGGGCGCCGGTGCCGGGCGGACCGGGCGGCCTCTCGCCCTCGCGCCGGGCCGCCCTTCCGCTCCGTCGTCCCGTCCCGTGTCCGCGCGCCGGGCCGGGTGTGACTGTCAGGCCCGGCCCACGAGTTCGTAGCCCGCCTCGTCGACGGCCTCGCGCACGGCGGCGTCGTCGAGCGGGGCCTGGGACGCCACGGTCACCAGGCCGGTGGCGGCCACCGCCTCGACCGAGCTGACGCCGGCGATCTCCGCGATCTCGGACTTCACCGCGCCTTCGCAGTGGCCGCAGGTCATGCCGGTGACCCGGTAGGTCGCCGTGACCCCGGCCGGTTCCGTCGCGACGGAGCCGGACCGGCAGGAGCCTTCGGGGGTGCAGCAGGAGCCGTTCGTCGATGCGGCGGTCATGGGAATCTCCTCGTGGTGCCGATGCGTTCCGTGGGATGCCGAAGTGCCGCACGGGCGCCGGAGGTGGCGGGTACGGCCGACGGGCCTCACGTTATACCCCTAGGGGGTATCAATCCAAGCTTCGGCGCGCCCCGTGGCACCTCGTACGCGTTGCCGCCCGCAGCACCACCCGTCAGCCTGGTGAGTACGGCCCGCGGCGGATCCGAGGAGGCGGCCGGATGAACGTACTGGCCCTCTACGGCCTGCTCGTGCTCACCACGCTGCCGCCACTGGTCCCCAACTCGGCCCTGCTCGTCGCCGCCGGAGTGCTCGCCTCCCACGGAGACCTCTGCCTTCCGCTCGTCCTGTTGATCGTGGCAGGCAGCGCCGCCCTGGGCGACGTCCTGATGTACCTCATCGCGCGGCGGTTCGGCGGCCCGGCACGCGCCTGGATGCGGCGCCGCGCCCGCCGCCGCGCCCTCATGGAATGGACGTCCCGACGGATCGAGCGCTACGGAATCCCGTTCGTCATCGCGGTGCGCTTTCTGCCCAGCGGCCGCATCATCGGCGCCGTGGCCTCCGGCGTGCTGCACTACCCGCTGCGCAAGTACGCGCTCGGCACCGGCATCGCCGAGGCGGTGTGGGCGACCTACTCCGTCGGCCTCGGCTACCTCGGCAGCGCCGTGGCGGACAACCGGCTCCACTCGGCCGGCATCGGCATCGGCGTCTCCTGCGCCGTCGCCGCCCTCGCCACCGCCGTTCAGTGGACGGCCCGCCGCCGCGCCGCCCGGCTCCCCGACGACGGCCCGTCCGGCGGCCGCCGGACGGACGGCCCCACCAAAGGCGCGCCCGGGAACCGGCGCGGCAGCGGCCGGAGGACCGGCGGCGCGACCGGCGACGACGGCACCGGCGGCGGGTCAGGACCGGAAGGCCACGGACGGGCAGCCGCACCGGCCACCACCGCACCTGCAACCCCCGCGGCCCCGAACCCGACTTCCGCACCGGCCGCCACCATGGCGCCGGACATCACGCCCGCACCTGCCGTCACCGGGCCCGCGCGGCGGCCGTGGCCCGACTGTCAGTGCCCGCCTCTACCGTGCCGTTATGACCTCTGAGCCGAGCAGCGGCAGGGACCACGGCGCCACGGCCCCCACGGGCGCACCCGCAGCGCCACGGGTGCGCCTCGCGCCATGGCCGGCGGACGGCGCGGCCCTGCTGCGCCGCCTCAACTCCCCGCGGATGACGGCCTACCTGGGCGGTCCCGAATCCGCACAGCGACTCGTCGACCGGCACCGTCGCTACCGCGACCTGTCGGGCCCCGGCCGGATGTACGCGATCGTGCTGCTGCCGACGGGCGACGTGGCCGGTTCGATCGGGTTCTGGGAGCAGGCCGGGCAGAATGGGCCGGTCTACGAAACGGGCTGGGGCGTGCTGCCGGAATTCCAGGGCCGGGGCATTGCGGTGGCCGCGGCGCGGGCCGTCATCGACGCGGCCCGTGCCGAGGGCCGCCACCGCGCGCTGCACGCCTTCCCCGCGGTGTGCCACGCGGCGTCCAACGCCGTCTGCCGCAGGGCCGGCTTCACCCTCCGCGGGGAGTGCACCGTCGAATACCCCAAGGGCCACGCCCTGCGCGCGCACGACTGGCGGTTCGACCTCGGTGCCGCGCCGCCGGCACTGCCCGCCAGGGAAGCCGGGCCGGGATGAGCCCGCGGCGCACGCCGGAGACCCCACCGGCAGTACGGCGCACCGGCGCCCTCACCCGTCACGGTCCGGTACTGCTCACGCGCCCGCCGCGCCGCGGACGTCCGCCAGGGCGACCGGCTCGCCCGTCCTGCGTGACCGCTCGCACGCCTCCGCCACGTACAGCGCCTCCAGTGCCTCGGCGGGTGAACAGGGGCTGGGCGCCCGGCCCGCCGCCACCTCGGCGAAGACCCCCAGCTCGGTCACGTACGCGTCGTGGAAGCGCTCCATGAAGGTGGCGTACGGGGTGTCCGCCCGCTGCCAGGAGAGCCGTGGTTCGGCCGACGACAGCGGCGCCCGGTCGTCGAGGCCAACGAACCGCGCCCCCTCGGAGCCGCAGACCTCCAGCCGGACGTCGTGGCCCGCGCCGTTGTAGCGGGTCGCGGTGACGGTGGCCAGGGTGTCGTCGTCGAAGCGCAGCAGTGCCGCGCAGGTGTCGACGTCGCCGCCCGCGGCGAAGAAGTCCGCGCCGCGGTTGGCGCCTTGGGCGTAGACCGAGACCACCTCGCGGCCGGTGAGCCAGCGCAGGATGTCGAAGTCGTGGATGCTGCAGTCGCGGAACAGGCCGCCCGACGTGGGGATGTAGCCGGCCGGCGGCGGTGTCCGGTCGCTGGTGCAGGCGCGCAGGGTGTGCAGCCAGCCCAGTTCGCCGGAGCGCAACGCCTCGCGGGCGGCGCGGTATCCGGCGTCGAAGCGGCGCTGGAAGCCGATCTGCACCGGCACCGCACCGTCCCGTGCGCGCTCTACCACGCCGCGGGTGCCCGCGACGTCCAGGGCCACCGGCTTCTCGCAGAACACCGGCACCCCGGCGTCCAGAGCCTGGTGGATCAGCGGGGCGTGGGCGCTGGTGGCCGCGGTGATCACCACGCCGTCGAGCCCGTCGGCGTAGAGGTCGTCGATGCTGCCGGCCGCCCGGATGCCGAGGGCGGCGGCGAGTGACGCGGCGCGGGCGGTGTCCGCGTCGGCGACGACGAGATCGGTGACGCCGGGGACGCTGCGGAGGGTCTCGGCGTGGAACGCGCCGATGCGGCCGGTGCCGATCAGTCCGATCTTCATGCCTCGGTCCTTTCCAGGGGCGGGACGGGGAGGGGAAACGGGATATTGGAACGGTCCAACTCCCGGTTGCCCGCACCCTCCAGGTTTGGATGTCCGCATGTCAACCCTTGCGAAGCAGGCGCGTTGACGCCGTTCGGGGTGAATGGCAGGATTTCGCGCATGGAACGGTCCAAAGAAGGGGCGGGCGGGGAGCGGCCCCCGACGATCCGCGGTGTCGCGGAGCGCGCGGGTGTCTCCAAGTCGCTGGTCTCGCTGGTGATTCAGGGGTCGCCCCGGGTCAGCGACGCCAAACGGCAGGCCGTCCTGGCGGCCATCGACGAGTTGGGCTACCGCCCGAACGCTGCCGCCCGCAGCCTGGTCGCCCGCCGCACGCACACCGTCGGCGTGATCGTCAACGACCTGCGCAACCCGTGGTTCGCCGAGGTCCTGGACGGCCTGAACTCCGTACTGCACGCGCATGGCCTGCGGATGCTGATGGCCGACGGGCGGCTGGGGCAGCGCACCGGCGAGGACTTCACCCGCGCCTTCCTGGAGCTGCGGGTCGACGGCCTGGTCGCGGTCGGCACGCTGCCGGACCCCGACGCGCTCGCCACGGCCGCGGCCCGCCTGCCGGTCGTCGTCGCCGGCACCCACGAGCCGCGGCTGCCGCGGGTGGACACCATCGCGAACGACGACGAACGGGGCGCTCGCCTCGCCACCGCGCACCTCATCGGTCTCGGTCACCGCCGCATCGCCCACATCGCGGGCCGTGGCAGCGTCGGCGCGCTGCGGCGGCGCGGCTTCGAGGCGGCGATGGCCGAGGCCGGTCTCGTGGACGGCGCGGTGGTCGAGCCGGGCGAACCCACCGAGGAAGGCGGCTACCGCGCCGCCGTGCGCCTGCTCGGCGGACCGGCCGACGGGCCACGCCCCACCGCCGTCTTCGCGTTCAACGACATCTGTGCGGTGGGTGCCCTGTCGGCCGCGCAGGAGCTGGGCCTGGACGTGCCCCGCGACCTCTCCCTCATCGGCTGCGACAACACCTACCTCGCCCGCATCCGGCACCTCTGGCTGAGCAGCGTCAACAACACGAGCGGCGACATGGGCCGCCGCGCCGGGCGCTGCCTGCTGGAGCGGATGGCGCACCCCGAGCGGGCCGCCGAGCGCCAACTCGTCGCCCCGTCCCTGGAGATCCGCGGTACCACCGCACCGCCGCGGTGAGCGTCAGGGGAGGCGGCCGGCGTATGTCCGGCCGCCACCCCGACCACCCGGTCCGTCAAGACCCGTCAGCCATCGGCCCGTTCTCCCCGCAGTTCCCGGTCGACCGCCCGGAGCAGGGTCAGCAGCATCCGGTTCAACGGCGTGGCGATGCCGTGCCGTTCGCCGCCCGCGACCACCGGGCCCGTCAGGTACTCGTGCTCCAGCGGGCGTCCCGCCAGCCGGTCGTAGAGCATCGACGAACCGCCGTCCGGCGGCACCATCGCGTAGATCTCCAGCGTCCCTTCCACATCGGACCGGCCGAGCTGAGCGCCCTCGGCGCGGGCCACCGTCGCCGCCTCGGTCAGCAGGTCACGGGTGAGCGCTGCCATGTCCGGATCGCGGAAGACTCCCATCCGCTGCTGGAGCAGTGCCGTGATCGGGTTGGCCGCCAGGTTGGTGAGCAGCTTCCGCCAGGCGGCCGTGGTGAAGTCGGCGACCTGGGTGACGTTGAGGTCGCTGTCCGCCAGCAACTGTGCGAATCGCTGCCCCAACGGGCCTTCCGGTACGTGGAGTTCGCTGGCGATGTGGTGGGTGATCCGCCCCGGAGCGGTCCGTTCCGCCGAGAGGTAGCAGAGGGCCGGCAGTACGCCTGTGCCCTCGGGGACGTACGGGGCGACGCGCTCCCGGTGGCCGACGCCGTTCTGCAGGACGACGACGGTGGTGCCGGGCCCGCACAGCCGCCGCAGCCAGGGCTCGGCGCCCGCGGTGTCCTGCGCCTTGGTGGTCAGCAGCACCCAGTCGGCGGGTGTCGCCAGGCCGGGGTCGGTGCGGGCGGGGACCGCGGCGTGCCAGGTGCTGCCGCCGCTGGTGACGCTGATGCCGTCGACCGGCGTCCGCACGCACAGCGTGACATCGAGCCCGGACCGGTGCGCGAGCGCGGCGACGTAGCCGCCGATGCCGCCGGCGCCGATGACCGCTGTCCGGCCTGAGGGGTGAGGTGTCTTCGCCATGCCAAGAGCGTAGGCGGCCCGCCCGCTCGCGGCAGCAGCCCCGCGAACTCCCGCCGCCCGCAGGCACGGTGAAGGCCCCGCGCAGGTGGGACGCGGGGCCGGCGGACGGGCGGGTGGGGCTAACGTCCTCCGCGATGTCCTGGTCTGCGGGCCGCCCAGGCTCTGACCGTGTCGGCGAGCCAGTAGGGTCTGCCGCCCTCCACCAGGTCCGGATCGGGTAGCAGACCGTTCTTGCGGTACGAACGTACGGTGTCCGGCTGCACCCGGATGTGTGCGGCGATCTCCTTGTACGACCAGAGCCTCCGGTCGGTCATCTCTGCGGCACCTCCCTGGGAACGTACGCGGGGCCGGCCCGGTGCGAGCCGGCGGACTGCCGCATACGACGTGGATGATCACTCACCCTGTCCCTGCACAACGACACCGAGTGACCGGCAGGCCGCGGCTGTTGAGCGCCTGTGACGCACAACCCGCGCAATCGTGACAGTTGTGACATGGGTGGTACGGCAGTGACGAAGATGTGACACGGCCCGGCGCGCCGGCCTCTGCCGGCGGTCAGATGCTTCGCCTCCGGGAACTTCTCGACGGCCGTCGGCGCCCGTATCCACGCACGCCGGGCCTCCTACGGTTCCGCCCTGCGCAGTTCCTGTTCCAGATCCTCCAGGGCCAGCCCCTTGGTCTCCGGTGCGTACCGCTTGCAGAAGAGCAGCGACAGCACGCACATCACGCCGAAGAACCAGAACGTGAGGCCGGCGCCGATCGCGTCGAGCAGCAACGGAAAGGCCAGCGCCACCGCGAAGTTGACCAGCCACATCACGAACACCGCCGCACCCATGGCCAGCCCCCGGACCTTGAGCGGGAACATCTCCGCGAGCAGCAGCCACACCCCGGTGTTCAGCGTCCCCTGCATGAAGCCCATGTAGAGCACCATCAGGGCGAGCACCAGCACACTGACCGCGGTGGAGCGCGGAAGCTGGAAGGACGCGCCCAGCAGGGCCAGCGACACCGTCATCCCGGCCAGGCCGGTGAGCAGCAGCGGACGGCGGCCCACCCGGTCGATGAGCGACATCCCGATGGCCGTGGCGACCACGGAGACCGCTCCGACGGCGATGGTGGCGGTGATCGCCGCACTGGTGCCGAGACCCGTCGACGCGAGGATCTTGGGCGCGAAGTAGATGACGGCGTTGACGCCGGTGATCTGCTGGACGACCGCAAGACCGATCCCGACCAGCAGCAGCCGCCGCACCCACGGTGTCCGCAGCTCCTGCCAGGCACTTCGCCGGGCATCCGCCTCCAGGTTGCGCGCCCGGTCGATGCGCGCCAGCTCCGCGGCGACCTCCCCGGCGGGCAGCGTACGGCGCAGCACCCGCGCCGCGTCGTCCGGACGGCCCCTGCTGATGTACCAGCGGGGGGTGTCGGGCAGGAAGAACAGGCCGGCGAACAGCGCCACGGCGGGCAGCGCGGCCATGCCGAGCATCCAGCGCCACGCCTCCCACTGCGCCAGCACGGCATTGATCAGATACGCGAGCAGCTGACCGCTCACGATCATCAGCGAGTTGAAGGACACCAGCCGGCCGCGGATGTGCGGCGGCGCGATCTCGGAGAGGTACAGCGGGGTGATGACCGACGCGCTGCCGACGGCCAGGCCCAGCACGAAACGCGCCACCGCCATGAACGGGACCGTCGGCGCGAGCGCCACGGCCAGCGCCCCGCCGATGAACACCGCGCCCGCCCACAGCAGGGAGTCGCGGCGGCCCAGCGAGTCCGCCATCCGTCCGCCGGCCAGCGAACCGAACGCCGCGCCGATCAACAGGGCGCTGGTGATGAGCCCTTCGCCCAGTGAGGACAGGCCGAAATGGACCTCCATGAAGGGCAGGGCGCCGGACACCACCCCGGTGTCGTAGCCGAACAGGGCACCGCCGAGCGCGGCGATGGCAGCGATGCCGACGATGAAGCGCTTGGCGGCACGGGCGGCGGCACTCTCACGCGGCCCTGCCGGTGCCGTCGGGCGGGTCGGAGCGTCCACCGTCAGCTCCAGTTCGCCTTGACGTAGCGGTCGATGGCCGCGCGCATGAAGCGGGACGACTCTGCCGCCCGCTCCTCCCAGGCGAAGACGGAGGACACCAGGGTGCCGTCGAATCCCGTCGCGGCCAGTTCCCGGAACAGCTCGTCGAAGTCCACCTCGCCCTGGCCGATGTCCAGATGCTGGTGGATGCGGGCGGCGGAACCGGGCGGGTTGACGATGTACCGCAGGCCGGACGAGCCGGTGTGGTCGAAGGTGTCGGCCAGATGCACCGCGGTGGTCAGTGGCCCGGCGTGCCGCAGGATGCCAGGGGCGTCGTTGCCCTGGTGGAAGTTGTGCGGCGCGCAGTAGAGGAACGACACGAGGGGGGAGTTGACGCCCCGGATCAGGTCGACGGCGGCCCGCCCGTCCTCGATGAAGTCGTCCGGATGCGGTTCGAGCGCGAGCTTGATGCCCTCGCGTGCGAAGAGCGGCAGTACGGAGGAGATGCCGACGCCGGCCGCGGACAGCTCCTTACGGAAGGCGGCGACGGTCGCGTCGTCGATACGGGGGTGGAGGAAGAACGGGGTGACGTCGTCGCGCGGCGACAGCTCCATCCACTCGTATCCCAACTCGGCCACCAGGGAGGGAAGTTCGAGCAGCGGGACATGGCGGAACATGTACGGGTCAAGGGCAATGCGCATGGAGGGGGAGCCTTTCGGGGCGGGGCACCGGGCGTCGCGGCGACGGCCGCCGCTGCGAGGGAGGGGCGGCCGTCGGAAGGGGGCGGCGCGGGGTCAGCTGTAGAGCGCGGGCCGTTCGGCCAGTTCGACGGTGACGCGCTCGCCGGACTGCTGCGCACGGACGCCGGCCTCGCACACCGCGGCCGCCGCGTAGCCGTCCCAGCAGCTGGGGCCCTCGACCTCGCCGCGCCGGGTGGCGTCGACCCAGCGCTGCACCTGCCGGTCGTACGCCTCCTCGAAACGCTCGACGAAGCCGGGGGTGAGGGTGCCGCCCCAGCGGCCCGCGGCGTTGACGAACACGCCGCGGTCGTCGCCGATCCGTGCGGTGCCCGCCTCGCAGACCGCCTCGCAGGAGACCTGGTAGCCGAAGCCGCAGTTGACGAAGAGTTCGGTGTCCACGACCTGGCCGGCCGCCGTCTCGAAGAGGATCAGCTGGGGGTCGCTGAGCCCTTCGGGGGCGTTCGCGGTGGGCGCGGGGCGCAGCACCCGGACGGCGGTGATCTCCTCGTCCAGCAGCCAGCGGGTCACGTCGATCTCGTGCACCACCGAGTCGTGGATCATCATCGCGTTGGTGAAGCCGGGCGGCGTGTCCGCGTTCCGGTGCTTGTTGTGCAGCATCAGCGGGCGGCCGTGAACGCCCTGCTGTAGACGGGACTTGAGCGCAAGGTAGTCGGCGTCGTAGCGGCGCATGAAGCCGACCTGGACGCGGCGGTGGCCCAGCTCCTGCTCGGCGGCCAGGACGCGCAGCGCGGATGCCGGATCCGGGGTGAGCGGCTTCTCGCACAGCACCGGCAGGTCGCGGGCGAACGCGGTGAGCAGCGCGGCCTCGTGCGCGGGGCCCGGTGAGGCGATGAGGACGGCGTCCACGGCGGGGTCGTCCATGGCCGCGGCCGGGTCGGTGTACGGGGTGCATCCTTCGATGCCGCCGGCGAGATGCTCGGCCCTGGCGGCATCGATGTCGGCCACCGCGGCCACCCGCGCGCCGCTGATCACATCGTTGATCCGGCGTACGTGGTCGGAGCCCATCCGGCCGGTGCCGATGACGGCCACGCCCAGCGTTCCGTGTGAAGTCATGTCGTCCTCAAGTCCTTACCTGCTACGGGGTGACGTGCTGCTGACGGCTCTCCGGCGGCCTCCGGCTCAGGCGCCGCAGGAGTGCAGGAAGCGGCGGGTGCGCCGGGCGATCGGCAGCGGCTGGTCGGGCGGGCAGGGGTACATGTCCTGCTCGACGATGGCGAAGAGGTCGACGTTCAGCTCCTGCGCGGCCTCCAGGACGGGCGGCAGCGCGGGCACGCCCAGCGGCGGTTCGCACATCACGCCCTGCTGGACGGCGGGTCCGAAGGGGGTGCCCTTGGCGGTGACGTCGGCGAGGATCTCCGGGTCGACCTGCTTGAGGTGGAGGTAGCCGATCCGCTCGCCGTAGGTGCGGATCAGCTTGACGTTGTCGCCGCCGCAGTAGGAGTAGTGGCCGGTGTCCAGGCAGAGGTTGACCAGGTCGGAGTCGGTGCCGTCGAGGAAGCGGACGACGTGCGCCTCGGTGTCGATGTGGGTGTCGGCGTGCGGGTGGACGACGATGTCGAGCCCGAATGCGTCGCGGACCCGCTTGCCCAGCCGCTCCATGCCGGTGGTGAGGTTCTTCCACTGCTCGACGGTCAGTTCGCGCGGCTCCAGTTCCTCGGCGGTCTTGTCGTCCCGCCAGAAGGACGGGATGACGACGAGGTGTCCCGCGCCCATCGCCCGGGTGAGCGTGGCGACTTCGGACACGTGCGCCCAGGTCTTGTCCCAGACGCCGGGGCCGTGGTGCAGCGAGGTGAAGATCGTGCCGGCCGAGACCTTGAGGCTGCGGCGGGCGATCTCCTGGTGGAGCACGGCGGGGTCGGTGGGGAGGTAGCCGTACGGGCCGAGTTCGATCCAGTCGTAGCCCGCTTCGGAGACCTCGTCGAGGAAGCGCTCCCAGGGGACCTGCTGTGCGTCGTCGGGGAACCAGACTCCCCAGGAATCGGGTGCGGAACCTACCCGGATGCGGTCCAGAACGGGCGAGGCGGCACGGGGTGCGGACATGCGGCGGCTCTCCTCTCGCCGGTCGGCGGTGACCGGGAGGCGCTGGAGTGGGGTGATGGGGCACAGCCTTCATGGCGCCCCGGGGAGTGTCAAGACTTCGTCCTGACATAAGGACTTAAGGACTTTGTCATCCGGTCGGCATGTGGAGCGGGGGTACACCTCCGTCGAATCTGGACGTCCGAATGTAAGGACAAACTATTGACAGCGTCTGAACTGCCCCGTTAGACCTGTGCTCAGAACCGAACCCGCCGAACCGCCGCGCCCGGCCGAACCGAAGGGGCCCGTATGACCGAGCCGTACGACCTGATCACGATGGGCCGCATCGGGGTGGACATCTATCCGCTGCAGACCGGCGTGCCGCTCGCGCAGGTGGAGACCTTCGGGAAGTTCCTCGGCGGCTCGGCCACCAACGTCGCGGTCGCCGCCGCCCGGCTCGGCCGCCGCTGTGCCGTCATCAGCCGTACCGGACGCGACCCGTTCGGCGACTACATCCACCAGGCACTGCGGGAGTTCGGCGTGGACGACCGCTGGGTCACCCCGGTGGACGCCTACCCGACGCCGGTGACGTTCTGCGAGATCTTCCCCCCGGACGACTTCCCGCTCTACTTCTACCGCCGCCCCAAGGCCCCCGACCTGGTCATCCGCCCCGAAGAGCTGGACCGCGACGCGCTGCGCGCCGCCCGGATCTTCTGGATCACCGGCACCGGCCTGTGCGAGGAGCCCAGCCGCAGCGCCACCCTCGCCGCCCTGGAAGCCCGCGCCAAGGCCGGCCCCACCGTCTTCGACCTCGACTGGCGGCCGATGTTCTGGGGCGGCGAAGGCGGCGCGTCCGGTGACGGCGGCGCGGGTGGCGCCGCGGCCATGGCGCGCGCCCGTCCGTACTACGAAGCGGCGCTCGCGCACGCCACCGTCGCCGTCGGCAACCTCGACGAGGCCGAGGTCGCCACCGGGCTGCGCGAACCCCGGGCCTGCGCGCGGGCGCTGCTCGACATGGGCGTCGAACTGGCCGTCATCAAGCAGGGCCCCAAGGGCGTACTCGCCGTGCACCGCGACGGCCGCAGCGCCGCGGTGCCGCCCACCCCCGTGGAGGTCGTCAACGGCCTGGGCGCGGGCGACGCGTTCGGCGGCTCGCTCTGTCACGGCCTGCTCGGCGGCTGGGACCTGGAGCCCATGATGCGGCACGCCAACGCGGCCGGCGCGCTCGTCGCCTCCCGGCTCGCCTGCTCGTCCGCCATGCCGACCGCCGACGAGGTCGACGCCTTCCTCGCCGGCCGGTGATCCAGCCCGCCCGGTGGATATCCCGTTCCACCCCCTCGCACCTGTGCACTACAAGAAGGTGAGTCGACCCGTGACCCCTCGGATCAGTGACCTCCCGGCGCTACGGGCCCGGCATCCCGGAGCCGTCGCGGAGGCCGCCGCCCGGCGCGCCCGCCGCCCGCTCATCGGTGACAGCGGCCGCCTCATGATCGTCGCGGCCGATCACCCGGCCCGCGGCGCGCTCGCCGTCGGCGACCGGAAACTCGCCATGGCCAACCGCCTCGACCTGCTCGAACGCCTCGTCCTCGCACTGTCGCGCCCCGGCGTGGACGGCGTGCTCGCCACCGCCGACATCCTGGAGGACCTGCTCCTCATCGGCGCCCTGGAGGGCAAGGTCGTCATGGGCTCCATGAACCGTGGCGGCATCGCGGGCGCCTCCTTCGAGATGGACGACCGGTTCACCGGGTACCGGCCCGAGGACATCGCCCGGCTCCGCTTCGACGCCGGCAAGCTCCTGCTCCGCGTCGACTACGGCGACCCCGGATCGCTCACCACGCTGGAGTCCACCGCCCGCGCCATCGACGCGATGGCCGCACGGCAACTGCCGCTCTTCGTCGAGCCGTTCCTCTCCCGCCGGATCGACGGCGCGGTCCGCAACGACCTCAGCCCCGAAGCCGTCACCCGCTCCGTCGCCATCGCCTCCGGACTCGGCGGCACCTCCGCCTACACCTGGCTCAAGCTGCCGGTCACCGACGACCCCGACGCGATGGCCCGGGTCTGCGAGACCACCACCCTGCCGACCGTGCTGCTCGGCGGCGACATCGGCCGGACCGTCGCCGACCAGGAGGCCGCGTACGAGAAGTGGCGCGCGGCGCTGCGGCTGCCGACCGTGCAGGGGCTGGTCGTCGGCCGGTCACTGCTCTATCCGGCGGACGGTGATGTCGCGGCGGCCGTCGACACCGCCGTCGGACTCCTGTAACTGTCAGTGGTGAGTAGGAGACTTGTGGTCATGAGTGCTGAGTTTGCGGAAAACGGGTACCACGCGGCGGCTCCCGGAGCCCTGGACTTCCACGTCAGGGCCGGTCGGGGCGCCGCCGGCGGGTACGCCCTGGACATCGCGCCGGAGAAAGCCGGTTGGGGCCATTCCTCGCTGCGCGTCCTCGACCTGCCCCCCGGCGGCCGGCACGCCTTCGCCACCGGCGACAGCGAATGGATCGTGCTGCCCCTCTCCGGCGGCTGCACGGTCGCCACCGACAGCGGCGAAAGATTCCAACTGGCGGGGCGCGCGAGCGTGTTCAGCGGCGTCACGGACTTCGCGTACGTCCCGCGCGACGCCGAGGTGCGGATCGCGAGCGACGCCGGCGGCCGGTTCGCGCTCACCGGCGCCCGCTGCGCGCGCCGCCTGCCGGCCCGTTACGGCCCCGCCTCCGACGTCCCCGTGGAACTGCGCGGCACCGGCAACTGCTCCCGCCAGGTCAACAACTTCGGCGCCGCCGGCACCTTCGACTGCGACAAGCTCATCGCGGTCGAGGTCCTCACCCCGGGCGGCAACTGGTCCTCCTACCCGCCGCACAAGCACGACACCTGCCGCCCCGGTGAGGAGTCCGAACTGGAGGAGATCTACTACTTCGAGATCGAGCCGGCGCACGGTACGGAAGGCGTCGGCTACCAGCGCGTCACCCCCTCCGGCCGCGGCCGCGGCACCGACGTGCTCGCCGAGGTCCGCAGCGGCGACGCCGTCCTCATCCCCGACGGCTGGCACGGCCCGTCCATCGCCGCCCCCGGCCACGCCATGTACTACCTCAACGTCATGGCGGGCCCCGGCGAGACCCGCGAGTGGCTGATCTGCGACCACCCCGATCACGGCTGGATCCGCGCCACCTGGCCCGAACAGCCCGTCGACACACGCCTCCCCCTCTACACCGCGCCCGCAGGAGAAGCCCGATGACCACCCGACGCCTCACCGTCGCGCAGGCCCTGGTGGCGTTCCTCGCCCACCAGTACACCGAGCGGGACGGCCGTCGGCAGCGACTGATCACCGCCTGCTGGGGTATTTTCGGCCACGGCAATGTCGCCGGCATCGGCCAGGCGCTCCTGGAGTCGCACGAGGACCTGCCCTACCTCCAGGGCCGCAACGAACAGGCCATGGTGCACGCCGCCGTCGGCTACGCCCGCCAGTCCGACCGGCTCCGCGCCCAGGCCGTCACCACCTCCATCGGCCCCGGCGCCACCAACCTCGTCACCGGCGCCGCGCTCGCCACCGTCAACCGCATCCCCGTACTGCTGCTGCCCGGCGACACCTTCGCCACCCGGCCCGCCGAACCGGTGCTCCAGCAGCTCGAAGTCCCCTGCGCGGGCGACGTCTCCGTCAACGACGCGCTGCGCCCGGTCTCCCGCTACTTCGACCGCGTCACCCGCCCCGAAGCGCTGATCCCGGCCGCCCTCCAGGCCATGCGGGTGCTCGCCGACCCGGTGGAGACCGGTGCGGTCACCCTCGCCCTGCCGCAGGACGTGCAGGCCGAGGCGTACGACTGGCCCGAGGAGTTCTTCGCCGACCGGGTCTGGCGGGTCACCCGCCCCGCCCCCGACGCCGACGCCCTGGCCGCGGCGGTGGCGGCGATCCGCGCCGCCCGCAGGCCGCTGCTGATCGCCGGCGGCGGCGTCCACCACAGCGAGGCCGAGGGCGCCCTGCGGGCCTTCGCCGACACCACCGGCATCCCCGTCGCCGCCACCCAGGCCGGCAAGGGATCGCTGCGCCACGACCACCCCGCGGACATCGGCGGCATCGGCCACACCGGCACCGCCACCGCCGACGGGCTCGCCCGCGAGGCCGACCTCGTCATCGGCGTCGGCACCCGCTACACCGACTTCACCACCGCGTCCGCGACCCTCTTCGCCGCCCCCGGCGTGCGCTTCGTCAACCTCAACATCGCCTCCTTCGACGCCCACAAGCTCGGCGCCGCCTCCCTCGTCGCCGACGCCCGCACCGGCCTGGAAGCGCTCACCCGGGAGCTGAAGGACCACCGCGTCGACCCGGCGTACGAGGCCGGCTACGGCGCCGCGAAGGCCGACTGGGAACGCCGGGTCGACGCGGCCTACGCCGCCGCTGACGCGTCGGCACGCCCCTCGCAGACCCAGGTGCTCGGCGCCCTCGACGCGGTCGCCGACGACACCGACGTGCTCATCAACGCCGCCGGTTCGCTCCCCGGTGAC
This sequence comes from Streptomyces pinistramenti, assembly GCF_020564935.1. Lineage (GTDB taxonomy): Bacteria > Actinomycetota > Actinomycetes > Streptomycetales > Streptomycetaceae > Streptomyces > Streptomyces pinistramenti. Next base: position 21,249 of record NZ_JAJCXB010000012.1, read on the forward strand.
CTGCACAAACTCTGGCGCGCCCGGTCCCGCAGGCAGTACCACGTCGAATACGGCTACTCCTGCATGGGCTACGAGATCCCGGCCGCCATCGGCGTCGGCATCGCCGCCCCCGGGCGCCCGGTCTGGGCCCTGGTCGGCGACGGCACGTATCTGATGAACCCCACCGAAATCGTCACCGCCGTCCAGGAGGACATCCCCCTCAAACTCATCCTCATCCAGAACCACGGCTACGCCTCCATCGGCGGGCTCTCCCAGGAGACCGGCGGCGAACGGTTCGGCACGGACTACCGCTTCCGCGCCGACGACGGCACGTACACCGGCGCCCCGCTGCCCGTGGACCTCGCCGCCAACGCCGCGTCCCTCGGCCTGCACGTCATCCGCGCGGGCACCGTCGGGGAGCTGCGCGCCGCGCTCGCCGAGGCGCGTGGCGCGAACCATCCCACATGTGTCTATGTCGAGACCGAAACGGCTGACACTGTGCCGGGCGCGCCGGAAGCGCAAGCCTGGTGGGATGTTCCTGTTGCCGAGACCGCGACGCGTCCGGCGGCGGTCGCGGCCCGCGCAGCGTACGACCGGCACGCCGCGGACCGCCGCCGTCACCTGTGATCTCAGCTCGTTGTCGTCACCACCCGGAAAGGCCCCCCGCATGAAGACCCTCAGCCACTGGATCGGCGGCAAGCCCGTCGAGGGCGTCTCCGGCAACTTCGGTCCGGTCTACAACCCGGCCACCGGCGCCCAGGAGAAGCAGGTCCCCTTCGCGTCCGTCGACGAGGTCGACGCCGCCGTCGCCGCCGCCAAGGAGGCGTTCGGCACCTGGGGCACCAGCTCCCTCGCCGCGCGCACCTCGGTGCTGTTCCGCTACCGCGAGCTGATCGACGCGCACCGCGACGAGATCGCCGAGCTGATCACCGCCGAGCACGGCAAGGTGCACTCCGACGCGCTCGGCGAGGTCGCCCGCGGCCTGGAGATCATCGAGCTGGCCTGCGGCATCTCCGAGAAGCTCAAGGGCGAGCTGTCCACCCAGGTGTCCACCCGCGTGGACGTCTCCTCGATCCGCCAGTCCCTCGGCGTGGTCGCCGGCATCACGCCGTTCAACTTCCCCGCCATGGTGCCGATGTGGATGTTCCCCCTCGCCGTGGCCTGCGGTAACACCTTCGTCCTCAAGCCCAGCGAGAAGGTGCCGAGCGCGGCGCTCAAGCTCGCCGAGCTGGCGGCCGAAGCGGGCCTGCCCGACGGCGTGCTGAACGTCGTCAACGGCGACAAGGTCGCGGTGGACCGCATCCTGGAGCACCCGGACATCGCCGCCGTCTCCTTCGTCGGCTCCACCCCCATCGCCCGTTACATCCACACCACGGGCACCGCCAACGGCAAGCGGGTGCAGGCGCTGGGCGGCGCCAAGAACCACATGCTGGTGCTGCCGGACGCCGACCTCGAACTGGCCGCGGACGCCGCCATCAACGCCGCGTACGGTTCGGCGGGCGAGCGCTGCATGGCGATCTCCGTCGTCGTCGCCGTCGGCGACACCGCCGACCCGCTGATCGGCAAGATCAAGGAGCGGGCCGGCAAGCTGCGCATCGGCCCCGGCAATGACCCGGCGTCCGAGATGGGCCCGCTGATCACCAAGGTCCACCGCGACAAGGTCGCCTCGTACGTCCAGGGCGCCGCCGCCCAGGGGGCCGACGTCGTCATCGACGGCACGGGCTTCACCGTCGAGGGCTTCGAGGACGGCCACTGGATCGGCGTCTCGCTGCTCGACCACGTCACCCCGGAGATGGACGCCTACCGCGACGAGATCTTCGGCCCGGTGCTGTCGGTCGTGCGGGTGGCGACCTACGACGAGGCCATCGCGCTGATGAACTCCTCGCCGTGGGGCAACGGCACCGCCATCTTCACCCGGGACGGCGGCGCGGCCCGCCGCTTCCAGCTGGAGGTCGAGGCCGGCATGGTCGGCGTGAACGTCCCGATCCCGGTCCCGGTCGGCTACCACTCCTTCGGCGGCTGGAAGGACTCGCTCTTCGGCGACCACCACATCTACGGCAACGACGGCGTGCACTTCTACACCCGCGGCAAGGTCGTCACCACCCGCTGGCCCGACCCGTCCGACGGCGGCATCAACCTCGGCTTCCCCAGCAACCACTGACACCGGCGCCGCACCCCGGAAGCGCCCCGCCGGCGCCTCCGGGGCGTCCGCTCCGCACGCCCGCCCCCTGCCGCTCCCCGTCGGCAGGGGGCGGGGCCCGTCCGGGACGACGGCCGGTGGCGCGATTGCTACGGTTCCCGCCGTGTACACATCACCACCACGGGGGGACGCAATGCCACGAAGTACGGCGCTGGCCAAGGGCGCACGGATCACCGGCGGAACGTGCTGCCTGCTCCTCTTCCTCTACACCGCCTTCTGGCTGGGCCACGACTTCAGTGAGTTCGGCGCGACGGCGGTGTGGGACGCCTGGACCGGCCGGGGCATCGCCGGGACCAACGCGGTCAGCAACTCCACGCAATGCGGCCTCGCCGTCGTGCAGTTGAGCGCGGTGATCGCGGCCTTCGCGGGTCGCCGGGCGGCCGGCGGCCTGCTGGCCGTCGCCACCACCCTCACCTTCGCCACCGCCGTGCAGACGATGATCAGCACCGGCAACCACACCGGCGACAACCGCTGGTTCCTCAAGGCCGACATGGCGGCCGGCCCCTTCGAAGCGGTCTTCCTCGGCAGCCTGGCGCTCTTCCTGCTGTCCTTCCTCGCCGGCATCGTGCTGCTCTGCGGGATGCGGTCCTGGCCGCGCCCCACCCCCAGCGCTCCGCCGCTGCGCCCCGCGAAGGCCGCGAGCGTGCTGTGCGGCCTGGTGCTGGGCGGCATGGCGCTCTGCTCGGTGATCTGGCAGATCACCATGCTGGTCCAGGGCGGCGGCGCCGACGCGGTCACCGTGCTCTACCTCGGCAAGGGCGTCCTCACCTCGCTGACGGCCCTGGCCCCCGGCTGGTACGCGCTGGTCATCCTGGCGCTGACCGGCATCGGAGCCCTCAGCAGCCTGCTGCGCGGCGGGGCGGCCCGCGGCCTGGCGATGGGGCTCGCCACCGTCCTGCTGCCGAACGCGGTGCTGACGGTCATCGCGCTGGCGGACAACGGCACCCTCTTCCGCATCAGCGACTCCGCGCCGGGCCTGAGCATCCTCAGCACCGTGCAGTGGATGCTGGACCTGCTCGGCTCGCTCGCGCTCTTCGCGCTGATGGGCAAGGGCGAACCGGTCGCCTCCGGCTGGCAACCGCCCGCGCCCGCCCTCCAGTTCGCCGTTCCCGGCTTCGTGCCACCCGGCCCCCAGGGCCCGCCGCAGGCCGCCTGGCAGCAGCCCTTCCCGCCGCAGCCGGGCCCCGTCCCGCCCGCGCCACCGGCCGGCGTCCCGCCGATGCCGCCCGGCAATCCGCCGGTCCAGGGCGGCTTCGGCCCGCCGCAGTACTGAGCCCCTGGGCACGGTGCGGCACACGCCACCACAGCTGTGCGCCCCCGGCAGCGGCCCGCACCACGGACGCGGTACGGGCCGCTGCGCCGCCACTGCGCACGGAGGCGGCGGGGTTCCGACCCCGGGGCGGTCCGGCTGTCAGTGGCCGTCCCTAGGATTCAGCCATGGATCTCCGACTGCGCGGACGGCGGCTGTACGCCGCCGCCGGCGCCCTGGCCCTGCTCATCGGCGGCGGAACGTGGGCGGCCACCGCCTCGGACGCCGCGCCCGCCGTCCACCGCGCGGACCGGGCGCTGGCGATGCCCGAGACGCCGGGCAGCAAGAAGACGGTGCGGATCGACACCTCCTACTTCACCGGTCCGGGCGCCGCGGGCGAGCGCCGCCCCGCCGTCCTGCTCGGCCACGGATTCGGCGGCAGCAAGGACGATGTACGCCCGCAGGCCGAACAGCTGGCGCGGGACGGCTACGCCGTGCTCACGTGGTCGGCGCGCGGCTTCGGGAAGTCCACCGGCAAGATCGGCCTGAACGACCCGGACCGCGAGGTCGCCGACGTCAGTCGGCTGATCGACTGGCTGGCGAAGCGGCCCGACGTCCTCCTCGACAAGGCGGGCGACCCCCGGGTGGGCGTGGCCGGCGGCTCGTACGGCGGCGCCATCGCACTGCTGGCGGCCGGGCACGACCCCCGGGTGGACGCCATCGCCCCGCAGATCACCTACTGGAACCTCGCCGACGCGCTGTTCCCGAACGGTGTCTTCAAGAAGCTGTGGGCCGGGATCTTCTTCACCACCGGGTCCGCCGGCGCCCCCGGTGGCCCGCCGGGACGCGGCCCGGCCGCGGCCGGTGGCTGCGGCAGGTTCGAGGCCGACCTGTGCGCGATGTACCAGCGGGTGGCCGTCGCCGGGAAGCCGGACGCCGCCGCCCGCGAACTGCTGGCGGAGCGCAGCCCGTCGGCCGTCGGCGACCGCATCAGGGTGCCCACACTGATCATGCAGGGCCAGACCGATTCGCTGTTCCCGCTCGACCAGGCCGATGCCATGGAGAAGAAGATCCGCAGCAACGGCGCCCCGGTGGACGTCGACTGGATCGCGGGCGGGCACGACGGCGGCGACCGGGAGACGGGCCGCCTCACCACCAGGACCCGGGCCTGGTTCGACCGGTACCTCAAGGGCGACAAGGGCGCGGACACCGGGCCCGCCTTCCGGATCAGCCGCAGCGGGGGAGTCGACTCCACCAACGGCGCGCTGCGGCTGACCGGCGCGAGCGGGGACCGCTACACCGGCCTGGAGAACGACCCGCACCGGATCCGCCTCACCGGCCGCGAGCAGCGCTTCGGCAATCCGGCGGGCGCCGGGCCGCCCGCCATCTCCGCGGTCCCCGGAGTGGGCGCCCTGGGCAACCTCTCCTCCCTGGGCGCCGGCGGACTCTCGCTGGACTTCCCCGGCCAGTACGCCCGGTTCGACTCGGCGCCGCTGACCACGCCGGTGCACGTCACGGGCAGCCCGAAGACCACCGTCCGGATCCGCTCCAGCTCCCCCGACGCGGTGTTCTTCGCCAAGGTCTACGACGTCGCACCGGACGGCACCAAGCAGGTGCTGCCCTCCCAGCTCGTCACGCCCTACCGCATCGACGGCGCCGACGGCGGCAAGCGGGTCGAGGTCCGATTGCCCGCCGTCGACCACGAGTTCGCGGCCGGGCACCGGATGCGGCTGGTCTTCTCGGCGACCGACCTCGCCTACGCGTCACCCGCCGAGCCCGCCACCTACACCGTCACGCCGGAGAACGGCGGCGTGCTGGAGGTGCCCAGCGCGCCGGACGTCCGCAGCGCCGCGGCCCCGCTGCCGGCCTGGACCTGGGGTCTGCCGGTGGCGGCCGCGGTCGTCGCGGCGCTGCTGCTGCTGACCGCCCGGCGGCGGACCGCGGCACCGGCCCCCGACCCGGAGCTGGCAGGCGTCCCGCTGGAGATCGTCGGGCTGAGCAAGAAGTACGCCGGGTCGGCCGACCGGTACGCGGTACGGGACCTCTCGTTCCGCGTCGAGAAGGGGCAGGTGCTGGGGCTGCTCGGGCCCAACGGCGCGGGCAAGACCACCACGTTGCGGATGCTGATGGGCCTTATCCGGCCGGACGAGGGCGAGGTCCGGGTCTTCGGGCACGCGATCCGGCCGGGCGCGCCGGTCCTCTCCCGGGTCGGCGCCTTCGTCGAGGGCGCCGGGTTCCTGCCGCACCTGTCCGGGCGCGCCAACCTCGACCTGTACTGGCAGGCGACCGGCCGGCCCGCGGCCGACGCGCACATCGAAGAGGCCCTGGAGATCGCGGGCCTCGGCGACGCGCTCCAACGGGCCGTCCGCACCTACTCGCAGGGCATGCGGCAGCGCCTGGCCCTCGCCCAGGCCATGCTGGGCCTGCCCGACCTGCTCATCCTGGACGAGCCGACCAACGGGCTCGACCCGCCGCAGATCCGCGAGATGCGCGACGTGATGATCCGCTACGCGGCCGCAGGACGCACCGTCATCGTCTCCAGCCACCTCCTCTCCGAGGTCGAACAGAGCTGCACGCACCTGGTCGTCATGGACCGCGGACGGCTCGTCCGGGCGGGCCGGGTCGCCGAGATCACCGGCTCGGGCGACACCCTGCTGGTCGGCGTCGCGGCGCCCGCCGCGCTGCCGGACGCGCTGGTGGAGAAGGTCGGCGCACTGCCCGGCGTCGAGAGCGCCGTCCGCGCCGACGAGGGCCTGCTGGTCCGGGTCGCCGATCCGGCCGGCACCCCGCAACTGCTCGCCGAACTCCTGCGGTTGGAGATCCCGGTGCACCGCATCGGGCCGCACCGCCGCCTGGAGGACGCCTTTCTCACCCTGATCGGAGGTGACCGATGACCGCGCTCACGTCACCGGAGCCGGAACAGACGCCGCTGCCGGCGCCACGGCACGCGGAGGCGGCGGCACCCGCCGCGCCCGGCTACCGCGCCCGCCGCACCCTGCCGCTGCGCGTCGAGGCGCGGCGCCAGCTCAAACGGCGCCGCACCCTGGTGATCGCCGCGATCCTCACGCTGCTGCCCTTCGTGCTGGTCGCCGCGTTCGCGATCGGTGGCGACCCGGCGAGCCGCACGGGCGCCCGGATCACGCTGATGGCCACCGCCACCGCGTCCGGCGGCAACTTCGCCGCCACGGCGTTGTTCGTGTCGGCCGGTTTCCTGCTCGTCGTCCCGGTGGCGCTGTTCTGCGGCGACACGGTGGCGTCGGAGGCGAGCTGGTCCTCGCTGCGCTACCTCCTTGCGGCGCCGGTGCCACGGGCCCGGCTGCTGCTGAGCAAGCTCACCGTGGGGCTGGTCTTCAGCGCCGCGGCGATGGTGCTGCTCCCGCTGGTCGCCCTCGGTGTGGGCACCGCCGCGTACGGCTGGGGGCCGCTCGAACTGCCCACCGGGGGCACGCTGTCCGCGGGGGCCGCGGTGCCGCGGCTGGCGGTCGTGGTGGCGTACCTCTTCGTCAGCCAGCTGGTGACGGCGGCGCTGGCGTTCTGGCTGTCGACGGTGACCGACGCCCCGCTGGGGGCGGTCGGCGGCGCGGTCGGGCTGACCATCGTCGGCAACGTTCTCGACCAGGTCACCGCGCTCGGCCACTGGCGCGATGTGCTGCCCGCGCACTGGCAGTTCGCCTGGGCGGATGCGCTCCAGCCGCGGATGGAGTGGGCGGGGATGATCCAGGGGTCGGCGGTTTCGGTGGCGTATGCGCTGGTGCTGTTCGCGCTCGCGTTCCGCGGGTTCGCCCGTAAGGACGTGGTGTCGTAGCGGTCCCCGGAGGGTGGGGGCGGCCCCGGCGGGTGCCGCCCCCACCGCCCGTGCCGGGGCCCGGACCGGCTCAGGCCGTCGGCCCCTGCATGAGGGAGCTGACCCACTGCATCGTTCCCTCGCCGAGCCCTTGGATGTAGGTCTGGGCGCTGTGCGTGCCGCCCGGTACGACCTGGAGCCGGGTGTGGACCGGGCCGTGCCCGTACCGCTGGATGAACTGCCGCACCTTGGGCAGCACGGTGGCCTCCCGGGAGCCGTCCTGGAACGCCAGGTACACCGGCGGGCCGCCGCGCGCCATGAGCCGCCGGGCCAGCACCTCGGGATTGTTCTCCCGCTCCTCCTTGGCGTGCCCGGCCCACAGCGGGGAGTCGGGCACGATGTCGGGCCCGTTGGGGATGGCCACCTTGAAGGCGCCGGGGTTCTGGAGGACGTTCTTGAGCGCCGCGAAGCCGCCCGACGACGACCCCATGATCGCCCAGCCGTTGCGGGTGTTGAGGGTCCGGAAGTTCTGCCGCACGAGGTCGGGCACGTCCTGGCTCAGCCAGGTGCCGATCTTCGGCTGCCCCGGGATGTCGCTGCCGTCGTAGTACTGCTTGTCATTGGGGTTGAGCACCGGCATCACGACGATGAACGGCAGGCTCGTGCCCTTCTGCGACCACTGAGCGAGGTTCTCCTCCAGCTTCAGGTCGCCGCCGATCCAGTAGTTGACGGGATATCCGTACGCGCCGGGCAGCGCCTCCATCACCGGGAAGCCCTTGTTCGCGTTCCGCTTCTCGTAGTACTCCGGCGGCGCCCACACCCACACCTTCCCGGTGAAGCCCGACTTCGGGCCGTGGAAGGTGGTCACACCTATGGGAGTGTTCTGTCCCGCGCCGGGGACCTTGCGCTGTTCCTCGAAGGAGATCGGGTGCGTGGGCATCCGCACCAGAGAGGTGTGGCCCGCCCGCTTCCCCTGGTGCGCCGCGTCGGCTCCGGGTTTCGCGTGTGCCACCCCGAACCGCACCGGGGCCGCCCGGGACCGTCCCTCATCGCAGCCCGCCGTCGCGGCGAGAACGGTGAGAGTGAGCAATGCCACCACAGGGGCGAACAGGGTTTTACGCACGGGGCCTTCTCCTTGCCGGGCGGCCGGGAGGAGCCCCGGCCGCCCGGCAAGAGGGGACCGCACGGGCCGCGGGTTTCCCTTCCCGGCTGTCGAATTGCTCGCACCCGCCGGGCCGTCCCTGAGCATGTCGGCGGTGACCTGGGGGATTTACGTGCTGCAGAAGAGCGGTTTACCAGTATTTTTCCGGTGCGGCGGACGCCAGGCCACCTCTGTACGGCCGCTGCGCCCCCGGTGGCCCGCCGCCCTGGAGGTCCGCCGGGCCACCCGGAGCGTCGCGCCCGACCGGGCGCCGCACGGGTCGCGGACGACAGAAAACCCTGGTACCGGCAGTTCCGGTTCCCGATGCACCGGCCCGTATTCTCTCGGTATGACCTGGTCGCGCGCGCTGAAGCAGACCGCCCGCTCCGGGCTGACCATCGAACGGACCAAGCTCACCCCGCTGATCGCGGTACGCGGCTCGGTCGGCGTCGCCCTCGTCATCGGGCTGTGCCTGTGGCGCGGCACCCCCACCCTCGCGGTCTCCTCCGCCTTCGGCGCCTTCGCCTCCGGGATCGTCACCTTCCAGCGCAGCTGGCGCCCGCGCCCCGTCCTGGCACTGGCCGTCGCCGGCGGCCTGGCCGTCTCCACCTTCCTCGGCTACCTGGCCGCCGCCCACATCGCCGCCTTCCTCCTCCTGCTGGCCGGCTGGACGTTCCTCTCCGGGATGGCCTGGTCCATCGGCCCGGTCTCCGGCCTGGTCGGCACCCAGACCGTGGCCATCATGCTGGTCACCGTCACCCTGCCGACCTCCGTGCTCGGCGCCCTGGAACACGCCGCCCTGATCGCCTTCGGCGGCCTCGTCCAGGCCACCCTGATCCTCGTCTTCCCCGTACGCCCCTGGGGAGTGCAACGCGACGCGCTCGCCGACGCGCTGGCCGCCGAGGCCGACTACGCCCGCCGGCTCCGGCACGACCCGGTCGCCCCGTTCGACCCCCAGCCCCTCATGGACGCCCGGCTCGCCTCGGCGGTGACACCACGTCAGGCCAAGCGCCGCCCGGTCCAGCTGCACGGTCCCCGCGGGCTCGCCGAACAGCTCAGGCCGGTCCTCGCCTCCCTCGCCGACCCGGTCGTCGGCGCTCCCCTGGAAGGGCCCGAACGCGACCGTGCCCGCGACCTGCTGGGCGCCGCCGCCACCGTCCTGGACGCCGTCGCGCACGCCATCCGGCACGACCGCCCGGTCCGGATCTCCCCCGAGGCGATGGCCACGCTCGAAGTCCCCGCTTCCGGGCCTGTGCTCAAGGGCGCGGCCCGCCGCTCCGCCTACCGCCTGATCTCGCTGCTGGCCGACGCCGTCGAACGGACCGACGAGCCGGTCGAGGCCACCCGTCCCACCACCGAAGCCGAACGCGGCCACCTCCTGCGCCCCAGCATGCCCCGGCTCGTGCCGGTCGCCCTGCACTCCCTGCACCGCGAACTGCGCTGGTCCTCGCGCTTCCTCCGGCACGCACTGCGGGTCAGCGCGGTCGCCGCGGCCGGCTACCTGCTGGGCACCGCGCTCCCGTTCGGCCACGGCTACTGGGCGCCGCTCGCCGCCGTCATGGTGATGCGCCCCGACTTCGCCCAGACCTATTCACGCGGCGTCGCACGGTTCAGCGGCACCCTCGTCGGCGTCGCCATCGGCGGCGGCGTGATGGCGCTGTTCCATCCGCACCAGTACGTCTCCGCGGCCCTCGCGGTGGTCTGCGTACTGCTGATGTACCTGCTGATGCGCACCGGCGTCTCGGTGACCTCGGCCTGCGTGGCGGCGTACGTCGTCTTCCTGCTCGGCATCGCCGGCGCGGGATGGGAACAGACCGTCCTGGAACGGGTGGTGCTCACCCTCGGCGGCGGGCTGCTCGCGATGCTCGCCTACGCCCTCTTCCCGGCCTGGGAAACCCCCAAGCTGCGCGACCGCCTCGCCGAGTGGCTGGAGGCCAACGGACGCTACGCGCTGGCCGTGTTCGACCTCTACGGGCGGCCCGCCGAACGCCGCCCCCGCCAGGTACGCGACGCCCTGCTGGACTCCCGCGCCGCCCGCGCCGCCTGGGAGGAGACCGAGAGCCGGGCCGAGAAGGAACCCGTGCGTCACCGTGGCCTCTCGCGCACCGCGGCGGGCGCGGCCAGCACCGCGCTCGCCACCATGGGCCGGGTCGCGATGATCCTGGAGGCCCACCTCCCGGGGAAGGACGCCGAGCAGGACCCGGGCGCCACCGCGTTCGCCTACGAACTCCGCGACGCCCTGGAGAAGGCCACGGCCGCCGTGCGCAACCGGGAGGAACTGGACTGGAGCGAACTGCGCGCCGTCTGGGAACGCTGGGACGCGGAGGACGAGAGCCAGGGGGTCGCGCTGCGCGGCGCCGACCTGCTTCTGGACGCCCTTGACGACCTCGCCCAGGCCCTGTCGCGCGGACCCGGCGGCCGCAACCGCGCGGCACGCGGGAAACTGGGCAGCAGCAGCCGGTGACGGGCTGCGCGGCGCGCACCGGGGCGGCCGGTTCCGGCGGATTTCCCGCACGGGATTCTCTCGCTCCGCACCGTCCCGCAGGAACCATTCGCGGCTCCCAGTAGTCTTGATAATTGCCCGTAATTGACGCCTTTGGTGAAGCCTTGGTGCTGTCTGGGCCGCGATGTCCGAGGACCCCGCTCACTCCGGGGCCTGTCATCCAGTGAGAAAGAGCAAGCGAACCCACCATGGCGCCCAGCACTTCGTCCGGTACGTACGACATAGGCATCGACCTCGGCACCGCCAACACCCTGGTGTACTCCCGCGGCAAGGGAGTGGTGCTGAACGAGCCGTCCGTCGTCGCCGTCAACGCCGCGGGTGACGTCATCGCCGTAGGGGCGGAGGCCAAGCGCACGATCGGCCGCACGCCCTCCGGCATCACCGCCATGCGCCCCCTGCGGGAGGGTGTCATCGCCGATTTCCACGCCGCCGAACAGATGCTGCGGGCCCTCATGAAGAAGGCGCTTCCCACCCGCCGCTTCTCCAAGCCGCGGGTGGTCATCTGCGTCCCGTCCGGCATCACCGGCGTCGAGCGGCGGGCCGTCATCGACTCCGCACGCGGCGCCGGGGCCCGCGAAGTCCACCTCATCGAGGAGCCGATGGCCGCGGCGATCGGCGCCGGACTGCCGGTCGCCGATCCGGTCGGCTGCATGGTGGTGGACATCGGCGGCGGCACGACCGAGGTCGCCGTCGTCTCCATGGGCGGCATCGTCACCGCCCAGTCGGTACGCGTCGCCGGAGACGCCCTGGATGCCGCGATCACCACGTACGTCAAGAAGAAGCACTCGCTGTCCATCGGGGAGCGCACCGCCGAGGACATCAAGATCGCCATCGGCTCGGCGGCCTGGACCCCGGTACCGGCCGACGAGGAGGGCGAGCCCGAGCGCCCCACGACGTACACCGTCCGCGGCCGCGACCACGTCGGCGGGCTGCCGCGCGTCCAGGAGGTCACCGAGGAAGAGATCCGCGAGGCCCTGGCCGAACCGGTCGACGCGATCGTCCGCGCGGTGCACCGCACCCTCGACGAGTGCCCGCCGGAACTGTCCGGTGACATCATCGAGCGCGGCATCGCGCTGACCGGCGGCGGCGCTCTGCTGCGCGGCCTGGACCTGCGGCTGCGGCAGGAGATGGGGGTGCCGGTGCTCGTCGCGGACGAGCCGCTGGACTGCGTGGTCAACGGCACAGGCAAGTGCGTGGACGAATTCGCCTCGCTCCAGGGGCTGTTGACCGGCGCGAAGGAACAGCCGCGCAGGGCGGTGCGGTTGTGAGCCGTGAGCCGTGAGCCGTGAGCCGTGAGCCGTGAGCCGGGGCGGGGGCGTTACGTGGTGGTGGCGTCCCCGCCGTCGGTCCCGGCCTTTCGCGCGGTGTCCGGGGACGCGTCGGCCGCGCGGCGGGCGATCAGCGATTCCAAGCCGTCCAGGATCCGTTCCAGGCCGAATTCCAGGGCCTGATCGCGTCCGCACTCCGCGGCACCGGCCGCGACGGCCGATGTCAGCGCGGGAAAGCGGTCGGAGCGGCCGACCAGCAGTTCGTTCAGCGCCGCGCTCAAGACCTGCTCGGGGTGGGTGCCCCGGGCGCTGCCGACCCCCATGGACGCCGTGATCTGGGCGATGCCCCGGACGTGGCCGGTCACCAGAACCACGGTGTCGAGCTGCTCGCTCCCGCTGAGCCCGGTACGCGCGAGTGCGGCCAGGGCGCATTCGGTCCAGCCGAGTTCGTGCGGCCCCATGACGCGCGGGCCGACGGCCGCCTCCAGGAGCCAGGGGTGGCGGCGGAAGACCGCCGACAGCTCCCCGGCCCAGGTGCGGAGCGCGGGGCGCCAGGCGGCATCCGGGGCGACGGCCGGCGGCTCGCCCATCGCGGTGTCGATCATCAACGCGACCAGCTCGGTCTTGCCCGGCACGTAGCGGTACAGGGACATTTTGGTGAAGTCCAGCTCACCGGCCACCCGTTGCATGGAGACCGCGCCCAGACCGCCGAGATCGGCGAGCGCGATGGCGGTCCGGGTGATCCGCTCCAGGCTCAGCGCCGGCTTGGGCCCGCGGCTCGGCCGCCCGCGCTCACCCCACAGCAGGGCGGCGCTGCCCGCCTGGTCCCCGAACACACTGCTCCCGCCGTCTCCGGCGCTCCATCCGTCTCCAGCCACCTCCGCATCCTAAAACTGTGTCCGGGGTATACAGAACAGTGTCCATTGGATACAGTTTTCTCGTCGGTGTATGAGTCCGTGAGTGAACGATGACGGCGGGGGTGTGGCGGCGATGGCGGCTTTACGGGGAGGGTTGACGGGGCTGCGGGTGCTGATCTCGGGGGCCGGTGTGGCCGGCCCGGCGCTGGCGTACTGGCTCGCGCGGTACGGCTGCCGGCCGACGGTGGTCGAGGTGGCGCCCGCCCTGCGCAGCGGCGGCTTCGCCGTCGACTTCCGCGGCACGGTCCATCGTCAAGTCCCGGAGCGCATGGGCCTCCTCGATGAGATCCGGGGTCACGTCACAGGCGGCAGCCCGCTCCGCTTCGTCGACGCGCATGGCACTCAACTGGCCACCATGCCAACGGAGTTCGCGGGCGGCGAGGTGGAGATACTGCGCTCGGAGCTGCGGCGCATCCTGTACGGGCACAGCCTGTGCGGTCGGCACGGGAAGGTGCCGGGTCCGGGCGGCCCGCACGCGGCACCCGCCGCCACCGAGTACGTCTTCGGCAACTCCCTCGCCTCCCTCGCCTCCCTCGACGAGACCGCTGGCGGTGTGCACGTCATCTTCGGACGGGGCGCGCCCCGCACCTTCGGCCTGGTGGCCGGCGCGGACGGCATGCACCCCACCGTGCGACGGCTCGCCTTCGGCCCGGAGTGGGATTACGTCAGCCACCTCGGCCACTACGTCGCAGGCTGGGACCTGCCGGCGAGCGCCCGCCCGGATCTCGCCGGACCGTCGGCCGGGTACAGCGAGCCCGGCCGGATGGTGAGCGTGGGCCGCATACCCCGGAGTGCCGGGGAGGACGGCTACGCGGGCGAGGCGTTCTGTGTCTTCGCCGCCGGAGAAGCGGCCTACGACAGTGGCGACACCGCAGCGCAGAAGAAGCTGATCGCCGGGGCCGGCTGGCGGACGCCGGAACTGATGGAGACGCTGTCGGCCGCCCGAGGGCTGTACTTCGATGCCATCAGCCGGGTGAATGTGCCGAGTTGGTCCCGCGGGCGGACGGTCCTCATCGGTGACGCGGCGCACGGCGCGACACTGGGCGGGATGGGGACCGGCACGGCGCTCGTCGGCGCGTACCTCCCCGCCGACGAGCCGGTGCGGCGGGCAGTGACCACCGCCTCGCCTTCGCGCGCTACGAACGGCGGTTGCGGCCCCACGCCACCCGGTGTCAGGAGGGCGGTCGCGAGGCCGGTGCCTTCCTGGCCCCGGCCGGCCAGGAGGCGATCGAGGCACGGAACGCCCTGCTCAACGATCCGACCCGCCTGGCGGCCGTGCTGGACACGGGTCGGGAGCTGTCCGCGGGCATCAGCCTGCCGGACTGTCCGCAGTCGGCATCCAGTCCCTGCACGGCCTCAGCGCCTCGCGGGCGGACGGCGCGGATGTGACGGCACGTCGCGAATGACAGGAACTAACGATTCCCCTACGTCCAGGGAGTGGTGACCCGACATCAGTCTTTGATCAAACACGGTTATGCTACTTCCGGCCCGGCCCCTCCGGAGGTGTTGGCACAGCAGACCTCTGTGGCAGCTGTCCATTGCGCCGTGGCCCGGAAGTCGTCCCGGTCTTTCAACGGTTTGAGGGTTTTGAGGGTGCAGATGGTTCGAGAAGGATCGTCGCCCGGGGGATCGCGTCCCGCCTCGGTTCTCGCGTGGTTCGTGCCCGCCGCGGTGACCGCCGTGGTCGCTGGTGTCGCCACGGCGACGGTCCCCTCGCAGGCGAGTACACCGGTCGTCTGGATCGGCGTGGTCGCCACCGCAGCGGTGGCGGTGGTAACGGGCGAACTGGCCCGTCGTGGGCGGGTCATCGCCGAGTTGCGCGAGCAGGACGTGACACAGCAGGAGGTGCTGGCCCGGCAGGAGTCGGAGAGCGTCCGGCTGTCCACCGAGCTGCTGCCCGAGCTGGTCGCCCGGCTCGGACACGGGGAGTTCCCCGAGGACGTCCTGGCCTCCATGGGCGAGCAGCTCACCCGGCATGCGCAGGAGGCCGGGCTCACCCCCGAGTTCACCGCCGCCCACGAGGCCGTCCTGCGGTCCATGCTGGACGCGGTCGTCGCCGAGGAGGACCTCCGCGACTCCGCCCAGCGGGCGTTCGTGAACATCGCCCGCCGCGTGCAGGCGATCGTCCACCAACAGGCCCAGGAACTCCGCGAGATGGAGGACCGGCACGGCCACACGCCGGACGTCTTCGGCGACTTGCTGCGGCTGGACCACGGCACCGCCCTCATCGGGCGCCTCGCCGACTCGATCGCCGTCCTCGGTGGCGCCCGTCCCGGCCGCCAGTGGAGCCGCGCGGTGCCGTTGTTCAGCGTGCTGCGCGGTGCCATGTCGCGGATCATCGACTACCAGCGCGTCGAGCTGCACTCCGTCTCGGAGGTCGCCGTCGTCGGCCCGGCCGTCGAGCCGCTGATCCACGCCCTCGCCGAGCTGCTGGACAACGCCACCCGCTATTCCCCGCCGCAGACCCGGGTGCACCTGACCGCGGTCGAGGTGCAGTCCGGCATAGCCGTCGAGATCGAGGACGGCGGCGTCAGCATGAGCGAGGAGGCGCGCAAGCGCGCCGAGCGGATGCTGGAGCAGGCCCAGCAGGGCATCGACGTCAACGACCTGGGGGAGACCCCCCGGCTGGGCCTCGCCGTGGTCGGCCGGCTCGCCCAGGTCTACAACTTCCAGGTGTCGCTGCGCACTTCGGCATACGGCGGCGTGCGCGCGGTGCTGATCGTCCCGCAGGACCTGATCACCACCGCCCCGGCGACGGGCCGTGCCCACGGCATCGGCGCTTCCTCGGGCCCCCTGACCGCCCGCACGGAGCACACCACCCCCGCTCCGGCGACTGCCGGGCCCGCCCAAGCCGCCCCGCCGGCGGCCGTCCGCCCTGTGTCCGCCCCCGTACCGGCTCCGGCCGCTCCGGCTGCCCCCGTCATACCGCGGGAGGAAGACATCCGGGACGACTTCATGGACGACCTCCCGCCCGTGACCGAGCGGAGCGCCACCGGACTGCCGCAGCGACGGCGCAAGACCCGGGCCACCGCCCCCGTGGCGTCCCCGGCTCCTCCGGCCGCCCCGGCACCGGTCACCGCTTCCCCCGCCCCCGCTCCGGACGACGCACCCCCCGTGCAGCCCGGTATGTGGCTGGCGGCGTTCCAGAGCGGGCTGTCCGGCGAGAGCCAGACGTCCGCGCCCGCCGGCGCCTCCGGGGTGGCCGGTGCAGCCCGTGAGAGTGACGAGTCGTCGGAAAAGAGTGAGTAGCCATGATTCAGCACCGGCCCAACATGGACTGGATGCTCAAGGACCTCGCGGAGAGCGTTCCGCAGACCCGTCACGTCATCGTGTTGTCGTCGGACGGCCTGCGGATGGCCCAGTACGGTACCGAAACCGACACCGCGGACCGGCTGGCAGCGGCCTGCGCGGGGCTGCAGAGCCTGGCGGGTGCGGTCTCCGCGGAGTTCCCGCACAGCGATGGACGGATGCGGATGGTCGTCATCGAACTGGACGGCGGCTTCTTCTACTTGATGGCCGCGGGCGCCGGGGCTTATCTGGCGGTGCTGGCCGATGAGGGCGTGGACGCCGGCTTGATCGGACAGCGGATGCGGGACCTGGTGGCCCGGATCGGTGAGCACCTCAGCAGCCCACCGCGCCATGACGGACAGGCCGTATGAAGGGGTTCGTCGAGCGTGATGACGCGGTGCGGTGCGCCCGACGGAGCGGGGCACCGACGTGAGCGATGCGGACCAGGGCTGGGAGGACGAGAGTCCCGAGAGGCTTTATGTGATCACCGGCGGGCGCAGTGGCGTCTCCGGGAAGTCCGCCTCGCTCGACCTGGTCACGCTGATCGTGTCCAAGACCGGACCCCGGCCGGGAATGCAGCCCGAGCACGCCACGATCATGCGGCTGTGTCATTCACCGCTGTCCGTGGCGGAGCTGTCGGCCTACATGCGCCTGCCGATCAGCGTGCTCACCGTGCTGCTCGGCGACCTGCTGTCCGACTCCCATGTGATCGCGCGTGCGCCCGTACCTCCCGCTCAACTTCCCGACCGTGCCCTGATTGAGGCGGTGATCCATGGACTTCAAAAGCTCTGAGCCGCCGGCCGAGCACCCTGCCGAGGGCCCTCGGTCCGAGGACGAACTTCCCGAGACCGCCGCAGCCGCGGTCAAGGTGGTGATCGTCGGCGGCTTCGGCGTCGGCAAGACGACCCTGGTCGGCTCCGTCAGCGAGATCCGTCCGCTGACCACGGAGGAGACGATGACGCAGGCCGGCGTCGGCGTCGACGACACGGTCGGCATCGAGCGCAAGACCTCGACGACCGTCGCGATGGACTTCGGCCGGATCAGCCTCAACGACGAACTGGTCCTCTACCTCTTCGGCACCCCCGGGCAGCAGCGTTTCTGGTTCCTGTGGAACGGCCTGTTCGACGGTGCCCTGGGCGCCGTGGTGCTGATCGACACCCGGCGCCTGGAGGTCAGCTTCGACGTCATCGGACGGCTGGAGGAGCGTGGCGTCCCGTTCGTCGTCGCCGTCAACTCCTTCCCGGACGCGCCGGTGCACCCCGTCGATGAGGTGCGCGCCGCCCTCGACCTGCCGCTGAACGTGCCGATCGTCGACTGCGACGCGCGGCTGCGCACGTCCAGCCGCGACGTTCTGATGACGCTGATGCGCTACCTCCACACCCTCGCCGAGGCGTGACCCGGCAGGCGGGCGCGAGCCGGGGTGAGCGCCCGCCGGAGGCGGTGGAGAGGCCCCGCACGCCTCGTGTGCGAGGCGGGACCGCCGTGTCCGGTGTGACGGGCGGGGCGGCGGCCCGGGGATTCTCAGGGTTGATTCGGGGGTGGTTCCCGGCCCGCTGAGCGAGGACTGCCGCTACCGTTGATCTCCAGGGCGGACGGGACGACGGAGACGACGGAACCGTCCGAAGCGTTACGGGGCGGCGTACAGGGGGAGTTACGACATGCTGGACCCCACATCGACGACAGCGGTCATGGGCCTGCTCGGCACGGTGACCATGTCCATGGCCACCGAAGCGGGCAAACGCGCCTGGGAGTCGATCGGCGTGCTGGCCCGCCGGGTCGCGGGCCGCGAGATGCCGGCGCCGGCCGGTGCGGAGGCCCGCGGTGAGCTGGCGGCGCTCCTCGCCGACGGCGCTCGGCGGAACCCGGAGCACGCCCGCGCCCTCGCCACGCTCTTCCGCACCGCCCCCGGACAGGTGTCCGGGGAGATCGCGATACCCCGCCAGCTGCCCACCACCGTACGGTTCTTCACCGACCGGCAGGAGCCGCTCAAGCGGCTCACCCGGGAAGCGGCCCGCAAGGCCGACGGCCTGCCGCGTGTCGCCCTCGTGTACGGCCAGAGCGGCATCGGCACCAGCGCCGTGGCAGTGCACTGGGGCAGCGTCAACGGGCACCGCTTCCCCGACGGGCAGCTTTACCTGGACCTGCGCAGCGGCTCCGGTGCCGGCATCCTCGACGGCCCCGCCGTAATCCGCCGCTTCCTGCGGAAACTCGGGGTCACGGACGTGCCGCCGGCCGCCGACGACTGCGCCGACCTCTACCGCAGCATCGTCGCGGACCGCCGACTGCTCGTCGTCCTCGACCACGCCAGGTCGGCCGCGCAGATCCGTCCGCTGCTGACCTCGGCGCCCGGTGTGTTCACGCTCGTCGTCGCGCGCCGCCCGCTGAGCGGCCTGGACGCCGTCCCGGTCCCGGTCGGGCCACTGGCCAGGAAGGACGCGCTGGCGCTGCTCGGCAGGCTCACCGGCACCCGCCGTCCGTCCGCCGACGAGGCGGTCCTCCAGGACGTGCTCTCCCGGTGCGGCGGCTCCCCGTTCGCGCTGCGCAGCGCGGCGACCTTCCTGGCCGACCCGTCCCACCACCCGCGGCAGGACGGCCCCGACGCAACCGGCGACCGCCCCGCACGTCACCAGGAGCCCGCCCTGCGCGACGACGGCAACCCGGTACGCGCCGCCGCCGACGACCTCTACCGCGCCCTGCCCGCAGACGCCGCCCGGCTGTACCGCCTCATGGCCCTGTGGCCCTGGCCGGCCATCGGGCCCGCGCAGGCGGCGGCCGCAGGCGGCATCACCGAAGCCGAGGCCGGGCCCCTGCTGGCCGACCTCGCGGCCTGCGGGCTCCTGGAGACCGCGGACTCGGGCCGGCACCACTACCGTCCCCTCGTCCGGCAGCACGCCGAGGAGGCCGCCGCTCGCCAGGACGGCCCCGCCGGCTGCTCGGCCGCCGTCGCCCGCGTGGTGAGCTGGGCCCTGCGGTTCGCGGTCCGCGCCGACCGCACGGTGCTGCCGCAGCGCTGGCAACTGGGCCCCCGGTACACGCAGCCGGAGCCGGGCCCGTACGCGAACGCCGGAGTGGCGCTGGCCGCCATCGACGCCGAACTCCCCACCATCGTGGCAGCGGCGCTGGCCGCCGATGAGTACGGCGATCCCGACAGCGTCTGGCAGCTGTGCGAGGCCCTGTGGGGCGTGCAGTTGAAGGCCGGCCGGCACGAAGAGGTCCTGCCGGCCCTGCGGGCGGGGGTGCGCGCGGCCCAGGCCCTGGAGACGGAATCCGCCACCGGCGCGGCAGCACCGGGCGGGGAGTCCGGCTCCGCCGTCGGCGGCTCACCGCTCGCGGCCCGCGTCGTCAGCCGGATGCACACTCAACTGGCTCTAGCCCTCCAGGAGTTGGGCCCTGACCGGTACGCCGAGGCCGAAACCGCGCTGCGGTCCGCGGCCGAGGCGTCGCAGCGGGCCGGCCACCTGCTCGGCCGTGCCACCGCGCTGGAGACGCTGGGCCTGCTGCGCCTGCGGCAGTGGCGTCACCAGGAGGCGTACGACCTCTTCGACGAGGCCGACGGGCTGCTCGTCGCCATCCCGGACGGTGGCGAGGGAGCCGCAGATGTCCCGCGGGCCCGCGCCCTCCTGGAGCGGCACCGCGGCCGGGCGCTGCGCGGTCTCGGGGACCGGGACGCCGCTGCCGCCCGTCTGGAGCGGGCCCTGCGGTACTTCCGCGACACCGGCGAGGACTACAACACCGCCCGCGCCCTCACCGACCTCGCCGAAACCCGTCTCGAAGCGGGCCACCCGGCCGAGGCGCTGCCCCTCTTCGAGGAAGCGGCCGGCCTGCTGGCGGGCGAGCACGCGGACTTCCACCTCATACGCCTCCGTGAACTGCGGGAGGGCCTCGCCGCCGACCCGGAGTGAGCGCTCGGGCACGGCTCGCTCCGCCCCGGCCGTATGAGCCTCCGGCCGCACGCGCGCCTGGCCGTACGTGCTCGTGGCCGTACGCCTCCGGCCGCACGCGTTCGTCGCTCAGTGGGGTGTGCGTCGTGGTGGGCGAAGGTCCGTGACCTTCACGGTGTGGGTGGTGCGGGCCGTGCGTACCGTCAGGCCGTGGGCGATCAGGTCCGGTAGGGGTGTGCCGGCCGCCAGTGCAGCGAGGAGGGCGGAGGCGTGGGCGGCGGGATCGGTGGCCGAGGGCGCGGCGCTGAGCCGGAGGGCGTCGCCCGCGCGGGTGCGGACGGTGCACACGCCGGGCCCGCTGATGTACGCGGCGAGCGTGCAGTTGGGCCACTGGGCCAGCACCTCCGTGCCCCAGCTCTCCGGCGGCCCCAGCCGCGGGTCGTCGGCCGCCCCGTAGCGGAAGATCACATCCGCGGTGGCCACCGCCTCCCGGTCCGCGGTGTCCTCGTGCACGGCCGTATGCGCCTCCTCGACCCCACGGCCGCACCGGCCCGCACGCCCGCCCTGCGTTGCACTGCCCTCCTCGATCACACCTTCCGCCGTGTCCTTCATCGCGTCCTCCACCGCGTCTTCCATCGCCTCCTCCGGCTCGTGTGGCGGCTCGGCGAAGCGGCGGATCGTGACCTCGCGCTCCCTCGTGAGCAGCGTCAACACTCGTAGCGGCGCGGTGCGTTGCGGGGGCTCGTACGGGGGGAGGGGGAGCGGATCGAGCACTGCGGGCCGGTCGGGTTCGGCGATGCCGATCAGGTCGTAGAAAAGTGCGCGCAGCAGGTCGGCGGATTTGCCCGGGACGGACGTGGTCAGCTCGGCGGGGCCCGGGAGCGGGCGGTGTCCGGTGATCGCCGCTTCCAGTTGGCGGCGCAGCGGGCGGCGCGGGTCGAGCCGGGGCGCCGTACGGACGAAGTCCGCCACCGGTGATGCCGGGTCAAGGCCGTTGAGGGGCGCGGCTCCCAGGATGACGGGGGTGCCGAGGGCGGCGGCGTAGTAGGTGACCGATCCGTGGTCGCCGATCACCAGGTCCGCCGCGAGCAGCGCCTGGCGCCAGCCCTCCAGTGGATCCAGCAGCGCCAGGCCGCCGCGCCGCGCCCGGTCCAGCCAGGCCCTGACCTGCCCCGGGCCGTGCCCGAGCCAGATGTTGGGGTGGAGTACGGCGGCGAGGCGGAAGTCGTCGGCGGGCAGTTCGCCGGTCAGCCGGGGGAGGAGGGAGGGAAGCAGGTCTTCCCCGCCGCCGTCACCGAAGAGTGACTCGGGGTTCCAGGTGGAGTTGAGCACGACGAGCCGCTGGCCGCTGCGGACCCCGAGAGCCCGGCGGAACCGTGCGCGGTGGCTGCGGGCGGCCAGCAGGCGGTCGAAGCACGGGTCTCCGGCGAGTGCGGCGGTGTGGGCAGCCGGCGGGCATGCGGCGCGCAGCCGTTCCACCTGCTCGGGGTGCGAGAGCACCATTGCGTCCGCGATCGGTGCGCCATCGACCAGCAGCCACTCGCCCGACATCCCGAACACCGGATCCGCCCCGCCACCGGAGAGTTCCGACCGCTCCGGGCCTCCGACCGCTCCGGGCCTCCGGGCCTCCGACCGCTCCGACCGCTCCGGGCCTCCGGGCCTCCGGGCCTCCGGGCCTCCGGGCCTCCGGGCCTCCGGGCCTCCGGGCCTTGCCAGCGTCTTATTATAGCCAACCCCATGCGACAAAACAGCCAATTTACCGTCAAGAGCGTGCAGTTCGCCGCCGAAGCTGGCCGAGATCGCGAGGTCCACCGGTGTGCGCAGCGCCTGCGCCCACGGCAGTACCGGAACCCCCACATCGGCCAGCAACTCCCGTACACCGGCCTGGAACGGGGAGGATCCGGTGCACGTTGCGAGCATCTGCAGCCGCCAGTCGCCGCGGAACAGCGGCAGGACGTCGAGCAGCCGGGTCGCCGAGGTCACGTTGTGCACCACGAACAGCACCCGCCGCACGGATCCCCGGGTGTCCCACCGGCCCGACTCGCCTCCCACGGGCACCCGTATCCAACCGTCCACGCTCGCGCCCACCTGGCCGCCCCCTGCCCTCTGCCGTCGCTCGCTCGTCCCGCTGCGCCGCCCTGCGCACGGCCCGCCACGATATCCGCGCAGGCCCGGCAGTCGCGCATCGCGCTGACAGGCCGCCGCTCGGGGCGGCGGGGGAGGGGGCAGGCCCGGCGGCCGCCGCTCGGGTGCGGTCGCGATCGGCGGTGCCGGGTACGGGAGTTGGGCTACGCTGGGAGGGAACGCGCGATCGGCCGTCGCGGCGCGATGCGCCCGGTGCGGTGGGCCGGTACGCACGCACCGGAATCGGGGGGTTCGAGTGGATCCGCAGGCCCTGGCGCTCGCCGGAACCGCAGGTACGACCGTCGTCACCCTGCTCGCGACCGATGCCTGGCAGCAGACGAAGAGCGGTGTCCTGGCGCTGTGGCGCCGCTTCGGGCCGCAGGCGGCCGAGGAGGTCGACGGCCTGCTCTCGGAGGCGCGGCAGACCCTGCTCGGCGGAGCCGTACCCGGAGCAGGAGCCGCCCCCGGGCCCGCCGGCGAGCAGGCCAGGCAGCGCCTGGAAAGTGCGTGGCAGCTGCGCTTCGGCGTGCTGCTGGCCGAACACCCCGAAGCGGCCGATGGCCTGACCGCGCTGCTGGATTCGCTGGCCGCGGCCGCCGGAACGCAGACCGTCCACGGCGGCGTACGTCTCGAAGCGCACGCCGAGGGGAACGCCCGGATCTACCAGTCGCTCCGGGATCAGACCATCAACGAGCACCGCTGAACCGGCGGGCGGACGAAGCCCACCGCCCCCGGCGGACGCGTGCGAAGCACCTCGCCCGCCGGGCTCGTACGGTCGGCCGGGTGGTTGCCTACTCGGCCCCGCCCGGCTGCCGGTGCGTTTCCACCGACGGCAGGGCCGTCAGCCGCGGCAACAGCTGGGCGGTGAGCAGGGTGGAGAGCGCCGAGGTGTCGGTGCCCGCGCCGTCGGTGCGGACGACGACCGGCTGCGGGGCCTTGCCGGCGAGGATCGCGCCGACCTCCAGGCGCCGGCGGGCCAGTTCGTACTGGAGCACCGCACGGTTGTCGCGGTACGCCTGCGCGAGGCGCTGCTGCGCGCGGGCCTCGTTCTCGGCGGAGATCAGCCCGCTGCGGCCGCGGGTCTCGATCTCGAAGCGGACCTTCTGCGCGTTGGTCTCCTGCTCCTCCAGAAGCTGGGCGACCGCCTCGCGGGCCTTGTTCAGCGCGGCCTTCACCTCGACGATGCGCGCGTCCCGCACCTTCTTGGCCCGCTCGATGTCCATCTGCAGGCTGTCGATCCGCCGCTTGCGCGTCAGCCCCCACTCCTGCTCGTACGCGGCCCGCTCCTTGGCCACCCGCTCACGGGTCGCCAGGTGCTGCTGGTACTGGGTGGGCAGCTGGACATCGGGGATGTTGGAGCCGGTGATGCGCACGCCGTAGCGGGAGAGCTGACGGTTGAGGAGGTCCTGCATGTCGGCGACGTCCGAGCCGCGCAGGTCGTAGGCGCTCTCGGTCCGCACCTGCCGGCCGCGCTGGCGGATGGCGTCCTGCACCGCGCTGGAGAGCACCAGGTCGAAGTTGCCCGCCCCGATGGCGCGGACGAACAGCACCGCGTCGGTGATCCGGAACTTCAGGAAGAACTCGATCGAGCGGAGCGGCACGTTCTCCCGGGTGGGGCAGGCCACCACCGGTGCCGAGTACGGGATTTCGGTGGCGGTGTCCACCACGAAGTCCACCCGCGACCACGGGTGCCACAGGTAGTGCCGGCCGGGGTCCAGGGTGCGGGTCACCGCGCCGTAGCGGGTGAGGACGCCGTTGGTGCCCTGTTCGATCTCGGCGATGGAGGAGCGCCACCACCACAGCAGGCCGGCCAGGATCAGGAGGGCACCGCAGACGTAGCCGACCGCGGCGAGGGCGCCGTAGGCGATGCCGCTGATGCCGCCGGTGTCCCGGAGCGTCAGCATCACGCCGGTCAGCAGCGCGAACACCCCGAGCCACAGCAGCAGCATCCACCACAGCCTGCGCCGATGGCGGGGAATGATCACCGGGATCAGCTTGCCGGCCTCGCCACCGCGGAGCAGCTGGCGGATCTCGCTCCAGGGCGCCACCTCCTCGGAGATGACCGACCTGTGCTGACGTGTCGTGCTCACTGCGCGTCCCCCTCGGCTGCGTCGGTGTCCTCGGCCGCGGTGTGCCCGGACGTGGTCTCTGTGCCCGCGTCCGCGGCGGCGGGTACGGTCGGCCGTTCCGCCTCCAGGAGCGCGGCGATCTCCTGCTCACGCCCCGCGATCCGGCCGGAGACGTCGGCGAGCCGTGCGCGCACGGCGGCCATGTCCTCGGCCGAGAACAGCTCGGTGCCCCGCTCGCCGACCAACTCCCGGGCGAGCGCCAGGAAGTCGACACCGGCGGCGCCGTCGGCTCCGGACGAGCCGCCGATCCGCACCAGCCGCGGCAGATGGTCCGCGACCTCCTCCAGCGTGTCCAGGACCTGCTGCTGGTAGCGGTACTCCAGGATTTCCGGCGCCTCGGCCGCCGTCACCGCGCGGATGTCCAGCGCCTGCGCCTCCAGCAGCGCCGCGTTGGCCTTCGCCTCCGACTCGGCCTGCACATACCGCTGCCGGGCCAGTGCCTCGGCGCGGTTGGTCTCCCGCTCCTCGGCGGTGTCCATCTGCGCCTGGTACTGCGCGATGTCCGCCATGATCGCGGAGAGCGTCTCCTGGCGGGACGCCAACTCCTTGGTCAGGTCGCCCTCGTCCTGCTCCTTGCGCAGGTGCAGTGCGTACTCATGGGTGTAGGCGTCCTTGGCGACCCGCACCATCTCCGGCGCCGCCAGGTCCATGCGGTAACCGCGGTCGGACGGCTCGGCGTGGGTGATGTTGGCGTTGGTCAGCTCCACCGCAGGCCGGAACTGCTGGTTCAGCTGCTCAAGGAGACGGCCGGTGTCCTCGCCCACCATGTCGTAGATCCCCGCGGCCTCCTGCTCGTAGATGAGGCTGCGGATGGTCTCGCTGACCGCGTTGCTCAGCTTCTCCTCGAAGCCGCGCACCGCACCCAGCGTGTAGACGAACTCCACCGGGTCGCTGATCCGGAACTGGATGAACAGGTCGATGGACGCCTTCACCCCGCCCTTGGTCGGCGCCTCGCGCACCGGGGCGTTGAACGGGTACTCGCGCGTCGTGTTGATGATGTACGACACCCGCTTCCACGGGTTCAGCAGGATGACCCGGCCGGGACCGACCACCTGCTCCAGCTTCCCGAAGCGGGTGATCAGCGCCTGGCAGCCGTCCGGCACCATCACCATGCCCTGCCGCCACCACACGAAGGCGACGGCCGCGAGCGACAGCACCCAGTAGTGGATGCCGAAGAGCGGATCGGTGATCACGTCGCCGCCGGCCGCCGCGACGATCGCGCTCGCGACCACGCCGATCACCAGCAGCAGCAACACCGGCAGCATGCTCAGGAACGAACGGCCGCGCGGAATGACCATCGGGCAGATCGCGTGGACCTGCCGCCCGTCCTCGCGCCGCTGCTCGCTGCGGTTGAGCACCTCCCGCGCCTCGTCCAGCGGCACGGTCTGCTGCGTCATCACCGTGTCGATGCTGCCGCCCTGCTCCCGGGCGGCGGGAAAGTCGGCGGGGTCCATGCCCTCGCTGTGCGCCTCCCCGGCCTCCCCGGCACGCTTCGCCGCTCCGGACGCACCGGCCGCGGCCGCCTCCTCCGTCGCACGGCCCGCATCGAGCCCGCTCCGGCGCCGCAGCTCATCCTCCGCGGCCCCGCGCAGGTCCGCGCCACCGGATACCGCCCGCGTGATTCTCCGCGCGCTCTGACTCCCTGCCACAAATCCCCCTTGTTCTCGCACTGTGCATACGGGCTGCGCATACAGCCCCCTCCATCCCATCGCATCGCCCGGGGGAGGCGTGGGGCGGGTGGGGCGCGAGGCACCATCCGGCCCGCGAGGGGCGGGCAGGGACGAAGCCGCTCGTTCAGGCGGCCCGGGAGATGATCTCCATCTCGACCCGGTCCGGGTGGGCCATCGCGCTGAGGGCTTCCTTGGGCACGCGGCCCGGTATGGGGCGCAGGGTGTAGCGGCGCAGGATCGTCGCGAGGAGGATGGTGGCCTCGGCCCAGGAGAACGCGTCGCCGATGCACTTGCGGTTGCCCGAGCCGAAGGGGACGAAGCCCTCGCGCGGGACCTCGGCCTTGCGCTCCGGCAGCCAACGGTCCGGGTCGAAGCGGTCCGGGTCGGTGTAGAGCGCGGGGTCGCGGTGCAGAGCGTAGAGGGAGAAGGCCACTTCCGTGTCGGCGGGGACGGTGAAGCCGCCCAGTTCCACCGGCTCGGTCGTCCGGCGCATCAGCAGCGTCACACCGTGCAGGCGGATTGTCTCGTCCAGGACGCGCTTGATGCCTTCGAGCCGGGGTACCTGCTCCATGGTCACGGGTCCGTCACCGACGATCTCGTCGACCTCGGCGAGCAGTTGGCGCTCGACCTCGGGGTGATTGCCGATCGCGTGGAGCGCCCAGGACACCGTAGAGGCGGTGGTCTCCGTGCCGGCGAAGAGGATGGTGACGAGTTCGTCGCGGACCTCTTCGTCGCTCAGCGCCTCGCCGGTGTCGGCGTCGCGCGCGCTCATCAGCAAGGAGAGCAGGTCGCCCTGGTCGGCCTGGCCGGAGCTGCGGGTGGTGGCGATCACCTCGTCGATGACCTGGCGCAGGCTCAGGGCCGCCGCGTCGAAGTCACGGTTGCGCCGGATCGGCAGCTTGTCGAATGCCTTGGGGGAGGCGGCGCGCAGCAGCATGTTCTTGAGGATCACGGGGAGGTTGTGCCGTACCGCCTCGACGGCCGGCCGGCCGATGTCCGACGAGAACATGGTCTCGGCCAGCGTTTCGATCGCGTAGTCGGCCATCACCTGCTCCACGGCGATCCGCTGCCCGTGTGTCCAGGAGCCGGTGAGTTCCCTGGCACGCCTGCTCATTGTCCGGGTGTAGTCCTCGATCCGGGCGTGATGGAACATCGGCTGCATCAGGCGGCGGTGCTTGCGGTGGACCGGACCGCTTGCGGTCGCCAGACCGTCCCCGACCAGCGGCCGCACCCGCTCATAGAGCCGGCCCTTGGCCATGCTGCGGGCCCGGGTCACGGTGACCTCGTGCACCATCTCGGCGCTGGTGGCGAAGTAGACAGGGAGCTTGGTGCCCAGGTCGACGCGGACGAGATCGCCACTCTTGCGCAGGGACCGCAGGAAACCGAAGGGGTTGCGAGCAAGCGCCAGCGTGTGCCCGAGCAGGGGCAGAGCGCCGGGCGCACGCGGTACCGCGTGGAGGTCGGTGGTCACGGCGGGTCCTTTCGTCAGACCGGCAGCGCGGTGCGCGCGGGGGCGAGGGCGGTCCGGTGTGGTGCCGCCGCCGGGTCCGGCAGCAGGTCCCACCAGGGCGCGATGACGGGGATGTCCAGGGGCTCGGGGCTGTCGTCGCTGGGGAATTCGCTGAGGGTGGTCGGCAGGCCCGCGGGGTCGTCCGGGGTGGTGTAGCGCAGGGAGGTGATTCCCCAGTCCTGGGCGCCGCGGATGTAGGCGCTGAGGCTGCGCAGGTACTGGCGCAGTTGTGGGCTCGCGTGCTGTTCGAGGTGGGTGCGCAGCCGCAGGAACAGCGTCATGACGCGGTCCCGCTGGCCGATCGCGCAGGTCAGCGCCTGCTGCGGGCTCAGCCCGTCCTCGTCCTGCAGGACCCGGAGGATGTTGAGGTAGTAGTCGTCGTCGGAGCGGCTTTCCTTGTGGTGGGAGAAGATGTCGTTGTCCCACACGATGATGAAGGACGCCATGTCGGCCGCCGCGCGGACCAGTGCGTCATCGCGCTCGTGCGGCTGGAGTTCGTAGCCGTACCCCATCTCCAGGAGGGGCAGCACGACGGTGGTCGCCCCGTTGTACAGGCGCATCAGGGTGTAGTCGTTCACCTCGGGGACGCGGCCCTCGACGCGGTAATGGGCCTCCCAGGACACGCTGAAGACGTATTCGCGCAGCGCGTCTATCCAGCGCGCCACCTGCGCCGGTGTCCCGTAGAGCGTCATCCGCGACTGGAGGTCGCGCAGCCCGTGGGCCAGCGGGTCGTCGAGGAGCATGGGGGCATCGGGCAGCTGGGCCACCCGCAGCAGACGGTGCGTGGCGGCTATCAGGTCGCCGGGCCGCCGGCCGAGATCGCCCTCCTCGCAGTAGCCGTCGTCGACGGCGAACAGCCAGAGCACGAAGTCGGCGAGGAGGCCGACGACTTCCTCCCGGCCCTCGGGAAGTATCCGGGAGGCGAAGGTGCCGATGCTGTGGGTCACCAGACGGCTGCGGAGTTCGGGGGAGCCGATGTCCAGCCGGTGCGCCCAGGCCGTGGTCCGCTCCTCGATGGCCTCGTGCCGCGGATGGATGGCGGCCGGGATCGGCGCATACGTCGGCGGAACGCGCAGTGCCTCCACTGCGATCACCTCTCAGTCCTCGTGCGGCAGTCCCGGCCCGACGCCGGTGTCGGCCACCAGGAATGCCGACGGCACTCCGTGAGTGATCAACTAACGCGCATAGTACGCACTGCCCACGGCCGAACCAATAGGCCCTTCACCTGCGGCTGCCCGCGAAAGCGCCGCCACCGAAGGAGCGGTGGCGGCGCCCACGGCACGAGTCCGGCGCTACTTGCCGAGCAGTGAACGCCACCAACCGCCGCTGCCCGAAGGGCCGGTGACGCCCGCGGCCGGGGCCGCGACGGATGCCGCCGGAGCGCCGGCCGGGGCCTGCGAGGCCGTGTCCGCGGCTGCCGTACGGGCCCGCGCAGCGGTGAACCGCGCGGGCTCCTTCGTAGCAGCGGGGCGCCCCGGCGCGAACTGCACCGGCAGACTCACCACCCGGCGCGAGAAGCCCTCGTTCCGCCACACCGGCTGCGCCCCGTCCTGAAGCTGCAGGTCTTTCAGCATGCCGAGCAGCACGTCGACGCCGGTGTCTGCGATGGCACGGCCGAGGTCAGCGCCCGGACACTCGTGCGGGCCGCCGCTGAAGGCCAGATGTGCGCGGTTGCCGTGCACCGGGTCGAACAGGTCGGGCCTGATCTCCGGGTCGGTGTTGGCGGCCGCCAGGCCGAGCAGCAGCATGTCGCCCGCCTTGATCCGCCGGCCACCCAGCTCGGTGTCCGTCGTCGCCCACCGGCCGGGGACGATGGGGAGCGGCGGCATGTCCCACATCACCTGCTCCAGCGCGTCGGGCAGCGTCATCTGACCACCTGAGAGGTGCCCGCGGAACCGCCGGTCGGTCAGCACCACCGACAGCACGTTCCCGATGAGGTTGCTGGTTCCCTCGTTCGCGGCGACCAGCACCAGCCGCAAGTGTTCCACGACCTCATCGGTGGTCAGCGCCGATGTGTGGCCGATGAGCGCGGCGGTGAAGTCGTTGGCGTAGCCGGTCTCCTGCTTGGTGGCCACCAACTGCTGGAGGCACTCCATGATGAAGAGGTTGCTCGCCTGTGCGTTCGCGGTGCCCTTCATCAGGTCGAGCACTGCGTCGGCGAGCTTGGGGCCGACTTCTTCCGGCAGGCCGAACAGTTTGGACAGGACGAGCATCGGCAGGCGCTCGGCGAACCCGTCGATCAGGTCGGCCCGGCCGGCGGCGGCGAAGCCGCCAACCAACTGCTGGGTGTACCGGGTGATGTACCGCCGGACCCCGCGGCGGTCCAGGCTGCCCAGGCTGTCGACGACGGCGGTGCGCAACCGCTGGTGCGGTTCACCGTCCACGAAGACGCACACCGGCTGCGGCTCGATCAGCGGCCGGATCGGTGAATCCTTGGCGACGTGCCCGTCCTTGAACATCGTCCAGATACCGGAGTCGCGGGAGAAACGGTGCGGGCTGTGCATCACCTCGCGGTTCTCCGCGTACCCCAGGACGAGCCAGGCCGGCAGGTTCCCCGGCAGCAGCACGGGCGCGACCTGGCCGTGTTCGGCACGAAGCCGCGCGTACAGCTCCGAGGGCTCCTCGTCCAGGTCCGGGCCGAAGAGGTGGTGTGCTCCGCCGTCCGCGTGGGCGGGGCAGGCCGGAGGCGGTACGAGCCCTGGAGCATTGCCGGCGTGCTGTGGGGTGGTCACGGTTTCTCCGTTGTGTCGTGGAAGGTTGACGCGGTGTGAACCAACAGGATCCCAGCCGGGCCGCGTTCGCGGTTCCGCCCCGACCTGCACGGGCCACCGGCGGCCGGGCGGTGCACCGGGACACCCTCACCCGCGTCACCCGCCCGGCCGCCTCAGGCGTCGTAAGGAGGCGGACGCCGGACGTCCGAGTAACAGGAGGCGGCAGAGGCATCAGGGACCGCAGGGCCGAACGGGGCGAAGGAGACCGCGTGGCCCGCCGCCGCGCGCAGGACCGGGAGCTGTACGCGGGCCGTGGCCTCAGGCGTCAGATCCACCGAACGCGGCCTTTCTCCGTCACAGTCACATCGATCCCACCACAGCTGTGGGAACACCCCAGGGCTGTGATCCGATCCCCAGATTATCAGCCACTCAGCCCACCCTCGACGACTTACCTTCATCAGGTCACGGCCCCGGCGCGCCGCTCCCAACGACTCGCCAACCCCTGTGTACGGCAGTCAAGATGACCGGCTCCGACCGGTCAGCGGAGGGCGGCAAACGACGCCCCCTCGCTGATGCGTCCTGCCTCCCCGGCGCGACAGCTCAACCCGCCATCTCACGCCATGTCAGTTCACCGGCAGCCCAGGCGACGTCTTGCACAGCCAGACCAGGAAGACTGTGGCAAGGCCGCGCTCATACGCTCTCGACCGAGCCCGTGAAACCCCTCGACGCCGAAGCACTCGCAGCGGCCGCGACCGCCCTCTCCTCCTGCCCGTACCTCTCGGCGATGAGGAAGGCGAGATCCATGGACTGGCCACGGCTCAGCCTCGGGTCGCAGGCGGTCTCGTACCGTGACCGGAGATCGTCGTGCCCGATGCCGTCGCCGCCGCCCACGCATTCGGTGACCGGCTCGCCGGTGAGTTCCAGATGGACGCCACCGGGATGCGTGCCCAGGCCGCGGTGCACCTCGAAGAAGCCGGTCACCTCGTCCGCGATGGTGTCGAAGTGGCGGGTCTTGTGGCCGTCGGGGGCGGTGTAGGTGTTGCCGTGCATCGGGTCGCACACCCATGCCACCAGGGCTCCGCTGCGGCGTACCGCCTCGATGAGCGGGGGCAGGGCGTCGCGGACGCGGTCGCTGCCCATGCGGATGATGAACGTGAGCCGGCCCGGCTCGCGGTGCGGATCGAGGCGGTCGATCAGCGCCAGGGCGTCCTCGGGGCGGGTGGCAGGACCCAGCTTGACGCCGATGGGGTTGCGGATCCGGGCGGCGTACTCGATGTGGGCGCCGTCCGCCCGGCGGGTGCGCTCGCCGATCCACACCATGTGCCCGGACCCCGCGTACCGGTGCCCGGTGGCCGGGTCCACCCGGGTGAGCGCCGACTCGTAGTCGAGGAGCAGTGCCTCGTGGCTGACGAAGAACGGCGGCGCGGGCCGCGCGGGCCGCTCCAGTCCGTAGGCACGCGCCAGGGCGAGCGCGGTCTCCACCTCGCCGACCAGCCGCTCGTACCGTTCCCCGACCGGTGAACGCAGCACGAACTCCCGGTTCCTGGCCTGGACCTGGCCCAGCTCGGGGTGTCCGGCGGCGGTGAGGCTGCGCACCAGATTGAGGGTCGCGGCCGAGCACTGGTACATCAGGCCCAGCCGGCGCGGGTCCGGCGTGCGGGCCTCGGTGGTGAACTCGTTGCCGTTGACGCAGTCCCCCCGGTAGGAGGGGAGCGTGATCCCGTTCCTGGTCTCCGTCGGGCTGCTGCGCGGCTTTCCGTACTGACCGGCGATCCGCCCCACGGTGACGACCGGCGACGAGGAGCCGTACGCGATCACCAGCGCCATCTGCGCCAGCGTCTCCAGCTTGTCATTGACGGCCTGCGCCCCCACGCCGGCGAAGGTTTCGGCGCAGTCGCCTCCCTGGAGCAGGAAGGCGTCACCCTTCGCCACCTCCGCGAGCCGGGATCGGAGGGCGTCGCTCTCACGCGGTCTGACCAGCGGCGGCAGGGCGGACAGGTGCGCGAGAACGTCACGCAGGGCATCCGGGTCGGGCCATTCCGGCTGCTGGTCGGCCGGCAGATTCCGCCAAGACGCGTGTGCGTCAGGGCTGTTCGTGAAGGTGTCCATGGAATGTTCGACCCCGCGTTCAGACGTGGTGCGCGGACGGGCGGTGAGGGTGCGAGGGCCTCTGCTTCCGGTCACGTCGGCCCCGTGAGCAGGCGTGATCCGAACGAGAGGCCCTAGACGATCAGGGCGGCTGCCGACCCCGCTGTCCGAGCGGTGTCGGATGCGGGATGGGAGCCCAGAGAACGCAACTCGGGCAGCCGCGCGAGCAGTTCCTCGGTGACGGTACGCACCAGGGGTTGCGCCGCGTGCCCGGCGCAGTCGATGAGCACCGTGACGGAGCCTTCGGGCCCGGCGGCCGTGACGTGGGTGCGGTGGGGGAGGAGCGGACGGCGGCCCGCGCCGCCGAAGACCTCCTCGATGCGGGCACGGACAGCGTCCGGATCGCCCGCGACGCGGCCCAGCAAGGTGGTGCGGTGGACAGCGGCGGACTGCGGCCGGCCGGGCGAGCCGGAGACGAGGACGAAGCGGGTGGAGGCGCCTTCGTGGTCCTGGATGCCGTGGGCGAGGCCGGTCAGCGCGTAGGTGAGGGCCGCGGTGTGCGGTGCGACGGCCGCGTCGTACCGCCCCTCGCTCACCTGCTGGGCGCCCGCCGCGTTGGACGCCGCCGGCACCCAGCGCGCCCACGGCAGCCGGTCCGCCAGCCATCGGCGTACCTGCGGACGCGCATGGGGATGGCCCGCGACGGTGCGAATGTCCTCCGCGGAGGTGCCCGCACGTACCAGGAGCGAGAAGACCACGGACAGCCGAACTTCCTGACGGATCGTCAGTGGTTCTCCGGCGGCCAGCGCATCGACCGTGCCGGGGACCGGACCGCTGACGGTGTTGTCCAGCGGCACCACGGCCGCGTCCGCCTCCTGGCGGCGTACCGCGTCCAGGGCCTGGGCCGCCGATGGTTTCGGCAGCAGACGAGCGCCGGCCGATTCCGAGATGCTGCGCGCCGCGATCTCGGTGAACGTTCCCTCGGGCCCGAGATAGGAAATGCCGGACAGGCGGGCGGAATCGCGGTGGACGCGGCCCTCGTGCGGCATATCCCCGAGGGACGGGATTCCGGCGGCGGCCGCCGAAGCGTGCGTACCCACGGTCGTTGGAGCCATCAGGGAAACCCCGCCTCTCGACACGGAAATGGGAGGGAGAAAAAGGTGCGTGGCCTGGTTGTTCCGCCACGACGACGCTCTGCCTCGGCGGCGGTTACGGTGAATCGGCGGCCTTTTCCAGAGTGCGGACGTACAAGAGGTCCCAACAGTCGACCGATGGACCTGTAGGCAATCGCCTACTTCCCGGGAACTAGGCCGGTTCGCCGATCCGCGGGCAGCGGGCGAGCAGGTGCGGACCCGGTGAGCCATAGCCCGGAAGTATTAGACGGACCGTTGTACGCCTTAAGGCCAACTACCGTGCGCTGGGCCTGACCTAGATGCTGGAGCTACTCATTCCGGTGCCTGCCGCTCATGGCTGCACGGTCCCGGACGTATCACGGCCGTCCGATAGCAATCAGGTACAACCTGGAGGAAACATGACAGTCGAGACAGCCAGCTCACTGCTTGTTGTCGGAGACCGATTCGTGGACTTCGCGCGTGCCGTGGGCGCCACGACATTCTCCGAACTCGTTCATACTCTGGACAACGGGGATCACGACAGCCCCAGCGCGACGCTGACCGTCCACGCCGGTCAGGGGATTGACGACTACGCCGTGGCCTATCTGCGCGACGCCGCCGAGCGCCGTGGCCTCAAGATCGACGTGGAACCGGCCGGCCGTGACGCCGAGTTGGTCGGACGCCAGCACGTCCACAAGGCACGCCAGGACAACGTGCTCATATCCACCCTGGTGCGGCTCGGCGCCGATGAGTTCGAAGCGGATCTGCGCCTCCACGACCACAACGAACTGCTCGTTGACGTCCAGGACCGGGTGCACGTCCAGGGAATGGTGGCGGTCGAGGCGAGCCGGCAGATGTTTCTCGCCGTCATCGAGGACCATTTCCTGTCCGCGTGGCCGCAGCAGCGCTACTACATCGTGATCAACGAGATGAACACCAAATTCGGGAACTTCCTGTTCCCGGTCGCGGCCAAGGTCCGTCTGCGGGTGGACAGCGTCGATGCATCCGATTCCGCCCGGATTCCCCTGCAGGTGACCGTGACGATCGAGCAGGCCGGCCGGCCCGCCGCCACGACCACGGTCGACCTGGCGGCCTTCGCCCCCGGCGTGGTCGACGGCAAGGAGATCCGGCGTGCCAAGCAGGCGGCCGACTTCGTCACGGCGACCACCGATGCCTGAAGCCGACGCGGACGTGATCGCGCCGAGCGCGGCGGCGGAGATTCGCCGCCGCCGGGAAGCCATCGACGACCTCGACGGCCGGATCATCGGCTTGCTGGAGGAGCGGCGCCGCACTTCAAGTGAAATCCAGCAGATACGCAAGGGCAGCGGCGGGGCGGGACTGGACCGTTCGCGGGAGGAGATCGTCCTCGCTCGCTACGGCGACGCCCTGGCGGACGAGGGCCGGCACGTGGCGTCGGCGGTCCTGTCGCTGTGCAGGGGCCAGCTGCCGCAGCCCGGTCCTTCGGCCGCCTGATATCGGACAACGGGACGAGAGGAACAGTGCGTTGGCCCGCATTTACGAAATCGATGGCATCGCACCACGGGTGCACCCGACCGCTTTCGTTCACCCCGACGCGGTGCTCATCGGCAATGTCGCCGTGGGCCCCGACTGCTACATCGCACCTCTGGCGAGCCTGCGCGGTGATTTCGGGGAGATCAGAATCGAGGCGGGCGCCAACATCCAGGATGCTTGCGTGGTGCACTGCTTCCCGGGCACCACCACCGTGGTGGAAGAGGACGGGCACGTCGGGCACGGCTCGGTGCTCCACGGCTGCCGGATCGGCCGCGGAGCGCTGATCGGCATGAAATCTGTGATTATGGACGGCGCCACGATCGGTGAACTGGCGTTTGTCGGCGCGAACAGCTTCGTGAAATCCGGATACGAGGTGACCGCACGGCACCTGGCGGTCGGCAGCCCGGCGCGGATCCAGCGTGAACTCACCGAGGAAGAGCTGTCCTGGAAAGCCAATGGGACGCGCCTCTACCAGGAACTCAGCCGCCGCTCACGCGAGAGCCTCCGCGAGACGGAGCCACGGAGCTGGGACGAGACGGATTCCGGGCCAGGTGACCTTCGGGTATTCGACGCGGTGGTCTCCGGTGGCACGCCGGCCCATGTGCCCCTCCAGCAGCACCGCGCGGCGACGTCCACCACACCGCCCGCCACGAGCGGAGAGAAGAAATGACCGGAAGCCCCTGACTTCCGGACATTCCGAATCCCTCCCGGCACCCGCCCTCTTGGGCCGCCTGTCAGAATGACGACGGGTGGTCCAAGAGTGCGTTGCGACGCCGTTTTCCGAAGCGCCCATGACACGCCGGCGCCAGCTCCGCACACTCGGCGCCGGCGAACGGAAAGTTACGCCGATGATTCCGGCGTGCGTCCTCCACTTTTCACGGTCGCCAAGGATGCGTAACTTTTATCGCGTGAACCGCCATGGCCGGTTGAGCTGGGGTACATTTGAGCCTTGCGCAAGCAATCCTCGGAAGGATTGCAGTTCGTTGCGAGGCACTGGAATTCAATTCCACATCCGAGTCCAAGCCCGAGTACGCGTGGGTGCAGTGAGCGTCCAGGTGTGCTCACGCGATGGATCGATCCCGTCCGCGAATCCCGTTGTTCCCTTCGCGGGCGCATGGTTGGAGCCGGCCCCGATGGCGTGGTCGGTCTTACGTCTCAAGCATGGCTTGCGGTAACAGTTCTCAGGAGATGACGGACGTCATGCCTACCCACGAGACATCTGTCCCGACAGTGCAACTTCAATGTTTCGTCAAGACCACGGTAAACGAATTGACCGCAGGAGGCGATGGAGGTCGCCCGGGCCGCAACGGGGCAGGGGGACCATTGAACGTCGTGCGTAGCTTACCGATACCCAAGACTCATGGCCGTAGCAGAAAAGATCTGACAGGGCGTGAGATCCAAGTCCTGGCCGCGATTATACAAGGAAAATCGAACCGAAGCATAGGGCGTGATCTGAGAATTTCCGAGCACACGGTCAAAGCGCACATCCGGTCGATCTTCGCGAAACTCCGGGTGGCATCGCGCACCGAGGCGGCGATGGCCGGACTGCGGCTGGGCATGGTGTCGCTGGCCTGACGGCCCAGTGGTCCGGGGCCCATGGCTCGATGGGCGGCGTGCGGGTGTTCCGCCGGACCAGGAGAGGAAAGGCGACGCGAAGGTCATGAATCCATGCTGGCCGGTGGCGGACCATAAGTCCAGTGACGGAATATCGCCAGACGTTAAGGGCAGCTGAACGCTGGAATGTCGATTCCGCCGGCCCCGCGCCACGTCCCGCAGGGCCGGCCGGCACCCCAATGCGCCAGGCCACCGCCCGTCACCCCGCCGGCCACGTCACGGTCGGGCCGCGGATAAGGAGAACCACCCGGTCCGGCGGAAATCGGCGAACTCGGCGAATCCTCTGGATGCTCGATGTGGAGTCCGCACCGGAAGGTTCACAGGGCGCACGTCGGTCCCGGGTCCGGGTCAGGATCCGGGGTCGGCATAGAGATATCGCCGTTCTGAAGCGCGAGAACCGCCGCCTGAGTGCGACTCGACACATTCATCTTGATGAATATGGACCGTATGTGGACCTTGACGGTACGTTCCGAAATCCCCAGCGCGCGGCCTATGGCCCGATTGGATAAACCGATGGCGATGCTCTGCATTACCTCGGTTTCCCGGGGTGTCAGCTGCGGGCGATCTGTCCTGTCCGCGGTCGACTGGTCTGCTGGACGCAATTCGCCGGAAGGCGGATCCCTGTCGTCGCCTGACGTCCCGTGGGGCTCGTCCTCCCACTCGCCTGGCAGCTGAGAACTCATTTTCGAACCCCTTTGCATACGCTAGCAAGCTGCTCATTCACTGTCAATGATCTTCGTGTTGCGTTCAGCACTCGGTTATCCCGATATGGTGGATCCAGGAAAGGTGCCCGAAACATTGCCGACGTGTGACGCGCCCGACCCCGCCGGATTCCTGCCGACAGCTCTCTCGTTTACCGGCCGTCCCCAGTTGTCCTCGTCTCCATGGGCGGTCTCGGCAGGCCGCGGCCCCACGCCGGCCCCCGCTGTCCCAGGTGCGTCGATATGTTTGCATCAGCCACGTCCGCCGCGCCCTTGGTGCGGAGCCCCCGTGCCGACGGTAAGACGCCCGAACCGGGACGCTCAGTTCCGCTGTCCCGACGATCAAGATCGCGAGCACCGGGACACGGTCCCGCAGCTGGTCAGCGTGGAGGCGAAGCAGCGGGGACTCGTCGGCGGAGGTGCGCCATCGCGGCGGAGACGGGCGAGACGCACAACGACCCGCGCGCACGGGCGACTTCGGTCGGTATGACCACTCGTTCGCCCCT
This sequence comes from Streptomyces pinistramenti, assembly GCF_020564935.1. Lineage (GTDB taxonomy): Bacteria > Actinomycetota > Actinomycetes > Streptomycetales > Streptomycetaceae > Streptomyces > Streptomyces pinistramenti. Next base: position 59,136 of record NZ_JAJCXB010000012.1, read on the forward strand.
GCGAGCCCGCCCGCCCAGCCGTGTGCCCAAGCACATTCCCCGGCGGGGCGGACCGTTCCCTCCCACCGTGCCGGCCACCGCAAGGCCCTAACCGCTGAGGGCGACCGGTTCCCTCCACGAACTGGAGGCTTGGTGCGTCCGGGCCAGTATGCCGAGCATTCCCAGGGTCGCCGGGTTCGCTTTCTCGGCGGTCACCGCGTAAATCTGCCGCGAGAATTGCGGCCGGAGGGGCTTGAGAACAACCCCGCTGGTCATTTGATCGGAGGCCATGTGGGGCACGACGGCCATGCCGAGGCCGGCCTCGACGAGACGGCTGACGGTCGTGAAGTCGTCGCTGTCGAAAACCACTCGGGGTGTGAAGCCGGCCAGTCCGCAGATGTGCGTCAGCATGCGGGAGCACAGCGGGTCGTGGTTCTGGATCCACGACTCGCCGCGTAATTCTTCGGCATTCACCGTGGGCTCGTTGGCGAGCCGGTGATCGGCGGGGAGTACGACGTGCATGACATCGCGGAGCAGCGGAACGGCGTGCAGATCGTGCAGGTCGATGACGTCCGCGAAGGCGTAGGTGAAGACGACGGCGAGGTCGACGCTTCCCGACCGCAGCAGTTCGATGCTGTGATCGGACGGGTGGCTGCGCAAGGTGAGTTCGACTTCGGGATGCATACGCCGGAAGGTGGCGATGGCCTCGGGGAGCAGGCGGGCGCTCGCGGTGGGAAAGGTCGCCATGCGCAGCCGGCCGGCCCGCAGATGGACCAGGTCGTCGAGTTCACGTTGTGCCGTGTCGAGTCTGTCCAGCAGAGCCGAGGTGTGATCGGCCAGTAGCCGTCCCGCTTCGGTGAGTTGGATTCCGCGTCGCAGCCTGATGACCAGCGGGGTTCCCGCCTGCCGTTCCAGGGCGCTGATCTGCTGGGAAACCGCCGAGGGGGTGAACGCGAGAATTTCGGCCGCCTTGGTCATCGAGCCGGCTTCGGCAACCGTGTGCAGGACGTGGAGTCGTCGGAAGTCCAGCATGTCGTCAAGTCTATTCAGAACCAGGGGCGTTGTCGTCGCCCGCGTGATCTGACGCCGTTCCCCATGCCCGCCGAAACGGACTCGACCCGGTGGCGGACTGCCCCCTGCATGAACTCCGGCGTGAACTTCCCGCTGTGCGTCCGCTCCCACTCAAAGACATCCCGCCCACTCCCTCGTGCCGTCCAGCCCAAGCGGCTGAAGCGTCGTGGCCCAGCTCGGCATACCGCCTCTTCGCAGCCGGTTGGGCAGGCATGGCGGCTCGGTGCGCCGCTTCGGGCCGTTGCGCTGTCCGGACGGATGAGAAGACTCAACTCCACGATAAGAGACGTAAACTGACTGCGGGGCATACAAATCGGCCAAGGCGTGACGATGGTCGGCGCGATTCCGCCTCGACCACGACTTCCGTTCTTGCTCCCTTCCAGGGGATTCCACCGGGATTTTGTGGCGCCGCACGGCGCCGGCCGTGACCGCTCGCGTGAGCACGTCGGCCCGGCAGTCGCCGCCGGCCTGCCCGAAGGAGGCCATCGGCCTGCCTGAAGGGAGTCGTCGCATCGAGCATCAACGCAGATCAGCGACGCTGACAATCGACCGTAAGGAGTACGCCCAACGGTCGATTGTCGTTCCCTGAGCCGGCGGCAGAAGCTGAGATCGAAAGCCGGTCGACGCTCCTCGGAGCGCGAGTGCGCAGGACCCCATGGAATGGAGAATGCGGTGGTTGAGCGGGACGAGGCGAAGAACCCGAAGTTGGGCGGAATTCAAGTTATTCGGGGCTGGGACATGTCGCCGGATTCCGATGAGTCGCCGGAAGTGCAGCGCATGGGCGGGATTTACCAGAAGTCGGCAGGGGCGCAGAATATCTGGCTCGGCAAGGTCTACACGCCGCCCGGTGTGGCCACCTCCGTCCACCATCACGGTGTTGCGGAAACCGCCGGATACGTACTGCAGGGGCAGGCACGTATGCACTACGGCGACAACCTTGAGTACCACCTCGACATGGAAGAGGGGGACTTCGTCTACGTACCGCCCCAGTTGGTGCACGTGGAGGCCAACCGGAGCGAGACCTCCGGGCTGATCGTGCTGGTGAGCAGGGTGCCGGACAACATCGTGGTGGACGTGGACTCGCCGAAGTTCACCAAGGGCGCCAACTAGCCTCACGCGTCGGCCTCAAGAATCAGCGTCAAGCGCTGCTTAAGGCTGGGGAGAATTTCGTAACTGTACTTACACGCACTCCCCCGCGAGCCTGGATGTGTCCCGATCGACGTTCACAGGAGGACCGCGTGACCACCAGGCAGGGCGCCACGGACAGAGCCATCGACGCAGGCGCTGACGGTGCCGCCGGAACCTCCGACCGACCGGGCGGGCACCGGGCCTTGACGGCCGTGATGTGCGCCTGCGTCATCCTGGTCTTCGGCATGATCAGCGCCATCAACATGGCGGTCCCCAAGCTGTCGGCCAGCGCTCTGCGGCCGTCATCGACCGAGATGCTGTGGGTGGTCGACGCCTACGCCATCGTCTTCGCCTGCCTGCTGATCCCGGCCGGCGCCATTGGGGACCGCCGCGGCCGCAAGGGCACGCTGATGGTGGGGCTCGGCCTGTTCGCGGCGGGCTGCCTGCTGTCCGCCGCGGCCCCGAACATCTCGGTCCTGCTGCTGGCCCGTGCGGTGACCGGGGCAGGCGCGGCCTTCGTGCTGCCGAACACCCTGTCACTGCTTCTCGGCGTACTCGCGGATGACCGCAAGCCCGTGGCCATCGCCACCTGGACCGCCATGAGCGGACTCGGCGGGATCATCGGCAACGCGGTCAGCGGCCTGGTCCTTCAGTTTCTGCCGTGGCAGGGCCTGTTCCTCACGGTGGTACCCGTCGCGTTGATCCTGCTGCTGCTGACGGCCAAGGTCTCGCCGCGCACCGCCACCCAGGACAGCCCGCTGGACCCGGGCGGTTCCGTCCTGCTCGCAGCCGCCTTCGTCGGGCTGCTCTACGGAGTCATCGAGGCCCCCGAACTGGGCTGGACCTCGGTCCCGGTGCTGGTGGCCCTCCTCGCGGCAGTGCTGCTGTTCGCCGCCTTCGTACGCTACGAGCTGCGCCATCCGCACCCGCTGATGGACCCCAGGGTCTTCGCCGAACCGCGGCTGCGTGCCGGGGCGTTGGGCATCGCCATGTCATTCGTCGCGGTCTTCGCACTGTTCTACGTCAACGCGCAGTACCTCCAGTACGCCAAGGGCTTCTCGCCCCTCCTGGCCGGTATCGGGGTTCTTCCGCTGTCGCTCGGCACGTTCACCACCTCCCGCAACAGCCTGATCCTGACCCGCCGCTTCGGCTCGACACCCGTCGTCACCGTGGGCCTGCTCGGCACCGCAGGAGGGCTGGTGCTGCTCGCACTGGCCACACCGCAGACCCCGTACTGGCTGTACGTGATCTACCTGCTGGTCTTCGCCGTCAGCACGGGCATGGCTGTACCGCCGCTGTCCATCGGCATCATCTCCTCGCTGCCGGCGAACCGCTCGGGACTGGGCTCCGGAATCAACAGCTCCACCCGAGAACTCGGCAGCGCGATCGGCGTCGCCGTGATCGGCACCATCCTCAGCTTCCAACTCGCCGGCCACCTGCCGCAGTCGGTACTCGCCAAGGGTGATGCCGTACGCCACTCCACCGCCAGCGCCCTCGCGGCGGCCGAGCAGGTGGGCCCCACCGAGCACGCCCAGGTCATCCGGGCGTTCACCGACGCCATGGACAACGGCTTCCTGGTGATCGCCGCGGCCGTACTGGCGACCTCGGTCCTCGTGGTCATCTGGTACCGAAAGCCGGTCACGGCAGCTCTGCCCGACGACAGTTCCGACACCCCGGCACCGTCCCAGAAGTAACGACGCGCGTGGCGTGGTCCCGCTCATCGTCACCGCGCCACTTGAACCGCCGACCGACCGGCCCACGGCTGGGCGCCCACCGCTCACACGACGGTGGGTGCCCAGCCGCGCCGCGTTGTGCGCTCGGTGGCCTGTGTGCGGAGGGAGCGGTGACCGGCGAGTCCGGGAGCGCCAAGAGGTGATCTTGGGGTCCTGACCCGGGGCTCCGCCGCCCGCGCGGCGGCGGGTCGGCGTGTACGGGCACCCGGCCGGTGGCACCACCGCTGCCGAGGCGAGGTCGGTGCTGTGGACCACGTGCACGAAGTGGACGTGGTCCGGATCGATGGCCGGGCCCCGTAACCGGCGGCCCGGCGGGGTCAGCGCGGCGCGGGGCCGTCCTTGGTGGCGGAGGGGGGAGAGGCGGCGCCGAGGTCGGCGATGGTCTTGAGGGCGCCGAGCGGATCGGTGGTCCGGGCGTTCTGCTGCTGCTTGTTCTGTTCGGTCAGGCCCTCCGTCAGGCCCAGCATGCTTTCGGTGAAGTCGCCGACCTGCTTCGCCCGCATCTCCCGGAGAGTCGACTGCGCCGCGCTGACGGCCGCGATGACCAGGTCCTCCAGCGTCTGCGGGTCGTCCGGGTCGATGACCGACGGGTCCACGCGCAGCGAGGTCAGGATCCCGTCGGGGTTCACCTTCGCGGTGACCAGGCCGCCGCCCGCGTGCCCGGTCATCTCGCTGTCCTTCATCCCGCCCAGGCCGGCCAGGCGCCCTTGAAGGTCGTGCATGCGCGCGGTGAGGGCGCTGATGTCGAATGACGGGCTGTCGGACATGGGTGGTGCTCCTCGTGCGGTGTGGAGTGGGCGCGGGCCGGGCGGCGCATGACTGACCGGACGGACCCGCGGGGGGGCTCCGGTGGGCGGCGTGCCGGCGGCCGCGCGGCATCGAGAGCGGGGCGGCACCGGTCCACGGCCATCCTCCTGCCCGGCCCGGCGCGTGCCCATGTCCCTGTTCGGGGATCTCCGCCCCTGGGTGCGGCGAAGCCGCCGGCCGGCACCGGGGCGCTCGATCCGGAGCGCCCCGGTCCTTCGGCTACCGCGTCGACTCGCAGTTGTCGACGATCAGGCCCTCCGGCTTGGGCCGACGGCTCATCCCCGCGATCAAACCGTCGGTGCCGAGATGCCACAGCCCGCCGTCACCCAGCCGCTCGAAGCCGAACACGCCGAGCAGCTCGGGCGTCAGTACGGCCCCGTTGGTCTCCACGAGCACCAGCTCGGCCCCCGGGTCGATACGGCCGCCCTCGGCCAGCGTCGCGGCCCGCCGCAGCAGTGCCGCGACGATCTGCCGGGCGTCGTCGGGGTCGTCCCGGAACATCGCCCCGCTCAGGTGCAGGACCCGCGGCGGCTGCCCGCCGCCCGCCGCCCCGGCCAGCTCCAGAACGGGGTCCTGGGCCGGGAGGCTTCCGGAATCCAGCGTGCCCATCCGGTAGCGGATCTGGCCGATCGCCGCCCCGGACCGCTCCGGTGCGGCGGAGGGCTCCCACCGGGTCACCTGGAGACGTCCCTGGACCAGCTCCTGGTCGACGACGAGCGGAACCAGGGGAGCGGGGGCGGCCGGCTCGGCGTCCGCCCGGGAGGCGGTGGCCGTGTGCTGCGGAGCGGTGCCCAGGTTGGCGAGCGGCAGTGGCGCCTGCGGCACCGGGGCCGACCGTGACGGCTGCGCCGCGGCCGCCTGCGACGGCGCCGCCGTGGTGGCCGCAGGCAGGCTCTTCAGGAACGTGTCCACGGGCGGCGTCGTGAGCGCCGACGGCTGCGGCACCGTGACGGTCCGCGGCTGGGACGGCGCGGACTTCCCGCCGTCCGTGGTGCTCCGCGGGGTGCTCTGCTCCTGGGGCGCAGACGTCCGGGATCCGCCCCGTGCGTCCGTCGTCTGCTGCTCGCCCTGGGACTTGGGCACGTCCAGGGAGGCGGTCAGGTCCTCGGACGTCGACAGGTCCTGTGAGGCGGTCAGGTCCTGTGAGGTGGAGGAGTCCTGTGAGGTGGACGCATCCTGCTGCGTCTCCCGCTGCGCCGGCGCGTCCTGTGTCGTGGACGCATCCCGCTGCGCCGACGAGTCCTCCGTCGTCGACGCGTCCTTCGGCTGTGCCGGTCCGGTGGATCGTTCGGTGGACGGCTCGGTGGCCGGCTGCACCGGGATGCCGACCGATACCGGTGTCATGCCCTGGACCGTGCCCAGGAGTTCCCGACCGCGGTAGTACCGGAACGTCACCCGTACCTGGCCGGTGCGGATCTCGTGCGGTTGGGGCGTCTTGGTGCCGGTGATCACGCGGCCGTTCTCGATCAGGGTGCCGCCGTCACGTGACTGGCTGCCGCCGCCGACGGAGACGGTGCCCCGCGCCTTGGACGTGCCCGTCGCGCTGCCCTCGACGCCGAACTGCACCCGGCCGGAATGCTGCTTGGTGTCGTGCTGGGCAGCGCCGTAGCGGTGCCCGGCCTCGCCGGTCCGTGTCAGCTCGGCCGTCTCGTCGACCCGGACCAGTTCCAGCTCGTGCGGCAGGTCGACGGTGGCCGTGACCCGCAGTTGCCCGCCGGGTTCCGTCCACAGGTCGAAGCCGAGCGAGGTACCGGGCGGCAGGTAGCCGTTCTCCGGTACCCGCACGGTCGCCATGTGCACCAGCCACGCCTTGAGCGTTTCGCGGTTGAAGGCGTACTCCGCCTGCTGCTTCCAGGTCCGGCTGCTGCTCCCCGGCCTGGTGTTCCACCGCGACGTGCCGAGGTGCTCGACGGCGCCAGCCGACAGCATCTGGTGCAGTCCGCCGATGGAGTCGAGGCTGCGGATCACCCACGCGTCGGTGGGCCGCGCCGGCGCGGGCCGCCGGTCTGCGTCCGGCGCGACGTCCTCCACCAGCACGGCGAAGCCGACGGGGACGGTGCCGATCGAGCGGCCGGCTCCCTTCCGGGTCAGCGACGCCTGGAGGGGCGTCAGCCGGGTGCGCCACTCCTCGGCGGCCCTGAGCAGCCAGGACCGCTCGTTCGCGCGCCACTGCCGCAGGATGCCAGCGACCCCCGGAAGCTGCGTCGCGGCGCCGGTGGACGCCGCCGCCTGGTCGGCCGACAGCCGATCACGCCTGGTCTGCAGGCTGCCGAGCGCCTCCTGCACCGTGCGGGCCCCGCTGCGGTACAGCGCGCGGAGCACCGCGTGGTGGGCGCCGTTGTCCGTCGCCTGCATGTCGAAGCGGAGCAGGATCCGGCCGTGATGGAGCGCCGAAGTGACCTTGCTCTTGGTGGTCTTGGCGGTCTTGCCGGTGGTCCCGGTGATCGACACCGTGTCGTTGCCGGTCACCGTGGTGACGTTGACGCCGCCCACCAGGCTGACGCCGGGCGCGATCCGGCCGCTGCCGGTGAACGCCAGGTTGTGGCCCGTGGACGAACCGCCGGCGAGCGCGGACACCCCGTCCGTGCCGCCCTCGCCGAAGGTCCGCTCGGCGCCGACGGTGAACTCCGTGACGCCGGCCCGCACGCCGGATGTCATCTCCTCCACGGCGGCGGTGACGAGGACGATGCCGCCGGGTACGTCGATGATCAGCGGCTGGTCCGCCGACATGTCGCGCAGGTTCTGCGTGATCCGGTCGGTGGGCAGCGCGGCCGCCAGGTCCTTCTTGGCCCGTTGCCAGCGCTGCGACGAGCCGAAGACCCGCCGGCCCCGGTCGTCCAGGGCGCCGAGCAGCGTGTGCAGGTCCGTCGCGGAGTCCGGCAACGTGACGTGCCGGACGATGTCGCTGTCCCCGAGGCGGCGCGTACGGAGGATCCGTTCGGGCACCTCGCTGCGGGGGGTCGGGGCGGCGGGGGACCGCCCGTCGCCGGTGAGGGCTTCACGGGACGGGAAGGCGAAGACCGCAAGGACGTCGGCGCCTGCCGTCAGCGTCGTCCTCGTGGTCCGGGTGCCGGGTGTGGCGGGACCGTCCATCAGGAGTCCGGCCGGCAGCTGTTCCGGTACGGACAGCTCGGGCCGCGTCACCGTGAGGTCGAAGCGGAACGAGAGCGTCCCGTCGAACAGTTCGTACGACTCGACGGTCTTGCCCTTGGCCACCGAGGCACCGCCGGTGTCCACGGCGTGCCCCGTGGTGGTGTCGGAGTTGCGGGTGTGGGTGTACCGCAGCGTGGCCACGGCCGGGAGTTTGAGGGGCACGTCACCGATGAGCTGGGTGCGCTCGCGCCGGTCCCGCATCGAACCGGTGGTTCCGGTCCGCTCGGTTCCGGTCTCCGACTCGAACTTGGGCACGGTCCGCAGGTGCCGCATGCCGTGGACCGTGAGCCCGCTCAGCGACACCTCGGCGACGATGCCGCCGGCCTGCACCGTGATCGTCTCCAACGCGTCCGGGTGCCGGGTGAGTTGGGGGATGCGAGGTCGCAGCGCCTGCGGGTCCAGGAAGGCCGCCAGCTGGGACTCGGCCGCCGGCCAGTGCGCCCCGAAGAGCGCCGCCAGCTCGTCGCGGAGCGCCGTCAGCGGCCACCGGCCGCCTCGGAGGCTCAGCACGTGGTCGGCCGTCGCGAGGCGGTGCTGTTCGGTGACGCGGAGCGGCGGCCGTACCGCCGGGGTCAGCGGCGCGGTCTCCCGGGCGGCCTTTTGTGCCCGGAGTTCGCCCGCGGCGTGCTGCCGGTGGCGGGTGAAGACGTGGGTGCCCTGCGTGTAGGGCGTGCACAGCGACTTCGGGATCGCCACGACGAAGGGGAGGACGGAGGTCTGCGCCGCGGCGGGCGCCGGGATCCGCCGCCCGTTCTCATCGGTGACGTCGAAGCCGATGGCCGCCTCGGCAGCGAACACCACCATCGGCTCCCGGTACCTGGCGTTGGCGAGGCTCTTGGCCTGCTCGGCGGCGCGGGTGCCGGTACGGGTGCGGGTGCTCTTGCCGCGGCCGCCCGTCGGCTGGAGGTAGCCGTCGTTCGGCAGGGTGGCGTCGACGCCGCCGAGCGCCTGCCAACCGCCCTCGCGCCAGACCAGGTTGCGCAGCGCGTTGCCGCTGCCGGTCTCGCTGAGGACGTTGAGGTCGGCGGTGTCGATCGTCCTCAGGTACCGCAGTGACTGGAGGGTGGCCCGAGCCGAGAACGTGGTGAGTTCCTTGCCTGCGGCGCTGCCCAGCGGCGCACTGGTCAGCCTGCCGCCGCGGGTCAGGCCGCAGAGCCCCGCCGCGAAGTGCTCGCGGCGGAAGCTGCTGCGGTAGTGCGCGCCGAGGCGCTGCCACTCCTCCTTCGTGAAGACCGAGCCGCCGATCGCGTCGATCCGCTGACGGATCCACGTCGCCTGCGCGCCGGGGCTCTCGCCGGGACGGACGTGCTCCGGGAAGAGGTCGAAGCCGCCGCCGGGGAACACGTCGAGGACGACGGACGAGTCCGGCAGGCCGCCGCGGCCCGGCGTGACGTTCCACACCGAGAACGGCGGCCGGTAACGGGTCTCCTCACCGGAGAACTCCGGCGGCGAAAGGCGCCGCGGCAGTAGTTCCAGGGCCGGCGCCTCCTGCCCCCTCCCGGCGGCTTCCGTCAGCTTCTGCACCCAGGGCGCCGTGAAGACCGTGGCCTCGTCGGTCTGTTCGGTCTCCACGGTCTCGGACAGTGAACGGAACCCGACGGTGGTACAGGCCGTGAGCAGGGCCGTCCGGTCGCTGTCCGGACGGACGAACCGGACGCGTACGAGGGCCACGCCGTCGAAGACCGAACCCGGCGTCTTGTTCTTGACGGCCGTGCCGGTACGGGCGGAGTGCGACTCGATGGTGACGCCGTCGCTGCCGTACTGCTCCCGGCGCTGGGCTGCGCCCTTGAGCGGCAGCACGCCGAACGGCGCGATCTGGCCGCCACCCGTGTACGACGTGCTGAAGCCCGCCGATGTCACCTGGTTGACCGTGCGGGTCACGTCGGTACCGACGGTGAACTCCGTCTCCACGGTGTCGTGCACGTGCCGCATCGACGCGACCTCGGTGGAGAACAGCACCGAGCCCAGGCCGTCCGGCAGGTCGATCTCCAGCGGCTCACCGTTCATCGTCGCGGTGAACTGCTCGTGCAGCAGCCCGAAGTCGATCCGGGCGAGCAGCTGCCTGCGCACCTGCGGCCAGGCGTCGCCGAACTCCTCGCGGCCGAGGTCGTCGACCGACCGGCCACCGGCGAGCCGCTGCGTGAGCAGGTCCGCCACACCCCGGAGCCGCTCTCCGCCGAGGCCGGCGGCATAGACGTCCAGGACGACATCGGTGGAGCCGATGGCGAGCAGTTCCCGTACCCGGGCAGGGGGCAGCCGGTGGAGGTCCGGGCCGGTGTGGTCGGCCGCATCCCACGCGGGGACCAGCAGCTCCGTGGGCAGTGAGACGGTGAGCCGGTGCGGGGCGGACGGGGAGACACCCGGCCGCGGATCCTGGACGGGCAGCACCCGGCCGCCCTTGCCGGTGGTGGCGAACACGCCGGAGAAGTCGAGCGTGAAGTCGGCGACCGCCCGTACCCGCAGCGCCTTGGACGAGGTCTTGGCCCGCGCGATCATCCGGTCCAGCTGCTCGGTGCCCCCGCCGCCGGACTTCTGGTGCTGTGCGGTCGCCGAGAGATCGACCCGCCCGTAGGGGAACGCCACGCGCAGCGCGGCACCGTAGGTGAGGTGGCGGGTCCGCTCCGCCATGTGGCCGGTGCCCGCGGCGGACTCCGCGCCGTTCTCGAACTCGACCTTGGGCAGGACCTCGGCCGTCACCGCGTCGCGCAGCAGCGCACCGATCTCGACCTCACCGGCCCAGCCCGGCACATTGACCGGCACCCAGCGCGTGCCCCCGCGGCTCAGGCCGGACAGCCACGGCTTGATCTCCTCCGTGCCCAGGTGGTCGAGGAACTGCAGGCGCGCCTCTTCGGCGGCCGCGCTGCCGAGCATCCGGCGCAGGGCGGGCATCAACTCGTCGACGAGGGCTTCCTCGTGGTCCCCGAGGACGTGTACGTGGTCGCTCGCGCCGATCCGGCCATCGGCCAGCCGGGCGGGCGGAGCCGGCAACCGCGGAGCGGACGTCGTCTCCGTCGTCGCGTCCGTCTTCTCGGGGGCGAGGGGCTGGTCCTGTACGTCCTTGGGCGCCGACGTGGAGGCGCGGGTGGTGCTGGCGGCGGACGTGGACGCCGTCACGTCCTCGGGCGTGCGGCGCGGCGCGGGTGTGGTCTCCGGGCCCTGCCCGTCGGTGGTGGTCGTCGAGGTGACCGGGGCGGTGGCGTGGTAGTGCTCCTGCCCGGCCGCGGTCAGGCCCCGGACCAGGTGGACCGGGTGGCCGTGGTCGGTGAGCGCATGCCATCCGGTGCCGCGCAGGTTCAGCACCGACAGCTGGATCTCCGGGTACACCTGGGAGAACAGCAGCGGGACGAAGTCGCCGCCGATGCTGTTGTAGCGGCCCGGCGTCGCGACGTCCGCGACGATCCGCTCGGTGATCCCGGCAGCGTTCAGCACATCGCGCCAGGCCGCGAGGTCGGGGGGCTCCGACATCAGCCGCGCCACCTGCTCCGACTGCCCCGCGACGTGGTCCCGGATCCGCCGGACGTCGCTCGCGTGGGCGAGGTACTGCGGGGAGTCCTCTTCCCCGGTCCGGAAGGCTTCGGCCAGCGGCGGCAGGACGTGGTACCAGAAATCCGGGTCCGTGCCGTTGAGCAGCGTGCGGAGCCGGGGCACAAAGGCGGCGCGCAGGGCCTGTATGTCGTCCGGCGCGTCGATGCCGAGCAGCCGAGGGTCCTGCCCGTGGGCACGGAGCGTCTCGACCACGGCGTGGAAGAAGCAGTCGCCGTCGGCGGCGACGGTCCGGGGCTCAAGCCCGGACTGCTCCAGGACGGCCGTCTGCTCTCCGTCCACCCGGAGCGCGGCCCATGCCCGGCGCCGGGCGTCCCGCTCCGCCGCGGCGGCCTGCTGCTGCCGCTCCTGTGCGGAGGTGTCCTGTGCCTGTTCCTGTTCCTGTTGCGCGAGGGCGTCCCGGTTCCGGTCCTGGTCCTGGCCCTGCTGTTCTTCCCGTTCCTCCTGTCCTTCCGCCGTCGCCGGGGCGGCCGTGATCCGCACGAGGCCGTCGGTGGCCGGGGCCCAGGTGAGCCGGTGTCCGCGGGTGGCCGGGCTGCGGTCCAGCTCCGGGCGGATGTACCGGTCCGTGAACTCCGCGCGGGTCAGGTGCTCGCCGAAGGCCGTGACGGTGTCGTCGGGGCCCGCCGCGACCTGCCAGATCAGCCCGCTCTCCGGCGCTGCGACCTGCTGTGCGTGCCGCAGGCCGAGGAGCAGCGAATCGCGCCGGTCGCGCGCGAGGCGCGGCGGCACGTACCAGCCGGACGGCGTACGGATCGCCCGTGCACCGGCGTTGCCGAGGTTGAGCAGCGTCCCCTCCGGGGACAGCCTCACGGACAGCAGGTCGCGGACGAGGAAGGTGGCGTCGAAGACGTCGCTGCTCCAGCTGATGCCGCTCATGACGCTTCGGGTGCGGACCACGACCCGGACGTACGCGTCGGTGAGGCCGTGCACGTTCCAGAAGGTGTCCGTCGCCGCGCCTTCGACACGGTTCATGGCCCAGCCGCTGGTGCCATGGGTCAGGCTCGTGGACTGGCCGGCGGACAATCCACCGCTCGCCGAGCCCGTCGCGGAGCCGGCCAGGGGGTGGGCGTGGGCGGCGGAGGTGTCCGTGGTGTTGCTGCGGCCATCGGTGGTGGAGAAGCTGGTGTTCTGTGAGCCGTAGTCGCTGCGTTCGCCGGTGCCCGGCCGGGCGGCCAGGAAGGGGCCCGGCCCGGCCGGGACGATCGCGAGGTGCACCGTGCCGTGCGTGTCCGCCACGACCTGATCCACCGTCAGCAGATCGGCCTGGAGCTCGCCGAGGGAATCGGTCAGGCCGTGCTGGACCAGGTGCCGGGCCAGGACGTGCGGGTCGATCAGCTTGCGCAGTGCGTCCTGCGCGAGCCGGCCGCGTCCTGCGAGGTCGCTCATCGCGCCGCCGAACCGCAGCAGATCGTCGTGCAGCGCCTCGAACAGCGTGCGGACGGCCTCCGGGCTGAGCTGGACCAGCGCCGCCTTCCGTGCCAGGTCCTCGGCGTCGATGCCGTGGCCGGTCCGGGGCGCGGGCATGCCGGGCACGCGCCTTGCCACGCGGAGTTCCGGGGCCTCGGCCCGGCCGTCCTGCCGCGCGGCCGCGGCCGATGCCTCGTCGGCCCGGCCCTCCAGCTCCGAGACCGCGATCAGCACCTCTTCGGTCAGCGGAACGTGCACGGACGCCGGGGTGCGGCGCTCGGGCTGGAGCGCCCTGGCCACCGGCCGGCCCAGACCGAGGCTGAGGGCCGCCCCGGCCGGCGAGATCCGGACGGTCTGCTGGACGGAGATCTCCAGCGTGCCCTGCACGGCGAAGCCGGCCAGTGGTCCGCTGAGGGTGAAGCCGTCGTGGCGGCGCGCCATCGAGCTGTCCGCCGTGGACTGTGCCTGTGAACGGGAGCGGGTGAAGGACGGCGACGCCGCGGAGGCGGTGGCGCCGAGCGTGGTGCCCGTGCCCTTCTTCTTCGTCTGCCCTTCCTCCGTACGGAAGTTGGACTGGGTGTACTTGCTGAGGACGCCCTCGGTGATCTCGCCGGTGTGCTCGGCGTCCGTGCGGGTGCCGGGGTGCTCGGGGCGGTGTCCGCGGTTCAGGCGGAGCACGATCTGGGTGTGCGAGCGGAACCCGGGTCCGCCGGACGACAGTGCGTGCAGGACCACACCGGCTCCCCGCAGGGCGTCGGTCATGGCCACCAGTGAGCCCGGCGTGAGCAGCATGTCCAGCGTGCCGGTCAGGGCGGTGCCCGGAACCTCCAGCTGCCACAGGGCGTCGCGGCTGCCGCGCGCGTCGCGGCCCAGCAGTGTGTTGACGGCCCGCATGATCTGCCGGGACAGCGTGCCCTCGGTGCCCTCGACCGGCAGCAGCCGCTCGGTGACGGTGGTCAGCGGCAGCGCCTGCACCGGCAGTTGCTGCGGAACGGTGACCGCCGGGGCGCCGGTGTCCGTGGCGGCGGTGGGCTGCGGGCGCAGGAAGCGGACGCCGTTGTTGATCTCGGCGTACCGCGGCTCGGGCTTCTTCCGCGTCCAGGTGCCCAGCTGGTTGACGTCCTCGCCGAGCGCGGTGACCGTCCAGGTGATGCGCCCGGTGTGCAGGGAGTGCGGCACGTCGGTGCGGATGCTGAAGCTGCCCGGATTGACGTTCAGGAGCCGGGAGACGCTGCGGCCGCGGCTGTCCGACGCCGTGTGGGTGAGCGATCCGCCGCCCTGCTCCATGCCCGAACCGCCGCTGAGTCCCACGGTGTTGCTGTGGTTGCGGAAGAAGTTGCCGGTGGTGACGGACCGGTTGCCGGTGAATCCGGCCGAGTACTCGTTGAGGTCCATCGTGCTGAGCGGGAGGGTGCCGGGGCGGCTCTGCCCGATCTCGTCGATCCGCGCCTGGAGCACCAGACGGATCCGCCGGTCGGTGAACGCCCCGTCGAGGACGAGCCCTCCCGGCGCCGCGTCGGACGCGCTGTGCAGTGCCGCGATGAGCTGGTCGAAGGTGACCATCGCCTGCGCCTGGAGGACGGCGACCGGCTCCGGGACGCCGAGATCCGTCAGCACCCCGACCACGCGTTCCCGTACCTCCGTGATCCCCTGCACGTCGATCACCCGGTCCCGCTGGGTGAGCGCGCCGTCGGCGTTCTGCACCGGTGCGGGCGTCTGCTCCTGCGGCCAGACGGGAACCAGCCACCGTGCCTCGCCGTCCAGTTGCCGGCCGCGGGAGGTGTGCTGCCCCCTCACCACCGGCGGCTGCTCGCCGTGCCACGCGGTCCAGGTGTCGAGCAGCGCCTTCTCGGCCTTGCCGACCACGCCCTGCGGCGCGAGACGGTGGACGGTGACGGACGGCCGCAGACGCACCCGGTAGGTGTAGAGCACGTTCTCGTTCTCCGCGGACGCGGGCCGCGCGTAGCCGTGGATCTGGTACGTGTAGTACGCGTTCGTGTGCTGCCGGCCGCCGGTGTACGTCATCGAGAAGCCCGGTGTGTACCCGACGGCGGCGGTGGTGCCAAGGCCCGCGGAGACGCTGCTGCTCAGCCCGAAGGTGGCGCTGTGGGTGTCGGAGTTGGCGGTGTCACGCATGGCGGCGGGCCAGTGGTCGAACCCGGTGTGGGGCAGCACCCGGGCGGCCACGGGTGCGACCTGCCCGGTGGACCGCGCCACGGGCACCCGCTCGGCGTGCACCGTGAAGACGATCACCTCCCGTACGTTGTCCGGGAGTTGACGGGTCATCGTGTGCGAGACGCCGACGGGCGAGAACAGCTCCGCCATCTGATAGGTCAGCGACTCGGGGTGGAAGTGGGCGTCCAGGAAACCGGACCTGGCCACCAGCTCGACGGGGCTCCAGGCCCCGATCCCGGTCTGCCGCTCGGCCTGGTTCAGCGCCTGGACCAGCTCACCGCGCAAGGCCGCAGTGCCGGAGAGTCCGGCGGGGGCGAACAGCCCGGTGGGCCCGGTCGGCGTCGCCAGTTCCTGCGGCGGCGCGGGAGCGGTGGCCAACTCCTCCTGCGCGACGGTGTCGTGCTGCTGCGCGAACGGGTCGGGCGCCGGGGTGTGCGCGGGGTTGACCTGACGCTCCGTCGCCTCGCGGACCGCCCATTCGAGGGCCGTACGGAAGGCGTCGGCGTGTGCGGCGGGCACCCGGACCACGACGGAGACCTGCCCGCTGTGCGGCGCCGGATTGGGGTGGCCGAGGCGGCGGGAGCTGACGTCGAGGCGGAGGGTGAGCAGGAACGGCACGCTGGTGTCGCCGTAGCGCAGCGTCTGCCACCGGCCGCCGCCGATCTCGTACGAGGAGCTGGAGCCCGTGGCGGTGCTCGCGCTGAAGGTGAGCGGCGACGCCTTCCCCGAGAACGGCGCCAGGTCGGCGCCGGGCGCAAGCGACATCCCGACGCTCAGCGAACGGCCGCTGCCGACGCCGGTGTTGGCGCCGTGCAGGCCGAGCCTGCGGGTGTTGTGGTGGGTGGGGACGGTCGTGGGGTCGCCCGCCTGCCGGGCCGCGACGATCAGGCCCCGGAGCGAGAAGAGCAGGACGGCGCCGTCGCCCGTGCGGACCGGCGGAAGCTGCGTCTCCCCGCCGAGGATCCGGGTGAAGTCCGTCATGACGTTCAGCTCGCCCAGGCGGCTGTGCAGATACTCGTGCAGGGCGGAGCCGGCGCGCGCGTCCAGGTGCGCGTCGAACAGTTGGCGGTGGAGTACTCCGAGGTCACCGACCTGCTGGGGCACCATCGGGAAGCGCAGGGCCTGCTCGGTGAGCAGGACGTACGCGGAATCCGGCACCCCGGCGGGCAGCGGCGCGGTGCTCCAGGGAACGGCGGGGGTGTTCGCCGCCAGCGTGACCAGTTCGCTCGGGAAGGCCACGACGAGGTCGCCGCGCGCCGTGCGGGGCGCCGCCGCGCCGTGCCGCGGCGTGGTGGTGACGGTGAGCTGGACGTCGGGGAACGAGAAGTGCGTCAGCCGGCCGTCGAGGCCCAGTGACGGGTTGGCGTACACCAGGTCGGTCCTGCTGTTGCCCGCACTGCGGGTCGATGTCGCGCCGACGCCGGCCTTGGGGCCGAGGGCGAGGGCGCCCCCCGCGAGGGAGCCGAGCGAGCCCGCGTCACCGGCGCTGAGGCCGCGCGAAGCGGTCAGGCCCGTGGAGACGGAGGTGCCGCGGCTGGAGCCGGCCTCCTGGAGGCCGATGTTCCGTTCGCCGTGCGGCCGGTACTGCGGTGCGAGCGCCGTCGCCCGGTCCCGGTCGACACCGGTGAGCTCGATCCGGACGGTGGACGCCCGGGACGTGTCGGCCTCGCGCAGCGTCAGCCCGCCGTCGAGCAGCCGTCGCGCGAAGGTGCCAGGACTCAGAGCGGTCAGCAGGCGGTCGACCTCCGCGCGGGTGGCGTCCCGGAGGTTCTCCGGCACAAGACCGGCGATGACGTCGGCGATGCCGCTGTCCGGGTCGATCGTCCCTGGCGCCGCGTCCTCGGTGTTCCGGGAGGCGCCGGTGCGGTCGCCCCGTCCGGCGTCCGTGTGCGCCGGGTCCTCCGGCAGCTCCAGGCCGTCGAAGCGGACGCCGCCGAGGGAGACCACGGTCCCGAACGTGCCCAGCGGGAAGGAACGCGCCGTCTCGGCGAAGCCGTTCGGTACCCGCGGGGGCGGGGCGGACACCGAGGTGAGGCCGTCGGCGGTCTCGGCGGTCTCGACGGTCTCGGCGGTTTCTTCAGATTCTTCGGTCTCCTTGGTCTCCTCGATCTCCTCGATCTCCTCGATCTCCTCGATCTCGGTGATCTCGGTGATCTCGGTGATCTCAGCGATCTCAGCGATCTCAGCGATCTCAGCGATCTCAGTGGTCTCGGCGGTCCTGTTGGGCTCGTCGAGGACGTCGGTCGTGGATGCGGCGGCGCCGTCGTCGTTGTTGCCGACCAGGTGCAGGACTGTGGTTTCGCCGGTCGTGTCGGTGTCGTTGGCGTGCGGCTGCTGTTCCTGGTCTTCCCGGGTCTCCTGGGCCTCCTGGATTGAGGCAGAGCTCTCCCCCTGGCCGAGCTGGTCCTCGTGCTCGGTGACGGCCGTCACCTCGACGGCTGCCGGAGCCTGCGCGGTGACGTGCACATATTCGTCCGCGTCGGGTCGGCCCCACGTCAGGGTGTACGCCGCGGTGGCCGGGTTCCTGTCGAGTTCGCGGCGGACATAGCGCGTTTCGAACTGCTCGTGCGTCAGCGTCTCGCCGTAGGCGAGGACGGTGCCCTCGGCACCGGCCCGGACGCGCCACAGGAGGACGCCCTCCGTGGCCGGGATCCGCTGGGCGCGGGCCAGGTCGGTGAACAGCGGGTCGTGCCGATCCTCCGCCCTACTCGGCGGGACGAAGCGGCCGGACGGTGTGTGGATGGCGGTGGCCGGTGCGCCGCCGAGGCCCAGCAGGGCCGCCTCCGGTGAGTACCGGACGGCCAGCAGGTCCGCCACGCGGAAGACCATGCTCCGCGTCGCGCCGCCGTAGCGGACCCCGCCGCGTGCGTTGGCGCCCTTGACCTCCACCTTGACGTAGGCGTCCGTGAAGTCGTGGGCGTGCCAGAGCGTGGTCTGTGCCGCGCCGTCGACCCGGCTCATCGCCCAGCCGGAGCTGCTGAGGGACTGGCCGGCGGAGCGGTCGAACGACATCCCGTCGCTCGCGGTGCCGACCGGGGCCTTTCGGCCCCAGCCCGTCGAGACGCCCTGCCCGAGGCCGGTGCCGAGCGTCATCCCGTTGTTCTGGGAGCCGTAGTCGCTGCGCTCCGACGTGCCGGGGCGCCAGCCGAGCGACCGGGCCTCAGCGGCGGGGATGACGGCGACGCCGAGCACGCCGGTGGTGTCGGTGAGGGGGCCGCCGAGGCTTCGCAGGAGTGGGCCGACGGCGGCCGGTGCGGTGCCGAGTCCGTGGAGCAGCACATGGCGGGTGAGGACGTGCGGGTCGAAGTAGCGGTGGAAGCCGTCCTGCGAGAACTGGCCGTCGCGGACCAGGTCGCCCGGCTCCTTGCCGTAGTCCTTCAGCGCCGTGACCACCTGGTCGAACAGCTGCCGCACCGCAGCCGGGTTGAAGACCACGCTCACGGACTTGCGGGCCAGTTCGGACGCGGCGATCCGGAACCGTCCGGCGTCCTCGAACGCGGGGTTCGCGCGCGGCACGGGCAGCCGTTCCACCGTGAGCGGCCCGGTCCGCTGCGCGGGCCGGGGGCCCTGGAGTTCGGACAGCGGGACGGTGATCTCTTCGCGCAGCCGGATCCGCCGCGTGGGAACGGCGCCCCGGCTCATGGCCTGGAAGACGCGGGTGGTCTGCCGGGCCAGGTCGAGGCTGACGGTGTTGACGCCCCGGGACGGCACCACGGACCGGCGGAGGCTGATCTCCAGCACACCGTCCAGCCGGAAGGTGGCCAGCGTGCCCGAGAGGGTGTACCCGTCGTGGCGGCGGGTCAGCACGCTCTCGCTGAGGCTCTGCGAGCTGCTCGTCGAGCGGCTGTACGCCGCCGAGCCGCCCGAGAACAGGGCGGTGAACGCGTCGCCCGTCGCCGTGCCGTGGCTGACCCCGTACTCCTTGCGGGTGTTCCACTGGGTGTACCGGCTGACGGTGCCTGGTGTGAGCCGCCGGGTGAACTGCGCGCCGTGGCCTTCCGGGTCGCGGTCGAGGCGGAACACCAGCTGGAGATGGGTGGTGTGACCGGGGCCTGGCACGGTGGTGTGCAGCACCATGCCGGCGCCGGCCATCGCGTCGGTCATCGCGTGCAGGGTGCGCGGGGTGAGGACCGTGTCCAGGGTGCCGGGCAGGGCCGTGCCGGGGGTGTGCGCCGTCCACTGGGAGTCCAGGGCGCCCCTGGCGTGGGTGCCGAGGAGGTTCCCGACCTCACTCATGATCATCTCGGTGAGCGTGGCCGGGCTCTCCAGGTTGTGCCCGGCTGCCGCGGCCGCCGCGTCGGCAGGCGGCAGGAAGCGCTCGCTGACCGACGCGTAGGGAAGCGTGGCGACCGGGAGCGTGGCGGGGACCTCCGCCGCCTGCGCGGGGGTGAGTTCCGGCCACTGCGGGCTCAGGAAGGTGAGGCCCTCGGGGACGTTCACCTGTTCCGTGCGCTCGGCGGGCGACCAGTCGCCGAGCTGGTTGACGTTCTTGGCCTGGACCGTCAGGCGCCACACCACCCGGCCCACCCGGGTGCGGTGCGGGAGCGCGTCGCGCAGGACGAACGAGCCCGGGGAGACGTTGGTGATCTCCGCGACGCTGTGGCCCTTGCTCGGGGAGGACGACCGCTCGTATCCCGCCCCGCCCGTCAGCTCACCGGAGCCGCCGCTGAAGGTGGCGGAGTGGGCGTGGTTGAGGTGGTTGGTGGCGACGCTGTCGACGCCGGAGAAGCCCGCCGAGTACTCGGCGAGGTCCATCGTGGACAGCGCGATCGTCTCCTCGGAGTCCACCACGTCGGTGATCTCCGCCCGGAAGATCAGCCGGACCCTGCGGTTGGTGAGGAGGCCGTCCAGGATCACCTGCGTGACGGCCGAACCGGCACCGGTGTGCAGCGCCGCCACCAACTGGTCGTGGGTGACCGCCGTTTCGAGGTGGGTCCGTGCCTGGTGGGCCGGGACGCCGTAGTCCGTCAGCAGCTCCAGGGCGCGCCGGCGGACCGCGGCGGTACCGGCCACGCCGAGCACCCGGTCGTGCTGGGTGAGGGTGACCGGGCCGCCGGTCGTCGTCAGCGCGTCGGTGTGCGGCGTCTGTGCCGCCGCGGACTGCGTGGGGACCGGGACCAGCCAGCGCGCCTCGGCCTCGATCACCCGCGGGGGGGCGGTGGTCTCGGCGTCCGCCGCGCCGGGCGCCGCGTGCGTCAGTGCGCGCGCGATCCGGTGCACCGTGCCGGCCGGTCCCGGCGCCGGTACCTGCTGCACCGTGACGGATGTGTGCAGGCGGACCCGGTACGTCAACTGGTGTGCGGCGCCCGAGTAGTTGAGGCCGGACAGGAGGTACCCGTAGGAGGTGAGGCCGTTCTTGGCGGTGTGGCCGCGGGAGAACAGCTTCAGGTCGCTTTCGTGGCCGGCGTGGTCACCCCAGCCCGTCGCCGCACCCACGGTCAGGGCCGCACGGGAGCCGTGCGACTCGGAGTTGGCGAAGTCCCGCATGGCGCTGGGCCACAGGTCGAACCCGGCCTTCTCCAGGTACACGGCGGACTGCGGCGCGATGCCCGCGCCCTGCTGCACGGGCACCCGCTCGGCGCGCACCCGGAAGCGGACCGTCTCCGTCCCGCCGTCGGCCAGCGGCCGCACGAAGGTCCGGTGCAGCCCCTGCTCGTCGGCGGCCGATGCGGCGTCCCGCTCGCCGAACAGCTCCGTGAAGCGGGTGTCCAGCGACTGCGTGTGGAAGTGCGTGTCGAGGAACGTGTCGAGGGACGCCAGCTCGGCCGCCGTCCACGCCGGAGCGCGGGTGGACGTCCGGGCGTGCAGGAACTGCTCTCGCAGCTGCTCCCGTACGTCGGTGGCGTGGCCGCGCGACGTCAGGCGGGACAGTCCGACGGGCCCGTACAGGCCCGAACTGCCGGTCGGCTGCGCCAGGTCGGCCGGGATCACCGCCGCCGGGGCGCCGTCCTGCGGCGCGTACGTGAGCGGCAGGGGGCTGCCGGGCACGTGGCCGATGCGCTCCTCGTCCACGATGTGGCGCAGCGCGTCCTGGAACGTGTCGGCCAGTTCCTCGGGAACCCGCACGACGGCCGCGACGTTCGCGGTGTGCTCCCGGCCGACGGCGTCGCCGAGGGGCCGCGCACCGGCCTCCAGGCGGACGGTCATCAGGAACGGCACGCTGCGGCCGTTGAAGCGGACGCTGTGCCAGCGGCCGCCGCCGGTGTCGCCCGCGGAGCCGAACGACGTCGATGTGCCGAGGTCGAGCTTCACCGGGAACTGGAAGGACGGCAGGGCGGTGCCCAGGGCGGTGGTCGCACCGGCGTTGACGGAGAAGCCGCCGCCGGTGCTGGTGGACGCGCCCTGCAGCTCCAGCCAGCGGAGGTTGAGCACGGCGGGCAGGTCGGTCGCGTCACCGATCCGCTCGACACCGGTGACCTGGCCCGACAGGCCGCCGTGCAGCGTCCCGCCGCCGCCCAGCGGCACCGGCGGCAGCGACATGCCGCCGTTCAGGATCCGGGCGAGGTCGTTGAGCACGCTCAGCTCACCGAGCCGGTGGTGCCAGAACTCGTGCAGGGCGGTGCCGGGCCGGGCGTCCGTCGGGTAGTCACGGACCACCTGGTCGCGGAGGTGCCCGAGGCCGCCGATCTGCTGCGCGACGGAGAAGAACCGCAGGGCCTCCTGCGTGAACCGGCGGCGCAGCGCGTCGCCCGCGGTGGCGGGCAGCTGGGCCTGCCACCGCGTACGGGTCAGGTTCGCGGCCGGCTCCACCAGCTCGGCGGGGAAGGCGACGAGAAGGTCACCGGCCGTCGTGCGCGTCCTGCCCTGCACGCTCACGCCGGGTCCGGACGTGGTGACCGCCAACTGGGCATCGGCGAAGGAGAAATGCTCCAGCGCGCCGCTGTAGCCCAGCGACGGGTTGGTGTACGCGTTGGTGCTCCGGCTCTGGTCGTACGAGCGGGACGACGACAGGCCGATGCCCGCCTTGGGGGTGATCGTGGCGCCGCCGGCCGTCAGCGGCACCTTGAAGGCGGCGTTGACGCCACGGGAGGCGCCGGCGCTCTCCGAACTGCCCGTCGAGCGGTCGGTCGTCGCCTCCTGCGGGCCGATGTTCTTCTCGCCGTACGGCCGGTACGGCGCCTCGGTGTGGGTGGCCCGGTGGTGGTGGATGTCGGTCAGCCGGACGTGGACGGTGTGCGCGCGGTGCCCGGAGCCGCCGGGCACGGTGAGTGTCAGGCCGCCGTCGACCAGGCGGCGCGCGAGGTTGTTCGCACCCAACCGGTCGAGGTGCGCCCCGAGTTGGGCGCGTACCGAGGACTCCAGGCGTGCGCGGAGGCCGGCGTCGATGTGCTCCGCGGCCGGCAGCAGCGCGGTGACCAGGTCGCCGAGGCCGCGGTCCTGCCGGGCACCGGGCAGATCGGCGCCGTCGAAGCGGACCCCGCCGAAGGACACCACGGAGCCGAACACCCCGAGCGGGAACTGCGGCGCCCGGCCGGGAACGTGCACCGCGCCGAACCCGACCGGCGGCACGGGCGCCGGGGAACGCCGCTGCGTGTTCTGGACGGGCGTGTAGGTCGTCTCGTGGATTTCCTGGACCGTGTGGATCCGGTGGACCGTGCGGACCTGGTCGGTCTCGGGGAACTGCTGGGTGTTCCCGGTCAACTCGTAGGTCTCGTAGACCTCGTAGACCTCGTCGGTTTCCTCGTCCTCGGGTGTTTCGGAGAGGAGGTGCTGGGTGTTCCCGGTCAACTCGTAGGTCTCGTAGACCTCGTAGACCTCGTCGGTTTCCTCGTCCTCGGATGCTTCGGGGAGGAGGCGCTGGGTGTTCTCCAGGATGTCGTCGGTCTGTTCGGCCGAGGCGAAGCGTGCGCGGAGTGCGTCGAGGTCGGGCAGCAGTTCGGGGAAGGTGTCCGCGCCCTCGCCCAGCGCGTGCAGCTCGTGCGGCGCCGCGAGCAGCCTGCCGTCGGCAGCCACGTCCACGGAGACGATCGTCCCCTGCTCGACGGGGAGCAGCGGAGCGGGATCCTGGCGCCACATGGAGTGACCGGACTCGGACCACAGCACCCGGCCGTCGAGGTTGACGGCGCGCAGCGAGGGGCGCGGGGTGTGGAAGAGCACGAGGGAAGCCGCGCCGGGACCGGCCTCCAGGAGCTGCGAGGTGATCTCCGAGGCCGCCGACAGCGGGGCGTCGCTGCGGACCACGGAGGCCACGGCGTACCGCAGCGTGTTCCACTGCTCCAGGAGGTCCGACGGCTGCTCCGCACCGGCCGCTTGCCCGCCCGGCGCCTGACTCCCGGCCGCCGACTGGGCCAGCGGCGCGCCGACGTCGATGGTGACCGTGTGGCGGGCGGCGGCCCTGCGCAGGCCCTCCAGAGTGAGGGCCTGCCCCCGCCGCTTGGCGTCCTGCGCGGCCGTGACGAGCAGCCTGCGGCTCCCGTGGGTGACCGGTGCGGCGCCGAAGGCGTGCCGGACGAGACCGTCGAGCGACGAGGGCGTCAGACGGCCGGGGCCGCTGAGGCGTTCCCGCTCGGCCAGTCCGGCCAGCCGGCGCAGGGTCACGAGCACGGCCGTGTCCCGGCCGGCCCCGAACTCCGCCACCGGGTAGAGCGCGTCGTGGACGTCCATCAAGTCGCCGGCCCGCAGGTATTCCGCCAGTTCCATCGGCAGCGGTGCGGCCATCCCCACCAGCCGTCTCACGGTGCCCAGTTCGCCGCGCGGGCGGAGGCGGTACGCCAGGTCCGCCTGCTGCGCGGGGGACAGCCGGGGGCGCGGGGTGGCTGCCGGGGCGGTCCCGGCGGCGCTGACGTCGCTGGCGTCGGTGATCCACTGGAGCGGCAGCCACTGGTCCCGCAGCGCGGTGTTGAGCGGGGCGGATGCCTCGCCCGGCGGCCGCTGGGCCGTCGTCGAGTACGTCCGGGCGACGTTGACGACGTACTCGGGGCCGGTCATCGCGGAACTGGCGTCGATGAAGTGCTGGTACTTGGTCAGGGCGCCGAAGTGCGTCAATCCCCAGGCCGCGTGGTCCTTGCGCGACTCCAGGGCGGGGATCCGGACGACGGGCAGTCCGGTCAGCAGCGCGCGCAGGAAGGCGGACCCGGGCGGCGTGACGATGAGGTTGTTGCCGTGGTCGCCCCGGGCGTACCGGTAGCGCGCGACGCTCTCCAACTGCTGCTCGCGGGTCGTCCCGATGCCGATGTCCGCGTTCCGCAGGCCACCACGGATCCGCTGGAACGAGGCGTTGTCACGGAGCAGCGGTGCCAGCAGCGGGAGGTTGGGGCCGTCCACGGCGAGCCGGAGGTCGTCCGTGGGCAGCGTGAACGCGCCCGGAGCGAGGTCGACGTCCAGGTACACGCCGCCGCGCTGCCACAGCACGCCGTACCGGACGACGTCACTGGCGGCCGCGAAGGCGCCGCGGGACAGGGCGAAGCCGACGAGGTCGCGGGCCTTGTCGCGGACCTCTTCCGGGAGCGGGTCGTAGAGGTTCGCGTCGTTGATGTGCTGGACGGTGACGGTGGCGAGGTCGCCGGTGAGCAGCGGCTCGTTGGCCTCGCGGGCGTCACCGTCGAGCCAGAGGTTCACCGTCCAGCCGGAGTTGCCGGCGTTGCCCACCCAGGAGCGCAGGTTGTCCAGGGCGCCGTCCGCCATCCGGCCGCCCAGCCACACGAAATGCAGCTCGCGCGGGACGGTGGCCAACGTGCCGTGGGTGCCGCCGACCGTCAGAGTCTCCGGCATCTGCTGGAACGTGAGGGACTGCAAGGCCCCCCAGTTGCCTTCCG
This sequence comes from Streptomyces pinistramenti, assembly GCF_020564935.1. Taxonomy (GTDB): domain Bacteria; phylum Actinomycetota; class Actinomycetes; order Streptomycetales; family Streptomycetaceae; genus Streptomyces; species Streptomyces pinistramenti. The sequence continues at coordinate 83,890 of NZ_JAJCXB010000012.1, forward strand.
CGACACGTACGTCGAGTTCGTGCTGGAGTGCGGCCTGGCTGAACGGCTCGGCGGGCTGAACCTCCGGCAGTTCCTGTTCGGCCTGCGGCAGGTGCTGATCGGACTGCGGCATCGGCCGCGGTACGTCGATCGTGGCGGGCGGCACCGTGGCCCCGGCCGCCGACTGCGCGCCGCTGCCGCCGGTCTGCGCCGATGAGGTGGCCGCCGCGATCTGCGGCAGGAACGTCCGCCACGCACCGCGGTTGCCCTGGGCGTCGTGGTAGAGGAGGAAGCTGAATTCCTTCACATGCGGCGTGGCGGCCAGTTTGGTGGTGGGCGCCACGACGCTCATGCCGGTCGCGTCCGCGATCTGCTGCGCGATCGAGTGGCCGTCCGCGTCCGTGGCGGCCGCCTCGCAGGCGCCCAGGATGATCAAGGCGTGCTTCCCGGCACGCTCCCTCAGCTCGACGACGCTGCCACGCCGCCCGAGCGCCCGGCCGAAGGCCGCTCCCGACATCCGGACCGGCCTGCCGTTCACCGGAACGGTCAGCCAGCCCTTCTCGCCGTGCAGCAGGGCCAGGTACAGCTCGTCCCCGGGCTGCCAGGGCACGGTGTCGAGGTCGGCCCCTGACACCGTGTGCCGTACGGGCGCTCCGTCCGGGGTGCTCACCTGACGGTTCGGGTCGTAGTGCGCGAAGTGCCGCTTGGTGAGGTCGAGATCGGTGTGGGTGAGCAGCCGCTCCCGCACGTCGCTCTCGGTGTGGAAGGACCGGCCGGCCGGCCGCAGGGAGCCGGGGGCGACGATGAGCAGGTTGTCGATGTCGGCGGCCTTGACGGTCACACCGTTCGACGTCGTCAGCTCCAGGTCCTCGTAGCCGGCGTTCTCCTGCTGGAGTTCCAGGTCCCGCAGGGCGGACTGGTCCCGGAACCACTCCCGTGCTTCCGGGTGCAGACGGTCCCGGGGCGGGTTGACCGGCCGCGGGTCGTGGTAGGCCGCGTACGCCTCCGCGAACCATTCGGCCGGTGTGGAGAACTGGTAGTTGGAGACGGCGTGGGCGCGGGCCGCGGCGGCGTAGCTGATCCAGCCGCCGGCGTCCTTGCCGACCTGGTAGATGCGCCCGTTGTGCTCCAGCTGTCCTGCGCCGCCGTCGTCGAGCGTCCACGGCTGCGCCATGGCGGCCTGAAGGTGGGTGACCATCGTCGTCAGCTTCTGGAACAGCGCCTCGTCGCCGCCGGCGAGCTGGGAGGGGATCCGCTCGATCTTTTGGGGGTCGGGCCCCCGGTGCTGCGGCATGTGCTTGATGCGGAGCGTCACCTTCGTGACCAGCGTCTCGAACGTGTCGGCACCCGGGGCGCCCGGGACGTGGCTGTCGGCGGTGATGCCCGCGCCTGCGAGGAACGCCTCCGCGACCTCGACGACCTCCCGGTCGAGGTCATGGGCCCGCCAGCCGCCGAACTCCGGCTTGCGGGCGTGTTCTTGGGACCACTGTGTCCGCGCGTCGGCGGAGTGGCCCACCTCGTGCCGCAGCGTCCACTCGGCGAGGTTGCCGTGCGCCAGGACGTCGGAGACACCGGCCATCACATGGCGGCGCGGTTCCGTGATCCCGAGAATGTCGGCGATCTTCAGGCCCGAGTAGCCGTTCAGCGCTACCAGGTCCATCACCCACCGGAGCGCGGCGCCGTCACGGCCGAGCCACGTGTACATCCAGAAGGGCATACGGAACGGGCGGGCGATGCGGAGGGACCGGTCGTCGTACCTGTACGAGCTGACGGCCACGCCGGTCTCGTCGTTGGTGATCGCTTCGAGCAGCGGGTTGTCCTCCACGTCCCGCCGGGGCAGGGCGTCGAGAACCTGCTCGATCTTGTCGAGCATGGAGTGGCTGAAGTGGTACCCGGCGCTGCTCTCCCCGGCACCGATGGTCGTGCCGAACCGGCGGGTCAGCTCCGCCTCGCGGTCACTCGCGCCGGTGTTCCGCAGCCACGCCCCGACCGTCCGCGGCAGGTCGTCCGGGACCGGCCGGGACATCACGTTGCCCTGCGCGTCCGGCGGCGGGAAGTCCAGGACCATGTCCTCCGGCGCGTGACCTGAGTAGGCGGCCAGCAGCTGCTCGAACTCGGGGTCGTCCGCGAAGGGGTCGAGGGGGTCGAAGAACGGCTGCGGCTGAGCGGCGACGCCCTGCGGCACCTGACCGCCGTCGAGCGGGTTCGCGAGGACGTCGACGGCGGGCTGCTGCTGAACACCGGCGGGGTGCTCCGTCGGCAGCATCCCGCGCAGCGCCAGGGACAGCGGGCTGTCGTGCGTCAGCAGTCCTTCCTGCGTCAGATTGTCGTAGGTGTGGGCGGCCCACTGCCGCGCCGCGGCGTCGACCTGCCCCAGGCGGCTCTCCACGCCCTCCCTGGCCGCGCGCAGCCGCGAGCGGGTGAGGTGCAGCGCCGTCTGCTCGCTGAGGAAGGTGAGACCGATCGCCCGGTGGTACGCGTCCGCTTCCCGCAGGGAGGTGAACTCCGTGGACCCGGGGTTGGGGAAGAAGTAGGCGAACGGATCGGTGCGGATCACGATCGTGTGGTTTCCGGCGGGGAAGTGCCGGCCGTCGACCGTCGTCCACCTGTCGGGGTGCGACGCGAGGCTCTCGCGGGTCTGCCGGGAGACTTCGGCGAGCGTCCCGTCGAGCTGCACCTGCGTGTCCTCGGGACGCACGCCGACCGCTGCCAGCCACTGCGCGACGGGCAACGGCCCGCGCTCCAGGGCAGGGTCCAGCACCACGAGGTCGTCCGTGCCGGCCGCCGTCCTGACGGTGACGGCCGCGGCGATGTGGTAGTCCCACCGAATGGGCACGGTGGTCAGCAGGTTGGCGGCGCCCTCGCCGTTGAGCGAGTGCGTGGTCAGCTGGGGGCCGGTGCGGGAGACGATGACCTTACGGACCGGAGCGTTCCACTGCTGGAGCCTCATCGTGATCATGTGAGCCCGCAGGAAGCACCCGTCCTCCGGATGCCGGTTCGGCAACGGCAGCGGGCCGTACTCGGGGTGCTGGTACTCCAGCACCGCCAACTGCTCGTACCAGGACCGGACTTCCTGCTCGGAGACGGGCGTCGAGCGGGTGACGTCACCGAGCGCGTGAGCGATGAGCCATCCGCGTTCCGGCGTCTGGGCGGGGGCTTCGAGGGCGGCCCGCAGGCTCGTACCGATGAGCTGCTGGAACGCGTCCTCGACGGCCCAGATCTTGCGCAGGTCGCGGCCGAGACCGCTGACGTCGGTCAGGGCCTGCTCGTCGCGGCCGTGGACCATCTGGAAGTAGAGCCGCAGCGCGAACGCCTGCACCTGCGGCAGCCGCTCGAACGGCACCCCCTCCGCGACGTACCGCAGATCGATGTCCCAGACGGCCTGCGGTGCCTGGGGTCCGTAGAAGTGCTCCAGGACCTGCATCGCGCCCGTCGGGTTCAGCCTGTTGCCCGCCATGGCACGGGCGACGGCGTCGGGGAGCGTGGTCTGCGTCTGCCGGTGGAACTCGCCGTCGAAGTCGTCGAGGGCGAAGCTGCCGACCGGGCGGATATGCCCGTTCAGCAGCCCGGTCAGCGCGCCGAAGTCGATGAGCGGCAGGGCCAGCATCCGGGCGAGGTCACGGACGAACTGCTCGTCGTGGTGGGTGGTGGTGTCGTCGGTGCCGAAGATCTGGGCGTAGACGGGGTCCACGGCGTGGGTCGGTTGGGTGGCTTGCGGGTGGGGTTGGGTGGTGGTGTCGTCGGTGCCGAAGATCTGGGCGTAGACGGGGTCCACGGCCTGCGTCGCCGGGACGCCGACCGGGATCATCCCCGGCACCGTGGCGAGCCGGTCGAACGCGGCCTGCTGCGTCCGGTCCCGCCATACCCGGGCCTCCCGCAGGACCGCCGCCGCCGCGTCGAGGTGCGCGCGTGCCTCGATGAGAGCCCGGCCCAGGTTCTCCAGGCCCGCCTCGTCCAGGACGGTCGTCCCGCGCCGGGCCCGCCGGTCGGCCCGGACGAGCGCGTCGTACTCCCGCAGCCGCGCCTGGACGTCCGACTGCGCCTGCTCGTACCCGTCGGCGGCCCGGAACGCCGCGGTGACGTGGTCCTCCGCGTTCTCCAGCGCGGCGTCCACCGCGGCGGGGGACACCGCGCGGACCGTCGCCGGGGCGGCGGACGGCGTGCCCTGCGTGAGCGGCTCGGCGTCGAGCGGGATCAACCACGAGCCCCGCAGCCGGGTGCCTTGCGCGTCGGTCTGCGCGGGGGACAGGCCGGCCCGCCGCGCGGCCGCGCCGACGTGCTTCCGCGCCGCCTCCCAGGTCCGCCGCGCGGCGCCGAGCGCGTCGTGGGCCCGCTGCGCGTCCTGCCCCGCCTGCTCCAGCCGGGTCGTCGCCTCCCGCGCGGCCGCCTCCGCCCGCGTCAGGCGCGTCTTCGCCTCCCGCAGCTCCTCGCGCACGCGCTCCAGCCGGTGCGCGGCCTCGTCGGCGCCCCGGCCCGGCTGCCGCTCGGGCACCAGCGCCGCCAGGTCCTCGGGCGTCAGGGCCGTGCCCCGCGGGTCGAGGAGCTGCGCGACCACCGGTGCCGTGCCGGCCCCCGGGGCCACGGACGACGGCAACATCGCCTGCACGGACGGGAATCCGAACCCGACGCCGTCGGCACGGGTCCAGGCCGTGCCGTAGGCGCCCAGGTGCTCGGCGGTCCACACCGGCGCGCCCCACCGGCCCGCGCCGTCCCGGGCGAGTACCTGCGCACGCGCGCCCCGGCCGAGCGCGCGCAGCGCCGCGTCGAGCCGGGAGACGGCCTCCGGGCCGCTGCCCAGGTGGACATGGCCGGACGGCAGGTGCCGCACCTCCGGGACCGGCTGCTGCCGATCGGCGTCCCGCGCCGGCGTCGCGGCGCGGGCCTGCGCGTTCCGCTCCGTCCGCACCAGACCGGCGTGCGTCCGGAAGCTGTCCTCCAGGGCGGCCTGTGCCTGCCGGTGCGCCGTGTCGGCCGCTACGAGAGTGGTGCGCGCCTCCTGGTACGCCGCCGACGGCTGCCGCAGGCCGGCCGCGGTCTCCCGCTCGGCCTTCCGGGCCGTCACCAGAGCGGCCGCCGCCTCGGCGGTCAGTGCCGCCTCCCACTCCGCCTTCGCCGCGGCGAGGCGCCGCTCCGCCTGCGCCGGCAGCGCGTCGGCCCCGTCGCGGTCGATACCGGCGAGGGCCTCATCGGCGGCGCGGGCCCGCGCCCGGTCGTGGGCGGCCAGGACCGGGTCGGTCTGTGCCGCCGCGTCCGCCCGCGCCGTCCACTGCGCGTGGCGCCGCACCTCGTACCGGTCCGACCGGGCCCGCCGGACCGCGTCCGCGGCCGCCGTCAGCTGTTCCTTGGCCGCCTGGGAACGGGTCAGCGGCCGCGTCGGCACACCGGACACCGGGGCCGGGTGCACGACGGCCGGGTCCGCCGCCGTGTCCCGCGCGGGACGGAACTCCTCGTGCAGGGCGGTCCAGTCGTCGCGGAAGGCCCGTTCCTCGGGCGCGAAGCCGCCCAGGGACGGGTCGTCGAGGTGCGCGGCGAGAGCCGGGCGGGTGCCGTAGCGGTTCCGGAAGATCTCGCCCGCCGCGCGGTCCTTCACCTCCAGGCGTGCCTCGGCGGACAGCCGGGTGCCCACACCCTCCAGGACCGCGTCGGCGGCCGCCCGCCAGGACGTCAGCCGCGCGTCCGTGCCGGTGGCGGGCAGCGGACGGCTGCCGTCGGCGAGCCCGTCGAGGAACGTCGTGGCGGCGTCGGCGAGCGCATCGGACAGCTCCGCGACGATCCGCCGCCGGCCCGCTTCGCTCACCTGCTGCGGGCTGCCGAGCACCTCGTCCCTGAGCAGGCCGGTGGCGTCCGACAGCTCCTGGTGGAAGACGATCCGGCCCCGCACGGCGGCCGGGCCGAGCAGCGCGTGCACCTCCTCCGGCAGCGCCGTGAAGACGCCGCTTGCGGTGTGCGTGTCCGCGACGGCGCGCAGGTCCCGCGGCAGGCTCGCCCGCACCTGCGCGAGCAGTTCCTCCGTCGTGTCCGCGCGGCCGAGCGCCGCGTCCCGTACCGCCGCGTCGATCCCCGGGACGAGGACGTGGTCGACCGCGATGCGCGCCTGGAGCTTCGACGCGGCCTCGTCCAGCGCCTTTTCGGCCTGCGCGGCGTCGTACGCGGTGAAGTCCTGGAAGGCGTCGTCGTGTTGCGAGGCGCGGGCGAGGGTGGCCAGTGCCTGCGCCTGCTGCTCGCCGCGCAGCGCACCCGGCACGGTGCCGGCCGGGGCGGCGCTCCGGGCGGTCAGCTCGTCGAACGTGCCGAGGACGCGGTCGACCCGCAGCAGCACCCGCTGCGCGTGCGCGAAGCGGTCCGGAAGGGTGTCCGCGAGGGTGTCCACCGGGCCGGCCGGCGAGGAGGCTTGCGCGCCGTCCCGCGCGGCGTGTGCCGCGGCCCGTACGTCCAGGACGTAAGCCTGCGTGACGAGCTGCACCAGCTGCCCGCGCCGTTCGCCGCTCAGGGACGGGCCCGCCGGCAGGTGCCGCTCGGCGTACTCCGCGACGGCCCGGCGCGCCGCGGCGGTCCGCGTCACATCGTCGAACCGCCGGGCGTAGCGCTCCGTCAGCTCGGCCAGGCGCCGGTCGGCCTGCTGCTGCCAGACCCTCTCCAGGTCCGCCGGGCGCGGGTGCGCGGCTGGCGTGGTGTTCCACGGGCCGCCGACGAGCGCATCGAAGTCGCGGACCAGGTCCTCGCGCAGCGCGTCACGCACCGCCGTGCGGTCCTCGTCGGACAGCCGCCGCTCGGGGCCGCCCGCGTGCTCCGGCGCGTCGAGCCGTTCCCGTTCGGCCGTCTCCTGCCACGCCCGGTAGGTGTCGTCGGCCCGCCGGTCGAGCTGGTCGACGGCGGCGTTGCGCCGCTCCGCGAGCGCCATGCGGACGTCGTGGTGCGCGAGCAGCGCGGAGGCGGCGGACGGCGCGTGCGCAGGCGCCCCGACGGGCCGCGGGACGGTGGTGAGCGGCGCCTGGGGAAGGGTGGCCGCGCCGGCGTCCTGCCCGGCGTCCCGCTCCGTCTTCGCGGGGGCGTCCCGGTACGCCGTGACGGGCTCGGCGCGGTCCGCGTGCGGGGCCGCGGCGTCGTGGTCGTGCAGCCAGGACGGGGAGAGGTCGTGCGGCGCCCACACCCGGCGGTACAGGGCGAAGTGGTCGGCGCGGAACGGTGCCCCGAAGCGCGCGCGGACGGCGTCGTCGACCGCGTGGGCGTCGGCGAGAGCGGCGTACGCCTTGTCGCCGGCCTGTAGGGCGGCCGCCGCCTCCGCCGCGAAGTGGAGGTGGCCCGGGAGCGCGTTCTCCAGGCGTGCGAACCGGTGCTGCCACTCCACGACGCCACCGAACAGCTCGTCCGTGCCCAAGCGCGACCCGCCGAAGGACGCGTCGAAGTCGGCCGCTGCGCGCTCGCGGAAGCCGGCCGCAGCCAGGCCGGCCGCCTCGTCCGTGAGGGGGCGTCCCAAGCCCGCGGCCTGCTGTTCCGCGAGCTGCTGCGCGAAGACCCGGTCGGCATCGGCCAGCGCGGACAGCTTGGCGGCGGTGGCCGTCAGCTGCGTCCGGATCGCCTCCTCGCCGGTCAGCCCGGCGTACGTGGCGTCCCACCCGGCGAGCAGCTCCCCCGTCAGGTCGTCGGCGACGGCCCGGTCGAACGCGGCGTTCACCGCCGCTGCGGTGGCGTGCTGGACCGACGCCACGGCCGAGGCCAGCGCCCGGTCCGGTGCCAGAGCCGGGAAGTACCGCAGGAATTCCTGTGCGGAGCCCGACGTCCCGCCGAGCGCCGCGGCGGCGTCCTCGACGTCCTTGAGCGAGCGCACCATGGCCGCCTCGCGGACGGTCTGGATGACCAGCTGCGACGGCAGCTCCTCCAGCACGGCGGCGTACTCCTGGTGCCACCGCGCCAGCGCCTCGGGGTTCTCCCCGCGTGCGGCCGCGAGAGCGCCGGGGCCCGTGTGCCCGGCGAGCGCCTTGTCGAGCGCGGCGAGCTGCCGGTCGCTGACGGTGTCGCGGCCCGCCTGCGAGAGAGTGTGGTCCTGCGCCCCCGACTTCTCCAGCAGCGCCTGCTGCGCCTTTGTCAGGTGGGCCGCGAGGTCCGCGCCGATGGCGTCGAACTCCCGGGCCGCGCGCCCGCGTTCCGACACGTGGAACGCGCGCAGGTCCAGGGCGTCGGGGAGTGCGCCGAGCAGCTTCTGCAACTGCGTCAGGCCCGTGCGTACGTTGGCGGACAGACGGGTGCCCCGGGCGTCAGCGGGCGACGCGAACGTCGCACGGACGTGGATGTCGAGCTGCTGCTCGAACAGTTCCCGCTCCTCCGCCGCGACCTGCGTGACGAGCTGCTCGTCGGGTGCGAAGGCCGGCGACGCGGCGCCGGATTCGCGCAGCGACAGACTCCAGGAGCGCACGGCGCGGTCGAAGGCGGCACGGCCCCGGTCGAAGGCGGCCTCGCGCGCGGCGTACAGAGCGATGCGGTCCTGGAAGGATGCGCGCAGCTCGTCCAGGGTGCCGTCGCCGAGCTCGCGGAAACGGGACGCCTCATCGGCCAGCCGCTCCACCTGCTGCGCCGACAGCGTGCGGCCCTCGGCGCGCGCCCACTCCTCGACGGCCACGAGCACCTGCTGCCGGTACGCGGCGTCGTCGCCCGCCTGGGAGAGCAGCCGGTCGTACTCCGCCTGGAGCCTCTGCTCGCCGGCGTGCATGACCGTCGCCCGCCAGCCACCGGACCCGTCGTACGAGGGGACGGGCGTGTAGGCGGCGTGCGCGCCGTCGAGCAGGCCCGGCTGCTCCCGGAGCTCGGCACCCCGGTGCAGTACGGCCATCCGCTCGGCGTACTGCTTCTGGACGGCGGTCAGCGAGCCGGGGTCGCGCTCCAGGGACTCGATCGCCTGCGCCCGGTGGAGGTGCGCCTCCCCGGTGAGGGTCTCACCGCTCCAGGCCGACCGCGGGTGGAAGTCGTAGGACTTGCTGTACGTCGTGAAGCGCTCCAGCAGGTGCGACATCGGCTCGGCGCGGTCGGCCAGCCGCAGCGCCGTGGCCCGCACGGTCCGGTCCGTCAGGGCCCGGCCTTCCGCGGCCGGCGCGACGTGACTGTCGATGTACTCCTGCTCCAGCCGGGCCAGCTTGGTCTCGTACCACTCCCCGGCCCGGCTGTCCCAGTCCGGTTGGTGACGGCCGAGGTCGTTCTCCCACATCCGTCCGTTGATCAGGCCGGGACGGGGCGTGAGCGGGCCCTGGCGCAGCACCGAGCGGAACTCGCGCCGCAGGCCCTCCCTGACCCCCCAGTCGGTCCGCGCCTGCTCATAGGCGGGCCGCACCGCCCGCGCGGCGGCGTCGGCGGCCGCGGCTTCGGTGAGCCCGCGCTCGACGCCGTCGGCGAACAGGACGGTGAACTCGCCCTTGAGATCGCCGGCTTGCCGTGTGCTGCCGAAGGCGTGCAGCACCATGTCGTCGTCGAGGTGGGAGCGGTAGTACTGCCAGGACCGCTGACGGAGGTATTCCTCCCGGTCCGGTACCGGCTCCCGCTCCCGCCTCGGGGCGGGTTCCCGGACGAGCTCCTGCTGCTGCGGTGCCTGGTCGCGCGTCTCCGCGTCCGCGGACCGCCGCTCCTGCGTCTGGAGTTGCTCCTTTGCGGTGTGCTTCTCCGTGCGAAGCTGCTCCGGCACCTGCTGCTGCCCGGTGAGGTCGTGGCCCGGCCCGTCCGCGGCGTCCTTGCGGCCCGCGGGGGCGTCCGCGGTGTCCTTGGCGCCTGCGGCACCGGCGTCCTTCTGCGCCTGGTGCTCCTTCAGTTCCTGGGGGGTCCTGACCTCCTTCGCCGCCCGTGCACCGTCGAGGCCCTTGCGGAAGCCGTCGGCGCTGTGCTTCTCGGCGTCCAGCCAGCTCTTGAGGTCACTGGCGCCGGGGCGGCGGAAGTGGTCGTCCAGGGCGACCCAGTCGTGCCGGAAGGATTCCGCCACGTCGTCCGCGCCGAACCTCTGGCCGCCGTGCGGGGTGTAGTCATCAAAGACGCTGTGACCGCCGAACCGCCTCTCGAAGACCTCGCCCGCGTCACGGGTGGCGACCTGCCGGGACTCGTCCATGGCCAGTTCGGAGTCGAAGCGGCCCAGGGTGGCCCGGGAATCGTTCTGCCACGCCCGGAAGCGCGGGTCCAGCTCCCCGTTCAGCAGCGGATCGCGGCCGGTCCGCACGCCGCCCAGGTGGGTGTCGGCAACCTTCTCCAGCTCCGAGGCGAGCTTGTCGTGGACCCGTTCGAGGCCGTGCTCGTCGTACAGCAGGTGACTCCGGTCGGCCTCGGAGCGCAGGGTGCGGAGCTGGGCGTCCAACTCCTCGTGGTAGCGCAGCCGGCCGGCAAGACCGCGCTCGCCCGTCATCGCCCCGATGGCCGTCCGGCTGTGCCCCGCCGCGTGCCCGGCGGCGTACGGCTCGGCCCTGCCGCCCGAGGGGAAGGGGCCGAACGCGTCGTCCACGGCGGCCTTGAGGTCCTTCTCCAGGCTCCCCACGGCTGCGTCGACGGCCGAACTGTCCATGTCCCGCCGGAACCCCATGTCCTGGAGCTTCGTCTCCAGGCCCGGCAGCAGCTCGCGCTCGATCCGCAGGTGTTCCGTCAGCTTCAGCGAGGTGCCGTTCAGCGCGAGGTCGGACGCCTCCCGCGTCCCCATGCCCGTCGCGCGCAGGTCCCGCATGCCGTGGTACGCGTCCAGCAGCCGTCCACGGGTGGACTGGCGCCACTCCTCGCGCCTGAGCTCCCGGGCGGCGCCTTCCCCGAGGTCGTCGGCTGCGCCGGCGCCGGCGTCGTAGCGCTTCATCAGTTCGTCGGCCCGCAGCTCCGCCGCGCGGGCGAAGTCGAGCCGGTCGCCGAGGGTGCCGACCGGGTCGGTCCCGCCAGGACCGGCCTTCCGGGCCTCCGCCAGGTCGTGCACGTACTTCTGCTTGACGAGGTGGGCGAGACCGTCGGGCAGGGGGTTCTTCCGGAACTCCGGGGTCGCCAGGGCGTCGTCGACGGCCTTGCCGGCCGCCGGATCCCAGTCGCCCTCGCGGAACCGTGCGTCGAAGCGGGCGGGCAGTTCGTCGATGAGCTTTTGGTGGTAGGCCGACCAGGAGTCGTGCAGCGCGTCGCGGTCGAGGTTCTTGACCAGGCCCCGCTCGGGCAGCTCGGTCAGCTTCGTGAAGTGCGCGTGCAGATCGGCGGTCGCTTCGTCCACCACCGCCTTGATGTCGGCGGCGGTGGGCTCGAACGCCGAGCGGCGGCCCGCCAGTTCGTGGAAGTGGTGGGCTCCCGACTCTTCCGCGGCGACCGCGGCCCGCTGGGCGGCGTCCGCGGCCCGGCCGGCCCCGTCGGCGGCGTCCGCGGCCCTCGCGGCGGCCCGCTCGGCCGCTTCGGCGGCCTCCCGGGCGGCGGCGGCCGACTCGCGGGCCGCGGCCAGTCCGTCCGCCGTCGCGTGGGTCGTCCCGCCCTGCCCGATCCGGTCGGTGGCCGCCTTGGCGGTCGCCGCGGCGTCCGTGGCCCTGGCGGCCGAGTGCCGGGCCGCGGCCGCGGCGTCGTCGGCGGTCCGGGCCGCGGAGTGGGCCTCCTTGGCCTTGGCGACGCCGCCATGGAGCGTCTCGGGGGCCTGCTTCCCCGAGGGGGCGGTGTGCTCGCCCCACGTGGTGGCGCGGCCCTCTGCCGGGACGGACCTCTGGGGCGCCGCTCCGCTCCGGCCGCCCTTTCCTGCGGCCTTCTCGGCGGCTTCGGCGGCCTCCTTGGCCGCGGTGGCCGCGCGCTTGGCCGCCTCGGCCGCTTCCCGGGCCGCGTCGGCGGCTTCCCTGGCGGTGCCGGCCGCTCCGTCGAACCGCTGGTGCGGCGGCTGCCAGTCCTTGGCCGCCCGGTTCACGTCGTCGGTCAGCCGCGACAGGTTCATGTTGCGGCTCTCGGCCACGTCGAGAACGGTGTCGTAGTAGTCGGTGAGCCGGGTCCTGGCGGCCTGGTGCTCGGCCGTCGCGGCGCCGGGGTGCGGGCTGTCGGGCATCCTCTCCGGGGCGTGCCACCGGACGCCGTCCATCCGTCCGTCCGACCAGATTTTGCTGTGCCCGGACATCCAGTCGTGGTGGAAGTCCGACCACATGCGGTCCGCGGTGGCCTGGTGCAACCCGTCCCGGCCTGCGGTGAGTTCGTTCCACGCCGCTTCGGCCCCGGCGGTCGCATCCGGCAGCTTCTCCGCGCTCGCCCGCAGCTCAGGTACCGACTTCTCGATGTCGGCGAGGGACGCGTCCAGCTTCGCCAGCGCGTCGTCGACCCGGGCGGGGGAGTAGTCGGTGCCCAGGCCCTTGCGGGTGTCGGCGAGGGCCCGGTGCGTGAGGTCGTTCTGCCACGACCGCACCTGATCGCCGTGCGCGCCCGGTCCGCCGGTGGGGCGGGAGCCGTGGGGCTGCTGGGCGTTCCACCGTTCCTGGACGCCGCTCTCGAAGCGGAAGCGCTCGTCGAAGCCCCTGTTGAGCCGGGACAGCCCGTCCTGGGTGAACTTCTCGATCTCCCCGGCCCGGGTGTCCAGCGGCTTGTTCCGGAGGTCGTCGAGCAGCGTCTCGGCGTCGCGCTTCAGCGAGGCGTGGACGCTGTCGGCGTGCTGCATCTTGGTGCCGGAGGTGCCGGGCCGGTCCGGGAGGCCCTTGTCCAGACGGGTGGGCAGGTCGTCGGCGAAGCGGCGGATGTCCTTGGTGGCCTGCACCTCGGCGTCCAGCCGCTTGATCAGGTCCTCTTCCTTGAGCGGCCACTTCTTCACGGCGAGGTCATGGGCCAGCTGCCGTTCCTTGGAGGTGAGTTGGGCCAAGGGCCGGAACTGCTGCTTCTTCGTGAGCAGCTTTCCGGCCTCCTTGTCCACCAGGTCGCCGAACGCCTGCTTCGCGCCGTCGGAGTAGCGGCCGTGCAGGGCGGTGGACTCCTCCTTGGTCAGACCTGCCCCGAATTCGTCCCAGGCGCTGAGGTGCTTGTCGACCGTGCCGTGGAACTCGATCTCCCGGCTCAGCCGGTCGGGAAGCCCGTCGCGCAGGCCGCGGGCCATCTGGTCGAACCGCTGGCCCTTGTTGCTGACCTGCCAGTGCGGTTTCGTCTTCAGCTCGCCGTAGGTGACCTTCGAGACGTGGCCCAGGCCCTCCTCGTACTCCTTGGCGGCCTTGCCGACGAGGTCCGCGTCATGGCCTGCGGCGCTCCACTGCTTCTTGGCCGACGCCACTTCGGTCTCGATCCGGGCGTCCAACTTCGTCTGCATTTTGTGCAGTTGGGCGCGGCCGCGGATGGTGTCGCCGAGCTTGTCCAGTTCCTTCTGCCACTGCTGCTCGGCCTTCGCGAGAGCGCCGGCGTGGACGTTGCCGCCCTCACGGAAGGGGGCGAAGGTCTTGTCGAACGTGCCGCGGGCGTCGCCCACCAGCTCGTCGAAGACCTTCTGGCGCTCGACGTCGTCCAGCGACCGGAGCGCCTTGGACGACGTGGTGGTCTCCGTGAACCGGTCCTGGAGCTTCTTCCCGCCTTCGTTGAAGTGCTCGTCCGAGGTGAGTTTCTGGACCCGTTCGGCGGTGTTCAGCTTCTCGGCGGTGTTCTTCTTCAGGTTCTCGCTCTCGGTGGCCCACGCCTTCTCCTTGGCGGTGGCGGCCCCCGACTTGTCCGTCTGTCCCGTCGCTGCGGCGGTTCCCTCGGCCCCGGCGCGGCCGCTTCCCGCGTGAAGGGGGGCGGGGCCCTCCTTCACGCCGGGCGCGGGCGCCTGGTGGTGGACGGAGTCGTCCGCGGTGCGGGAGACGTGGGTGCGGTCGGTGGCGTTCGTGCCCCCGGCGGCGGCTTCGTGGGACCTGCCGCCGGAGGACGCCGAGGTCTCGTGCGACTTCTGGGTGAGGGAGTTGGTCTCGGTCGCGTGCCCGGCTTCGTTCCTGGTGAGGTTCCCGGGGGTCTCCGACTGCGTCGTGCCCTTGGGCGGCGTCTCCTGCTTGGGCTGACCGGTGGGGGTCCTGTCGCCGGAGGGCTTGACCTCCGATGTGCCCTTGGTGGCAGGGGCCTTGTTCTCCACGACGTTCTTGGCGGCCGCGGACTCGTTCGCCATCCCGGCCCTGTGGTCGGTGCCGGCCGATTTGTTCTCCAGCGTCGGCATCTCACCGGAACGCACCGACGACGCGGGCCGCTCCGTCAGGCCCTTGCCCTCGGCCCCCGGGTGGAGGTCGGTCCCGGGCTTGCCGCTCTCCGGACGGAACTTGCCGTCCGCCGCCCCGGGCGCGTTGACGTCCTGGGGCTTCGGGCTTCCGGTGTTCCCGGCGGGGGCGTCCTGCCCTCGCACGCCGTGCGGGTCGCCCCCGGGGGCCGCGATGTCACCCGCGGGATTCCTGCCGGACGGCGGCTGCGGCGACGTCTGATGGCCCGGGTTCCGCAGACCCTCGTCGCCCACGTGCGCGGCGCTCTTGCCCGGTGTGCCGACCGCCCCGGGGCCGTTCCCCGGAACGGCGTGCTGCTCGGGGCGCGACGCGTGCGTGGAGCCGGGCCGTCCGTCGGCGGCGTGCGTCCCGTTCGACGGCGCGGTGTTCTTGCCGGTGTTCGGCGTGTGGACGGGTGCCGCGCTCGTCTTCGAAGGGTTCGCGTGCGACGTGGCGCCGTCGAGGTCGGCCGGTCGCTGGAGGGGCGGCTCCGTGTGGGGACGGCCACCGCTGTCCGGCGGCGCGATCACGCTCTTGTCGGCCCCGCGCGGGGGGGCCTTCGGGGGGTGGGCATCGGCGCCGTTCACCGGGATCTTCGGGTTGGGGGTGGTCCCCCCGACCGGGCCGAGCGTGTCCGTCTTCCTGGGAAGGACGTTGCCGCCGTTCGCCACGTTGCTCCCGGGGCCGTCCGGGAGCTTGTTGACGAGCTTGCTGTCGAGGTTGCCGACGCCCGGCGGCGGGGCGAACGAACCCTTCGGCAGGTCGAGCCCGGCCGCGCCCTTACCGCCTCCCATCGGCGGCACATCGACCTTCGGGTCGAACTTCGGCGCATTCAGCTTCGGGCCGCGGGTCAGGTCACCCAGCCCCTTCCGCAGCGCGCCGAGGCCCTTCAGCCCCGGAGCGAGGAGGCTTCCCGCCCCCGCGAGGCCGATGTTGAGGGCCTCGTGCTTCCACCACTCCTTGCTCCCGAAGTCGGGCATGTCGGTGTGGGTGACGGCGGAGGCGAGGGCCTCCGCGCCGATGTCGAAGCCGATCTGAACGACGATGTTCAAGATCACGTCGATCGCGACGGCGCCGGCGTAGACGGCCGCGAGCGCGATCCCCTCGATGACGGCGCCCATGGCCTCAAGAACCGAGGTCAGCGCCGCCACGATCGCGCCCAGCGGCAGCAGGACCGCCAGGGCGACGGCGGCGAGGAGGGGGAGCAGGGTGACGATCAACATCTTGATCGCCTGCATCTTCGCCGCGTGGAGCTCCTTGGCCTGCACCTCCTTCACGAAGTCGCCGAACGCGTTGATGGCGTTTCCGACATCCCAGGCGTGGTTGATGGCCGGCTTGAATTTGCTTTCCCGCAGAAGGG
Source organism: Streptomyces pinistramenti (assembly GCF_020564935.1). Taxonomy (GTDB): domain Bacteria; phylum Actinomycetota; class Actinomycetes; order Streptomycetales; family Streptomycetaceae; genus Streptomyces; species Streptomyces pinistramenti. Next base: position 99,382 of record NZ_JAJCXB010000012.1, read on the forward strand.
TCCAGGACCACTGGACGGCCAGTTCCCTGCTGTCCCCGCTCCATTGCATACCCTGGACGGATGTGTCCATGGCAGCCAGTCTTTCCCACAGTGCGTCACCGAATTCGATCCACGCATTGCCGAGGGCGTAGATATTGTCGGCAATGGTCGGGTCGGGCTCGTACATGACGACATCACCTGGGTGAAGAGAAAGGGAAAGGGGGAACCGCTAAGGGGAACCACCGGCGAGGAAATCGCTACGGGGAATCGCCGGGAAAGAGAAGCGACCCGGGAGGGGCCAGAGAGAGGTCAGGAGAGCAGGAGTCCGGAGGTCAGAAAATTTCGCCGATCGCGGTTTTGGTGGAGTCGGTCGCGTTCTCCTTCTGCCCGCTTCCTCCTCCCCAGGAAAGAAGCTGGGAAGCGAAGTCGCCGAACTCCTTGGAGATCGCGTCCTCCGCGGACAGGTAGTTGTTGCCCGCGAGCGTCAGCGAGAAGGCGACCCGTGCCAGCACGCTGTTCGCCTGGCTCTGCTCGTCACCGGTCTTGCCGAAGAGGCTCGTCATGCAGGCGTCCAGGCGCTTGAAGAAGCCCTCGGCCTCCTCCTGGGTCTGGCCCGCCCAGCCGAGTTGGAGTTCGGCGAGCGCCTTGAAGAGCCGGGACACCTGGGAGCCGAGATCCTCGACGTAGCCGCCTCCGCCGTCGGGGCCGCCGATCTGCTCCCCGTAGGTCCGGAGAAGTTCACCGTCGACGGTGATCTTGGAGTGCACGCCGCCGACCTGGCCGTAGACGACCGGCGTTTCGGGTGTGGGGTCCGCACTGGGGCTCACCGATGCTCCTGAAGGTCGTACGTACACGGGAGCGCCACCACCCCGTGGGTGGCGCCGGAAGGCTCCCCGCTCGTGGGCCGAGAGAGCAGTACGTCTTGCGGACGGCCGTCCCGGTTCCCCGTCCGATGGCGGACGTTGTGCCACCACTTGCCGTCGGTGCCCATGACGTCGATGGCGAAGTCGCAGTCCGGGCCGGGCAGGTGGCAGTCAACATCGGTGCCGCTGCGCCACTCCCCACCCATGGACGTCCACGTGGGCGGCGACAGCAGCCGCCACGGGAGCGGCCTTGAGTCTGCTCATGCCGACGAGTATCCGGCCCGCCGCTGACGTAACGCTGACGTTCCGCTGACGTGCCCGGGGCGGGGCCTCGCCGGCGGGCCTGAGCCGGGGCTTCGTACTGCCGGCAGGCAGCCGCCGCTGACACCGGACAGGGTTGGCACCCGCGCCCAGGTGCAGGACGGGGGGTCACGGATGCGTCCGAGCACGGGGATCAGATGTGGGGCAGCACCGCACTGTCCCGGTGTGATGACGAGGGAGGGGACGGCGGGCGCCGTCGCCTGCCGGGCCGTTGATCACGCGGCGGTGGGAGAAGTTGCGGCGGGTGCCGACGACCGGAGCGATCGGCCGGGCCCGCCGCAGGCTGGGGCCGCAGTGCGTATCCAGGTGACACCGGCTGCGTTGGCGGAGTGCGGGACGCACGCGGTGTTCGCCGCGGCGACAGGGCCGCTGCCGGTTCACGAACAGCAGCTGGTGCCCGCTCTCCCGGACCGGCCGGAGCCGGGGACACTGCTGCCGGCCGACCGCGGCACATCACCGGCTCCGCGTTGTGGCGGCCCGCCTCGGGCGCCGGTGCGGTAGGAGGCCGACAAGACCTGGTGACCAGGCCGCTAGTGCTTCTTGTGGAAGTTCCGCGTGTTCGTCTCTTCGACCTCGTGATAGGTGTCGTACGCCGTCTTCATCCGCCGCTTCATCTCGTGCAGCAGCGTGACGAGCGTGTCCATGTTGGTGCTGAACTCGCGCTGGAGGCTGCCGAAGGACGCGCTGGACGGCGACTGCCAGACGAGCTCGGCGAGGCGGAACGCTTCCTTCACGGCCGCGATGTCCTCCTCGATGGAGGTGGTGCACCCGTCCACCGTGCCGATGGTGTCGTGGAGCAGGCCGAGTTCGATCCGGAACTCTGTGAGGGTCAGGCTGTGAGAGGCCATTCGGTGACCATAAGTGCCCGCTTCGTCCGGAGGCATGTCCCGATTCCGGGGCGTCCTGACGTCCCCGTTACGGGGAGGTGGGCGCCACCGAACGGGGACCTGTCCGGAGGTCGCCGCGTCGGATGGGATGAGGCGAACCGGACCCTACCCGGGTGAGCGCGGCGGAAGGCGACTGAGGCAGTGGAACCGAAAGACTCCCGGTACGGCCCGCACCGGGTGCCCATCAAGTCGGATGGCGGCGGTGATTCGAGCGGGTCGAATACGGACCCGCCCCCGGGGGCGGAGGCCCCGCCGACGCTGTACATGCTCTGGGCGACCGCCCCGAACATCGACACCTTCATGCCGCAGGGCGAGGGCAGTGGCGGGAAGCCGGTCAGGGCGGAGACCCACTCGGCCTTCAGCGTCAACGTCGGTGACATGGCCGACAGCATGTCGGTCCTGCTGGACTCCTCCAAGGACATGGTCACGCGGTACGAGGGACTCAAAGCGCTCGTCCTCGCCGCCGACGCCTCCCACACCGTCTTCGGGGAGCAGGCGACCTACACGGAGCACATCCCCAAGCCGTCCCCCACCTCGCTGGACAAGCGGAACGCGCACGAGCCGACGTTCGCCGAACCCGAGGGGCCTCTCGTCGAGGCGGACCCGGGGGTGCGTTCGGCGGCCGAGAAGTTCGGCCCGTACATGTACCCCGGCATGAAGAACGTGCTGATGGAGTGCGCCAACGCCATCGAGCTGCTCGGGCGGTACATCGTCCTGCTGGACCGTGCGGGCACCTACTACGCCCGCGCCGACCACCAGTCGGTCTTCCCCGAGCCGTCCGGCAAGTCGATCGTGGACACCTGATCGCACCGGCGTACCGGCTGAACGGGACGTCCGGGCCCGCTGGTTGACGCATTCGCCCGGCCGGGCGTGAGGTTCTCGGCGTGCGTACCGGGCGGTGACGACTGCGTCCGGTCCAGCGGCGCGCGATGCCGCGCGGGTGGTGCGGCCGCGCCGCCGGACCGGCCGGTCACGCCGGGGTGCAGCTGAGCTGGATCGGCGCCGCGACGTCGTGCGCGTGCTTCGTCGACGACGTGTAGTCGATGCCGGTGTTGAACATCCTGACGGTCACCCGGCCGCTGGTGACCTTGAACGATCCGGGGGACAGCCACTTGCCGCGGTTGCGGACCTGGTCGATGTCGAAGGAACCGGTCGCGGTGCCGCCGCTGCGGTCGGCGTCGTAGATCGCGTACTTGGCGGGGCTGCCGCCGACGTAAAGGATCTTCGGGTTGTCCGGCACGTACACGGCCAGCCGGCAGGACGCGGCGCCCTTGATCTTGGCGCTGTAGTCGAACTTCCACAGGACGTACTGCGCCGGGTCGTACTTCGTCGCCGACCCGGACATCGGCACGGAGAGGTACCGGCCGGTGCAGCCGGAGCCCGTGTAACCGCCGGTGGCGGTCTTGAGCCAGCCGTCCTCCTTCTTGTCGAAGTTGGCGTCCTTCGTCCAGATCCCCGCGGAGGCGTTCGACGGGCAGCCGTAGCCGGCCAGCGCGGAGAACGCAGGAACGGCGCTGCGGGACAGAGTCTTGTCCTTCTCCGCCTTGGTGGTGGTGGCGGTGGTCGACGGGCTCGGCGGGGTCAGCGCGGAGCCCGTGGTGTCCCGGGCGTCCGGCGCGGGGATCTCCTGACGGCCCTTCGGCGTGATGTCCTGCCGGCCTTCCGGGGTGATGTCCTGCCGGCCCGCGCCGCCGTTGCCGCCCTTGCCCCCGGTGGTGCCGTTGGGGGACTCCTGGCCCTTCGGGCGGGGGTCGGCCTTGCCGGTGGCTGCCGCCGGGGACACCTTGTCCGCCTGGTTCTTCTTGTCGTCGGGGCTGGTGAGCGCGCCGACGGCGAGGGCGCCGACGCCGATCGCCACGACGACCGCGATGCCGATCGCCACCAGCCGCTTTCCCGGCTTGCCCTGTTCGCCCTCGGGGCGTACGCCGCCCACGAACGCGGAGACGAAGCCGTGCCGGTCCTCCTCGGGCAGGCGGCCCGGCGCCTTGCCGGTAGGCTGTGGGGGCTTTTCCTGGTCAGCCACGTTCGCACTCCAATTATCCAGCCGTAAGGGACAGCGGCAAAGATACCCCGCGGACGTAAAGGCGAAAGGCCCCCAGAGGAAATTGGATTCACCTTGAGCGATTTGTCTTCAGGGATCTGTATGCAACCATTGCGCAACCGCGGAAGCGTCATTCCATCGTGACCTGGAAACGCGAGCCGAGGCGCCGGTGCCTCCGTCCCGCTCGGTGACAGATTCTCGTTGGTCCGTGCGCTGCCGAGCTCGTCCGGTGCATTCCCGTCCGGTACCTTGAGGACGCGCCGAGTCGGTTCTCCGCTACTGTGTCGCTCGGGGGGACTCGGAGTGACGCGTTGATCTGACGACAGGAATACGCATGTCTAGCTGTGCGCGCATCGCCATTATCGAGCAACAGAATCTCGTCCGTTATGGGATGGAGCGGGCGCTCTCCCAGGGTTCGTGGTTCGATGTGGTCGCCGCGGTGGAGCATGTGCGGGACTTTCCGTTCGACGCCCCGGACGCCGACGCCCCCGACGCCATCCTCTACGGCCCGCCCGCGTACGACCACACCGCGCAGGAACTGCCCGCACAGACCCTCGCCCGCCTCGTCGCCTGCGCCCCGGTGCTGCTGATCTCGGACTTCGCCCGGCCCTACCGCCTCCTGGAGGCCGTCCGCGCCGGCGTGCTGGGCTGCGTCACCGATCAGGCGGACGACGAGGAGCTGCTGCGCGCCGTCGACACGGTTCTCAGCGGCGGCTTCCACCTCTCGTCGACGCTCGTGCCCCGCCTCCGGAACGAGTTGCAGCAGCCCGGTGACGTCGAGCCGCGTTCGCTCGCCCGCCGCGAACTGGAGGCCCTGCGGCTGCTCGCCGAAGGGCTGACGCACAGTCAGATAGGCCGCCGGATGGGCCTGACGGAGGCGACCGTCAGCACGTACATCAAGCGCATCCGGGCCAAGCTCAACGTCGGTAACAAGGCCGACCTCACCCGCACCGCCATGGAACTGGGCCTGCTGCGCGATCCCCATGTGGTGGTCGACGCCAACGCCATGCCGCCGCCGGCCACACCGGGCCGGGCGCCCGTCACGAGGTCCGCCCGCTCCCGTTCCCTGCTGCTCGGCAAGAACTGACGGTGCGACGGGCAGCCGAGGCCAGGGCGCGGACACCCACGCGCGGTCCGGTTGCAGCCTCCGCCCTGATCCGCACGCCCAACCGACGCCCTGCGACCCGGTTCAGGCCCGCAAGGCCCTGCGCGAGCACGCGTTCAACAAGAACCGCCGCGACGAGGCCCCTCCTGAGTCCCGGGATACGCACGATCCTTATCCCGGATCGGTGACCGCCCCCGCACCGCCCACCGTCTCCGTGCGTTCTGCGCCACCCGCTATCACCCGGGCCTGCATCCGGAGGAAGCCGTCGCGCTGCGGGTCGATGCCGCCACGCTGCCGACCGCCGGGTGGGGGGAGTTCCTGCTCCACACCGCCGAGCCCGAGGCCGGCAGCAAGTGAACGGGCGACCGCGAGCCCCATGAGCCCCGCGACCTCAAGGGACGAGCTTTCGGGGACACCCGCCAGCCGACCGAGCTCCGTGGACGGATCGAAGGCCCCCAGCAACAGCAACTGCCTGCGGGACGCGCGGCCTCGAAGCGCCCGCCCGAAAACTTCGGGAAGTTCTCGGGAAGAACAGCCGCCGAGAGCCGTACAAAACCGGCGTCAGCCGGACTCGGCTCCGCCACCGGCAGTCGGTCCGGCTCCGCCGAAGCCACCGCGCCGCGCCCGCTGAACAGCCCCTGACCCGCAAAAAAGCCCTCCGCGACGGAGGGCTGAGGAACAGGCGGAGAAGAGTGCCCCCGGCAGGACTCGAACCTGCGGCCAAGTGCTTAGACGGTGTCCTACATGGTGAGTTGGGGTAGTCCGCTTCTATGGGGAGCGGGCGGTGGGACTGGATTGTGCCAGTTGGGTTGTGGGAGATCGCGGAGCCTTTGCTGCCCGCGGTGCAGGTACGGCCGCAGGGCGGCGGGGTGGCGAACATCGATGACGAGGCGGTCTTCGCCGCGATCATCTACGTGCTGGTGTCCGGGTGCGCCTGGCGGGCTCTGCCACCGTGCTTCGGAGCGTCGAAGCCAACCGTGCACCGACAGTTCGTCATCTGGTCGCGGGCAGGTGTCTGGGGCCGGCTGCATCAGAAGGTGCTGCAACTCCTCGACGAGCAGGGCCTGGTAGATCTGTCCCGGGCCATGCTCGACTCTGCCCACGTGCGCGCTAAAAAAGGGGCGAACTTGCAGGTCCGAGCCCCGTGGACCGGGGTAAGCCCGGTTCCAAGATGCACGTCCTGTCCGACGCGGACGGACTGCCCCTACGCGTCGGACTCTCCGCGGCCAACACCCACGACAGCCTCGCACTGAAGCCGATGCTGTCCCATTCCACATGGGACACGAATCCCACGCAGCTGATTCCAAACCTCAGCGACTCCACGCCGACAAGGCGTACGACGTCCCTCACCTGCGACGATGGTTACGGGGCAAACGCATCGGCGTACGCATCGCCCGCAAAGGCATCGAAACCAGCGAGCGCCTCGGGCGCCGAAGGTGGGTGATCGAGCGGACCATGTCCTGGCTGACCGGCTACCGCCGACTCAACCACCGCTACGAACGTCACCCCACCAACTACCTGGCCTTCCTCGGCCTCGCCGCCGCACTCTGCTGCTACAAGCGGCTCCTCAAACTCACCATGTAGGACACCGTCTAAGAAGGCACTCAGTCTAATCATATCTCTAACGCCCTGACCTGCTCTTTTGTCGCCCAGTGACGCATCGTCAGCTGTTTTGGGGGACGCATGTGGGACGACCTTGCTGGCCGGTTGGGTGGTGGAATCATGGAGGAAGAGCCGGTACCAATTCGAGGACGTTGGCTTCCGCGAGGCGGGGCGCCACAGGCGGGACCGGATCGAGGTGCGGACCATAGATACCACCTTTGACGTCAGGGTCTGGCAGATCGAGAGGGGCTCCGGGAAGCTGCGCGAGTCCTATGGGGTCCGTTGGTCTGTCGGTGGAAAGCGTCATCGCAAGACGTTCCAGACTTTCGCACTGGCCGACGGTTTCCGAGCGGAGCTGGTGACCGCGACGCACACCGGAGAGCCGTTCAGCATGTCGACCGGTTTGTCGGAACGACATGAGCCGAGAGCTTCCTCGGTCGGGTGGTACGACTTCGCCGTCCAGTTCGCGGACGCTCAGTGGCCGCGTGTGTCAGCGAATCACCGGAAGAACACTGCTCGCACGTTGATGATCGTCACCACTGCGCTGATGGACCGGGATCCACCGGGCGTCCCTTCTCGGCGGGTCCGTACGGCGCTCAGCGACTGGGCCTTCAACACGGGCCGCCGCGACGATGCCCCGGAGGACGTAGTCGCGGTACTCGGCTGGGTGCGGCGGCACACTCCGACCATGGACGCCTGGACTGATCCGCTGACCGTCCAGGACGTGCTGCTGGTACTGGGCACGCTGCTGGACGGGAGACGGGTGGCGGCCTCGTCCGTGAAGCGACATCGGCGGGTTCTGCATCTGGTGATGCGGTATGCGATCGTTCGCGGGATTCTGCTGTCCGATCCGGTTCCTGAGGGGCGGAACCTCGTTCCGCGGTCTGCTGGTGTGATCGACCGACGCCGTCTGCTGAATGAGCAGCAAGCGGCGCAGTTGCTCGAGCGGATTCGCGATCGGCCGCGCAGCGGGCAAAGACTGCATGCGTTCTTCGCCACGTTGTACTTCACGGGGCTCCGGCCGGAAGAAGCTGTCGCGCTGCGTGTCTCAGACCTTGTCGTGCCTGCCTCGGGGGGAGGGGACGTGGGCTGACATCGTGGTACACGCCGCCGAGCCCGAGATCGGGCGTACGTGGACCGACAGTGGAACCCGGCACGATCAGCGAGGTCTGAAAGGCAGAGCAGAGAGTGAAACGCGCATAGTGCCGTGCCCTCCGAGCTTGTCGATTATTTTGCGGGCGCGTATTCAGGAGGCGGGCCTGCTCCCCGACGACCGACTCGTTCCTGGGGAGCACGACGGAGTTCTCGCGGGTTCCGTCCACCGCCGCATGTGGGACCACGCCCGCAGTGCATCCTGCCACCGCACGTATACGCATCACTGACAGGACGACGCGTACGACCTTCGGCGCACCCGGCTGACGATGTGCCTGAACAACGGCATCCCGCCTGCTCAGGTGGCCGAGTGGGCCGGCACCAGTGTTGCCATGTTGTTCGCCACGTACGCGCAATGCATCAGTGGCCAGGAGCAAGATCTGCGGCAGCGGCTCGACGAGATGCAGGACGCCTCGGCCACCCTGGCGGCATAGCCGCGCCGAGGGTGGGTGGGTCATCGCTCCCGCCGGTAGGGATCCGTGTACGGCTCCATGGACTGGCGGACCTCTTCCCGGACCGGGCCATGAGCGGGCCAGGGGCGTAGTAGCGGGCGCGGGCCTTGTCGTGGGGGACGAGCCAGCCGCGGGCTACGAGCTCCCGGATGTCTCGGATGGCCTGCTGGTCGCTGAGGTCGGCGTCCTGCTGGTAAGACGGTGCGGCGCACCTTCGCGTCCGAGAACGCGGGCAGCAGGGCGTAGACGACCCGTTCGTCCAGGCCGGCTGCTTCGACGCCTTCGACCAGGCGGGTCCAGGCTCGCGAAATGACGTCCGAAGCGGCGCTGGGCCTGCTGGGCCTGGCGATGGTGGGCGGTCAGGCAGAACCGGATCCAGAGCCGGGTGTCCCGCTCTGGACTCCAGTGCGGGCCGCCCACGTCCTCCAGGACCTGGTAGTAGGCGTACGTGTTCTGGCCCCGGCCGAGCCATTCCTCGATGGAGGAGAACTCGGGCGGCATCAGAGCCTCGCGGGAGAACACCAGGGTGGACAGGGCGCGGGACATGCGCCCGTTGCCGTCCTTCCACGGGTGGATCTTGACGAGGTTGAGGTGGGCCATGGAAGCGCGGACATGGACCGGGGCGTCGAGGTCGCCCTCATTGAGCCACTCGGTGAACTCCGCCATCAGAGGGGGACGTCCGCCTGCTCCGGTGCGGTGTAGGCGGGGACCAGAGGGTCGTTGGGGCTGGTGGCGTAGACAGGTCCGTCGCGCCAGCGGCCGGGGCGCTTGTCGAGGTGGTGGCCCTGGAGCATGAAGTGCAGGCCGTTGAGCAGGCCGGCGTCGTAGCGGAAGTCGTCTCCGGCGTCGGCGAGGGCCTGGATGTAGGTCATGCCGCGCTGGTAGCCCTCCAGCTCGGCGCGCGTTTTCTCGCCGGTCTCCAGTGGTTCCTCGCCGGAGATGAGGGCTTCCACATCATCGACTGTCGCGGCGTATCCCTCGATGGTGTTCGATCCGGCTATCGCGCGGGTGGTGAGGTTGCGGCGCAGCTGGCGGGTCTAGCGGGGTGGCCCGGAGCATGTGCCGCAGGGAGCGGCGCATGCTCTCGATCTCATCGAGGGCCCGCCGGTCGTCGGTGTTCAGGGCGGCAGTCGCATACAGCACGGCCATGACACGATAATTGTGTCATCAAGTCAAGTGCGCCTGGACCTGGATCGGCGTCCGCGTTCAGCCGTTCCTCGCCGTTGGCGGGCTTTCGGTGGCAGACATGCCAACCTCCAGCTCGTCCGGGTCGCCAAGCTGGAGGTTCCGCTGCCGTCGCCGCCGGCAGTGGCAGTGGCGGTCCCGCGTTCTGGCGCGCCTCGGCATCGGGTTTGCAGAGCATCGTTGCGGGTCAGGGCCGACTCCGGCGCGCCAGGAATCAGAGAGCCGCAGATTCCCCACCGGGAATCGGATGGGCGGTGGCGCGGTAGCCAGTCAGAACGATTCGAGCCGCGCCTTGCGCCCCCGCGGGGAAGGATTTCCCCGCGCGTGGCAGGCGCGGGCTGGGCGCATGCATCAGCCCGGCCGGCCTGGCCGTGGAGACCTTGCCCAGGAGCGCACCGGGCGCGCCTCCGGCCCCATCGGGTGCTGGAAGGGACGCAGCGGATCGACCTCGGCCCAGGGAGTGAGCGCGTCCGCCGGGTCGCCACGTTCGGGGAGCCAGGGGGCGAGCCGCCGCCAGACCTCGCCAGCGTGGGACGGGCGATCGTTCGGTGCCTTGGCCAGGAGTTCGAGTACGAGGGCCTCTAAGTCCACTGGGGTGTCGGAGCGTTCGTCGCGCAAGGGGATCGGCGGCTGGTCCAGGATCAGGCCGGGGAGCATGAGTTCCGAGCGGTGCTCGAAGACGGATTCGCCGGTGAGCATCTTGTGGAGCAGGCAGCCGAGTGCGTACAGGTCGGTGCGGTGATCCACTGGTTTGCCCAGGATCTGTTCGGGCGCCATGCACTCCAGGCTGCCTGGCCGCTCTCCCGTGGTGGTGAGCTTGGAGGTGCCGGGTTCGAGGAAGGCTGCGACGCCGAAGTCGAGGACCTTGACCACGCCGTCGGTGCGGATGATGACGTTGCGGCCCTTGAGGTCGCGATGGACCACGTTGCGGGCGTGCACGGAGCCGAGGACGGAGGCGATCTGCACCCCGACCGAAGCTGCTTCCTCGATGCTCAGCCGTTCCTGTTCGGCGATCCGGTCCTCAAGGTCGATGCCGGTCACGTACTGCATGACCAGGAATCGTGTGCCGCGTTCCTCGCCGAGGTCGTAGACGGTGGCGATGCCGGTGTGGTCGAGGCGTGCGGCGGCGCGCGCCTCGCGTCGGAAGCGTTCGGCGTCGCGGGCTCGCTGTTCCTGTGTCAAGCCAGGGGCCGCGTTCATGGTTTTGAGAGCGACGTCGCGGCCGAGGTGTTCGTCGTGAGCGAGCCAGACGACTCCCATGCCGCCGGATCCGATCTCCTGCTTGAGTCGGTAGCGCTTGGCGATCACAGGTCCGATGTCCATGAGCGGGGCGACTCCGTCCGCGTCCGTCTGTGTGCGGCCCTTTGATGGCCAGGCGCGCCCGCCGGCTGGGCGCGTCGGGAGAGAGTGTGGCATGCGCACGAGAATTCGTGAATGAACCCCCCGATCGCTACTATCTATTGACTGAGTTCACACCGGCATGCTGTTATGTGCGACGTACGATCAAGGGGAGTGTGGCGCACCGCGGCCAGCAGGTGGCTACCGTTGCTCCGGACCGCCTCGGGAACAAGTGGGGAACACGTGGACGTCTTCAAGGTGCACCAGCGGCTCATCCGGGACTACAAGGAGTACACGTCCGGTTCGGTGGTGATCGACGACAGCCGCATCGACGCCAAGGTGTCGAAGTCGCTCGCCGACGGAGACCAGTGGCCCGATCCCTATCTCTCCCTCAACCCCAGCTTCGCGCCCGGCGGTTTGGTCGAGGATCTCGCGCGGCCGGGAGGATTGCTGCATCCGGCGTGTGCGGACATCTTCCGTACGGGTAAGGACGAGCGGGGCGCCACCGTCCGCCCGATCCACTTCCACCAGCACCAGCTGGAGGCGATCGAGGCGGCTGACTCCCGGGACTCGTATGTCCTGACCACCGGCACCGGCTCCGGCAAGAGCCTCGGCTACATCGTGCCGATCGTCGACCGGGTGCTGCGCGAGAAGGAGGCCGGCGCCGCGCCCGGCATCAAGGCGATCATCGTCTACCCCATGAACGCCCTCGCCAACAGCCAGGAACGGGAGCTGGCGAAGTTTCTCACCGCCGGATACGGCGAGGATAGCGAGCCGGTCTCCTATGCCCGCTACACCGGTCAGGAGAGGGAGGACAAGAAGGAAGCCATCCGTGAGTCCAAGCCTGACATCCTGCTCACCAACTACGTGATGCTGGAGCTGATGCTCACCCGGCCCAAGGAGCGCGAGAAGCTCATCGGGGCGGCCAAGGGGCTGCGCTTCCTCGTCCTCGACGAGTTGCACACCTACCGGGGGCGGCAGGGTGCCGACGTTGCCATGCTGGTGCGACGCGTACGCGAGGCCTGCCAGTCGCCCGGCCTGCAGTGCGTGGGTACATCCGCGACGATGGCCACCGGGGGCACGCCCGCCGCGCGCCGCCGTGAGGTCGCTCGCGTCGCCTCGACCCTCTTCGACACGGAGATCTCCCCGGAGCGAGTGGTGGGCGAGACCCTGGTGCGGGCGACCGGGGACGCCGTGCCCACGCCGTCCGAACTCGCGGCGCGGGTAAGGGAGAACAACCCTCCGGCTGAGTACGGGCGGCTAGCCGCCGATCCGCTGGCCCGCTGGATCGAGACCACCTTCGGGCTGGTCGAGAAGAAGGACGAGGACGGCAGTACGCTCTTGGTCCGCGCCGAACCGGTCACCGTGGAGGCCGCCGCTCTGCGCCTGCGCTCCGAGGCGTTGGGCATCGCGGAGGGCGAGCCCGAGGAGCGTTGGTACGAGGCTTGCGCGGAGGCCATCCGGGCCACCCTTCAGGCGGGAGCGGCCGCCCGCAGCAAGGAGGGCGACCGTCCGCTGTTCGCCTTCAGGCTGCATCAGTTCCTGTCCAAGGGCGGATCCGTCTACGTCTCCCTGGAGGGAGAGAACGACCGCCATATCACCCGCACCTACCAGCAGCGCGTCCCGAACGCCCCCGAGAAACTGCTGCTGCCGCTGTCCTTCTGCCGAGAATGCGGACACGAGTACCTGATGGTGGCCCGCGATGATCGGGACGACGGCAGCGTCGCCTTCCGCACGCGCGAGGACGAGGACGACGAGCAGGGTTATCTGTACATCTCGGCCGCCAATCCGTGGCCGGAGCAGGTCGGCGATGCCATCGAGCGGCGGCGCTTCCCCGACAGCTGGCTCACCTTCGACGAGCGCAAGGGCGCCCCGGTGCTCACCGCGAGCCGCAGGAAGCGGGCGCCGCAGCCGGTGTGGGTGCGCCCGGACGGCACCGGTGGGGGAAAGACGAACGGTGGCATCTACGCGGCGTACCTGCCCGCCCCGTTCCTCTTCTGCCTGGAGTGCGGTGTCGGGTACGAGCAGGTCAAGGAGCGCGACTTCGCCAAGCTGATGACCCTTGACCAGGAGGGCCGCTCGACCGCCACCTCCGTCATCAGCGCCTCGATCGTGCGTCACCTCAAGAGTATCCCCGAGGGCGAACTCAAGAAGGACGCACGGAAGTTGCTCACCTTCGTCGACAACCGGCAGGACGCGAGCCTGCAGTCGGGGCACTTCAACGACTTCGTCATGGTCACGCAGCTGCGCGGCGCCCTGTACCGGGCGATGGTCGCTGCCGGCGCCAAGGGGCTGCGCTGGAAGCGGCTCGGCGAAGAAGTGGTGGCGGCGATGGGGCTCTCCCCGCACGAGTACGCGGCCAAGCCCACCGAGATCGAGGAGCTCGCCGAGAGCACGCTTGAGGCACTGGCCGCGGTCGCCGAGTACCGCCTCTTCCTCGACCTGGAACGCGGCTGGCGCGTCACCATGCCCAATCTGGAGCAGACCGGGCTGCTCGGTCTGGAGTACGGGGGGCTTGATGCCATCGCTGGCGACGAGGACCGGTGGAAGGACACCGCGGGCCCGCTGCGTACGGCCTCCCCCGAGGGACGCCACCGGCTGTCCAAGGTCCTCATGGATGAACTGCGCCGCCAACGGGCCGTGGACACGCCCTACTTCACCGAGGCCAAGTTCGCCGAGCTCCGCAAGGAGTCGGCGCGGCTCAACGACGCATGGGGGATCGCCGACACGGAGGCGGCGCCACCTCCGGCCAAGTTCGCCGTGGCGCGGGCCGGGCGCCCCGGCCGCACCGGGCGCGGCCGCAGCGAGCTGAACCTCACCGGACGCACCGCGTTCGGCCGCCATGTCCGCAAGGACACCACCTTTCCCGGCTGGGGACAGGGACTCTCCCTCGACGAGGCCCAAGACGTCATCCGCGACCTGCTCCGGGTCCTGGCGGACGGCGGAGTTCTGACCGAGGTCTCCCAGGGGCGGGGCGAGGAGCCCGGCTATCGGATCAACCACACTGTCATCCGCTGGCACGCCCGCGACGACGAACACGGCGCCGTGGACCGCCTGCGCCGCACCTACCGTGACGAGCGCGGCCCCCGCGTCAACGCCTTCTTCAAGCGGCTCTACCAAGACATCGCCGCCACCTTCGCCGGTCTGCACGCCGCCGAGCACACGGCCCAGGTCCACCCCGATGTCCGGCAGGAGCGCGAGGATCTGTTCGGCGAGGGCACCCGGCTTCCCCTCCTGTACTGCTCGCCGACGATGGAACTCGGCGTCGACATCAAGAGCCTCAACGCGGTCAACCTGCGCAACGTGCCGCCGACTCCCGCCAACTACGCACAGCGCTCGGGCCGTGCCGGCCGCAGCGGGCAGCCCGCGCTCGTCACCACGTACTGCGCAACCGGTAACAGTCACGACCAGTACTACTTCACCCGGCGCGCGCAGATGGTGTCCGGTGCCGTTGCCCCGCCCCGGCTCGACCTGGCCAACGAGGATCTGCTCGCCTCTCATGTGCACGCGATCTGGCTCGCCGAGACCCGGCTCGATCTCGGCGCCAGCATGGCCAGGCTGATCGAGTCCGACGGCGACAACCCCTCGCTGGAACTGGCGCCGTCGGTGGCCGGGGCCATCGACGAACCGGGTGCCCGGCGCCGCGCTCTGGCGCGGGCGCGTACTGTCCTGGACGGCAGTGGCGACCTGCTGCGTGCCACGTCCTGGTGGCACGAAAAGTGGCTGGAGCAGACGGTCGAGGCCGCGCCGGGCAGCTTCCGCAGGGCCTGCGAGCGCTGGCGGAATCTCTTCAGGCGGGCTCTCGAAGAGCGCGAGATCCAGCACCGCAACATTCTCAACCGCACCGCCACGGGCCGCTCCAAGGATCAGGCCAAGCGGCGCCGCGCCCAGGCCGAGAGCCAGCTCGCGCTGCTGCGCAACGAGCAGGGCGGCGAGCGGACCGTGATGTCGGACTTCTTCCCTTACCGCTACTTCGCCTCCGAGGGCTTCCTGCCGGGCTACTCCTTCCCCCGGCTGCCGCTCGCCGCGTACATCCCGGGCACCGGCCGCACCAGCCGCGGCGGCTACGACGGCGACTATCTGCAGCGCTCCAGGTTCATCGCGATCCGGGAGTTCGGGCCCGGTGCGCTGATCTACCACGAGGGCAGCCGCTACAAGGTGGACCGGGTGCAACTGCCGCCGGACACCGCGGGTGAGCTGACCACCGAGAGCGCGAAGGTCTGCGGGCGCTGCGGCTATCTGTCCCCGGAGGAGCAGCGCGAGGACGTTTGCGGGGGCTGCGGTAGCGGCCTCGGCGATGCGCGGACCGGTCTGCTGCACCTGCACACCGTCTTCACGCACCGCCGCGACCGGATCTCCTCCGACGAGGAGGAGCGTCAGCGCACCGGCTACAAGGTGGAGATCTCCTACCGCTTCAAGAAACACGAGGACGACCGTGACGGATCACTGCGCGCCATGGCGCAGACCGCGTCCGGCCGCGCCCTCGCCGAGCTGGCGTATGGCGACAGCGCCACCGTCCGGCTCACAAATCTCGGCTACCGCCGCTCGGTCGCCAAGGGCGAGATCGGCTTCTGGATGGACCCGGTGACGGGCGAATGGCTCGCGGGCGGCGCGGCCAAGAAGGGTGGCCGGGAGACCCCCCAGGAGCAGGAAGGGCTCGCGGACGCCGAGAAGGCCAACCGCAAGATGCCGGTGATCCCGTATGTGCAGGACACCCGGAACATCCTCGTCCTCCAGCTGGCCGAGCCAGTCGACCGGGAGACCGCCGTCACCCTCCAGTACGCCCTGGAGCGAGGCATCGAGGCCGAGTTCCAGCTGGAGGACGCCGAACTCGACACCGAGGAGCTGCCGCCGTACGACGGGCCGCGTGAGCGGCTGCTGTTCATCGAGAGCGCTGAGGGCGGCGCGGGCGTGCTGCGGCGTCTGCAGGCTGAGCCCGGTGCGCTGGCCAGCGCCGCGCGCAAGGCTCTGGAGATCGCCCACTTCGACCAGCTGGGGCGTGACCGCGGCGACGAGAAGACCAATGGCGACCCGTGCGAGAAGGGCTGCTACGACTGTCTGCTCTCCTTCGGCAATCAGCGCCACCACCGCGTCATTGACCGGCAGTTGGTGCGCGACCTGCTTCAGGCGTTCGCGGACGGCATCGTCGGCGAGTCCACCCCGGGCCGGTCGCGCGACGAGCACGCCGATGCGCTGCGGCAGGGCGCCGACTCCACCCTGGAGGAGCGCTTCGTCGAATACCTGCGGTCGCACGGCCACCGGCTCCCGGACCACCAGCAGATCAAGGTGCGCGAGGCGCTGTCCAAGCCGGACTTCGTATACGACACCGGGTTCGGCCCCATCGCGGTCTTCGTCGACGGCCCGCACCACGACCACGACGACATCGTGCTGCGCGACGAGGAGGCGGAGGAACGGCTGAAGGACTTCGGCTGGGAAGTGATCCGCGTCCGCTACGACGACGACTGGTCCAAGAAGGTCGCCGAGTACCCTCAGGTGTTCGGCGAACCTCGTCGCTGACCTGCGGTCGGACACCTTGCCAAGGAGCGCCGGCCTTCGGGTTCGGCGCCTCTCCACACTCCGTACGAATGTCAAGTCCGCCCGCCCGTATCCACCCGGAAGGCCCGTATGACCACCGCCGCCGCGCCGGCCTCGAAGTACGCCGTCGGCTCCCTCGTCCACGCCCGGGGCCGTGAATGGGTGGTGCTGCCGGACTCCACCGAGGACCTCCTCGTGCTGCGCCCGCTGGGCGGCGCTGATGTCGACATCGCGGGGGTACTGCCCGGCCTGGAGACCGTGGCGCTCGCCACGTTCGCCCCGCCCACGCCCGGTGACCTCGGCGACCAGCACGCCGCCGGTCTGCTGCGCACCGCCCTGCGGATCGGGTTCCGGTCCGGGGCCGGCCCCTTCCGGTCCCTCGCCTCGATCGCCGTAGACCCGCGCCCGTACCAGTTGGTGCCGCTGATGATGGCGCTGCGCCAGGACACGGTAAGGCTGCTGATCGCCGACGACGTGGGCATCGGCAAGACCGTGGAGGCGGGCCTCATCGCGGCCGAACTGCTCGCCCAGGGCGACGCCCGCGGTCTGGTCGTGCTGTGCTCCCCGGCGCTCGCCGAACAGTGGCGGGCCGAGCTGCGGGGCAAATTCGGTATCGACGCGCGTCTGGTGCTGCCCGCCACGATCGGCCGGCTCGAGCGCGAGACGCCGTACGGGCAGTCGGTGTTCCGCCCGGACGGCGCCTACGTCGTGTCCACCGACTTCATCAAGTCGCCCCGCCACCGCGAAGACTTCCTGCGCAACTGCCCCGACCTGGTGATCGTCGACGAGGCGCACACCTGTGTCGCGGACTCCACGGCGCAGGTCTCGGCGCGCACCTCGCAGCAGCGCTACGGACTGCTGCGCGCGCTCGCCGACGACTCCACCCGCCACCTCCTCCTGGTCACCGCGACCCCGCACAGCGGTAAGGAGGAGCCCTTCCGAAGGCTGCTCGGGCTGCTCGACGCCCGCCTCGCCACCGTGAGCTTCGAATCCCGCGCGGGCCGTGAGCTGCTCGCCCAGTTCTTCGTGCAGCGCCGCCGCGCCGACATCCGCGAGGACTTCCAGGACGGCGCGCACTTCCCTTCAAGCCGGGACAGTGCCGAGGTCTCCTACACACTGCACCGCGACTACCGAGCCCTGCTCGCCGAGGTCCTCGCGTACGCCCGTGAGACGGTGCGCTCCGCCGATGGAGCACTGCAGCAGAGGCAGCGCTGGTGGTCGACGCTGGCGCTGCTGCGCACCCTGTCCTCCTCGCCCGCCGCCGCCGTACGGTCCCTGAACACCAGGGCCGGCGTCCAGGAGGCGGACACCCCCGACGAGGCGGACCGCACCGGGCAGTCGACCGTCTCGGACCCGGCCGATACCGACAGTGCGGAGTCCGCCGACGAGGTCCCGGGCAGCCTGCTGCCCACCGCGACGTCTTCGGCCGCAGAAGCGGACACCGCGGATGCCGGCGACGCGATCGACGACGAGAAGGCCCGCCTTGTCGCCATGGCCGAGGCCGCGGGCAAACTCGCCGGTCCCACCCGTGACACCAAGCTGAAGAAGCTGGTGGCGACGGTGACCGACCTCCTCGACTCCGGCTATCGGCCGATCGTGTTCTGCCGTTACATCGCCACGTCCGACTATGTCGCCGACCACCTGAAGAAGGTGCTCAACAAGAGAGGCACCGAACACCCGGTGGCGGTCGCCTCCGTCACCGGCGAGCTCTCGCCCGACATGCGCCTGAACCGGATCGCCGAACTCACCGGCACGGACGAGAACGGCGAGCCGGCCCCCGAGCGGCGCGTCCTGGTGGCCACCGACTGCCTGTCCGAGGGTGTCAACCTCCAGGAGTCCTTCGACGCCGTCATCCACTACGACCTGGCCTGGAACCCGACCCGCCACGAGCAGCGCGAGGGCCGCGTCGACCGCTTCGGGCAGCGCACCGACACCGTGAAGGCCCTCACCCTGTACGGGGCGGACAACCCGGTCGACGACATCGTCCTGAAGGTGCTGCTGCGCAAGCACGAGCGCATCCGCCGCGCCACCGGTATCTCCGTCCCCGTGCCGCAGCAGGCGGAGAGCGCCATGCAGGTGGTCTTCGAAGAGCTGATCCTGCGCGGCGAGACCCCTTCCTTCGAGCAGGAGGGGCTGTTCGAACGCGAACAGCTGCCCGCCGCCGAGCAGCTGGAGCTCGTTTGGGAATCCTCCGCCGAGAGCGAGAAGGCGTCCCGGTCGCTCTACGCCCAAAACCGGGTCAAGAAGGAGGACGTGGCTGCTGAGGTCGCCGAGATCCGTGCCGCGCTCGGCACTGGCGAGGAGGTCAGAGAGTTCACCCGCCGCGCGCTCGGCGCGCTGCGCGGGATCCCCGCCGACCGGAAGCAGGACGGGTTCACCGCGCACACCGACGCCCTTCCGCAGGGTCTGCGCGACGCCGTGACCGCAGCGCTCGGCCCCCGCCATCCGCGCCCGGTCGTCTTCCACGACGCGCCGAGCGCTCCGCGCGGCGAGGTGGCGCTCACCCGCACCGACCCGGTGGTGGCCGCGACCGCCCGGTTCGTACTGGACACCGCGCTGGATGAGAAGTTCCCCGCCTGGCAGCGCCCGGCCCGCCGCTGCGGCGTGATCCGTACGAGTGCTGTACGACGGCCCACCACGATGCTCCTCGTACGGCACCGCTTCCAGCTGAGCCTGCCGACCCGCGACGGCGGCGTACGCACTCAACTTGCCGAGGACGCGCGGGTGGTGGCCTTCCACGGCAGACCCGAGGCGCCGCAGTGGCTGCCCGACGAGGAGGCCCTGGCTCTCCTGGATGCCCGTGCCACCGGCAACTCCGATGCGGGCTTCGCCGCCGACCACATCGCGTCGATCCTCGCCGCCCTCGGCACCGGACTCATGGACGAACTGCGGCTGCGTTCCAAGGCGGCCGCGAAGGATCTTGAGGCTTCGCACCACCGGGTCCGCACCGCCGCCCGGGCCCGCCTCGCCGGCCTGAAGGCCGTCCCGCAGGGCGACCCGGACGTCCTCGGTGTCTTCCTCTACCGCCCGGCCGCCACGATCCAGCTGGGAGCCGACGCATGAGCACCGCGAGAACCCTGGTCACCGACACCGTCGCCACCGTCGGTGGACTGCTGCCGTACGACCTCCTCGTCCGCATCAAGGAGGGCAAGGAGCAGTCCGGCTCGAAGCCCGCCGACTACCGGCTGTTCGCCAAGGGCGAGTCTGTACGGGACGCCGCCGAGCGCTCCTGGGGCTATCTGCGCGGCGTCTGGGCCGCCTACCAGGACGCTCTGGCCCGCGACGGGGCGGACGACGACACCGGTGTGCATGCGGTGGGGCTCACCACCGAACGCTGGCTGCTGCCCCTGTTCGAGCAGCTCGGATTCGGCGGGCTGTCCGCCGTGCCGGAGCCCGGCCTGCCCGCCCACGACGACACGAAGGACTTCCCGGTCAGCCATGCGTGGGCGCACGTGCCCGTGCATCTCACCGGCTGGAACGTCCCGCTGGACACCCGCACCCCCCACGTGGCGCCGCAGGCCCCGCAGTCCATGGTCCAGGAGTACCTCAACCGCTCCGGCGACAAGGCCCTGTGGGGTGTCCTGTCCAACGGCCGTCAGCTGCGGCTGCTGCGCGAGTCCGCGTCGCTGACCGGTGCCGCGTTCATCGAGTTCGACCTTCAGGCGATCTTCGAGGGCAAGCGGTCGGATGACTTCGTCCTCCTGTGGCGCCTGCTGCACCGCACCCGCTTCGAGGGCGACCCCGCCGCCTCCTGCCCGCTGGAGAAGTGGCGCACCGAGGCCATCGACTCCGGCACCCGCGCCCTCAAGGAGCTCCGCAAGGGCGTCGAGAAAGCCCTTACGGTGATCGGCGGCGGACTCATCGCCCACCCCGACAACGCGAAGCTGCGCGAGGCCCTGCACTCCCGCACGCTCACCGTCCGTGACCTGCACCCCGCTCTGCTGCGGCTCGTCTACCGGCTGCTGTTCCTCTTCGTCACCGAGGACCGCGGCCTGCTCCTGCACCCGGACGCCGACAAGACCGTACGCGACCGCTACGAGAAGTACTTCTCCACCGGCCGCCTGCGCCGCCTCGCCCGCCGCTCCGGCAGCCCGCACGGCGACCAGTGGGAGGCCCTCACTCTCGTCATCAAGGGCCTCGGCAAGCCCGGCGGGCGCCCCGAACTGGGCCTGCCCGCCCTCGGCGGCCTCTTCGAACCCACACCTGTGGACGAGCGGCTGGACGATCTCGCCCTCACCAACGAGTCCCTGTACGAGGCGGTGCGCGCCCTCGCCGTCATCTTCGACGTCAAACTCGGCCGCCCCCGCAAGGTCGACTACCGGCACTTGGGAGCGGACGAACTCGGCTCGGTCTACGAGTCGTTGCTTGAACTCGAACCCCGCCAGGAAGAGGACGGCTCCTACGTCCTGAAGAGGCTGGACGGCAACGACCGCAAGACCTCCGGCTCCTACTACACGCCCTCACCACTGATCGACTGCCTCCTGGACTCGGCCCTCGACCCGGTCATCGAGCGGGCTGTGCGCTCGGGTACGACGAAGCAGGAGCGGAAGGCGGCGCTGCTCGCCCTGACCGTGTGCGACCCGGCCTGCGGCAGCGGCCACTTCCTGGTCGCGGCGGCCCGCCGCATCGCCCGCCGGCTCGCCGAGATCGAGACCGACGACCCGGAGCCGACCGCCGAGGCCGTACGCGATGCTCTGCGCGAGGTCATCTCCCGCTGCGTGTACGGCGTCGACCTCAACCACATGGCCGTGGAGCTGGCCAAGGTCTCCCTGTGGATCGAGGCCATGAAGCCGGGCCGTCCGCTCACCTTCCTCGACGCGCACGTCAAGCACGGCAACGGCTTGCTCGGCACGACACCGAAGCTCCTCGCGGGCGGTCTGCCCGACGAGGCGTTCAAGGTCCTGGAGGGCGACGAGTCGAAGGCCGTCAGGAACCTGAAGGCCCGCAACGCGAGCGAGCGCGAGCGGTGGCTGGCGGCGCTGCGCCACCACGCGAACCAGGACGCCCTCTTCTCGGAACAGCACGCCCTTGAGATCTCCAACGCGGCGATCAGCAGGAAGACGTCGGACATCACGACCGCCCGGTCGGAGGAGCTGGAGGACGTCCAGAACCAGGCCCGCGCCTATCACGAACTCACCACCTCCAAGGACTACCTGCGTGCCCTGGAGCTCGCCGACGCGTGGTGCGCGGCGTTCGTCTGGGAGAAGACCGACCGGACCGACGGGACGAAGCGGACGGACGATACGTTCCCGCCCGCGCTCACCACGGACTCCCTGCTCGCCCTGCACTCCTCCGACGGGGGCTCGAACCTGCCGACGGGGACGGTGGAGAAGGTGGCGCGGCTGCGCGAGGAGTATCGCTTCTTCCACTGGCACCTGGAGTTCCCGGAGGTGTTCCGGGTGCCGGCCGATCCGCAGGCGGCGGGGGTGGATGAACGGACCGGGTGGAAGGGCGGGTTCAGCTGTGTCCTTGGCAACCCGCCGTGGGAGCGGGTCAAGCTCCAGGAGCAGGAGTTCTTCGCCACCCGTGACGCGTCGGTGGCGGGCGCCGCGAACAAGGCGGCCCGCGAACGCCGGATCGCCGCGCTCGCCGCCAGCGAGGAGGAGGCGGACCGGGCCCTGCACGCCGAGTTCATCTCGGCGCGTCGCCTCTCCGAAGGCGTCAGCCACCTGCTGCGCGGCTCGGGCCGCTTCCCGCTGGCCGGGCGCGGCGACGTCAACACGTACGCGGTCTTCGCCGAGGCCGCCTCGCTCGGCATCGCCCCCGAGGGACGCTTCGGCCTGGTCCTGCCGACCGGCATCGCCACCGACGCGACGACCGCGCCGTTCTTCTCCAACCTGGTCCGCACCTCACGGCTCGCATCGTTCCTGGACTTCGAGAACGAGGCGTTCATCCTCAGCCGGGACGTCGACCATCGGGTCCGGTTCTCGCTGCTGACTGTCACCGGCCGGGGCGAGCGGGTGGATTCGGCGTCCTTCGCGTTCGGCACCCGCTACATGGAAGACCTCGACGAGCGCCGCTTCGCGATGCCGCCAGAGGAGATCCTCCTGGTCAACCCCAACACCGGCACGCTGCCGGTGTTCCGCACCCGCAGGGACGCGGAGATCACGCTGGGAATCTACCGGCGCGTCCCGGTCCTCAGACGGGAACCGGACGCGGACGGCAAGGGCGGCACGGACCCGTGGGGCCTGACCTTCATGCGCATGTTCGACATGTCCAACGACTCGCACCTGTTCCGCGGCAAGGCGGAGCTGGAGGCAGAGGGCTGGAAGCTGAAGGGCAACATCTTGACGCATCCGTCCGACGGGCGCCGCTATCTGCCGCTGTACGAGGCGAAGATGCTGCACCACTTCGACCACCGGCTTGGCACGTACGAAGGTCAGACGCAGGCGCAGGCGAATGTGGGGACGCTGCCGAGGGTGACGCCGGAGCAGCACGATGACCCGGAGTTCGCGCCATTGCCTCGGTACTGGGTGCCGGAATTCGACGTGGACTCGGGGAAGCGGGACAAGAAGCTGAATCCGATCATGTGGCCGGGGGTTGCCTCGCGGCTGGGGGAGCGGGAGTGGTGGAACGGGTGGTTGATGGGGTGGCGAGACATCGCTCGATCTACGGATACGCGCACCATGATTGCTTCTGCTCTGCCCGCTTACGGCGTTGGCGACAAGTTCCTGCTCGCTCTTGCTCCGAATGCGCCAGCGATCTTGCTGGCGATCTTCGACTCCTTCGTCTTCGACTACGTGACGAGGCAGAAGGCGTCGGGTACAGCGCTGAAGTACTTCACTGTTAGGCAACTTCCAGCGGTTACCCCTAAGGAACTCGGCGCCTTGGATGACCTTCTGGGAGGCGCGGCAGCGGATTGGATTGCTGCTCGCTCCATGGAGCTTGCCTACACCTCGCGGGACATGACGGCCTTCGCCACAGCTCATGGGGACGAAGGGGCCCCGTTCCGTTGGCATGCAGAACGCCGCGAGCTGCTACGCGGAGAGCTGGACTCCGCGCTGTTCCACGCGTACGGGCTCAGCCGTGATGAGGTGGGCTACGTGATGGAGACGTTCCCCACGGTCAAAAAGAGGGAGGAGGCCCTGTGCGGCACCTACCGCACCAAGAACCTCATCCTCGACCTTTACGACCGCATGGCGGAGGCCCGCGAGACCGGCCATGCGTATCAGACCGTGCTGGACCCCCTGCCGGGCGAGGGCCCCCGCCACGAGGGCTGAACCGGGAAGTCGTGTGCAGAGTCGGTCAGTTGGACTGGCTCCGCCCGACCTCGGCGATGAACCCGGCCCAGGCAGCACGTGGGAACGCGAGCTGCGGGCCGCCGAGTTCCTTGGAGTCGCGTACATGGATGGCTGTGAGGGTTTTGGCTACCTCTACGCACTCGCCGCCTTCGTCCCCGCTGTAGCTGCTCTTGAACCCATCGAGCTGCGCGGGCTGTTCGGTGTTCATGGATCTCCCAGCATCTTCTCGATCAGGCGCAGGGATTCGCGGGTGGTGAGCGCCTGCCCTCGGATGCTGCCATACGTCGCGGCCAGGACCCGTACGTCCTCCGGACCGGCGATCAGACGACTGAGGTGCTGGACCTCCAGGTACGCCATGCGCGGACGGCCCTTGATTTCGAACAGGGTGAACGGGCCGCCCATCCCGGCGTGGCCCTCGCTGACCGTCGGCATGACTTGAACCTCGACGTGGCGCAGTCGACTCACCTGGACCAGGCGTTCAAGTTGCTCCCGTTGAACCGCGCGGCCACCGAAGGACTGCCTGAGGGCCGATTCCTGCACGATGGCGCTCACCGTTGGTGGCGGCCATTTGGACAGCAGATCCTGCCGGGCCAGACGGGCCGTGACCCGCTGCTCGATCGTCTCTTCGTCGAAGAAGGGTTGCCTGCTGGCGAAAACGGCGCGTGCATAATTCTCGGTCTGGAACAGTCCCTGCACGGCCTGGTTGGCGAAGTAGCACAGCTCGACCGCCTCCGCCTCCAACACCGCATAACCCCGGAACCACTCCGGATGCCGCACCCTGCGCCGCGCCTTCGCCCGCTCCACGTCCTCCCCGAGCAGCGCCAGTAGGCCACCGCAACCGAGCAGTTCATCCACTGCCACCAGAAAGTCCGGACGCGGCGTCCGTCGCCCCCCGCTCGATCGACGAGATCTGTTCCTCGCTGTATCCGACCGCCTGCCCGAGCTCCCGCTGGCTCATGCCGGCCCGTTCCCGCGCCGCCTTGATCATGCGGCCGATGGCGCGGAACAGGTCCGCCACCTCCTCCGAGCCCGCCGGATTCCCGGCGCCCGCGTCACCCCGTACCGCCGTCATCGCGCACCATCCGTCCGTCCCCGGCCCGCCCCGGCCGGATCGCCGTACCGTCCACAGACCGACCGCTCGCCGATCTCCTGACCACCGAGCGGCCCGCGGCGCAGGTCACGGGCGGATACCCGGACAACTCCCGTACCTGTCCGGCCGCCCCCCGGACAGTCGCTCTCCGTGCCGTGCCGGGTACTCCATGTGGCAGATCGGGCACGTCGCCCTCGGTGACGTGAACCAGGAAACCGGGGCTGCGATCCCCCAACTAGACCTGTGCGCAAGCCACGTGAGCCTCAGGGCTCTCTTCGTTACCACGCGCCACGGCGCACACGCCGTCCGCCACGCCGCCGAGCGCCGGCTCGCGGCGCACCTGCCGCTCGGCGATGCCGGTCCCGACGACCTCGCCACCACGGCCGCCCTCCTTATCGCCGAACTGACCGCGAACGCCGTCCTGCACGGCCGGGTGCCCGGTCGCGAGGTCCGCCTTGACGTCCGTCTGGATGCGAGCGAACTGCGGATCGAGGTCACCGATGCCCGCGGCGACAGGTGGCCGGCACCACAAAACCCCGACAGCGGCGGCGAGTCGGGGCGTGTCCTGCTGCTCGTCGAGGCCCTGGCCGACGACTGGGGCGTGCGCCCGCACCACCCCGGCGGCAAGACGGTGTGGGCCGTGTACCGCCGGTGAGGTGCGACGGCCGGGTCAGAAGCGGAACCCGAACAGTCCGCCTTCGTCGTAGGCGTCGGTCAGGCGTGGCTCGATGAGGTAGGGGGAGGGGTCGAAGCCGCCCAGGCGGGCGCGGTCCAGCTTGTCCGAGTTGAACGTCACGATGTACTGGAGACCTTCCTCTTCGGCGACTTCGGACGCCAGCGTCAACGCCTCGGTCACCTGGCGGTCGTCCACCCCGTCGAAGAGATGGCTGTCGTGGACCAGGAAGTCGGGCCCGCGGTCGTGGCGGTGGGCGATCACCGCGGCCGTGAGATCGAGGCAGAAGATCACCATCTTGTTGATGCCGACGCTGTCCTGACTGTCGACATGGGCGGAGATCTCCAGGCTGCTGGTGCCGGCCCTGATGGTGAGGTAGGCCTGTCGGTCCTGCCCGTAGAGGCGGCGGGCGAATCGGGCGAAGAGCCAGGTGGCCTCCCGGGTCTGCTCACCGCGTTCCTCGAGGTCGAGCTCCAGCTCCTCCTGGAGCTCGACGCGCTGCGCCGTGATCTCCCGCTGGCTGGCCTCCATGAACTGCGCCGTCTCATGCTGCTTACGCAGTGCTTCCAGCGCCGCCTGTTTCTGGGCGAGCAACTGCTGGAGTGCCGTCAGGCCGTCGAGGGCGCCTCCGTCGCGCAGTGCGCTCAGTGTCTCGGTGAGCTCCTCACCGAGACGGGCGCGCTCGTGCTCGCGCGCCGTGAGTCTGGCCTGCGTCTCCTCGATCTCGTCGGCGAGGTAGCGGCGGCGGTTGCGGACGATGGAGGCGTGGAAGCCGCGTACGTCCTCGAAGGAGCGGTGCACCCGGTCGGGCAGGACGACGCCCAGTTCCCGGTACATGGCGTCCACGTACGCCGTGTCTGGTTCGTTCGCCTCCTCCACCGCGCGGCGCAGTTCCGCCAGGTTCCGGCGGTCGATCACATCCTGCTCCGGCAGCGAGCGGACTCTCTTGTCCAACTCGTCTGCCCGCGCCTGGAGTTCTGCGTATGCGGGCACCACGTGGAAGGCGGCGATCTGCTCGCGGAGCCGATTCACGTCGCCCTCCGCGACGATGATCCTGCCGCGCAGGTCCGCCGTCGTACCGACGACCTGGTGCCAGGACGGATCGTTCATCGCCGACCGCAGCTGCCTTCGGGTCGCCTCCCGTGTGGCGATGTCGCGGTAGCCGGCGGCGAGCCGCCAGTCCAGGCCGAGGAGATAGGCGAGGTTGGCCGCGGCCTCGGCCGTGGGCTGCTGCGGATAGGTCCGCACCGGGTCGTTGAAGGCGTGTGATCCGACACGGCGTACGAGAAGCGACAGCAGGGCGCGCCCCGAGATGCCGGGGTGGTCGGCGGGCAGTCGGAAGAGGTCTGCCTCTATACGTGTTCTCCACTCCGACACCGGCATCTCACGGGTGAGGTTGAACTCGAAGAGCCCTCCGGCCTCGCCCTCGGTGCCGCCTGGGGCATCGGTCAGGACGATGCCCTGCTGGGCACCGCGCCTGCTCACCCATACCGGCTCCTCGCGCCCGGGCCAGTCCATGGTCAGCGTGAAGAGAGTGTGCCGAAGCCGGGTGCGGCTGGGCAGGCTGCCCTTGCCGGCCTGGGCACCCAGAGCGAAGTGCAGCAGCTCCACCAGGCTGGACTTGCCGGTGCCGTTGCGGCTGTCCGTCTTCGTCGCCCCGGGGTGCGCCTCGGCGACCAGAAGGTTGAGGCCGCGCCGGAACTCGACGGTACGGAACCGGGGTTCGTCAGCGCTCAGACGACGCAGCATCGTCCCTCCTTCTGGTCGGCGAGTCGGCTCGCCTTCTCGTCAGCAGATCGTCGCGGAATTCGATCACACCGAGCGCGTACAGCACATCGAGCCCGAG
The DNA here is from genome assembly GCF_020564935.1 of Streptomyces pinistramenti. Lineage (GTDB taxonomy): Bacteria > Actinomycetota > Actinomycetes > Streptomycetales > Streptomycetaceae > Streptomyces > Streptomyces pinistramenti. The sequence goes on from NZ_JAJCXB010000012.1 coordinate 126,692, forward strand.
GACGAACCACTGGAAGGAGACCGGAGAGTGGTGGCCGAGCCGGACACGTTCGGCGCGGAATCTCGACCACGTCTGGGTGACGGTCAGCGGCATGTCCAGGACCCGCAGGATCTGCGCACCGACGGCCAGCAGGGAGCGATCCGGGGAGATCCCCTTCGTCGGTGTGATCACGCGGCGCTCCGCTTTGCCGACCCCGGGATCCAGCCGTCGGGCGGCACGTCGAAGACGTCGCACCGCTCGAAGAGATGGGCGATGACGATCCAGGCGCAGTACATCGAGTTCAGGCTCGGCGCCGCGTTCCCGAGGATGTACTCCTGCAGCGCGGCCCACAGCCGGTCCTGGTCTTCGGTCTCTGCCCTGACCTGGCCGTAGTACACACGGAAGCCCTGGGCGACTCGGTCCGCCTCGTCCGGTGCGCCGAGCCCGGCGTAGTACCCCTCGACGAGGTGACTGTGCCCGATCCCCTGGATCAGTGCGCCTCGGACGTCACCGGTCAGGCCGTTCCACTCGATCTTGTACTTGTTGACCTCGGGGAGGGCGACGAGCGGTTCCGATGTGTGCCGCTGCTCGCCGAGCCGGGCAAGCAACGCCTCGAGGTCGGTGAGTCCGATGCCGTACGTCTTGTCCTGGACCGGCAGTTCACGACCAAGGAGCTCCTCGGTGGCGATCAGGTCGAGTCGCATGACGTCGTTCCACAGCCGGTGCCAGCCGTAGTGCTCCACCCGGCGCGGGCGCAGCTTCTCCTGAGCGTCGGACATCATCACGCTCAACTCCGGGTGCACGCCCTTGAGATCGTTGACCGCGAATCGGAACGTGTCGAAGGCGTCCGGCCGTTTCGCGAGCGCCTTGTCCAGGTCGGACCCGAACTTGCGCTTGACCCGGCCGATGTCGTCGGTCTGCGGCGAGTAGCATGCCCAGAGCACCCGGTCCCACAAGAGGAGCCCGTCGGCGCCCATGTCGCCGAGGCTTCCGTGTGTGCGTACGGGCACGAAGTCGGGGTGCCGCAGGCTCAGCAGGTGGTGGATCAGCTGCTCGAAGCTCTCGCCCGGCATGTCGGTGAGCTGCTGGCGCAAGGTGAGCTGCGCCAGCATGCGCTGAGTGAAATCCACGTGATCGATCCCCCCGTCGAAGTGGTCAGGCTCTGCCGCGAAGGGCGCTCAAGGAAGTGCCGTCGTCCGTGTGCCAGGCATCCCAGCCATTAGCCTTGGCCCCGGTCGCTGCCTCGCACGCGCCAGACGGCGATACGCAGATCCGGCCGTCCTCCAGGCGCAGGCTTCCCTCGGCGGTGACGTGTGTGCGGTGCACCTGGCCTAGGTTGCGGCGGCGCCAGGTCAGCCGCTGCCCCGGCTGCAGCAGCCCTGCGGCGAGCAACTCGGCGAGCGCCCCTGGCTGGACCGTCGCCTCGTCCAGGGCGAGTAGACGTCGCAGCACGCTGTTGGGTGTGTCGATCAGCGGTTTGGCCTCGCGCTGCAGGCGCGCGAAAACTTCGGCGTCAACGGTAATGCTGTGCTCGGGCACCGAGACCCTCCCTTTCCTCGGTTATTTTTCTCTGCGCTTCAGTGGGAAAAAAATAACCGACCTTGCGACTCGCTGTCAATCTCGATGCGCCGGGAGTGTGCTACTGCTTGCGCTTCGTGCGGCTGTAAACTTTGTCAATGACTTATTGATGGCTCGATGGGAGGGGGAGAGAGTGCCGCAGGCCGCGATCGCCAACACCTTCTGGGCGGGCGTGGGCCGGCTCGACAAGCCGTCCCGCGCCCGTGTCCACGAGGCGATGGGGAAGCTCCAGCAGTCGACGGTCCACCAGTTGCACGCGGACAAGGGCCTGCACCTGGAATCCGTGGTCGGCTCGCGTGATCCGCGCATGCGCACGATCCAGGTCGACGACGGGCAGCGCATCGTGCTGCTCGCGCCCGATGATGGCAGCGACGTGTTCGTCTATGTGGTCTCGCGCGACAAGGCGTACTCCTGGGCCAAGCGGCGGCTGTACTCCGTCAACCCGGTCACCCGCCGTCTCGAAGTGCGTGATCTCAGCACCATGGAGCAGATCACCCCGTTCTTCGCCCGGGAGGTCGAGGTCGCGTCGAAGCTCTTCTTCGCCAGCCGGCCGGACACCGTGCTGCGGTACCTCGGTGTCGACGACGTCGCGCTGCGCGCCGCCCGCGTCATCACCGGCAAGGCGCAGTTGGAGACTTTCGGGTCGCTGATGCCGGAGGGCCAGTTCGAGGCGCTGTGGCTGCTCGCGGAAGGGTTTGCCCCCGACGGCATCTTCCGTGACCTCGTCGCGGCGCGACAGGCGGTCGCCGCCGGCGAACCCGAGGAAAGGCAGGGCGAGTTGGCGGCCGCTGTCAGCCGTACGCGCAGCCGGATCGCCCTCGTGACCGGGCCCGAGGAACTCGCCGACATCCTCGCCAAGCCCTTCGACGCGTGGCGGATCTTCCTGCATCCCACCCAGCGGCGGGTGGCCTACCGGCCCGCGTACGTGGGCCCCGCCCGGATCACCGGCGGTTCCGGCGCCGGCAAGAAGGTGGTCGCCCTGCACCGCGTAAGGCACCTGCTCGGGCGCTCACCCCACACGCGCGTCCTGCTCACCACGTACACCAGCGCGCTCACCCGCTTGCTGCGGTCCGGGCTCACCCTGCTCCTCGACCACGACCAGGTGCTCCTCGACCGGGTCACCGTCACCACGGTCGACGCCACCGCCCACCGCATCGTGCGGGAGCTGCACGGGAAACCGGGGGACGTCCTCGGCGACAAGGACGAGCGGCGGCGCTGGCAGTGCCTGTCCCGCAGGCTCGAACTGCCCTGGGGCGACGCCTTCCTGGTCCAGGAGTACCGGCATGTGCTGCTCGCCCAGGACCTGCGCGCCCGCGAGGAGTACGAGAAGGGCCTTCGGCGCGGACGCGGCAGCAAGCTGGCGGCCGGGCAGCGTCCGCGGCTATGGCAGGCGATGACGCAGTTCAAGGAAGAACTCGCCCGCGACTGCGCCTGCACCTGGCTGCAGCCGTGCGCCAGGGCCTCCAGGCTGCTGAAAGACAGACCGAGCGAGGGCTCCTCGTACGACCATGTGGTGGTGGACGAGGCGCAGGGCCTGCACCCCACCCAGTGGCGGCTGCTGCGGGCGCTGGTGCCCGAGGGGCCCGACGACCTGTTTCTCACCGGCGACCGCACCAGCTCATCTACGACTCCCGGCTTTCGCTGCGCTCCCTCGGTGTCTCCGTCGCTGGGCATGGCGCGCGGCTGCGCCTCAACCGCTCCACGGAGGAGATCCTTCGCTGGTCGCGGGCGATGCTCGGCGGTGAACTCGTGGCGGACCTGACGGGTGACGCACCGGATTCGCTCTCCGGCTACCGGTCCCTGCTACGGGGAGCGGCCCGTGCGCGAGGGGCACGGGACGGAAGCGGCCGAAACCGACGCCGTCGTGCGCACGGTGGGCGCGTGGGCGGCAGCCGGGGGCGCGCCGTCCGAGATCGCGGTCTGTGCCCGGTTCCACGCGCAGACCGCGCGGATCGGCGACCGGCTCGCCCGGGCGAGGCTGCCCGTGGTGCGGGTCAAGGACGGGGAGTCCGACGGCGCGGCCGGGGTACGTGTGTCGAGTCTGCACAGCCTGAAGGGCCTTGAGTTCCGCTGCGTGGTCGTGGCCGGGGTGACCGCGTCGGCGTTCCCGTTCCCGCCGGCGGTGACGCCGGCCGATGTCGATCCCCTGCAGAATGCTACGGACCTCGCGGCCGAACGGTGCCTGTTGTTCGTGGCGAGCACCCGGGCGAGAGAGGCGCTGTACATGTCGTACAGCGGACGGCCGAGCGTCTTCCTCGACGGGGTGGGATAGCGGGAAGAGCGATGTCCGCGATCGGCCTGTGAACAATGTCAATACTCGTGCCTTGCCGTAGTAGTCTGCCGGACGCGCGGGAGGGGGAAAGTGGCTTGATCACACGCCCGCAGGTGAGGGAACGTCCGATTTCATCGAGAAACACCCAGGGAGTTCAGATGTCCACGCCGCGTGCCGTACCCGTGTCCCTGGCGGAAATCGCTCGTCTCGCGGGCGTCGGGCGGGCCGCCGTCAGCAACTGGCGGCGGCGTCATCCGTCGTTCCCCGCCAGGATCGCCGGCACGGACGTCAACCCCCAGTTCTCCCTCACCGACATCGAGAACTGGCTGCGCGACAACAAGAAGCTCAAGAAGTCCGCCGAGGGTGAATGGCTCTGGCCCCGCTTCGAGGCGCTCGGCGGACGCGACGAGACGGGGGCGGCGATCGAGGAGGTGGGCAGGAGGCTCGCCGGCCGGGGTGCGGCAGGAGGTGCCGCGTTCCCGGAAGAGACGATGGCGCTGATCGAGCGGGCCGTGGACCTCGGGCGGCGCGAAGGAGGACCGGAGACCTTCGCCTTTCTGCTCCGCCGCTGGCTCGACGTCCATGTACGCCAGATCGCCACGACTCCCGAGCCGCTGGCCGCGCTCATGGCGGAGCTCGCTACTGGCGTCGCGGAAGTGGACGGCGGCGTCACGATGATGGACCCCGCCTGCGGCACCGGTCACCTCCTGATGGCCGGGGCGCAGGTGGCCGAGGAGTTGGGCGGTGGGGCACCGACCCTGCTGGGTGGTGAGCGTGATTCCGTACTCGCAGCACTCGCCGAAGCTCGCCTGAGCCTCGCCGAGGACGCACGGGAGGGAGAGTCGGCGCGCATAGACATCCGCGAAGGGGACTCCCTGCGCGACGCCCCGTTCGCGGACGTCCCCGCCGACATCGTCCTGTGCAACCCGCCGTTCAGCGAACGGGACTGGGGGTACGAGGAGCTGGCCACGGACACCCGCTGGAGCCACGGGCTGCCGCCGCGTACCGAACCCGAACTCGCCTGGGTCCAGCACTGTCTGGCCGTGCTGCGGCCCGGCGGCGCGGCCGTGCTGCTGCTGCCCCCCGCCGTGGCGGCGCGAAAAGCGGGTCGGCGCATCCGAGGATCGCTGCTGCGCACCGGCCAGCTGAAGGCTGTCGTAGCGCTGCCGCCGGGATGCGCCGCACCGCACAGCGTCTCCCTGCACCTGTGGGTGCTGCGGGCGCCCGTACCAGGTGAAGAGCCACACGCAGGAGGCCACCTGCTGGTGGCCGACGGCGTGTCCCGCTTTCCCAGGGATCCGGGCCGTGAGTGGGCCCCCGATTGGACGGCGATCGGCGGCTTCGTGCGCGAGGCCGTTGGGCGGACGGATCCGGCCGAGGTCTCTCCCTTCGTGCGACGCGTACCTGTTATCGAGCTCCTCGACGACGAGGTGGACCTCACTCCGGGGCGCCACATCAGCTTGTCCCCGGCGGACACCGCGCCCCGACTGGCTGCATCCTGGCGGGAGTTCAAGGACATCGCTGCCTCGGTGACCAAGTCGGCCCGGCTGCTCGCGGCGCTCGAACTGGCCTCTGGCGCACAGGACTCGCCGACGGCGACCACCGTCGCCGAACTGGCGCGGGCGGGGGCGCTCACCCTGCGCGGCGGCCAGCAACCACCGGAGGCGGCAGTCCGCACCGGGGCGCCGTCCGCCGAGGGCATTCCGCTCCTGACGGTTCCCGACCTTCTGTCGGGCGGCGACCCCAGGGGACACCTCGCCGCCGACGATCCCGCGGTGCACGAGGCCCTGATCGCCGAACCCGGGGACATCGTGGTGGTGGGGGTGGCGCGGGCGTTCTCGGCTTGGGTTCATGAAGGGCTGCCGACCGCTCTGGGCCCCCAACTGCACGCCGTGCGGGTGCAGCCCGAGCAGCTCGATGCCTGGTTCCTCGCCGGTTCGTTGCGCGCCCCGGCCAACGTCCGGCAGGCCAGGACGCACGCGACGAGCTCTTCCCGCATCGATGTCCGGCGCCTCCAGGTCCGCCAGGTGCCGCTCCGTGAACAGCGGCGCTACGGTGAGGCGTTCCGCGAGATCGCCGCCTTCGAACAGATGGCGCGGCGCACCGCCGAGCTCGGCGCGGAGCTCGTCCACGACCTCGGCGACGAACTGGCGGCCGGGCGGCTCGTGGGCGGGGTGTAGCGCGCTCGGGCGCCGGCGCACGGTGGCGGGGCGTACGGGGGTGCGGAGAGGCGAAGCGCATCAGGTCGCCTCGCTGTGCGGTCAGGCCCCCGACCTGCCCTGGCCGTCCGCGTCCGCGAGCCGGGCCGAGAGCTGGGCATCAACCTCGTGCCGTACGGACTCGACCTGTTCGGCGAGTTCGCGCGGCAGACCCGCGGCCGTACGTCCCGCAGCATCGACAGTGGCGACGGCGGCCTCCAGTTCACCGAAGGCGAGGCGGCATTCGGCCAGCCGCAGCCGGATCACCGCGCGCTCCGCCCGCTCGGCCGGACCGTCGCCGTGCAGGAGAGCGTCGTCGATGCCCTGGTAGAGACGGGCCGCGGAGCCGAAGTCTCCGGCCAGCCGGAGCCCGTCCGCCGCTCCCCGCCACACGCGGCGCACCAGCGGGCGGCGCTCTCCCCACTCCCTGCGCACCCGCTCCGCCAGTTCGCACAGCCGGCCGGCCGCGTCACCTGTTTCGCCGGCGGCGATCTCCGACTCGGCCCGCGTGCAGAGCAGTTCTACCGCGCGGGTGTCCAGCCACTCCTCCTCGCCTGCCGCAGGGGACGTGACAGGTGGCGCGGCGGGAGCGCGGCGCGTGTGCGGAACCCGGTCCGCAGGTCGGCGGAGCGGGGCCGTGGGGTCGGGGCGGGTGCGCGGCCGGGGTTCGGGGTCGCCAGGTTGGGGGCCGAACGGGGCGAGGACCTCCAGGACCTCGTCGACGGGCGGTCGCTGCCCGGGCTGCTTGGCGAGCATGCGGATCACCAGGTTGTCGATCGCCTCGGGGATGCCCGCGGCGTACACACTCGGCGGCAGCGGCTCCTCGTATAGATGCCTCTCGGTCAGACCGGCGTCCGCGCCGAGCGGGAACGGCGGGCGTCCGGTGAGCAGTTCGTAGAAGACGCAGCCGAAGCAGTACACGTCCGTGCGCGCGGTGGGCTCGCGCTCCAGGAGTTGTTCGGGCGCCAGGTAGCCGCGGGTGCCCAGCGTGGAACCGTGCGCCGTGTACCGGGTGGCGTCGGCCCGGAGCGGCTTGGCGATGCCGAAGTCGATGAGGACGACCGTCCCTTCGTCGTCGATCATGATGTTGGGGGGCTTGAGGTCCCGGTGCACGACAGGCAACGTGTGCGCGCAGGCCAGTGCTCCTGCCACCTGTACGGCGACGGTGATCGCCGTCGTCGGCGGCAGCGGTGTGTGCTCGTCGAGGAAGGTCCGCAGACTCACCCCGGTCACCAAACGCATGGCGATGTACGGCACGCCCCGGTGCGATCCGCTGCCGTACAGCTCCGTGATGCCCGGGTGGTCGAGCGTGCCCAGGAGCGTGGCCTCGCGCCGGAACCGGGCGTTCCTGACGGTGAGTTCGGCCGCCCTCTCTTCCGGGTCCAGGGCATACAGGGCCTCGGAGTCGTGGCGCAGGAACTTCACCGCGACCTCGCGGCCCGGGGAGACCTCGCGGGCGCGCCAGACGTGGGCCATCCCGCCCTTGCCGAGCGACTCCGTCAACTCGTAGCGCCCGTCGATCAGATCACCTGTGCCGGGCCTGTACATCTCCGCATACGAATCCGCGTCCACGCCGCGCCGCTCCTTCGCCTCCTGCACCATTCGGCACACCAGAGTAGCGTGAAGCGGTCATCTTGTAGAGTACGCATCGACTTAGTTCACAGACGCATGTCATGCTTGAGTCGTGTTCGGGACGTCGTGCGGGAATGTGTGAAGCCCTGCGGTTCTGGACGTCCTCCTGCCCATGCCGCCCTCCACGGGGGTCACCATGCAGAATCCACCGGGCGTCGCCGGAGACGACTGGCTGATCAGGGCGAGTCCCCGGATGGCTCGGCCCGACGCCGCGGCCTGCCCCACGCACCGCCGCATCGCGATGCGGCCCCAGCTCGTGGCCGAACCGGCCGTGCCGTTCCTGCCCACGCCGTACGAGGAGTTCGGGTTCGGCCCGCTCTTCACGGCGCTCGACCTCGTGGAGCACCACGGCTGGTCCGTCGAGCGGGTGTGCACAGAACTGCGCGGCACCCGCGGCTCGTTCCGGGGCAGGGGCGCACCGGTCCACCCCGTCCACCTCGCGTGGGTCGCGCACGCACTTGAGCGGTACGTCGCGGCCCGTGCCCGAGAGCAAGCTGCCGCCGAGGAGTCGGGGATGCCGCCTACCCTGGCGGTCAAACACCCGTGGACGTGGCGAACACGCCGCACGGATGCACCCGACCCGCGCGGCGCCCGGCAGTACGAGCACACCCTGTGGGGCCGCATGTACGCTTCCGTCGACGGGACGGTGCGCGACCTGTGGTATCCCTCGCTGGGTCGGGCCAAGACCAGTCGCCCCGAGGCCGAACTCGGTGCCGTGGCACAGGTAATGGCACACGGGGCCCCCACGCTGCGGCGCAGGGCGCGGGACGAGCCCCCGGTCGAGGCGACCGACACCACCCGCCCGCCTGCCCTGGTGCGCGTCTTCGACGTGGGGTGCGCCGATGGTTCGGTCGAACCGTTGCTCGGCGTGACACCACGGTTCGGCGAAGGGCCTGTTGAGGCAAGGAAGCGGTTCGAGGGCGACGCCGTGCCGGCGTTCCTCGCCGCTGCGGCCGCGACGGGCACCCGGCCCGGCGAGAGCTGCGTCGGCTGCAAGGCCATCGCCGGCTGTACGGACCTGATGCGCGCCCCGAGTCTGTGGGGAGGACGGCGCCCGTCCGCCGCCCGCAAGCGCCGTTCCGTCTCCGCCTGGGATCTGCGCCTGTACGCCGAATGTCCCGCCCAGTACCACCTAGTGCGGCGCCTGCATCTCAACGATCTGTCCACCGAGAACGAGGGAGCACGGCGCGGCAGGGCTGTCGACTCCTGGTTGGACGCGCGACACGGCGAACGGCTGGTGCGCGGCTGCCGGGACCGCGCGGCCCCCGATTCGGCCGCGCTACGGTCCGGGACCGGTCTGGACGACGTGTACGCACGTGAGGCCGCCGGAATGCTGGCCGAGCACCGGCTGCTGTGCCCACTCAACGGACTCGACGCCGACGAGCGCGTACTCGTACAGCACCGGGTGACGGCCTACGTGCCCGAACTCGATGTCGTTGTCCTCGCCGTACCCGATCTGGTGTACACCCATCGCGGCCGGTGGATCTGGCGCGAGACCAAAACGTCTGCCCGTCCGATGTGGGAGCGGGAGCCGCTGTTGCGCACATACCCGCAACTGGCCCTCGGGGTCCTGCTGTTCCACGCGGGAGCGCTGGGTGACGACCCACGCCGCTCCTGGGTCGAACTGGAGCATCTGCGCGAGGGCCACGGAGAGAGCAGGCTCGAACGCGTCGACCCTGGCCGCGTGGAGATCGTCGACGAAGCCCGGGACGTCATCGCCGACCTCGCCCAGCCGCTCCTGGACGACACCACGTACGAACCGAGGACCGGGCGCCATTGCCACGGCTGTCAGGCACGGACCTGGTGCCGGCCCGGCACCGCCTACGTCACCGACCATCCGCTGCCGCATGGCCCCGGCGCGCCCTCACATGCCGACGAGCCGAAGCCGAGCGCTCCGCTGCCATCGCAAGGAGGTCTTCCGGTCCATGACTGACCAACAGCTCAAACCGGACTGGCTGTTCAACCCGGGCGTCGTCCTGTTGCGGGACGTGGCCACCGCCGTCCTGCATCTCGCTGCCGTCGGCGACCTCGACGCCTTCACCCTGCCCTACCCGCCCGGTGCGCAGCGTGCCCTGGACGCCCTGGTTCTGCAGTGTCTGCGCAACAGGGCCACCCCCCCGGCAGGCGTACCGGAGATGATCCGCTGGGCCCGCGCCCGGCCCCTCAGCAGCTGGCCCCTCGACCAGCTGCCCCCCGACCTGTTCGACGCCGCGGACCGGCTGATCGACGAGGTCTCGGGAGAACCCGCACAGCTCTGCCACGAACTCGCCGTACGTGGATATGGCGACAGCACCGGGCGGCAGTACGACCGCCTGGTCATCCACGAGGCACTGCGGGCCTGCCGCGCGATGTCGTCGCCCGAGTCGTACACGGCCTTCCGCCGCCTCCTGGTCACCCAGCCTGTACTCACGGAGGGCGACTGGGCAGAGATCAGCTGCGACCTCTTCCTCGACCCGGTCCGGTTCCTCGTCGAGGAGATCTACGCCCCCGTCCCCGCCGGGTTCCGGCGGGACGGCTCGTGTCTGTGCTGCCATCGCTGTCTGATCCTGCTGCACCCGGTGTCCGACACCGAGTGGTGGTGCGAGCGGGATCAATGCCGGCACCGGGGGCCCGCGCCGCACGGCCGGGAACTCGTGGCGGCCGAGGTCGGAGAGCTGCGCCAGCTGCGCAAACCGCTGCGGTTGTTCGTCACCGGTCCCGGACAGGCGGAGACCGCCCTGGAGCACGAGCTGCGGGCGCTGGGGCTCACCGTCGAGATGTGGCCCAACTTCGACTCGTACGACGTGCGCGTCACGTTCCCCGATGGCCATGTGTGGGCCGTGGACGTCAAGGACTGGGCGCATCCGGCCTTCCTTGGGCGCAGCGCGACCGCGGTGCGCGCCGAACCTCCCTACGACGAAGCCTGCTGGGTCGTTCCGGAGTTCAGGGTTCGCGCACGCCGCGACTACCTCGACAGCTATGCCAGGGAGCGGGGCGCCCAGGCAGGTGGACTGCGGCTACTCACGGACAGACAGCTGGTGCGGGCCGCACGGCTGCGGTTGTCCGGTGACTGGGGGCCGGACGCCTCTATCGGTCCGCTCAACACCGGAGCGGACGAACCGTCGGGGCCCGGCCGACGAAGCACCGGGAACCGCCCCGCGGACAACACGACACGGGCTGAGGACGCCGGGCAGGACGGAGCGGACGATGCGTGACCGCAGCAGCTGGTACCAACCGGTCGTAGCCGCGCTCGGACCCTGGCCCGAAGAGCACGCCAGGACCCGGCCCGCCCTGCTCTGCCAGGTCGAACTCGCCCTGCGGCTGATGGAGACCGTGGCACCCGGCCACGCCGCCGACGGAGCGTGGACGCTCCTGGGCGGCTACGGCCTAGCCTTCGCGCGCGCCGCGAAGCTGTCTGTCGGCGCCGCGGAACAGGTCGCGCTGGCCGCGGCCCGGCACCTGCTCTGGCCGATGCGCCGCGGCCGGATGTGGCGGCAGTCTCTGGACGCTTACCTGGAACTGCCGGAGCGGCTGCGCGCGTACCGTGTCCCGGCAGCGGGGGAAGAGGCGTACCGGGTTCCCCTCATGGTCGCCGCCGACCGTTTCTCCGTGTACGACGAAGCGCTCGCGAATCTGCCGGGCTTCTCCGTCAAACCGATGGAGCAGGCGGAGGCGGGTGAGCATCGCTTCATGGACCGCCGCCATCGGCGCACCTCTGTCACCATCCCGGCCGACCTCGTACGAGACCCTCTCCCGGGCCACCCCCTCACCGCCGAACGTCCGGCCACCGCTGGACCTCTGAACGTATCGCTCGACGAACTCGCCGACGTGGCGCGGTGGATGGACGAGGAGGAACGGAGCCGCGGCCGAAAGGCGGGCAACTGGGCCCAGCGCCTCGACGACCTCGACCTCGACACCCGCACCCCGGACGGGACCGCGTTCGCGCCGGCATCCGCGCTGCCGCTCGACCGGCTCACCCACCTCGTCGGCATGGTCGGCGCCGGCAAGTCGACCCTGATGACCCTGATCGCCGTATGGGCGCACCACAACGGCCTGCGCACCACACTCGTCGTCGGTGACGTGGCCGAACAGCTCACCCTGACCGAACTCTTCCGCGGCCTCGGCCTGAGTGCAGCCCTGATCCAGGGCGGCACCACGCGACCTCAGCACACCCAGCGGCTGCACCGCAGGCTCGCCGCGCGCGGAGCGCACTCGCTCCTCGCCCACACCGACGCGGCCTTCAGGCACCTCAGCACCGCCTGCCCGCTGGACGCGCTGCGCGCACTCGACACATCAGAGCCGCTGCGTTACAGCGACGCACCGTGCGGCGGCCTGTACCCCGTGCGCCGGGATTGCACCACCGGCACCGCCGACGCTGCCGAGGAGTTGGCAGCCGAACACGCCCTGCGCGAACTCGAACGCGCCCGTGGCGCCGCCGGGAGGCAGACCCCCAGGGACGACAGCGACGAAGAGGAGGAGTGGGGCACTCCGCATGCCTGCCCGTTGTGGAGCGCCTGCCCTCGGCACTCTGCCGCGCGCGACCTCGTGGACGGGTTGATCTGGGTGGCGAACCCCGCCAGCCTTGTCCAGACGGCCGTTCCGCGCCAGCTCAATGCCGAACGTCTGCGCTACTCGGAGCTGGCCTCCCTGCGCAGCGACATTGTGATCATCGACGAGGCCGACCGCGTACAGATGCAGCTGGACCAGATGTTCGCGCCGTCGGCCACTCTTGTCACCACCGGTGTCCCCGAATCCTGGCTCGACCAGTTGCAGACCCATGAGATCGCCGAACTCGCCCGGCAGGGGCGACTGCAGCTCTCCGACCAGGACGTGGAACGGTGGTCCGCCGCCTTGGACATCGTCGGCTCCGCGGCGGACCGGCTGTACGCAATGCTCATCGACGACGAAGGGCTGCGGACCTGGGCGCAGATCGACTACTTCAGCGCATGGACCCTTCAGGAGAAGCTGCTGAACGCCTGGTATCCGCTGACGCCCGGCCGGTCCGTCCGGCGGCCGGACGGCACGGAGGCGGGGGACATCGAGGACGAGAATGCGCTGTATGAGGACGAGGACGAGATGGACGCCGAGGGCGACGGCGGGGAGGAGCAGGGAGAGCGCAGGCCCTCTGGGGCGGAGGTGCCTTGGGCGCACCGCCGCAGCGAGATCACCGGGTTCTTCGATATGTTCCGGGACGATCCGCTTGGCGGGCGGGGTCCTTATCTGACGCCCGCCGACGAGCTCACCGCCCTCGCCCACGACGTTCTGCACACCCTCGACGAGAAGCAGACACGCACCCGGGTCCGCGCGCTCCTCGACTCTCTCCTCGTCGGAGCACCGGGGCCGCAGCAGCGCCCGCCATCCGCTGCCCGACATGGCAAGGAGCCTGCGCCTGAGGAGGTACCCCTCACAGAGGAGTGGCGCGAACTGAACGCTCGGAGACTGGAGTTCACCCTTGTACTCGCCGCTCTGCACCAGCGTCTGGACCGGGTGACGTTCCTGTGGCCCCAGGTGGAGGCGGCGCTGCGGCTCGACGCGGCGAGCCACGAACTGACCCGCCGGCCACCCCTTGACTACGCACCGCTCCTGCCCGAGGCTCCTATGGGCAACGTCCTCGGCTTCCAGTACCTGATCGACGAACGGGCGGCCGCCCGCGATAAGGACGGCCGCCGCACCGGAACCCTGCGCTTCTTCCGCTGTGCGGGTGTGGGTCGCGAGCTGCTCCTGGGCCTCCCCCAGCTCGGCGCCGATCCCGGCCGGGAGGAAGCAGGACCTCACGTTCTGCTGATGTCGGGCACCAGCTGGGCCGGCACGTCCACCCGTGCGCATGTGCTCGCTCCCGTCCGGGCGGTCCTGAAACCGCGGAGCAAGGCGCTGCAGTCCATCCGGGACACGGTTTTCCGCACCGAGTTCCTCTATGACGCGGCCGGACAGCCGATCCGCCTCTCCGGGCAGGACCCCGACAAGCGCGAGGACGTCCTGCGCCTGATGATCGACCGTCTGGCCCGTCCTCGCAGGGACGGAACCACTTCTCCGCTGCAGAGCGAACTCGCCCAGATCCGCGACCAGCGCCGCAGGCGCGCGCTGCTTCTGGTGGGCAGCTATGCGGAGGCCAAGGTGGCCGCCACGGCCTTGGACGAGATCCCGCGCTGGCGCGGCCGGGTACGCGTCCTGACCGCCGACGACGCGGAACTGGAAGCCGCGGTCGACGGCGCGGCGCTGTCGGGGAGCCGGACACGTAGCACAGAGGCAGTACGGCGTGGAGACCTCGCCTCCTTCGCCGAGGACCCGGACGCCGAACTGCTCGTCGCCCCTCTGCTGGCCGTCGAGCGAGGGCACAACATTCTCACCACCCCCCAGCGCCCCGGCGAGGAGAGGGTGGCGGCGTTCGGGACGGTGTTCTTCCTGGTCCGTCCTCACCCACGCCCCGATGACCTGTCCCTGGCGGTGTTCGCCATCAACGACTGGTCGAGCCGGTTCGTGCGCGGCCAACTGACTAGCCCGGACGGAACCTTCGCTGATCTGGTGGCGGAGGCCGACGGTCTTCATGCGGCAGGCGGCGCTTTTCGGACCGTCGCCCGTCGTGTCTGGCGGCACGTGTTGTCCCGTCCCTACATCTACTCCTCGCTCTCCCACGACGAGAAGGAGTCCTTCGTCTGGGACCAGCTTGTCACCATCTGGCAGGTCATCGGCCGCCTCGTTCGCGGTGGTGTGCCAGCCCGCGTCGTGTTCGTCGACGCGGCCTTCGCGCCGCGACTGGCGGGGGCGCAGGCACCCGCCGGCGACAGGAGCAGGCGGTCTCGCACCAGCGACCCGGGACTGCTGGTACGCCTTCGGGACGTACTCGCCCCGTACTTCACTGCCACCGGCATCGAGAATGCGGCCGATGGGCCCGACCCTGCCGACATCGAACTCGTCAAGCTGCTCTACCGGCCGCTGTACGAGGCGCTGTGCGACCTGGGTGCTCCGCCCGAGCCGCGCAGCACCGACTGACACACCGAGACCCCGCCGCTTCCAAGGCTGTCGAAGACACGGCGCGAGACCGACCACGTACGACATCGCAGGGAGAACGGACATGTACCAGCACATCCGCCGATCCGCGTACCACCTTGCCGAGGGCAGCGAGTCCTGGACCGAGGACTTCCGTGCGCTCGCCTTTCCCGAATACTGGCGCGCGGAACTCCTCGATCTGCATAACCACGGACGCGACGAGGAGAAACGGCAGCTGACCCTGCCCACTCGCCGACTCGACGGAGTACTGCAGACCCTCGCCCCCGACGTGATTGTCCGCCCCCGCCCTCGTATCCCCGTCGAGCCGGGGCCGGAACAGGACCATCGGATCGCCGAGGATTTCTGGATGTACGTCCCCGCCTCGGCGACTGATCCCCTCCCGGACCGCTCCATGCGGCAGCTCCTGGACGCCTGGCTGCGCACCCTCGGCCCCAAGGGTGCGGGGCAGGATCCCGGGTTTCGCTCGCTGCTGCTCGCGAGCAGCGCCGACCTCAAGCGGAACCTCCCCGAGTGGCAGCCGGTCACCGGCGTCGAACTGCTCACCAGGCCCGTCAGCGCCGGCGGTACCGCCGCCCTCTACCCCCGGCAGTTTCAGCTCGCCACCGACGCGTTGGCCCGCCGCATCCTGTCCCTCGACCCCTACCGCTTCGACGGTGGCGAGCTGCGATTTCGCGCGGTGCCTCGCGGGCCTCGCGACCAGGGTGCCGAACTCATGTCGCAGTCCCTGTGCCGAATGGTCAAGCGCAAGGAGTGGTGGTTCTCTGTCGTACTCAACATCTCCCTGCACACCACGCCGTTCGACACCAGGCCGTGTCTCCATCTGCACTGGGGTGTACGCCGCTGGGCGACGCACCCGCGGGCCGCCACCAAACGCCTCAACCTGTCCTACCGGGAGGCCACCACGGTCTACTTGCGGCCCACCATCCCCTGGCTGCCCGGAGCACCGGCCACCGAACGCTACGCACTCGCCCGACTGCGCCGGGACCGGGCAGCCGACACCTTCGCCTGGTCGGAGAACGACACCGCCGGCATCCTGCGCGGACTCAGCCTCTCCGGCAACTTCCCGGACCCCGAACAACTCCTCACCGAACCGGGCTCCTGGATCGGTGAAGGCCGCGGAGTCCGCGCGGCCGTGGTGCACAGTACCCGAATGGGGAAGCACGAGATCGGCACCGGCTTCATGCCCAACCAGCGCGCCCAGCTGACCGAGTGGGCCGAACAGGCTCTTCCGGAAGCGGTGGTGCGGGTACCCGATCTGACCCGGGGACGCGGCAAGGGCATCGGCGCACCGGACAACCGGCGGCCCAAACCGAGGACCGACGAGGCCAAGAAGACCGAGCTGCTGCGCGAAACCCAGGCGCGCAGGGCGAACCTCGCGGCGCAGGCGCGGATCGCAGGCCGGCGCTCGCGGCACAGCGGTCCCCCGCTGGTGGAGGTCCGGTTGCTGTGGCAGTCATCAGAGGTACGGAAGGAAGCAGTGGCCCAGTTCGCGCATGCCCTGGGCCTGGACGGTGATGGCGGCGCCTCCGCCGCCGTGATCACGGACCGGGACTTCGACGAAGCCAGGCCCGGAGCACCGGTCGTCCTCGAATGGCGGACGGAGGAACTCACCCTACGACTGCGGTGTCTGCCCCTGGCCGACGGACTCGGAGACCGGCTGCTGCCCGACCCGGCCGTCAAAGCCAACGGCACGGCCATCGCGACGGCTATCGATGAGCGTCGCCGCGCCCTGCGCTCATGGCTGAGCGCGGACGGCGTGGACCCCGACCACCCTGAACTCGCCCTGGTGGAGATCGCCCACCGCAGTACCTTCCGCCCGTCGACGACCGACCCCAAGTTCGCCGTCCGCCTGGGGTGCGCCGACGCAGGGGTACTGACCCAGTTCGTCGTGACCCCGTCCACCGACCGGCAGATCGACAACGCGGACAGCATCGAGCATCGCACCCACAGCTCCTGGCTTGACGGACTGCGTCAGCTCGGCGTCCGCGTACTGCCGCAGCACACGCTCGGCAACGACCTGCCCGATGGACTTCAGTACGCCGCTGTCTGGATGGTGAAGCGCCGCAAGGACGGCCCGACCCGGCTGCCCAAGCACCTGCCCGTGGCCGTCCTGGCCACCCCGCTGCCGGACGCGGCGGGCCTGGCGGCCGTGCGCGGCTGGGACGATGCCGCGGGGGAGTGGGTGCCGTATCCGCGCTTTCTCCTCGGCCTAGTGAAGCAGGCCGAGATCGATCCCGAGGCATGCGCGGAGCCCGACCCGCAGGACGGCGGCCCGCAATCAAGTACCTCCCGTCTGACCGGCAAGCAGTGGCGTACCAACCTCGCCCAGCAGCGCAAGGAGACCGCGGCATTCCTCCAGCGCGTACTGCACTCGCTGCGCGGTCAGCCCACCGCGCTGATCACCCACGCACAGAACAGCAGGCTGCACTGGCCATGGCTGCAGGATGGCCGGATTGAGCGGGATCTGATCCAGACGGGCCACGCCCCCGCGGGCAGGCTCGACGACGAACTCCGCCTTGTGCGCGTCCGCGGGTGTGGCGGACGGGAGACCGCGCAGTGGTGGGGCCTGGCGGAACCCGGTAAGCCGCACGGACAGCCGGCCGGCTTCTGGGCCCAGACCGTCCCGTCGCAGGGCGAGGCTCCTGCAGGTGACCGGATCTTCTACAGCACCACGGAACGCCCCGGTACCCACGCGGTGTCGCCCGCCCTCGACCGCCTGGCCACCCGGGTCAACGCGGCGGGCAACCTCACCTCACAGGCGGGCACCAGCGCCTGGAACCCGACCTTGCTCGAGATCGCAGTGCTCGGTTGTCACGTGGGCGACGACCCGGGCGCCCTCGCCCTGGGCAAGCCGGATGAGGCCGAGGCTCTGGCCCTCGCCGTACACCAACTGCGCCAGGCGCCGGACTATGCCGCGGCGCTGTCCCTGCCGCTCCCGCTTCACCTGGCGGGACTGGCCCAGGCGTATGTCCTCCCGATGTTCGTGGAGAGTGATGTGAGTCCAGGAGGGGCGACGGCGGAGTCCACTGTGGAGCGGGAGCAGCGGAGCACGACGGAGGACGATCCGGACCCGGACCTCATGGACGCGGCCGGGCTGACCACGGAACCCGAGAAGGAAGACGACGATGGGTGAAGCTCTTCTGCGGCGACGTGCTGAGCTGTGGGACAACGCGGTTCTGCGTGTGGGTCTCCATGGTGATGCAGCGCCAATGCTGGTGTTTCCAAGTGTCCACGCTGCCAGGCGCCCTCATCCTGATAGGTTCGCGCGGGAAGGCCCTCCGCCTCAGTGATCGATGCGCAGTCGCTCAGACAGCCGGCTTCCTCTCAGCTGGCGATCACCACGCCCTCGTCGAGCGCTTGCGTTTCGCGTTCTCCCTGCCGGCCCCGCGGACCGTCCAAGCTCTGACCATGGCTCCCCGCTCCGTTTAGCCCTCCAGCCCTACCCACATCGGGCGGCTCGCGTCGGGGATGAATCTACGTGTGTGCGGTGGCGTGAGGACAGGCGTCGAGCAGGTCGATCTAGCAATCAAGAACAGGACAGGTGCCGCTTTGGCGCCTGCCCCGTTCTTGGCTGATTGCCCATCAGTATGGCTCTGACCAGGGGCGACTCTCTGACTAATGGCGGTTGGACGTAAGTTGCTGCCCCAACCGGGGGGACGTATGTGGGACGCAGCGCCTCAATCGATGGTGCATATATGTACAAAATAGCCTCTCGGGCAATGAAAAAGCCCTCCGCGAGTGATCTTGCGAAGGGCTTAAGGCTCCCTCTGACCTGCTTAAACGTGCGCCCCCGGCAGGACTCGAACCTGCGGCCAAGTACTTAGAGAAGCTAACAGAAAGAGCTGGGGAGGCCATGTCTGGTACCTGGGTGGGTCGTTGGGCCGGGTATGGGGAAGGGCAATGGTCCGCCGTGGGTGGTGTCGGACGATCTTTGGGCGCGTATTGAGCCGCTGTTGCCGGTCAGGCGGCGCCGGTCGTGCAACCCGGGGCGGTTGCCTCTGGACGACCGCGGCTGTCTGCAGGGCATCCTGTTCGTGTTGCATACCGGGATCCAATGGCAATGGCTGCCGCAGGAACTCGGGTTCGGCTCCGGCATGACGTGCTGGCGTCGGCTTCGGGACTGGCATGAGGCCGGTGTCTGGGACCGGCTTCACCAGGTGCTGCTGACCGAGCTGCACCGTGCGGGGAAGCTGGATTGGTCCCGGGCGGTGATCGACGGCTCGCACCGGCAGGCCCGTCGGGGCGGCCCAAAACCGGGCCGAGCCCGGTCGACCGTGCCCGGCCCGGCTCGAAGCACCACATCGTCACCGACGCCGACGGCACCCCACCAGCCATCACTCTGACCGGCGGGAACCGCCACGACGTCACCCAATTGCTGCCCCTGCTCGACGCGATTCCCCGAATCCGAGGAGCCACCGGCCGACCGCGCCACCGCCCCCGGCAGCTGTTCGCTGACCGCGGCTACGACTACGACAAGTACCGCCGCCTGCTGCGGAAACGCGGCATCAAGCCGGTCATCGCCCGCCGGGGAGTGCCCCACGGATCCGGCCTGGGCGCCGTCCGGTGGGTCGTCGAACGCACGAACGCCTGGATCCACGGCTTCAGACGACTACGGATCCGCTGGGACATCCGAGACGACATCCACGAGGCATTCCTCAAACTCGCCTGCTGCGTCATCACCTACAGACGAGCCCAAGCATTGTGTTAGCTCCTCTTAGAAGGCACCTGGTGGGGGTGAGGGCCGTAAGGTCTTGAGCTGCACAGATACAGGGGCCTGGTTGTCTGGTAGGGAAACTTTCTCCTTTTTCGGGAGACCGTCACCGCGGTGGCCATGAACGGTTTCTTGGTCGAATGTTGTGCTGCCCGGAAGGGGTGCGTGGTGCCGGGCGCGGCTATATACCTCGCTGCCAAAGGTCACAGCGAACCTCGCAGTGAGGTCTTCGCAAGATCCTCTTGACCGTTTTCTCCGCTCCTCCTGGCGCGTAGTGGCGCAACGGCTGTTCCAAGGGAACCTGGCTTCGCAGGGAACTCGCAGGAGACCCATCAGGGGTGGCGCAGCAGGATGCTCGCCAGAGTGGCGAGTCCACGTAGAACCTCTGGGACTGCATCAGGAGTGGCGTGGCCAATTGCCGCGAGCGCGATGACAGTGAAGCTGACTACGGCGCAGAGGAGGGCGGCCAGGAGGAAGGCTGATGCGCGAAAGGTGGATTCCGGGGGTGTGGAAGGATCTTGTGGCGGTCGAGACGGCATATGCAGCTTGCCGCCCTCCCCTGCGTGGAGGCGGGATGGGTCGTCCGCCGGTCCGTTCAAACCGTTCAAAAAATTCTTTCGAATTCGGCGAACACGCCAGCGCTTTGAAAATCTGTATTTCATTTTTAATCTGATCCCTCTGCCGTGGGGGCGGCAACTCGAGATAGTGCTGTCGCTTTCATGACGGTAGTCCGGCCGCGGCAGCGGTGTAGGGAGAGACACGCGCGGATAATGGTGGAGGTGCATGTATCACGCTACTACGTTCAGGTTCCCGTGGTTGCGGGAGGCGAAATTAAGCGAGGTGGGTATCCCCGCAGATGCGGGGAGCGTGGCACGCGGCGACCTTCAGGGGGACATCCGGATGTATGCCGGAATGATGAACCCAGTTTTTCCCACCGAGTCATTATCCGCACCTGTCGGCTTTGAGTGGTGCGAATAGTTTTTTACCGGGTGAAGTTTCCCGCGACTGCGGGGAGCGGATATTACGCTGAATCATACGCGAGCCTGCCCTCGTCCTCCCGTTCGGATGTCACGTGAACGGGGCGAGTGCCCGACCTCATCTCCTTGTCGGCCGCAGTTTCCAGCGCTCGCAGGTAAAATTCCTTCGCGTTGTGTTGCATTTTGATCATGGAAGATAGATATTGATCAATCGTGCCGTATTGTCTGAGCCCACATTCAGGTTCCTGTTGAATAACCGCCGTGCATAGCGAAGAGAACCCGCCCGCAAACCTCGGCGACCGCTTGACCGGCGCGGCTCGCACGGTGTGGGCCAAGCACGACCGGGTCACGGAGAAGTGGCTGCCGCTGTGGCGGCACATGGCGGACAGTGCTGCTGTCGCCGGGCTGCTGTGGGATCACTGGCTTCCGCGCAACGTGAAGGAAGTGGTCGCGGAGCCGCTTCCCGAGGGGGAAGCCGATGGTCGGCGGTTGTGCGTGTGGCTGGCGGGCACGCATGACATCGGGAAGGCCACGCCTGCCTTCTCATGCCAAGTGGACGATCTGGCCGACGTGATGAGCGCCGCCGGCCTCGGCATGCGTACGCGCAAGCAGTTCGGCGACCACCGCGGGATGGCACCGCACGGGCTGGCTGGTCAGGTGCTGCTGCAGGAGTGGCTGGAGGAACGGCGTGGCTGGACCCGCAGGGCTTCCGCGCAGTTCGCCGTGATGGCCGGCGGTCACCACGGCGTACCACCGGACCACGTGCAGATCCACAACCTCGATGCGCATCCCGAACTGTTGCGGACGCCGGGGCCGGCGGAGGCCGTCTGGCAGCGTGTGCAGAACGAGCTGCTGGATGCGTCTGCCGACGTCTTCGGGGTGAACGACCGGCTTGCTCACTGGCGAGGGGTGAAACTTCCCCAGCCGGTCCAAGTGCTGCTGACCGCGATTGTCATCGTGTGCGACTGGATCGCCAGTAACCCGGATCTTTTCCCGTACTTCCCCGAGGAGCATCCCCGGAGCGAAAGTGAGCGGGTGGCCGCGGCGTGGCTGGGGCTTCGACTGCCCGCACCGTGGTCACCGGCCGAACCGCTCGAGCAGGCAGCTGAGTTGTTCGCCGCGCGCTTCGAGCTGCCGCCCGGTGCCGTGGTGCGGCCGGTGCAGGAGCAGGCCCTCGCGATGGCTCGGGGTATGGAACAGCCCGGGATGCTGATCATTGAGGCGCCCATGGGGGAGGGGAAGACCGAGGCGGCTCTCGCGGTGGCGGAGGTGTTCGCGGCTCGCTCGGGCGCGGGCGGGTGCTACCTGGCCCTGCCGACGATGGCGACCAGCAACGCGATGTTCCCGCGGCTCCTGGACTGGCTCGACCGGCTCCCGCCCCTCACATCGGCGACTGCAGAGGAGCCCTCGCCGGAGCAGTGTTCGGTCCTGCTGGCGCACGCGAAGGCAGCGCTCCAGGAGGACTACGCCGCCCTGATGCGTGACAGTCACCGCACCATCGCCGCTGTGGACGCGTATGGCGAGGGCGAACGTCCTGCGTGCGGCGCGAAGGCAGCCTCGGCCGACCTCGTCGCGCACCAGTGGCTGCGGGGACGGAAGAAGGGCCTGCTCGCCTCGTTCGCCGTCGGGACGATCGACCAGTTGCTGATGACCGGTCTCAAGAGCAGGCACCTGGCTCTGCGACACCTGGCGATGGCCGGCAAGGTCGTCGTCATCGACGAAGTACATGCCTATGACGCCTACATGAACACCTACCTCGACCGGGTGCTGTCATGGCTGGGGTCGTATCGCGTTCCCGTCGTGGTGCTGTCGGCGACGCTTCCGGCAGGCCGACGGCGGGAGTTGGCGGAGGCGTACACCGGGACGAGCGCCGATGCACTCGCCGACGCCACTGATTACCCGCTTCTGACTGCCGTCGCCCCCGGCACGGAGCCGGTGAAGGCATCGCCCGCCGCCTCCGGGCGCCGGACCGACGTGGTGTTGGAGCGCCTGGCGGATGACGAGACCGTACTGGCGGACCGTCTGGCAGTGGAACTGGTCGACGGCGGTTGCGCGTTGGTCGTCCGTAACACCGTCGACCGGGTGACGGACACGGCCGCCGCACTCAGGGCGAGGTTCGGTGCCGAGCACGTCACCGTCGCGCACGCACGCTTCATCGATGTCGACCGAGCACGCAAGGACGCCTCGCTGCTGACCCGGTTCGGACCACCGGACCGCGACAGCAAGTCACCGCACCGTCCACGGGGAACACACATCGTGGTCGCGAGCCAGGTGGCCGAGCAGTCGCTGGACGTGGACTTCGATCTGCTGGTGACCGACCTGTGTCCCGTAGACCTGCTGCTCCAACGGATGGGACGGCTGCACCGCCACCCGCGCGGTGAGCAGCAGAGTGAACGTCCTCCGCGCCTGCGGCAGCCGCGCTGTTTGGTGACCGGCGTCGACTGGCGAACGGATCCTGCCCCCACGCCTGTCAAAGGCTCGTGCACGGTCTATGGCGTGTATCCGCTGCTCCGGTCGCTCGCCGTACTCACCCCGCACCTCGGAGCGCCCGGGAAACCGGGCCGGCCTGTGCGACTGCCGGAGGACATCAGCCCTCTCGTCCAGCGGGCGTACGGGGACGACGAACCCTGCCCGCCGCACTGGGAGCAGACCGTCGATCCCGCGCGGGCCCAACACCGCGAAGCCCGTGCCAAGCAGCAGCAGAAGGCGGAGGTCTTCCGGCTGGACGAGGTACGCAAGGCCGGGCGACCGCTCATCGGCTGGATCGGCGCAGGCGTCGGTGACGCGGATGACAGCAGTGCCGGACGAGCGCAGGTCCGGGACAGCCGGGAGAGTCTGGAAGTCCTGGTCGTCATGCGCCGGGCCGACGGCACCCTGTGCACCCTGCCCTGGCTGGACAAGGGGCGCGGCGGTCTCGAACTGCCCACCGATGCCGTACCGTCCGCGCGCGCCGCGCGGGCCGCCGCTGCGAGCGGCCTGCGGCTGCCCTACCACTTCTCCTTCCCCGACAAGTCGGACCAGGCCCTCGCCGAACTGGAAGAGCTCTACGTCCCTGCTTGGCAGGAGAAGGAGAGCCACTGGCTCGCCGGGGAGCTGATCCTCGCGCTCGACGAGGACTGTCAGACCCGGCTGGCGGGGTGGAATCTGGCGTATGACCCCGACGAGGGCCTGCTGGTGACACGCGAGGAACCGAGCAAGGGAGAGGAGGCGACGCCGACCCCCGGGGTGCCGTCCTTCAATCTGGCCCATCGCCCCTGGCTGCCCGTCCAGCTCATCGACGGTTCGGAGCGCGAGCTGTCCCTGTCGGAGGTGTTCGACCAGGCGCGCGACATTCGCCGACTCGTCGGAGATCTGCCGACCCAGGACTTCGCCCTGATGCGACTGCTGTTGGCGATCCTCCATGACGCTCTCGACGGGTCCGGGAAAGGCGCGGCGCCGGCCGACAGCGACGCGTGGGAGGAGCTGTGGGTGTCCGATAGGCCGTACGCCGGGCACGTGGCGGACTACCTGCACCGGCATCGCGATCGCTTCGACCTGTTGCACCCCGAGCGTCCGTTCTTCCAGGTCGCCGGGTTGCGTACGGCCAAGGACGAGATCTTCTCTCTCAACCGCATCGTGGCCGACGTGCCCAACGGGGAACCGTTCTTCAGCATGCGTATGCCGGGGGTCGACCGGCTCGGCTGGGCGGAGGCCTCCCGATGGCTGGTGCACGCCCAGGCGTTCGACCCGTCGGGCATCAAGTCCGGCGCGGTGGACGACCCCCGGGTGAAGGCCGGTAAGGGCTATCCCCAGGGCGTGGCGTGGGCAGGCAATCTCGGTGGCGTCCTCATGGAGGGGGACAACCTCCACGAGACGCTGCTGCTCAACCTGATGGCCGCGGACTCCACAGGGCTGCACGCGGACCAGGCCGACCGCCCGGCGTGGCGGGCCGAGCCGTGCGGGCCTGCTGAGGCCCGGGACCTAGCGCAACGTCCTTACGGATTGCGGGACCTGTACACCTGGCAGTCCCGTCGTATCCGCCTGTACCACGACGCCGACGGTGTGCACGGTGCGGTGCTCGCGTACGGTGACCGCCTCGAACCGCACAACAAACTGCCGTACGAGCCGATGACGGGCTGGCGCCGCAGTCCGGCACAGGAGAAGAAGCGTGGCGAAGCGCTCGTCTACCTGCCGCAGGAGCACGACCCGTCGCGCATGGCCTGGCGCGGGATGGAGGGCCTTCTCACCGGCCGGGAGGCAGGGACGGAGCAAGGCCAGGACGGCGCTCAGCACCTGCGGCCCGGGATCGTGGAGTGGATCGCCCGGCTGACCACCGAAGGATTTCTCCCACGCGGCCACCTGATCCGCACCCGCATCATCGGCGCGCGGTACGGCACCCAGCAATCGGTGATCGACGAGGTGGTGGACGACGGAGTCCTGATGCCTGTGGTGCTGCTTCACCGCGATGACCGGCGGTACGGGCAGAAGGCCGTGGATGCCCTGAAGGACGCGGAGAAGGCCGTCGGCATGCTCGCCGACCTCGCCATCGACCTTGCTCGGGCATCCGGGTCCGATCCTGAACCGCGCAGGGACGCCGCCCGCGACCAGGGATTCGGCACACTCGACACCCATTACCGCCGATGGCTGCGGGACTTGGGCACCGCTCCCGACCCAGGGGAGCACCGCGACCGCTGGAAGCGGGAGGTGCACCGCATCGTCGGCGGCCTGGGTACCGGGCTGCTGGACGACGCTGGACTGGCCGCCTGGGAAGGACGCATCGTGGAGACCCGTAACGGACCGCGATGGCTGAACGACGCCGCAGCCGAGCTTCGCTTCCGCACCCGTCTCCACAGGCACCTGGCCACTGATGACGACGGCCCGCCGGACCCACCGACTGCCCAAACCGCCCCCGTGGAGTCGCCGGTATGACCACCAGCCTTCCCGCCCCTGCCACGTCCGGTACGCGGCAGCCGTCCCTCGGCCCGGTCGGCGCCGCCGTCCACCAGCGCATCACGCGGCTGCAGCGCGGCTACCTGGACGACCGCAGCGATGCCGTGGGCACATTGGCCCGGCTGCGACGCGGCATCGGCCGACCTGCCGGTGAGACCGCCGACCTGTGGGGTCTCATCGGCACCGAACCTCTATACGAGCAGTACGAGCGCCGTGAGTTGACCGAGGACGCCATGCGGTGGGCCGAGGAGGCGGCGCACGCCGCCGTCACCCTGTGGTCGCTCCACCAGCAGTCGCACCACACCGCTCGTATGCACCGCAGGCCCGGACCGGAACTCGGCGCTGCCGTGCGCCGGTTGGCCCCCGGTGCCGAGATCGACGAGCCGACGCGCAAGCGCTTCGTCCGGGCGGGTACGGCCGCCACTCCCGTGGTCCTCGCCGGGCGGCTGCGCGAGATCGTTCTCCTGCTGCGCCGCGAGGCCGTTCCGCTCGACTACGGGCTGCTGGCCGACCAGCTCCACACCTGGCAGAGCCCCGGCGGGCCCCAGTCAGTGCGCCGCTCCTGGGGCCGTTCCTACCTCGCCGTTCCCCGGTCCGCCTCCGGCAACGGCTCAGCGACAGCGGGGCCGAACGCGCCGGGCGGCAGCGACGGCCTGCAGGAACCTGACACGACCACACCGGAGGATGACACCCCGTGAGCCGCACCATCATCGACGTGCACGTGCTGCAGACCGTGCCGCCGAGCAACCTCAACCGCGACGACACCGGTACCCCGAAGACCGCGGTCTACGGCGGCGTCCGCCGCGCCCGCGTCTCCAGCCAGGCGTGGAAGAGGGCGACCCGACGAGCGTTCCAAGACCTTCTCGACCCGGACGAACTAGGCGTTCGCACCCGTCGGGTGGCCGAGCTGCTGGCCGAGCGGATCACTGCTGTGGAAGCTTCGTTGGACGGCGCCGCGGCCATGACACTGGCCGCCGAAACGCTCTACGCCGCGACGGGCTCGAAGATCGAGGTGCCGCGCAGGAAGGCGGAGAGCGCGAAGAAGAAGGGCGAGCCGGAGCCGCCGCCGGAGTCCTCGTATCTGATGTTCCTCAGTGCGCGTCAGATCGACGGCCTGGCTCACCTCGCTGTCGAGGGTGCCGCCGACATCAAGGCGTACCTGAAGGCCAAGGAGAACAAGAACAAGGCCCGCGGGATCGCCGACACCCGGCACTCGGTGGACATCGCGCTGTTCGGACGGATGGTCGCCGACTCCGCCGACATCAACGTCGACGCCGCGGCCCAGGTCGCGCACGCCATCAGCGTCCACCAGGTCGAGAACGAGTCCGACTACTTCACCGCGGTGGACGACCAGAACGAGAAGGAGGAGGAGTCCGGTGCCGGCATGATCGGCACGGTCGACTTCAACTCGGCGACGCTCTACCGCTACGCCGCTCTCGACGTGGACCGGCTGCGCGACAACCTTGGTGTCGGTCGGCGTCCTGAGCAGCCGCTGGACGAGCCGGTACGCAGGGCGGTGCGGGCCTTCCTGCACGGCTTCGTGGCCTCCATGCCCACCGGCAAGATCAATACCTTCGGCAACCACACGCTTCCCGAGGCCGTGATCGTCACCCTCCGCTCGGCGAGGCCCATCAGTTTCGTCTCCGCCTTCGAGGAGCCCGTTCTCGCTCCCCTGGACTCCGGCGGCCATCTGCGCGGCGCGTGCACCCAACTGCTCGCGCACGTCTCCGACATCGAGAAGGCGTACGAGGTCACCGACGATCCGAGCTGGGTACTCAGGGCGGGGACGGCCACCGAGCCGCTGGCGGCGCTCGGCACGACGGTCACCATCGGCGGTCTGCTCGACGAAGTGAGCGACGCGGTCGGCGAACGGCTGGTGGCGCAAGCGCCCGAGGGCCAGGACCGCCCCGCATGAGCGAACGCACCAGCGTCCTGACGCTGCGCCTAGCGGGCCCGCTCCAGTCGTGGGGCGCGTCGTCACGCTTCGTGCGGCGTACGACGGAGCGCGCGCCCACCAAGAGTGGAGTGCTCGGGCTGCTCGCCGCGGCCCAGGGCCGTGACCGCGGCGCGGATCTCTCCGACCTTGCCGCGCTCACGTTCGCCGTCCGGCTCGACCAGCCGGGTACCCGGGTGCGCGACTACCAGACCGCGCGCCACGGCGATACCGGCAAGTCCATGCCGGTCTCCGAACGCTTCTATCTCTCTGACGCGGTCTTCGTCGCCGCCGTCGAAGGTGACGAAGCCTTGATCGACGCCCTCTACGCGGCGGTCCGGGCTCCGACGTTCCTGCCATTCCTCGGCCGCCGCTCCTGCCCGCCGTCCCGCCCGATCGACCTGGGTGTCCATCGCGGCGGCCTGTGGCGGGCGTTAAGGGCCGAGCCCTGGCAGGCAGCCGCCTGGTTCCAGCGCCGCCGTGTCCGCGAGCGACGCATCGAACTCGAAGTGATCGCCGACCTAGTCGCCGGTGGCGGCCCCGGTGACGCGATACGGGACCAGCCGCTCAGCTTCGACCCGCGTCACCGCCGGTACGGACTGCGCGGCATCCACTCGAGTGCCATCACCGTCGCCAATCCGCTGAGCGCGTCCCGCCGGACTTTCGTACCGCCGAAACACGATCCGATGGGGCTATTGGAAGACCACCCATGTTCCTGACCCGATTCCGTCTCAACACCGCGCGCATGGGCGCCCGTCGGCTGCTCACCTCGCCGCAGAGCCTGCACGCGGCAGTCATGGCGTCCTTCGTAGAGAAGCCCGACCATCAGGGCGACGGCCCCCGGGTGCTGTGGCGCCTGGACCAGCAGTCCCGCAGCGAAGTGCTGCTCTACGTCGTCAGCCCCGGCCGGCCCGACCTCACCCACCTTGTGGAGCAGGCGGGTTGGCCGACGACGGGCGGTTGGCAGACGAAGCCGTACGCGCCTTTCCTCGCCCGCCTTGCCGCCGACGACACCTGGGCCTTCCGGCTCACCGCGAACCCCGTGCACAGCATCCGGCGGCACGACGCCGAGCCGACCAAGCGCACCCCGCACGTCACCCCGCGCCACCAGCTGGACTGGCTGCTCAAACGGCAGACGGACGCCGGCTTCGCGATCGTGGAAAGGTCGGAGCGCCGGCCTGACGGCCTCGACGGTGCCTGGCACGAGGTCGTCGTCCACAACCGTAGTGACCTCGCCTTCCGCAAGAGGAACGAGTCCGACGCCCGCGCGCACAAGGTGACGCTGACCTGTGTCACCTTCGACGGACGCCTCCGCGTCCTCGATCCCGATGCGCTCCGCCGCACCCTCACCTTTGGTCTCGGCAAGGCCAAGGCGTACGGCTGCGGGCTCATGACCCTGGCTCCCGCGGAGTAGCCGGTGACCACGATCAGCAGGCGTCCTGCCTCCAGTCCGCGACAGCTCACCCGCGTTGGTGACCGCCTGTCCTTCGTCTACCTCGAACGCTGTGTGGTGCACCGCGACGCCAACGCCATCACCGCCGAGGACGCAGAGGGAGTCCGCCACATCCCCTCGGCGACGATCGGCACGCTGCTCCTCGGCCCCGGCACGCGGATCACCCACCAGGCCATGGCGGTTCTCGGTGAGAGCGGCGCCGTGGTGGTATGGGTCGGCGAGAACGGCGTACGTTTCTACGCCGGCGGCCGGGCACTGAGCCGCTCCTCCGCTCTCGTGGAGGCCCAGGCCATGGCCTGGGCCAACCAGCGGGCCCGGCTCAACGTCGCCAGGGCCATGTACCGCCTCCGCTTCCCCGACGAGGACCCGGCCGGGTGCACCCGTCGCCAGCTCCTCGGTCGTGAGGGCGACCGGGTCAAGCGTTGTTACGCCGAGCAGGCCGCCCGCACCGGTGTCCCCTGGCGCGGCCGTCGGTTCACCCCCGGCGACTTCAGCTCCGGAGATGCCCCGAACCAGGCCATCACCGCCGCTGCGCAGTGCATGTACGGCATCGCCCAGACCGTGGTCGCGGCGCTGGGCTGTAGTCCTGGGCTCGGTTTCGTCCACTCGGGCCACGAACTGTCCTTCGTCCTCGATGTGGCCGACTTCTACAAGACGGACATCGGCATTCCCGTGGCCTTCGAGGTTGCCGCCGAAGGTCCGGAAGACATCGGCCCCCGCACTCGGCGAGCGCTGCGTGACCGCATCAACACCGTCGGGCTGCTCGACCGGTGCGTGCGCGACATCAAGGGACTGCTCGCGCCCGCGGGTGCCGACCTGCCGGACGACGGCGACCACGTCACCCTCCTGTCCGACCGGGGTGCCGAGGTGGCCGCCGGCCGCAACTACGGCGACCACGGAGATAGTCAGGGCGGCACCTTGGCTCAGGACATCGGGGCGCAGGACGCTCTCGCGCGGGATGGCGTCATCTGGTGACAGTCATCGTCCTCACTCACTGCCCGGTCGGCCTGCGCGGCTTCCTCACCCGCTGGCTCTTGGAAATCTCTCCTGGTGTCTTCCTGGGCAGTCCCTCCGCCCGCATTCGCGACGCCCTGTGGGACGAGGTCCGCCAATACGCCGGTAACGGCCGCGCATTGCTCGCCTATTCCACCAACTCCGAACAGGGCTATGCCTTCCGTACCCACGACCACAAATGGCATCCCGTCGACCATGAGGGCCTCACCCTCATCTTCCGCCCTTCCGACCGCCCTGCTTCCTCATCACCTTCTTTAGGCTGGAGCAAGGCGTCCAAGCGCCGCCGCTTCGGCAACCGGGCGCCGTAGCTTCTTGGCCAACGGGCCGACCTTCCGGTCGTGCTTGCCCGGGTGCCCGTACCGACAGCGGCCGTGCGGTGGTGTCCGCTGCGCGCCGCGACTCTGGCGAGTTCGGGTTTCGGCTCTTGGCGGCTTGTACGCCGAGAGCATCCGTTCCTAATGCCGAACGGTGGGAGCCGCCCGTACCTTCCTGACCATCGGCGTACCACGAACTGCCTTGCGCACGTGCGGGTTCAGTCGCGACCCGAAGCAGGGTAAGCCGCGCTCCTGGCAGGGCATCTTTGGGGGCGGAGTCCATGGCAGCCTCACCCGGGAAACCTCGGTGTGAACGCGTAGCCTGTGTCGTGGAGGCATCTGACCGAACGCATTCCCGTTTGCCCCGTATGTTCTTTTCTCTCATCCTTGCTGAAACAAGCGTCGCCCCTTGATAAAAGTGCAGCTCACGAAGACCGCTCCCCGTGCCTGCGGGGATGAGCCCGCCCCCAAGACCGCGAGGGGCCAGTTCAACGCCCGCTCCCCGTGCCTGCGGGGATGAGCCCGACGGCCTCGACCTGGTCCTCGACCTCGGCCGCCGCTCCCCGTGCCTGCGGGGATGAGCCCCAGCAGGTCCAGGTACGCGATTGGCACCGCGACCGCTCCCCGTGCCTGCGGGGATGAGCCCGCGATGATCGCGGCGACGGTGCCGGCAGACAGCCGCTCCCCGTGCCTGCGGGGATGAGCCCGAGCCCCGGCATGCTTCTCACGCCCTACGTGGCCGCTCCCCGTGCCTGCGGGGATGAGCCCTCGCCGGCGGCCTTGCATTCCTGCACGATGATCCGCTCCCCGTGCCTGCGGGGATGAGCCCGCGGTGCAGGACTCCAGCAGCGGCAAC
>NZ_JAJCXB010000120.1 GCF_020564935.1 Streptomyces pinistramenti
CCCTCAACGCCCGCCCCACCACGCCCCGCCTCGCCCCCAACGCTCGCCCTGGCCAGGAGCGTTCCGTTCCCGCTCTGCTCATGCTGTCCGTGCTGCTTCTTTGAGGGGGTGGCTGCTGCCGGGGAGGATTTCGGTCAGGGGGCTGCGGGCGCCGGGGCGGGGGCGCCATTCGCGGGGGTAGCCCAGCGACACCTCGTGGAAGGGGACACCGTCGTGCCAGGTGGTGCGGGGGACGTGCAGGTGCCCGTAGACGACGGCACGGGAGCGGAAACGGCGGTGCCAGTCGGCGGTGGCGCGGGTGCCGCACCACAGGGCGAACCGGGGATGGCGAAGGATCCGGGTGGGCTCCCGCAGGAGGGGATAGTGGTTGACCAGGACGGTGGGCAGGTCCTGGCCGAGCGCTTCAAGGCGCCCGGCGGTGTACTCCACGCGCCGGCGGCACCAGGCGGCCCGGCTGGGATGCGGGTGGGGATGGAGCAGGAACTCGTCCGTGCACACCACCCCCTCACGGCGGGCCGCGGCCAGCGCCTGCGCCGGCTCGGGGGCATCGGGGGGCGTGAAGGTGTAGTCGTAGCCCAGGAACAGCGGAGCGACGGCGACGGGCCCCTCCGGCCCCGGCCACAGGGGGTAGGGATCCTCGGGAGTATGGATGCCCAGGCTCCGGCAGAGCTCGACCAGGTGGGCGTAGCGGTCGGCGCCACGCGCCTGGAGAGGGTCACCGGGCAGGGTCCACAGATCGTGGTTGCCCGGCGCCCACACCACCGTGGCGAACCGCTCGGCCAGCAGGCCCAGCGCCCAGGCGATGTCCGTGGACAGTTCACCGGTGTCCCCGGCGATCACCAGCCAGTCCTGCGGCGCGGTGGGCCGCAGCCCCTCCACGACGGCCCGGTTCTCACGATGCCGGACATGCAGATCACTGACGGCGAGCAACGACACGCGTACCTCCCCACTCTGACGGAACGAACACCCCGCCCGGCCCGGCCCGGCACGGGCACCGAAGCCCGGCCCGGCCCGGGCGGGCGGTTGGCGGTCAGTCGGTACCGGGCGGGGCCTCGCCCCACCCCCACAGCTTGATCGTTTCCCGGGAGGACGGCTTCACCTCCGGCTGGGAATTGGCCATGGCCCGCCGCGAACCGAACTCGAAATAGCCCACGAAAGCCGACCGGAATTCCGCGTCCTTGGGCATACCGACCTCATCGGCGGCCTCCAGCATGAGCTTCACCCACCGCTCACGCTGTTCCGGCTGAATGGACCGCCCCCGGTGCTGGCCGACCATGTGGGGATATCCGCCGCGTTCCTGCGTGTACGTCTTCGGGCCGCCGAAGACCTCCGAGATCCAGACCGCGACATGGTGCGGATGGTCATCCGTCATGTACCTGAAAAGCGGCTCCAGCAACTCGTCCTTGCGGACCCGCCGGTAAAACGCCTCCGTGAGCCGTTCCAGCGCCTCAGCGCCGCCGGCCCATTCGTACATGGTCGGCACCGAATCCGACATCACGACACCTCCGATGAGCTTCAGTGAGCATGGATGAACGAGCGTTGATGAACGAGTTGTGGTGTGCTGAGCGTTGGTGAACGAGCGTTGGTGTGCTGAGCGTTGGTGAACGAGTTGTGGTGTGCTGAGCGTTGGTGTGCTGAGTGTTGATGGTCTGGGACGGGGCCGGCGCACGCGGCGTCGTGCCTCACTCGCAGGGCTGCACAATCACGCCGGAAGCGACAGTGGAGACGAACTCCCCGCATTGTCACGGCAGTTCTTTCCGGTCCGCGGGCCGAATCCGTCGGCCATGCAGCCGGCCGCAGCAGCCGGTGTCATGCCACCGGCTGTGGCGGCCGGCCGTATCCGTAGGTCAGTCATGCGCAGGGAATGCGCCCGGCCGAGAGCCGGGAGGTTTTCCGGCAGGGCAGGGCAACAGTCAGCTGTATCAGGGGAGTTCGCGTCCGGTGATACGGAAACCGGTCCGGCAGAAGGCGGCGGTGCCGGGCAGGTGCAGCCAACGTAGCGGCAGGCCCGGTCTGCGTCCAGACCGAAGCTGCCCCCTGGCAGGCCGCTGACCAGCGGAGTCGGAATCCCCCGGGGGCCGGGCGGGAAGTCTTCGGTCGTCCCTTCGGTGGCACCGTATTGAGGCCGCCCGGTCCCGCTTCTATGTTCACCTGACGGCACTCGGGAATCGTTCGTCTCTGCCTTGAGCGCTCGCCGCCCGCATCCGCAAAACACCGCGCCGCGCTGTGCTGCCGGGGTGTGCAGGAGACCGTGACCAGGTACGGAGGAGACCGTGAAGATTCAGGTTCTGGGGCCGCTGAGCGCCCACGTCGACGGGAACTCGATCGTCCCGAGCGCCGGCAAGCCGCGGCAGATCCTCGCGCTGCTGGCGCTCCATCCCGGGCAGGTGATCCCCGTCCCCACCCTGATGGGGGAGATCTGGGGCCCCACCCCGCCGCCCAGCGCCCTGACCACCCTGCAGACCTACATCCTCCAGCTGCGCCGCCGCCTGTCCGCCGGGATGGGACCGGATGCGCCCCGCGGCGCCAAGGACGTACTGGCCACCCGGCACGGCGGCTATCTGCTGCAGGTCGCCCCCGGCTGCGTCGACGTGCACCACTACGAGCAGGCCGCCGCCTGCGGCCAGGCCGCCTTCGGCGAAGGCGACAGCGAACGTGCGGCCCGCCACCTGCGCACCGCCCTCGCCCTCTTCCCCGGCCCCGCCCTGGTCGATGTGCGGGTCGGCCCGGTCCTGCAGACCGAGGTGCTGCGGCTGGAGGAGAGCCGGCTGTGCACGGTGGAGCGGCGCATCGACGCCGACCTGCGGCTGGGCCGGCACGCCGGACTCCTCGCCGAACTCACCCACCTGACCGCCTGCCACCCCAGCCACGAGGGCCTGCACTCCCAGGCGATGGTGGCCCTCTACCGCTCCGGCCGGCAGGCCGCCGCCCTGGCCGCCTACCGCCGGCTGCGGCGGCGGCTGATCGAGGAGCTCGGCGTGGAGCCCTCCCCGCAACTCCAGCGCCTCCACCAGGCGATGCTCGCCGTCGACCCCCGCCTGGGCATCGTCGCCGGCGACCGCCCCACCTCCACCTTCGACCTCTACGCGGCCTGAACCCACCGCACGGACCCCCACCGCACGGACCCCCACCGCACGGACCCCCACCGCACGGACCCCCACCGCACGGACCCCCACCGCACGGACCCCCACCGCACGGACCACCGTCCGAGCCGCCCGCCGAGCCGCCCGCTGAGCCGCCCGCTGAGCCGCCCGTCCGAGCCGTCCGCTGAGCCGTCCGCTGAGCCGCCCGTCCGAGCCGTCCGCCTGAGCCGTCCGCTGAGCCGTCCGCGGAGGTGAGCCATGGAGCGCCAGGGCCGTATGGGCCGCTGTCAGCGCCAAGAGCGCCTGGCCCCGGACGGCCTGTTCGCCCTGCTGCGCGGATGCACCGCCGGCCACCTGGGCGAGCACCTGGCCCGGCCACCGGCCGCGGAGGAGCAGGCGGCGCTGCTGGACCGGCGCTTGCGTGACCTCGGGTGCGACTCGCTGGCGCTGCTGCAGACCACCGGCCGCATCGAGCGGGCCTGCGCCGTCACCTCGACGCGCAGGCCCTCGACGCGGCCACCACTCCGCGCACCTGCCTCGCCGACGCGGCCACCACTCCGCGCACCTGCCTCGCCGTCGTCAACACCGCCCTCGCCGCCCGGCCCGCCACCCCGCCGTACGGCCCGGTGTACGGCCCGGTGTACGGCCTGACCCGGCCCGGCGTACGGCCCTGCGCCCGGCACGCCACCGCAACCGCCGCCCCGCACCTGCGCGTTGTCCGTTCGACCGGTGCTGCACCGGCGGTCCAGCGGTGCTCCGAGGCGGCTCGTGCCCGGTGTCCGATCATCGCTCTGACCGCCCGTGACGCGGCGGCCGGCGTACGAGGTGGAGGAACGATGACGCGGACGACGCGGCCCTTATCGCCCCAGCCGCAACAGCACGGGGAAACGCAGCCGTGCGAGAGCGATCTGCAGATCGCCGGGGACATTCTCCAGGTGGCGCATCTGCTGGAGCCCCCACGCGAACACCCGGCGACGGTGGCGGAGTTCGCGGGCCTGGCCCGCACCATCGCCGCCGACCGCGCCCGGTGGGCGCCCCTGGTCCGCTACCGGTCCACCGCCTGCTGGCGACGGCGGCTGCGCCGCGGCCCGGGGTACGGGGTGTGGCTGGTGAGCTGGGTGCCGGGCGGACGCGGCGGCCGGCACCGGCACACCACCACCAGCGCGGTGGTGACGGTCCTGGAGGGCGAGCTGACCGAGCGCGCAGGACCGGGCCGCGGCCGGCTGCTCCCGGGCGGCGCCCAGCAGATCTACGCGCCCGGCTGCGCACACGAGTTCTTCAACGAGGCCCTGGAGCCGGCCCTCAGCCTGCATGTCTCCTTAGTGACCGCACCCTGACCCGGCCCGCCCCGCCCCGCACCCCCCAC
>NZ_JAJCXB010000121.1 GCF_020564935.1 Streptomyces pinistramenti
CAGCGAGCCCCGGCCGGGATGAACCGGCCGGGGCTCGCTGCGCGTCCGGGGTGCCGCCGTCAGGGCGTGCGCTCCTTCGCCGCGACCTCGTCGGCGACCAGCCGCGGCTCCAGGGGCGGGTGGGTGAACCGGTGCACCACGGCCGCCAGGGCGCCGCCGAGCAGCGGGGCCACGAGGAACAGCCACAGCTGGGTGATCGCGGCGCCCCCGGCGAAGAGCGCCGGGCCGATGCTGCGCGC
The DNA here is from genome assembly GCF_020564935.1 of Streptomyces pinistramenti. GTDB lineage: Bacteria > Actinomycetota > Actinomycetes > Streptomycetales > Streptomycetaceae > Streptomyces > Streptomyces pinistramenti. The sequence goes on from NZ_JAJCXB010000121.1 coordinate 240, forward strand.
GGGGTTCACGGACGTGCCGGTCAGCGGGATGCCGACGAGGTGGACGGTGGCCAGCGCCAGGCCGATCGGCAGGCCGTCGAAGCCGATCACCGCCACCTTGTGTGTCACCCCCAGCACGACGAAGACGAAGAGGAAGGTCAGCACCAGCTCGGTGACGAAGGCGCCGCCGGTGTTGAGATGGACGGCCGAGCGGTCGCCCCAGCCGTTGGTGCCGAAGGACTCGTGGGTCTGCAGGCCCGGGATCTGCTTGGCCACCAGGAAGAGCAGGGCGGCGCCCACGATGCCGCCCAGCACCTGGGAAATCCAGTACTCGACGGCCGTACGGACATCGATCCTGCGGGCCAGCAGCATGCCCATCGTCACCGCCGGGTTGATGTGGCACCCGGAGATCGGACCGAGGGCGTAGGCAAGTGCCAGCATGACGAAACCGAAGGTCAGCGCGATGCCGAAGGTGCCGATGTACTCGCCCGCCAGCACCACAGCGCCGACGCCGAAGAACACCAGGAGCAGCGTGCCGAGGAATTCGGATATGACCGTGCGGGTCTCCGTGGTCTCCATGTGGGCTCTCCTCGCGTGGATCTTGCGCTCTTCTCGCATTGTGGGCCCGGGGAGCGGAACGCGCCCGTTGGCGAGAGGGAGCCCGGCGGCGGGAGGGAGGACCGGGAGGCGGGTCAGCGGCGGTAGAACGGCTCTTCCGCCGGAGCGGCGCCGGGCGGCAGCAGCGCCAGGTCGAGGCCGCGTACGAGCCGGGCGCGCAGGGCGTCGTCCATGGCCAGCGCCTGCGCCAGGCGCTGCGCGACCTCGGCGGTCGCGGCGTCGGGTGTCAGGCCGAGCGCGAGGGTCGCGTCGGTCTCGGCGGAGGGCGCGAGGTGGGCGACGAGGACGGCGGGCTCGGCGGCGAGCAGGGTGCGCAGCGCGTCGGTGACGGCGGGGTCGGTGCGCGGGTCGGCGCTCTGCCGGCCCTCGGCGAGGGCGCGCAGGGCGGCGCCGGTGAGCTGGTAGGTGACCGGGCCCGCCAGGTCGACGACGACGGTGTCGGCCTTTTCGTGCGAGGCGGCGAGCAGCGCCTGCGGGAGCGGCACCGCCACCGGCCGGGCGTCGGGCCGCCAGCGCTTGAGGGTCTCCATCGACGTGAAGGCGGGCAGCGCGCGGCGGCCGTCGGGGGCCTGGAGGGTGGGGACGGCCATGTCGCTGGTCTTCTCGCGGCGCAGGCCGTCGGGGCCCACCTCGCTCTCGCCGAGCACCGCGACGACCGGGACCAGGACGCGGGCGCGGGACAGCGCCGCCAGGAGCCCGGGTTCGGTGCTCCGGTCGTCGTCATAGGCGGCCAGCGCGGCCGCCAGGGCCGGGTCGGCGGAGCCGTCGTCGTCGGAGAAACCGGGGTCCGGAATGTTCTTCTGCGCCACGGGGTGAGCCTAGCGGCCGGGCCGGACGCTGCCGGGGGCGGGTGCGTGCAGGTCAGCGGTGGCCGTGGCGGTCGCGCCAGAGCACGAAGGCGGCGGCCAGCAGCCCCACTCCCACGGCGGCGGCGCTCCAGGGGAGCCAGCCTGCGGAGCCGGACTTCTCGGGCTCGGCGACGGGGCCGTCACCGAAGTAGCGCTCGGCGTGCGCGGCGGGGGCCGGCTTCTGGGCGGTGGGCTCGATGTCGTCGCCTGCCTTGATGGCGGCGGCGGGGTCGACCAGTCCTGCGCCCCGTTCGTCGTCGCGGCCGCCGTCCGGGCGGTCCTGCGCCGTGTCGATCAGCAGCTGCCTGATCTGTGCCGGGCTGAGGTCGGGGTGGGCGGAGCGGACCAGCGCGACGGATCCGGAGACGAAGGCGGCGGCGGCGCTGGTGCCCCAGCCTTCGTAGTACGTGCGGTCGGGGTTGACCGTGACGACCTCTTCGCCGGGCCCGGAGACGGCGGCGTACCAGTGCTTCGTCGAGAACGGGGACCGGGCGCCGTAGCTGTTGACGGCGGTCACGGCGATGACGCCGGGGTAAGCGGCGGGATAGGAGGCACGGTTGCCTTCCTTGCCGCCGTTGCCCGCGGAGGCGACGACCGGTACGCCCTTGCCCAGCGCGTACTGGATGGCGGCGTCCTCGCGGGGTTCGGGGTGTGCGGAGGCGCTGTCGTCGCCGAGCGAGAGGTTGATGACGTCGGCGCCGTGGTCCGCGGCGTAGCGGATGCCGTCGGCGAGTGCGCCGGAGCGTTCGGCGCGGGCGCGTTTGCGCTGCGGGTCGTCGTCTTCGAGGATCACCCGCACCGGCAGGATGCGGGCCTGCGGTGCGACGCCGAGCACGCCGTCGGCGCGTCCGGGACCATGGCCGTGACCTGCGATGATGCCGGCCATTCCGGTGCCGTGGATGGCCCAGGCGGGGTCGCCGGGTGCCGCTCCGAAGCCGACGAGATCACGGTCGGGCAGCACCTGGCCCTTGAGGTCGGGGTGTCCGGCGTCGACGCCGGTGTCCAGGACGGCGACGGTGATGCCGGCGCCCTTGGTGGTCTGCCAGGCGTCCTGGGCGTGGATCGCCTCCAGTGCCCATTCCTGGGCGCGGATGCCGTCGGCGCGGGCCGGTACCGCGGGCAGGACGGCCAGCGCGGCCGAGCCGAGCGCGACGGCGGCGCCGCGCAGCAGGGCTCCGGTCATGACGACGCCTCCGTTGTCCGGGTGATGCTGCCCGATGCCTTGCGGAAGGTGGTCTCGATGCGGTCGGCGAGGTCCTTGGCGTCGTGGCCGAGACCGGCTTCGGCCGGGGCGGTGGTGGCGCCGGCCGCGGTGGCCGCGGTGGCGGGCTGCGGAGTGGCGACCGTGCGCCCGTCGGCGAATCCGGAGACGGCGAAGACGATGACCGGTATGTCGGTGAGCACGCGGATGCTCCAGCTGGCGCGCCGGTCGGGGCCGAAGTCCGCTGCGGGGGTGTTGTCGGCCGGGTACGTACGGGGCATCAGGCCCGCGCGCCGGTCCAGGCCCTGGGTGGTGACGCGGGTGTGCAGGGCCTTGAGGGTGTCCTGGTCGGCCTTGGCGATCTGGGCGCCGACGGTGATGAGGTCGGTGCGGGTGGCGTCGATGTAGGTGGCGCGCAGCAGGCGGGTGCAGCCTGCCGTGGCGAGCACCTTGGCCAGTGGCGGGTCGTAGGCGTCGGCGCAGCCGCCGTCGGGGGCGACGGCGATCCGGGTCCAGCGGCGGTCGGCGCCGCCGGGGCCGATGCCCAATCCGTCGATGGTGCGCGGGAAGAGCGCGTCGACGGGGGTGTTGCGCCAGGCGTCGCGGCCCTTGGCGAAGGTGGCCTCGGCGGTGGGGCGGGTGTCGGTGCCGCCGGTGAGCCAACTCCCGGCCACGGCGCCGCCTATGAGGCCGATGCCGAGGACCAGGCAGATCACGGCGGCGACCGCCCGTGGGGTGGGGCCGTGTGCCGGGACGAGCAGGGAGGTGCGGGGCGGGGCGGGCGTGAGGCGGACGGGCGGGAGCGGGGTGCGGGGGCGGGGCAGTCCTGTGGTGCGGGGGGCGACGGCAGGTTCGGGTGGTGCGCCGGTGGGCGGGGTCGCGGCGCGGGTGCGCGACGCGGCGGTGCCCTCGGCGTTCTCGGCGCAGGTGTCATCGGTGCCCGCGGTCCAGAGGTCCTGGCTGCGGGCGAGGTGGAAGGCGGCGGTGTCGCGGAAGGCGGCGGGCTTGCGGGCGGGCGGTGCGCCCGGGGGTACGGCGGCGCGGGGCGCGCGCTCCGGGCGGGGGGGGGGGGGCGGTGGCGTCCGGGGGCGCGGGGGGGGGCCGGCGGGGGGGGCGGGG
>NZ_JAJCXB010000122.1 GCF_020564935.1 Streptomyces pinistramenti
ACGAGCAGCAAGCGTCAAAAGCCAACCCCGAAGTGAGCAAAAAGCCGCTTTCGCCCCCGGGAATGGTCCGGGCACCATGAACGTTCTTCTGGTTGCCGCTTTCCCAGGGCGGGGCGTGGGCCCCGGGCCGGTGGGGCCGGGTCCAAGGGCCCGGCCCGCTGTGAGGCGGCTTCCGTTGGAGACTACCGAAGGAGCGCGGGACGCATGGCGGGCACCGTGACGATGTACAGCACGACCTGGTGCGGTTACTGCCGTCGGCTGAAGGGCCAGATGGACCGCGAGGGCATCGCGTACAACGAGATCAACATCGAGCACGACGCCGAGTCCGCGGCGTTCGTGGAGAAGGCGAACGGCGGCAACCAGACGGTGCCGACCGTGCTGGTCGTCCCGCCCTCCGGCGGCGAGAACATCGTCATGACGAACCCGAGCCTGAACCAGGTGAAGCAGGCCCTGGCCGTCTGATTCCCACCGCGCTGCGCCCCCTCCGACCATCGGCCGGAGGGGGCGCAGCGGTGTGCGGGGGCGGTCCACGGCGGGGGCCGCGGGGGCTCACCTCACGGCTTGGGGAGCGGCTTGCCGTACCAGGTCTCGATGAGGCGGGCGGCGATGGAGATGCCGTAGGGGGGCAGCACCTCGCCGGATTCGAAGGCGGCGCGCAGGTCTTCCCGGGAGAACCAGCGGGCCTCTTCGATCTCCTCGCCGTCGACCTGGATCTCGGACGAGGTGGCGCGGGCCATGAAGCCGAGCATCAGGCTGGAGGGGAAGGGCCAGGGCTGGCTGGCGACGTATTCGACGTCACCGACGACGACTCCGGCCTCTTCGAAGACCTCGCGGGCCACCGAATGTTCGATGGATTCGCCGGGTTCGACGAAGCCGGCGAGGGTGGAGAAGCGGCCTTCGGGCCAGTGGACCTGGCGGCCGAGGAGGGCGCGGTCCTCCTCGTCGGTGACGAGCATGATGACGGCCGGGTCGGTGCGCGGGTAGTGCTCGGCGCCGCAGGCGGGGCAGCGGCGGATGTGTCCTGCGGCGGCGATGACGGTGCGTTCGCCGCAGCGGGAGCAGAAGCGGTGCAGCCGCTGCCAGTTCTCCAGGGCTACGGCGTGGACGAGGAGGCCGGCGTCGCGCGGGGCGAGCAGCAGGCCGGCTTCGCGGAGTCCTGCGGGGCGCGCGGACTGGTCCATGCGGCCGGGCAGGGTGTCCTTCTGGAGGGCGAAGTAGCTGATGCCTTCCTCGTCGGTGCCGAGGTAGTAGCGGTGTGCTTCGGTCATGGGCGCCTCGAAGGAGGGCGTCATGATGAGTTCGGTGCGGCCGTCGGGGGTGTCGTCGATGAGGGCCTGGCCGCCGGACACCACGAAGACGCGCGTCGACGGGTGGCTCCAGGCCGCCGCGAGCCATGCCTCGTCGAGGCGGTGGTGTGCGGAGCGGTCGATTCCGCTCGGTGCGCTGAAGGTGAGCGGCCGGTCGGTGCTGTGGTCGGTCCAGGTGGTCACTGCTGTTTCCAACTCCCCCTATGACGTGGGTGATTGCTGCGTACGGGCACGGTGCGGCACGGCGGTACGCGCGCGGGTCAAGCGGTGCGCCAGCTCTCCGCCAGGTCGCCCCACAGGTGAGCGGCGGTTTCGACGCCCTTCATCAGCAGGTCCAGCTCGACCTTTTCGTTCGGTGCGTGCCAGCCGTCGGAGGGGACGGAGATGCCGAGGAAGAGGACCGGGGCGCCGAGGACGTCCTGGAGGTCGGCGGCGGGTCCTGAGCCGCCTTCGCGGGTGAAGCGGATCTTCTGGCCGAAGGCGCGGCCCATGGCGCGGACGACGGATTGCAGCGCCGGGTGATCGAGCGGGGTGAGGCAGGGGCGGGTGGCGCCCCAGAAGGTGAGGTCGTGGCGGATGCCGGCGGGGAGGTTCGCGGCGACCCAGTCGCGTACCGACTGCTGGACGGCGTCGGCGTCCTGGCCTGCGACGAGGCGGAAGGAGAGCTTGAGCTGGGCGGCGGCCGGGACGATGGTTTTGCCGCCGGGGCCTTGGTAGCCGCCGGAGATGCCGTTGACCTCGGCGGTGGGGCGGGCCCAGATGCGTTCGAGTGTGGTGCTGCCGGCTTCGCCGAGTGCGGCGTGGGAGTGGGCGGTGCGCAGCCATTCCGCTTCGTCGAACGGCAGCTCGGCGAAGAGTTCCCGTTCGCGGTCGGTGAGTTCGATCACGCCGTCGTAGAAGCCGGGGATGGCGACGCGGCGGTTGTCGTCGTGCAGGGCGGCGGCGAGGCGGGCGGCTTCGGTGGCGGGGTTGGGGACGGCGCCGCCGAAGGAGCCGGAGTGGATGTCCTGGTCGGGGCCGTGGAGGTCGATCTGGCAGTCGGTGAGACCGCGCATGCCGGTGCAGACGGTGGGGGTGTCCTTGGACCACATTCCGGTGTCGGAGACGATCACCGTGTCGCAGGCGAGGCGGTCGGCGTGCCGGGCGATGAGGGCCGGGAAGTTCGGGGAGCCGGATTCCTCTTCGCCCTCGATGAGGAGTTTGAGGTGGACGGCGGGGGTGCTGCGGCCGGTGGCGGCGAGGTGGGCGCGGACGCCGAGGGTGTGGAAGAACACCTGGCCCTTGTCGTCGGCTGCGCCGCGTGCGTAGAGCTTGCCGTCGAGGGTCTGCGGCTCGAAGGGGTCGGTGTGCCAGCCGTCTTCGCGTGCTGCGGGCTGCACGTCGTGGTGGCCGTAGACGAGGACGGTCGGGGCGTCGGGGTCGTCGGACGGCCAGGAGGCGTAGACGGCGGGGAGGCCGTCGGTTTCCCAGATCTCGGTGGTCGGGAAGCCGGTGTCGGCAAGCTTTGCGGCGAGCCATTCGGCGCTGCGGCGCACATCGGCGGCGTGGCCGGGGTCGGCCGATACGGAGGGGATGCGCAGCCAGTCGGCGAGGTCGTTGAGGAAGGTCTCGCGGTGGCTGGTGATGTACGCGCGGACGGCGCTGTCCGGGGTGGTGCTCATGTGCCCGAGCCTATCGGCCTTCTGGGGGAACGCGGTCGGCGGTCTCGCCGAGGAGGATGCGTTCGAGACCGGTGCGGCCGGGGAGGCGGGTGGGTCTGACGAGGTCGCCGGTGCGGACGTAGAGGAAGGCGGCATCGACCTCGGAGGGGTCGAGTCCGTATCGCTCGGCCCAGGCGAGGCGGTAGACGGCCAGTTGGAGGGGATCGGCGTTGCGGCCGTGGCCGGTTTTCCAGTCGATGATCTCGAAGCGGTCGCCGTGGGGGCCGGGGTTTTTGTAGACGGCGTCGATGCGGCCGCTGATCACGCGGCCGGCGAGGGTCATCCGGAAGGGGGTCTCGACGCGGTACGGGGTGCGGTGGGCGTAGGGGGTGCGGGCGAAGGCTTCCTTGAGGGCTTCGAGGTCTGCTTCGTCGGCGATGTCGGTTTCTTCGTCGGGGTCGGGGCCAGGGAGTTCGTCGGGGCCGATGAGGGGGAGGGTGAGTTCTTCGAAGCGGGATTCGACCCAGGCGTGGAAGCGGGTGCCGCGGCGGGCTGCGGGCTGGGGCGGGCGGGGCATGGGGCGGGCGAGTTCGCGTGCGAGGTCGTCGGGGTCGGCGGCGAGGCGGAGGAGCTGGGTGGCGCTGAGGGCGTGGGGGAGGGGCACGTCGCGGACGGTGGCGCGGGAGCGGCGCAGTTCGGCGGCGAGCGTGTCGAGGTCGCGGTCCCAGGAGCCGACGGTGCGGCGTTCCTCGGGGAGGAGGGCGCGGGGGGTGGTGT
>NZ_JAJCXB010000123.1 GCF_020564935.1 Streptomyces pinistramenti
GCCGCAGGGCCCGGCGCCGGTCGTCGGCACGGGCTGGGTGGTGGCCATCGCGCCGGACCGCGAGTACTTCATGGCGATGATGGAGCGCAGCGGCCCGGAGGCCGCGGGGCTCAACCTCCCCGCGTACACCCCCGAGCAGGTGCTTCCGCTGGCCGGTGAGCAGCTCGCCATCGGCCGCCGGCGCAACAGCACGGGCGAGTCCCCCGATGTCGACCTGGGCCGTTCGCCGGAGGACCCCGGCGTCTCGCACCAGCACGCGCTGGTGGTGCAGCAGCAGGACGGCAGCTGGGCCGTGGTCGACCAGAACTCGACGAACGGCACCACGCTGAACCTCGCCGAGGAGCCGATCCAGCCGTATGTGCCGGTCGCACTGCACGAGGGTGACCGGGTGCACGTCGGCGCCTGGACGACGCTGACCGTCCGCCGCGGCTGACCTCCGCGCGGCCCGAACGGGGCGTGACCCACCACAGGGTCACGCCCCGTTCGGCTGCCCGCCCGTCTCCCACACGTACGGGCCGCCGGGCGAGTCCAGCCAGGTCCACTGACGGTCGCCCGCCACGGTCACGCCGTAGCGTTCGCGGCCCGGCCGCCGCTCGCGCCGCCACAGCGCGTACGCCTCCTGCGGCGGCAGGCTGCCGCCGCAGAGCGACAGCAGGAACTGGAAGCGGTCCTCGGCCAGCGCATGGCGCGGCACGCCCCGGCCCGTGACGTCGGGCGCGGTGTCCCCGCCCGCCGATGCGTCGGGGGTGCGCAGCGGCACGAAGTAGGCGGGGGTGGGCAGGAAGTGGCCCTCCGCGGGCCCGCCGTCCCGTGCCACCCGCAGTGCGATGAGACCGGTGCCCATGGGCGCGAGGATCTTCGCGCCCGCCACGCACTGGCGGGGCCAGGCGAGCGGTACCGCGCCCAGCGAACAGGTCGCGATGATCCGGTCGAACGGTGCCCGTCGCGGGCAGCCGAGCGCGCCGTCGCCGGTCACCACCTCGGGCCGGTATCCGGCCGCCGCCAGCCGCTCGCGGGCCGTCGCGGTGATCTCCTCCTCCAGGTCCATGGTGGTCACCGCGCGGTCGCCGAGCCGGTGCGCGAGGAGCGCGGCGTTGTAGCCGCTGCCGGTGCCGATCTCCAGGACCCGGCAGCCGTCCTCGACGTCGAGCGCTTCGAGCATCAGCGCCATCAGGGACGGCTGGCTGCTGGAGGAGACCAGCGCGCCGTCCGCGCCGATCCGGGTCGCCAGCGGTCCGTCGCGGTAGACGCCGCGCAGCCAGCGGCCGCGGCGGCGCGGGTCGGGGTCGTCGGCCGATACCTGCTCGTAGCCGCCGGCCACGCTGTCGTAGAAGGACGGCACGAACACGTCGCGCGGGACCTCGTCGAACGCCGCACGCCAGCGCGGGTCGGTGAGGCCGCCGCCGAGCGTGATCAGGCGGACGAGCCGGGCCCGCGCCGCCGCGGTCCCGGGCCCTGCCGCCTGTCCGTGTCCCGGATGCAGCGTGCCCATGTGTCCACTGTCCCTCCGACCGGCCCCGGTGGCGGCCCGGGGGAAGCCGGTCGTCCTACATCAGAAGTCCTCGGTCCGCACGTCTGACACCATGGACGGGTGAACAAGATTCCGCGCGGCACGCTTCAGGAGCAGACCTTCTACGAACAGGTCGGCGGCGAGGACACCTTCCGCCGCCTGGTGCACCGCTTCTACCAGGGAGTCGCCGACGACCCGCTGCTGCGGCCGATGTACCCGGAAGAGGATCTGGGTCCGGCCGAGGAGCGGCTCGCGCTCTTCCTGATGCAGTACTGGGGCGGCCCCCGTACGTACAGCGAGGGCCGTGGCCACCCGCGGCTGCGGATGCGGCACGCACCGTTCACCGTGGACCGCGCCGCGCACGACGCGTGGCTGCGGCACATGCGCGACGCGGTGGACTCCCTCGGCCTCGCCGAGGAACACGCAACGCAGCTGTGGAACTACCTCACGTATGCCGCCGCCACCATGGTCAACAGCGACGGCTGACGGTTCCGTCACACCGGGCCCGGCTCCCGTCGTGATCCTTTCCGGCGTGGCTCGCGTCACGATCCGGTGAAGACCGGCCCCGAACCGCTTACCCGGCACACCCCCCTCTGACAGCATTCGAACAGGTTTCGGTGCTGACCGGCGCCAGGGGGGTCCGTGTCCGGCTTCATCTTTCTGCGCGTGCGCGCGCACCGCCTGCTGCTGGCCGCCGCCCTGCTGTCCGTGCTGCTGACCACGACGGTCCTGACGACGCTCGGCGCCTACTCCGACGCCGTCGGGAACGCCGGGCTGCGGCAGGCCCTGGCGACCCGTTCCGCATCGGCCGCCGCGCTCCGCGTGACGGCCCAACTTCCCGACGGTGCCGCCGACTTGACGGACGCCGCCGACCGCGCCGTGCGCAAAGGTGCTCAACGGGCCTTCGGCGGGCTGCCGTTCACGGTGCGCACGCTGACCCGCTCGGGCCCGTACGCGCTGCCCCGCGCGCTCCAGCGGCCGGACGCGCGCAAGGGCGAGCCGGATCTCACCCACCTCGCCGCGCTCGACCGCTCGCGGGTCACGCTCACCGCGGGCCGCTGGCCCGCCGCGGCCGGTGCGGGGCCGCTCCAGGTGGCCCTGCCGCAGGCCGCGGCCGCCCGGCTCAAGGTGAGGTCCGGCCGCCAACTCACCCTCGACAGCAGACTGTCGGGCCCCGCCCGCCCCACCGTCCGCGTCACCGGCGTCTACCGCCCGAAGGACCGCGCCGACCCGTACTGGCAGCTCGACGAACTCGGCGGACGCGGCGTGCGCAGCGCCGGCTTCACCACGTACGGGCCGCTGCTCACCGAGCCCGGGGCGTTCCGCGGCGGCCCGCTGGTGCCGGACTCCGCCGGCTGGCTGGCCACCGCCGACTTCCGCACCCTGACGGCCGACCGGCTGGACACGCCGGCCGGTGCGGCAGGCCCTGCGGCCAAGGCGCTGATGGCCGACCCGGCGTTCGGCGGCCGGGCCAGTGCCGCCACCGACCTGCCCGACGCGCTGCGCGAGGTGCAGCGCGCGCTGCTCGTCAACCGCTCCACGATCCTGATCGTCGCGCTCCAACTGATCCTGCTCGCCGGTTACGCGCTGCTGCTGGTGGCCCGGATGCTGAGCACCGAAAGGGCCGGCGAGAGCGCGCTGTTGCGGGCCCGCGGCGGCTCCCGCCGCACCCTGGCGTGGCTGGCGTTCGCCGAGGCGCTGCTGCCGGCCCTGCCCGCCGCTGCCGGGGCGCCGCTGCTGGCCGGGCCGCTGCTGCGGCTGCTGGCCGCCGGCGGCGCGATGGCCCGCATCGGGCTGCCGCTCGACACCCGGCTGACCGGCGCCACCTGGCTGACCGGCGGCGCGGTGGCGCTGGGCTGCGCCGTCGCGGTCGCCGCGCCCGCCCTGCTGCGCGCCGGGACGGACGGGGCACGGCCGCGGGCGCGGGCGCTGCCCGGCGTGCTGCGGGCCGGTGCGGACCTGGGGCTGCTGGTGATCGCCGTGGTGGCGTACGCGCAGTTGCGGCGGCAGCCGGCGGGCGGCGGCAGCGGGGTGCTGAACGGCGGGGCTTCGGGCGCGCTGGGCATCGACCCGGTGCTGGTGGCGGCGCCCGCGCTGGCGCTGCTCGCCGGGACGGTCCTGACGCTGCGCCTGCTACCGCTCGCCGCCCGGCTCGCCGAGCGCGCGGCGGCCGGCGGCCGTGGGCTGGCCGC
>NZ_JAJCXB010000124.1 GCF_020564935.1 Streptomyces pinistramenti
GCGCGCGGACCAGCCGCGCCAGTTCGACGGTGCTCTCCTCGGGGAACGGCGGCCGGCCCTGCACACAGCGGAACAGCAGCGCACCGACCGCCCACAGATCGGCGGCCGCCCCCGGCGCCGCCTCCGGGCCCGCCAGCTCCGGCGCCCAGCGCTCGGTGACCGGGCCGATGACCTGGAGCCTTGCCTGCCGGGCCCGTTCGGCGGCGAGCGCCGCGCCGGGACGACCGGCCGGCACCGGCCCCGCGGGCGCGGGCAGCCGGGGTATGGACGGGTCCTGGGCGGGCGCGCCACCGGGCTCGGCCCTGCGGGGCGCGGGCAGCCCGCCCGACGGCCCCGCACCGGGCGGCGGCCCCGCGCCCTCCACTCCCGCCCGGACGCCATACGCACCCCTGCCGGACCCCTCGCCCGCCCCCGCGGCCACCGCCCCGGCAGGCACCGCCCGCGTCCGCTTCCGCATCTGCACCCCGGGCTCGGCCTGCGCCCGCCCGGCGTCCTCCCGCGGCACCGGGTCGCTCCCGCACAGCGCCTCCTGGGCCGCGCCCACCGCCAGGCCGGTCAGCATCGCGCGGCCGTCATGGCAGACCAGGACCGTACGGGCGGTGAGATTGCGGTGCATCCAGCCGTGCGCGTGCAGGGCGCGGAGCGCGGTGAGCACGTCGGCGGCGATCTCCGCGGCCCGCTGCACGGTCAGCGGCCCCTCGGCGAGCAGCACGGACAGCGGCCGCGCGGCGACCAGTTCGCCCGCGATCCACAGACTGCCGTCCTGGACGAACACGTCGAAGACCTGGTCGAGCAGCGGATGGTCGGGCAGCTGCGCCGCGGCCGTCGCCGCCTCCAGCGCACGCCGCGCGACCGGATCGCGCGGGCCGCGGTCGGCCACTCCGGGCCGCGCCCCGGCGCCACGCGGCAGCCCGCCGCCGCCCGCGCCCGGCGGCGTATCGGCGAACTCGGCCTCCACCACCTCGGGCAGCGGCACCTGACGGAGCAGCACTTCCTGCGCGCTGTACGTGTCGAAGGCCCGGGTCTCGGCGAAGTCCTCGTCGCCTGCGGGCCGCAGCGGAAGACGGTACCGCTCGGCGAGCACTCTCCCCGCGTACGCGTCCACGACGCCTCCCCACCCCGCAGCATCTGCCGACCGCGGCCATCTCCGGCCCGCCCGTGCACACTTGCGGCGGCCCGCGCCTGCGGACTCTCACGATACGCGGCCGCGCGCCCGCACACGGGGCCGCGTGCGCTTTCGACCACAACCGCGGAGCCGGGACGCCCGGCCCCTCACCTCACGGGGAATCCGGCCGGAAACTCTTGGTGAGCAGCTCCCACGCCGAGCGGCTGCTCTCGCCGCTCCACTTGTCGGCCGGAGCGGTGTACATCAGGCCGTACCCGAGATCGTCGTCGACGACGGTGCCGCGGTCCACGGAGCGGAACTTCTTGCCGCCGTCCTCGTAGGTGAATTCCCAGTCGGCGGTGGGCCAGTCATGGAACTTCACGGACTTGATGGCGATCCGGTGGTAGTGCGAGCGGCGCATGCCGCCCTCCTGCTTCTTCCAGTCCGCGACCGGGTCGTCCTTCGGCGAGGTCGTCCACCCCACGAGCAGCTTCTGGTCGTCGGGGCCCGTGAAGCGGGCGCCGGCCTTGTCCGTCGAGCGGTACTTCCAGCCGTCCGGAAGCCGCAGCGAGAACCCCTGGTCGTGCGTGTACGGGGTGCCTTCGGCAGGCTTCGGGGACGGCTTCTTGGCCGGCTTGCCGCCGTCCCCGCCGTCCTCGTCCTTGCCGTCCCCGCCGCCGCCCTTGTCCTTCGCCGGCCGGCTCTGGTCGGCCGTCGCCTTGATGTCCTTGCCCGCTGCCGCGCCGTTGCCGCTGTCACCGCCGCTGAACGCGAAGGCCAGCACACAGCTCACCACGACGAGCACCACCACGACGGCCACGATGATCAGGGTGCGGCGCGGTACCACGTCGGTGACCGAGGCCCGGGGCGGCGAAGGGCGGCCGCCCTCGCCGGGTCTGGACTCCGGGCGGGCCGCGGCGGCGGCCGTGGCGGCGGCATTGCGCACCGACTGGAGCGCGCCCCGCATCCGCTCCTTGGCCGCATCCGCGTCGAACCCCGGCCGCCCGCCGCCCGACGACGCCTTCGCGGACCCGCCGGACCCGCCCGCCGGCGCGCCACCGGGCTTCGGCGGCACCGCGGCCCCGGCCCCCGACGCGGCGCCGGGCTTGCCACCGGACGTGCCACCGCTGCCCGCCGCCGGCCCGGCCGGCTTCGGCTTGCGCTGCGGCCACTGCTTGGGCGCGGCCTTCGGCTTCGCCGCGGGCCGCGGCGGCGTCCGCTCCTCGGGAACCGTCGGCAGCGCCATCGCCCGGGTGGCGTCCATCGGCGCCTGCTCCCCGGTGTCCTCCGGCGCGTGGATGACGTCCGTCAGCAGGGCGCGCGCCCCGGCGTCGTCCAGCCGCCCCGCCGGGTCCTTGACCAGCAGGCCGTAGATGACCTCTTCCAGGGCGCCGGCGCTCTTCGGCTTCTCGACCGGCTCGGTCATCACCGCCGTCAAGGTAGCGATTGCCGACCCCTTGTCGTACGGGGGCACACCCTCGACGCAGGCGTACAGCAGGCCGCCCAGGGACCACAGGTCGGCGGGCGGGCCCGGCTTCTGGCCGCGGGCGCGCTCGGGCGAGATGTAGGAGGGGGCGCCGACGAGCATGCCGGTCGAGGTGACCGACGGGTCGCCCTCGACCTGGGCGATGCCGAAGTCGGTCAGCACGACCCGCCCGTCGTCGGACATCAGGACGTTGGACGGCTTCACATCGCGGTGCAGGATGCCCTCACGGTGGGCGGCGCGCAGCACGTCCAGGACGGCCAGGCCGACCTCGGCGGCCCGGCGCGGAGTGAGCGGCCCGTCGTCGCGCACCAGTTCGGCCAGCGACCGCCCCTCGACCAGCTCCATCACGATCCACGGCCGGTCGTCCTCGTCGACGACGTCGTACACCGTCACCGCGCCGTTGTTACGGATCCGGGCGATGGCCTTGGCCTCGCGCAGGGTGCGGGTGATCAGCCGGCGCTTCTCGTCCTCTTCCACGCCGCCGGGGAAGCGCAGCTCCTTGACCGCGACCGTACGGCCCAGCACCTCGTCGCGCGCCCGCCAGACCGTGCCCATGCCGCCGCGGCCGAGGACTCCGGCGAGCCGGTAACGGCCGGCGAGCAGCCTGCCCTCCTTGCCGTCCATCTCGACCTCGTCGCCCACTGAATCCCCTCTGCAATCCAGCCGAGTTGGCGGCTTCGATATGGCATCGAGCGCCAAACTGACCCAACTCGGACAACCCACCCTGGCAGAGCCTTCATTCTCCCTCATCCGCGGCCGTGCGGAAGGCCCGGGGCTGTGACGTGCCGCGCCCCGTACACCCGTCATGATGGCCCCGGCGAACGGGAGTCCCGATGACGGCGCGATGGCTGCACAGCGCCTTCAGGGGCCACGCGCACCCCGCGCCCCCGCCCCCCGGAGCCCGCTGCACCTGCCGTCATACCCGGGGCCGCCGCGCCGGCCCCGGGTATGAC
>NZ_JAJCXB010000125.1 GCF_020564935.1 Streptomyces pinistramenti
GAAAGAGCCTGGCGGCAGCCGCTTGCCATTCGCTGAACAAAACATCAACGCCCGTACGTGTCCGGTCCGTTCGGGCGCGCTCCGGGGCGCCCCGGGGTGCCGTACCGACCGCTGCCTGCCTATGGGGCCGCCGGTGTCCCGCCCACCCGCAGGGTCAGTTCGCGGGCGGTGCGTGCCACCTGGTCGGCGATGTGGCCGCGCTGCTCGGCGTCCACCTGCGCGGCGGGGAAGGTCGCGGCCACCCCGGCGATCGGGTGCGATCCGTGGTCGAGCACGGGTGCGGCGACCGATGAGAAGCCGGCGGTGACCTCGCCCTCCTCCGTCGCGTAGCCGCGGCGCCTGACCGCGATGAGCAGATGGTGCAGCGCGGACAGCGAGCCCGGTCCCGTGCCGGTGCGTTCCACGAACGCGGACGGATCGGGGAACAGCGCCCGCACCTGTGCGCGCGGCAGCCGGGCCAGCATCGCCCGGCCGCTGGCCGTCAGATGGGCCGGCAGCCGCACGCCGACCTCGGTGACCAGCGGCGGGCGGCCGAGTGCCCGCTCCTCGATGACGTAGATCACCTCGCGGCCGTGCAGCACCGCGAGGTGGGCGCTGTGTCCCGTGCGGTCCACCAGTGCGGCGAGCGGTACCCGTGCCAGCCGCTGGAACGGTGCCTGGCGGCTGTAGCCGGAGCCGAGTTCGAAGGCGCTGACGCCCAGCCCGTAGCGCCGTTCCTCCGCCAGGTGCACCACAAAACCGTCGTGCACCAGGGTGTCGAGGAGGTGGTACGTCGTGGAGCGCGGCAGCCCCACGTCGCGGCTGATGACGGCGGCCGGGACCGGTCCCGCCTGTCGGGCGAGGTAGCGCAGTACGGCCAGGACCTGGGCCGCCGCGGGCACGATGGACATGCCGCGACGCTACCGCTGTCTGGGCCACCAGACGGCCGCCCGTCCCCTATATGTCTTGGATCCCAGACAGATTGGCGTCGGCGGGCCTGGCAGAGCCATTCCGGCCTGGCGCTTCATAGACGCATGGCACATGTTCTCGTAGACGTCGGTGCGCTCTCCGCCGACGATGTCGTATCCGTCGCCCGCGACGGCGCCACCGTGGCGCTGTCCCCGGCGGCGCAGCAGGAGATCAACCAGAGCCGCAAGGTCATCGAGGCGCTGGCCGATCACGTGACGCCCCATTACGGGGTCTCGACGGGCTTCGGCGCCCTCGCCACCCGGCACATCCCGACCGAGCTGCGCGACCAGCTCCAGCGCAGCCTGGTCCGCTCGCACGCCGCCGGTTCGGGCCCCGAGGTGGAGCGCGAGGTCATCCGCGCGCTGATGCTGCTGCGCCTCTCGACGCTCGCGACCGGCCGCACCGGGGTCCGTCTGGAGACGGCGCAGACCTACGCCGCGCTGCTCAACGCCCGGATCACGCCGGTCGTGCGCGAGTACGGCTCGCTCGGCTGCTCCGGTGACCTGGCGCCGCTCGCGCACTGCGCGCTCGCCGTCATGGGCGAGGGCGAGGTCCGCGACGCCGACGGCGAGCTGCGCCCGGCGGGCGAGGCGCTGGCGGCCGCCGGTATCGCCCCGGTCGTCCTGCGGGAGAAGGAGGGCCTGGCCCTCATCAACGGCACCGACGGCATGCTCGGCCAGTTGCTGCTCGCCCTGCACGACCTGCGGCTGCTGCTGCGCACCGCCGACATCGGGGCCGCGATGAGCGTGGAGGGCCAGCTGGGTACGGACGCCGTCTTCGCGGCCGACCTCCAGGAGCTGCGGCCGCATCCCGGGCAGGCCGACAGTGCCGCCAACCTCCGTGCCGTACTGGCCGGTTCGGGCGTCGTGGCGAGTCACCGCGGCCCGGAGTGCACCCGGGTGCAGGACGCGTACTCGCTGCGCTGTTCCCCGCAGGTGCACGGCAGCGCGCGGGACACCATGGCGCACGCCGCGCTGGTGGCGTCCCGGGAGCTGGCGAGCGCCGTGGACAACCCGGTGGTGACGTTCGACGGGCGGGTCGAGAGCAACGGCAACTTCCACGGCGCGCCGGTCGCCGCCGTCCTGGACTTCCTCGCCATCTCCGTCGCCGACGTCGCCTCGGTCGCCGAGCGCCGTACCGACCGGTTCCTGGACGTGGCGCGCAACAACGGGCTGAACGCCTTCCTCGCCGACGATCCCGGTGTGGACTCCGGCCACATGATCGCCCAGTACACGCAGGCCGCCATCGTCTCCGAGCTGAAGCGGCTGGCCGCGCCGGCGTCCGTCGACTCGATCCCCTCCAGCGCCATGCAGGAGGACCACGTCTCCATGGGCTGGGCCGCGGCCCGCAAGCTGCGCAAGGCGGTGGACGGTCTCACCCGGGTCGTCGCGGTGGAGCTGCTGACCGCGGCCCGCGCCCTCGACCTGCGCGCCCCGCTCACCCCTGCACCGGCCACCGCCGCGGTCCTCGCCGAGCTGCGCCAGGACGTGCCGGGGCCCGGCACCGACCGCTATCTCGCCCCGGAGATCGAGGCCGCGGTCCGCTGCGTCGCCTCCGGACGCGCGCTCCGCGCCGCCGAATCCGTCACCGGCCCGCTGCGCTGACCCGCACCCCCGCTCGCACGTCCAACTCCCCTCTCTTCCCCGGCCGTTCGACCTTTCGGCCGTCCGATCACAGAAAAGGACTCACCATGCACGGTGCACGCCCGGTACGCGCCTCACGTGGCTCCCAGCTGAACACCTTGGGGTGGCAGCAGGAGGCTGCGTTGCGGATGTTGCAGAACAATTTGGATCCGGAGGTGGCTGAGCATCCGGAGAAGTTGGTGGTGTACGGGGGGACGGGGAAGGCGGCGCGGGA
>NZ_JAJCXB010000126.1 GCF_020564935.1 Streptomyces pinistramenti
GGGGGGGGGGGGGGGGGGGGGGGGGGGGGGGGGGGGGGGGGGGGGGGGGGGGGGGGGGGGGGGGGGGGGGGGGGGGGGGGGGGGGGGGGGGGGGGGGGGGGGGGGGGGGGGGGGGGGGGGTGGGGGGTGGGGGGGGGGGGGGGGGGGGGGGGGGGGGCTGGGCGGCCTCGGTGCTGGTGCTGGTGCTGGTGCTGGTTGGCCTGTTGGGTGGAGCAGGGGGTTGCTTGTGGTGTTCGGGAGCTTGTCCTGGTGTCGGGGGCATGAGTCGTCCGGCCTTGCGGAGGGCGCGCCAGGTGTATTCCGCATGCACGGTAGGCGGGTACCGGGGGGCGGGATTCGGGCCGTGACAGGGGTGCCCGGGTGCTGTGCGGGCGGAGCGTTGAGCGGGGGGTGCCTCCCCTCGGCAGGTCACCGGTCCGTCGACCGCCGAGCCTGAGCGTGTGGCCGGCAGGGCGAACCGGGTTGGACGGGGCAGGCAACTGAGCCGGGCGAGGCGGACAACTGACGTGCAGGCGCCGCCACTTCCGGAAGTTCCTGATGGGCTGTCAGCTCGGCGGCGAGGTGCTGGTCCTGTCAGCCTGTGGCGGCGCGCATGTTCTGCGGTTCCTGGTCGAGTGGTCGGGGAACCTCTCCCGCCTCGTGGGGGTGCGATGACGATGGCCTGGGTGCAAAGGGAGGCATTTTCCCGTTCGGTCTTCCGTGGCCTCACTCCTCCTGGAAAGAGCCCAGACGTAGTACCACTTGTTCTCTCGGAGGTCGCGGGTGCTGTGCTCGGTCGCGGCATGCAGGATTCCCCGCACCTCGCTGCCTGCATCGAGCGCTGCTATGGCTGCTTGTGGGGCTGACCCGTAGGGAGGGCGGCAAGTGCGGCTCCGGCAGGGTTTGATGAGGCCCCGCTGAGAGAAGATGCCCGCTTCCTCCGGACCCGCGCCATCTCCGTCTTGATGGCCCGCGCCTCGTCCGCGATCTGCAATCCGATTCTCGTCAGAGGCAGATCCGATCGGACGTCTTTTGAGGGCGCCTTTGAGTTCCGGAAATCTGAGGTGTGGAAAGTTGTGGAAGGTGGTGTTGGGCCCGGGGGTTTTCCGCGGTTGTTTGATCGAGTTTGCGGAATCCGACGCTTTCGGCGCATGGCAGATGGGTTCGCGTGGTTGGCCGGGTGGTCTGGCTCTTGAGTGGCTGGGTGCCTGATGTCTTTACTGTGCTTCTGTCTCTGTTTGGGGTGTTGATGGTTTGAGGGGTATTCGGCCTCGGCTGCCAGCCCCTTCTTTTTCTTTTTGTCTGCCGGTGCCGGTGCCGGTGCTGTTGTTGGTTGGTGTTATGTGTTTTGGGTGTTGGTGGGCTGGGTGGTTTGGGGGGTGGGGAAGTGTTGGGTGAGTTGGTGGCGGCCGGTGATTTGGAGTTTGCGGTAGGTGTGGGTGAGGTGGGATTCGATGTTGCGGAGGGTGGTGTTGAGGTGGTGGGCGATGGTGCGGTTGGTGTGGCCTTGGGCGGCGAGTTGGGCGATGTGGTGTTCGGTGGGGGTGAGGAGGCGGG
>NZ_JAJCXB010000127.1 GCF_020564935.1 Streptomyces pinistramenti
ATCCTGCTGCGCCTCTCCGACGTCGCCAAGACCTACCCGCTGCACGGCGGCCCCTTCGCCCGGCGCAAGGGCGAAGGATCCCAGGTCAGCGCCGTCGCGGGGGTCTCGCTCACGGTCCGGCGCGGGGAGACGTTCGGCATCGTCGGGGAATCGGGCTGCGGAAAGTCGACCCTCGGCCGGATGGTCGTCGGCCTCGAAGCGCCCACCGCGGGCACCATCGAGATCGGCGCCCGC
This sequence comes from Streptomyces pinistramenti, assembly GCF_020564935.1. GTDB lineage: Bacteria > Actinomycetota > Actinomycetes > Streptomycetales > Streptomycetaceae > Streptomyces > Streptomyces pinistramenti. The sequence goes on from NZ_JAJCXB010000127.1 coordinate 235, forward strand.
GACATCGGCGCCCTCTCGCGCGGGCAACTGCGCGCCCACCGCCGGGATGTCCAGCTGATGTTCCAGGACTCCTACGCCTCCATGGACCCCCGGATGCGGGTCGGCGCGGTACTGCGCGAGCCGCTGGTCATCCAGGGCATCGGCGACCGGGCGGCACAACAGGAGCGGATCGCCGCGCTGCTCGACGACGTCGGGCTGCCGCGCGGCGCCGTCGACCGCTACCCGCACGAATTCTCCGGCGGCCAGCGGCAGCGCCTCGGCCTGGCCCGCGCCCTCGCCCTGGCGCCCGCCCTCGTCGTCGCCGACGAACCGGTCTCCGCCCTCGACGTCTCCGTCCAGGCACAGATCCTCAACCTGATGCGCGACCTCCAGCGCGAGAAGGGCCTCACCTACCTCTTCATCTCGCACGACCTGGCGGTGGTGCGGCACCTCGCGGACTCGGTCGGGGTGATGTACCTCGGCAAACTCGTCGAGACCGGCCCGGCCGCGCGGGTCTTCGCCCGGCCCCTGCACCCCTACACCAGGGGACTGCTGGACACCGTCAACGCCCCCGATCCGGCTGCCGCGCCGACCGGTACCCCGCTGGGCGGCGAGACCCCGTCGGCCGCCGCGCCGCCGTCCGGCTGCCGCTTTCGCACCCGCTGCCCGGCCGCCCGCGACCTGTGCGCGACGACCGAGCCACCGCCCGCCGAACCGGACACCCCCGGGCACCGGGTGGCCTGCCACTTCCCGCTGACGGGTGCCGCGGCCGGCCACGGGTGACCGCCGGCGGCGGCCCGCCGCAATTCGTCGTGCGCGGCGGCCATGGACGGGCGAAACTCGGGTACAGGGGTCAGACGCACGCAGCAGTCCACCATCGGAGGCACGCGATGCAGCGGCAACCGACCAAGTACCCGTACGGGACGCTCGCCCGCGAACCCGACCCCGGCGATCCGGGCCCCGAGCCCGGCGGCCCCCCTCCGGGCCCCGTCCCCGAGCCACCGCTCCCCCCCCCCCCCCCCCCCCCCC
>NZ_JAJCXB010000128.1 GCF_020564935.1 Streptomyces pinistramenti
GACCACACCCGTGCCACGCCCGCCCCCGCACCCGCCGTCGGCCGCACGGGCGACGCCGACAAGAAGCAGCTCGCGCACACCGGCGCGTCCGACGGCACCACCCTCGCGCTGGGCGGTGGCGCCGCCGCGCTGCTCGCCATCGGCGGCGGCACCGTCTACGCCGCCCGCCGTCGGCGCGCCTGACCCCACGCCCCTCCCTGGGAACCGATGGAACTCACCGCACTCCCACAGCCCGCCCCGGTACGGTTCGCCGTGCCGGGGCTGCGGCCTGCCCTGTGGCAGTGGCTGCGCCGCACCGTCCGCCCGGCCGCGGCGCGCGGCGCGGACACCGGCCGGCCCGGGTACGCACACCGCCACCCGTCCACCCGCGCCGCAGCCACGGCCCGCACACCCGGCCCGTACAGCCCGCCCGCGTACGGCCCGCCCGGCACCGCCCAGGCCCCCGAGCAGCAGCCGACGATCGGCGAGCTGTACCACGCGCACCGGCTGGCCATGGTCCGTCTCGCCGTGCTGCTGGTCGACGACCGCGCCACCGCCGAAGACGTCGTCCAGGACGCGTTCGCCGCGCTCTGCAAACGCCACGGCGAGCGGCTCACCGACGTCGACAACGCCCTCGCCTACCTGCGGACCGCCGTCGTCAACGCCGCACGCTCGGTACTCAGACGCCGCCGCAGCGCCCGCAACTACACGCCGCCGCACGAGGCCGACGCGCCGTCGGCCGAGGAGCGGATCGTGCTCGACGAGGAGCACCGCGAGGTCCTCGCCGCGCTGAACCGGCTGACCGCACGCCGCCGTGAGGTCCTCGTCCTGCGGTACTGGGGCGACCTGACCGAGGCGCAGATCGCGGCAACCCTCGGCATCAGCCGCGGCTCGGTGAAGTCCCTCGCCAGCCGGGCCCTGGACTCCCTGGAGAAGATCTTGGAAGAGCGGTCATGACCACCGAAGGCCACGACCCCGGCGCCGAACGGCCCGTGGAGACCCGGCTGCGGCACGCCCTCGCGGCGCGGGCCGACACCATCGGCCCACGAGACCTGCGCCCGGCCCGGCCGCCGATGCCGCAGCCACGGCGCGGCCTGCGCTCCGGCGCGGGCTTCTGGACGCGCCGCTTCGCCCTGCCGCTCGCCGCCGCCGCGGCCGCCGCTGCCATCGCCTGGGGCTACGCCGCCCTGACCCCCGAAGGACCGCCCGCCCGCCCGTCCCCGGCCTCCTCACCGACC
>NZ_JAJCXB010000129.1 GCF_020564935.1 Streptomyces pinistramenti
TCATCGCCCTCGGAAATATCATCCCCGATCACCATGTCGGCATCGGTTTCCTGATCGAGTTTCAATACGTCTTTGAGTGCGCCGCCGGTCGCCACAAAGCGGCGCTTGTGCGTCTGGCGGGTCAGTTCGAGGAACCATTCAGGATCGGCGACCATGTCGGCCGGCTTCGTGGAATATTTCAGGGTCTCGGCCACCGCGCCGCGCACCAGTTCGGCGGTCGCGCAGGCCAGCGATTCGCCGTCCTTCGGCTTCCGGGGTTTCACTGCCCGGACATCGACATTCGGATCGTAGCTGACCCGAAGGCACTCCCGCCACAGCTCAACCCAGCGCGCATGTTTGACGTAACTCTTCCCGTTAAGCATGCCAGGCGGAACCATCATCAGTGTGTGGAAGTGCGGGTGTGCGCTGCCGTCACTGCCGCGGGTGACTTCCGTGGTGCGGATCCATCCCTGAACTGGTCTGAACTCTTTGCGATCCTTCAGCCGCTGGAAAGCCGTGTTCATCCGGCTCAGCGTATCGCCCAGCTCCCCGATCGCACAGTTGCGCACGGTCAGGGTCAGGAACATCCAGCGGGAATCGGGGTAATCCGCCACGATACGCGGCAGGGACTGGTAGAAACGGGCTTGCCACATCAGGGAGCGCCTCCACTGGCAGACAGGACAGTGCCGGACACGGCAGAAATGCGCCTCACGCAGCCTCAGGCGCGTTTCTCCGGTTTCTTTGAGGGTAGACCACCCGAAACGCAGTAAACCGCCGCAGGAGGCCATACGCGCCCCGTAGCGCTCATATTCGGCCGCAAGCAGGTAAATCCCTCCCACGTCGTCAGAAACGCTTCTGTGAGCGTCCCAGGGCGCATCTGAGGGGGAATAGTCCGTGAGGTTCTGGAGTTCAGGATTTTTCATGCGCACCGCCCCATACTGGGCGATGGCTCACTTGACGTGTTATCATTGCCGTATCACCTGTGTTGTCTGTCGCAAAATAGAATTCCTACAGGTGGTCACGCCCCCGAACGATGGCCGTCGTTGCGGGGGTCGCTTTTAACGCGACCACTCCCGACAGAATAACTTCAAAGTCATTTTCAGGCAAATCACGCTGAAACCCTTGCGGCACAA